>JADJZY010000010.1 GCA_016715505.1 Bacteroidota bacterium
TACCGTAATAATCGCCATTGGCATATTGTAAAGCATCCTGAACAGTCCCCAATGCATCCAACATCACAATCCGATCTCCATTTCCGTTCCCATTATTGAGTGTTCCGTTTCCATCCATACAATTACAACCGCCGTTGATTTGCAAATCGGTATTTAAAAAAATAGTGTTCGCATAATTGCCGGCACCATTTCCAAAACCATTGGCATTTAAACTAAACAAGTTATTCAGCCCCGGAAAATCGCAGGTGGCACAAGCCATTTTGGAGGCATCTCCAATCAATAAATATGCCCCGGCAGGTAATACCAATCCCGACGGAATCGTTAACTTGTATGAACCCCCATTGGTAATTCGCCAACAACTCAAATCCTCCGGCTGAGTACCAATATTTTTCAACTCAATCCATTCACCCCCATTGCCATCATAGTTTCCGGGATCTGCCTGTATTTCATTCATCACCACCTGAGCCTGAGCACCAAGCACCATCAACACGAGCAAGCCCGCTAAAAAAAATTGTTTCATATAAAATCCTTTCTGCAAAGGTGCCTTTTATCGGCCATCAGCCCAAAAATTGTGCATGAAGATTATAAGAATTTCTCAACAGATTTTTAAACCAGTGTGAATGGGTAAATAGATCAGTTCCTGTAGATATCACTTCGGTTTTCCGGGGCGTGCCCCCGCTTTGGGGCGGGGTCGGGCCTTACGCTGTACGCCGTCCGGCTAAACTCCCGATTGTCAAAAATAGCACTTTTTCAGGCCGGCCGGGGTGCCGCTTCAGTCCCTCACGCAAGTAAATTGTTTCAACCGAGGCCCAAATGAATCTCAAACGGTCAAATGATGGAAGAAATGCGATTTCAACCCTGTGTTTGTTGCTTGTTTGGATGTTTTGCCAAACTTTGCTTTTAAGTAGGATGAAATAGGTGAGAGGGTTTTATTGAGTGAATCTGAGTTTTTAGTAAATAGGTTTTGACGGATTTTAACTGCAAATGTGGCTAGTAATATAAGACTGGATGATATAAAGGCTTTTCATGTAAGTTTTTATAAATATGAATATATTAAGCAACCATTAAGAAACAATTCCTTGTTAACTTTTGATTTGTTCATATCATTTGTTTGTTTTGTAAAAAGTTGTATCCAATTGTAATGCCAATTTCTCGTTGTGCCAAAGTGTTAGGGTAGTACCTAAATTGTAATAGAACTCCAATATTTATACGTTTTTTAAGAATATGATAACTTGGGTTTGCTTTTGCAACAATTCCAATTTGTTTGTTACTTATGTTACGTGTCCAAATTAATAGGTCATTTGGTGGGCTAGGATTAAGATAATATTGATAAATAATGTTATCTGTCCCAAATGCAAAAGAAGGGCCCAAGCCAAGAAATAAAGTTGTATTTTGGAATAAGTTCAATTTGTACCCTATCATTAGGTCTATGAATTTATATTTTATCTGTCTAAATTTCCAATTGTTTAGTTGAGTTGTGTCATTTGGATACCCATAGCTGATATAATTTGGAATAGAATATCCAATATTTTTTGAATTCCACTTTGAAATGACGATGTTCAATTCAATATTTTTGAATACTCTAACGGAAGTGGACAAACTTTGCTGATTTAAAATAGAACGGGTATGACCAGCTCTACTTATTTTTGTTGTAGACGTAGCTAACGAAATATTTAATGCATTTGATTGTGATTGTGAATCAAATGAAAACAATATTATAATTGAAATTAAAATATATTTCATACATATAATAATCAGGCCCACCAAGGACTAGTGAGCCTGATATAATTTAAAATGTTAGTGTTTAATTCTAAGCTTAGTTACTTCGTTTAACTCTGCAGAACTTACTTTGACAATATAAATTCCATTACAGTATGATTCTGTGTTCAAAGTAGTGCAACCTGTGATATTTGATTTAGAAAATATTACTTTCCCTTCAAGATTAATAATTTCTACTTTAGCATTATTAACAATATTTGGCAGATTAATTGTAACAAAATTTGTTGCAGGATTAGGATAAATGATAGTTAGCTTTTTTTCACTGATAACACTAAGTGTAGAATTTTTATTACTATTTTCTTGGTTACTAAAATGAACTACTTTAGAAGTTCTTTCTACTACATTTCCATCTAAAACATAGGAAACTGAAATTCTTTGTGATTCTAAACTTGTTGTACTATTTAAAGTGAAAGATGTACCATTGAAAGTTACATTCCAAGCAGAAGGTAAATCCCAAACATATGTTCCATTAGGTGGTAATTCATTTGTACTAATTGGTCTAATTGTAAATTTTGTAGCATCGTTATTCAATGAAATATCATTGTGATTTATCACATCGTAACTTTGGATATCAAATTTTACATAGCGGAAAATCTAAATTTGTATTACCAACGGCTCTCCATGCGGCATATGCTTGTTTGTGTTGTGGTGAACATTCGCCATGTATTTATTTCATTGCATAAATTGTTTGCTGTGCAGCTTCTTTAATAGTCAGATTGCTCCAAAACCACCAGTTGACACATAGATATGCAATGTCAGTAGCCTCTTCAATACCCAACCCTGAAAAGTTTTGTCCATTTATTGTAGCTCCATTTGTGCCTTCGCTATATAAATAAAACCATTTTCGAATAATCCCAGAGTTTCTGTAAATAGCATCTGAGATTGCATAACTATACCAATATGTAGGTTCATTATATAATTCAGGGCTGGGTACGGAACATCATTATGTGGGTCAGCAAATTTTCTAGTATATAATCCTACATCTTCACCAAATTTCCAGTCTGTAGTTCCATTAACGCTTCTTTCTATTAGTATCCCAAAAATATCAGCGAATCCTCTCTTAAGGTTGAAGCTTCATTATCGCCATATTGTCCGATATTAGAAGCGTTATTCTTTATGAACGCATGTGCAGCTTCATGACCAATAACATCTAGTGCAGCCGCTGGATAAGAATAATCAGGTCTAACTTGGATTAAATCAAAATCATCTTCGCTATGAACATATGACATGTTTAAATAGTTTCCTGTTATTTCTGTTTCTGCTGCAAAGGGTTTTCCATTATAATTGCTCCCCCAACGTCCATGTCTATTTAAGAAATAGTTTAACGATCTTTCTATTCCCAATGTACTACAGCTCCAGTTTTTATTTGGTTTTCATACCAATGATTATCCCCGTCTTTCATTATTTTTCTAGATCCGTTATCCCAATAGTAAGTTTCAATTTTTTACTTGGAGAACTTACTAATCTATAATTTGAACAAGCCCAGCAAGTTCTAGTTTCTATAGGTCTAAATCCATCATACCATGTACATACATCGCCAGTAGTATAATAGTCTTCGACTGAGTTATTCGGAATGTCAAATATTGTTCCAGATATAGCATCCACTAAGATTGTGATTGTCTTTGCGGTATCAGCTCTTATTATATTAAATTTCCAACATAATTTGAAATTTTCTGGGTTATATGAAACGTCTGGTCCATACTTTTTTGAAATTATAAGTTTCCCTTTTGGGTAATATGTAGCTTCTTGTCCTCTTTCATTCTTTAAATCTTGTTCGGAAATATCATCTTCCCATAAATATTTTGATGCATTGATATTTGACAAAGCTCTAGTCAAAGCTTCTGATTCGCTTATTGGATTTGTTACGTTAACATTTAAATTTTTAATAAGTAAACCGTTGCATCTAAAAACAACATTATTTTGACCATGTACATTCATAGTTGCTCCTGAAACAAGGGTATCCTTTATGGAATTGGTCATATTTCGTAAAAACTTTGATGCTCTTGCTCTAAATCTAGGTTAATTCTCATTTCATCATTAGTTGCAAGTCCAAATTGAGATTTGTAAGTAGTAAATAGTTCACTTTTCTGAATCTTTAATAAATTTTCAAAGATGTATGCCCCTTCTTTAAGATACAAAGAATCAAAATTATTATTTTGAGCTTTAGCAATTAATGTCACTGTTGCAAAAAGTAACAATAGAAGTATATTTTTCATATTATCTTTTTTTAAAGTTGTTTTTTGTTGTTGATTAATTTAAAGAATGTGGCACATTTATTTTTTGCTTGTTGTTTACTTTGCAAAAAAATAAATGCCACATGGAGGATAGGTATCTGAACTTATGATGATATATGTTATCATGTTTGGTGTCTTAAGTCGCTTGTATTTTCATCGCCATTATATCCGCAGTTGAGAACATTCTTATATTATTGACAACTTCTGTCGGTCGAATAAGTGGATGAGGGTGATATACAATATCCGTTTTTATATCCTTTATGTACGCAAATATCCCAAATCGAGCAGGGCGCCCCTCTAAAGTGAATTCATTCCGATAAAGTCCGCTCAGGGCTTCAATGATTGTTTCGTTCTCAAACGCCACAGTTGTGAATAAATCAAGGTCAATTGATTTACGATGTCCATACTTTAACGATAGAGCAGTTCCTCCAACCAAATCAAAATCCATCATGGCCGGCCATTGCATCAATTCCTCTAATATGGAAAAAGTTCCGGATTCAATTGTCTCAAGGTATAGCATCTAAAGTCCTTTAAGGGTTTGTTGGTGACCGCACTGGCCAGGTACATTCTTGTTTCCGGTAAAAACTTGGTGTTTAATAAGACAGAGGTAATTTTCTCATTACCGTAATATCGACGGCAATTGCGAATATCCTCAACATCGCCGCGTTCAAAAACTCTTTCAATAACAAAATTGGCCTTCGCTTGATAGTCTATATTTTCAAATACTACATCCCAAAAAATACGTCTATTAAAAACGGGATTCTGATTGTTATGCATGCTCAAATATACGAAGTCTCCAAATTATACAAGCTGTATCTGCATGACGTCCCCCGACTAACTACACGCAGTGAGAAAAATTTTAGTATTATATCATTTCAGTATAAAATCCACCCCATTACCTCACCAACAATACATTCCCCGATTTACGAATCCATTCGCCATTCGGGCATTTGCCTTCTATCACCCATACATAAGTTCCTGCTGGTTGTGGTTCACCTTTGTATTTGCCATCCCAGCGATACGATACATCATCCGTTTGAAACACCATCTGCCCCCAGCGATTAAATACCCTAAAATAATTTAAATCAATCGATACATTACGTGGACCAAAATTACCCGTGTACTCACTTTGTGGCGCTTGCGGATTAAATACATTCGGCATATAAATATCCGTACACTTCACCCGTATCGTCACTGAATCGCGGGAGATACAGGTTCCCGCTTCATTACTCAACATCACCCAATACGTGATGGTTTCGTGAGGTACCGCTTTGGGATACATCAAATAGTTAAAAAATAAATACTGATCCGGAAACCATTTTAAATTACAGCCTGCACCGCATAACATATTCGGACCGCCCAAAATAACGGCCTCGCCATCAAATATCTCCTGATCCAAACCGGCATCTGCCCTTAAGGCAATCACAGGTACTGTGTATGTTAAAGATTCCCGGCAGGCTGAGTTTGCCGATACAATATCTGCCACATAGCTCACCGTTGTATCGGGCCATACCCATACCACTGCATCACTCAAACTACTAATGTGGTAGGCAGGCGACCAGGAAATATTCCCTCCTCCTGTAATCTGCAATTGTACACTATCTCCGGTACAAATACTTCCTGTGGGACTCACCAATAACTCCGGATTAAAGGTGGGATCATAAACGATGCTGCTGGTATCGGAATGTGTAAAACAGCCAACTGTATCGCTAGCTACAACGATGTATTGTGTACTAGATGGGTTGATCGTGATTTGCGATTGGGTGCTACTGCCCAATATACCGGCGGCTGGCGACCATTGATAAGTGAGGGCTCCGGGCAATACACTTGGTTGAGCATATAAGTTGATTTGATTCAGGGGCGAACATATCAGGGTATCGGTAGCATTCAAACTAAAATCGGGTTGCACAACAATCGTAATGGTATCTTTTTGTTTGCAGGAAGATAAACCCGTTAAATTGGCCTGTACCACATAAGTGGTGGTTTGAGCAGGCGTTGCTATGGGGTTATTACAATTGGTACAACTTAAACTATTGGCACTCCCACTTAATACCGACCATGTGGCTGGGTTATTGCCCAAAACATTGGCTTGAAGTTGTATAGAGGCACCTGCACAAATGGCCGTATCACGGCCTGCATTCACACCATCACTAATCCAGATGCGCAACAAATAAGGATGCTCAAACATGTAAGGCGTCATACTGCATACGGAATCTTTGACGGTCACCAACAAGTTATACCAACCGGAGGCATTGGCCGGTGGGGTCCATAATAATACACCACGAACCGAATCGCTGGCCTGATTAAAATAAGTGACCGAAGAAGATGCACCGAGTGAGAAATTATGATTGTCTCTCACTTTGAGTTGTGATACATTGTTGATACCCAAAGCATCAAAAGGAATACTGATGGGCGCTCCGGCGCAGGCACGAAATACATAGTTGCTATCAAAACTACAATTCACCAGATTGGCCGTATCGATGCGCAGGCTGGGCTGAGAATAAAACATGCTATCGATGATGATGAACCTGAGCCGCCGATTTACTGCGCCTAACCATACCCCATTGCGATATTCATCACACCGAATCAGTAAATCAGCCGATTGCGGAGCCGATTGGGCTGTAAAGCTGATATTACCTGTTGTGGGATTGAGCTGAAAAGTAGAGTCGGTATCAAAAGGATTATAAACCGGATCGTATCGGGTACAATTGGGATAGACCGAGCCGGGAGGACATAAATAATTTACATTTCTCAAACATGTGGTGGTGACATCGAAATTAGGTGTGGTATAATCAATACATTGCCTGAAGGGAGCCCAAGGTAAAAAATGCGACATAGGCCGATTACCTTGTGCTGAATCCGGAAATACCAAATTGATGCTGCTGAATGACAAAGAATCCCCATCCGGATCTACGGCATTCATCGCGTAAAACGAGGGCACATTGCGAACGAACACTGCTGTTGGGTAGGAAAGAAAATAAGGGCTGGAATTAGGAAATAATGTATTGATTTGAGTAATCCCATTTTATTACGGTATATGAGAGCCACCAGCATCCTATTTGATCCAATAAGTCAAAAACAAACTAGAATCAACATTAGTTCCAGAATAATGTCAGAACTTAATGGGAGTCAGTGCCTCCGATAACCACAAGAGTCGGGTTAAGAGAATTATTTAATGACCCATCCTGAACTTGCCACAACCCACAGTGTTCCGGAAGGTGTATAATAGTATCATACCAATAATCGCGCAAGAGTTCAAAAGTATCCTTAAACCAGGATTGAAATCCTACCCTTCAATAGCCCAGGCGGGACTAACTTATCAATGGAACCTTGAAGTACTGGCACAAACCGGAAATATCCTTTTGGAGGCGAATCTCCATTAAATGGATTGATTTATAAAATTGGATTATTCATCTGACCTTAATACAATTGAATGTTGATTGGTTGATATTTGTAATTACAAGTATCAACCAAACTTATTCTGGTTGAAGTACCTATTGTATACCCATATCCAATGGCGTTACTACCTATACCATGCTATATTTTTCCTGAAAAATATTTGATAGGTAGTATCTGAAATATCCGGCCATGTTTAAAGATAAACGAAACTCGGAACCTCCATCTACCTGAAACAAACGATTCTGCGCCATTGATAATTGCATCAAAAGCGTAAGAATCAGAAGTGAGATTCCGAGTTTTGGTATCATAATTCAGTCAGCTTATTTTACAACCTTGATAACCACATCATTTATTTGAAGCAAATAAATTCCTGAGGAGGTTATTCAAACAAGATAATCGAAGGTAAAGATGTCCTACTTTAATTTACTACCTGATAAGAAATTAATTAGAATGCCTCTGTTTTCAGACTATTAACTTTGAATGATCCCCTATTTGTTCACATTTTCAAATTTCTTGAACATATCCCTTAAATTGATGATTCATCACATTCATATTCATCAACCTGATTTGTGCTATAATCTACCACGATTATTTGGGTTTGAAGTTACTGGAAACTGGATTAACATTTGTGGAATACCAATTATCTAAAGTTGGAATAAAACTAAAGTTCCTTCTGTTGAAATCTGAACAATAATTTTGCGAGTAATTATCCGTTTTATCACTGCTAAATCATCACCCGTGGTATTGGGGAAGAGGTCCCACGTACAATGGATTCTCGGGTTGTGATTCATCCAAGGGGAGGAATAATGATTGGGATACCATTGAGAGGAATAATCGATTCCTGAAAATAATGCACAGGTCCATTGGTAGATATGTTCGTTGGTACCAAAAACATTGCGGGCTTGTGCCGATAGTCCAATTATCTAAGTTGAAATATCGTCATAGTCGATTCTGAAAAGAATGGGGAGTTTCTTGGTTTGATTGGTTGAAGTTGAGAATTTTCCAAAATTGAAGCAGTTATAACATGATGTACCATCGTTCATGATTGCTCAATTCTTCCTACCTTGGTCCATCCAAAGAGCGGATTTGCAGGTACCTCTATGGCACCCAATTGAGGAGTTCCATTCCACGTATCCGAAAATAAATTAATGCTTGATGAATTAACCACATTTTCAAGTTTATCTGCAAAAAAGGAATGAACAGCATCTTCAAATCGATGTATACTTCCGGCCACATAAACTTCATCAGGAACCGGATCATATTTAATATCACCGATAAAAAAACTACCAATTAAGCCACTTGTATTAACTTTCTACTTTGCTGCATCCAAAATATTTAAATTATAATCGGTACGTAACAGAAAACGACAAATAATTGGTTGGATTGAGTGCGAAATATGACTTGTATTCCACCCACCAAATACCCTCCGGACCTAGTTATTGGGAATTTCAATAATTCGACTTGGGAAAATATTCTTCTTCAACCACTGCCTGGACCAACATTGAAAGTATAGCTCACCGACTGGACGTGAAAAATAGGTTTCGGAAGTTAACGCAGTGATAAATATTCTTTTGTCGTAATCAGGCGGGGTGAAACTTTTTATAAATCGGTAGAGAGCATTCTGACCGATTCTGTTAAAAATCCTGTGAAAGCAAAACTGACCCATTGGGATTCATAAACGGGACAAACATCTGTTACCAAAAGTTTAATTCGGTTGAGTTAAAGAAAACGTAGTTGTTTGAATTTCCATGAATTGACAAACTATCAAATTCAAATCTTGATCGAAAATTCCTACCCAAGATGAGTAATCGTTCCAAGCGGTTCCACTTTGTACGACGCCGGTCACACAATAAGTTCTTCT
Organism: Bacteroidota bacterium; assembly: GCA_016715505.1. Classification (GTDB taxonomy): domain Bacteria; phylum Bacteroidota; class Bacteroidia; order Chitinophagales; family Chitinophagaceae; genus OLB11. The sequence continues at coordinate 9,274 of JADJZY010000010.1, forward strand.
ACCTCATTGTAAGAAGCGCAATTGGAATAAAGTCTGGACTTGAAATTATCCGTTAATCAAACTAGAAATTTCTAATCGGCTAGAAAGTTTCTAAGTCATCCTCTAGAATCAGATTCATCTGCATGTCGTTGATGCCTACTCAATTTGAACCGGCTGGAAAACCACAGTACCTTCAAATGGATAAGCACCAGATGGTCTGAATTTTTCCATCACCACGGCATCATTTATAAGGTAAAATTTGCAGTCGGTTTGTTCAGTAGTTTTGTAAAATTTTGAGCAGAAGAAGAAAGAGAGGAAAAAAGCGCAATACACATTATAAAATTAAATATGTAATGGGGGGGAAATTCGCGGATACCCCTAATGGCCGCTTGTTGCTTTGTTTTCATGGCGTTTATAATTATTGGTTAAAAAATGTTTTGTTCGAATTGTGAATCCGAAGTTAAGGAAATTTCCAAATACCAACCAAATTTTTAACAATTCGAGACTGTTTCAAAAATAGGAAAAGAGGTTTTGTTTTGGTCTCGGATTCTTTCAGGCCGGCCGGGGTGCCGCTTCAGTCCCTCACGCAGGCGACATGTTTCAACCGAGGCCTAAATGAATCTCAAACGGTCAAATGATGGAAGGAACAACCTGCAAAGAAGTTTTTTTTTTGCTAAGCCGAATCATTCCGGCATCACCCATATTTTCTCCACCCTGGTATGCCCTCCGGCCTTCAGCGCTAAAAAGTAGATTCCTGCATTCAATCCACGAACATCAATCATTTTATCTTTTCCACGATAAACCACCTGCCCATCTATGGTCCAAAGCTGAACATCTAAGTGCTCTTCGTCTGTTTTTAAATAGATTTTATCGCTCACAGGGTTGGGATAAACTTGTATTTCAGGCACGAACAAGTCTGCACCCGATTTTGTTGGAATTCCAAAAGGATATTTTAATACCAACAAATTCTCCGCATTCTGATAAACATATACTCCATGCGACATTGAATACGTTGTGAAAAATTGTTGCCTTCCGGCTAAGAGCAATACATCTCCATTGAAATCGATATCTATACTTTGTGCATGATAAGTGTATGCGCTATCAATGAGCAATTGACCATTGTAGGTATGTGATTGCCAAATGTCGGCCTCCAGGTATTGATGTTGTCCTATTTGCCCATTCGTATCCAAGGTACTCACAAATCCTTTTTCCAAACCCATACAATTCAAAAAAGTATCTGTATTCATACAATTCCAAACAACTCCGGTTATATAAAGGGTATCCTGATACAAGACTATATCATTGCTCTGGTACTGATTAAAATTTTCGATACTTGTAATCCAGATGCTGTCGCCCTGACTCAAATCAATTTTCTGAATATGAAGTTGTGACTTGGCGTTCGTCATTCGCTTCGTTCCCGTTACATAAGCATAATGTCCGCTTACTTGGGCTTGTTGGGGGTTAAATGATAATGTTTTCCATAAAAGGGTATCCAATTGTGCATCCAACACTAAAATACCCGGAGCCAGATTGTCTCGCAATATCATAATCTCATCCCCACTTGTTTGAACCAACGTATGATTGTTCCCATTCAAGTTCCTTTGATTCAACAAATTACCTGCGGTATCCAATTGCAATATTCTACGCGGTTCGAGTAAGTATAGTTTATCTCCATGGCCTCTTTCCAGCCCTTTCAAACCCAAACAATTACTATACAAAGCTTCAAAAGATTTTGTCCAAATCCTTTCGCCACTTTGATCTAATTTAACTAGTGTATGATATGATTTCGCACAAACCGAAGGAAAAGAAACCGTCATCAAAACACTATCTAACAAAACAAAAGTATTCTGCCCATCTGCATAAACACCTCCCAAACCAAGAAGTTCATGATACCCCGATACATTGAGATTCTTTTGCCAGTTTTTTTGCCAAACCAATTGTCCGTTCGACTGATACCTCGATAAATGAATCCCGTCTCCGGCAGTAAATGTGGTATTGTTATGAGCTGCTACCAAAAAATCACCATTCGAAAATCGGATCACTTGTTTGGCCTTTTCAGTTAACCATTGGTCGCCAATCAACAAAGGGAAATTTGTTTGGGCTTTTGCAAAGGTCGATACCCAGACTAACAGGGTAAGCAGTAATCGTCTTTTCATCGGTCAATTTTTTTCAAATTAAAAGTTTTCTGAAAATACTGGTAGTTCTTTAACCTATTCACCGAAGAAACTGGCAATTCAGGTTACCAAAACCCATAAAATGCCAAAGCCCCCTTTCGGAGGCTTTGGTTAACTATTTCCATACGATTCTTATCCTTCCTTTTGTTCAGGTTTAGGAATCAACACTTTTCTCGAAAATTTGTATTTACCGGTTTTCGGATCCGTACCGGTTAATTTCACCTGTACTTTATCGCCTTCTTTAAATACACCATCCATGGTTTCTAATCGTTTCCAGCTTATTTCACTGATGTGTAATAAACCTTGTTTACCAGGAAGGAATTCAACGAAAGCGCCAAATGGCATAATCGATTTTACGGTAGAATCATATACCGTACCTACTTCGGGTACTGCAACAATGCCTTTAATCCAAGACAAGGCTCTGTCTAAGCCCTCTTTTTGTTTGGAGAAAATACTCACATGGCCTTTATCACCCACCTCTTCAATGGAGATTGTGGTACCGGTTTCACGTTGAATTTCTTGAATAATTTTACCACCTGGTCCAATCACTGCACCAATAAATTCTTTATCAATGGCCAAGAATTCCATACGAGGCGCATGCGGTTTCAGGTCTTCACGTTTTTCAGGAATACATTGATACATGGCATCCAAAATATGCATACGGCCATCTCTCGCTTGTGCAAGTGCCTGACGCATAATATCCATACTCAAACCATCTACTTTAATATCCATCTGAATACCACAAATTCCATCACGGGTTCCGGTTACTTTAAAGTCCATATCACCCAAATGATCTTCATCGCCCAGGATATCGGTGAGCACGACACATGCGCCATCTTCACGCGAAATCAATCCCATCGCCACACCTGATACGTGTTTTGGAATAGACACCCCGGCATCCATTAAAGCCAGCGAACCGGCACAAACGGTAGCCATGGATGATGACCCATTACTTTCCAAAATATCTGAAATCACCCGTATCGTATAAGGGAATTTTTCTTTAACCGGAATCACTTGTTTTAATGAACGTTGGGCTAAGTTACCATGGCCTACTTCTCGTCGACCCGGTCCGCGCATCGGTTTAATTTCACCGGTGGAGAATGGCGGAAAGTTATAGTGTAAATAGAAACTACTATACTCACTGCTCTCTGCATCTTCAATCAGTTTTTCATCTTCAGGTGTTCCCAAAGTTACAGTGGTGAGCGATTGTGTTTCACCACGCGTAAACAATGCCGTTCCATGCGGCGAAGGCAGAAAATCGATTTCCATCTCCAAAGGTCGAACCACATCCAAAGCACGTCCATCCAAACGCACTTTTTCGTCCAACATCATATTGCGGATTACTTCCTTCTCCAATTTGTGATAATAATATCCAACCAAAGCTGCATCTTCTTCAGGCAATTCACCCAAATGTTCTACCAACTCTTTTTCGATCGCTTTAAAGGCATCACTTCTTTCATGTTTGGCCGAAGCTGATTTAGCGACTTGGTATATTTTGTCTTTGGCAAACGCCCCGATTTTTTCTTTCAGTTCATCGTTGCGATATGGCTTGGTGTAATCGCGTTTAGCCGGCGATCCCACCATTTCCCATAATTCCTTTTGGGCCTGAACTTGTTTGCGTATTGCCTGATGACCGGCTTCAATCGCCTGAATCAAATCTTCTTCACTACATTCTTTACTTTCACCTTCAACCATCATGATATTTTTATCCGTGGCAGCGATGATGAAATCCATATCTGATTCTAACATTTGACTGCGGGTCGGATTAATCACCATTTGTCCATTGATACGCGATACACGTACCTCAGAAATAATTTCCTGAATAGGCACATCCGAAACCGCCAATGCTGCTGATGCCGCCAAACAAGCCAATGCATCCGGCATAATTTCCGGATCAGATGATACCAGGGTTACCAAAACCTGTACATCACATAAATAATCATCCGGGAATAATGGACGCAAGGCGCGATCGATTAAACGGGAGATTAAAATTTCATAATCACTGAGACGACCTTCTCTTTTAAAGAAAGATCCGGGAATACGTCCGGCAGCCGCAAATTTTTCCTGATAATCTACTGATAAAGGGAAAAAAGATTGACCCGGTTTGGGTTCTTTATTGGCGACAACGGTTGCCAAAATTGCGCATTTGCCCATGCGCACCAGTGCTGAACCATCAGCCTGGCGGGCCAGTTTGCCCGTTTCGATGGTTATTTCACGACCATCACCTAAGTCGAAGGTCTTTGATTTTAATTGAAACATGATTGTTTTTTTAAATGATAAATGGCGCTTTGCTTAATGGGTGGCCCGATTCATGACGCCTGGTTTAGATAAAAACCATCCGTGATTATACGAAGGATTGTGCACCTTGACGAATTCATGCTTAAAATGCTGTCATCTGTTGAGCACTAAAAACTCGATACGATGAACACCCTACCCCAAAAAGAGCAATTCCCAACCGTAAAGATTGGGAACGCCTGAAAATTATTTTCTTAAGCCTAAAGTGACTAATAAAGCCCTGTAGCCTGCGAGGTTCGTTTTTGCTAAATAAGACAACAATTGTTTACGTTGGCCTACCAGTTGAATCAGACCACGATTTGAACTGAAGTCTTTTTTATTCGACTGCATGTGACCTGAAATGTGTTTGATACGTTCTGTCAACATGGCGATTTGTCCTTCAATCGAACCCGTATTGGTTTCGCTTCCGCCATGAGTTTTGAACAATTCTTTTTTGCGTTCTTTTGTTAATACTGACATCTTTAAAGTATTAGGTTTTCTATTTTATTCGGCTGCGAAAGTAGCACAATTTAATAAACATCCCAATTTATACGCTTTCTTTTCTAGAACAAGCTCGTAAAAAGTTGTTATTTGTTGTTCTTATTAAACTTTTTCTGGATATATCAGGCCTCAATCCCCTTTTTTTCTACAAAAATTTGTTTTCGCCAGGTAAAGTATCCCATCAATCCAACCACCAGAAAAACAAGGGTTAATATCGCTGATAATTGCAGGCTTTTATACAGCAATAATGGTATGGCCAAAACATTCGAAACACTCAACCATAACCAACTTTCCAGTTTCCTGTAAATCAACAAGGCACTGCCAACCCAAGCCAGGGCCGAAACCAAAGCATCTGCCTGAGGGACTGTGCTATCCGTAAAATATCTTAAAATAAGGTACTGTCCAATGAATAGTCCGGTCAGAGCCAAAAATCCGCGGATATGCTCCTTTTTACTGCAAACGCTAATGGTTCTCTCTTCTTTTCCCTTGGATACACCCCACATCCAATAACCGATAAAACTAATCACCACATAATAAGCATTCAAGCACGACTCGGCGTACAGGCCCGAAATCATAAACAGCCAGGTAAAAATTCCTGCACTGGATGCTCCCGCTAAAAAATTGACCCTTAAATTATATCGGGCCAGCCAAACTTGTGCAATGCCGAGCACAAAAGCATACCATTCCAGTACACTCGTTTGCTTAAATTGGGCAATGATATCCTGCATTTAATGGGCAATTTACATTCTTCGCAGCATCCGGATATTAGTTTTTGCCGGCTTTGTATTATTTTGTCAATTATTGCAGACAAATGAACAAAAAGGATCTTCTATTTTTCATACTATTTTGTTGTTGCTCTTCGAATCATCTTCAGGCACAGCAACAAGCTTATTTCCCCGACCCCGACCCTCAAATTCGCGCAAGGATTGATGAATGGCAGGATTTAAAATTCGGATTGCTGATGCACTGGGGCGCATATAGTCAATGGGGAATTGTCGAAAGCTGGAGTATTTGCCCCGAAGACCTTTCATGGGCGAGTGGAGGAAGGAAAAAAGAATTTGATCAGGGGTATTTCGACTATCTTAAAAAATACGAATCACTTCCTAAAACTTTTAACCCGCAAAAATTCGATCCGGATCTTTGGGCAGATGCTGCTCAAAAAGCGGGTATGCGATATGTGGTTTTTACAACCAAACATCATGATGGGTTTTGTATGTTCGATACCAAACAAAGCAATTATAAAATTACAGATACCGCTTGTGCTTTTGGACGAGAGGATGGTCGCGATGTGAGCGCCGAAATTTTTAAATCCTTCCGCAAAAAAGGTTTATGGACCGGAGCCTATTTTTCAAAACCCGATTGGCATAGCGATTATTATTGGTGGAAAAAATTCCCACCGGTGGATAGGCATTGTAATTACTCCATTGAAAAATACCCTGAACAATGGAAAAAATTTAAGGATTTTACTTATGCTCAAATCAATGAATTGGTCAGCAATTATGGTCAGATGGATATTCTGTGGCTCGATGGTGGCTGGGTCAGACCTATCGATTCCCTAGAACTTAAAAATTATTTGTTCGAAAAATATGAAGGCAGTCGATATGCACGAAATCCTCAAAGCCAGGATATTCAAATGGGTGAGCTGGTAAAAATGGCGCGATCAAAACAACCAAATCTCATTGTTGTTGACCGAGCCGTTCCGGGTATCTATCAAAACTATCTGACTCCCGAACAACATATTCCCGAAAAAGGCCTACCCTATCCCTGGGAAACTTGTATGACCATGGCCGGAAGCTGGAGCCATGTGCCCGGCGATCATTATAAAAGTAGCAATGAGTTGATCGAAAAATTGGTGGATATTGTGAGTAAAGGCGGAAATCTACTGCTCAATATCGGACCTGCCGCCGATGGTTCATGGGATGATACCGCTTATGCCCGCTTAAAGGATATCGGCGAATGGATGCAAATCAATCAAGAGGCTATTTATGCAACCCGCCCTTTTCAGGTATTCCAAGATGGTGAAAACGTTCGATTTTGCCAGAGCAAGGATGGGAAAAAACAATTTATATTCTTATTTGAATTTCCGGAGCAGCCGTTGGTATTGAAACGTATGCCTTTTCAGACATCTACCAAACTACATTTTATGGGTGATCGGGAAAGTTTAAAGTGGACTCGAACCAAGGAACAATCCATTCAGATTGAATTACCGTCGCACAAAAAAGCATTGGGAAAATTTGTATGGGTCATAGAGGTGAACCCTTAATTTCATATTTTGATTTCTTCCTCTGTACCTTCATCGAAGAACTTATACTGAAGAAACTCAAAACCTTCGTCCTCCTGAATGGTAAATGCGCCGTATTTCTTTTTCCATTTGTGAAAAATAGAATTAAAAAGCAATCCCTTCGTCAGATGTGACTTAATGATGGGATGCACATGCAGAGAAAGTCGGGTATTTAAATTGGCTTTCAGATATTTGATATGTTTTTCAATATCATCCAATAACAATTGTGAAGATCTGACTTTACCGGTACCATGACAACTCGGACATGTTTCGCCGGTGGCAATATTGATTTCAGGCCTTAAACGTTGACGGGTAATTTGTAATAATCCAAACTTACTCAAAGGTAATACGGAATGTTTGGCGCGGTCGTCTTTCATGAATTGCTCAATCATCATGGATACTTCACGACGATGTTCAGCATTTTTCATATCAATAAAATCAACAATAATGATTCCTCCAATGTCCCGCAATCTTAACTGTCGGGCAATTTCACGAGCGGCCTCAAGATTGGTATTTAAAGCCGTGGCCTCCTGATTTTCATTGGAAAACTTGTGCCCGCTATTCACATCAATCACATGCAAGGCTTCTGTATGTTCAATGATGATATACCCTCCGCTATCAAGCATCACTGTTTTACCAAATGAGGCTTTCACTTGTTTGGATACGCCAAAATGATCAAAAATGGTTTGTCCGTTTTGGTGTTGACTCACAATACTTTCACGTCCTGGGGCAATGCCGGCAATATATTCCCGCGCATCCTGAACAACAGAAGAGGCGTTGGCAATGATGCGGTTAAAATCTTTGTTGAGTAAATCCCTTAAAAGTGAAGTGGTTTTATTTTGCTCGGCCAGAATTTTAGTGGGTGGCTGTGCACCTTTCAAATTAAATTGAATAGCCTTCCAGGAATCAATGATTTGCAATAAGTCTTTATGAAGTTCGGCTGTGGATTGGCCTTCAGCGGCGGTTCGCACAATAACACCAAAATTAGCAGGCTTGATACTTTCAATAATCCTTTGCAGGCGTTTACGCTCTTCCGTAGAATGGATTTTTCGCGAAACATTGACAAAATTATTAAAAGGCGTAACCACAATAAAACGCCCCGGGAGCGACAATTCACAACTAATTCGAGGCCCCTTGGAAGAGATCGGTTCTTTGAGAATTTGCACCAAAACATGGGGTTTCCCCTGAATCACTTCAGTCACCTTACCCGTCTTCACGATTTCCTGCTCCAGCTTGAACTTCGAAAAATCAAATGGATTATCTGATTTTTCGTTCATGGCCAACTCTGTAAACTTCAGCAAACTTTTAAAGTAAGGGCTTAAATCGGTATAATGCAAGAAAGCATCCTTTTCGTGACCTATGTCCACGAAAACGGCATTCAATCCGGGCATTACTTTACGGACCTTACCTAAATACAGATCACCAACATTAAAGTGCCCCCCGGAATTATCGAAATGTAATTCGACTAATTTTTTATCTTCCAATAAGGCAATTTCAACACCGGCATCCGAAGATTGGATGATGAGTTCTTTGTTCAAAACACTGAATTATTGCTACTTCGAATAAACTTTAATCCATTAAAAGGCAAACAACAGAGATTGAAGCCTTTAACGAAAGATGTATAAACGTCTGAATCATGCCAATGGGTGGCATGATTCAACGAAGCGAGTTCAAGAAGATGATTATTTCTTCTTATGACGATTTTTTCTTAAGCGCTTTTTACGCTTGTGAGTAGCAATTTTATGACGTTTACGTTTTTTTCCGCAAGGCATGGTAAATAATTTTAGTTTATAATATTTTTATTTAAAAGTCGATATATACTGATCAATCTCTTTCGAAAAATCCGGATTGTTGACGATGCTTTTGCATTTTTCGAAGAGTTCAATGGCTTTTTGTTTATTGCCTTGATTTTTATAAGCCTCCGCCAAAAAATACATCGCTTCTGTATTATCCTTTTCGATCGTCAGAACGTGTTCCAATCGCTTAATAGCTTTGTCAAGTTGCCCCGACTGTATAGCCAATTTTCCTAAAACAATATTCGCGGAAACATTGTTGCTATCCTGCTTTGTGACTTCACGCAAAAGAGTTACACCCTTCATTGTTTCGCCGGTTCCTTCCGTATAGCAGGTTGCTAAAGCGATTTTGGAGTCGAGGTTAGAAGGATTGATTTCCAGTGCTTTACTAAAAATCTGAATCGCTTCCTGTGCCTGCCACCTCCTGATGTCCGGCTTTTCTGTTTTTTGCAGAAGAGCCAGAAACAGATTCCCGGCAAAAGTGACACTTTTTTCAGTATTTTCCAAAAAAGCGCCCTTTTTGTAATAAAAAGCTGCAATATTTAAATCATTTTGGGCTTCCCAAAACTCAGCAATATCCCGGAAACCTTCTGGCTTTTGAGTTTCAAGGGCTGTCTGGGTCAAAGCTTTTGCTCTTTCTTGAAGGGTGGCGTTCAACTTTTCGGTCACCTTTTTTTCGTAAGCCACAAAATCAAGGGCAGATGTATCTGCTTCATGCTGATGTGAGTCTCCGGCATTCATTTCCTGACGGTCGGTTTGTTTACTGACCTTGGATCCCTTAAAATTGCCCAAAAAGTAAAGGGCTGCCACCAATACGATTGCAGCCCCAATAAAAATTAGTTGATTTTTTTGCACCTGGCGTTTTGATTGAATGGATTAATCCTCCTTGATAACCTCAATATTGGATGATTTCAATTTTTAACTTCTTCGGTAAATTCCTTGGCAGGCTTGAAACTAGGGATATAATGTTCCGGGATATAAACCGTTGTATTCTTTTTGATGTTTCTTCCCACTTTTGCGGCACGCTTTTTGGTTATAAAACTTCCGAAACCTCGGATATAAACATTTTCGCCTTCCGCCAAAGCTTTCTTTACATTGGTAAAGAAACTCTCTATGGACACCAGTACATCCACCTTGGGTACACCGGTTTGCTCTGCTATTTGATTAATCAAGTCAGCTTTCTTCACAGTAGTATTATTTTTGTTGTTCTTTTAACGCACAAATTTAATCTTTTTTTTGTAAGTATTTTATTTTTTTCGCTTTTAACAATTGTATAATTGCCTAAAAATCAATCATTTAGCAAAACACTCTTGCATTGGCACCAGCATCTGAATCAGAGAAGCATGCCCTGGAAAGGGATCCGTGACCCTTATAGAATCTGGTTAAGTGAAATCATTCTTCAGCAAACCCGGGTGGATCAGGGTGAAAAATATTACCTCAATATCCTCAAACATTATCCAAACATTCAGGCATTGGCCAAGGCAGATGAAGCTGCTGTGTTTCGTTTATGGCAAGGCCTTGGATATTATAGCCGTTGCCGCAACCTGCTTGCAACCGCCAAAATGATTGTTGAGGAATTTGAAGGTCGTTTTCCGGAAAATTATCAGGATATTCTCAAATTAAAAGGAATTGGCCCTTATACCGCTGCTGCAATCTCCTCTTTTGCGTTTAATTTGCCCTATGCAGTGGTTGATGGTAATGTCATTCGGGTATTAAGCCGCTACTTTGGACATTTTCAGGAAGCAGATACGACCACTGGTAAACGTTTTTTTGCCGAATTGGCTCAAGAATGCCTAGATCCAAAACATGCAGGATTATATAATCAGGCTATCATGGATTTAGGTGCTACGGTTTGCAAACCCGCATTACCCAACTGCCCTGAATGCCCATTCAAAAAAACCTGCTTTGCCTATCAGCAACAGAAAATAAAGGAGCTGCCTGTTCCTAAAAAAAGAGCTGCAGTTATTGAGCGCGATTTGCATTTTGTTGTTCTAGAAAATAAAAGTCATCTACTCATAAAACGGCGAAGCGGCCGGGATATATGGCAAAACTTGTATGCATTTCCCCAACGTGATGATGATGTATTAATGGCAAACAAGCTAAATCCAAGCAAAAAACAAGCTCCTGATCTGATTTTAGAACAAACCCTCACTCACCGTAAGATTAAAGGACATTTTTATCGAATCCCCGTCACACGAAAGCCGCAGGCCTTGATAGATTCTGACCATTTATGGGTTCCCATTTCCGAACTGTCTCATTTTGCATTTCCACGCCTGATAATTTCCTTTTTTCAAAAATTAAATTATCTTTAGAAGATAAAATCTGCACTGAATACAGACTTTTAAAAAACAACCCAAGATGAGAGGAGTCAATCATGTTTTTCTGATCGGTAATCTGGGCAAGGATCCGGAAATTCAATATATCGAAGGCAATATCCCGGTAGCCAAATTTCCACTCGCAACCACAGAATCCTACAAAGACAAAAAAGGTAATACCATTCCGCAAACTGAATGGCACAATATTGTTTTATGGCGGGGCTTGGCTGAACTGGCCGCGAAATACCTTCACAAAGGAAGTTTGGTGCATATTGAGGGTAGTTTAAGAACACGCTCATGGGAAGACAAAGACAAAGTGCGTCGTTTTATGACTGAAATTATAGCCACTAACTTAGTTATGCTCGATAAAAGACACAATGACCCTTATCAGGGGCATTCCGATAACAATTCAGGGATCCTTTCGGACAACAACGAAGAGTTGAACTCAGAATTGCCTTTTTAATATATATTTGCCACATCTCTGCCTGCTTCGCAAAGGCGTTGTATTAAACCAAAACCTGTCCTTTGGATTCTGACCCTGAATTATACCACACTGTTTTACTCTCCATAGAGTCGCTCAGCCTGAACTCTTATATCGTACTCGGTCTATTGATTGTAGTATTGTTATTGCTCACTGCATTGATTGCCGGTTCGGAAGTCGCTTATTTTTCCTTATCGGCCAAGGATATCAATTACATCAAACAGAAGGAAGACCCCAATCATAAAAGCATTCTAACCTTATTGGAGCATCCGAAACGTTTTTTAGCCACCTTGCTCATCTGTAACAACTTCCTGAGTATTGGGGTCATCATCAGCAGTAATATGTTTTTTGGAAGTTTATTACGCGTTGATCAGTGGTTCCCCGACTTTTCAGAATCCACCATCACCCTTCTGAATGTGCTGATTCAGGTTGTTTTGGTTACTTTCTTCCTCGTCTTGTTTGGTGAGGTATTACCTAAAGTGTATGCCACCCAGAATAATCTGACCATGGCCCGTTTTACCGCGCCTATTTTATTATGGATTGATAAGGCATTTAAACCGCTCAGTAATTTTCTGGTTTCATCCACTTCAATCATTGAAGGCCGATTTAAAGTCAGATCAAAAAATGAAATCAGCAATGAAGATGTGGAGCATGTGCTGGAGTTAACAGTGGGAAATACAGCCAGCAAGGAAGAAGTAAATATTTATAAAGGCATTTTAAATTTTGATGAAATTACGGTGAAACAAATCATGCGAACCCGCATGGATGTTGCTGCCCTTGATTATAGTTGGGATTTTTCTCAGGTAAAAAACCAAGTCAGGGATACCGGCTTTTCACGCCTTCCCGTTTATGAAGAATCATTGGATGAAGTAAAGGGCATCTTATATACCAAAGATTTACTCAGTTTTGTGCATGAGGACATCCTGGACTGGCACACCATCGTTCGGCCTGCACTCTTTGTGCATGAAACCAAATTAATCAAAGATTTGCTCAAGGTTTTTCAGCAAAAACGTTCGCATATGGCTGTTGTGGTCGACGAATTTGGAGGCACCTCTGGCATTGTCACCCTTGAAGATATCATGGAAGAAATCATTGGTGAAATCAAAGATGAATTTGATGAAGATGATTTGGCGTATAAAAAAATAGACGAAAATCAGTACATCTTTGAAGGTAAAACCCTGATTAATGATGTTTGCCGAATTATCGCCCAGCCACTTGAAATTTTCGAAGAGGTGAGAGGTGAGAGTGATTCAATTGGTGGTCTAGTACTCGAAATTGCAGGTAAATTCCCCAAAGCCAATGAAATTATAAGTTTCGAACGATTTGAATTTCAGGTATTGAGTATTGAAAAAATGCGCATCCAAAAGGTAAAACTTACCATGCATCCTGAACAATCTGAGGAGGAGTCCGACTAAAGACGGATTCATTGCAATAAAAACTCAATCCAGACAATAATTTATACTTCCCTCCGTTTTTGTACCGAAACGCAGTAAAAGGTTGTAAATCCCTATCGTTTAGGCCTGCAGTTTCGTCATGAAGATAGATCACAGAACCGTTCACAAACGTATCTTTGAAACAGCAATAAGTTATGATGAATAAAACCGCCCTTTGGATACTGACCCTTTCCGGCCTAATGGCTGCGAATCAGACGAGTGCTCAATTTCGTGAACCTGTGCTGATGCAAAGCAGTTCTGCATCGAATTCCGTATTGCCAAGAGGTGCTGAAAATGTTCAGATTGACGAAAACAAATTATATCGCATCGAAAAACGAAATCTCCAATACTATAGTTTACCCGATGCTCAACTGAGTCAGGTTGTCACCAAAGTGATTGATCAACCTGTATTTAAACCTGGCACCAAATTTCCAACTTCATGGAATCCGCAAATCAGTCTGGGCATAGAAAGAAAAGTGCCTGTGGCATTTGTATTGATTCCACAATATATTCAAAGAGCCGATGGTAAAATCGAACAATTGATTTCATTCCAGCTTTCTTTGAACGAAAATAATCCAACGGCAGCCAAAACAGCCGGTGCCCGGGTATATGCCGACCATTCCGTTTTGGCAAATGGACAATGGTATAAAATTGCCGTTAGCAAGGGCGGTCTTCAGAAAATCACTTTCGAATTTATCCAAAATCAATTCAACATCAGTGCATCTGCCATTAATCCTGCCAATATTCGTTTATTCGGCAATGGTGGTCAAATGCTGGATGAAAACAATGCAGTTGCAAGACCTGATGATTTGATTGAAAATGCTATTTGGGTGGAAGACAGTGGGGATGGACAGTTTAATCAGGGTGATTATTTGTTGTTTTATGCCCCCGGCCCGGATCGAATTTTGAAAGACTCTGTCAAGAAAGCTTTCACCCATCAAAAAAACGTTTACTCCGAAACAAGCCATTATTTTTTAACCTTTAATAGCGGTCCCGGAAAACGAATTGTTACGACCAGTATTGCTGCAGCTTCCAATGTGTCATCTACCTCTTTTAATGAATTTTATTTTTATGAGAAGGATTCCAGTAATCTTGGCAAATTTGGTAAAGCCTGGTACGGCGAAGAATTTAGCGATTTACCCGGCCGCTATCTGAATCGTACTTTTGCAACTCCCATTGAAAATTTACAAGCCGGCTTTCCGGTAGAACTAAGGGTGCGAATGGGTTCCATCCATTCATCCGGAATCAGCGTCATGAATGTTTCTTTGAATGGCACCCTGGCACAAAGCATCCAGTTTCAACCCATCGGATTTAGCTTCAGTGATCCTGTTTTACGGATGTCCGATTTTGCGAGTAGTGTCAATGTAACTTCAACGCCACTGAATGTGCAATTTTCCTATTCAAAAGGAAATAGTTCGGCGGCGGCCTACCTCGATTTTTTTGAAATCAATTGCAGAAGAAATCTGGTATTTAATGGACATCTCAATTTTGCGGATTGGAATACCGTTGGCACAGGAAATGTGGCCCAATACACCTTACAAAATGCCAACAATCAATTGAAGATTTGGGATATCACTGACCCACTTCAACCCACTGCCATCGCAGGAACATTAAATGGCTCGAACTTTAGCTTCAAACAGGAAGCTTCTCAATTACATCGTTTTCTAGCTTTTGATGGCAGCATCGTTCAAACCCCCATTGCCATTGGCACCATCGCGAACCAGGATTTACACAATTATAAACCTGTCGACTATATCATCATTACGCATCCTAGTTTAAAATCGGAAGCTGAACGCCTGGCCAATTATCATCAACAAAAAAGAAATTACCGAACGCTTGTTTTAACGCCGGATGAAATTTACAATGAGTTTTCTTCAGGCACACAAGACGTGAGTGCCATTCGAGATTATTTAAAAATGTTGTACGACCGCTCTTCCCTGAACGACTTACCGGATTATGTATTGTTCTTTGGTGATGCGTCCTACGACTATAAAGATCGTATCAGCAACAACTCGAATATGGTCCCTACCTATGAAACGAACGAGAGTATCGAAAAAACATTGGGCTATTGTACCGATGATTATTTTGGTTTTTTGGATGATCAGGAAAACATCAACAATTATTCAAATTCACAAATCAATACTTTAGATATTGGCATTGGCCGTTTCCCGGTTAAAACTGCAGCGAAGGCCAGCGACATCGTGAATAAAATTATCAATTATGATAGTCCGGCTTCCTTTGGTCCATGGAAAAACAATATGACTTTTAATGCCGATGATGGAGATGATGCCATTCATTTTGAAGATGGAGAAATTATGGCGGCTTACGTCAAAGATTCCCTTCCACAATATAATCTGACAAAAATTTATGTGGATGGATTTACGCAACAATCCACCCCGGCAGGTCCTCGCACACCCGATGCCAATGCGGCTGTTGGTGCACAAATTTTTAATGGCACTTTTTTAATGAACTACAATGGACATGGCGGTCCTTTGGGATGGTGCGAAGAAAGGATTTTTTCGATGGATGATATCAATGCCATGAATAATTTTAATAAACTGCCTTTATTCATTACGGCCACCTGCGACTTTGCGCCTTTTGACAATCCGACCATAGAATCAGCAGGTGAGATTCTTTTAACTAAATCCAATGGAGGCGCCATTGCACTCATGACCACTACACAATTGGTTTACGCCGATCAGAATCGTATCATGAACTTAAATTACATGCAAAGTGGTTTTAAGGCGATGAAGGACAAACAGCAAATGCCCACCTTAGGAGATGCCTATCGATTGTCGAAAAACATTCGTTATGTGAGCAGTATCAGCGAATTTGCAGCATCTAATTTCCGGAAATTTGTTTTGTTAGGCGATCCCGGACTTCCTTTGGCATTTCCAAAACATGTGGTCAAAACAGACAGTATTAACGGCATGTCGATTACGCAAATCAGCGATACCCTAAAAGCCTTAGGGAAATACACGATCAGCGGACATTTGGAAGATGCGGCAGGAAATCGTCTCGATGGTTTCAATGGAATTGTCTACCCCTTAATCCTGGATAAACCTAAAAAATTAAGCACCTTGGGCAATGATGCAGACAGCCCACTTCGCGATTATTTTGTTCAGAACAACGCTTTGTATAAGGGCAAGGCTTCGATTAAAAACGGCAAGTTCAGTTTTACTTTTGTGGTTCCCAAAGACATTAACTACGAAATCGCCAAAGGTAAAATATCCTATTACGCTTCCAATGAAACAGAAGATGCCAGCGGAGCAGAACAGTCTATCTTGATTGGTGGCAGTTCCAACCAAGCAATTACAGATAATATGGGGCCGGAAATAAAGGCCTATCTCAATGATGAAAAATTTGTCAATGGCGGAATTACCACCAGCAACAGTTTGTTGTTGGTTAAATTGTCGGATGAGAATGGAATCAATTATACCGGAAATTCTCTTGGCCATGATATCACTGCTGTTTTAGACAATAATGCCCAGAACACCTTCGTGCTTAATTCATTTTTCGAAGCCGATTTGGATGATTACCGTTCGGGATCTGTTCGTTTTCCCATAAATGGCCTGAGTGAAGGGGAACATACCCTGACCATTAAAGCCTGGGATGTTTTAAACAACTCATCTGAAACAACCATTCGTTTTATTGTGGTTAACGGAAACGATGGCAAATTGGCCCACGTGTATAATTATCCCAATCCTTTTACCACAAAAACCCGATTTACTTTCGAACATAATATGCCAAACCAGGATCTCATGGTTAGCATACAGATTTATACTATATCCGGTAAAGTGGTCCGTACACTTCGTAGTATCATCAATTCACCCGGCACCCGCAATGATGAAATTGAATGGGATGGCCGGGATCAGTATGGTGATAGACTGGGAAAAGGCGTTTATATCTACAAATTAAGCATAAAAAATGCCCAGGGATACAGCGATCAGGCGATCCAAAAATTAATATTATTGCAATAAAAAATTAAATATTTAAATGTAAATTTGCACGACCACTATCGCAAAACCAATCCATTCAGCGCTTATAGAGAAGAAATTCTACTTCAAATTTTCATTAATGACAGTAAAGAACATCAAGACCGCATTATGCTTGGCATTATGTCTGGGGTCTGCTAGTACCTACGCCCAAATTAGCGGGCAACAATCTGGAGCAGAATACAATACCATCACCACCGCAGTACCTTTTATGCGAATCAGTCCAGATGCCCGTTCAGGTGCCATGGGAGACGTTGGTATCGCCATTACTCCGGACGCGAATTCGCAATTTTGGAATGTATCCAAACTCGCGATGTCTGAAAAAGATGCCGGCCTCTCTATCACCTATACGCCTTGGCTCAAGGATTTGGTTCCGGATATCTTTCTGGCTTACATCGCTGGTTATGCCAAATTCGGTGAAAAAGACAACAAGAACCAAGCCGTCAGCTTTAGTATGCGTTATTTCTCTTTGGGAGATATCAATTATACAGATATCAATGCCCAACCGGCCGGAACAGGTAAGCCCAGAGAATTTTCACTTGATTTAGGTTACTCAAGAAAATTATCAGACAACCTCGCCATTGGATTAAGCGGAAAATTCATTCATTCCAATATCATCAACGGAGCTGGTAACAGCAATGGGGTTACGTACAAACCGGGCAACGCTTTCGCAGTGGATTTCGGGATGTTTTATACCAAACAACTCAATTTCAACGACGAAACGGGTCAGGGATCAAGTATTAATGCCGGTTTGGCAATTACCAATCTGGGTACTAAAATTTCCTACTCCAATGACCGGAAAGATTTTATCCCAACCAATTTAGGATTGGGTTTGGCTTACAACTACAATATCGACGAATTTAATAAGCTGAGTATCGCCGTCGATTTTAATAAATTACTGGTACCATCGCCACAATTAACTGAAGATAGTTCAGGGAATATTATTCAAACCTACCCTACCGATAAAAGTGTATTGAGCGGGATGTTTGGATCTTTCGGAGATGCTCCTGGTGGTGGCAGCGAAGAATTAAAAGAAGTGATGGTTGGTATTGGTGCAGAATATTCATACCAGAATCAATTTTTTGCACGGGCCGGTTATTTCTACGAAAACAAATACAAAGGAGATCGCCGATTTTTAACTGTAGGTATCGGGGTTAAATATTCCATGTTTGGTTTAAACTTTGCCTATCTCGTTCCTTCTGGTTCAGGCATTAACCGAAATCCTTTATCAAATACCTTGCGTTTTTCTTTATTGTTTGACGTAGAAGATTTAGGCAAATTGGTCAAACCATCGGATGATGACAAAGATGATCGAAAAGAAAAATAATTTATTTTAATTATAAAACATTTAAAAGAAGCTATTGAACATCCAATAGCTTCTTTTATTTCAACTCAACAATATGTTTAGAATTGGATACGGTATCGACTACCATCAATTAACGGAAGGGAGAGAATTTTGGTTAGGTGGTATTCTGATTGACCACCACAAAGGCGCCCTCGGTCATTCAGATGCCGATGTGTTGTTACATGCTATTTGCGACGCCTTATTAGGAGCAGTTAATGCCGGTGATATTGGCACCCATTTCCCGGACACGGATATGGCCTTTAAAAACATAGATAGTAAAATTCTTCTTAGCCGCTGTGCAGAAATTATTGACGAAAAAGGATATCAGGTCGTGAATATTGACTCCACCCTTTGCCTCGAAAAACCTAAAATAAAACCCTATATCCCGAAAATGCAAGAAGCAATTGCGAACTGCTTGAAACTTGATCTGGATCTCATTTCAATTAAAGCAACCACCACCGAAAAAATGGGATTTGTAGGGCGCGAAGAAGGTGTTGTAGCCCATGCAACTGTGTTATTGCAAAAAAAGTAAACGACCTTAAATAAAGCAATTCCGATAGCTTTGATAAATGGCAAGAATCACAAAAAATATGGCCGAAAAAATATCTATTCTTCTTCGATTGACTTGAAAATACTGAACCAGTTTTTTGCCCGCATAAGCGTATAAACCCAGTATCACAAATACCCCTAAAAAGGCCCCCAAACTAAATATGAGAATGGACCATGCATGCCATTCAAACCATGATTTTTCAATAAAATAAGCGCCCCAGATAGCCCATGCTGAAATTTGAAACGGGTTAAAGATGGCAAATAACAACAACTTTTTCATGGCCGGTGTCTTGGTATCCTGCATATGATCGGCATGCTGACTTCCACTTTTCGGCGCATCACGATAAGTAAAGAAAGCCATCAATAAAAGCGCTATAACAATTAACCACCGGATTAAAACCAAAAGCCAATCCTGCTGCATGAACCATTGCATGCCACTCATACACACAAAGCAATACGGAATTTCTACCAAAGAAATGATCCATAGAATTCTAAGGATGGCGGAGCGATGATGTAAAAGGCTCAATCGGAAGATACCCAGGTTAATATACCCGGGCATCAGATACCCATATATCCCAACCCCAATGCCCATCAAAAACTGTAACAACATGTCTGTGTAAATTAGTTAACACAGCTTGATAAACAAAGTATTCAACATCATTTTTCAGGAAGATGAACAGAAAAATAAACATTGAAGTAATTTCACCATTTAAAATTTCATTTAGATGACAGAAGCGTACTTCAAACCATTCAGAGATCAGATTATTGGCATTGAGCAAACTTTTCCCACTCCATATGGGCAAAAAAAAATGATCTATGCGGATTGGGTTGCCAGCGGACGACTATATAAACCGATTGAAGAAATGATGCAAAAACATATTGCCCCATTTTGCGCCAATACACATACGGAAACGTCTATGACAGGTATGCTCATGACTAGGGCTTATCATGAAGCGAAAAATTATATCAAACAGGAGGTAAATGCTTCCTCAGAGGATATTCTTATATTCTCGGGTTCAGGCATGACAGACTCAGTGAATAAACTACAACGCATCATGGGATTGCGCATCCCGGAAAACAGCAAAAATTATTTACAGGTCACCCATTGTATTGCCGATCATATGCGGCCGGTTGTTTTTGTTACCCACCTGGAACATCATTCCAATCATACTTCCTGGCTGGAAACGGTGGCAGATGTTGAAATCATTCAAGCCAATGATTCAGGAAATGTAGACCTGAATCACCTCGAAGTTCTGTTGATTCAATATGCCGACCGCCCACTAAAAATTGCATCCGTGAGTGCCGGTTCCAATGTTACGGGCATTATCACACCATATCATGAAATTGCCGAAATCATGCATGCTCATCAGGGTTATTGCTTTGTCGACTTTGCCTGTACTGCCCTTATGTAAATATTAATATGCATCCCGAAAAAGAACAACAGTATCTGGATGCTATTTTTGTTTCCCCCCATAAGTTTTTAGGTGGACCAGGCACACCGGGTGTCATGGTCATTCATAAAAAGTTTTTTAGTAATACGATTCCCGATCATGCCGGAGGAGGTACCGTGTTTTATACAACCCCATGGAAAACCCATACTTATTTAGACAATATTGCAGAACGTGAAGATGGAGGAACTCCACCCTTTTTACAAGGAATCAGAGCGGCACTTTGTTTTAAATTAAAAAAAGAAATGGGGGTTGAAAATATTTTAGCACGTGAAGAATATTTAATCAACCAACTTTTTACCGCCCTGGATGAAGTTCATAATCTGGTAATATTGGAAAAAAGGAACAAACACCGGGTTGGCGCGGTTTCCTTTTATATCAAGGATTTGCACTTTAACCTTGCGGTACGTTTATTCAACGATTATTTTGGAATACAAGTTCGCGGAGGCTGTGCTTGTGCAGGCACCTATGGCCACTATTTGCTCAATATAAATAAACAACAATCTGACGAAATTATAGGGGCACTTTCAAAGGGTGAACTCAAAGCTAGACCAGGTTGGGTACGTTTGTCGCTTCATCCTACCATGACCGATGCCGAACTTCAAGAAATCATTCATGCCATTCAATACATTGCTGAGCATCATCATACTATGAGCGAATCTTATCATTACAATACCCAGAAAAATATTTTTGAACACAAAGACGCACCTACTGAATTTGAAAATCAATTTGTGGAAGCTCTTTTTGCCTGAGAACAATATCAATGGCTAAAATAGTCTAATACGTCGGATAGTTTTTGTTTGAGATCTTTCCGGTCGACGATAAAATCTAAAAACCCATGTTCCAACAAAAACTCGGATCGCTGAAAACCTTCAGGCAAATCCTTTTTGATGGTTTCTTTAATAACCCTCGGACCCGCAAAACCTATCAGTGCACCGGGTTCAGCAATATTTAAATCGCCCAACATGGCATAGGAAGCTGTTACCCCGCCGGTAGTCGGATCGGTCATAAAAGAGATATAAGGCAATTTTGCTTTGGCCAATAAAGTCAGCTTGGCAGATGGTTTAGCCATTTGCATGAGCGAGAAGGCACTTTCCATCATGCGCGCACCACCCGATTTACTGATACTCATAAACGGCAGTTGATGTTCAATCGCATAATCAATCCCCCTTGAAATTTTTTCTCCAACTACACTGCCCATACTGCCACCAATAAAATTAAAATTCATGGCTGCAATCACAAGTTTTTTCCATTCACCGGACCAACGCCTACAGTGAGAGCATCCTTCAAGCCGGTTGTTTTACGTGCTTCTTCCAACCTTTTTTTGTAGGGTTTTAAATCCACAAATCCCAAGTGATCTTTTGAAATGATTTCTTCAAAGAGTAATTCATGCTCGCCATCATCAAAAATGATTTCAAAATATTCTGCTGCATCAATTCGATTATGATGATTACAACTCGGACATAACCAAAGGTTCCCTTTTAGTTCGTTGATGGTAGAAGTTTTCTTACACGTAGGACACTTAAACCACAATCCATCAGGTACATTCTTTTTCTCTTTGGTAGAAGTGAGGATGCCTTGTTTGATGCGTTTAAACCAGGTGGACGATGACATGATTTTGAATTTTAATCGAATGTTCCCGAATTTGAACTCGGAGAAACACCCGTAGCGGACAAATGTACTACTAAAAATCATTAATTTACCTCAATACGGCGACCTTACACCGCTTTGCCCCAGCCGAACGATATATTTACACAATGAACAGAATATTTACTTTTTTTCTATTGTTTTTATTGGGCTTACCGGCAATTGCGCAGGAGCATATTGGGTGCAGCCAGGGTAAAATTCAAAGACACCAACTGATCCGTAAAAAATCGCGTGCCGGGAATTACGACAATAGCCTGATGTCGAAATATGATGTACACTTTTATTTTTTAGATTTCAAAGCCGAACGCAACAATACTTTGGTGAGTGGCTCAACCACCATTGGCGCTATTGTAACCGCCAGCCGTCTCGACACCTTTTGTTTTGAATTTAATGGCGCGATTACCATCGATAGCATCCTTTGGAATAACCAGCCCATCAATTTTGTACGCAATGCCGCCATTACATATGCCTTGTTACCCACAGCGCAATTACAAAATACCGATTTAAGAATCCAAATATTTTATGATGGCGATGCATCCGTAACCGGTGCAGGAGCTATTGGCGACGGATACAGCACAGGTACTTCACAAACATGGGGCAACTCAGCCACCTGGAGTTTGAGCGAACCCTACAGCGCCTACGAATGGTTCCCCTGTAAACAAATGTTACAAGATAAAGCCGATTCTGCATGGATTTTTGTAACCACCAGTAACCAAAACAAAGTGGGTTCCAATGGCCTATTGGAAGGCATTGATTCATTAAGTAATAATAAGGTCCGCTATCGATGGAAAACAAATTATATGATTGATTATTATCTCATATCTGTTGCCATCGCACGCTATGTTGAATATACGATATACGCACACCCCAGTGGATTGCCCAACGATTCCGTCATGGTGATGAATTATGTTTATAATAATGTCAATACTTTGCCATCTGTTAAAACCAAATTAGACACGGTGGCCCTGGTATTGGAATATTATTCAGACCTCTTTGGTTTATATCCTTTTCATGCCGAGAAATATGGCAATGCAATGGCACCTTTCAGTGGTGGTATGGAACATCAAACCATGACATCAGCCGGATTTTTAAATAACTTTGGATTGAATGCCCATGAACTCATGCATCAATGGTGGGGAGATCACGTTACTTGCAAAACCTGGAAGGATATTTTTATCAATGAAGGATTTGCTTCTTACGGGGAATATTTGGCTTATGAACATTTTCGGGGATTAGCCGCTGCGCAACAGGATATGCTCGATGTCCATGACGATGTGCTTCAAGATCCTGATGCCCAAATTTACTTCACCGACACGACCAATGTCGGCCGCATTTTTGATTCCCGTCAAACGTATAACAAGGGCAATGCCATTTGTCATAGTTTACGATTTGAATTGGGCGACTCCCTTTTCTTTAAAGGTTTGAAAACTTTTCAAAGTCAATTTTCTTTTGCAACTGCCGGGATCAACGATTTAAAGGTATCACTGGAAAATTCTAGCGGATTGCCTTTGGGCGACTTTTTTGATCAATGGATTTATGGTGCTGGTCATCCGAATTTTTCAGCCGAATATTTTAGCAATGGGAATTTTATTTTTTTAAAAATCAATCACTCCACTTCAAGCCCTGTGACGCCTCTTTATAAAACCCCGCTGGAAATTAAATGTAAATCCCTAAGCGGCGACACGACGATCAAAGTATACGTGAATCAAAACAGTCAAACCTATGTGATTCCATCCCCCAAATCAATCAATGGATTGGAAATAGATCCGAACAACTGGCTCTTAAATACCGTTGGAACCATCACTGAAAATGCTGCTTTGCAGGCCTTATCGCAAGAAGAAATTATAGCTGAGCAGGCTTTTCAGGTATATCCGAATCCGGCAACAGATCGACTCAGTATTCAACAGGAGGATGAAGAAGCTCGTTTTACTTTGCGGGATATGCAATCAAGAATTATTTTACAAGGTAAACTAGATAAAAAAACTGACTTAAATTTGAGCTTTATACCTGCTGGCGTTTATGTACTGGAAATGCAAAATTCTCATCGCCGGCGAAGTATGAAGATTCAAAAACATTAACCTTGCGATCAATCACCCTATGTTTGTTGTTGCTCAGCGCCCAACTCTTAAAGGGTTCAGCTTTTACCGATAGTCTCTTTCAATCTATAAAAAAAAATTCTGCTGATTCTCAGGCCAATCAGTTAATTCGAATTGCAACGAAAATTCAGAATAAAGATTATAGTCATTGTGTAGTCATTTGCCAACGAATTGACTCATTGGGCATTGCCCTGAAAAAACCGGGCATTCAGGCAGAAGGTTTTTTATTAAAAGGACTTACAAGCTATTTTGCCGGTGAGTATGATCAAACCCTGAACTGTTTTCTGAAAGCCACTCAATTATTCGAACTTGCTCAGGACCCATCTGGTCGGGCTCGTGTTTTAAACGAAATGGGCATTTTTTATCTCAAACAAAAAAATGATTCGTTGGCTATTCAAAGCCTCAGAGAGAGTTTTGAACTTGCCTCCGTGGCCAAGAATCAGGGCGTGATGGCTACATCGCTAAACAATCAGGGAATATTTTTCCAGGATGCCGGCAAACATCTTGAGGCCATCCAATTTTTTAAACAAGCGCAAGAAATTTACAAAGAAATTGGTGATACGATAGGGATCTCCTATACCATGGACTATCAGTCTGTTTCAATGGCACATTTGGATAAGCTCAAAGAGGCGAAAGAATTGCAACAAGGTGCATATGCCTTACGTATCCGGTTAAAAGATAGTAATGCCGCCGCGATATCACTCATCAATTTGGCTGAATTTGAAATGCAGGATCACAACATAACAGCTTGCCGAAACTACCTCAGTCAATGTATTGAAATGAGTACTCAAATAAAATATAAAGATTTACAAGCTGCTTGTTATAAGTTGATGAGTGAAACCTATCGGGATGAAAAAAATTATGCTGAGGCGTATAAATACCAGATTAAATACACCGAACTGAATGAAGAAATTTTTAATGAAAAACGGAGTAAACAAATCAACGAACTGCAAACAAAATATGAAACAGAAAAACGATTGAGACAAATAGACCAATTGAAACAAGACAATGAACGTAAAGAACAAAAAAATCGCAACCTACTGTTTTTATTGGGTGGAAGTATTGTAGCTGTCACACTACTCGGTTTAGCCTATCACAATCATGTGAAACGAAAAAAACAAATGGAAATGGATGCTGCAATCATTCGAGAAAAAGAAGCGGGCAATAAAGCCATCATTGAAGCAGAAGAAAAAGAAAGAATTCGTATTGCGCGCGATTTGCATGATGGCGTTGCACAAACCATGACAGCCGCTAAAATGCAACTTGAATATTTTAACGACTCGAACCAAGAACTATTTCAATCTTCCGATAATCTGAAAACGATATTTAGCCTGATTACCGATGCGGCCAATGAAGTCAGAAGTGTATCACACAGTATGATACCGAACGCTTTATTAAAATCCGGGTTGGTGGCTGCGGTTCGCGATTTGGTTCAGCGAACAGATAATGCCCGATTAAAAATGAATCTGATTATTCATGGTTTGAATGAAAGAATGCATGAAAACATCGAAAGTGTTAGTTTCAGGGTGCTGCAGGAACTGATGAATAATATAATGAAACATGCACAGGCCACGGAAGTAACGATTCAACTGATTCGGGAAGGTGCTGAATTTACCATCATGATAGAAGACAATGGAAAAGGTTTTGATGTTCAAAAAATCAAAAAGGAGGGCGGAATTGGTTTAAAAAATATTGAATCAAGAGTGGCCTATCTGAATGGGCGTATTGATTACGACAGTCAACCCGGAAGAGGAACAACGGTCACCGTAGATATTCCTCTCGAATCATAAATGGGGAAGTCGATCCAACAAAGCGTATAACTCTTCGTTTCCTGCTTGCTGATAAGTATCCAACCTTTGTTGAAATAGTTGAAGATGATTCAGGAAATGACGAATATCTGCTTCGTGAAAAAATTCAGCTTGTAGCCCATACCCTAGTTTTGCAATTGCAGCTGCATTCAACCATTGTTCAGCCTGCTGTGGAATCGGAATTGCCAGAACCGGTTTTTTTAAATATACACATTCTGAAAGCAAGGAATAACCACTATTACAAATAACAGCTTTGCTTTCGGCCAGATCCTTCAAAAATTCCTTTTCAGAAAATGGTTTAAAAATGATGTGCCCGGATTGAGATGATTGATCCTGACCGTAACAAAAGAAGTTGATACTGGGAAATGCAGAAAGAATAGACTGTAGTTGTTGTGCCGATATACTCCGTTGATACACGAGCACATGATTCCCTGAAGTAAGCTTCGCTTGAAGCACTTCAGGCCGGATGATGGGTGGTATTAATTTCGTATTTGGTTGAATGATTTGGGCAGGAAAAAAGGAACTAATCCAATATTGTCTAGCACCCGGAACTTTAAATTGAACAATACGCCTAGCCATTTGAAATGACCTTCGCATTTTACCCGGAATTTGAATATCGGACTTTGTCCGGTGAAGAATCTGAATATTATCGATACTCAACAACGGCAAACCAAAGCGTTTGGCATATAACATCGAAAAACTTTCGAAGTCGCTCAGCACCCAATCGAATTGGAAGCCCTCATGAAGCAATCGATAAACATCGTTGTGCCGCTTTAATTTGTGTGAGGCATTTTTTAATATTCTTTTCAAGGTCTTACGCACCGAAACTGCTCCGTTGCTATGATAATCGAAACGAAAGCCGTCAATGGTAAATACCCTGCCCGGAAAATGTTGTTCCAGAAATTGTGCGGCACGATCGCTCGAAACAATTTGCACATCATGTCCGATTTGCAACAAATAATCAATAACAACACGTGATCTTGCTGCATGTCCCATCCCTTCTCCGGGTACACCATAAAGAATGGTCATGGTCTAATCTTTGACGACAGTACCTATATCGGCTCCTTGAATGATTTGATTCAAATTTCCCGGAGTATTCATATCAAAAACCACAATGGGCATATGATTTTCCTGACACAAGGTAAAGGCTGTCATATCCATCACTTTCAAATTTTTAGAAATGGCCTCCGTAAAAGTGATTCGATGATATTTAACCGCGTCCGGATTTTTTTCGGGGTCACTATCATAAATACCATCCACCCGCGTGCCTTTTAAAATGGCATCTGCTTTTATTTCTACCGCTCGCAAGGAACCTGCAGTATCTGTTGTAAAATACGGATTTCCGGTACCTGCACCGAAGATGACTACCCTTCCTTTTTCGAGATGTCGTATTGCTCGTCTGCGAATAAAGGGCTCAGCAACCTGATCCATTTTAATGGCACTTTGTAAACGGGTTTGCACACCCACTTTTTCCAACATACTCTGCATGGCAATACCATTGATTACCGTTGCCAACATCCCCATATAATCACCCTGAGCACGTTCAATGCCGGTTTCCTTTTCATTCATGCCGCGATAAATATTTCCTCCTCCAATAACCAAGGCCACTTGCACACCCTGATCAATGATTGTTTTGATATCATTGGCGTATTGGGCCAACATAAGAGGATCTAAACCGAATGACTTATCGCCCATCAGACTCTCCCCGGAAAGTTTTAAGAGTACGCGTTTAAATATTGGAGGCATGCAGATTTTAAATTTCGGCAAAGATAGTCGCTTTGCTTTTTAGTAGGTAGGAAATTAGCAGAATGCCCATGAACTTTTAAGTCTGTGAACTTTGTTTCAAAATAAATGCTTCCGTTTCGGTGATATCTGAAGGTGTATTTACATTTTTAAACAACATGGGATTATAACGCAACAATTTTTGAGGGTCTACCTGATTCACTGCAAAATGTTGAAAATAGTCCTGTAGTTTTTTATACCCTTCCGATAATAAACTTCGCCACTGCTCTTTGCATTGAGCATGAAATACGGCAGGAAATGGTTGTATGCCTAAGTCCTTGGCCGCCGCTGTGATATCGAACGACTTACTTTCATCAATCAGTACCCGAATACTTTGAGCATCAATCAATGGCATATCGCAAGAGAGCACCAGGTTTTTGGGACTGCTGCTGTGTTGTAGCATTGCATCAATGCCTGCAGCCGGACCTGAAAAAGAAATTTGATCATGGATTAATTCGTATCCAAATGGCTGATAATCCGGATTTGCCGAAACAATCACGATTCGATCGGTCAATGATTGGGCCACATCCAGCACATACTCAATCATCGTTTTTCCCAAAATTTTTACCAGCCCTTTTTCCTGACCCATTCTGGTACTTTGGCCACCTGCCAGTATATAAACAGACAAATAAGTTTTCATCATTCTGAAAGCAAAGCTCATCTTGCAAGAACTTTTCGTAATACTTGCTAAATATGAGGACAAGCTGAATTGTAATTTTAATCAATAAATTGATATTTTTAGGGTAAATCTGCTCACTATGAAAAAATATTTCTCAATTTTTAGTCTTCTGCTTTGCATTTTATTCTTTGAAAGATCTTCGGCTCAGGTTTTTTGGTCGGAAAATTTTTCAGGAACCAACGCCTGGAATCTCAATGTGGTGATGGGCTCGGAAGGAAGCGACCCGAATTTTTTGTAGTCAGCGATGCAGAAGGCGGCGGTATTACTCCTAACCTGGGCACAGCAGGAAGTTGCGGAGTAGCGAACAATGGTAACAATACCTTACACGTTACCAGTAGCTTCAATCCTTTGGGTGGCGCTTCGTATGATGCGGGCGGATTGTGTGGATTATTTACTTGCCCGATGACCAACCGACGTGCAGAATCTCCCGTAATTAATTGTACCGGAAAATCCAATATGACTTTAAGTTTTAATTATATCCATAACGGTCAAGGCACTCTCGATAATGCCATCTTGTGGTTTACCAACAACGGGTTTAGTACATGGATTGCGATGCCTTTGATACCAAAAACTTCAACAGGATGTGGCGGACAGGGATTATGGACTTCATTCATTTGTCCCATACCAGGCGGGCTGAACAATAGTCCCAATGTTCAGTTTGCGATACAATGGGTCAACAACGATGATGGAATCGGCACGGATCCTTCTTTTGCGATAGATGACATAACTATATCGAGTGCCTCATCAAACACCTTAACAACAGCCTTTAATACAAGCAGTTTGTGCCCATGTTCCAACCATTTAGTGACTTATAACTCCAGTGCCACATTTAGTGCCGGAAACATTTTTACCGCTGAGTTGTCCGACGCCTCTGGAAATTTTAGCAGCCCTACAATTATTGGCACCTTGCCTTCCTTAAATCCGAATGGTACAATTAACTGTACGATACCATGTAATGTGATTCCCGGCAATGGTTATCGCGTTCGAGTTGTTAGTTCTAATGTTGCGATCACAGGCAGCGATAATGGTGGAAATATCGTAATTAACAGCACTACACCCACCCAGATGTTTTTAACCCAGAGTCCGGCAGGCTTCATTTGTCAGAATACTATGGTAACATATTTAGTCAGTTTTTCAACACCTGCTTTACCGTCGATTTCCTGGAAAAAAAATGGGGCTTTGGTGGCATCAAATACAAATTCCTATTCAACCAATATCGTAAATGGAGATGAAGTGATTTGTAAAGTAGTGTATAACGGCACCTGTCCAAATCCTTCAGAAGATTCCATCATCGCTCAATATTTTAATATTCCACCGCCACCGAATGTGGGCATTTTGGCAAATCCTTCAAATGTGATTTGTGCTGGTGATAGTATTGCCTTAAGCGGCACCGGTGCAAGTACGTATAATTGGTTTGGCGGGGTGGTGAACGGTCAAACATTTGTTCCTGCTGCCACAACAACTTATTCTGTTATTGGTGTCGATGCCAATGGATGTACCAATACTTCAAGCACTGTAGTTACCGTGCAAGCCAACAACGGAGGAGGAATTATTATTTCTTCGAACCCTGCTACTGTGATTGCCGGAAATAATACAACTTATACCGCAGCCCTTACACCTTCCAATCTTACGTCTTATCAAATCAATTGGTATAGAAACAACCAATATCTCAGTACTACCAACGCGCCGGTGAATAGTATTTCGTTCACCCCACTGGGCCTACAGGATTCTGTATATGCCTGGTTAACGCCCAATGGTTGTTATACCCCGGATAGTTTTAAATCAAATACGATACTGGTTAAAAGCCCCGAAGCAGTTTATGATCCTAATTGGCCATCAAGCATTCGAGTCTTTCCCAATCCGGGAGATCAGGCATTCAGCATTGAAGGCCTTGAAATTGGAGACCGGATTACATTCAGCGATTTGAGTGGACGCATGATCTATGATAATAAGTCGGCCAATGGTTCTCAAATCGTTATTCCATTAAGTGCATACTCAAATGGGCTTTATATCATCTCCTTGTTTAGAGAAGATCGACGACTTCAGCAAAAATTCATTATTCAGCATTAAGAAAGCGGAATCTATATTGACCATAAACTTCAATCATCCCAAACTCATATATTTACTGCTAGGCATCCTGCTGGTGCTGGGTAGCTTCATATTCAGAGACTACGGAATCCCCTGGGACGAAGAAGCGCTCATGATGAATGGGAAGATGTCGTATGATTATTTGTTTCGCGGAGACCCGTCATTATTCACTTATCCTGACAGAGATTATGGAGTTGCCTTGGAATTGCCCTTGTATATCATTCAAAATTTATTCAGTGACCCAGTAAACATTTTTTATTTCAGACATGCCTGTATTCATGTACTCTTTCTATTTGGTTTGTGGGCACTCTATCAATCCGTACTCATTTTGCTTTCAACCCATGGGAGAAAATATCAGTGGGCTTTATTAGCAGTGATGATGATGGTACTTAGTCCGAGAATTTATGCCGACAGTTTTTATAATGGAAAAGACTTGGTATTGCTCTCCATCACTTGTATTCATTTTTACACTTTACTTCGATTATTAAAAAAGCCCAACTATACAAATATTTGTATCCATGCTTTTGTAACTGCCTTTCTGATTGACGTCCGCATACTTGGGATCATACATCTGACCATCACTTTATGCTGGTTCGTTTATTTAATGGTTGTAGAAAAAGGGCAAGGACTCAAGTGGCTAAAAATGACGGCGGTTTATGTTTTAATGACGGCTTTGATTCTTTATGTGCTATGGCCCTATCTCTATTCAGATCCTTTGAATCGCTTTATTGAAATTTTTAAAAGCATGGGAGATTTCAGATGGAAATTTGATGTGTTGTTTTGTGGAGCCAAAGTCCCTTCTGATCACTTACCTTGGTACTACAGTTTTGTATGGATAGGAGCAACTACTCCGGTAATTTATTTAATATTTTCTTTGGCCGGAGTCTTTAAAATTCTGTTAGATTTTTTTCGAAAAGGATTAGGTGATAGAAATCAACTACTTTGGATGAGCGCGCTTGTTTTTATGCTTGCACCCATTTTAGCGGTGATTATATTTCGATCGGTGATTTATGATGGTTGGCGACATCTTTATTTTATCTATCCATTTTTAATCGTTGTTTCAATTCCAGCTTTCATATCAACATTTAATCGATTGAATAAAATAAAATGGATTGGGGGCATCCTCATCCTTTGTCTCCCCATGTTGAATACTTTGTATTTTATGGTGAAGAACCACCCGAATCAACAGGTATATTTTAATGAAATGATGCCCAAGAATCCTGGATATTTATTAACTCATTTCGAAAGAGATTATTGGGGTTTATCCTACAAAAAAGCATTCGAAATAATGCCTCAAGTGATTCCTGCAGGATATGAGGATACGCTTCAAGTTGTTGTTGAAAATCTTCCGGGAATGTTCAATTCCCAATTTGTTGACCCTAATTATAAAATTCATGTTTACGAACTTCAAACACTTTCCGATTCGATGAAAAAAACCATGGACTACCTCGTGACCAATCATCGTAGAAACTGAAAGCATACCTTAAAGAAATGTTCCCAAAAAATTTGGAGTTTGGATATTCAACAAAGTGAAGTAGTAGGCATTTATCGATTAGATGGTCAGATGGACTGCCTTGATTATTAAACCGAAAATTTACAGAAGAAAGGCACGAAGCGATTGCAAATTCTTGGTTCCATAAGCTTACAGTTTTTTTCTGATTTTCACTTCCCTTGCCGTTAACGACATTCATTCAGTTTTATCTTCAGAATCTGGAATTTCAGTTACGGCATGGTCCCCAGTGAGATAATCAGTAAGACCTATTTACTGAATTTTCGGATCAGTTTATGCGCCCCAAAATGAATTTCGATTAAATAGACACCTTGAGGCAATTCTGAAATCTGAATTTGATTCACATGATGAAACCCTTTGATTTGTTTGCCTGATAAATCCAAAATTCGAAGTTCATCCGGAACATGCTGACTTTGAATCCAAATCATGTCATTGGCGGGATTGGGATAAATCGTACAGGCATCATTCACATTTAACGCCTCCACTGCAACGGGTACACAAGAGGGATTATATGCAAAACCCGGTGACCCCTCAGGGCAACCTGCAAACCAGTTCGTAGCATTGTTTTGTATTCCCTGATAATTGGCATTCTCAAGCGTTTTTCCGCCTGCATTGGCCGAAACCGGCCATGGAGTGCTTCCCAAATAACAAACACTATAACGGATTTTACCGGAAGGGTCATAAAGCTTTACCACATCCTTTGCAGCCTGGAAACCGAAGCCGAAAGGACCCGTTTTATTTTGCACGCTTGGAAATTGGGTATTAAATTTTGGGGCATCGCTATAGGCTACCAAGTACTGACTGGGAGCCAACATTGTACCAGCCGGAAATGTGAACGCATTTTGATCACTACCATCTCTGAGTATCCAGTTACTCAGTGAAATACTTTGATTGCTCTTATTATGTAGTTCCACCCAATCGCCTGCATCCTGTGAAATAGAAGAGGCGTAGTTTATTTCGGAATAAATTAAATTTTCATTGCAGGGAACATATGCCACACCGGGTGATCCTCCGACACATGAGGCAAACCAGGAAGCTTGATTATTTAAAGATGCGCTTGCATTACTTAATTGCAAAGTACGTCCGTGTCCATCTGCACTACACTGCCATAGATCACTAAAATTAACGCTAAAGATGAGTTTGTTATTTTTATCCCGCATCACCAATTTTTGTCCTGCATTACTCAGTTTAAAACATAAGGGTCCATAATAATTATTTACATTGGGATACTGCACTTTAAACTTAGCCGTGTCTGAGCAAATAACCAATCTGGCTCCGGGTGCTAAAAAAGTATTGGCAGGCAATACACAATATTTTTCATAACGATCTCCATCCAGAATCATGGCATAGGATAAATCCAATGTGAGATTGCCATAATTATACAATTCTATCCAATCGCCGGCATCCAGTGATGTTTCGCTATGGAAATTAATTTCATCAGGCACTAGGGTCATGGTATTGACTAAACCGCATCCCTGTGAAACTGGAAACATATTGGCATCCATCCAACTCAGGCGGTTTTGAATCCATGTTTTCATGCTATCAATTTCTCCTTGCCAGCTATTGGCAACCCAACCGTTGGGCCATACATAATTTCCGATGGTTTGCCATTTGGCCGAATCTCTTTGCGCAGCTTGTTTAAGATAATTTGTATACGTATCGACCCGATTTAATAAAGATGGAGTGGATAATACACCTTGCCTGAGTTCATACCATCTGCAACTGAGTAAATCTTTGAACCAAGAATCTTGTAACATTTGATTAATCCACTTGCTACTGCCATCTCCACAGCCCTGATACATTTGCCAGCCTGTTGTCGGATATCCATTACAATAATCCCCGTTACCGAAACTGAGGTTAAAATCCCACAATGGCATCATCGTGAATCGGCCACATAAACTATTCCGATCCTTGCTCACATAGGTACTTAACCGGAAGCCATCTATATTGTTGGCGAGTTCGTGAATCAAAAAATAATCTGCAAATGAAAACACATTTGCAAACTTTCTGTAACCCGTTTGAGGATTTGTAAAATTAGGATTCGTGAGTGACCATTCGAAACTATCCACTGCTGTTTGTAAGTAGTTTTGTTGAGACGCTGTAATCGTATTCCAATTGGGAACATGATTTTGCAAAAAGATTCCATAGTTATTTGAATACCACCCGCCGCCACTATTCCCAGTTGTTTTATCAATTTTAAAAATATACCCACCGCTTACCGAATCTCCGGTGTTCATGGTGTTGGTTAATTTCGCAATATCCACGCGTTCATCATCTCGTTTAATCTTTTCCAACAAAACATAAACGCCTAAATATTCTCCGTTAATAATCAGTTCAAGAAACTGAGCCCTGGATGAATACCAATTTAAGGCTCTTGCAATATCATGCGCCAGCACATCGCGCATAAAAGATTTATCGGTGTAAGGATTTAGCAAAATCCAATCATGTTCCTCTGGCATTCCCAAAAGAGAAACATCCAAATCATTTCCTAATACATCCACCGTTGAGAAACCATCAGGCATTTTGGGAAATCCTTGCGAAGATGAACCCCGGTATTCAATACTGATTTTGCCATTGTACCCATTAAACGGATCTGAGATACAATTCATGGCACCTACTCCATTGTTTATGATACCCATATCACAAATGATACGCGGGTCGTCCACAATAAACTGACCTAATGTATTGATGACCATTAAAGGTAAATTTGAATTGAGTAAGGCAGGTGCAACAAACCAGGCAGGAACAGGACTATAATTTTGAACGGGATTGTCGATAGCCAGCATTAAA
Organism: Bacteroidota bacterium; assembly: GCA_016715505.1. Lineage (GTDB taxonomy): Bacteria > Bacteroidota > Bacteroidia > Chitinophagales > Chitinophagaceae > OLB11. The sequence continues at coordinate 44,242 of JADJZY010000010.1, forward strand.
AATGGTCGTGCACTGAGGTCGCTGGATGAGGGTGAAAAATTATGTATTTCAATGGATAGCACATTGTTCCCATTTTTTAGGGCTGTTTGTATGGTTTGTGCAGAAAGCGTAAAATATTCCGGTGTACCTCCCTGATACATTTGGGCTTCGTGATCCACTCCGGACAAGTCATTCCACAAGGGATTTGGATTCATCCCTACCCGGGCAATTTCAACACCATTGAGATAAGCCACAAATCCATCGTCATAATCCAGACAGAAGATCACCGATTCAATTTGTGAGGTATCTACAATATTAAATGCTCTCCGCATATAAAATGAAGTGCTTGGATCCGGGATCAGTGTATTGTCGTCTCCATCTCCGTAACCAATTCCACCCATTCCCGTTAACCAACTTGCGTCGTTAAAGTTCGAAGCCTGCCAATTCGCAATATTATTGCTTGGAAGGATATATTTCCAGGTATTTGTTTCCTGAACCACACTTTCCCAATGGTCGATATTTCCACATTGCGCATACATATTTTCTGTTTGAAAACAAGTAAGGAACAAAAGCAATAAGAAAAAAAATTGATGCCCTAAATTAAAACGACGTGATTGCATCAGCCTAAATTACAACATTCATTGAAATATACCGATTCCATTCAGTTTAAAATTTCCATTGGATGAGTTTCCATTTTTTATCTGTTAAGGCAATGGCAGTGATTAACCTTTTGACCTGGTCAACATCTATCGCAGGAATAATGGCTGATTCCACGACCTGGTCACCTTCTTCATTTAAAGTAGTCCGATTCGTTATGATGCCTGAGGCCTCTAATTGAACTTGCATCATTTCTCCGGATTTGACTGCATAATAAGATTTCAACTCTTTTCCTGCTTTCACATTTTCATTATTGCTGGCGTAATCATTGAAAAACACCCTTGGTGACTTAGTATCCGGCAAAAAATAAAAAGAACGATACTGATTCCCATAATACAAATTGGGTAGATAATGACGCATACGATAACTATAAAAAGCCGGATAATTTTGAAAAGGTGTTTTTTGCACTTTAGGAATCAGATGCTGCCGAATCATCGTTCCGTTTTGATCCAATGTTAAAATCGCCACGTCGTTTAAGCTTCCCTGAAAACCGGCGGTATTTTCTACACCCGGCATTATTGTATTCATGGTTATACGAAAATTTTCATCTGTAAATGGAAAACGATCGCCATACCCATTGCTGTATTCTTTCTGAATGTTTTCACAAATCACATACATTTGGCCATCCTGAGCTATCCTTAAATCCACAGGGGTAAGCCTTAGTTTCTCGGACGATTTAAAATGTTTACGTTGCCAGATATTGAGTGAATCCGGATAGAGATTTCTGAGTTCTACGATATGGCCCGTAGAAATACTGATTTCCGCAAATTGAATAGCATTGGCATTGACAGGAGTGCCTTTTGGTCGTGAGTTGGGTAACTCCGTCAATAATACATACATTTTTGAATTTACCGGATTATATCCCAGAACACCTGTTCGTGTTCGTCCGGCCAAACCCACAATTGGTTTTATTTCAACCTTCGATTTTTGCAAATCACATACGCCCAGAAAAAGATCAAACTCTCCATACTCTCTACTTGGAATATCGCCTCCTCCCAATAAAATATATAGTTGATTCTCTACCTTCTCTACACTCAATAGATTATGGCTGAATTTGGATTCTATTATTTGTTGAATGGAATCCTGTAAATGATTCTTTGAATCGAAATGAAAAACATTGATAGATTTTGTGTTCGTCTTGCCATATCCTTCAACTGAAATAACCACGTAATAGTCAGCTCTTCGTTCTTGTTGATAAACAAACACTTGACCACTTATTTCGTTGACCGCTTCATTCAAAAGTACTTTTTCTTCACCCCAGGTTCCGGTCTTCAAATCAAATATTACTGTTGCAATCAAGGGTTTATGATCTTGCATTCCATTCTTCCGGTAGGTTTTTTCAAACACAACCACAAGAGAAGACTCTGTTTCAATAATTTTATAAACATTTACAAAGCCATACTTTTTATCTACGGTAAAAGTTTGTTCAGCTTTTGGTTGCAGTCCCTCGTCAAATAACTGACAACTAAATTCTCGTCCATCACAAACAATCAAGGCTGTTTGCCCATTCGCACAATGATTGAGTTTAATTGCACCCATCGACTTTTCTTTGAACGCAGGACCACTTTTCAGGAATGATAATTGGGCTGATGCCGGATAGATGATTAGGCCTAGCAAAAGGCTATAAATAAGTCGTTTCATAATAAGTATAAGTTCTGATTTTATTTTGTCAACATTTTTAAATAATACCTTGTTTTATTTTCCAGTAAAACCCATTCGTTATCCATCAACATTTCCGTTTCAAGCATCATCATTGCGCCACCAGACATTCGAATCTTGACCTGTTTTTTTTCTATTTCAATTAAACAATCGTTCGTATAAACGGAATCTGCATTATGCATGGTAATCGTACCATTGTATAAATCGCTGGATGTTTTTTGTTTAACCTGAAGCTGTTTCAAATAAAATTTTGCAGGAGTATATTCAGGATCTGTTTTTTTATAACAGGTCCATTTACCCAACATTTCCTGCTGATAAATTCCAGCCTTTTTTTCTTCTTCCAATCCTGGTATCTTTTTATGGATGGGTGCTTCTGAAAATTCAGTCACCTTCTTCATCACATGAATACCAGCATCATCACTGAATCGGAATTCATTGTTGGACACAGATTCAATTTCAAGTGTTCGGTTTTTAAAAACAATTTCATCCTTTTTCCGCAGCGCATTTCCTAAAAGCGTAGGACCCAAATGGAAACGCATCATCATGTAGGAATCTTCGCGAATTTCCATACGAAGGGTATCGCTGAACTCTATTGATTTTTTCTTTTTAAACCGAGCGGTCTCTTCCCACTTACCGGCAACATCAGTGAGGATATTTTCAGAATCTGTTTCAACCTGTCCCCAAAGGGAAACCGGCAGGAACATCATGAACAACAGTACTTTTTTCATATTTGGTTTTTGATTAAATTTTTGAAAACAAAAGATTCAACCCATAAAAAAACCGGAATCATTCCGGTTGAGTATTTTTTATTTGAGCTGAAAAGTATCCATGAATTTCGTGGTAAAATTACCCTTTCTGAAATCCTCATTTTGCATGAGTTGTTGGTGGAAAGGAATGGTGGTTTTAATGCCCTCAATCACATACTCACTTAAAGCCCTACTCATAGTATTAATTGCTTCGTCACGCGTTTGCGCAACAGCAATAATTTTAGCAATCATAGAATCATAGTAAGGTGGAATGGTATATCCGGCATAAATATGTGAGTCGATACGAACACCATGTCCTCCGGGTGTATGGAGTACGGTAATTTTTCCGGGTGATGGTCTGAAGTCATTATAAGGATCTTCCGCATTGATTCTGCATTCAATGGCATGCATATTCGGTTCATAATTTTTACCGGAAATTGGCACACCACCTGCAATTTTTATTTGTTCTTTGATGAGATCATAATTGATGACTTCCTCCGTTACACAATGCTCCACCTGAATACGGGTATTCATTTCCATGAAATAAAAATTCCGGTGTTTATCAACTAAAAATTCGATGGTACCCACGCCTTCATAGCTGATTGCACTGGCAGCCTTGATTGCGGCATCGCCCATTTTTTGTCGTAATTCAGGTGTCATAAATGGCGAAGGACTTTCCTCCACCAATTTCTGATGACGTCGCTGAATCGAGCAATCACGTTCACTCAGGTGACAAACTTTTCCAAACTGATCACCGGCCACCTGTATTTCAATATGACGGGGTTCCTCCACAAATTTCTCCATGTAGATTCCATCATTTTTAAACGATGTGGCAGCCTCCATTTTAGCAGACTCGTATGCTTTTTCCATTTCCTCCGCCTTCCAGACGATACGCATCCCTTTACCACCACCGCCAGCAGTGGCTTTAATCATGACCGGGTAACCCATTTTCTTGGCTTCCTTTTTGGCATGCTCAATACTTTCCAGAAGACCTTCACTGCCTGGCACAACCGGCACACCTGCACGTATCATGGTTTCCTTGGCGGTAATTTTATCGCCCATGGCATTGATCATTTCCGGCGTCGGGCCAATAAATTTAATTTTATATTGTCCGCAGATTTCGGCGAATTTGGCATTCTCAGCCAAAAATCCATATCCCGGGTGAATGGCATCTGCATTCGTAATTTCTGCAGCGGCCATCAAATGGGGAATATTTAAATAAGAGTCAGAACCCGCAGGTTTCCCGATACAAACGGCTTCATCTGCAAAACGTACATGCAGACTATCCTTATCGGCGGTTGAATATACGGCCACCGTTGGAATACCCATTTCCTTGCAGGTACGAATAACCCTTAAGGCAATTTCTCCACGGTTGGCAATCAGAATTTTTTTAAACATGTTTGGTGTTTTTAACACATGGAATGAGGCTTCACATGATGCCGGTTCCATGTCAAATATTCAGGCTGCTTTGGGCCGCCCAATCGTTTATGCGGGTTGAACCAAAAACAGTGGTTGATCGTATTCAACCGGACTAGCATCATCAGCCAGTACCTTCACGATTTTTCCACTGATTTCACTTTCAATTTCGTTGAATAATTTCATTGCCTCAACAATACAAATCACCTGACCTTCTTTAATCTCATCTCCAACATTCACAAAGGTTGGTTTACCCGGTCCGGATGAACGGTAAAAGGTTCCGATCATTGGTGATTTGATGGTGATTAAATTGTCAGAAGAAGTATCCGCTGCAGGGGCCGGATTGACTGGCGCTGCAGAAGGGGCTGTTGCAACCTGGGCTGATGTTGCAGCCGACACTGGTGCCGGTGCTGATACTACCTGGTGAACCTGAGGCGCAGAAACCACAACACCTCCCTGACGGATGGTGATTTTAAAATCTCCTTTTTCTAATTTCAGTTCATTCACATTTGATTGATGCACAGCTTGCAGCAATAAATTGATTTCATCGATATTAAAAGTAGCTGGAGCTTGTGAGGTTTTGGGCTCAGAAGGTTTAACTGCCGTTGGTTTAACCAGCGGCTTTTTCGCAGGTATGGCCTTTTTAATGCCGGTACCTTTGGCAGCAGGTGCGCTACCTGCTTTTTTTGCTTTAGCCATATTTAAATTGTTTAAATTGAAAATTAATTTTTCACTCTTTCAACATATTCGCCCGTCTTGGTATTCACGCGAATAATTTCCCCTTCATTCACAAACAAAGGAACATTCACGGTTGCACCTGTTTCTACCGTAGCAGGTTTCAAGGTACGTGTTGCCGTGTCGCCTTTCATGCCGGGTTCACTGTAGGTGACCAATACATCAACCTTTTCAGGCAATTCAACGCCAATGGGTAAATCTGTTTCACCATTGATCATCACAAACACTTCCTGACCGTCTTTTAAAAATCCCGGAGCATTTACCAAATTCTCAGTCACCGTTATTTGTTCGAAGGTTTCATTGTCCATAAAACTATAACCCGTTTCATCCTTGTACAGATATTGATAAGTTTTTTTCTCTACTCGCACGGGGAAAATAGTTTCGCCACTGTTCCATGTTTGTTCAATGGTTCTGTTATTGTCCACGCCTTTTAATTTAGCCCAAACTTTTGCAGCAGCACGTGCTGTTTTATTTTGTCCAAATTCTACGACCGTATACAAACTCCCATCCAATTTAATGATGAGTCCGCTACGCATACCTGATGTTGTTGCCATGAAATACTTCTTTTTTAAAATGGTTTATCGGGCAAATATAGAATGTTCAAGGGGATTCTAACAAACTGCATCTTGTATAATTCCTATCTGATTTTTTTTAATGTTAATAACTATCCCGAAATACATATAAATATCTATAATTTGATGGTGGTTTGAAAGTTCAATATGCATTCAAATGTAAATTTTCCATAGCCTTCCCAATGATTAAACCCAGATGTTGTCTCGTATTTTGGGACGAGAGATTGCATAATTTAAGTAAAATATGGGCAGTCGGCAGGCAGTGCGTCCAGGAATGGATCATATGTCGGTCATCACACAACCTTAGTGCGTTCATTGAATAGAATTTAGAAAGGGATATCCCATCAGGTTCATCCTTTCGATCCATCAATTTACTATAATATTGCAATCCATGACAAAACAAGCCCTCGAACAAATTCCTTTTTTGGAAGGCTCTACCCTGCTCATTGATAAACCATACGGGTGGACCTCATTTGCCGTTGTTGCGCAATTAAAAAAGTGGACAAAAGCCAAGATTGGACATGCCGGCACATTGGATCCCCTGGCAAGTGGATTGGTCATTTGTTGCACCGGAAAATCCACCAAAACATTGGGACAACTCATGGGAATGGATAAAGAGTATACCGGTATCATCCGGCTAGGTGCCACAACCCCTACTTACGATCTGGAAAGTGTTCCGGAGAATATTCAGTGTGTGCTCAATTATCAAGACGAAGAACTCCTGGCAATTCGGGATACATTTTTAGGCCATATCGAGCAATTTCCACCTATCCATTCAGCAATCAAACAAGATGGGAAACCCATTTATGAAAAAGCCCGAAAAGGTGAAGAAATCGTTGTTAAAAAACGTCAGGTGATGATTCATTCCTTCGACTTGGAAAAAATAGATTTACCTGAAATCCATTTCCGGATTCGTTGCAGCAGTGGCACTTATATCCGATCTATGGCTCACGACTTTGGACAAAAACTAGGCTGTGGCGGCTTTTTACAAGCACTGCGCCGAACTGCTATTGGCGATTTTCACATCGATGCTGCCTATACGATAGAAGAAATGGGAAAACATTTTGGTTCCGTGATGAATGCCCGTATCATCATCCCCAAAGTGAGCTATTGACAAAACCAAATATTCAATGCATTCACGCAACATAAAATAATTGATCAATCCTTTGGCCATCAAATAAACGTTTATCATATCGCAGTTCGTAAAAGCCTCCCTCCAAGACCATGATCCTTTCTTGGTGCTTTTCAGCCATATATAAAATCTCACTCAAAAATCTATTCCGATGATTTTCTCCTCAAACCCTAACTTTGCGGCCGTGTCTGAACAAAAGTCGTTTTCGCAAAAATTATCCGGTTTCATTTCCATTCTGCTCCATCCGGTATTCGTACCCAGTTTATTATTTGGCTGGCTGTTTTTAATGAATCAGGAATTATTTTTTGGGTTGACCGAAAAACAAAGAGGCCTCTGGTTTATCACGGTGGCCTATACCACCATCACCTTTCCCTTGTTGACCGCCGTTTTATTGTGGAAATTAAAATTCATTGAAAGCATTCATATGCGGGAATTAAAGGAACGATATGGTGTTCTGATCGCCTCTATGCTCTTTTATTTTTGGGTATATTGGGTTTTTCATAAACAATTTCAGGCTCATATCTTGATTCAAACCTTATTATTAGGCGTTTTTCTGACCTGTGTTTTGGTTTTTCTGGCCTCCATTCTTTATAAAATCAGTATGCATACTGCGGCCTGGGGTTCGGCAACAGTATTTGCTGCGATTCTCACCTTTGAATCTTTGCCTGCTGCTCCAATCCTCCTCGTAAGTGTGATACTTTTAGCCGGCATTGTCGGAACGGCCCGTTTACAACTCAAGGCTCATAGTCCTCAAGAAATTTACTCCGGTTATATGGCCGGACTGGTTGCACAAATTTTAGCCTATTTTGTGGCGCCCTTTATTTAAAGATAATCCCATGAAACCTATTCTGGAAACTTGCTTTTCGCCCTCCTTATTACACTTATATGATTTAAATGATCGCATTGTTGTCATCATCGATGTGTTTCGGGCTACCTCAACCATGGCTGCTGTATTACATCACGGCGCCCATGCCATTTTACCTGTAGCAGATGTAGATGAATGTATTCGACTGGGCCAGGAAATTCCCAACAGCATTACAGCCGGTGAAAGGGATGGAAAAGTTGCCCCAGGTTTACAATACGGAAATTCACCCTTGGAATATCCGCGCGAATTTATCGAAGGAAAGACCATGGTTTTAACCACCACCAATGGCACCCGGCTTTTACATCAGTGCCATTCCGCTGAGCAAATTATTACAGGAAGTTTTTTGAATTTGGGTGCCGTATGTGATTACCTCATTCAACAACAAAAAAATGTACTCCTCGCTTGTGCCTCCTGGAAAGATCGATATAATCTTGAAGACTCGCTTTTTGCAGGTGCCGTTTATGATCAAATCGGAATGCACTTCCGCATGAACTGTGATAGCACAAGGGCGGCTGCACATTTGTATCGTCAGGCAAAATCAGATTTATACGGATTTATCCAGGACAGCTCACATTTCCATCGATTATCAGCCTATGGATTGCAATATGATATGGAATATTGTTGCAAAGTGGACCAACATAATGTGCTCATTCAGTTGCAGGAAGAAAATGGCCAATCTGTTTTAAAGGTTCCGGCTGTTTAGTGAGATCGTTTTAGTCTAAAAGAACGGATGCATACATAGATTCAATGATTCTGACCACTTCATGACCCTCGGCAGCACTTGTCATGATGCTCGCCTCGCCCCTCAAGGTTTGAATGACGTTCTGTATCATTTGGTCATGGTTACTCATACTCCCCTGATATTTCCCGTAATCATTGGCCTTTGCTTGTATATGAATATCAGGAATAACATGGCCTTCAATTTGTTGATACTCGATGGTGTTTAAATATTGACCGCCAATTTTAACCGCCCCATTTTCTGCTAAAATCGTAAAGGCCCCTTCAAGATTTTTTTCATAGCTACAGGTCGAAAAATTAAAATTCACCAAAGCTCCGGAGGCCGTTTCCATTAAAAACGCCACTGTCTTCCAGTTCGGTATATGGATGCGCGAAATTTCGAACCATACCTGACTTCGTATGAACCGGACCAAACAAATAATACAGTATATCTACGAAATGACTGAATTGTGTAAATAAACAACCTCCATCTTGCATGCGGGTTCCACGCCATGAACTCTCCTGATAGTAGTCCGCATTTCGATTCCAGAAACAATTGACATTGATTAAATAGGGCTTGCCCAAAATGCCTTGTTGTAAAAGTTGTTTTACTTGTTGAACCGGTTCGTTGTAACGATTTTGTTTCACCACAAAAATAGTCCTTTGTGCATTTTCAGCTTCCAGAATCATTTGTGCACTATCCTCTGATCGGGTCGCCATGGGTTTTTCGCAAATAACATGATACCCTTTTCGAAGTGCTGCAATGGTATGCAGGGCATGCATGACATTAGGTGTACAAACCGACAAAACATCAAGTCGCTTTTAAAAGCATTTCATCCAGATTGTCAAATAACTGAACCTTTGATGGCTCAAAAAAGGACAAGGCTTCCGGTCGGATATCGCACACCGAAACCAAATGTGCATCCGGGTGAGCCTCAATATGTTTGGCATGTCGGACGCCGATATTGCCCAATCCAATAATGGCAAATCTTATTTTCTCTTTTTTCATTTTTTACTCCTTTCAAAATCAGCCTTTCCTTACATCATCCTTCAAGGTCGATTCAGATACAATTTTTGTCCGGAGCCAATCCGAACGATTTCTTCATCTAACAAAATCTCACGATACGATGCACCTCCGTATGTTGTTCAGGAACAATCTGAGCCAGAATTTCCTCCATTGAAGTGCCTATATCCAACGACAATCGTTGCAAAATAGTATTTTTATGGCTTCAAAACTGAATTCTGTTTGCCCCTTTTTGCGGGAGATACATAAATCACAAATACCACAAGGCTTTTCGGGCATTTGTCCAAAATATTTGAGCAATTCCTGACTACGGCAGCCTTGCGACATTGAGGCATATTGAATCATCGATAAAACCCGATGTGTATACATTTTTTTCAAACGCTCGAGCAAGGCACGATCCAGATGCAAAAATTGTGACCGCACCCGGTCATGCAGAAATAGTATTTGAGGCAGGTCCGGACAAGGTATATATTCCAGTATTTGTAAATGATGTAAGCGTTTTAACTGATATTGAACATAGTCATAACTCACATTTAATTTCTTGGCGATATTAAATTCACTGATTGCAACGAACCTATTCCATAAACCGCCATACATCCTCAACAATGATTTCAGCACTTCATCCAATTCCGGTTGATTTTTTTCCAATTCGTCCAGATAATCTCGCCCGGCAATGAGTTGAACTTTGGAAGGCGCGTGAAATGCATCACTTAAATAAATTAATTCATGCTGCTCAAGAATCTTCAACATGCTGAGTACCTGTATGGAATTCATGTTGTTCAGCTTGCAGAACTGCTGCAAGTCAAAATCAAATTCCTGATCCTTACCCCCTTCGTAAGGAATACCCAGGTATTGACAAAGCCGATCATAAATTTCTGACATTCGGTTTGAAGTAGGATACTTCAATTCTATATCACGCTCCAGTTGCAATAATTCGGCATTTGTATAGAGCAAAATGGCATAAGCTCTTTCACCATCCCGACCGGCTCTTCCAGCCTCCTGGTAATATCCTTCTGGTGTATCCGGAATATCGTAATGAACAACCATACGAACATCCGATTTATCAATTCCCATTCCAAACGCATTCGTGCAAACCATCACTTCTGTTTCATTCTTCAACCATTGGTCCTGTTTAGTGTTTCGTAGCTCAGCACTTAAACCGGCGTGATAATAGTCGATTTTAATTTCTTGTGCCTCCAACCATTCGGCAATTTCAACGGTTCTTTTTCGACTTCGACAATAGACCAACTTACTCCCTTTCACTGATTGTAATAATTGAGCTAGTCGGGTTAATTTATTTTCAGGTTGAAAAACAGAGAATGACAAATTCGTCCTTTCAAATGAGGAACTGAAGATCTGATAGTTTTGAAAGTGTAATAAATGAAGAATGTCCTTTTGAACCTGTTCGGTAGCACTTGCTGTTAAGGCAATACAAGGGACCTCTTTAAGGTGTTTTCTAATCTCTCCGATTTGTAAATAGGCAGGTCGGAAATCGTAACCCCATTGCGAAATACAATGTGCTTCATCAACTGCCAGCAATCCAATTTGCCAATCGTATAAAAAGTCTAAAAACAATGCCGAATGGGTTCGTTCGGGGGAAACAAATAAAAATTTGATTTTAGCGTTTGACGCCGCTTCATAAATGTCCCTTGTTTGTGCATCATCCAAACCTGCATGAATCATTCCGGCAGGAATATCGCGTTGATTTAATTGATGGCATTGGTCTTTCATCAAAGCAATGAGCGGAGAAATAACCAAACACAATCCCTTGAGTTTGAGTGCAGGAACCTGGTAACAAATCGACTTACCACCACCGGTAGGCAATAAAGCCAGGGTATCTTTTTTTTCGATCACGTGACGGATAATCTCTTCCTGTCCTTCCCGAAAGGAATGATACCCCCAATGTTTGAAAAGAATTTCGTTCAGCCGCAAATCAGTATCCTGCATCCCTTCAAAATTAATGGAAACTCAGATTATTCTCTTCAGCTATCCGCTAAATGATTCCTTCTTTTCAATCGGAGTAAACCACTTCATCCACTGTGTAAGGCGCTTTTCAGATTTGTTATTATTTTTTTTAATATGTTTTAAAAATCATGTGTAGGTCACGACCCTTCATTGGCATACATGTTGAATCTGCAACAATACACATAACACTACTACTATGTTTCGAATTTCTACCCTCCTCGTTTTTCTTTTATGCACTGTTCAGCTTCGCGCTCAAAACAGAATTTGTGGTTCTGCCGACCATTTACACGATATGGAACTGAGCAGCCCTGCATTTCAAAATGCGCGACAACTCATTGAGCAGCAAACCCAGGCTTATGTCAACAACACAGCCAATCCACAACGCAGCACAATTACCATTCCAGTGGTGGTACATGTGGTATATCGTTTGGCTTCTGAAAACATATCGGATGCTCAGATTCAGTCGCAGATTAATATCCTGAATGAGGACTTTAGAAAATTAAACCCTGATTTTAACAACACCCCTGCTGCTTTTCAGAACGTGGCCGCCGATTGTGATATTCAGTTTGTTTTGGCCAAACGCACTCCAAATGGTGATTCAAGTACCGGTATTACCCGCACACAAACCACAGTTACTTCCTTTAACATGAGCAATCAGGTGAAGTATACGGCAACCGGAGGAAAGGATGCATGGCCTGCTAATCAATATCTCAATATCTGGGTTTGCAAATTATCGAACGGATTATTGGGATATGCTCAATTTCCCGGAGGAGCAGCTGCTACAGATGGCGTCGTTTGTTCCTTTCGTGCATTCGGCAATACAGGAGCTGCTTTACCACCATTTAATAAAGGCCGAACTGCTACTCATGAAATTGCACATTGGCTCAATGTATATCATATTTGGGGCGATGATGCCGGATCGTGCAATGGTACTGATTTAGTTGGGGACACACCCAATCAGGGAGCTGAACATTATGGCTGTCCTAGTTTCCCCTCCATTTCCTGTAATAATGGCCCGGATGGAGCAATGTTCATGAATTTTATGGACTACAGCGATGATGCCTGCATGAGTATGTTTACACAAGGACAAAAAAGCCGCATGGATGCCTTATTTATTCCGGGTGGTGCCCGCGCAGCTTTACTTAATTCACTGGGTGCCGAATATCCATCACCTGCCTGCGGAATTCCAAGCAATATCAATACCGTATTCGTCAGTGAAAACGACGCTTTGTTGAGTTGGGATTTGGTTGTGGGTGCTTCTGCATATCCTATCCGTTATCGAATAACAGGTGATACGAATTGGAACGTGCTAACCTCCTCGCTGAACGCATATATATTAGGTGGACTAAATGCAGGAACAACCTATGAATATCAGTTAATGTCGAATTGTACTTCCGGACAAAGTGCATGGAGTAATACACAAACCTTTACAACAAACATCCCTGCTCCTGTATGTGCTCTTCCTTCGAATGTACAAACCAACAATATCACACCAACGAGTGTAGTGATTAGTTGGGATCAGGCTGCCAATAGTCAGGGTTATACTTTTCGATATCGTACGAGCGGAAGTTCGAATTGGTTAAACATTCCGGTGATTCAAAATAATTTAAATCTCAATGGATTAAATGCAAACCAGGCTTACGAGTTTGAAATTGAAAACAATTGTTCTTTTGGCAATAGTGGATATACTTCAACCTCAACTTTTAGCACTTTACCTGTGCCTGTTCAGGTTTGTTCAGACAATTATGAAAATAACAATCTTCGTATCTTGGCGACACAAATTCAAACCAATTCCATCACCAATTCCATGATAAGAACGGCATTGATAATGATTATTTTAAATTCAGCACAAGCTCGGCCGAACCAAAAATAAAAATTGTCTTATCGGATTTACCCCAGGATTATGACTTGAAATTATACAAGCCCAATGGCGTATTGATTGCGACATCACAGAGCAGTTCTCTAAGAATGGAAACCATTATCTTAAATTCTGCGGTATTTGGCGACAATTATGTTGCCCGGGTTTATGGATACAATGGGATTTTTGACAATGCCAATTGTTATACACTTGAAGTACTTAGTAGTGCCAACAATTTCCGAGAAGATGGTACAGATTTAACGGAAGAAACCAAGCCACAAATTTATTTCTACCCTAATCCAGCCTCTAACCAAATCACAACCGAGGTTTATAAATCCGAAGAAGATATCATAACGTGCCATATTTACAACGCCTTGGGTCAGCTTGTACAAACCCGACAAATAGAAGCGCAAACCGGATTCAATGAATTGCACTTTGATGTGAGTGGATTAAGCAATGGGTTTTATCTTTTTGAGATGATTGATAGCCAGGAAAAAAACATTCAGAAATTTGAAGTGCAGCATTGATCACTTCAGATTTACTAAATGAAAATAAGTGCAAACTAAAAAAGCCACCCGAAAGGTGGCCTTTTTATTATTTTGACAGAATTATCTTCTAGGCGTTGTACCTCCACCGCAGGGCAGCGGGTGCATCTTTAATTCCTAATTTTGCTTTCACTGCTGAAATCAGGTTATCGTCAGGAGTCGCATATACCATTCCGGCAACACTGGTATCAAAAATATAAGTATACCCTTTTTCTTTGGCTACAGCCTGAATGGCCTTGTCCGCTTTCTCCATAATTGGTTTGAGTAACTCTTGTTTTTTTGCAGCGATTTTTTCCTCAGCTGATTGCTGTGTAGAAACAATACGATTTTGTAAATCTTGCAATTCTTTTTCTTTTACAATTCGCATCGCTTCTGACATTGTTTTAGCCTCGGCTTCATAGGCTTTATACTTTGTCTCCATTTCTTTTTGCATGGCCTGCAATTGGTCCTGAAATGTTTTAGCATATGCACTGATATCTGCATCAGCCTTTTTTGCTTCCGGCATGGCCATTAACAATTCATCCGAACTGATATAACCAATTTTTTGTTGGGCGTAGGTAGTTGCGCTCATGAATAACACAAAACACGCGATGATTACTTTTTTCATTTTTTAATTTTCTTTAAATTTAATGGGATGATTCCTGAAAATATGTTGAACAATCCCGTCCAGGTTGATTTTTAATGTTGCAAATATATATGAAAAGATGAAACCCTGATTATTTTTTACCAGGTGAAGTGACGCCTAATTCACGTAAAATATCATCACTTTTGTCCAACTTAGGATCGTTGTAAAAAACGCTGAGATCCGCAGATTTATCAAAAATGATTTCATAGCCTTTCGAAGCAGCCATTTTTTGTACAGCATTATAAACCTTGTCTTGTACAGGTTTTACAAGCTCTTGACGCTTTTTAAACAAATCGCCTTCAAAACCGAAACGTTTTTTCTGGAGTTCTTTGGCTTCTTTTTCTTTTTTAATGATTTCATCCTCCCGACGCTTTTTCATTTCGTCGCTTAACATCACCTGCTCCGCCTGATATGCTTTATACATACGATCAACTTCCTGCAATTTGGCATCAATTTCCTTTTGCCAATTGGCAGATACCTCATCTAATTTTGTTTGTGCTTGTTTATACTCCGGTAAGTTTTCCAGGATGTATTTGGAATCGATCACGCAATAACGTTGTGCCTGGATTTGGAATGCGGAGAGAACCACCAAAAGGACAATAAGTAACTTCTTCATTTTAATTGGTTTTAAAGTGTTTGTAATTGTTTTAAGTTTGAATCAGTTCATCTGCCCAAACATTTAAACAAGGGCAAATTTCTTTTTCGTCGTTTTCGACTACAAATGAACAAACAAAGTTGTATTGCCCCACTTGCTTTAACGATATTTTATACAAAGAATGCGGCTTACAATTATTTATTCAGGCTCAAACCCAAGCATGAAGCTGAATTTGGTCGCCTGACCGAATTTGGTTCCAGGAGTCAAACGATCGAATCCTAAACCATAATCCAGACCTAACAATCCGAACATCGGGAGGAAGATACGCACACCCAAACCGGCAGAACGTCGCAATTGAAATGGATTGAATGATTTAAAATTATCCCAGGCATTTGCTGCTTCATAAAAAGCCAATCCATATATGGTTGACGAAGGATTGAGCGAAAACGGATAACGGATTTCGGCGACATATTTATTAAAGATGGTTGCACCTGCCGGATTTGAATATATTTCATAACCCCTTTGCGCGATGATATCACGTCCGTAAATGGTGAAACCCGAAAGCCCATCACCACCGACCTGGAAGCGTTCAAAAGGCGACTGTAAATTTTGATTGTAATAACCCAAATAACCGTGTTTGGCAGCAAGTTTTAAAATCAGATTTCCTTTCAAACGCTGATACCATTGAGCTGAGAATTTATATTTGTGGTATTCAATCCATTTATATTTTTTGCTGGGGGGCAAATTTTCGTAATCTTGGTTCGAAAACAAGAGAGTATGGTGCTGTAAACTGCAAACTCAATGAGATATTCGATCCACTTCTTGGAAAGAGCGGCTGATCAATGGAGTTTCGCTGTAAAACAATATTGAGACTCAAATTATTCGCCACGCCATTGGAAAAATCTTCAAAGAAAGAGTAGTCCTTGATATTGTACAGTTGATAATTAAGACCATAAGAAATCACGAAGAAATCATCCGGCCATCGCAGACGTTTACTCAAGGTAACACCGGCACCGACAGTGGTCATATGTCCTGAAATAGTTGATCCGAAATTTCCTGCAAAATAAGTTCGGTATACATTCAATGAAAGGGCATTGGGTTTTTTACCCCCTAACCAAGGTTCAGTAAATCCGGCATTGATCGAATTATACCAACGTCCATTGGCTTGTCCGCGTATGGATAATTTTTGTCCATCACCCATGGGTAAAGGGTCCCATTCTTTTAAATTGGCAATATTTTTTAAAGCAAAATTATTAAACGAAACCCCGATAGTTCCGGTTACACCCAAACCACCTCCAAAACCAGCTTGTAATTCCAATTGATCCGCTCATTTTTCGGTAACGGTATAATCGATATCGACCGTTCCATCGTTGTGCGGCACAGGTTGAATACCAATTTTCTCGGCATCAAAAAATCCAAGATTGGCAATTTCCCGTTGAGATCGGATGATATCGGCACGGCTGAATTTATTGCCCGGATAGGTGCGTAATTCCCGGCGAATCACATGCTCATGGGTACGATCGTTACCGGCGATATTGATATTACGCAGCGTATATTGTTCGCCTTCTGTAATGCGAATTTCGAAATGTATGGTATCTCCATCAACAGATTTTTCAGCAGCTTCGGTATTAAAAGCCAAATAGCCATCATCCAAATACAATGAAGAAATATCATCACCGTCCATGCTAGGTATTTTTCCCAATCGTTTATTGAGCAATTCCTGATTATAGATATCTCCTTTTTTGATACCCAAAAGTTTGTTTAATTGATCAATGGTATACTTGGTATTTCCTTTCCACTCCATGTCTCCGAAATAGTATCGGTTACCTTCTTTCACCTTCAAATCGATATTCAAATGGCCATTGGAAGCAGCATACATGGTATCTGCCAAAATGCTTGCATCCCGGAATCCCAAAGAATTATAATATTCGATCACTGCTTGTTTGTCTTCTTCGTATTTCTTTTCGGTAAACTTAGAAGCAGAAAAAACGCCATACCGAACATAGGGATCCATGAGTTGGGCCGTTTTACTAAGCGACAAAAATCCACGACCTTTCAGGTATGATTTAAAATCAGTTTCATTGGTCCCATAAACGCTTTCTTTATCGGCACTATACAACGAAATACGAGCCATTTCCTTGCTCCCTTTCATTTTCTTTTTCAGTTTTAAGGTTGAGGCATTCTCATTCCCGAAAACATTGATTTGATTGATTTTTACCTTTTGTCCTTTGTTGACAATAAACGTTAAAATGGCGGCATTCAAAAACGCTGTATCTGCTCGTTCCTGCACCTGAACACGAACGTTGGCATAGCCTTTTTCGATATAAAATTTTCGAATCCGTTCGCTGGCATTTTGCTTGGCTGCCTCGGTGATCACCTTATTTTTAACCAGATTGATTTTATCCTTGAGCTCCTTGGCATCATTATCCTTGACGCCTTTAAAATTAAACTTCGATAAGCGGGGGCGTTCGGAAATTTGAAGAACCAGGAAGATTTTATCTCCCTCCGTTTTTTCACTATAGATTTCAATATTGGCAAATAAATTCTGCTTCCACAGGTTTTGGATAGCTTTGGCAATTCTGGGCTCGTTCGGCAGGCGGATTTTATCACCTGGTGATAATCCTGAAATGGAAATGAGCAATTCTTCATCCAAAAATTGCGAACCTTCAACACGAATTCCACCGATGGTGTACTCGCTATTATTATTGAGGTAGTTTTGTTGTTTGTTTTTTTGCTTGAGTCCAATTTGAGCCTTGGTGGACAAGGTCATCATGGCAAGCAACACCATCACAGAGATTCGAATCATATTCATTTTAATGCGCATACGGACGGCGAATCTGCATTCACCGATAGATTATTTTAGGTTATCGAAGGAATTTGCCGGAGTTGTTCACTGATTTTTCCAAAGCGTCTTTCGCGGTTTTGATAGTTGAGAATGGCTTCATACAGGTTCTCTTTCCGAAAATCAGGCCAATGGGTATGTGTAAAATAAAGTTCAGCATAGGCCAACTGATATAACAAAAAGTTGCTGATACGATGTTCGCCACTGGTTCGTATCATCAGTTCTGGGTCAGGAATTCCGGAGGTAGAAAGATAAGCCGACAATGTATTTTCATCGATGGCATCGGGTGACAATTTACCAGAAACCACATCCTGACTAATCTGTTTAACTGCACGAACCATCTCCCATTTCGCACTGTAACTCAATGCTAAAATGAGGGTGAGCTTTTGATTGGCAGATGTTAATTGGATGGCTTCATTGAGTTCATCTACGCAAGAGGCCGGAAGGCTATCCATATCTCCTATCACCATCAATCGGACTCCATTTTTATTGAGGCTCTCTGCTTCTTTACGAATAGTTGCAACCAATAATTCCATTAAGCCATTTACTTCCGACTCAGGACGTTTCCAGTTTTCTGTAGAAAAGGCGTATAAAGTGAGGTATTGTATCCCAATTTCAACGCAACCTTCCACACATTCACGAACGCTGATCACGCCATGTTGGTGACCAAATAAGCGGTCCTTACCCCTTTCCTTGGCCCAACGACCATTTCCATCCATAATGATGGCGAGATGCTTGGGTAATTTTTGTTTATCAATTAAGTCGAACATAGCGGCTTCTGAAAGCGAACAAATGTACAAAAATGAATTTTGAAGAGAAGTTAAAATCAGAGGGGTGACCGAGTTTAACACCACTTTCACAGATAAACTCGCCGCAACCCGCATCCATCAAGCATTTTGGCGATTTTTAAAATTTGTTCAGGTCCTTTGGGTTCTGACGATTAACAGAAAGACCGCTTTCTACGTCTAGTATTTATCTAATTCTCCCGGCTAGCTCAGTTTTTAGATATGGGATTTTAGGTTATATTTGTTGATACTTCAAATGAGAAATGATATGATGAAAAGCTTGATTTGGGTTCTTTTCCCGGCCACTGTGATGGGCCTTTTTGCTTGTACCAAAGAAATCTCCAAAGATCTTCCCCTTCCACTGGAAGAGAGGAATCGGTTTTCATCAACACCGAAAATGGTAATTTAATGTGTTTTGAAGCCAATACCGGTCGTAAAAAATGGGAAGTAGTGATGCGGGGAGGTACAGATGGCGTTCCTGTTTTTCACAATAAAAAAATATTTCAGGTTACCGCTGATGGCTACATGTATACCATTGACCCCATCCGCGGAAAAATTGACCGCGAAACACAAATCAATCGCCTGAATCCCAGCAACTCTCTTTGTGTGAATGCCAATATGGTTTACTTTGCTGAGGACAGTTTATATGCTTATGATACCCTGCATAACAAGATGTGGGCTTTTAAAGAGGCCAATGAACCTTCTTTTTCCAGTTCTCCTAAGTATTTAAATGACAAAATATATGTGAGTGCAGGACCAAATTTGTATTGTATGAATTCAAGTGGCAGTGTATCCTGGAAGTATGTGGCTATTGATGCTATAAATTCTTCGGTGAGCATTAGCAATGGCCTCGTTTATTTTGGATGCGACGATGGCAAGGTTTATGCGCTGGACGCCTCCAATGGCAATGTCAAGTGGTCTTACGTTACGGGTGATAATGTTTACTCTTCGCCTGCGGTCTATGGCGGCATGTGTTTAGTGGGTTCCGACGATTATTATATCTATTCCATTGATACCACTACCGGCCTTGAGCGCTGGAAATTCAAAACCAATGAGCGAATTAAATCTTCGCCGGCCATTCATGAATTTACCAAAGCGGTGATTGTTGGTGGGTACGACTTTAATTTGTATGCCGTGAGTCATGTGACCGGAGAACTGCTCTGGAAATATCCTTCTGCCAGTATTATTTTATCATCACCTGTGGTATATGGCAATTATGTTTATTTCACTTCTTTCGACCGTTATCTGTATGCCCTGGATGCAAGAGATGGACGTATTGTGTGGAAACAATTCCTCAATGCCAATACCAAGAGCTCTCCATTGGTAGACGATACCAAAAAGCCTATTTATCCGGGCATTAGTGGGCATAGCCTTTATTAAAATCTTTTTCTTTTCGAGCATCTCACGTCTCTGTTTTGGTTCTTAAGTTGAATCAATACCCCTTTAACTGAATGTGGGTAACTGTTTGCGTCCTTCCCTTGATCCAGATTCTTTTTACTCCACAATGGCATAAATTGCAGCTTTTCAAGATGGAATCGGGTATCAGAATCAAAGGCGCAAGAAGTGCATAATTTAAAGAATATCAATGCAGATATTCCTCGTAATCAATTGGTGGTGGTAACCGGAGTCAGTGGCAGTGGAAAATCATCGCTGACCATGGATACCCTTTTCGCCGAAGGCCAACGGAGATATGTGGAAAGTTTGAGTTCCTATGCCCGGCAATTTATGAAAAGCATGCAAAAGCCGGATGTAGATTTGATTGAAGGACTTTGCCCAGCTATTGCCATTGAGCAAAAAGTGAGTGCTCGCACGCCAAGATCCACGGTTGGTTCCATGACCGAAATGCTCGACTATCTCCGTTTATTATTTGCCAAAGCAGGAAGAACTTTTTCACCTATTTCGGGAGAGGAGGTTAGTAAACAGGACGTATCTGACGTTGTTCTGGCCATACAAAAGTTGCCTGCAGGTGCCAAAGTCCTCATGTTGGTTCCTTTGGCGCAGCATGCCGCCGGAAATCCTGCGTACTATTTGAATGATCTTTTACAAAAAGGATATAGCCGTTTGTATGATATTGACTCAAAATCATATTTTCAAATCGAAGATTATTTGCAAGAATCTGCTCCGGAAATTCCCGATTGGCAATCATGTTATATTCTCATCGATCGAATTGTGGTCAGGCCATTTGAACAAGATGAATTACATCGTATTGCCGACAGTATTCAAACGGCATTTGATGAAACCCAGGGCGATGTTTACCTGGAAGTAGATGGTAAAAAAGTGCTTCATTTCTGCAATCGATTTGAAAGAGATGGTATGCGTTTTGAAATACCCACACCACAATTTTTTTCCTCCAATAATCCTTATGGCGCTTGTCCGGAATGCGAGGGATTTGGAATGGTTTTGGGTATAGACCCCGCATTGGTTATTCCGAATAAAAATCTTTCCTTGTACGAAGATGCGGTAGTTTGCTGGAAGGGCGATAAAATGGCGGAATGGAAAAAACATTTTATGCGCGCCCATAAAGATCATTTCCCGGTCCATAAACCCATCAAGGAACTGAGCAAAGAAATGTATGATTTCTTGTGGAACGGTCAAGGAGGAATTCAGGATTTTTTTGACATGGTACAAGAGAATTTATATAAAATCCAATATCGGGTGATGCAGGCCCGTTATCGGGGCAAAACCTTGTGTCATGAATGTCTGGGGTCTCGAATTCGCAAAGATGCTTTGTATGTGAAAGTTCAGGGTAAACATTTTGGCGAATTGCTTGATATGCCCATCAGTCAGCTGAACGATTGGCTCAATACCTTAAAACTGAACCAGCATGATGAACATATTGCGAAACGTATTCTTACAGAATTAAAAACACGAATCAACACCATGTTGGATGTGGGTTTGCATTATTTGACCCTCAACCGAACGGCCAATACCCTAAGTGGAGGTGAAAGTCAGCGTATACAATTAACCCGCGTGATTGGAAGTAACCTCACGGATAGCTTATATATCCTCGATGAACCTTCGATCGGATTACATGCACGTGATACCGAACGACTCATTCGTGTTTTACATAAACTGCGTGATTTGGGAAATACCGTTGTGGTGGTTGAGCATGATGATCAAATTATGCGAGCTGCAGATTATATCATCGATGTGGGTCCATTGGCTTCACATTTGGGTGGAGAAATCGTAGCAGCAGGTCCTTATAAAACTTTAATCAAAAACAAATCCAGCCTGACAGCTCAATACCTCAGCGGACAACGAAAAGTAGATGTGCCACATACTCTCCGTAAACCAACTCATTTTCTGCAACTCACAGGAGGCCGTCAACATAATCTGAAAGATGTTGAAGTACAGTTTCCTTTAAATTTAATTTGTGTGGTCACGGGTGTGAGTGGTTCAGGAAAAACAACTTTGGTTAAGCACCTGCTTTTTCCCGCCATACAGAATGCCAAAGGGGATTACGCCCAAAAACCGGGCGAAATGGATGCGTTAAGTGGCGACCTTCAGCGTATTGAAGCAGTTGAATTAGTCGATCAAAATCCAATTGGGAAATCGTCGCGTTCGAATCCGGTTACTTATATCAAGGCTTATGATGAAATACGCAACTTGTATGCCTCACTCAAAAGTTCCAAATTAAGGGGATATACACCCGGGCATTTTTCGTTTAATGTAGATGGTGGCCGTTGTGATCATTGCAAAGGAGAAGGAGAAACCGTTGTAGAAATGCAATTCCTGGCAGATGTCCATCTGACTTGCGAAGTATGTAAAGGCAAACGATTTAAGGAGGAAGTGCTTGAAGTTACTTTTAAAGAAAAAAATATTTCTGAAGTATTAGACATGAGTGTGGACGAGGCATTGTCTCATTTCGAAAACGAAAAAAAAATCAGTGATAAGATTCGTTTACTCGCAGATGTGGGTTTAGGATATATTAAATTGGGGCAGTCGTCCGATACCCTGAGCGGAGGTGAAGCACAGCGGGTCAAGTTGGCCTCGTTTCTGGATAAAAGTTATCATCATAAAAAAATGCTCTTCATTTTTGATGAACCTACCACGGGATTACATTTCCATGATATTCAGAAGTTACTGGTATCCTTTCAGGCATTGGTTGAACACGGACATAGTATCATCATCATTGAGCACAATCCGGATGTTATTCGCAATGCTGACTGGGTCATTGACATGGGACCCGAAGGTGGTGAACAAGGCGGGCATCTGGTGTATTCAGGTCCTATTGCCGGATTTCTGAAACAAAAGAAGGGTTATACCGTTCAGTACTTGTAGAGTGATTCATCCAATACCCTTTCAGAAAAACTTTCCAAAATGAAATAATCATTGGGTTTCCTCCTCAATTGTAATTTCAATTTAACCCAAATTTTTCATTTGGACATAGCCAACGGCAAAAACGAATAAGAAATCCTGTAATCAGGCATTCAGGATCTGATATATTTCGGGATAGTTTCTGCCGTACCCGTCGTAGTCTAAACCATAGCCTACCACAAATTTATTCGGTATACTGAACCCGACATAATCCACCTCTAAAGGATATTGCAAAGCTTCGGGCTTTTGTAAAAGGGTACAGATTTTAACCGTATTCGGATTTTGTTTAAGCAGGGCGGGTAAAAAGGCTGTCAAAGTTTTACCTGTATCAACAATATCTTCAATGATCAATACTTCTTTCCCATTCAGGTCTTCTTCCAAACCAATTGCCGTGATGACTGTTCCCGTAGATGAAGTGCCCTTGTAAGAGGCCAGTTTAATGAAAGAAATAGAAGCGGGGATATGAATTCGTTTAAATAAATCAGCTGCGAAGATGAAGGATCCGTTTAAAATTCCTAAACAAAGAAGTTCCTTTCCGGCATAATCCTGACTGATTTGTTCAGCCATCACCTCGATACGTTTCTGAATATCCTGTTCGCTGATGTAGGGAATAAATTTTTTATCCAATACCTGAATCTCCATGTTTATTTCTTTTTACAGATGACTTTGATTTCGCATCTTTTGGATTTCCTTTTGCTTTCGAAGCATCTTTTGAAGTGGGTTTGCCTTTTGACTCCTTGCCCGCATTTTTAGCCGATGAAGTTTTATCTTTTTTGGCATTCCCTTTGGATGCGCTCTCTTTTTTGGCACCCGGCTTTTCGATTGCTTTTTTGCTGGTGTTTTTAGCTGAGGTCGTTTTCTCTTTGCTGGCCTCTGCTTTTTTAGGTTGACGCTCAATACCTGTTTTGGTCACCTTGACCTGCGCATTTTTCCCCTCTTTGGTTTCAGCGGCCGGTGTTGATTTTTGTTGGGTTTTGGTTTCCTGTGCAGGAGGTTTTACACCCACAGTAGGTGTATTGACCGGTGGAGCAATTGCTTTTTTGGCTTGCCGCGGAGGAAGAGGTTTATAAACAACCGGATCAAATTTTTGTTTCAGGGCTTTTACACTATCACTCACACCCGCCTCATTATAAGTGCGTTTCGGCATTTCCAGTTCTTTTGGCTTGACGGGTTCAGGAATCGGCTTTTCGGCAGGAACCACCGCTGGTGCCTGACCATAGGATATGCTCACTTGTTTTTCCTGTGTTTTCACCGGCTCAGGAATATTGGAACGACCTTCCAATAAGAGTTCCACTTTACGGGCCTTTTCAGGGTCAATGATATCCGGATTTTCCGGTACAGATGGAACGACGGCCACCGGTTCTGCCGGCTTTGGTGTATCAATCACGATCGTCTCTTTAACTGGTATCACGGCCGGAGCAGTTTCTGTTTTACTGACCTGAATCTGAGGCTCTTCCTCCTTTACTTTTTCTGGTGTCGGTGTTATGCGCTCTGGCTCCGGACTTGAGACTTTTTCTGCTAGTGGAGGTTCATCTATGGTTTTAACATTGGATACAGCCACAGGTGTTTCTACTTCCTTTATGACTTCCTCTGCTTTTGGTTCAATCCGAACAGGCGCTTCGGTGGCTTTATTTTCTATTGTCTGAACGGCTGGTTTTACAGGTCTGTTTTCGGCCAAAGTATTGAGAAATTTGGGTTTTAGTTTGGGCGTATCATACGCCTTATACTGCAAAGCCAGTTTTTCACCTGTTTCAGGTTCCTGTCCTTCGGTAAGATTATTGAAAAGATACAAGTTTTCAAGGAGCATAGCTTCCTTTTGTGCGATCATATGCATGGTTTCGCCGGCCTTAACAATATGAAATTCTTCGGTACCTGTTTTCCGTTTCTTTTCGGTGAAGACAAACATATCATATTCCAGCGGTGCATCACTGAGTTCATTTAAAACCAGCAATCTCGGATACCGAATATTCCATTCCATGGCGCGATCGAGAAGCATATCACCTCGTTTAGCCCAAAATCCTTTGAGTCCTTTGTAGTTATTTAAAGCCGGATCATCTCTGCGGGCCATGGTGGTTGCATCTCCATCGGGTACACGCTCTCCAACCGTTGCAAATACCTTGGTTTGTGCTTCATAGGTGAACTGCTGCAAATTGTATTTTTCGACCAAATCAGTGAGGCGTTTCACATAAAGGGGATTGGTGGCATAGCCGGCACGTTTCAAACCACTGGCCCATCCTTTGTAATCGGTCACATCCAAATCAAACAAAAATGCATAGCGACTACCTGCGCGTAAAAAGTTGGAATGATCTAAATAAGATTGTTCTGCACTGCTATACTTCCGAAAACATTCCTGTTTGGCATCATCATCGTGTAAAATTGTTTCGCCGGTCCAGGTGGTCTTACACTTAATACCGAAATGGTTATTGCCTTTGGTTGCCAATTCACTTTTCCCTACTGCGCTTTCATGTATTCCTTGAGCAAGCGTAATAGCCGCAGGAACTCCTGTACGAACCTGCTCATCAATCGCCAGTTTTTTAAAGGTTTCAATGTATTGCATCACCTCATCATCGTCCTGTGCCTGACTATTCAAAGAAAGAAACAAACATGACAAGCAAAAAAACATTTTGGTTGCTTGCAGGTGAAAAAGGCGGAAATCAACAGATATCATATTGCTCTGTGGTGTTTAGGTTCAGCAGTTTTATTTTTTTCGCGAGATCATGATACCATCCCGCACTGGCAAAAGTACATTTTCCAGTCGGGTATCACGACTGATTTTTTCGTTATAGGCATGCATAGCAAGTGCATTTTTGCCGGCGCTTGCGGTATCCAATACATCTCCGTGATACAACACATTATCGGCCAGAATAAATCCTCCGGGTTTGAGTTTGTCAATCACTGCATCAAAGTATAAGCTATAATTCACTTTGTCAGCATCGATAAACACCAAATCAAAATCATACAATAAATGTGGAATCGTTTCGGCAGCCTTGCCCACGATCAAATCAATTTGAGCCGCATAGGGTGAAGCTCGAATGTATTCTGCCGCTATCGCCGCTTGTTCTTCGTCCAGTTCAATGGTAATGAGTTTGCCATCCGGTTTTAACCCTTCAGCCAGACACAATGCAGAATAGCCGGTAAAAGTGCCGATCTCCAAAATAATTGAAGGTTGTAGTATTTTACTGATCATCGACAACAAACGCCCCTGCAAATGACCGGACAACATAACGGGCAAATTCGTTCTTAAATGGGTTTGGCGATTGAGTTGATAAAGCAGTTCGGGTTCTGCACTGCTATAGGTTTCACAATATTGATGAATCTCTTCGGAAGTGAGATGATGCATGTAAGATATTTAGCGTTTTTTCGAAAAAACAAAGAGTAAGAAAAAGGTAATCAGTCCATTGATGATCAACAATTCAATACCGATTTTGTATCCGCTAAAAATACGTTGCGATACGCTAAGAAGTTGTTCAGCGAAGCCTCCTTGCCATGTTAATTTTTTTATAAACCATTCTGCATTATTGATCACATCTATTAAAAAGGTCAGCAACGGCGCTGCAATACAGATGGGCAATACGGCCGAATCACGGATTGTTCGTTTGGTGAGGATACCGAATGCAAACAAACCCAGCAATGGACCATAGGTATATCCGGCCAGTTTCAGAATCACATCAATGATCGATTTATCATCAATCCATTTAAAAACCATGGTACAGATAAAAAAGATAAGTGCAAAAGTGAGATGCACTGTCAACCGGGTCCGTTTTCGTTTTTTTTCATCCAAGGCCTCGTTGCGTTGAATACCGAGTATATCAATACAAAATGCAGAGGTCAGTGCAGTTAAAGCCCCATCCGCACTTGGAAATAATGCAGAAATCAATCCGATAATAAAGAGGATAGAAACACCGGCCGATAAATATCCGTTCAGGGCAATGGCCGGAAACAAATCATCGCCTTTAATATCAATTTGATGTTGTTGGGCATAGAGGTATAAACAGCCACCGAGAAAAAGAAATAAGAAATTGACGAATAAAATGATGGTCGAAAAGGTCATCATATTTTTTTGCGAGTCGCCCAGTTTTTTCACACTGATATTTTTTTGCATCATTTCCTGATCCAATCCCGTCATAGCGATGGTAATAAAAGCCCCGCCTAAAATTTGTTTCAGAAAAAATCCGGGCGCTTTCGGATCGAAATTAAATACCCGGGTGAGCTGCTGATCCTGCATCTTCCCTAAACTGGCCGCAAAGCCCTCCCCAAATTGTTGTTGAATGGCAATGATACAAATCACGAGGCCCAGCAACATAAAGGTGGTTTGCAAGGTATCGGTATAAACGATGGTTTTGACACCCCCTTCGAACGTGTAAAGCAAAATGAGTAACAGAATCACGAAGGCCGTTACCCAAAAGGGAATTCCCATATTGTTGAGTATAAACAATTGCAAAATATTGACCACCAGATACAACCGGGCTGTAGCCCCTAAAGTGCGCGAAATGATAAAATAAAAAGAGCCTGTTTTATAGGCCCGCATCCCAATTCGCTCCTGCAAATAGGTATAAATCGAAGTCAACTGCATCCGGTAATACAAGGGTAATAAAATATAGGCAACTGCAATATATCCCAGAAAGTAACCGATCACAACTTGAAAGTATTGAAATCCGGAAGAGCCTACGGTGCCGGGCACGCTCACAAAAGTAACCCCACTTAAAGAGGTTCCAATCATCCCAAATGCCACCAGCATCCAGTTTGAATTGCGGTTACCGATAAAGAATGATTCGTTATCGCTGCGCCTCGATGTAAAATAGGCCACTATCAGCAATAGGGCGAAATACGCCATAACAAATCCTAGAAGTAAAGCAGATGACATAATGAATTGATTCGGGTAAAAGTAGAAAACTTTTTCCAACCCCAAGACCTGGGGGTGGGGGGGGGGGGGGGGGGGGGGGGGGGGGGGGGGGGGGGGGGGTGGGGGTGGGGGGGTGGTGGGGGGGTTTTTTTTTTGGGGGGGGGGTGGTTGGGGGGGGGGGGTGGTGTGGGGGGGGTGTGGGGGGTGTTTTTTTGGTTTTTTTTTGGGGGTTTGGGGGGGGGTCGCTGGTGTTTGGGGGGGGGGGGGGGGTATGACTTAATCTCTTCTCATTAAAAATTCATCCTGTTTGGCTGAAGCAAATATTGTCCAATCGCTGCAACTCCTCGCCGTATCAAAAATTTCGTTTTCAAACGCATGGCATTGCTACAAAACACCTTCTCACAAATTTCATCAGCCGTCATCCCAAACATCAATCGCACAATTTCTTCTTTACGCATTACAAAATCCATCTCCACAATATCATCCGGCTTGTTTAAGAAATCACGCATATCCTTGCGCAGTGTTTGCATATCGGCTGAGGTTGGATATTGTTCAAGATGATTAATAATACCATCATAATCCGAACCAATACACATCACTTCCCAGGCTTCCGGGCGGTTGGCAAAACGAATAGCTTGTAAAATATTGGCCCATATAATTTTTACTTCCAGCAGCCACATCTGCGAGGCATATTTTTTAGCAAGGCGTTTAAAGGTTTCTTTGCCGGCAATGCGTTTTTCATCCAATTGTATTCCAATCAGCCCTTTAGAATCAACAATTTTTTCTACATCTTCGGCCGACAAATTAATACTGCTTTCAAATAAAAAATGATCAGGATCTGCTTGCTCCATCTCTTCATCAATGGCAAACATGGAACGCAATGTCGCATATTTGGAAGTAAGTCCGGTATGACTGCAAATAATAGGATACTGCTGATTACGCAATTCTCTTTCGGTGCTGATATAGTCGTAAAACTCGCTGCGGCAACGCGCACTCATGTGCTTGATATCCAGCAAAATGGGCGCTCCCAATCTTCGGCTCAATAAATTTTTAATGAGGGTTTCACCATTTACGGTCAATCCCGAATTTAAACCCTCTTGCTGCGAAACCAATTTTAAAACCACACGATTCAAACTTAAACAATGCCCGCCCAAACCATTCCAAAAATGATGATTCAGTGAAATAAACAGCGGTGCGATATCCCATTTATTTTTCATCTCTTCTACGCGTTCTTCCATCAACTTCACCATTTCAATATCCAACCTGTTTTCATCCTGGGAATGCGGATTCAGTTGATTTCGTTTAACATCCAAATTCGTTGGCGCCTTGAGCAAGGCATGTGCACCTTCTATGGTGAGCAGAATACAAAGATTTTCAGGGTCCTGCAAATAGGTTTGCAGTGATTTATAATTCTTCGGAAAACGAATCGTATATCGTATTTGCCCAACTTGCCTGCTTTGGTCTTTCATCGACAATAAATATTCGTATTCCGGCAACAAACCCTGTTCATAGTAATCGTTGAGATCGTCCTGAGTGTGCAACAAATTATCTACATCATAACCGGTGAGGGCATTATGTACCTTGGGCGAAATCAAATATTCAGTGCCTTTACGTGTGGCTATATCGCGCAGGAAATCAGTCAGAATATTGGCCCTGCGTTGGTTCATCACATGAAATCCCTTTTCAATGGGTGTGATGCTTGCAAAGGCCACCCGAACACCCCCTTTGTATAAGGCATCAAAATGACTTTGGGTGCGTTGCAATACTTCGGAGTAGCGCTCTACAACCTTTTTTAATTTATTGAGTAATTTAGCCTCAGGTACAAACTTATACCCGGCAAAAATATCTTTTTTCTTACCGCTTAAGCCTCCTGTCATAAAGGGCTTTGCGGAGGGATGACAATGAATATCTACATTAAATGAATGGGCCATGGTTGATTGATTTTTTGTTGGTTAAAATTGATTTTTAAGAACGCCTATTACTCTACTGAATAAGTTGAGTCCTTATTCGTGCGCTCATTATTCAAACACAATTTACAACCATAATGCGAAAGCGCTGGTACACTTTTGTGTGAGGGCTTCAGAAGAGCCTGATAATTATTTTGGAGCAAGATGCCCAGTGCCTTGTTCTATGGCACTACCCGCTATTCGTTTCGGCACGGCCTTCACTGCTATCGGGGCTAGAAAATATCATGGCTGCTTCTTTCATCTTCGCTTACCATTCCAGAAAAAATCACAGCTGCCTCATTCATCATTTCTTTCCCTTGTAATGATCATGTATACCAATCCCATTTAAAATATCATCCATTTTGCCCACAATTCGATTGGTTCGTGTAGCTGATTGTTTGGGTTGAGAAAAATAGATCAAATACCCTCTTTGTTTGCCGGGTGTCAGGTCAAAAAAAGCTTTTCGAAAAACAGGATGGGCGGCAAATTGTTCTTCAAGTTCCTCAGGTATGGGTTCCTGATTTTTTTGAAACACAAGCTCAGCGCCCATTTTTTCCAATTGGATGCTTTCTTCAATATATGAGCCAATGATGCTTTTCATGTGTTGTATTTGCGCTACGTCGGTAAAGCGAAAGAGTTTTACCGACTGCGAACGTTCACCCGGTTTTTCCAATACCTGATGAACATCTTTGAGTAGTACCCCTTTAAAAAAACTCAATACCGCGTTGGATTTAAAAGCACTCACCGAAATCAGATTTTTATTGTCGAGGGTATAGACCGGCACCCCCCATTTAATTTCTTCTTTTAAGCCGCTCTCTAACGCAATCTGTCGAAGGGTTTGGAGCTCAGATTGCCAATGATGCACCTTACATTGAGGCGTATTGTGGTATGCACACCGGCCGCAGCCTTGTGCCAAATATAAGTCCACTTGTGGATTGAGAGCTTGCTGGATTGTTGAAGATTTTGCCATACGAATATTACATTTTGAAACTATTTCAAAACCTCTGGAATAAAAATGAAATAGTCAATTGTATGAGGTATCACAAAGATTCACCCAAATTTCGCTCCAACAAAATATTCAATGAAAATTTGGCTGAGCGGAGATGATAATTCTGAAATACTTTTGTGAACCAAACAAGAGATATGAACGACTCTGAACTGATTCGACAAACCGCCCTCGACACCCTCCAAATTGAACTTCAGGCCATTACCGGTTTGCTCGATTTTGTGGATGATTCATTTTGCCAATGTATCCAAATCATCCATGCCGGCAAAGGCAGGTTGATTATTAGCGGCATTGGCAAAAGTGCCATTATTGCGCAAAAAATTGTTGCAACCCTCAATAGCACCGGAACCCCTTCGTTGTTTTTGCATGCAGCGGATGCCATTCATGGAGATTTGGGAATGGTTCAGCCCGCTGATATTGTCATGTTGATTTCAAAAAGTGGTGAAAGTCCGGAAATTAAAGTCCTCGTTCCACTCATTCGCAATTTCGGAAATATATTAATTGCACTTTGCGGCAACGCAAAATCTTTTCTGGCTCAGGAAGCCCAGTATTTCATCAACTGCAGTGTCAGCACAGAGGCTTGTCCGAATAACCTCGCCCCTACCAGCAGCACAACGGCTCAATTGGTGATGGGTGATGCAATGGCAGTTTGCCTGCTGAAACTCAAAGGATTTACACCGGCCGATTTTGCCCGATATCATCCGGGAGGGGCATTGGGTAAGCGGTTGTACTTACGCGTGAAAGACCTGAGTAAGCAACACGAAAAACCAAGTGTACATCTGAACGATGATATCCGTACACTCATCCCTGAAATGACCGGCAAACGACTCGGTGCTTGCGCCGTATTGGATGAACAGGAACAACTTTGTGGCATGATTACGGATGGCGATATACGCCGGATGTTGGAAAATCATGTTCAACTTGAAGGCATAAAAGCTGCCGACATCATGAATACGCAGCCCAAAACCATAGAAGGCGCTGCATTGGCCGTGGACGCCCTTGAACGAATGCGCAATCATCATATTTCGCAACTCATTGTTTTGGATAATGGTCGCTATGATGGGATGATTCATATTCATGATTTGATGCGCGAAGGATTGATTTAGTTTTCAGCAAATATTCGCGAAGGCTATTGCGAAGAAATGATTGATGCGGGAAGTGCTTTCAGTATTACCTTTGGACCTTATGAGTACTGCGTGGTTAGCACAAGACTGGGAAGAAGAGGAACAAAGCGAAGAAATTGTTCGTGAAAAACATTTATTGCTCGATCATATTGTTGAACGCGGACAGGAACCGCTTCGCATTGACAAATACCTGCTCACCAAAATTGGCTCACTCACCCGCAGTAAAGTTCAGCAAGGGATTGACGACGGAATGGTCAGCATTAACCAAAAGCCGATCAAAGCCAATTACAAAGTACGGCCCGGTGATCATCTTTTGGTCTATACTTATCGGGAACCGGACATCACGGAAATTGTTCCTGAAAATATTCCTTTGGATATTGTGTACGAAGACGATGACTTGTTGCTCATTCACAAACCCTATAATATGGTGGTGCATCCGGGACATGGTAACTATACCGGAACAGTGGTGAATGCCCTTTCGTATTATTTGGGACAACACAATGCGGAAAGCGCCCAACTCCCTCGTATCGGCCTGGTACACCGGATTGATAAAGATACAACCGGGCTGCTCGTAGTGGGCAAATCAGAAAATGCCATCAATGGTTTATCTGAGCAATTTAAAGACCATACTGTTGAACGCACCTATCAGGCTTTGGTGTGGGGTGATGTGGAAGAAGATGAAGGCCGTATTGAAACGTATATCGGGCGTCATGAAAGACTACGAAAAATATTTACGGTATATGATGCGGAGGATGAAAAAGGCAAACATGCGATAACCCATTACAGGGTATTGGAACGATTACATTATGTTACCTTGG
Source organism: Bacteroidota bacterium (assembly GCA_016715505.1). GTDB lineage: Bacteria > Bacteroidota > Bacteroidia > Chitinophagales > Chitinophagaceae > OLB11. The sequence continues at coordinate 77,013 of JADJZY010000010.1, forward strand.
TGGAGTGCAGGTTAGAAACCGGCCGCACCCATCAAATTCGGGTACACATGAAACATATCGGACATACTTTATTTAACGACTCCACTTACGGTGGCGATCGAATTTTAAAAGGCACGGTATTCAGTAAGTATCAGCAATTTGTCGACAACTGTTTTAAGCTATTACCCCGACAAGCCTTGCATGCCAAAACTTTGGGCTTTATACATCCGGTGAGCAAGAAAAAAGTATTTTTTGATTCTGATTTACCGGCAGATATGGAGGCGGTATTGGAAAAATGGCGTACTTACGTCAAAGCGAAGAAGCCGGTGTAAAGGATTAAAAAAGCGCTGTTCAAGATGTTCAACAGCTGTTCGACATTTGTAATGTCGTCGCTATCGGCGGTTTTAAAACCCAGTCTCTTGGCCTAAAGCAGGGTTGGTGAGGTTAATCTTTGGTGCGGGATGAACATGTAGTATTGTTTGCAAATTTCCTGAATAACAATTATGAAAACTTTTCTTTCATCGGTTCGAGATGTTCCACAACAGCCCTGTTCGACATTTGTAATGTCGTACTGCTATCGGCGGTTTTGAAAACCGCATAGGCATATCTCATATTAAAACGATATTAGGCAAAACGCTAAAAGCAAAAAATAATACCAAAGTGATATCTGTAGTAGAACTATAAAGTGCGTATGAGGATTAAAAATCCCAGTATATTGGTTCGGAATTGCAAATTCCGAACAGGAGAAGCTGTTGGCGGACAAATGCAAATTAACCCCTTCACGGCTTAAAAATAGGAACGCAGCACTACATGCGAAAAGCACTGAATTCCATTTCTAGCCCTGATTGCAGCTAGGTGCCGTGCACCGCGGAAAGCAGGAACGGCCTATGATAGAAAGATAGGGATGATGCTCCAACATTAATAATCATATTGCCTGCGCACCGCATTCACGCGGATACCTGAATAGACCTGCAAACTGTTAAATGCGGGTACATATTTGGTGCTGGTATTTTGGTAACGATAGGCAAAACCCAAATCAAAAAAGATATTATACCGCAACTCATAAGATAGATTGAGGTTGGTATAAAAAGTTTCAGTGGGATAACCATTGAATAAACCAATTCCATAATCATCGTTACGCGCTTTATAGGATTTAAAAATATCGCCCCCAAAGGCCCTTTTGGCTGATGTATCGCGCCCCTGCCGATTGATAAAGCTACGCCAACTCAGGTGTACGTTTCGCATCGGTTTGTAGTTGACAATAAAATTTGCTTCCAGAAAATTGGCTCCATAGGGATGAGCCAGGGGTTGATTGTAATGGGTAAAATTTGAAACCGAATCACGTGAGTAAGTAAATGGCCGAACCATATTGGCTTCACCCTGTATGAGGAGGTTTTTGATATTAAATAAATCAGCCACTTTGAATCCGAGTTGAATACCATACTTATTCGCCCACCATCCGTTACGAGCCATGATTTCGCTAAACTTAAATTCATCGAGTAATACCTGGCCATATAAAACGGTTTTGATTTTGGTATTGATTTTAAAGCCCATACCGAGCATGGCGTTATCCGGACTACCCGCGTTTTGTTCTACGCTTCGATAGAGGATAATCGGATTCATGTATCGAAAATCGAAATGATCCTGACGACCAAAAACAACGCCTTCAAACAAACTCACATTTAACCATTTGGTGACATTGGCTGAGAGATAATGCATGGCGGCGTATTTGCGTGGCAAAAGTTTGTCACCACCTCGACTGTACTGCGGTGTGAGTTCCATCCACAAATTTTGATAATTAAATTTCCAGAATTTGGTGTTGATTTTCATGAACAAATAATTGGCCCCCATATCGTTCAGAAAAAGACTGCGATAACCATCGCCCAAATGAAAACGATCCTGACCGAAAGCGACGTTTACTTTATTTTTAATCACTTCGGCATCGAGGTAACCTGCGGCATATAAATAATCCTGTGCCAAACCGGGTTTATCGACCTTAAAATCTTTGTAATATCCCATACCAGGAACTGCACTGCGTTCGCTGACTCTTTGTTGATGATGCCAAGGCCCCCGTTCCTGATTATCGGTGAATGTAGAATATACACCAATTCGTTTGTTGAGATTCGCCCTGAGTTCGATGCCTTTGGAGTTGAGAAACAAATTTTGTTTGGTATTATTGGTTTCTACCATTTGCTGGTAATTAAAAATTGGATTAATCACCAAATCAGCCTGATCAACATGTACATTAATCATATCTGATTTTTTTTGGTAGAGCCGGTTTAAAATAGGATACTTAGAATCCTCAGCCCCTTCACCATTGGCAGCCCACTCGCCGTTTTTAGAAATGATGCGCATAATCTCCTCTTTTTCACGGGGAGAGATGGTGCGGTGTTTTTGCAAATACTGCTCCAGAAACTGCACCACCTCCTTGCGGCTCATGGATTGCAAAGAGGTATACAGAGAGTCGGACAAACGACCATTGAGTACATCCAAACGCTCAATAAGAAATTGATCATCGGCCAGATGTTTCATGTAGGCAGATTGAGCATCTACCGTCTGATAAAGGCCCATAGCAAATACGATGGCAAAAAGTTTTTTCATATACTTACAAATAGAGGGGTTAAAGATAATTCAAAATAATCAGGGGATAAACCCTAATTGAACAACGGATGCCCGAAACAAGTAAAATGCCTTGGGGTTAAAGTTGTTCAGTTTTGTTGTGTACCTATATTTGTAATTAAACAAAATCAAATGGATTTGGTCATCAAAAACGTAGATGTCGTGAATGAAGGAGAAATTCAACGCCGGGATGTTTATATCAAAAACGGGCGTTTTGAGAAATTGGCTCAGCAAATCGACACTCCTGCGTCGGTACGTGAAATTGACGGAGAAGGGTTGACGCTCATTCCCGGATTGATTGATGATCAGGTTCATTTTCGCGAACCCGGCTTAACGCACAAAGCCTGTATTGCCACGGAATCACGGGCTGCGGTTGCGGGCGGTGTAACCAGTTTTATGGATATGCCGAATGTGCAGCCTGCTAGTTTAAACATGGAACTATTGGAGGAAAGATATGCAATTGCATCGCGCAACTCTCCGGCAAACTATAGTTTTTATTTGGGTGTTTCCAACGATAATGCTAAGCAGGCTTTGGAAGTAAACAAACACAAACAAGCGGTTTGTGGATTAAAAATTTTTATGGGCTCGAGTACAGGAAATATGTTGGTGGACAATATCATCACCCTGGAAAAAATATTTGCGGAAAGTGAAGTGCTCATAGCAACCCATTGTGAACAAGAGCATATTATTCATCAAAACAGGGCCCGATTAAAAGCCGATGGAGTTGCCATGGATCATGCCCGCTTTCATCCCATTATTCGGGATGTGGATGCTTGTTATGAATCGTCAGTATCGGCGATGCAATTGGCGAAAAAATTTAATACCCGTTTGCATATTTTACATATTACCACTGAAAAGGAATTACAGCTCTTCACGAATATGTTTCCTTTGAACGAAAAACGAATTACGTCAGAGGTATGTGTTCATCATTTGCATTATACGGCTGATGACTATGAACAATACGGCAACCTGATACAGTGCAATCCTGCCATTAAAGCACCCGAACACAGAGAAGCCCTTTGGAAGGCTTTATTGGACGACCGAATTGATATTATTGCCACTGACCATGCTCCACATACCTGGGAAGAAAAACAAAAGCCTTATGGTGAAGCCCCTTCCGGTTTGCCATTGGTCCAACATAGTTTGCTCATGTTGTTACAAGCCCGGCGCGAAGGTCGAATTTCACTGGAGAAAATTGTTGAAAAAGCATGCCATGCCCCGGCGCAGTGTTTTCAAATTCGCGAAAGAGGTTATATCCGCGAAGGATATCATGCTGATTTTGTTTTATTGGATCTCAAAGGAGAAACCACTGTGAGTAAAGATCAGTTGTACTATCGATGTGGCTGGAGTCCCCTGGAAGGAAAAATCTTACCCGGTCGAATACATGCGACTTATGTTAATGGCCAATGCGTTTATGCCCTGGGTAGCGTGATCGAAGGGGTTTGCGGACAAAGACTTCTTTTTGACCGCCCTTAAAGCATACGATGTTTAACTTGTTTGGAAATTGGCCTGAATATTTGTTTCCGGTAATATGAAAACAGTCAATCTCCCTTTACCAACTTCAATCTCAGGAGGCTTTGTCCTGTAACATTCTTACAATTTTTAATACCCATTTCCGGGGTAAGAATCTGGAAGCCATTGCATTGATATAGTTCATGGTACCGTGTATAGGAGTGAGCTCACCCTTCATCATGGCCTTGAAACCGTATTCTGCAACCTCAGCGGCACCCGGTAATTTTTTATTTTTAACCAACTTGCTTTCGTGTAAATCTGCTGCTTGTTGGAATCCGGTTTCGGTGGCACCCGGACAAAAAGTAGTTACACTTACTCCTGTTCCTTCCAATTCATTACTCATGGCTTCACCTAAGTAAAGTACGTAAGCTTTAGTCGCAAAGTACACCGCCATCGTTGGACCGGGCTGAAAGGCAGCTGTTGATGCCACGTGCAAGATTCTGCCAAAACTTCGCTGAATCATAGGTTTAACCAAAAGATGGCTCAATTTGGTGAGGGCTTTGATATTCAGATCAATCATTTGCTCCAGTTTGGCATATTCGGCTTCATGAAAGAGGGCAAAATCACCAAATCCGGCATTGTTAACCAGATAGTCAATTTGGATGTGATCGTTTTCGCAGGTTTCATAAAGCGCCTGAACTTCATTCATCTGACTCAAATCGCAGGCGAATACCTGAACATCAATACCATGCTTGTTTCGCAAAGTTTCAGCAAGCGCCATTAGTTTTTCTTTGTTACGGGCTACAAGTACGAGATTGATGTGTTGTTCAGCGAAAAGGCGTGCAAATTCGGCTCCAAGACCCATAGAGGCTCCAGTAATTAGTGCTGTTTGTTTCATCGTTTTATTTTTAAGTGAATTTTTATTCATTTTATATTTAAAAAAAATTATAGACTAATGCCTTTCCATTGTAACCTGAACAGATTTTCGAGCAAACTGTTATTGGGTTTGATTTGTTGGCTGTGCATCCATTTAACCAATTCGTGAATACTGCCGGCCATTGACGCTTTCAGCAAAGCTGCATCGATATTGAGCAAGTATTTCTTTTTGCGTCCGGTGTCCAAAAAGGTATTTAATGGTTCAAAAAAAAGTTCTGTTCGTTCAATATTTTCTGCAGTGATGAGTCCACTATACAGGAATTGTTCGACAAATAACATTTTCTCCGGAAAATCAATACAGTATTGCATATAAGCAAACCACATGTTTCGAAAAGAGATTAAATAATCCTCCTTCGGATCAAACATCCGGAACATGTGTTGTGCAATTTCTTGTTTGGTTAATACAAACAATGCGTTGAGCAGACCCTCTTTACTGCTGTAGTAAATATATAAAGTGCCACTTGCAACACCAGCCTCTTTGGCGATATCAGCCATTTTAACGGAACTAAACCCCGATCGCACGAGTAGCTTGAGGACCACCCGGTGAATCGCATGAAGTTTTTCTTCGTTTTTAGGTCTGGACATCGGATGCAAATTTAAATGAATTATTATTCATTTATACAATATTTTTTATCTGCCGAAAAATTCTACATATCATGTGTCCTTCCTCAACCACTCAAAACCAATTACAGATTCGAGACCGTTGCAAAACTATCAAAAGAAATTGTCTAAGTCATTTGGCTTCAAATTTCTGCGTTACTTTGAATTTTTAACTATTTCATTATCGACAAGATAACTCAATACTTAAAAATTCAAAAAGCCTTGAACTTTTTTGCCAAATGACTTTTGCAACGGTCTCGATTCAGGTAGTTGAGATTGGCGTTTACATTAAAAAAGCCGAACAAGATGCCCGGCCTATTTAGACAAGTTATAAGCATTTATTCCTGACTGCGCAGAACCCGGGTTCCGAAGATGCCCCGATCGGTTTGTAATCTTACCCAGTACCAACCTGCATTCAACACGCTCATATCCAAAACGGCTTGAGAGGATCGATCAATCGTCGGTTGAATCTGAATCACCTTTCTACCGGTCATGTCAATGACGTCGAGGGAAATGGCCTGTGCATTTTCAGGCATTTTTATTTGTAATTGATCATTCACCGGATTGGGATAGACTTCCAAATGACTTTCCTGTATATCATTCATGCTGCTTAAAATCACCACCACATTTTTGCATAAAGTATCGGAACATGTTAATCCGCCAGAGGCAATCCCATTTACATACAAACAGACATTGTAATTGCCTGCGGCTGTATAAGTATGACTGGGTGAAGTGAGGGTACTATTCGGACTTCCATCCCCAAAATTCCAATTGGAGGTCCAACTAATACAACCTGTACATGAGGTGGCATTGGTGAAATTGACATTTAAACCGGCATTCGTATTGTTATAAAGTGCAGTTAAGTTACAACCAGGTATTGCTGTAACGGCAAGCGTATTACATACCGAATCGATACAGGTATTTCCATTGGTATCAACTCCTGTTACCGTTAAACAAACATTGTACACCCCCGAAGCGGCATAAGTATGGGTTGGGGCAAAGGCCGTATTAATGGGACTGCCATCTCCAAAATTCCAGGCATAACTGGTTGAACTACAGGAAGTACAAGTAGAAGAATTTGTAAACGATGCATTCATACCTACTACGCTCGAGTTAAAGGCAGCATTCGCAATACATGGCTGGCCGGAAGAACTGGTGACGGTAACAGTCGTACAAGTTGTATCGCTGCAACTAACTCCATTCGGATTGGTGCCCGTACTTATCAGACAAACATTATAGGTCCCTGCTGCACTATAGGTATGGCTTGGCGAAAGTGCTGTACTCAGCGGGCTCCCATCTCCAAAATTCCAACTATGACTGATTGTGGTGCAGATACTACAAGTGGTTGTATTGTTGAAATTAACATTTAAACCTGAAGCCGAAGACGTGAAGCCCGTATTCACAAAACAACTGCTAGTGGAAGCAATAAATACCGAATCGCAATAGGTACAAACAATAGCAGTGCTTGAGCCAATCATTGATAAATAACGTGTTAAGCACAAATTGTAAGTACCAGGGGCCGTATAAGTATGTGTTGCGGATGTTGGAACAGGTATATACTGTTTGATCAGGGTACCATCTCCAAAATCAACATAAACACTATCGAGTGAATATATCAGGGGCAGAATCCACAAATAACTGGCCGTGACCGTATTTCCAGCTTGTGATTTTGTGAAGCTGCAAGGTGATTGTGCACTTGCTGTGCTCATAGCAACGACGAGTAAAAAGAAGAATAGAATTTTTTTCATGATATCGGGATTTAATCCACAAATGTAATTCATGAAGCGAATGCAAGGAAATACCGATTAGAATTCATTACCCAGCATCATTACTATCCGAATGATCTCCATATCAACCATGTTCTGTCCACGCTAGCCCAAAAACTTCTTTAAAGTGCTTTTTTATTTTTTCTTCTACCTCCTGAATATCCACCTCCCGGCCCAGCTCCTTTTGTAGGCTGCTGACTTGTTTGTTTTGAATACCACAAGGCACAATCATTTGAAAATAATTGAGATCTGTATTCACGTTCAGCGCGAATCCGTGCATAGTAATCCATCGACTGGTGCGAACACCCATAGCGCATAATTTGCGAGCGAACATGGGCTTGTCCGGATCTAGCCATACGCCAGTTTCTCCCGGACTTCTTTCTGCCTGAAGTCCATATTCTGCCAATACCCGAATGATGACTTCTTCCAAATTGCGCATGTACAAAACGATATCCGGTTTTAGGTTTTCGAGATCCAAAATAGGATATCCTACAATTTGCCCGGGACCGTGAAAAGTGATATCACCCCCACGATTGGTTTTATAAAATTCGATTCCACGATCTTTTAAATATTGATTATTCACCAACAGATTTTCCATGTGGCCACTTTTGCCCAGGGTAAAAACAGGTGGATGTTCTACTAAAAAAAAATAACTGCTCGTATGCTCGGCGACATCATTTCGCTGTCCCAATTCACGATCTCGATTTCGTTTTTTGATTTCAAGATTATCAGCCAGATACTTTTCCTGCAATTCCCAGGCTTCACCATAAGGCATTTTTCCCAAATGCCGGAACGTAATTTGCATGTGCAAAGGTAAGACCAATTCTTACATCTGTATCTTCTGTGGGTGCCCAAGAAACTCCCTTGCAAGGGTGCCCCCTACTTCAGGGATTTATTCGATTCTTGTTGGGCTGAAGTGTAAGAAGTAATATCAGCCCATAGACTTTTACAAAAAGGTAAGTATGCCGATACCAATTCCACGGTTTTGGGTCCGATGGGTTCTATCCAAACATAGGTTTTAGAATCCGATTTAATATTTTCCTGCAATAAACCTGCACTTTTGGCCAACCATAAAAATGTACTGATTACAAATACCACAAAAAAAGTATACAATAATCCACCGCCAATATGATTGACCCAACCAAGCATGACTTTATCCAAAATAGATTCAACAAGGCCGACCAACATTCGAAATGCCAGCATGGTGAGTAAAAACAAAACGACAAAGCACAGTAACAAAGTATAGGACCCACTCAACACCTGATGTTTAAATAAAAAATCGGCCAGCGTATGAGAAAGTTTAAGAGAAATAAAAATACCGGCAAAAACCGCTACCAATGAGCCCAAAGCCCACAAGAGTCCCTTTTTCCAGCCTCTGATAAAAGCCAGTAAACCCAGGATCAGGATAATGGCATCCAGTATCATCCGGTAAAAACTAAGCCAAGAGTGATTTAACCATTGCTGAGATTGCCTTTCCATCAGCCTGACCGGCCAATTGTTTTGTAGCGAGACCCATCACTTTTCCCATATCTGCTGCTGAACTTGCACCTGATTCAGCAATAATGGCTTGAAGGGCTGCTTTTAAAGAGGCTTCATCCATTTGTGCCGGTAGAAATTTTTCTATCAATTGTAATTCTTCACGTTCTTTCACCGCAAGATCTTCACGCCCTTGGGTTACAAACATTTCCAAAGAATCCTTCCGCTGCTTAGCCATTTTCTGCAACAATTTTACTTCATCTTCCTCGCTGATTTCGCCTTGTTTGCCATCAGCAGTCTTGGCCAGCAAGATTGCGGCTTTAATTGCTCTTAATCCACGCAAAGCCGCTTCATCCTTTGCGAGCATAGCAGCTTTTAATTCGCTCATGATTTGTTGTTCGAGTGCCATATTTATAGATTAATCCGTTTATAATTGATTTTTTTTCATCTCCTCATCCATTTTTTGTTTAAAGGATTTGGAAAAACTTCTTACCTCATCGGCGAGTTCTTTTTGATTGGTTGCCCTTTCATACGTATCAGCCATGGTCATCATGGTTTGGAAAAAGAAGTCGTTCATTTCATCGACCATCATTTTTTTAGTCCACAGGTCAATACGTAAGGCTGCATTTTCTTTCAAATCCCAAATACTGAGCATAAAGGCTTTGGCTTCGGCAGGATTCAAAACGCCACCTTCCGCTGCCCGCCAATGAATGGTTTCAGGAATTTTGTTACTGTCAAGCACCACATCGAGGTGAATGGTAGATGTATTATTTTCCATTTTTTTCTTTCAAGGTGCAAAGTAATGGAATTTATACCGATTCTGATTTCAAATTTAGTTCAATCTTCGCTTCGCTTGATACAAGCATTTTGTAGTCAGAGAGTTTCTTTTGGAATATAACCAAACCCATTTGGGCGGGGCCTTTCCACCCATAAAAAAAGGTTGACTTTCTGAGAGGTCAACCTTTTTGATGAAGAAAATGAAGTGAATTAGTTTTGTTTGCTGATTTTAAATGTTTGTTTGAGCACATCATTGCCAAACACCATGAGGGTGTACATTCCGTTACTCAGTTCCTGTATGGGAAGAATGATTGTTTGTGTTCCGGCTTCATGACTGGCTTGCAGATGTTTGACCAATCGACCACTGAGATCGTACAATTTAAGAACGGTTTGCTGACGGTCTGCAGTAGAAATTTGAACATTCAACACAGCCTGAGCTGGATTCGGATAAACCTCTATTTTTTCTACAGTTAATGTTTCTTCTTGAGTGACACCCGGTTTATTTGAATTAGTACTAAAAATCTCTAAAGAGCTCCATGGACTTGTGGAGAATGGACTAGGATTACATACAGAACGAATCTGCCACTCATATGGTGTATTCGGGATTAAACCGGAAAATTGTTTACTACTTAAAGCTCCATTTGCGGTGCTGTTAACCCATGCTCCCGGTCCGGAAATTGTCCGGTACCGAATTTGATAGTAGTTAGATGATGGCACAGATGACCAGTTCAATAAAGCTGAGTTTGTTGTTACGTTGGTCGTGAATAATCCGGAAGGAGGATTACAAATATTGGATGTTGTAAAATTAACCGCAGTGCTCCAAGGGCCCGGCGTTGAAGGATTACAATAAGCTCTTACTTCCAAATCGTAATTCGTACCCGCGATCAGTCCAATCATTGTTTTTGAACTACTGCTTCCTGTGATGGTACCACCATTGGTCCAGTTACCTGCACCTACAGGCCGGTAACGCACTTGAAACATATTGGCGCCCGGAATGGCATTCCAATTTACCACAACCGTGTTATCGCCAATATTCGAAACGGCTAGTCCGAGTACTGAAGGTGCGGTTCCGATGGTGAAATTCAAAGTAATGATGCTATCACAACCATTGGCTGCACCACTGGTGATGGTGTAAGTAGCAGTGTTGTTATTGGACGAATAAGTATTGCCATCAATCCAGGTATAAGGTACACATGAATTGATTGTTTGAGTTGCATTTACAGGAGTGCAAAATTCGAAAACCCTTACATGACCCGAGTTGGATCCATTCCCGTCATTTGAAGCACCTCCAATACCAATAGTATTCAGATCCGGCATACACACGCCTACACCGGAAAAATCATTTGTTGCTTCTCCATTGATATCCGCCCCTAGTTGATTCCATGCGGTGCCATTCCATTGATAAATTCGGGCGTGGCCGGAATTGTTGCCATTTCCATCATTGTAAGGTGCACCAATTGCGATGGTATTTGCATTGGGCATACTGATTGCAGTACCCGACTCATCTCCTGCCGCTTCGCCATTCATGTCTGCCCCTTTTTGTATCCATGCAGTTCCATTCCAATGATAAACTCTTACCTGTCCTGACTGTGTACCATTACCTGCATTAAATGGTGCTCCAATAGCCAAAGTATTCACATCTGGCATGGTGACGACTGTTCCGGATTGATCATAGTTTGCTTCTCCAAGAATTTTCGCGCCCTGCTGAATCCAGGCTGTGCCGTTCCATTGATAAACCTTTACATAACCTGCAAACGTTCCACCCCCGGGCGCACCCACCGCAATTGTATGAACATCAGGCATGGATACCGAATATCCAAATAAATCGAAAGTGGCCTCCCCGTCTAGGTCAATACCTTTCTGTACCCAACTTGAACCATTCCATGTAAACACCCGAACATGACCGGAATACTGCCCATTATCGGAATTATAGATTGCCCCAATGGCAAGCGTATTTGCATCTGGCATGCTAACCGACCAACCAGAAAAGTTGTCTGCTGCTTCACCCTCAATATCCAGTCCCTTTTGAATCCATGCTGTACCTGACCAACTAAAAACCCGAACATGGCCCGCGTTTAAACCAGTGCCTGCATTAAACGGGGCACCAACTGCAATCGTGTTGGCATCTGGCATACTGAGTGTAATTCCTGAATTATCATTGGCTACCTCACCGTCGATGTCCTGTCCCTTTTGTACCCAGTTTGTGCCATTCCAGCTCCAAACCCTTACATGCCCTGCATAGGCATTACTCCCCTGGGCTCCAATTGCTACTGTTCCTGCATCGGGCATATCGATAGTATAACCCGAATAATCGTCGGGGGCCTCACCGTTGATATCAGTACCTTTCAGTGTTTGTGCTTGTGTTCCCAGGCCAAATAGGACCCAAACAATGGTTAAAAAATAAATACTCCCTTTTTTCATGATGTGTGTGTTTTAAAAATGAATAATCTGTTGTAGGTTTTTATAAAATATGGTCGGGGATGGGGAATCCCAAAGAACATTTGATTTCTATCTAATTGATTCAGAACAAGTTGAATTTGAAACCCAAAATTAGAACACCCTCCTGCTCAGGAACAAAGGATAAACAAGTGACCGTATTTTTTTAATAAGTGATGGATGCCAATGATAAAAAACGCCTGAAGAGATGATAAAAAAATCTTGACATCCACATTTTGAAGTTAAACCCAAATTGTACAGTTGGACACAGCCAAGGGCAAAAACGAATTAGAAAACCCTTTACAGGCTTTGTTGACAGTAGCTTCGTGCCTGGTTACTGCAAATTCTTGGTTGAAAACTTCAACGCTTCAATGATTTATTTAGGCGAATCAAGAATCAGATGTTTTGATAGAAAAAACAATCAGGGGTAGCCCTCTTAAAATCTTGGACAACCGTAGGTTTCACGAAGGTCATCGCCTCTTTTATAATTGCCCTGAAGAATGAGTGAAATTTCGAAGGCACCCACCCCGTTATTGCCCTGACTCATTTGAGAAATGGTTTGATCATAACTGACCATAACCCGATGATCTTTCCATTTGTAGCCAGCAGCAGCAATGATCGCATCTTTGTTGCGATAAAAAACCCCCAGTATCACTTCGTTGGGATTTACTTTCATTTCGCCGGTATTGACATTAAACAATGACCCAAATACCAATTCAGACGCCTTTTTTTGACGGGTATAATAAACCATCGGATTCAGGATCACTTTTTCGCCTGGTTTATAAGAAACTTCGAGAGCCGCTTGTGGACGTAAACCGAGCTTATTACTCTGTCCATAAAATGTTTCAATCGGCTGATTGATATTGTTCGCGGCCAGACTCATTTTTATATACAAGTTTGAATTATTGTAATAAGAGTAATTCATTCCGGCAGAAATGGAAGTGAAGGTTGTTTTTTGCGAAGAGTTGGTTTCCATATTAGGCGCATTTCGGTTAAACGAGAATTCATCCCACTGCGAATCAAAAGTGAGTTTACTAAAATCAACACTGCGTTGGTTGTAGGAAGCCCCAATGCCAGCTGACAAACTTGATCTTTCACTGATTAAAACATGATACGCCAAATTGGTTTGAATACGGGTTAAAGCAAGATTTCCATCTCCTGCAGCATCGCGCCAAACCGCCACACCGGCACCCAACCAACTTGTTTCCCAATTGTTTCGAAAAGCACCAAGATCAGCAAATACACTGAATGTATTATAGTTTACCGGTACGGTTGCCCATTGATTGCGATAACTCGTTCCTACTCTCCAATCGCTATTTTGTAACAAACCGGTATTGGCCGGGTTTAATAACATCGGTGCATTATAAAATTGCGAAAAATGCAGCCCCTGTGCGTTTAGCATGGAGGAGCTGATCAAACAAAAAAGCAATATGTTGATTTTTTTCATGACTTCGTTTTTGTGTTCAATGATCTCATTCAATGACTATTTCAGCAAGGTGATATTTCCTTTTTTGAAAGTACTCGTACCGTCAAAAAAGTCAACCGATAATGTATATCCATATACTTCCATTTCCTGGATGACGCCTTTATAACGTCCATCCCAACCGTATGACTTATCTGTACTTTCAAAAACTTTTTCACCCCATCGGTTAAAAATACGGAAGGTCATTTTTGCGATGCCATATCCTTTTACGTAAACAATATCATTTGCCCCATCTCCATTCGGTGAAAATCCGGTTGGCACATCCACCAATGGAATTACCAGCCCTCTTACTTGCTTGCATACCGTATCCTGACAATTATATTCGTTCCAGGCTGTTAAACAAACGGTATAATAACCATCTTTCTGATATACATGCACTTCATCCTTGTTGGTGGAGGTTGATCCATCTCCAAAATCCCATAAATAGCGGGTCGCGCCGGTCGATAAATTCGTGAAATCCAAAGGAGTATTTGGTTCAGGAGGATTTGGCAACCAACTGAAATCAGCCACCGGCGAAGGATAAACATGAATGGTATGAATAGCGGTATCTAATTTATTACATGTGGCAGGGTTACCCGCTATCAGCAATACATCAAATACCCCAACATTTACGTATTGGTTACTTGGATTGGCGATATTGGCTGTGTTTCCATCTCCAAAATTCCAATACCAGGTTGTCGCATTGGTACTTTGATCGAGAAAATTGACGAAGGCAGGCAAACAAACCGTATCAGGCATATCAAACTCTGCAGCCACCAAACTCGCATTAAAATCAATGACCAATTTTACTGAATCAGGGCTTTTACAAGCATTCGTATCCACCATCACCAGGGTTACCGTGTATGTATTTTGTCCGGGGAAACTATGTTGTGGTGGAGTGGCTCCTGTATATGTGGTTCCGTCTCCAAAATCCCAAAAGAAACTACTGGTTGCCGGTGGTGTACCTCCATTATAAGTACTGGTATTCAAGAAGTTTGCCGTGTAAGGTCCGCAAGAATCAATTTTGACATAGTTAAAACCAGCCTGTATGGAGTCGTTACGAACAATGATTGTCAGCGTGGTTGTATCACTAGAAGAAGTACATCCATTCGGATTAAAGGCAATGAGTTTAACGGTAAAGTTACCTGCCGTTGTATATGTATGAGTAGGACTCACCTGACTGACAGGTGCTGTACCATCTCCAAAATCCCATATATAATTTGTAGCACTTACACTTAGATTATTGAAGTTGACGACAAAAGGTACACAACCAATTGAATCGCCTAAAAAGTTAGCAACTGCCTCAGGATTTTGTAATTGGAAATCAATTTTTAATGCTGCGAGATTACAGTTCGGGCTCGGGTTAGATAAAGAAAAGACCCCTGTAGGTTGTGTTGGAAAACCGACCACACCACCACAATTCGCACAAATGGCCTGGTAAATTACCCCATTCGGATCAAAGCGACTTGTTCCACCATCCACATGTTCACCTCCCAATCCATTGGGTGCCAAACCATTTTGTCCGAAGTAAGATCCATACAATAAGCTTTGTGCGTTTTTATTAAAAGCAATAAAATAAAAATCACTTCCATCGGTTGTTGACTGAATGGCATTGGGCGTAAGAGGCATACCATTGGTATTACCCGGGCTACCTGATGTTGGTCCACCCCAACCGGAAACATAAATATTTTCGCATTTATCGACAAGAAAAGCTGTGGGTGAAATATTGGTAAACGCTGTTGTTCCCGAACCAAATACAGTTGAAAAAATAATGCTAGCCAGATTGTTATTCATTTTCATCACAAACTGACTGGAACCCGGATTGGAATAAACGGTTGCAGGTGTAATTGGAAATGCCCCCATGGTTTGACCACAAATGTAAACGTGGTTACTGTCGTCTGTCTGCACGCCATAAACCTGATCGTACAAACCGGTACCAATAAATGTACCCGCCTGAAGCGCCTTTGTATTTGCATCAAATTTGAGCAGATATCCATCTACTGTTCCACCTTGATAAGCAGGATTTATAACGCCCGGTGTGGAAGGGAAATTACTACTTTCGGTTCCACCACCTACATACAAAATGGACTGGGTGTTTTTGTCGAGTGATAACACATAATTCTTATTATTCAATCAACCACCGAGATAGGTACTCCATATCAAATTACTACAAGTATTGTTGAGTTGAAAAACGATGGCATCCTGACCACCTGCATTTGAAGCTTGATAAGGATTGAAGGTAGGGAAATTGCTACTTTGGGTACAACCGGCCACATACCAATTGCCATTTGGATCTACGATAATTTCTGTGCGGGCATCATCTCCATAGTTATGTTTGACACCTCCGTATATCGCATAACCCGGATTAAAATTCACCCCATCATCTGATGAACCACCCATATAAGTAGACCCCACCAAAGCGGTTCCATTCGAATTAAATACAGTAACGAACATATCGCCCATACCATTGGACGAATTATCATAAGCACCTGCTGAAACCGGAAAGTTGGTAGAATAGGTTCGTCCGGCAACACCCAGATTCCCGTTCCCATCCACAATCATACTTTGAGGCTGATCATTATCAGAGCCCCCTAAATAAGTTGCAAAAATTAAATTGACCCCGGTTGCATCGAACTTACTAAAACTGGCATCACACTGAAACCCATTTCCACCAAAACCACCACCAGCAAAATTGGGTTGAACGGTTGGCGTAAACTGTCCCAAAGCAGTAGGGTATCCGATTCCGGCACAAACACCTCCGGCATAAAACATCCCCAAGGTATCGTAAGTGGCCGTAAAGCCCCAATTATCTGCTGTTGATCCGGTGAAGGTACAAAATACAAGAACCGGGTCGATGATGAGATCATAACGGGCATCATACTTTGATTTTGTTTCAAATCCTACTACTGCATCCTGAATCACATATTCACAGAGCACTTCTCTTTTTTCGCCGTCGATGTACTGGTACGCATATGGTTTGAGTTCCTGATGATTGCCCAGGCTTGTTTGAACCTGTAGATTTCCATTTTTCAGACTTAACCCTGTAACCCCTTTGTACTCCAGTTTGATACGTGATACATTGGCCCCGGGATGAATGATATAATCGTATTTAATATTTCCCTGATCGGAATACAGATGCAAGTCGATGCCAGCATAAAGGTTTTTGCGATCCACTACCCGAGCAGGGTAAATCATACTTTTCCATCTTGCCGGATCTTTACCCAGGTAATAATTATAAAAATGTTTTTCTTTTTTGGATTGCGTGAAATCAGCCTCCGGATTTGCTCCTAAAAAATTCATCTCATAAGCGAAATACTTTAACCCCGGTACTTGAGTACTTTCTCCATGTTTATAGGCATGAATTTTTTCACGATTGGCTCCATCTGAAACTACTACCGTAAATCCGCTATTGCGAACATATAAATCGCCCCGAGATGTCAGCGCTTTATATCGGAAGGGTCCGTCCCACTGTCCCTGATTTTCAACATATTCAATTGCCGGAAACTGATGCGTGTTTTGGGCCATCCCGTGAATCACAGGAAAAAACCCGGCGAACGCGCCTAACCAAATTAGAAAATTTTTCAAAACGTCGGTATTTAGGGTAAATTTAAGCGTATTTTATGAAAGTCGTCAAGCTCAAGACGAAAAATAGCCTATTATGGTTAGAAATAGGTGCTTTCTGATAAATGGTTGTACTTTTGACTCGTAAAATTTTTGACCATGTTGAAAACAGGCAACCCAATTGTCAGTATTTATACAGAAATGACGCCCAATCCGGAAACGATGAAGTTTGTAGCCAATAAACTCCTTTATCCCGGCAAAAGCATTGAATTTGCGAGCGAAGAAAGTGCATCCCCCTCTCCATTAGCAAAGGAGTTGTTTGGATTCCCTTTTATTCGGGGGGTATTTATTGCGAGTAATTTCATTACGCTCACCAAAACTGCTGATACCGACTGGAATGATATCATCCCTTCTTTACGAGAATTCATGAAAGAATATCTTGAGGAGGGCAAATTGGTGATCAATGAAGCAGAAATAGAGGCAAAAAAAGTGGTGATGAGCCCAGAAGATGAAACGGATGTTGTCAAACGAATCAAGGAATTGCTGGAAAACTATGTTCGCCCTGCGGTTGAAATGGACGGTGGTGCCATCGCTTATAAAAATTTCGATCAGGGCGTGGTTACCCTCTCCTTACAAGGCTCTTGCAGTGGATGTCCTTCATCGATGATCACTTTAAAATCAGGCATCGAAGGCATGATGAAACGCATGATTCCTGAAGTGAAAGAGGTCGTCGCTGAAGCGGATTAATTCTTCACCTTCAATTCGAAACAGTCTCAACAATTTTTAATTTTCGCTTTTGTAACAGCATGTGCTATGATACATGCTCTAAAGTTGTTTGTGTTTTCATCGAGCCCCCAATTAGATGTAATACGCTGACAGTCAATCTTATATAGCGTCATTGTACCGAATCCAGAGGGGCGCTTCATACGCAAATAAAAGGGAGGACTTAAAGCTTGCATTACTTTTCTAAAAAGTGTTTCGGATAAATAGCAAAAAATTGCACAGACCTTCTAAATTTGTCCTTAGGTACCATGCAAAGACTCTCGCAACAACAACGACTGCAACAAAAACTTTCGCCCCAACAAATTCAGCTGATGAAATTGTTGCAGGTACCCACCGCGAATCTGGAAGAAAGAATCAAGGAAGAAATAGAAGAGAATCCGGCACTGGAATTAGGTAACGAAGACAATGAAGACAAATCATTGGAGGAAAAAACCGTTGAAGAAATATCTTCAGAGTTTGAACAAAACGAAAATGAAGATTATATCAACGAAAGTGAGGAGCATGATGAATTTGATCAAATCGACATTTCAGAATATGTGAAAGAAGGCGATGATGAAGATGCTGATTATAATTTTCAAAGTGATGCTTACCAAGCCGATGACGACAAGCCCGGGTATCAACCCAGTTTGGAAACCTCGTTTTATGAACATCTCATGGCTCAGGCCAATATGCTGAACCTGGATGAACGCAGTGCAAAAGTAGCTGAGTTCATCATTGGCAGTATTGAAGAAGATGGTTACCTCAGGCGCGACCTGCCATCGATTGTGGATGATTTGGCTTTTCGGCAAAACCTGCAAACCACAGAAGAAGAAGTTCGAAATATTTTAAAACTCATACAGGAATTTGAACCTACCGGTGTTGGTGCTACAGATTTAAGATCTTGCTTATTACTCCAACTTCGTAAAAAAGAAACATCTGCCAATGTCTTGTACGCCATCAAAGTGATTGAAAAATTCTTTGATGAATTTACCAAAAAACATTACGAAAAAATTCAACGGGCCATGAGCCTCTCCGACGATGATTTAAGGGAAATCATTCAGGTGATTGTCAAGCTCAATCCCAAGCCCGGCGCACTCTTTGAATCGAAGAACAAAACGCAGAATTACGTCATCCCCGACTTTATTATTCTGAATATAGATGGAAATTTGGAGGCACATCTCAATCAAAAAAATGCACCTGATTTACGCGTCAGCAGCTCTTTTCGCGAGATGTTGAAAGATTATTACAAAGGTGACAAATCAGATGCGAGGCAGAAAGAAGCCGTCATGTTTATCAAACAAAAATTGATTCAGCAAAATGGTTTATCGATGCGGTTAAACAACGTCAGCAAACTTTGATGTTAACCATGACCCGTATTCTGCATATTCAGGAAGATTTTTTTCTTACCGGCGATGAAAGCAATCTGAAACCGATGATTCTGAAAGATATTTCTGACCGCACCGGTTTGGATATTTCGACAGTCTCCCGTGTGGTGAACAGCAAATATGTACAAACAGAATTTGGAACCTTTATCCTAAAATATTTTTTCTCCGAATCGATGCAAACAGATAGCGGCGAGGAAGTATCAACCCGGGAGGTGAAAACCTATCTCAACGAAATGATTCAACAAGAGGACAAAAAACAACCCCTCTCTGATGAAAAATTAACGGAACTGCTCAACGAAAAAGGCTACAATATCGCCCGTCGTACGGTGGCCAAGTATCGTGAACAACTGAATATACCCGTTGCCAGACTTCGAAAAGAAATATAAACCTCTTGATGAGCCATCATTTTTCAAACAATTCCTGCTGAAGAACTCCACCAAAATAAGTCGCAGGGTACTCTGAAACACCTTCTGGACGAAATTCAAATGAGAAAGAATTCCTTTTGGGGAGGGGAAGAAAGTGGGCCATTTATTGTTTTAAAGCATCCCAGAGCATTTTTAAAATTTCTAGAAATGTGATTCTGTTATCCTTGCCGCAAGTACCCTCATCCAACATTGAAATTGGACAAAGATTACCACATAATCGGTATATTATAATGATTAATTTAATATTTGGAAAGCCTTGAGAATTCCTCGACAAAACTTGGCCAAACTAGCACAGATAGTACATTTGTAATCCTCTAAAGTATCCTTATATGTCTGAAACAAAAAATTACATCCTCCGGGATGACAAAGTACTCCTCGCTCCGAATGCATGGTGGAATGAAGAAAGAGTTGTTGCTGAACTCAAAGAAAATAATCAGCAGTACTCAATCGAAGCGCTTATTGAAAACTTTAAAAGCCTCGAAGAAAAATTACTGGAAGTAAAAACAGAGTTTGATGCGGCCACCGACAAAATACGGGTAGCCGGAAAAGTGAGCAGAACCAAAAATTACATCTGCAATGCCAAAGCCATTGGTGACTACCCGGTTCTTTTGGTGCAACTCGATGAAATGGAAGTCCAGATTAAAAATGCCGTTGATGCAAACCTCAAACGGAAAGAAGAATTGTGTTTGGCTGCAGAAGCCTTGCTGGAATTAAAAGAGTGGAAAGACTCCACCGAAAAATTAAGAGAACTCCAAAAAGAATATAAAGAACTGAGTGTTGTACCTGACTTAAAAAATGAAGCCTTGCGCGATCGTTTTGAAAAAGCCAAGGATGAGTTTTTTAAACGAAAACAAGCCAGTTTCGAAAGCTTTGAACAAGATTTACTCGATAACCTCAGTCGCAAAATAGAACTCTGTGAAAAAGCAGAGGCTTTGCAACAATCAGGTGAATGGAAAAAAACCACCGATGCCTATCAGGCCCTGAATGAAGAATGGAAAAAAATTGGCATGGTTCCCAAACACCGCAACGAAGAACTTTGGTTGCGCTTTAATACCGCCAAGGATGTTTTCTTTAATCGTAAAAGAGAACATATCGAAGAAATAAAAACCGAACATGTTGGCAACCTGGAGAAAAAATTAGAATTGATTGCCAAAGCGGAAGCCATTAAAGAGAGCACGGATTGGAAAAAAACCACCGATGAATACAACGCCCTGATGGAAGAATGGAAAAAAACAGGACGGGTTTCGCAGGAAAAAAATGATGAAGTCTGGAATCTGTTTCAAGCTGCCAAAAACCATTTCTTTAGCAACAAAGACGCCCATTATACAGGCATCAAAGTACAATTGGAAGATAATTATGCTCGTAAAATGTCCATTGTTGAACATGCAGAATCGCTGGCACAAACCAATGATTTTGATGCTGCCACCCAGGAGTTTCAGGATATGTTTGAAGAATGGAAAAAAATAGGTCGTATACCAAAAGAATATGGCGACGGGCCTTGGGAAAGATTCCTGAAAGCCAAACGAGATTTTTTTGACCGCAAAGATGCTTATCGCGATCAACGTCGAAAAGAATTATCGAAGGATATCCATGAAAGAGTTAGCCGGAACCGATCATTTTATAATCGCCTCTCGCGGGATTTACAGCGTGAAGAGGAATTGTTATTTGATGTGGAAGATCGTCTGAAAAACCTCCCGCCTACATTACGTTCTTACGAAAAACGCGAACAGTATTTGGAAATGATGGAGGAAATCAAAGAAAAAATCAATTCACTTCGGGAAAAAGCCAAAGAAGTAAAAGATAAAATCAATCAGGATGAACGTGAAATGAATTACATCCTGAGAGGCCCCAAAAAGAAAACAGAAACCGATGCAAAAACGGTTACGCCTCCGAGTGAACAAAATCCTGCCACTGAAAATACGCCTATAGAATCGGATTCTTCAGATAATCAGGATTCCACTGTAGCTGCAGCAGAACAAACACCAGTTGCGGTTCAGGAAACAGTAGCTGAAATGACTCCGGAAATAAACGAAAGCGCTGAACCCATTGAACCAAGTGAAACTGTATCCGAACCCCAGCAAGAAAAAGTAGAAGTTGCCGCAGAAAGCGAAGAGATTGCAACTGCACAACAAGATGAAAATGTGTCGCCTGAATAATCATTAAAATAACAAAACATGTCAAATAAAGTTTTCGAACTCATGAAAGATTTGGAGCATGAACAAGTTGTATTTTGTCATGACCCACATTCTAACCTCAAAGCAATTATTGCTATTCACAATACAACCCTCGGACCAGCATTAGGCGGCACACGAATGTGGAATTATGCCAGTGATGACGAAGCGGTTGTAGACGCCCTGCGCTTGTCGCGTGGCATGACTTACAAAGCAGCTATTTCAGGCTTGAATCTGGGAGGAGGCAAGGCGGTCATCATTGGTGATCCTTCTTTGAAAAGTGAAGCCTTGTGGCGCAGATATGGAAAATTTGTCGACTCACTCAATGGAAAATATATCACTGCCGAAGATGTAAATACCTCTGCGGCTGATATGGAATTTATCCATCTCGAAACCAACCATGTTACCGGTATCCCGGAATATATGGGAGGCAGTGGCGATCCTTCTCCATTTACTGCTTATGGTGTATTTGTAGGCATGAAAGCCTGTGCACAAAAACATTGGGGCAATGATAGTTTATCGGGTAAAAAAGTGCTGGTACAGGGTGTTGGACACGTTGGACAATATCTTGTTGGCCACCTCACCGAAGCAGGCGCCAAAGTTTATATCACGGATATCAATCAGGCTCGCATTCAGGAAACGACCAATAAGTACAAAGTAGAATTCATCGAACCAGAACGTATGCTGGATTTAGACCTGGACATATACGCACCTTGTGCACTGGGCGCAACTGTAAACGATGAAAGTATTCCTTTACTCAAATGTCCCATTATTGCTGGCGCAGCGAATAATCAATTGGCCGTTGAAAAAATTCATGGCAGACAATTGATTGAAAAAGGCATTTTGTACGCACCAGATTTTTTAATCAATGCCGGGGGACTGATTAACGTAGCAGCAGAAGCAGGTGGTTCTTATAACCGCGAAAAAGTAACCAAGGATGTTGAAAAAATCTATCAACGTATTCTGGATATTTTTGCTTTATCTGAAAACGAAAATATTACAACGCAAGAAGCCGCTATGAAAATTGCACAGAAGCGCATTGACGATATAGCGCACGTCAAGTCAAGACTCTAAAAAAAATGAACGATTCACTATCCGCAAACCTTGAAAAGTTTGCGGATTTTTTTGTCATTCACTCCTGTCTTAGTTTAAACCCAAATTTTGCAGTTGGACACAGTTACGGCAAAAACGAATCAAAAATCAAATACTTTGGCTAATTGGCTTCAGTATGATTTTCAATTCAGGGTTACCTAGTAAATCCTTTACGATTTGTTTATAGTAGCTTCGTGCCTTGCTACTGCAAATTCTCCGTTAAAACATAAATATTGATTTTCATTCTGGTTGTAAACGCCTCCATTTTCTCCGATCATCTTCAATTTCAACAGACAGTTTAGATACACTTACATATATAAGCCATTCATTCGTCAATTACCCAAAAAAGTTGCTTTCAAATTTGTCTATTTTGGTATAAATTCACAGGACTTTCGTTTCATCAATCTGAATCCCTCTAACACCCATATCATTGCAAAAAATCCTCGTGGTAAGCCTATCCCTTACCCTTTGAAAAAATTGTTGTATGCAGTTATATTTTATATGGGGTATTTTATTTACCCCTCAACAAATCTGCATGCACAAAATTCGATACTCAAACATTACGATTCCGACGATGGATTAAGGGCCAACATGGTCTACTATATGCTTCAAGACCCCAAAGGCTTTCTGTGGATTGCGACCGATAATGGCGTATACCGTTTTGATGGCGATCATTTCAAACGCTTCAGTACCGAAAATGGCTTACCGGACAATGATATTTTATCGATGATCATTGACAATAACGGACGAATTTGGCTTAGCACCTTTAATAACAATATTTTCTGTATTGAAAACGAATTTGTTCATGATGGACAAGGTGGTAAAAATTTTCGGAAATATGAATCGTATCCTTCATTCACGGGAAAACAAATAGATCGGATATTTTTTCAATCAGGGGTCCACCCCTTACAGATGATTCGTCCAAATGGTGAAATCATTCGCATCAGTGAAAGAGGCCCTCACTTGGTATTGCCAAATTATTTGATCAATGTGAAAGATGAGAAAATCAAACTCAAAAACAATGAATTTAAACTGCTTGATTCCATCCGTATCCCCAAATCAAAAAAGAAAGTAAATGCGATACATCGAATCGATGATACACATGGAATGATTATTGGGGAGAATCAATATTATATCATTGGCATCCAAAACAATCGTTTAATTTATCCATTCTTCCTATACGTTCACTTAAAAATGCAAAACAAGTTCTTTTTCAGGATGAACTTTGGTTTTTATTCAAGTGGCAAATATTTCCCTCGAACAATAACGGCAAACTGGATAGTACCCTTTCGATAACAACTTTAGACTTCGCATTCAATTCATTCTTTTTAGATCATCATGATGATATCTGGTTCTTTACCAAAGGTGATGGAATTTATTATTGGCCAAAATTATCGATGCTCAACATCAACGAAACCAATGGTCTTATGCAAGCCAATTTGGCCGCTGCTCATATGTCTGAAGACGTCCTTCATACCATTTCAATTCAGGGACACTTTCAATCATTCAAAGGCTCAACATGTATATCGGGCCCAAAAGATATTTCTGCCAAATGCCCGGGTCGCATTAATAATATTCTCAGCAATCATCAATACATTATTTTCGGCTCAGACATCGGAAATCTCCTGGTAATGAACCTGAAAACAGGGCAGGAATGGAAGGTGGATAATATCGGCAGCATTAAGCATTTGTCATTTTTTTCCGATAAGGAAATTATACTGTCTACATCCAACAATACCATGATCATGGATTTCAAAAAGAATCAAAGAACGATACTGGATTCAGGACGATCTGTGACCCATTTAAAAATGAACGATTCAAGTTATATCATTTCTAAAGTTAATGAAATAGTTATTATTAAACTACGGAAAAATCTCTCTCCCGAAAAAACAAGAATTCCTACCGGTAATATTACCGTCTCAGCTATGGCCTTTCAGGATGATGTACTTGCGTTCTCTACTTTTCAGAATGGGCTTTACTTGTTTCGCGAAAGACAACTTATAAACATCAATGCAGATGCCGGCTTTATTGACAACCATTGCTCCATGATGTTGATAGAAAACAAGAATAGTATTTGGGTAGCAACACCGAGCGGTATTAATCATGTTATTTTTAGCCATGATGGTTCAGACTTTAAAATCGAGCACATTACTTCAAAAAATGGATTGCCATTCGACAATATCAAAGGCATTTTCGGAAATAGCCATTTTATGTATGCCATCGGACAAAAAGGTATTAGTTTGTTTTCACCAACTACGCTTCGGGATGAATTTAAAACACCCGACATCCATATTACTTCCTTTGAATCCGGTAATAAAAAGTTTCGCCAATTCGATGTGGCGCATCGACTCAAAGCAGATGAAAAAATAACCATCCGTTTTTCCGGCATGACTTGCAGTTTTGGCAATCCGATACTTCTCAAACTTGTTGGCTGGTCACATGGCTGAAACAAAAACAGGACTGTTTTGAGCGTTTACAAGGGCAAGTAGAATTTTTAGTGTATGCGATGAATAGTGGCAGTAAAAGCCATTCAACCTGCACGCCTGAGCTTTTATGTGAGCCCAAATGGTGGCAACAAACTGCGATCACGTTTGATGATCCTGGCAGGAATAGTCTGATCACCGTAGTATCACAACTTTTCTTGAGGCGATATCGAAAAAAGTTAACCGAAGAACGTATTGAGAAACAACTGTCTGAATTGGAATTAAAAGCGATCAAGGCACAAATCAATCCGCATTTTATTTTTAATACACTCAATGCCATTCAATATTTTATTTCAAATCAGGAAAACGACCGGGCTGTTAATTATCTGAATCAGATGTCTAAACTGATTCGTAGTACCTTAGACTATTCCAACGAAGTGAGCATTGCACTCCGAGAGGAAATTTCCTATCTTAAAACATATCTGGATTTGGAATCTCTTCGATTCGAAGAAGATGAATTTTATTACCTCATCGATAATACCCTGAGTTCGGAAGAAATGGAGTTAATGATTCCTACCATGGTTTTACAACCTCATATCGAGAATGCAGTAAGACATGGCTTGAAACCCAAGAAAGGGAATAACAAACAACTCATACTTCGGTTTTATCGCCACCAAAGTGAAATTTTCTGTGAAATTGAAGACAATGGTATTGGACGCGAAGCATCAGCCCGATTAAAGAGGAAAGCGCTGTTTCTCATATGTCACAGGGTAAAATTGTCTGCTTCCAAACTGGAAATTTATCATAAACAACGGGAAAAGCATGTTCGCACAGTTGCGATAAAGCCGCGGCCTTGGTTCATTTAGAAATGATTCACCCTGTATGGCCGGCAAGTGCGGAATTTTTTCCCTACAAAAAACGCAAAGAGTGTTGGGAAAATTAAAATCTTGGTTTTGTTTGGTTTTTTTTTTTTATTTTTTTCAAAATCCATAAATAATTGGGAAATTTTCGAAATGGTCCCTTTCCTCGGGAAAACCCCAAAGGCCCCCCACCCAAAGGAGGGCGGAAAAAAAACGGGGGCCGTAGTTTCTAAACAAAACTTAAAAAGAATTGAAAAAAGTAATTTTTCTGCTTTTGGGCAATGTCCCATTCAATACTTTATGCTCAAAATGGAAGTGTTTTAGTAGATGCGGATAACAACTCCAATGGTCAAATAGGAACTGGAGCATTTCAGGATGCTTTAAAACTTGGTGGAAATTTTTCTGGCGAAGGAATTTCTAGCCCCAGACAGTGGATCCCCAAATCTTAATGGACTAAATTTTTTAACCAATTTCGCCCGAAGAATGAGTATCACGCAAGGCGGATTGGTTACTTTAGGCTCACATGGTCAAAACAATAACAATGCCAACCTTGAGGTTCAAGCAACTGGAAGTAATATCGCATTAAGAGTATTTCCATTTACCGCTGTTTTTAATCGTTCGGTGAGTATAACTGGACCAATGGGACGACCTGGTTTACAATTTAATGAAACGGGGAATGTATTTGACATGAGATGTCATACCAATGGTTTCGAGTTTAACAAAGGAGGTTCTGGAATTGGAATCGGTATTCGAATGTTATGGGACAACTTTAATGGTGTTGCCATGGAAGTAGGAAATTCTTATACTTCTTTGATTGCTAATTATAAATTGTTTGTGGAAACAGGTATTCGAGCTGCGCTAATGAGTACTGATAAATTAGGCGTAGGAACCACAAATCCTTCGACGTCCGTTGATGTAAATGACAATACAGCTAATTCAGAAGCGGTAAAGGTCATTTCGAATAACAAACCTAGAATCATGACCATCTCCGACAACTCAGCAATTTCGGAGTCCAGGCATCAATACGGGATTGCAAATTCAAAGAACAATGAACAACAATTTATCTGCGGCATATTTGTTGGCACAAAGGAGGTACTTCGTTTACAAACGGATCAGGTCGACAATCAAACCAACGCAACAAGCCTTAACGATAGCGGTGCTTTCCGATCGAGTAAATCCGGAACTTATACCGCAGTGAATGCGGACGAAAATGCTGATACCAGCTATGGCGTCAAAAGTGAATCAGGCGACCATTCTCCTGTTCTAATTTATCATATGCAGGCCATTTTAGAGGATATGGAAAATGCTTATGGTATATATGCTGAAGGGATTGATGTGATGCTTCCAGCAATTCCTGGGCAGCATATTTAAGAGGAAATACCGAAATGAATGCCATAGCCCCGAATACAAGTGGTTTGAAATTTACACAATTGACCTCTAACTCACCAACTTTTCCAGCAAACGGAAAAACCTAACCGTAGATGCTTCAGGTAGGGTCATTCTTGTTGATTGTTGCGCAAGCAGTGGGTCACAATACAGCCGGTACGGGAATTAGCATCAATAATAATATAGTGACAAATACAGCTCTAGCAAATGGAATTCTAATGGAAACAATATTTCATTCGGGAATTCAAACAATGGTAATGTCGGTGTTGGCATCAACACTCCTTCGGCAAAAATCCATGCATTTACAACCAATCAAGTTGTTGGTATTTATAGCGAAAATAATACATCTGGATTCTCAAAAGCCTTTCAAGGAAAAGCAACCGGACTGACAGGCTTAGGGTATGGTGGAGAATTCCAAGGATCCAATACTGGGGTTTACGGTTTTGCAGATGAAAATTTAGACTTGCTCACAAACAATCAATCAGGATCACAATTTGATTTAAAAGGCATTCACGGATTTGCATCGGATAATGGCACATCCAATTCCCATGACACAAAAGGGGTATTTGGCGAAGGTCTATCATCTAATCAATATGGCACTGCATATGGGGTTTATGGCTACGGATCAAACTCAAATCTGAATGGGGGCGAATCTATTGGTTTGTATGGGGAAGCAGATAACTCAGCATCATCCAATGATGAATGGGCCTTATATGCAAATGGAAATACCTATGCTCTAGGCTCGTCTTGGACGGGTTCGGATAAAAGACTAAAAACAAATATCCAACAAATATCCAATGCCTTGGACATTGTACGCAATTTGGAAGCTAAAACCTATGAATTTCGCAAGGACGGTAAATTTGCCACCATGCACTTACCGAATGGCAAAAACTATGGATTTCTTGCTCAGGATTTAGAAAAGTCATTCCGGAAGCAGTTAGTGAAGCTCCTTTATTTTTTAAGAATGAAAAATAAAGCTCAAACTATTGAAAAATACAAAGCAGTAAACTATACAGCACTTATCCCTATACTCACCCAGGCTATCAAAGAACAACAAGCTCAAATCGAAGATTTAAAGATGCCTTAGCCAAACAAGTTCACACAACCAAATAGCACTCCACAAGAATTAGTTATGGATGACAAAGGTTTAGTAGCCACCCTGACTCAAAATGTTCCAAATCCTTTCACAACAGATACCCGTATTTCCTATACAATTCCTTTTCAATATCAAAGTGCAAAAATTGGTGTTTATGATTTGAATGGGCAGGAATTAAAATTACTTACACTGAATGCCCCAATTGGCGAAGTGATCATTCAAGGTGGCAAATTAAAACCCGGCATGTATATATATACTTTGATTGTTGATGGCAAAACCCTCAGTAGTAAAAAAATGACACTTACCTCTTTCTAACTTCATATCCCAAGATTCAACAAAGCCAATGCCCCAGCATTGGCTTTTCCTCAATTTGTACCTGGTTTATACCTTCCGCCATCTCACCACAAATCAATATTTGATAAAAAATCATTGAACATATTTCACGGATTGCACACATTTACCTCAAGTTGCCCAATATTACTTCCCCCTTTTCACTGAATAAAAATCTAGTCTCTTTACAACAGAAGGGAAACCCCGAACACCCTTGATCCAAAGTAGGGCGGCATGAAACCTGTAGTTTCCAAAAAATCAAAAAACAATAATCATGAAAATGTCTCATTCAAACGCATTCTTGCAATCACTGCATTTATTCTGCTATCCTCACAGATTACCTTTGGACATGCATGGACCAATACCAAGAGATGGTGCCTACCAGATAAATATCATTCCTTCGCGGAAATAGAATTCCTGGCTTTGATTCAACAAGCCGTTTACGATCAATTTGGAAATTTCATCGGATTCCAACCCGTTTTAACATGGGCAAAAGATAAATCACATAACAAACTTTGTAAAAATTGTGCTCGGGCTTCCAAATATCGATCTACTTTCTATCCCAGTATTTTTGTTGGACCCAACGGACAATTATGGCTTTCTCCTTGGGGAGGACAGACCGTCAATGTTTTTGCGGAGGCGCATAACGGGCCAAACTGCAATTCTAGAGTCGCATGGTCTACGAACTCCTCCTATATGAGACCGGTTCTTCCTGGCAAAATACGATTCCTGATATAACTTATCTCGATGCCAACCCCGGTAGTTCAGATGGTACTATCGAAAACACTCGATCGACTTTCAAGACAATACCAACACTGTAACTATTGACAACCTGAATGGATTTCTGAAATCGAAAGTGGTTCCAATTATTCAGCGAGTTAAGAGTTTGGATTTTCGATGACCCCAATGGCATCATTGATGAAAATGTGGACATCAACAATACGGGTCTCCCCTATTTTATACTCTGCAGAAGTTATTTTAAATGCCGGCAATTTGCAAATGTCAAATATCAACGACCCTTCAGCGATTTTCAGTATTCCATCAATGGAAAAGATCGGGTTGATATCAGCAATCTTCAATTACAGGCTGTTTTACCGCCGGGTACGGACATGAACAATCTTTCTGTAGTCGTTTATGGACATGGTGGCGTAAATATCCCTAATGGCCCTCTTAACAAAGGCGCACAAAATTTGATAGCCCAATCTGATGTCAAGGTTTATCCAAATCCTTCTTCAACTCAGGTTCAGATAAGTTTACCAGATTCTAAAATGCAGTTTGAAAAATCGAAATTTATGATTTATCCGGTCGTTTAATTCAATCTGTGAACGATTCAGGCTTTAATACCACGACCGTCGATATTCAGTCACTTTCTACAGGCACTTATTATCTCAAAATATATTTCGACAACCGCAGCGTCACTCAAAAACTCATCAAACAATAATCCGTTTTAACGGGCGCCCGTTATGTGTTAACTTCTTCATCGTTAGCAAGCTTTCTCAAAGGTCAGCCCATCGTGTGCTGGCCTTTGTTTTATTCACCTTAAAAACAATCACCATGAAAAAAGTCAAAATTCTCTTACTGCTTCTTACTATTGGGTTTCAATCCTTCGCACAATTTCCCGACAACACCCATGGCCGACTCGCTCTGCTATGCAAAACATGGGGTTTCCTCAAATACCACCATACCAACAAGTGTAATGTCGATTGGAATGCCCTCTTAATCAGCAAGGCCGATAGCGTTTTCTTTACGATAGTTTTCCACCAATACATACAATTCGCTATGAGATGCCGGGAAAGTGAAGGCTTATACCTTTTCCTTCCTCGGTAAGCGTAAAACAAAGCCCACACGCGTTTTACGTCCTTTGCTGATATTGATTAAACCAATGCTACTTCCTTCGCGGCTACCTGTAATATTGATTAAACCAATTTGCACGCCCTGTACCGAAGCAGCTACATTCACCAATGAGGCAATCTGCATGCCCTTCACCACTTTTTTAGCCACATTCACCAGGCCCGAAACCTGCACACCTCTTACCGTATCTCCACTTTCATTGTATAAACAACTTACCTGAGTGCCCTTCACTTTTCCGCCCACTAAATTAAACAGCCCGGCTACTTGTACTCCACGCACATGGCGTTTGGTCATATTAAACAAGGTACCTACCTCAAAACCGTCTGTGCCACCACTATAACCACCCAATAAATTAATCGATACCTGATTGGTTACCTGTGCATTCATTCGACCATGTGTTCCGATAGATGGCAATAAAGAAATCTGATACACTTTGGTGGTATAGAATTTTTTGAGGTTCAGACTTTGGATTTTTTGCTTGGTCGAAACAAAAATATTGGTGATCCACTTGCGTTCCACATCCTCTGCAGGTTGTTCTTCCTGCACCAAAATGGGCTCTGATGATGGAGTGGTCATGCCCGTATCTGCCACCACTGCAAGCGCCGGTACATATTCTTTCTGCAAAGCAATACTCACCTCTTGATGTTGTTTGGCTTTTAAGTCGAGCGAAGTATCCGCATATCCACTTTTACTCACCGACAATGCCGCTACCGGATATTTACTTTTTAGCTTCATTGCAAAACGACCCTTCTGATCTGTAAGGGCCGATATCAATTGTTTTTTTTCATACACCGTCACATCCGACAAAGGCTCCCCATTTTCTTCATCCACTACCCGCCCCTGAATCCAGTAAAAATCCTGCACTGTACCCGATTGTGTTCGCACCGTAGAAGTACTCACCGGCCTTCGACGAATAATGATATAGGATCCGCTTTCCTTAAATTCATACGACGCATTAAATATCATCCGCAACACTTCCGATAAGGGTTTATTCACTGCATGTACAGTCACCAAACTATCACGGTTAATGACTTTGGTATTATACGAAAACGTAACATTGCTTGCATTGCTGATGATGGTAAGCACATCACCCAAGGGTTGTTTTACAGCCTGAATGCTTACGGTATTCTTGAGTAAACTTTGGGCTTGCAGGCCCATGCACAGGCTCAGCCCTATCATCATCCCAACAATCGTTCTTATGGCTTTTTTTAAAGTCATGCTTTTTATTTTAAATGATAAATCCCTCCTTCCTTCTCCACTTTTATTTCAAAAGTTTCTGCAATGATGTCTAAAATATTTTCGAGCTCCTGCTCATCAAATCGGGTTGTAATGGTAAGGGTGCGTAAAGCCTTGTTATCAATTCGTACACTATCGCCATAGGCCTCATTCAGTACCTCCACCACTTTCCACAGCGGCGTATTGTCACACTCAAAATGTTTGTCGCGATAATACCTGTAAAGTTTATCCCGATGTTTTTGAACCACGATGCTCGAATCATCCCGATCGATGCGTGCCTTTTCACCTGGATGTAACAATACCACCCGACGAAATTTTTTCACTTCTACGATGCCTGTTTCCACAATCACTTCAGTATATCCCTCCATGGCTTTTACGTTAAAAGAAGTTCCAACAACCCGTATTTCCACATCATTTCCGGCATCCACAAAAAATGGTTTTGTCCGATCGGGCGTAATATTAAAAAAAGCTTCTCCTTTCAGCGCTACTCTGCGCTCGGCCTCCGCAAATTTTTCAGGGTATCTTAATTCGGCATACTGATTGAGGGTTACCACACTGCGATCGGCCAGGGTATCTGTTTTTCCGCGAACGGTATTTTTTACGATGTGTTGTACAGCGCTCGTATCTTTTTTGGGCATGGTCTTAACCACCCCAGGCTCTTGCATTTTCGATGGGCGCATCCAAATCCACACTCCAATCATCGCCATCACCCATAAAGCAGCCACCCATGAATATTTGCGTACCATGCTTACCCATAAGGAAGGCGCAGGCTGCATTTTTGATTTCAACTTTTGCCAGGAAGCTTCCGTATCCTTTGGTGGAATATGTTGTAAAACCTTACTCTGTTCCCATACTTTTTTGTATTCATCATACACAGCGGCATGCTCAGGCGACGATTGTATCCAATGCTCCACCTCTGCCCTACTGGCAGCATCACATTCGTTCAGCAAGTATTTTACAATCATTTCTTCACTCATCGGAATAGCTCTTTAAATTGTGACAAAAGCAACAATATCGACACCAAAAATTCGGCGAGTTTAGTTCGTAAAACCCGCAAGGCTTTACCCATGTGGTGCTCCACCGTTTTTTCTGAAATGCCTAGGCGACCGGCAATTTCCCGATATTTTAATTCTTCAAAGCGGCTCAGTTGAAACACCGTTCTGCATTGTTCAGGCAAATCGCTCAACGCTTTCCGAAATCGCGATTCCAGCAATTTTAAATCCAGTTGCTGCCCTGCCTGTTCGGCTGGCGATTGTTTCATTTGAAACACGGTATGTTTTTGATGTTCATTACGCACTTTTAAGTGTTTGATATAATTCAGCGACTGAAAATAAACCGATTTATAGAGGTATGCCTGTAAGGATGTTTCGATATGAATATTTTCTTTTTTCTCCCAAATTTTTAAAAACAACTGCTGCACTATTTCCTCGGCCTGCATATCATCTTCAATGATCGAATAGGCATAGGCATACAAACTTTGGAAGTACTGTTTGTACACCCTTTCATAAGTTGCTTCATCACCCTGCAACAAAAGTGTTATGGTTTGCCTCTCGTCTGCCTGCACTGCTCAAAGATAACTTTAGCCTGGTTTTAATAATAGATTCTTTCTTCTGTTTATCCGTCAATCTGTAGTAGCTAGGCAGGAAACTAAAGCAAACAAAGCTTGAAAAGGGCTTTGCCCGGTAACCCCGAAATAGAAAATCATACTGAAGCCAATGAGTCGAAGTATTTGATTTCCTTATTTGTTTTAGCCGTTGGCTGTACCTAAGGGTAAAATTTGGGTTTATAATCCTTTGGGCGCGTTTTCGTGCTATCGGCTCATACGCCGCCCCTATTTCTCTTGCAGTATAAAATTATCTGCTGCATAAGGGGCGGGGTACCGCCTCTATCACGGGCGCGGCCACCTGCTATAACGAAGCCTCCCATTTTCCCCATCCAACAAACCCTTCGTTTCAATGGCTCCTTGCCTGCTTCTAAATTCAGAGAATCCTCTGTTTGAGTCTTACTCCGGTTTCACTTTACCCGATCCACTAATATGGGTTTCAATGAGTGGGTTGCCCCGGTATAAAACATCCCCGCTGCCCGATATATCGGCAAACAATGTTTGTGTTGCCCATACCCTTGTTAAACCCGAACCTGAAGTACTTGTTCGCACCTGGTTGCTCTGCATTCCACTGATTCGAATTGCCCCGCTACCGCTAATGGTTGTATTCACATTGGGGCAGGTTCCTGACGAAATAGTGATTTTACCTGAACCACTAATATCTGCATCTAAATTCTGGGCATTCAGGGTGGGCAAGTTAATCTCTCCACTCCCACTAATATCCATTTCTATTTGATTGCTTTGTAAGGGGCTCATGGCTTGTATGCTGCCTGAACCCGATACCTCCAGGGCATTGACGTTTGGCAAATGCACCCGAATGGTTATATCATCGGCTTTGATCCATAAATTATTGCGATGTTTGATGCTTAAGGTTGCTCCGTTTTGTTGAGTGAGAATTTCATCCATTATATTGGCTTGTGCCACCACTTCCAGAAAATAGGTGCTGTCTTGGGTGACTTCCACTTTGGCATCCATTTGTAGGTCAATATTTTGAATCCCTGAAATAGAGCGGGTTTCACTGGTGAGTGGGCCGCGGCCTACTACCTTTCGACAAGCTGTTTGGGTAAACAATAGCACCACTGCTGTGCTCAAAAGAAAGAATGTTTGTTTCATATTTTTTGCTGTTATAGCTCTATGACACCCCAACGGTGGTTTCCCCCTATAGGTCTTTAAAAAAATTTTAGATGACAGGCATTTCCATTTTGGCCCCTGCTTAAGTTCGTTCTCGAAGCCTCTTAGCTTCGGTATGCTAGGAATTTGGAATTGTGATGTTGCTAATTGTCTGAATCACAGATGATGAGGATTAAGGGATAGTCACAGCTTTTTATAGCAATAAATTAAAGTACAATTCTTCTCTTCTGTCAAAACCATGAGTGAACATCTTGTTGGTGAAGAACCCAACAAGGCCCAAGGACCTGTTGCGAAACGCAACAAATAAACCTAAGCAAATATGCTTCGAGACTTTAAACATCTCTTTGATGAAGAACACCAACAAGGGCGTATTTTTCAAACAATAATTTGGAAGTAGATATTTCTGACTTTGTAAATGGCTATTCTTATCTTGTGCTTCGGAACGACACTAAAACAATACGAAAAAATATTGAAGAATTGAAAATTGGACTTAATTTCAAAAGACAGGGAAGCCAAGCAAATTATTTTTGGTTAATAGTTATACTTTTAGTTTCATTTATAATAAGATGTCTTTACGCTAGTTGGGACCCATTCCTCCACAATTGGGATGAAAGATTCCATGCGTTGGTGTCTAGAAATTTAATGGAATCTCCTTGGGTTCCTTATTTACGAAGATATCCACAGGTACCCTATGAAGCCAACAGTTGGTGCTGCAATTCCAGTATGGTTACACAAACAACCCTTGTTCTTATGGCAGTCGGCCCTTTCCATGAAGCTCTTTGGCGTTTCGGTATTTACACTTCGTCTACCATCAGTATTTTTAGCCTCTTTACTCAGCCTGTTGGTTTACCGCATTGCCTTATTGTATAGTCGACAAAATGTCGTTGGCCTTTTGGCTGCGTCGTTGATGGCATTGAATCAGTACCAACTTGAACTTGTGGCTGGCGCTCAAGGTATGGATCATAATGATGTTTCCTTCACTTTTTATATTGTTGGTAGTGTATGGGCATATCTCGAATATCTTAACTCTGGCAAACTGTCCTTCGCTATCCTGGCCGGCCTCTTATCTGGATGTGCAGTACTCACTAAGTGGCTGGTTGGGATGTTGGTTTTCCTACCTTGGGTACTGATTACCATTTGGTCGAGATCAGGTTTAAAGTGGCGTGTTCTTTTATTCGGACTAGTCACGGCTGTTGTAATTTTCTTACCCTGGCAACTTTATATTCTAAATCGTTTTCATTCGCTGGCGCTTTATGAATACCGTTACAATGCAAGGCATGTTTGGGAAGTTTTGGAGGGTCATGCCGGGAAATGGTATTTTTATTTAAAACTATTTCCTGACTACTTTGGCAAACTTGGTAGTCTCATTTTAGCCATCGGTGTGATACTCTCTATTTTCCGTAAAGAAGATAGGCTTATTCGAAATGTCTTGCTACTAATGCTGGCAAGCGTCTTCTTGTTTTTTTCTTTTGTAGCTCAAACAAAAATGCCATCTTATGTTTTTATTGTAGTTCCTATCGCATTAGTTTTTTTGGCATTGGGAATGCATTTGATCATGAAACAAATACCTAACCCTCTATTAAAAGTTCTTTTCATTCTAATCGTGTTATTGGATACTTGGAAACCTTGGATCTCTTATCAAAATAGAAAGCAGGATACTGATCGGGCAAGAAAAATTCACAATACACAGGTGTATAAAAATTTGAAATCATTATTGCCCGAAGGCTATCGCACTGTTGTAAATGTTACTTCGTTTGAGGATGTTGAGCTTATGTTCTTTAACCCAGATATTAATGCCTACCATTGGTGGATTGACACAAATGAACTCCCCCGTATGATACAAGAAGGTGTTCGTATTGCTGCGTTTAGAGCGCACGGGGAATATGTACTTCCGGAGGCTTATCAATCATATCCGAATTTATATCTCATTCAAGAAGAGATAAAGTAAAGTAAAATACTAACCTCAAGGTTTGAGTCTCTATAAACCATTTTACCAATTTGGAATTGAGCTCTTGCTTATTGTCTGAATCACAGATTTTGAGGATTAAGGGATAGTCACAGCTTTCTGTTGCAATTAATTAAAGTACAATTCTTCTCTTCTGTCATCAAAAACCAGAAGTGTATCACATCTTGTTGGTGAAGAACACCAACAAGGGCATAGCCAGTTGCGAAACGCAACAAAATAAACCTACGAAGCAAATATGCTTCGCAGAACTGAAACCATCCATTTCTCTATCTCACTCTCCCTCACCCTCTCATCTCACTCTGTTAAAGGGCCAGGGATGGCAGCAAGCTACCCCGCCCGACGAAGGAGGGCGGTGTAAGCCCGAACAGCCAGTTGCAGCCCAGTGATGCACAATTGCCCCAATGCAAGCTACTCATGGCGGCAGGCCCCCGACACCGAACAAGCCAGCCGATGATAGCGCTGCTTTCATACAAATACATTATTTTTAAAGTCTTAAACTGTGCCGTATGTTCGAAACCTCCAAACCGCTTAAAGGAATTCAATCGACTGTGCAAAGCCAAACCAAAACGGCTTATATCAACGACGTGCCTTTTACTCTGATTCCCGGTGAAACCATTCTGAGTTTTGTGCGACGCAGCCTGGGCGAAAATCTCGTACCCACGCTGTGCGATGCGCCCAATCTGGATCCTTTTGGAAGTTGCCGGGTTTGTAGTGTGGATGTGGCACTCGTGCAAAATGGAAATTCAAAAGCCATGGCTTCCTGCCATACCCCGGTTACTGAAGGCTCCTATATTTACCCGAACAGTAAACGGATTCAAAAACTACGAAAAAATATTATTGAGTTGGTGCTCACCGATCATCCGCTCGATTGCCTCACCTGCGAAGTCAATAACAACTGCGAATTACAAAGTGTAGCCGCCCAAGTAGGTGTGCGTGATGTTCGATATCCGGAAGGAAAAAATCACCTCAACCGTAAAAAAGATTTAAGCCATCCATACATGACCTCGGACTTGAGTAAGTGTATCAATTGTTTTCGCTGCGTAAGGGCCTGTGATGAAGTGCAGGGACAATTTGTATTGAGCATGGCCGGACGCGGTTTTGACAGCCATATCATTAAAGGCAGTGATCAAAGTTTTTTTGAAAGCGATTGTGTGAGTTGTGGTGCCTGCGCCCAGGCTTGTCCGACCAGTGCCATCAGTGATGTATTTGAAAGTAAGAGCATAGCCGTTCAACAAAAAACACGCACGGTTTGTACTTATTGCGGCGTTGGTTGTAACCTGGAGGTGTCAACCGTGGATGGCGAAATTAAGAGCATTCAGGCCCCTTATAATGCCGAGGTAAATGGCGGCCATACCTGCCTCAAAGGACGTTATGCCTTTAAGTTTTACGATCATCAGGAACGTTTACGTACTCCCCTCATTAAACGCAGTGGCGTATTTGAAGAAGCTACATGGGATGAAGCTTACGACTATATTGCCAACAAACTCAATTCCATTAAAGCCGAATATGGTGCAGATGCGATTGGGGGTATTTCATCGGCCCGATGTACGAATGAGGAAAATTATCTGATGCAGAAATTTATTCGCGCCGTGATAGGAACCAATAATATTGATAGTTGCGCACGGGTGTGTCATTCTCCTACTGCATTGGGTATGCAAAGAACTTTCGGAACAGGAGCCGCAACCAACTCCATCAAAGACCTCAAATTTACCGACGCCATTTTGGTGATTGGAGCCAACCCCACAGACGGACACCCGGTAACAGGTGCTAAAATGAAACAGTTTGCGATGAAGGGTAAAACTACCATAGTGATTGATCCGCGTAAAACTGAAATGGCCAAATACGCCACGCATCACCTGCAATTAAAACCGGGAACAAACGTGGCTGTGCTCAATATGATGTTGTATTATATCATGACCGAAGGTTTGGAAAATCATGAATTTATTTCAAATCGAACTGAAGGTTATGATGATTTTAAAGCCCATGTGCTGGCCATGGATATGGATTACCTCAGCGAAGAAAGCGGCGTTCGTAAAGAGGCTGTGCGCGAGG
This sequence comes from Bacteroidota bacterium, assembly GCA_016715505.1. Taxonomy (GTDB): domain Bacteria; phylum Bacteroidota; class Bacteroidia; order Chitinophagales; family Chitinophagaceae; genus OLB11. The sequence goes on from JADJZY010000010.1 coordinate 115,846, forward strand.
CAGCCATAGCCTATGCCCAGGCACCCAATGCCATGAGTTTTCATGGACTGGGCGTAACTGAACATACACAGGGAACCTATACGGTGATGCTTATTGCCGACCTCGCCATGATTACCGGAAATATTGGAAGACCCGGAGTTGGGGTGAATCCGCTACGGGGACAAAACAATGTACAAGGTGCAGCCGATATGGGCTGTCAACCTCATCAGGGTGCCGGTTATCTGGACGTCACCAATCCGGAGATGCATCAACGCTATGAAACATTTTACCATGCTAAACTTCCGGATTATATCGGGCTTAAAATTCCGCAGATGTACGATGCAGCCTTAGAAGGAAAATTTAAAGCCCTGTGGCTGATGGGAGAAGATAATGTGCAAACCGACCCCAATACCCTGAAGGTGAAAGCCGCCATGGAACAATTGGATTTACTGGTGGTGCAGGAACTCTTTATGACCGAGACGGCTAAAATGGCCCATGTGGTTTTACCGGCCACTTCATTTTTAGAAAAGAGTGGCACTTTTACCAATGGCGAACGTAGAATACAACGTGTAAATAAAGTGGTGGAACCCCTGAAAGGCTGTAAACAAGATGGGCAGATCATGATTGACATCATGAATCGTATGGGTTATCCTCAGGCTGATTACGACCCCAAAACACTGCTCGAAGAAATTGCACAAATTGTTCCTTTCTTTGCCGGTGTAAAATGGGACGAGCTGGGCGATAATGGCAAACAATGGCCCGTACTTCCGGATGGCAGCGATACAAAAATTTTACATACTGAATCCTTTAAAATTGGAAAGGGCCAATTTAAAAAAGCCACCTGGACCGAAAGTCAGGAACTAAGCACCTACAAAAAAGATTTCCCGTATATCCTGACAACCAATCGTGAACTGGAGCATTACAATTGTGGGGCACAAACACGCCGTACCGGTAATGCCGAAATTTTGCAAACGGATTCATTACTCATCCATCCGGAAGATGCCGACAAACATGGCATTGCAGAGGGTGATATGGTTTGTGTGGAAAGTGCACGCGGAAAGATTGATGTAAAAGCACGTATCAGTCTGGAGGTAAACCCCGGCATCTTGTCATCGACTTTCCATTTTCCGGAAGTGAATATGAATGTTTTAACGAGCAGTGTCACTGATACGGATGCCTTATGTCCGGAGTACAAAGTATGCGCCGTGCGCATTCGAAAGAGCAAAGGGAAATATAAACTCCAGGCTCAGTAATGGCGTTTGTAATAAAACCCTGGCAACGAAGCTTTTGGACCGCCCGCCGCAGCATGGCTGTTTTGATGTTGCTGATTTGCTTTTTATGTGGGCTGCTACTCAGCGTGCATCTCAATATTCGCAGAGCACGAGCTATACGCAGTAATGCCTATGAACAACAATTAATGGCACAAAGCGGACAGGACTTCAGGGCCAATCCACACTTTGAAGAACAATTTGCTTTGTTTGAAACTTATGGAGCACATACTTGTGATGTGTTGATGTTAGGCACTTCATTTACCCAACGGGTTCAATGGCAGGAGGCTTTCCCTGAATTAAAGATTTTAAACCGGGGTATTGGCTCAGACCAATTATCGGGTATTGAATTTCGATTACCTCAGGTATTGGCGTGCAAGCCGCGTATTTGTTTTTTGGAAGCCGGCATCAATGACCTGATTTATCGCGTACCAATGGATACAATGGCTAGGCGGCTTCGGAAAATTTTTTCCATGCTTCGTGATCAACAAATTAAAGTGGTTTATACCCATAGTTTTTATTGCGGCGTGCAACACGAAGGTGCAGATTTATTGAATCCCGAAATTCGTGCATGGAACAAAACTGCACAATTGCTTTGCCAAGAAATGAACATACCCAGTATCGATATCAATGAGGTCATTTCAGAGAACGACCGGCGTAAAAATGAATATACCCTTTCGGATGGTATTCACTTAAATGCAGCTGCCTATCAGATTTGGTTTAAAGCGATTCGAAAATATTTATAGTTCCGAAATTGAAATATGCAAGCCTCATTTGATTCTTCAAAAAAATGGTATTACGCGGGACTACTATCGATCATGCTTGTGGTTGCGGCCTTGTATTTCTATAGCGATAAAAAAGATTTTTGTCCTCAGCCACAATCGCGGCAGGATGCCAGTGGACTGGATTACCAATACGCCCGTTCATTTGTCTATTTTTATTATTATACCGGCCACTTTCCTTTAAGCACTATGCGAACCGAGGTCGCTTACAGCAAATTGTCTGCCAACCATGAAATTGAGGCCAATGGTCGTGATTTGGTGATGGTGAGCGGACATTGGTCACGCTTGGGTGAGCATGCGCGAATCTGGGCTTTATGCCCGATGCCTGGCTACGTGGAAGTCCAAAAAATCCATCGGTCAAAACATTTAATGCGCTGGTGTTTTGTTTGGGACTTTTGAGTTTGTTTCATGGGTTATTTCGAATGGGTCATACCAGACTTGCTTTCCTTATGCCGTGCATAGTGCTTTGTCTACCATTTTTCCATTACGAAGTTTTTAGTCGCCAGAATTTGTTTGGCCTGCAGGGTTCTGTTTTTATGTTGGTGATTGGGCAAATATTACCCTGGTGTGCAGTCAGAAAAAAGAACTGGATGATGAGTTTTTTACTTCTCCTGATCCTTGCCTTTATCATCGGTGTTGCTGCTGAAATGCGCAACGAAAATATCATTCTTCTGATGGCCTGTTGTGTCATGATTCTACTTGGACATGAGCAAAATATTAAAAATCGTATTCTGTATTGTGGCTTGCTCATACTCTTTACGGTCGCGACACGCCAAGGCGTTCAATCCTATTTTCAAAACAAATTTGATCAGACAAAAATTCTGGTCGCGCAAAAAAAAGGACATGTTTATACCGGCAAACGAATAAAGGGGCATCAATTCTGGCATCCTGTTTTTTGTGGCCTGGGCGATTTCGACCGCAAATATGATTATGCCTGGAAAGATCAAGTGGCTTATCAATATGCCATTCCGATATTGCGCGATCGATATCAAATATCCTATCCTTATCATCCTGATTCATTACACTTTCAGGCTTGGTATGACAGTGCCCATATGTATTATATCAAATTTGATGAAATTGAGGCCTATGAAAAAGTCATGAAAGAAAAAGTTTTCAACGACATTCAACAAGATCCGAGTTGGTATTTCAACATTTTACAAAAACGAATCTTTCGAATTTTGCATGATTGCCTGCCTTTTTCAAATGCCGGATTTTTATTCTTTCCGGCTATTGCACTTGTATATGTTCGAAAGCAACGACAATACCTCGCTCTCTTGTTGGCCTCTTGCCTGCCATGCGCCGTACCCTTGCTGATACACTCAGGCTTGGGTGCAACACTCAATCCACTTTATGGTATTGTGGCTTTGGCTATACTGATTCACTTTTTGTTTTCGTATCTAAACCATAAGTGGCTGCTAAGTAGGCCAGATACGCGCTCAACACAAAAACAATCATCGAAGTGATGGTAAACCAAATGGGCAAACCGAATGGCAGAAAAAATACAATGCCTATTAGAATCAGAAAAAAGCCAATACTTCCTGCTGCTACTGCTTTTAATTGCATCGGGGCAATACGCGCAGAGGTGTAAGCACCAAAGAAACCGCATAAAAAAAATCCCCCAATGATGAGCCAAAAAGCCTGAAGCGGCAAACTTTGAATATCCAGTGCAATTTGCGCATGACTTCGACTCATTTGTTGTGCCGGGAAATAATAGGCATTTACCCGATCGGCGAGATACATCGACATCAAGGCAATGAGCATGCCTATGATAACAGCTAGCGTGGTTCGCAGTACAGGATGCATTAATCGTTATTTTGATTGATTCCGAATTGCCGGAGATGATGCCAACTGTGCTTAAAAAGTAAATGCGTCCATTCTTCGAAATTCAGTTCCCCGAAAAAAGGATTCAGCAATCGTTTTTCAGGTTGGTCCGTAAAAGTTTCTTTAAATACCTGAATGGCTTGCTTCAATGCTTCAATGGCCTGAGGCTGGGCTGAATAACTTGCCGGTAAGGGCTCATCGGGCAAATAAGGATTGGGCGTATTATCGCGAAAAGGTTTATCGGACATCATAAAACGATACATTTTTTGTGTCGTTTCGGCGTCATGAAGAGCAGGATGAACCACCAAACCACTGGCCTGCTGAAAAGCATAAGCCATATGTTCGATCATTTGCAACACATTCATTTTCCCGAATAAAGGGGCTGTATCAAGGGGAATGGATGCCAGTAATTCTGGGAATTCAATTTCTAAAAAGCGGAGCTTATCCATCATATTATTTTTGGGGTTCTTTCCAGATTTGATAAGAATGTAAATCGGGATGTTGTTTTTGCAGGCTTGGATCTCTGAGTGGTTCGCAAGCTTGGAGCTGCTCATGGGCATCACGGGCTAGTTGCTGATAAATGCCCGTGCCTTCGGTTTTCCAATGAATCATTTCATCGCTGACTTCCTTCAATACTTTAGCCGGGTTACCTGCAATCAATGATCGTCGTTCGAATTTTTCCTTGGCCTTGATAAAACTCAAAGCCCCTACTATACATTCGTCGCCAATCACCACATCATCCATAATTACGGCGTTCATTCCTATTAGACAATTTCTACCAATTTCTGCACCATGAATGATAGCGCCATGTCCTATGTGAGCATTTTGTTTTAACAGAACCGTTACGCCGGGAAACATATGGATGGTGCAATTCTCCTGCACATTACATCCATCTTCGATGATGATTTTTCCGAAGTCGCCCCGAATAGCAGCGCCAGGCCCGATGTAAACATCCTTTCCGATGATGACATCACCTGTGACATTGGCTTGCGGATGTACATAGGCCGATTCATGAACGACAGGTATGACACCTCTGTATGCGTAAAACATTTTTTAGTAAAAATTTTGATTGTTTTGGGCCATTTGCCGCAACAAAGGTGAACAACGATAACGGTCTTCATGATAAATGGCGTAGAGTGCATCTAAAGCATTCACACAAACTTGAATTCCTTTTTCATCGGCCCATTGTAACAGTCCTTTCGGATAATTAACCCCTTTAGTCATCGCGAGATCGAGATCTTCTTTAGAAGCAGTTCCCATAAACAAAGCGTGTGCGGCCTCATTGATCAACATGATTACGATACGATCACAAATGCTTTTTAGGACTTCCGCTGAAGAGGAAATGACCAATGAGTTAGCCTCCTGAGGATAGATATAAAAACCCTTATTGCTTTTACGACCTAGCCAAGAAGCTTCCACCAGACGTTTTTGTACAAATGAGGGTGTATAACGTGGATCAAAATAGAAAGATTTCCAGACGGTCTCAGTTACGGTATAATTCACATCATGTCCAATTAAATCCATCAATTCAAAAGGTCCCATCCGAAATCCTCCATACTCCTTCATGGCAAAATCAATATCCTGAATGGGTACACCTTCTTCGTGAATGCGCAAAGCCTCGCTGTAATATGGACGGGCAACTCGATTAACGATAAAACCAGGCGTATCTTTCACCAATACTGTTTTCTTTTTCCATTGATCGATGAGTTTCCTGGCTGATGCGGTATAGGATGGAGCGGTTTGCAAAGCGGGGATAATTTCAACCAATTCCATTAAAGGAGCCGGATTAAAAAAGTGAATTCCGATTACACGATCGGGATGCAAGCAAGCTGCGGCGATGGAGGTAATGCTTAAGGACGATGTATTACTTGCCAGCACACAGTCCGTTGAACATACCTTTTCCAATTGAACAAATACCTTTTTTTTAACCTCCAGATTTTCAACAATGGCTTCAATGACCAGAGAAGCGTTGGTTAGATCTTCATAGTTGGTGGTCCAATGGATACGTGCCTGAATTTGGGCAGCGTCCTCTGCACTCAACTTATGTTTATCGACCAGCTTTTGCATGGAGATGGATAATTGGGTTCGGGCTTTTTCCAATGCCGCTGCTTCAAGATCAACGACGATTACAGGATGTCCGTTTTGCGCTGCGATTTGTGCGATGCCGGCTCCCATTGTGCCGCAACCAATAATTCCGATTTCAATCATGCTATACAATTAACAAAGGCAAATGTACTATCAAAGGGTACAAACTGATTCGTGAGCCTTGCAAAACCTTTTGAAAAATGAAGAAATTATCGGGCCCAAAATCCCAAAAAAATTTCAAAAAAAAAAAGACTGAAAATAGGAACTCTTCCAAATTTTCAGTTGCCTCCAAAGATAAGAAAATCAACTGGTTTCCAAATACCAAGGACTATCCGTACGATAGTGTGGTTGTAACCGCCATTGCCCTAACGGCAACTGAAAATTCTTGGAAATAGTCACTCTCGTCACAAAGGAACAAATTTCTCGTCTCATCAGCGCAGTGGCAATCTCTTACTTCTACAACTGTAACAAATTTTGTTGTAGTTTTTTGCCCCTCGCCCCCCCCCCCCCCCGCCGCCCCGGGGCGGCCTTCCCCCCCCCTTCCCCAAAAAAAAAAGGGGGAAACAAGGCCGCCCCCCCCCGCCCCCCCCCCCCCCCCCCGCCCCCCCCCTGCCCGGCTGCCCCCCCCCCCCCCTGGTCGCGCCCCCCCCCCCCGGCCCTGCGCGCCCCCCCGGGGGCCCCCCCCCCCCCCTCTGCCGGTCCCCCCGGCCCCGCCCCCCGGCCCCGCCCCCCCTTTATAAAACAATTTTCTTATCGAACCAGGATGACATCTCCTTTTAAAGTTCGGGTAGTTCCATCTGGATAAGCTACACGAATGAGGTAGAAGAATGTTGCAGGGTCTTGTGGTTTTCCTTTGTAGGTACCGTTCCAACCTCTGTTATCGTTTGCAGAGAAGATTTCCTGACCCCAACGATTCAACACTTTGAATTCCTGTACATTCTGGAATGTGAGATTCGCAATTTTGAATACATCATTATTACCATCTCCATTAGGAGAGAATGCATTCGGTACAAAAATATTGTCTTGGTAGTCAACATCAATATAAATGCTATCTACTGCACGACAACCAGCCTCATTCAGCGAGTACACATAGTACATCGTTGGTTCTGCCGGAGACACAATCATATTCGGTACATTCGGATTGCTTGTACCCCATACAGGCGTCCAGTTGTAGATATAACCACCGGTTGCTATCAAATTGACTTCTTGTAAGTATTTGATTTTGATTGAATCGCCATTTAAAATTGAAACGGTAGGACGAGGCAATACAGTAACACGAATCGTTGCAGAATCTAAACATCCGTAAGCATCCTGACGAACGACATGGTAAGTATTATAGGCTGTAGATGGCGGTGTAATAGTTGGATCGGTACAGTTTACACAACTTAAACCAACACTTCCCCAATTCACATCATACCAGGTATAATTCGCACTAGGTGCATTTCCTGAACCGAAAGCAAAAGCCTGATAAGAATCGCCTTCACAAATGGTGGTATCCAATGGTGCAGCTTTTACATCATGAATAGAAATAGTAATCGTTACAGAATCTTGTACCAAACAACGATTACCACCAATTGTAGAAACATTAAAAGTTGTTGTATTTGGCACATAAGCTGTGGTTACACCGGCAGTACTGTCATATACAAAAGTTCCAGGCCACCAGGTATACTCCCAAACTTTAGCAGGAATATCACAAATGCTGAATCGCATGTTCGGGCGTGCTACAGAAATAATTGGAGCACTTGGAGACTGCGCAGAAGGAAGTTCACAACCCCCATAATTAGATCCCATACAATAGAACTGAGGAACAGCTTGTAAAGTATAAGATACGGCATCTCCACTACCATTGGTATTAAATTGTCCCTGGAAGAAACACATTTCAACAACAATGTTTGAAGTACCATCCCATATAAATGGATTATTTAAATGGAAGGAGTTCCAACCAATGGTCGTATTGTAATTAGGATTATTGTAAACCTCTTTCAATTGAGAAGAAGGAATATAACTGCTTAATTGATCCAAAGCAGTACAACCCATTTTTACATTCATCACGAATCCAGCAGAACTCGTCTTGGTCGTTACATCTAAAGCGATCGAATCGATACGTCCTTTGGTTAAACCGAGGGCATTCAACTCAGCTGCTGTAAAAATCATTTGTGAACGAGCTCCAGCATAAACTCCCCAGAAAGGTGTAATTGCTGTACTTGAAGCAACCCCGTTACCCAGGAAATAGCTATTAAATGGAGCAGCACATGCTACATTTTCATCTCCACATTGATATTTAGGCGGTGTTCCTGCAGGTGTACCGGTTAAAGTCACCAAACCTGGTTCACATAAGATCGTTGGAGCAACTGTTGCATCAATGGAGTTTGAATTATCCACCAACACTGAAACGACATCCGTAGCAGCACAATTTGGATTCGAAGGAGAAACTACAGTGATTGTAAAATCTGTATTGGTATAAATACCGCTGGAGAAAGGATCTTGTGCACTTGGGTTATCCAATGTTGCACCCGGAGTCCAAGAATAATTGAATGAACCGGTTTCGCAAACATTGAATTTTGTGTTCGGACGCAAAGCGGCAATCAACGGTGAAGTGGCTGTGATATTACAACCAGCCATATAGGCGTTTTGGAACATCGTTTGAACACCCAAAGTATTTGAAGATTGAATCACGTCATTATTGGAATTAAATCCATTATAATCATAACAAATTTGAACTACCAGGTTAGACACTCCATCCCAGAAATAATTATCTTGGAAGTTGTGATTATTCCAACCCATTACAGAGTAGTATTTATTCACATAAAACACTTGAGACAATCCACCGATAAATCCGGTAAGAGGATCTAATGCAGAAGCGCTTGTGCAACCCATGCTAATTTTTACATTACGCATGGTATCACTTCCTTTGGCAATCACATTCCATTGAATCCCGGTCATATTACCTGCTTTGATTCCAGCCTGCTGCAATTCATCGGCCGTAAACAACATTTGTGTTTTGAAACCATCCCCATTCCAGTTTGTATAATAAGGTGAGTATTGGTTTTGCTGAACGTTACCGGTACCAACTTGCTTCAATGTAGGAAGATTGGTACATGGGAAAACAGATAGTCCACATGGTTGTGAAGCCGCATTGGCAAACAATTGGAATGGAACGCCCGGGCAAAGATTATTGTCAGATGAAAGCGCATTCAAAACCGGACGAGCACCATTTACATCAATGAATGTGGCATCTGTGTAACGACATCCATTGTCGTCGATATAAGTTAAAGTGTACGTTGTTGAAACCAACGGAGATGACCAAGGATTGAGGGCAGTTGAATCACTTAAATCATTGCCTGGTGACCAATCGATGATTGGATTCACCTGAGCAGGTGTTGCACTGGCATTTAAAATCACAGAGTCATTGGCACAAATCATCTGATCGGCACCGGCAGAAACAGTGATACCCGGAGCAATATTTACCACCACTGTATCACTATTCTTACAAGCTGTTTGAGCATTTGTATTTAATACATAAGTTGTTGTACTCGGCGGAAACGCTTTAGGATCTTTAATGTTAGGATCAGATAATCCAACTGCTGCACCACCACTGATATCAACCCAGTTCCATTGAGTAACCGTTACAGGACCTGTTGCATTTAATTGCACAGAATCCGCATTGGTACAAGTAATTAAATCCGGACCAGCATCAACACCTTGTAATACTTTAATCAAAACAACCTGATATGATTTTAATACGATAGGCTGACCTACAGTACAAGTTGAATCTGCAAAAGTGATGATCAAAGTATGATCTCCGATATCAGCACCTGTAGGTACCCAATTAAAGTTTCCGTTTACAGGATTACCTCCGGTTAAAGGCGTTGAAGTATACGTTGAACCAGGACAAGATGCGTTGTTATTGGCATATGTCAACACATTATTCGAAACAGTGTTACTTGTTGCCTGAATATCAAAACAAATTTGTGCGCCCGGACAAACGGTTAATACAACCGGATTTGCACTGATTTGCATCGCAGTTGGGCAAAGATTTTGAATCGGGGTATTGTTGATGACAGAAATGGTTGGAGGAGCTGCATTACAGTTCAACACATTGATCTGTACATCACGCATCACCGAACCTACCTGAACACCGGTTTGTTTATCATACTCAGTTGCTGTAAAGGCCAGTACGAAGAACCCCTGAATAGTTGGAGTAAACGCAGCGGTACCTGTAGTAGGATCAACAATATAACCCGTTGGGGCATTTACCGGATTAGCAGTAGTATATCCACCGCCCAAAAAGGTATAAGGTGTGCACAAACCAGCTCCACCACCTTGATCTTGCGGTGTGGAAGCGACAAAAACAATAGAATCTAAATCCGGATCAATCGGACCGTTCAAGTATAAAGTGGGTTGATTATAACAAACGTAAGGAATCGGACGAATAGTTAAAACCGCTGAATTATTGATCGGGCGGGCAACATTATTCAACGTTGCATTTAAACAAGTCCCGTTTGCAGCAATATTGGAGATACCCGTATTGCGGCAACAACTTTGCCAGTTAAATACCCAATCGGTACAAGCCATTGGCAAATCAATAATTTGGGCATAATGGCAATATTGGTACCCATTGAATTGACTACTCGGATTCAAGCAGGTACTTGGAACATTCGAACATAAATCATCCACGAAGGCGAAATTGTTCGGATCCGCTGCAGTAGCTGTATCTACTTGAAAGTTAAAACTTTGACCGCATGAGTTAGAATAGGCAGTCATGGGTTCAGAACTACCCTGTCCTATACCAGTACAGTCACGATAAATCACCAAATGCACTTTGTATTTGAGTGGACTGATATACTCGTAATAGATATCAACGGCTGCCTGATGCGAAGCCTTCACTTGGGTAAAAGCAACCAAACCCAGTATGGATAAGGTCAGGAATCGGAGAATTTTGTTCATATTCAACGCTATTGTTAGATTAAGGAAGTTCAAATATAGCCCAAATTTTAATTCGGACACTCGATTAAGACGCTAATATACAAATAGCGGTTCGAAGCCAATTAACATTTTTTTTATTCTTATATGACATTTTTTTGACTTGTCCGAAAACTTGAAAAGTCCTATCTTGTGAGGGTGTACACAGCCTTTTATTTAGGATGCGGGTTTGGCCTGTTTATGGCGGTCAGTGTGGGGCCTACCATTTTTGCAATCATTAAGTACAGTATCACCTATGGTTGGAGGGCTGGAATGAGTTTTGTGATTGGCGTTTCTTTAAGTGATTCTATTTATGTGCTACTTGCCAATATGGCCAGCGCTTGGTTATCTAGCCTGATGAGCCACGAAAAAACCATCGGATATCTGGGGGCCGTTCTATTGATTATATTTGGTTTGTATGGTTTTTTTAAAAAAATCAAGGTAACCCGCAACCGAAACGATGATGCCAAGGTAAGTTCCCGGGATTATTTTAAAATTTTTGCCAGTGGTTTCCTGATGAACACCTTCAACCCGGGCGTTATTATTACCTGGATTACGGCTGTAGCCGCCATTTCAACGATGACGGCCGCATATCGGCTGGTATTTTTTATCACTTGTCTCGGTATTATTCTGGGCTTCGACTTTCTGAAAGTACTACTGGCTCAGCGTATCCGCAAACGACTCACCCCTCGGAATATCATTTATCTCAATCGGATATCCGCGCTTTGTTTAGTGGTCATCGGAATTGTGTTGTTTTTAAAAAGCCTGCTCAATATCACTTTTGGTGCAGAAGCATAATACCACCAATCCGCTAAGCGCATTCATAGTTTTGACAAAAAGGGTTCTTTTTGCTTATTTTACACCCAAAATTTGATTATGCCCTTTATCATCAGTCATTCAAAAGAACAGGTCTGTTATATCACCCTCAATCGCCCGGATAAATTCAATAGTTTTTGCCGGGAAATGGCCTTTGAACTCCATGCTGCACTGGATGCTGCCGAAAACGATCCTGAAATTCGTTGTCTGGTCATCAGCGGCGAAGGAAAAGCTTTTTGTGCCGGACAAGATTTAGCAGAAGCGATAGAAGATAATGGCATTGAACTCGCTCAAATTGTTGCTGAACATTACAACCCCATCATTGAACGTATTCGCAAGATAGAAAAACCGGTTATTGCAGCGGTAAATGGGGTTGCTGCAGGAGCAGGAGCCAATATTGCCTTGTGCTGCGATATTGTTTTGGCCAGCGAAAGTGCGTCCTTTATTCAGGCCTTCAGCAAAATAGGCCTCATTCCAGATAGTGGAGGCACCTTTTTTCTCCCCCGATTAATTGGCCTGCAAAGAGCTACAGCCCTCATGATGACCGGTGAAAAAGTTGGTGCTCAGGATGCTGCACAAATGGGCATGATTTATAAATGCTTCCCTGCAGAGCAATTTCAAGAGGCCGTTCAAAAATTTGCTGAACAACTGGCTCAAATGCCAACGAAAGGTCTTGGATTAACCAAAAGATTATTAAATGCCTCCTGGCAAAACGATTTGAGTCAACAACTTAAACTGGAAGGCGCTGTGCAGGTTGAGGCCGCAGAAACCCACGATTACCAGGAAGGTGTTCGGGCATTTCTCGAAAAACGACCGGCTCAATTTAAAGGTCATTAATCCATTTATCTGCTAGCAGCAGTGAGTTAAAAATTGATTGTCGGTCGGGATTATTGAATTTGTAATCGCTGAACAGATTTTGTTCCATCAGCCACTTGTATACTGAGCAAATAGATTCCTACCTGCAATTTTGGCAAATCATATTCGACAATATTGAGCCCTTCCATCAAATTTAAGTTTCGTTCAAATACACGTGCACCATCTAAAGTAAAAATTTCAAAACGGGTTCCGGGCTGGAATTCACGGGTTTCAATCTGTACACGAAATACATCGCGGGTTGGATTGGGGTACACTTCCTGAATCAAGGTCGATTCGGTCGAAAAACATCGCAAGGCATTGGCCGCGGCAGTCGATAATTTCATCTTTTTACCATCCAGATCCGTTTGGTACAATTGATAAAAATTTTGTTTAGCAATATCCTTATCCACCAATTGATATTGACGGGGCGACTCACTGTTTCCGGCTGCTTTTACTGTTTTCCAGTGTTCATATTTAAGGCCGTCTGTACTTTTCCATATTTCAAATGAGGCACTGTTTTTTTCTTGTTCGGTCATCCATTCCAACTTCACCTGGCATTGATTTTCCGACGCATTAAAATGGCTTAAATCCACGGGCAAAGGTGTCCCCATAAAATACCCCTTGGCCGTAAAATGTGCCTGGGTACCGGCTTGCACCCCCATCAGGCGACCTTTGATATCATCGAAAGGTGGATGTATGCCTCCCCAAATTCTGGATAAACTGGATTCATCCGATGCATCCAAATAAGTGGCCCATTGCATGGGGACATTGGTGGAAGGGCCCTTTTCGATCACCAGATATCCACTGTTGGCACCAATAGTATGTTCGGTCATTCCACCCGGAAAGTAAGGCGTTCCGGTGAGGTGTATAAGGAGTTCAGCTGCACTTCTTGAAAATGTGGAATGCCCTGAAACATAACCGGCAAATGGCGGTGTTACAAAAGATTTACGCTGATAAGGCACCCAGTTTTCTGCACGAATCCAACCACAACCGGAAACATCCGTATTCGGATTTTGGATATAACTAAACCCTTTCCAGGTGAATAATTTAATTTTATTGACATGCTCATTCGATGCCCCGGCCAATGAATCTCCCGGCTGAATTAATTCAATATAACCCGGTACCAATGGTATTCCCTGTGGATGATAATTGGGCAGCCCGGCATCAGTGCTTTGTCCGCGGTCGGCCATATACCTGATAGCAGAAATTGGCCTTGGACTATCATACCAACCCTTACACCCCCAGGCTGCAATGGCGGCATCATGTACGGCACCTCCCAATTCGAAATAAGCTTTCACATCCCACTCAAGGGGATCTAAAACAGAACCATTGCCTTCATATCGTTTTTCGAAAAGTGGATGATCGCTCACTTCATTCAGCAATACATACCAATGTCCGGGAGGCGTTTCTGAAGTTGGACCATCTGCCCAATATTGGGTGATGACGCGGGTATAATCGCCTCTTTTCATCATCACAGGCGTATACGGCAAACCGGTAACCGGATTCAGGGAATAACCTTTGGAGCTATCTCCCCCATTCAGGTATTTATAGAAATAATTCATTTGATCCTGGAAACCTGAAGGATAATATTGTCCGTTCCCTCTTGAAGCCGGCGAAATATCGATCATGGTTGTATCGGCAGGGTCCAAATGAGATGACCAAATGGAAACCATGGTATGTCCCCATTTGAATATTTGATCCAATGAATCATTTACACCCGTTAAATTGAGTCTGGGTGGTTGCCCGGGATTAAAATATACCGGAAACAAGCCTCCGTTTTTGAAGTACACAATACTTTGAGCCGGGGTCATTCCAAAAGGTGTTACCCGCCCCCATTCCGGGCCGAGGTGTTTTTGAACACTCGGAATGGGGTTGTTATTTTGATCAACAGCACCCGGAATATCTAATCGTTGCCAGCTATTGGGGAAAGACATGGTCGGATTACCTGGTGTATCTATTTTTAAAGGATCATTGAGGGTTTGATATTCGAGATAGGCATAATTCTGCGCCTCCTTTGCATTGTCGTAATAACCATTCAAGATCACCCGATTCGCAATGTAGTTGCCCAAATCGGCCGGCGTACCTGTGGCATAATTGGTATCTGTATAATTGATATCATAACCCAACACATTCATGAGTGAATCGAATCGTGCCAAAGCTGGACCCGGCAATGCGGAATTACCATAACGATGTTTTAATACCCGGTAAGCGGCATAACTCACGGCCATATTTCGACTAGCCGCGGTATCATTTCCAATCAAAGGTTTTTCTCCCGTCCAGGGATTTGCCTGACCATTGACCGTTTTACCCAAAATATAGGTGCTTGCCACCTGATCATAAGCTGCCCAAGCATCATACATGGCGATGGATACGTGAAAAAGATTACGGGCCTGCACCGGAGGACGTGCAAAATCCTGCCGGATGGTAGCCAATTGCATTTCATTCCACTGACGGGCTACAGAATGTTGAGCTTGCGATTGGATTTGAATCAACAGTAAAAAGATGATCCATGGTAAAAACTGAAATTTCATGCGCCCTTAAATTATATGAGTAACAAAGGGGCAAAAGTAATGAATAGACCGAAGCAGACCTATATGACCCGTCGGATATATAAGGCTTTCTATCGAATGAGGGTGACATCACCACGTTGATCAATTTTTTCACCTCTGGGAGTAGTAAATTGGCACACAAAGAAATAAACGCCCATATCCGCTTCAGTTTGGTTTTGCAGAAGCCCATTCCATAGGAATTCCGGACGATTCGATTCAAAAACCCGATTTCCCCAGCGATCATAAATCATCATCTTATAATCTTTAATCAACTGAGTTTCAACATTGGTGAAAAACGGCCCAAAATAATCGTTTTTCTGATCGCCGTTGGGTGAGAAAGCATTGGGTAAGAATACACGTTCTAATTCATAAATAGTTCCGCAATGGGAAGTGGTATCAAAACATCCTGCATCATTAAACGCCCACAAGGTAAAGCAATAGATGCCCGCAGTATCAAAAGTTTGAATGGCATTTACGGCTGTTGAAAACGAAACCCCTTCATAGGTCCAATCGAATTGTACAGCACCCGTACTTTGATTATTCAGATTAAAAATAGGATTAACAATGGGCACAGTTGGGGGTGAAATGACAAAGTCTGCCACAGGATCGGGAGCAGATAAAATAGTAAACGATACAGTATCATAATCCGGACAAGCACCAGCTGAGAATCCGGAAATGGTATAGGTGATACTATCCTGGGTATGACTAAAAATCAGGTATTTACCATCTGCGCTCCAGGTAACACCTTGTTGGGGAGAAAATGTCAGATAAGCATGGGCTGGGATATCCATGGTAACTGTATCATTTTTACACAAAACCGTATCAGACGGTGCTTCTAATTCAAAAGCAGTGCCTTTATTGCGACTGGAATCATGTAATCGGGCAAAAAAACCATCGCTGGAACCTACTGAAATCAGGTTGGTGCTTCCGTAGGTTGAAGGTGATCGAAAAAAACCGGCTGTATAAACCTGAGCGCCTCGTCCCATGGCGATGGCATTACCCCGGTCGTTGCTATCCAAACCACCACCGGTAGCCACCCATTGCCATTTTCCTTCGGGCGAAATTTTTGCAACAAAGGCCTGTTCCATGGCTCCGGATGGAAGGATGATATTATCGCCAAACTTAGCACCATCATTGATATCACCGGCTACATAAATATTACACATGGAGTCAGCTACAATATCGTTACCTCTTTCACCGCCTAAATCAGAACCGGCACGTTTACCCCAAATTGGTTTGCCTGTGTTTTTATCGATTTTAAAAACGAAAGCATCCCTCTTATTATAATTTTTTACCAATACAGTATCCATGATGAGTGAATCACGGTGCTCGCCGGTGATATAAATAAAATCCTTTTTATCCGAACAAATTCCATTGCTCCAATCATCTTTATCACTACCCGCCTGGGTGGCCCATTTAAATAATCCGGCGGTATC
The DNA here is from genome assembly GCA_016715505.1 of Bacteroidota bacterium. Classification (GTDB taxonomy): domain Bacteria; phylum Bacteroidota; class Bacteroidia; order Chitinophagales; family Chitinophagaceae; genus OLB11. Next base: position 132,399 of record JADJZY010000010.1, read on the forward strand.
GTATTTGATGACAAAAACATCATGGCCGCCATAAGTCGTGAAATTTTGCGTTCCAAATTGTCGGGTTCCATCAAAACCACCAGTTATATAAACCCCACCTGAATCATCCACACAAACGGCGATATCTCTCTCTATGTATTTACTGGCATCAGGGTCCCACGGTAGATTTCCAAAAGTCCGGGCCCACTGAAAAGTGCCGTTGGCATTGCATTTAGCTAACCAATAAGCATGTTTGTGCGAACCTGTTGTATTCGGGTTGGTGGCAGTCACCTGATTTCCGCCACAATATAAAGTCGAACCCGTCATAAAGCCGACGACATAATGATTCCCGGCTTTATCTGTACAAACATCACTGCCTTGATCATCGCCCGAATTACTGCATACAAAATTACCCCAAAGGGTGTTGCCGGCGGGATCGAGTTTTACCACAAAACATTGATCACCCCCTCCAAAAGCAGCGCCCGTAACGTTGACTGTTCCCATATCAAAACCAGTACCTGTTTGCCAAAAAGTTCCGGTAATGATAGAATTCCCGAGTGCATCTACGTCCATCCCTAAAACCCGATCATCGAAATATTCACCCCCGCTTTTTGCCCAGTAGCAAAAGCCGGTACTATCGAGTTTGGCAATAAAGGCTTCTTTACTATTGGTATTGGCTGTATAATTGAGCGGTACTGCGTTGGTTCCGATGGTGGTTGTGTTACTAAAATATCCGGAAATAAAAACATATCCCAATGAATCTGTTTTGATGCTGATAATCTTATCACTTTTGGTATTGCCGATGCGTTGGGCCCATACCCAATTTTGCGCTTGCACAAATTGAGGGCAGATTACAAACATCGAAACAAACAGCAATGAAGATAAAATGGGTCTCATGGATCTAAAGAATTGAATATGAATGTTGGTTGGCTTGGGTTTGATATCAAATCCCGTGATGCGCGAAAGTTAGCATAATGTTAAGTAATTATTAGGTTTTGTCGGTGAAATGTTGATTTTTTCGTCATTTTTGGCCAAAAGCATTTCGGTATAAGGACACCTGTGAGTTGAGGGTCAAACTGCTGCCCTCTGACCTAGAGATTCCTTGCCGGGAAGCAATCCGGTATTTTACCCTAATTTAGCCACTCATGTCACTGAGTTTACATCAACTTCATTTTTCGTATATCCGCTCCCAACAATCGGATATCTGGCAACGTGATATTCGCTTTCAGGAAGGTGCCTATTATCATATTCGGGCTATTTCGGGCAGTGGAAAGAGTAGTTTAGTTCAGGCGATTTATGGACTCAACAAAAACTATTCGGGTGAAATCAGCTATGCCGGTAAACAACTACGATCCATGACGCCTGATCAGATTTCAAACATCAGGGCCCGTGAAGTGAGTATTGTATTTCAGGATTTAAGATTGTTGACTGAATTTACGGCATCGGAAAATCTTGAGCTCAAAAGAAAACTACGCGACTTTACATCCGCATCCGATCTTGAGCGCATGGCCGGGGAATTAGGCATTGATCATTTATTAAACCGAAAAATCAATACCCTCTCCTATGGTGAACGTCAAAGAGTGGCTATCCTCAGGGCCTTGCTTCAACCTTTTGAGCTCTTGTTACTCGACGAACCTTTTAGCCATTTGGATAATATGAATATTCAAAAAGCTGCTGCCCTCATTTTAAAGGAAGTTCAAAAAGAGGTGCGGCATTGCTCATCACCGATTTGGAAAAAGACCAACATTTCCCTTATCATTTTCAACTGGAATTGTAAAAAAAGACATGGACATCATTCAAAAAATACTGGCACAACGTAAAAGCAGATTTCAATATCTGCCTGCATTGGCCATTCTGCTCGGTTTTCTGCTCTTGATGATGGCTATCCAATTTTATTTGAATGTTCAATTTATTTTAAACGGCAAAGCTCAAAAGGCTGGTCAGGAGTTTTTGGTGGTGAATAAACAGATTAATTCTGCCATGATGACGAGACCGGAGCTCAGTAGTTTTAACGAACAAGAATTAAAGACCCTCCAACAACTTCCCTATCTGAAAAAAGTAGTGCCGGTGATTTCAAATCAATTTCCAATACTGGCTCATTCTATGGGAGACTTAGGATTCTCCACCCAATTATTTTTTGAAAGTATTCCGGCCGATTTGCTGGATACCGATTCCAGTCAATGGACCTGGAAAAGCGGACAATCTTCTCTCCCGGTTATCCTATCTGCCGACTTCCTGAATTTATACAATTTTGGATTCGCCTTGAGCCAGGGCTTACCACAACTCAGCGAAGAAAGCGTGAAAGCGCTGAACTTTCAGGTGACTGTAGGGAATGCCTCAGAACAGGAAACCTATCGCGCCGAAGTGGTTGGATTTACACAACGTTACAGCAGCATTTTGATTCCGGAAAGTTTTATGCAATACGCCAACGAAAAATATGGGCAGGAAACAGAACGGCATGTATCTCGGTTGGTACTTCAAACAGAAGAAGCCGACAATCCCGATTTACAACAATTTCTGAATGAGCATGCTTATGTTACACAACAGGATAAATTGAAGGGAAGCACCTTTGCCCGCATTGTTCGTTTATCCAGTATGGCCATATCCATTTTAGGTCTTTTTATTTTATTACTGGCTTATCTGATTCAGTCCATTTATCTGGAAAATAAAATTTTACAGCATGCAGAAAGTTTGAAACTCATGATTGAACTAGGTTATACCCCCAAACAATTGTTGCAATTCTATTTAAAAAACCCATCCGGCAAATCATCGGAGTGGTGGTATTTTATGCCTCGTTTTAATCGGATTGCAATGGGCTTTACATCTATATTTAAAACAAATGGCCCTCGAAATTCCGGCCATGATACATGTTTATCTTTTTGTGGTCATCATCATTTGTACCAGCTTACTTATTTTGTCGTTACAACAAAAAATCAAAAAAACGATTAGCCGATTTATCTAATCATGTCGAGCACAATGGATGATATGACCCTCGAAGAAATCCGCAAATTATTGCCGGACAGTTCGGCCGTAAATGTGGTGCATGGCCTGGTAGAAAAAGGCTTGATCAGGGTATATGAAAATCTTCATGACCGCTATGTGATTAAGAAAGAAAAATACATTGTACTCAATCCTCAATTCAACACAGAAATTGAATTAAAAGCACTCTTTCAAAAGTTAGAAAAAGCGCCAAAACAATTAAATGTCTTACTCGCTTATTTGCATATTTTTCAACAAGAGCATCAGGTTAAACAAACCAACCTTTTAGCGCAATCAGAATCAGGTGTTGCGGCATTAAAAGCATTGATCGATAAACAAATTTTTCAGGTGCAATTATTGGATGCCAACCGTATACCCTTGGGGAATGCAGATGCAGTTAAATGGCAGGAACTAAGCGCCCACCAGACGGAAGCCTACCAGCACATACAAAACCATTTTTCGCAACAGCAAACTGTGCTCTTACATGGTTTAACAGGAAGTGGGAAAACCCATGTTTATTTTCACCTGATTCGGGATGTATTGGCAAAAGGCAAACAGGTTTTATATCTGTTGCCTGAGATTGCATTAACCACACAAATTATTCATAAACTCCGACAAGCATTTGGCGAGCAAGTAGGCATTTATCATTCACGATTCAGCAATATGGAAAGGGTTGAATTGTGGCAACATATCCGACAAGGCAAGTATAATATTGTGATAGGCGCCCGCTCAGCATTGTTACTCCCTATGCATGAATTAGGACTGATTATTCTGGACGAAGAGCATGATGTTTCATTTAAACAACAAGACCCTGCACCCCGGTATCATGCCAGAGATGCGGCATTGGTATTGGCCAGAATCAAACAGGCCTCGGTTATTTTAGGATCTGCTACCCCATCACTCGAATCCTGGCAAAATGTTCAAACGGGAAAGTATAAACTGGTACAACTAACAGAAAGATTCGGGGAAGGGCAATTGCCAAAAATTCAACTGATTGATAAAAAAGAAGAAAAGACCCTGAATAAATATCAGGGGATTTTTTCACCAACTTTGACCAAAGCCATACAGGAAACGATTCAGATGGGCAAACAAGTCATCCTGTTTCAAAACCGCCGCGGTTATGCTCCTTTGCTAATGTGTCAAACCTGTGGGTGGATTCCCCAATGTAAATATTGTGATGTTTCAATGACCTATCACAAACAAAGTGATATGATGCAATGTCATTATTGTGGATCCCGACAATCGCCTGTGAAAATTTGCCCGGATTGTGGCGGAAACCGAATTCAAGCCAAAAGTTTTGGTACAGAAAAAGTAGAAGAAGAAATTCGTCAGACTTTCCCACATGCCCGTGTTGAAAGATTTGATTGGGATGTACTCAAACACAAAAATAAATATCAGGAGATTATCCGGCAGTTTGAAAAACGGCAAATTGATATTCTGGTTGGTACACAAATGCTCGTAAAAGGACTAGATTTTGAACACGTTAATTTGGTTGGCGTGCTCAATGCAGATAACCTTTTGAGTTATCCTGATTTCAGGGTGAATGAACGCACCTTTCAGATGTTGGCTCAAGTTGGAGGAAGGGCGGGAAGAACCAATGATCAGGGCAGGGTTTTGATCCAAGTTTATCGCACCGACCACCCGGTGATTCAGTCTGTACTACGAAACGACTATGCAGGATTTGTGCAAAAAGAGCTGGAAGAAAGGAAGGCATTTCTGTATCCCCCTTTACACGATTGCTCAAAATTACCCTCAAACATCATAACGAACTATTGGTACAAAACGCCGCACAGACACTCTGCGAAAATTTACGTAAACAGAGCAATCTTTTGGTGTATGGTCCTGGTGAACCCGGTATCGCCCGTGTGCGCAACAAATACCTGCGCGAGATCATGGTTAAAATGCAGAAGGACTCTCAGGAGAGCAATCAACTCAAATCATTTATCCGGCAGGAAATAAGTTTATTGGGTACTCAACGAACATTTGCCAACGTTCTGGTCATTTTGCGACATGGACCCTTATTAGTGCGTTCTTCAATAGGCAAATCAGTCTACCTCAATTATCTTTGAACCCGGTGGCTACAAAAAACAAAAAAAGTATCTGGCGAAAAATCGGCAAATTTTTGCTCATCCTATGGGCATTGAATTTGTCCTATATCGTTCTCACCCGATGGGTTCATCCGCCCATTACCATGGTGATGTTGGGTGCATGGGTGAAAGGATATGGTTTGCAACGCGACTATATCAGGTATGAAGAAATGGGACAAGCCTGCAAACTTGCTGTAATCTGTGCCGAGGACCAACGTTTTACCGAACATTACGGATTCGATGTGGATGCGATTCAGAAAGCCATTGAATACAATCAGGATAGCACCCATAAAATACAGCGTGGGGCCAGCACCATCTCACAACAAACTGCTAAAATGTATTTCTTTGGAATGGTCGCAATTGGGTGCGCAAAGGACTGGAGGTATACCATACCGCCATGATTGAGTTAATTTGGGGCAAGAAAAGAATCCTTGAAAATTATTTGAATGTGGCTGAAATGGGCAAAGGTATTTTTGGTATAGAAGCAGCTGCAAAACATTATTTTAATAAATCCGCCAAAGAGCTGAGTAAACGAGAAGCGGCCTGGATTGCCGTGATATTACCCAATCCGGTCAAATTCAGCATCGATAAACCAAGCCCTCGTTTGATTCGTCGTCATAATTGGATTTTGCGTCAAATGAATAATCTCTCAACAGATCCTGAAATTCAGGCATTACTCGAAACTAACAGCCCTGAAAAAAAATCTAAATAAGCCGCCATGCAAAAAAATTACTTCCATTTCCTGCTCCTTTTTTTAAGTGCACTCTGGCCAAATTTTTCTTCGGCACAAATGAGTAAAAACGACAGCACCGTTGTAAAATCTATTTGCACCGAAGGAGCTTATGTCAGCTATTGGAACAAACCGGGTCCATGGTTTACCAATGGCGAAATCACCTCGGTTCAGGACATGTACGATAAAATAAATGCAGAGTTTATATTCTCCAACGAAGATTATGTGGACTGTTATGCGCAAATGCAAGTGAGTACCGAAATGCAATTTGATACGGCCATCAATGCAACAATCAATAATTATGAAGATAGTACCGGACTGGTTATTTATGGCCTGAGAAATCCTTTGGTAAAAATACCTTTTACCCTACAGCAAAAACAAGGATATGCCCGTGCTTTACTGGACTCCTCCAATAATGTATCCGGCAACCATGATATTGCCTTCATGTTGATTACAGGAACAGGGAATAATTTTATCAAAGAAATCATCGACAATGTTGGTTATCACAATACCAATTGTCAGGTGATGAATTATTTTAAAACCAGGGGCGATTTTTATGTGATGTCGGTACCCAATGAAGATTATAGAGGGATCACCTTCAACAAGAAAAAAATGAGTTACACCATGACCTCCTTGTATTCATCGCCATTTATGATTAATTATCTCAACGCATCCAATAAATCTTATGGAATTAATCGCCTCATTGAATATGTGGCCATGATAAAATATTTAAAATCAAAATATAAAAAAGTATGTGTGCTCGGTCTGTCTACTGGTGGTAAAGTGGCTCACTGGATTTCGTTGATGGCCGAGCCCGATGCGGCATTGGTCTCATCCGGATATAGTGTACTGGTTGATAATGATTACAACTCTCAAATCGTAAATGCGGCTTACTATGGTAATTTACTCACCATTTTTACCAAAGATTCACTCAAGAAAAGAGCGAAAGAAATTAAAACCCAATTTCTATTTACACTCCCCAAATTCGATAGCCCGATTGCACAATTGGATATTGACAGCCAGTACACGAAGACCTTTTATCAGGATGTGCCCAATGCTTCATTTTTTTATAACTATACCAACCATGCCTTTCCACCTTGTGCCACCATGGATAGCTTCTTCACCCGCTGCCTGAATAAACCCAAAGTGTTTTGTACTCCGGATACCGCCGCTTGTAATACCGATAGCCTTGTTGTGGATTTAAATTTTTATGGGAAAGCTCCTTTTGTGTTCAACATCTACAAGGACAGCGTCATCCAATTCACAGATACCGCCTTGAGCACTCAACATCAGGTGGTTTTATATACAGCAGGAAATTACTGGATAGACAATATCATTGATTCAAATGGAACAATTGGTTATCGCAGCGATCGTTTGAATATGTGAAACATCCCATAAACAGCATACAATTCAGTACACCGCAGTTTATCTGTGACTCATCCAAACATCTCTTGAATCTGCAACTGACAGGAAGCTCACCCTGGCAGTTAAACTACCAAATGAATGGAGTCAGTCATCAGGAAACCATTACGAGTAATACCCACGCACTCATGCTGAGCAATGGTGTTTACGAATCATTCAACATAAAAGATATCCATCAATGTGAAGCCAGCGTTTCCAATCAATTCAACTTTCAATCGCAACTACCGAGTGGACAAATTACGCAGGTACAATATGATTGCGCTAAAAATGAAACCCGAATCAGTTTACAAACTAGTGGACAACTGCCTATCAATTGGACTTATTACGATAGTTTACAACAAAACAATCAAACCCTGGTTTTTAATCAGGCCAATCAGGACATACTCCTCAACAATGGATATTACCGTTTTGGTATGATGAGCGATGCCAATCAATGTCAGGCCAATCCGGATACGCTGATTCAAATCAATGAAGAGGTTTTGCAATTAAATTTCCCCGGTATCCAATATACTTGTGGAGATTCTTTTGAGTAGCCTCACTCAATCTGCAGGGTCGGGCCCCTTTTCAGGTTCAAATGGAACATGCAGGAAATACCCGCGTAATCAATGGATTGAACAATACGGATACTGTTCATTTACCCAAAGGAAAAAATTTACTAAAAATGGTTCAGGATGCTAAACAATGTAGCATCTCCCCTGCATATGAACTGAATAATCCTTATGAAGCATTGAGCTTACATTTAAATCCTTCGGTACTACAATGCGATGAAAAGATGTATGAAATATCGGCAGAAGTTAGTGGTACATTTCCCATTCAATATTTGATTGTTCAAGCTGGTGATACTTTAAAAGGGCAATGGAATGAATCTCAGGTTCGTCAAACAATGAATCCGGGCGCATTTCAAATCATCCGAATGCTGGATGCGGCGCAATGTGAGCTACTCCCTGCCCTTGGTGACAGTTTGCCATTTGTTTGGCCCATGCAACCGGGCATCAGTTTTAGGGCTCCGTTTTTGTCTGCACAAAATAACAGTCAGGGATGGTATTACTGGAAGCACAATGAGGTACTGATTGATTCAAGTCTTGTAGCGAACTACCGACCCGTACTGAGTGGTTCATATCGCGTTGGGCATCTCAATCAACAAACTTGCCTGCAATGGTCAGAACCCATCGCCCTTGAGTTGGATGAAATCATGCTGTATCCAAATCCGGTTGAAGATCAGTTAAATATTGATTTGACATCCGGACAGCGTGGACCCGTCAATATGAAGATTTGTGATATGACCGGTAGAATTCTTTCGGAGCATCTTCTGAATCCCGGTCACCATCAAATTTCTGTGACAGCGCTTCAAACCGGTATCTATATCGTGAAATTTTATACAGCCCGTAATGATATATTTATCAAACATCAACAAATATTCAAGCGCTGATAACAGACAATTCAAGTAATTTTGCAGCCAACTATGGATGCAACTATCAATACCTTGCTCGAAGCAACAGATCTGGATCAGGAATTAAAAAATATCGGCCTTCAGATCCTTGAAGGAAAACGAATCAGCCCGGCTCAGGGTATGGTCCTGTTTGAAAAAGGTTCGATTGCCTGGTTGGGTGCCTTGGCAAATCACATTCGAGAAAAAAAATTTGGTAACAAAACTTTTTTCAACCGAAACTTTCACATCGAACCAACCAATGTATGTGTATTTAGTTGTGCCTTTTGTTCCTACAGCCGGCTCTACAAAAACCGCGAAGAAGGTTGGGAATTGAGTATTGAACAAATGATGGATATTGTTCGCAAATACGACGGCATCCCGGTAACCGAAGTGCATATTGTGGGTGGGGTACACCCCAAAATGGATTTGGATTTCTTTTGTGAACTTCTCCGACAAATTAAAGCATATCGTCCAGATCTTCATCTGAAAGGCTTTACTGCTGTGGAACTGGACTACATGTTCCGCAAAGCGAAATTAAGCACCCGTGAAGGACTCCAAAAATTAAAAGAAGCCGGCCTGCAATCATTACCGGGTGGAGGTGCCGAAATTTTTGATCCGGTTATTCGGGAAAAATCTGTGCCGATAAAGTAGATGGAGCTGGCTGGCTCGATATCCATCGTACGGCTCATCAATTGGGCATGCATTCCAATGCAACCATGCTTTACGGGCATATTGAAGACTACGCGCATCGCATCGATCATATGGATCAATTGCGAACCTTGCAGGACGAAACAGGAGGATTTAATTGTTTTATTCCATTGAAGTTTAGGAATATGGACAATGACATGCAGGACGTTTCGGAATCGAGCATCATAGAGGATATTAAAATGTATGCTGTTGCCCGCATCTTCATGGATAATTTTGCGCACCTAAAAGCCTATTGGCCGATGTTGGGAAGAAATAATGCCAGACTGATGCTTTCGTATGGCGTAGATGATTTAGACGGAACGATAGATGACAGCACCAAAATTTATTCAATGGCAGGAAGTGAAGAGCAAAACCCGGCCATGAATACTGATGAAATTTGCGAATTGATTCGCGGTGCCGGTCGATTGCCGGTTGAGCGGGATACCGTTTATCATGAAATAAAAGTGTACGAGGAAGAAAGCGTATCGTGAGGATAGCGCTCTAAACTTTGGGGCTAAAAGCCCATTTTATAAACGATAGGTCAACCATAAACGGTGGTAAACGCCGCTCATGTCAAAATCGAAAATGGTTTCAGTACTTGCTTTTTTCCTGCTGAGGATGGCGTGATGAATCATGAAGCCCATTTCAGCGGAAACAGTAAATCGTCTCATTGGAATTCGTACCCCAATAGACGGTAACACATCCAGGTTGTAAGATCGGGAGCGATAACTGGGAATAGCAGCCGATTCATAATACACATCTTCCATCTCTTGTTTTTGAAGATTCAAAATGCTGTATTCGTTCACCCGGTTGAAGTTGCCCCAACCGTATCCTAAACGCATATCAATTGAAGCGGTTAAACTTAATCGTTTATAAAAAACACGACTGACATCGTAACCCGTTCCAAAAAAGATGGTCTGTTCCCGCTCCCTCAAACGAGATGTTTTCAAAGTGTCCTGAAGCCACATCGTGGACTCAATGGGGTGAGCAAAATCCCTCACCCGATGCATCAATTGAAAACGCCATGCTTTATTGGATTTATGAACTTTGCGAAGCATAAAACCCATATTTCGATAAGTTAAATGATTGGAAGCTGATGGAGAAAGAGATTCAATCAGAAAACCTAAATGATAGGTTGTCTTATCCTGTGCCCTTGCTTTCGGTAAAAAAGATAATACACTACAAACAAGAATGAAGCTGAACATTGTTTTCATGGCCTATAGAATATATTTTAAAGATAAACAATCCTGATTGATTTGATATGGCTGTCAAATCAAAAAAGCCGGAAACCCGGCCTTTTGAATACACAGCATGTTCACCTAAGCATCTAAAACAGATGCACTTTTCATGCATAACTGAAACTGCGGTCCATACGGGCCCCTTACCCGGTCCGGTGCAGTATTTCACCAATTAATCCGCTGGCAATTCCATCATTTCCAAATCAGATAACCTTTTCTTGGTAAAAGCTAAGATGTTGAATTGTTGCGGCAGGATAGAATGTTGACACATAACAGTAGAATTTTTTTCTACTTATTCCTTTTCAAGAATGGTGCCAAGGCCTCTGAAAAATTGGCCATAAAAGAGGATTCATTTAATTGAATATACAACAACCATTATCTGATTGAATTACATATTTCAAAAATTCCATATAAAAAATTAAAAGCTTGTCTTCTCTATACCTCTACTGGTATAATGCTTGCATGCGATGAATTGTTTTGTGCATATCCTCGACCAAAGAGGCCGGCTTGAGTACTTTTAATTGATCCCGAAAACCGAAAAGCAGTGACATTAGTTCATAATTAATCACCAACTCCAATTGAATCACAAAGGCCTTTTTGGTATCGCGGATGATTTGTTGTGAATGATGTATGGGTTGCGATTTTAAATAAGAAGCTTGTTCCGGATTAAATTGGAGGAGTATTTTTTCCGGTTTTTGTCCGGTCATGGAAATACCAATTGCAGACCTGAAATAATTTTCCTTGTCGACCATTTCTT
>JADJZY010000011.1:0-27500 GCA_016715505.1 Bacteroidota bacterium
TATAACAAAATGGCACAAAAAATTATAATAGAGTAAAGAGATAGGCAGTTATAAAACAAATTATAAACTTCAATTCAAATAAAATGATTAACAAGATAATTTTCCTGCATATGTTATGCTTATTTATAGCATTCGCAATAAATGCACAAAAACTTAATACATTTACCATTCAGTTGGAAAGCAAGAAAGGAGGGAATATTTTTGTAAGTATGCAGTTAAAAAAATCTGCTAGCGAAACCGAAGTTAAGTCCAATGTAACCAATTTTGATTTTGTGTTGATGGAGACAAAAGACGGCAGTAGAACTATTTTGAATTGGTATAACTTAAATGGAAAGAATGGCTATATACTTAAAAGTGTTTTGGGAAGTAATACTTTAATCAATACCATAAGTTTAGATAAGGATCAATTTGACAAATGTAAATCCGTTCAAGATTTTGATCGTATGACAGGTCATATATCCCCAAACTCATTCTCACATTTTGCTTCCATTACCGATGATCTGAGCAAAGGAGTTTTATATCATTGTTTTATTGTTCAACAAGAAAATGGCAAACGAGCATTGATGTGGTTAGAAGAAAAGGAAGGAGAATATACTTTGGAAGTGAAAGTTAGGGAATAAAATGGTCAAGATATTTCTTTGCGATTTTTTTTACTACATGAAATAATATGCTGTAAAATATATATACCCTTTCAACTTATGACAACGAACTAACCCGATACATTCAACATTCAACACAAACTTTTGAAAACCTTTATTCAGCCTACGTTTCAGCCAATTTAGAGATTAAGTCTCGCTTACTGGGTTGGATTTTTCCTGTAAAAATACAATTATCAAATTCTGAAAATCCAACCCTTTTTATTAACCCTGTACTTACGCTAATAAGCCCAAAGGCAAAGGATTTCGATGAAAAAAAAAATGGGACTTCCAAGATAAACTTGAAAAGTCCCATCGTGTGATCCCGCTGGGACTCGAACCCAGGGCCCTCCCGATTAAAAATCGGGATAGTTTATCCCGCTCATTGCTCTACCAACTGAGCTACGGATTTCTTGCTATCAGGGCCTCGATGTATTTTCTGGATTTTTGTTTTTTAATTTTTGCTTCAAACTGCTTAGCCTTTAGTAGGGATTCAAATTCTTTTGCCACACTACTATCCATGGCATACCTAATTTAGTAAATTTGAATGACCAATATTGTGTTCGAATAATCTTCGTTCAAGATTTGAACAAGCTCCAACATAATATTTGTTGAGTTTGGCTGAAAAAAGGATATATGTACAAGGCATACGGATTTAAAATAAAAAACCCCTCCAATTTGAAGGGGTTTAGTGATCCCGCTGGGACTCGAACCCAGGGCCCTCCCGATTAAAAATGTATTGCTCTACCAACTGAGCTACGGAATCAAATTCTCTTATGGAGAATTTGATTTTATTTTAAGAACTTCAACCTTTTGTCCAGGGAGGGCTTAAAAAATTTTTAAGCATTTCTACCCAAGGAGTACCAGAATCAAAGTCTCCTATGGCGATATTATATTCATAGATCTAAGGTCAAAATCACACGCGATGCAGGCCCCCGATTAAAAATGGGATGCTCTACAACTGAGCTACGGAATCAAATTCTCTTATGGAGGAGTTTATGATTTTAAGCTTGGACTCGGTTACCAGGGCCCTCCGATTAAAATCGGGATGCTCTACCAACTGAGTTACGGAATCAAATTTCTTATGGAGAATTTATTATTTTAAGAACTTCGACTCGGTTAACCAGGGCCCTCCCGATTAAAAATCGGGATGCTCTACCAACTGAGCTACGGAATCAAATTCTCTTATGGAGATTTATATTTTAAGAACTTCGACTCGGTTACCAGGCCCTCCCGATTAAAAATCGGGATGCTCTACCAACTGAGCTACGGAATCAAATTCTCTTGAGGAGAATTTATTATTTTAAGAACTTTGACTCGGTTACCAGGGCCCTCCCGATTAAAAATCGGGATGCTCTACCAACTGAGCTACGGAATCAAATTCTCTTGTGGAGAATTTATTATTTTAAGAACTTCGACTCGGTTACCAGGGCCCTCCCGATTAAAAATCGGGATGCTCTACCAACTGAGCTACGGAATCAAATTCTCTTGTGGAGAATTTATTATTTTAAGAACTTCGACTCGGTTATCTGAGAGCAATAAATAAAGTGGTTGATCTCAGTCCAGTCCTACAGATTTAAAGTTTCCTCCTACGAGAACCATTAAAAATGGAGTGCAAATGTAGGAATATTTATTTAAGTACCAAATCATTTGCATAAAGTATTTTTGCCACCCATGTCTATTGATTTTCAACAAAAATGTGTACTCATTACCGGTGCTGCGTCTGGCATAGGTAGGGCAATCTGCTTACAATTACTTTCTTTGGGTGCCAAAGTATCTGTCTGTGGTCGGGATTATCAAAAACTGGAATTACTAAAAGCTGAGGCTGCATCAGGCAATCTTTGGATACTGAAGGCCGATGTATCTAAAGAAGAAGATTGCAGGCAGTTTATCGAATATGGTCTCAAGATGATGGGAAGTATCGATGTGCTCATCAATAATGCAGGGATCAGCATGCGTGCACTTTTCCAGGACCTGGATCTGGATGTTCTGCGCCGTTCAATGGATATTAACTTTTGGGGGACCGTCTATTGCTGTAAATACGCCCTCCCTGCCATACAACAAAGTAAAGGGGTAATCGTTGGCATTTCTTCGATAGCCGGTTACAAAGGGTTACCGTGCAGAACGGGGTACTCTGCCTCCAAATTTGCCATGCAGGGTTTTCTGGAATCACTGCGAATTGAGATGTTACAGGAGGGCGTTCATGTGATGTGGGTTTCACCCGGTTTTGTCGCTTCCAATATTCGAAATACTGCGCTAAATGCAGATGGTCAAGCACAAAGTGAAACACCTATGGATGAAAAAAAACTCATGAGTGCAGAGACCTGCGCAGAACATATTTTAAAGGCCATTGACCAGCGTAAACGAACGCTCATCATGACTTTTCAAGGCAAACTCACTGTTTGGATGAACAAGTGGTTTCCTTCTTTTGTTGACCGTCAGGTCCTTAAACATTTTTTAAACGAAGCAGACTCTCCCCTGAAAAAGAAATAAGCATATGCTCAATCGAGAACAATTCCCGGAAATCAAATCGGCCATCGATTTTGAATTTCATTTACAAAATATTCAAACGACTATTCTCCCAAATGGTATTCCATTGTATTCCATCAATGATGGTGTACAAGAGGTTTTGCAGTTCGAAATGGTTTTTAAAGCCGGACTTTGGCATGAAACTCAAAAAGGGGCAGCACAAGCCACAGCCGCCTTGATTAAAAGCGGTACTTCATCAAAAAGCTCTTTTCAAATTAATGAGGCCTTCGAACAATATGGCGTTTCAGTAAAAGCAGGGGCTGGTAATGAATGGGCTTCCATTACAGTAAGCTGTTTGAGCAAACATTTACAGCGCATTCTCCCTTTATTGGCGGAGTTATTACAGGATACGGTTTTCCCACAACAGGAACTGGATATTCATATTCAAAATTCACTGCAGCGTTTAAGCATCCAACTGCGTAAAGGCGATTTCGTGGCCAATCGATTAATTGATGAGGCGCTTTTTGGCCAGAAACATCCGTATGGGCAGTACATGCATGCAGAAGATATTTCGGCTTTGCAGCAGCATCATCTGGACAGTCATCTTAAAAGTTTTTACATTGCCGGTAATGTAAAGTTTTTTCTGGCCGGCAAATATGCACCGGAAGTATTGGATGCTATTTCCCGCGTGCTCGGTGAAAACCATTGGAATAATTCAACACCCGTTCTTGATGCGACTTATCCTGTTCAGGCCGCAACAGAAAAGAAATGGCGGGTAGTGAATGATGCGCAATCAGTTCAGGGCGCCATTCGTATTGCCTCTGATTTTCCACTCAAAACCCACCCGGATTTCAGTCCGATGATTGTTCTGAATACCTTGTTTGGTGGATATTTTGGCTCCCGTTTGATGAGTAATATCCGGGAGGAAAAGGGCTACACCTATGGTATTCATTCTTTTTTATACAATCACCTCCACGCAGGTGCAATCATGATATCCACTGAAGCAGGGAAAGATGTGGCAGAAGCAACTGTTCAGGAAGTTTATCATGAAATGCAGGTGCTGCGCGATGAAGTTGTAACAGAGGATGAATTGATGCTCGTCAAAAACTACCTTTTAGGAAGTATTTTGGGTGATTTAGATGGTAGTTTTCAAATCATACAACGTTGGAAAATCTCATTTTGAATGGGTTTACCGAAGAACGTTTTTACAAAAATATTCTGATTTACAAACACATCACTGCAGAAGAGTTGCAGGTGCTTGCCCGAAAATATTACCAACCTGAACGTTTCTACGAATTAATTGTTACTTGATTTCTCGATGGATTTTGAACGAATCATCGAATCCAATTGATTCACTTTTTGTTCTAATTGTTGGATTCTTATTTGTTCCTTCGTTTCCTTTTTGGTGAATCTGAATTTTTTTCCAGTTTCCATTTTTGCCAACCAATGTAAATTCCGGGTGCAATCATCAGTGCAATAAAAATGCCCCATAACCAGGCCGAGCTTTTATGAAGGGATAAATGCGCATCAGGCTTTGCTCTGAAACCCGTGATGCGTGCCAGAAAAAACGTAGCCAATCCGATAAAAAGGCTGTTGATGGTATAAAAATACAGACCACCAATAAACTCCATCCAAATGCCATGAGCGAGCCCAAATCCTGCTGTACAAAGTGGAGGCATACATGCCGTGGCAACAGCTACTCCGGCCATTACTTTAATCCCATCCTTTTTCATGATACCTACAAAGCCCGCCATGCCTCCAAAAAAGGCAATCAGGATATCAAAAATGCTGGCTTTCGAGAAGGCCATTAGGGCATCTGTATTGTTATCGAATGGACTGATTAAAAAAAATAGTGTGGATGCTGCCAAACTGATTCCGGTCATCCATATAAAATTGCGGATTGCACTATTCCGCATTAAACGGTCACGGGTAGCAAGTGCAAACGCATAACCCGTTACAGGGCCCATGAGCGGAGAAATCAGCATGGCACCAATTATGGCCGAAAGGGAATTGGTATTCAAACCGATGCAGGCAATGACCATAGCAAACCCCATGATCCAAAAATTGTAGCCGGATAAATTGACCCCTTCCCAAATTTCACGAATGGTGGCTATTTCGTCTTCCTCACGATGTAAGCGGATTTTGGAACGAACAATATTATTTAAACGCTTAGGGCTCCACATGTTCACGGAACTTGCTCGTTTAAATACTACCCGTTCTTCCGCCATCTACACAAATACTCTGACCGGTCATATACGCGGCTGCAGGTGTGGCTAGAAAGGCCGCCATGGCCGCAATTTCTTCAGCCTGACCGAAGCGACGCATCGGGATTTCGTGTAACATCTCCTCACTCACTGTTTCTGCGCTGACCTGATTTTTAGCCGCCTTGCCCTGGATGATATTACTAAGTCTTGTTGTGGAAGTAGCGCCCGGTAAAACATTGTTTACTGTAATACCATCGGCCGCAACTTCATTGGCAAGGGTTTTTGACCAGGCCGCAACAGCAGCCCTTGTGGTATTACTCACCCCTAAATTTGGCAGTGGTATTTTTTACGCTAGTAGAAATAATATTGATGATTCTTCCATATTGAGCTGCTTTCATTCCGCTGAGTACTGCTTGCGCCAATTCATGATTATTGAGCAAATGCAATTGCATGGCAGAAACAAATTCAGTTGTTAGGGCGTCTTTAATTTTACCCGCAGGCGGCCCTCCGGTATTGTTGATTAGAATGTGAATAGGGCCTTGTTGCAAAACATGGTTTACAGCTTGTAATGCTGCTCCTGGAATGGAGAAATCGGCTATGGCATAATTGTGCCCATTTTCCGGATTGGCGAGTTGGGCTACTGCTTCTTGCAAGGATTCCTCGTTGCGGGCCATTAAAGTGCAGGCGGCTCCTAGTAAGGCGAGTTCTTTGGCGATTGCCAAACCGATGCCTTGGGTACTGCCGCACACCAGGGCTCTTTTGCCATTTAATGATAAATTCATTGCGTTTCTTTTAGGAGAATAGGAAATTGAACATCACAGAGAAAGCTTCATTTTCTTTATTCCAATGAACGCCAAAAGTAGTAACTGAAACGATATCAAATACAATTACATATCACTCATGGGTTTGCTTTTTTTCTTCATGTTTACTTTAAATTTATCGGAATCGAAATTTAATCCAATTCCCAGGGTAAAAATGCGCGCATCTGTGTTGGCATAAGCCAGATTGGCGGTATTGAAGAAATTATTGAGATAATAGTTGCCGGTGATGCTGATTGATTGGAACCTTGCTCCGAAAAACACGGAGGGGAAAAAACGTGCAACACGATCACTAAAAAATTCATGATTTTTGGTCTTGGTATCGTTGATAAAGGTTTTCCATTTGTAGTTAATAGCTAATCCGATATCAGCACCAGCTTTTAACATCAATTTACGTTTCAGTGCATATGCCTTAATACCTACCGGAACCCCGAGTGTATAAACACGATGTTTAAAACGCATGCTGTCATTGGGTTTCAGAATGAGTCCGATGTTGCGTAAATGAATTCCGGTAAACGGTGAAAAGGATTCAGAAACTTTGTAATTAAAATCCAGTCCCGTATTAAAATAGTAAGAGAAACGCGGTACTGTTTTGGCTTTGATATTGAATGATGAAACCTGAGCAAATTGTAACAATGAACCTTCAATACCTGATTCAATCTGAAAACGTTTGTTTTTAGGTGCTGGAGATTCTGTTTGTGCCTTGACTTGTATCAATGAAAGGAGGCAAAATGCGAGGGTAAATATTTTTTTGTTCATATTCATGGATTTGCGGCTAAGATAAGCCCTGCATCCGGAATCCTGCATTATGATCATCAATATTTGATAGATGGGCCTGAGAAGTTTCAGGTGGTCAACGATAGATAGAATTCTCCGATATAGGCTGCAATTGGGTGGAAACTTTAAGCGCTTCATGGGCTTATCATGGATTATATTACTTTTGCGCTTTAATTTTTTGAATCATGTTACAGTTGCAGGTGTTACGTACACAAAAAGAGTTGGTTTTGGCAGGCGTAAAAGAGAAGCATTTCCATGATTTGGGTTTGCCCGATCAAATCATTGCCATTGATGAAGAACGAAGAAAGGTCCAAAGTGAAAATGATGACATCCTCTCCAAAATCAACGCTGCATCTAAGGAGATTGGTAAATTGATGGCACAAGGACAAAAGGATGAAGCCGAAGCCCTAAAAGCACAGGTTCCGGCCTGGAAAGAAGCCAGTAAGCTACTTGCTGATCAATTGAGTGAATTGGAAAACAAACAACACGATTTACTGATTCAATTGCCGAATTTGCCCAATGATTTGGTTCCGGAAGGAAAAACACCTGAAGAAAATACGATCGTCAAAGGTGGAGATACGATGCCTGATTTAGGTGAAGATGCCAAACCCCATTGGGAACTCTGTGCCCAATATGGATTAATAGATTTTGAATTGGGTACAAAAATCACAGGAGCTGGTTTTCCGGTATATATGGGCAAGGGTGCACGATTACAGCGAGCACTCATCAATTATTTTATCGATTTTAATACTGCGGCAGGATTCAAAGAGTGCCAACCTCCGCTTATGGTCAACGTGGATTCGGCTTATGGAACGGGTCAGTTGCCCGATAAGGAAGGTCAGATGTATCATGCCACTGTGGATGACTTTTACCTGATTCCTACAGCGGAAGTGCCTGTCACAAATTTTTATCGCGATGAGATTGTCAAGGAATCCGATTTGCCTATCCGTTTAACGGCTTATACACCTTGTTTTCGGCGCGAAGCAGGGAGTTACGGAAAGGATGTTCGAGGGCTCAATCGTTTGCATCAGTTCGATAAAGTAGAAATTGTTCAATTTGCACATCCCGATCAATCATATGCCGTTCTTGATGAAATGGTTGCTCATGTTGAGCGCTTGGTTCAAAGCCTCGGTTTACCCTACCGTATTTTACGATTATGTGGCGGCGATATGAGTTTTGCTTCTGCCCTCACTTACGATTTTGAAGTGTACAGTGCAGCGCAAAAAAGATGGCTTGAAGTGAGTTCCGTTTCCAATTTTGAAACCTTTCAAACCAACCGGATGAAGTTTCGTTTTAAAAATGCAGAGGGCAAGACGCAATTGGTGCACTCCCTCAATGGGTCATCTCTGGCATTGCCGCGTATTGTGGCCTGTTTACTCGAAAATAATCAAAGCCCCGAAGGAATTGTGGTGCCTGAAGTATTGCGGCCTTATATGGGGATGGATATTATTATTTGTCTCTTTTATAAGGTAACACTATTTATTCAAATACTGCCAATTTCTTTTTTTCCCTTCGCTAATCCAGTCGATGCCAAGTGCTATTCTTTTTTCACGGGTTTCTGTTCTTTTGGCGCCTTCTATCCAATCGATATATTCTTTTTGTGCCGCACGCGTAAATTGTTGAAAATACTTAAGGGCTAATTTATTTTTAGATAACTGTTTCGAAAAGTCATTAGGCAACTCTAGGGCTTTTGTTTGTTTTTTCGAATCTTCTTTTGGTATGACGATACCGGCATCATTAAGCTCCTTGGCTTTTGCAATCCAGCGTATCAATTGCTGGTCCGAAGGCAAATCCTCTAAGGAACTGATGCGCCCCAAATGCCCCATTCCGGTTTTGGCTGATTGTGGAATCAAACTTTTTTCTTCCATTAAAGCGGCCTTCCAGAATCCAAAGGAACAATGTGCTTTAAATGCAGCCATCCAACACATCATACTACCCTTATAATCGAAATGCGGCATACCCCATTTTATTTTTTCTTCTACATCCGGACAAACATGATGCACCAAAGCACGCAGATGATTTAAAATAGGTTGTGCAAAAGGTGCTGATTTCAAAATATACGCATCCACCTGCGCATGGGTTTGGGGCCCTTTATTTGATTTCAATGACTTCGGCATCTTCAATTTCAGGTTCGGTTTTTCGAGAAAGGTTGCTTGGGTTTTTAGTCTGACTATTCTGTATAAACCAGGCAATGGTAAAGGTTGGAATGATATCGGTAAAAGGCAAAATTTCCTCCAAAAACGAAAAGCCCCCTCCGAGTAGTCCGCCCACTCCGCCAAATAATTTTAGAAATAGATATGCCGATAGGGGTGCCCAAATGATATCTCCCCATTCTGTGAGTCCGGGTACAAAATAGGTTGCCATGCCGATGAGGTCAAGTAAGATACAAATGAGTAGGTTTGGGCGGCGGGTAAATAAGGCCGCAAAAATTTTTTCCATGTCGTGAAGGATACAATTTTAATTCCAAATTGTATTTCTCTGCTATTCTGTCAGGGTGTTAGGACGAATGGTTTAACCCAAATTTTGCCGTTGGGCACAACCAAACGGAAAAAACGAATAAGAAAATAAATGGGGGCGCGGGAAAAAGGAGAGGACCGAAAAAGAAAAGAAAAAAAAAAAAAAAATGAATATTCACTGGGGCTTCTAAATTTAAGGGAGGTTTAAGGGGAAAATATATTGAAAAGCCCCCTGGAGGTGGCAAAAAAGAAGGAAGGAGTAAAAAGAAAAAAAAAAAAAAAAAAAAGAAACAAAAATGAAAAAAAAAAAAAAAAAATAAGCGAAATTCACTTGAATGTAATGAACACGTTAAGCCCCTAAATACTTCGGCTAATCCTAAATTCGGACATAAACAATGCCTGAACGATTAAGTATTTGTATTTCAGCCTTTGCCATAGGCTGGCAACAAATACTAAATCGGGATAAGCCCAATTAACGCGCTAGAATTTTCGTTCCTCAAATCCTATCGCGTAAGTTGGGCTAATGTGCCTCAGTATGATTTTCTACTTCGGGGTTACCGAGCAAATCCTTTACAGGCTTTGTCTACAGTAGCTTTGTGCCTTGCTACTGCAAATTCTCGGTTTAATGCGCTTCCAGCCAGTTTGCGCCTGAACCTACTTCTGCCAAAACGGGTACATCGTATGGCAAAGGCATTGCATTTTGCATACAATGGATGATCAGTTTTTTCATGGCTTCTTCCTCTTCACGGAGTACATCAAATACCAATTCATCATGTACCTGCAGGACCATCTTGCTTTTTAATGTGGATTCTTTTAAAGCGGCATGAATCTGTATCATAGCCAGTTTGATCATATCAGCAGCTGAGCCCTGAATCGGACTGTTGATCGCATTCCGCTCAGCAAAACCCCTCACTGTAAAATTTTGTGAGCTAATATCACGCAGCCATCTTTTGCGACCCTGCAAAGTTTGTACATAACCCTGCTCGCGGGCAAAAGCGATTGTATCATCCATGTATTTCTGAATGCCGGAAAATTCCTTTTTATAATTATCAATGATTTCCTTGGCTTCCGTTCGGGAAATAGATAAATTTTCCGCCAGGCCAAATGCCCCTTGTCCATAGATGATTCCAAAGTTTACACTTTTGGCTTTATACCGCTGCTCTTTCGTGACGGCGTGTTCATCCACACCAAACACCTTGGCAGCTGTGGCCGTATGAATATCCAGCCCTTTCCGAAACGCTTCACACATATTCGGATCACCACTCATGGCGGCCACAATACGCAATTCAATTTGTGAATAATCAGCACTCATGAGTAGGTGGTTTTCATCGCGGGCTATAAATGCTTTACGTATTTCCCGTCCCCTCTCGGTTCGGATTGGAATATTTTGTAAGTTCGGATTGATACTACTCAATCGGCCTGTAACTGCAATGGTTTGCCCAAAGGTGGTATGTACACGTCCACTGCGTGGTTGAATCAATTCAGGCAGGGTATCTACATAGGTATTTTTAAGTTTGGTATACTACCGGAACGACAAAATCTCGTCGCAAATGGTATGTTCTCTGGCCAATTTAGCCAATACATCTTCACCGGTGGCATATTGTCCGGTTTTCGTTTTTTTCGCTTTGGGGTCAAGTTGTAATTTTTCAAAAAGCACTTCACCCAATTGTTTGGGCGATGCCAGATTAAAACGCACACCTGCACCCTGATACACCCGCTCTTCACTTTCACGGGCCAATATTTCCAACTCTTTACTATACGCATGCAGGAAGTCGGTATCAATCCGAATGCCTTCATACTCCATATCCAGCAAGACTTTAATCAAAGGCGTGTCCACTTTCCGAAATACCGTTTCAACGCCATTTTCCTGTAGGAGGGGTAAAAACTTTTCCTTGAGTTGCAACGTGATGTCGGCATCCTCGCCGGCATATTCTTTAATCTTTTCTATTTCCACATCCCGCATGTTCCCCTGGTTTTTTCCTTTTTTGCCAATGAGGTCTTCAATACGAACGGGGCTATAATGTAAAAATTTCTCGCTCAACAAATCCATACTGCGTTTGCCATCGGGTTCAAAACAATAATGGGCCAACATGGTATCAAACAATTCGCCTTTGATTTCGAAGCCATAATTTTTTAAGACCAGCAAATCAAATTTTGTGTTTTGTCCAATCCAGGTGAGCGTTGGGATTTGAAACAATGTGTCGAATGGCTGAATGATTTTTATGCATGCCTCCTTGCCTGCAGGTAAAGGCATATACCAGGCTTCGGACGCTTTGATGGAAAAACTCATACCAACCAATTCGCATCGATTGGCATCAAGTCCGGTGGTTTCGGTATCAAAACAAATTTCTCCGCCCTGATCCATATGCGCCGTCAGCATAGCTAACAATTGTTTTCGGAGCGCTTCGCTATCTGCCAAAAAATATTGATGCGCTGTATTTTCAATGGTTTTATTCTCAACTATTTCAAAATTGCTTTCGGTACTTACTGAACTTGCTTGAACAGAAGGACTTGTTTTGGATTCTACCACATTGCCAAACAAATCTTTTTGTTGTTCGGTTTTACTGCCTACCTGAAATGCTTCTCCCAAAATCCGTTTACCAATGGTTCGAAATTCCAATTCATTAAATACCTCAGTAAGGATATCTTCCTTCCATCCACCCAAGGCAAAATCTCCTTCATTAAATACGCACGGCACATCCAGAATAATGGTGGCGAGTTTTTTACTCATGATGGCATCCGCTTTTCCGTTACGCACTTTTTCTCCAATCGAGCCTTTAATTTCATCGGCATGGTCGAGTATATTTTCGAGGCTGCCATATTCTTTCAGCAATTTAGCCGCCGTTTTTTCACCCACTCCTTTGATGCCGGGAATATTGTCAACAGCATCTCCCATCAATCCCAACATATCAATCACCTGACCCACATGTTCAATATCCCACTTGGCGCACACTTCGGCGGGACCCAACACTTCTGCTTTGCTAAATCCACTGGCCGGTTTGTATATAAACACCTGATCATTGACCAATTGTCCGTAGTCCTTATCGCTGGTAACCATATATACTTTGTAACCGGCCTGGCTGGCTTTTACACTCAGGGCACCAATGATGTCATCGGCTTCATAGCCGGGCACTTCAATGATGGGGATATTAAAACCTTGCAGCATTTTTTTAATATCCGGTACAGCTAACAAAATGTCCTCCGGGGTTTCCTGACGGTTGGCTTTGTACTCGGCAAAATCTGTATGGCGCTCCGTTTTTTCTTTGGTATCAAAACAAACGGCAAGATGGGAGGGTTTTTGGTTATTGATGAGATCCATCAAGGTATTCAAAAATCCAAATTGGGCATTGGTATTTTTACCGGTGCTGGTTATCCGTGGACTTTTCACCAATGCATAGTAAGCCCGAAAAATCAACGCGAATGCATCCAGCAGAAAAACTTTTTTTTTCCATGCGGGTAAAAATAACAGAATGAATTGGAATGCTGGACTGAAATTTAGGCAGGAACAAAGCGGGAATGTTGTTGGGGCTTCACACCTGCTCTCGGCTGTATCTCCCTGCCGCCAAATGCAGGTGCGGCAGGGAGGATGCCGCCTCCATCAGGCCTGAAAAGATGATTTGCGTCATGAAGATCGTTTTTGTGGGTTCAACACGCTATTCAAATGAAAAGGAAGTAAGGATTGAGATGGGTGCTTAAACCCAGATTTTGCAGTGGGGCTGCAAAATCTGCGCAGGGCGCGTCAGTGCCGAAACAAGTCATTTTATGGCTTTTCGGGGTTAACCCTGACAAATTTTCAAGGAAAATTTCGTCAGCCGAAGGCAAATTTTGCTACTGCAAAATTTGGGTTAAAACTGAGTAACAGGGCTGCTTTACGCTGCATATCATGGACTTTCAAACAACAGATATTGATTAATTACATGTGTTTAGGCTTATCAATTGTTCAATTACAGCCAG
Organism: Bacteroidota bacterium; assembly: GCA_016715505.1. Taxonomy (GTDB): domain Bacteria; phylum Bacteroidota; class Bacteroidia; order Chitinophagales; family Chitinophagaceae; genus OLB11. Next base: position 13,314 of record JADJZY010000011.1, read on the forward strand.
TAAAAACAAAACCTTATTTTTTCGTGAAATAATTATGAAGTAAATTTGCTTATCCAAATTATCTCATAAATAACAACTAAACCCCCTTAGTCTGAACTATGCATTAAAAAATCAATCAGGGAGGCATGCCCGCCAGAAGAACATGCCATTGCTAAATTTTATTATTTCTTTGACTTTTAAAAAAACAACAAATGAATTCAATTTTCAAAACAACAAAAAATCTAATGAAACTGTTCGCTACAGTTGCATTGATTTTTTCGGGAATGATTGACTTGCAGGCGCAGGTTAATTTTACCCAAAACTTTAATGCCAACGCAACGGGTTGGACAGGTAATATCACGCGTACAACGTCAACATCGGCCTGCGGCTCGCCAAGCATGCGGCGTAATATGTACAACGGTGCGACAACTGGGAATATGGTATCTCCTTTAATGGGTACAACCACTGGCGGTAATATTCAATTATCCTACGATTACAAAGTGGCTGATTGGAGTGCAAATACTGCAGGTACTGCAAATCCTTGGGGTTATTTTGATGTTCAGTATGGACCTACTGCAACAGGACCATGGACAACCGTTCAAACTATTGATCAAACCAATCACGTGGTTTCCGGTACTTGTACAACAGCAACAGTGACATTTACGCCCCCAGCCGGTGCGCTTTATGTAAAATGGGATGCTTTTTGGTCAGCCGGTGACTACTACATTAATTTTGACAATGTTTCTGCGGTTGAGATTGTACCTTGTACAACTCCAGCGCCAGGAAATACGCTTGCCTCTGTTACAAATTCATGTAATGGAACACCTTTCACCCTTTCATTGCAGAATCCAACTTTCGGACAGGTAGTTTCTTATCAATGGCAAAGTTCACCCGATGGTATGTCATGGACTAATTTTGGTACGGATGCCGCGACGCAGTCAGTAACACAAAGTAGCCTTACCTATTATCAATGTATTGTGACATGTTCAGTTGGGCCAAGTTCTACCGGGTCAGCACCGGTTATGGTTGGAGTGAATCCTTTTTATAATTGTTATTGCGCTTCAAATGCGACAAATTCATCAGACACCAAAATCGATTCAGTGTTTTTAGGAACATTGGTTGCTGGTACAGCTACAACAGCATGTGAAACTTACACAAATAATACGTCTCTTTCGGCTCCTGTTGTCTATATGAATATACCGCAAACGATGCGTGTAAGAAATGGTTCATGTTCAGGAAATCACTATGGTGCTCGCTTGGCCGTATTTATCGACATCAATCAGGACGGGATTTATCAAAACCCTGCAGAACTTGTTTACTTGAATGGTTCACTTACCACAGGAATAAATTCTGTCGCTCCTTTTTCATTCACAGTTCCATCAGGAAACCCTACTGGATTAACTGGAATGAGAGTTATTCTTCGAGAAGACATTGTGCCTTCTGAATGCGGTACATTTACCTATGGTGAAACAGAAGATTATCTGGTAGACATTCAAAATGAACCCGTTTGTATTGACCCTCCTACTGCAGGAACGGCTAGTGCGAATGTTAGTCAGTTTTGTAATACAGCTTCAGTGGATGTATCTTTGACTTTGTCAGGTAATTCAGCTGGTTCAGGTCAAACTTACCAATGGCAATCATCACCTAATGGAACCACTTGGACAGATATCAGTGGTGCAACTGCCACCACCTATACAGTAACTGGAGTAAGTGCATCTACTTATTTCCAATGTAATGTAACTTGTGGTGCTTCTACAGTTCCTTCTGCTTCTGTATTTGTTGAAGCCGTGGCTCCTCCTGCTGCCGGTACCGTAAGCGGTCCTGCTTCCGGATATGCTGCTCAGGCACAGACTTATTCAACAACTGGTTCTACTGGTAATTTACAGTGGTATGCCCGTTTACAACCTGCAACAACATGGTCTTTGGTTTCAGGTGCTACATCTGCAACTCAAAACATTTTCTATGCAGCTCCTGGTACGTATGATGTCATGGTAGTTGCTTCCGTAAATGGTTGTACAAACGATACAGCAGCTTTCGTTTCAACGGTAATCACTATTCAAAATGATAATGTTTGCGATGCGATTGCTTTGAACTTTGGCGCAAATGGACCATACAGCAATGTGGGTGCTACAACTGAAGCTGGTGAGCCTGCTCCGGCAGGTGTGACTTGTAACAGTCAAACTGCTTGGTGTTCTGGACAAACAATCAGTAATACCATCTGGTTTAGCTTTGTTGCTCCTGCTTCAGGTAAAATTGCTATCCGCACTTTAGCTCCATTGTGGGATAATCAATTGGCTGTTTACAGTGCCGATGATTGTGGTGCAATTCTTGCTGGTAATGGTATCAACATCGCTGCCAATGATGATTCAGCTAGTTCTCCATTCCATTCATACATTGCTCCTTTGTGTGTTACACCTGGTGCCACTTATTATGTACAATTGGATGGATTTAGTACAGGTACTTCCAGCAATATCAACTTAGAATTGATTGATGCCGGTAATGATGCTCCTGTGGTTTCAAATTGTCCTTCTACGGTTTTTGTATCTACAGATTGTGATGCCGCTACAGCTTCTGCTACATGGTCTGAGCCATCTGTAACTGACGATTGCGGTACACCAAGTGCTTCAGCTTCTCACAATCCTGGTGATTCATTCCCTATAGGTACTACAACCGTAACTTATACGTATGATGATGGTTTTAACGCACCGGTTACTTGTTCATTCGATGTGGTTGTTGAAGCTCGTACTTCTTCATCCGGTTCTGAATCACAAACAGCTTGTGACAATTATACATGGGCAACGAACGGTCAAAATTATACCATGAGTGGTGTTTACACACATACATTGGTAGGTGCAAATGCACAAGGTTGCGATTCAACAGTCACTTTAAATCTTACCATCAATCCATTGCCAATGGTTACTGCCAGCGATGTGAGTGCTTGTGCTGGTAATTCAGTGAACCTGATTGGTAGTCCTGCCGGTGGTACTTTCAGTGTTGCAAATCCTTACAGCGGACCTTCTACAACTTATACCTATACTTACGTAGATGGTAATGGTTGTGCGAATACTTCAGCTCCTGCCAACATTTATATGACTGCTGCTCCTCCGGTGACTGGCATCAATATGAGTAATGTTGGTGGTAATTCTGCTACAGTTAACTGGAACGGAATCCCTGGATTGGTTTGGTATGAAATCCGTTACCGCCCTGTAGGTGCTGGTAGCTGGACAGGCGGTGGTACTCAAGCAGCTCCTACTACTTTCAAAAACATCATTGGCCTGACTGCAGGTACACAATATGAAATTGAAGTACGTGGTTTCTGCGGTAATCCTAACTTCCCAGGTCCTTGGAGTTCAACCACCATCTTCACGACAAGCAATGCATGCGTTGCTCCAATGAATTTGAATGCGATTAATGTAACTGGTACAACTGCTACCGTTACCTGGACTGCTGTACCAACTACGAACTATTATCAGATTCGTTATCGTACTGCTGCCGGTCCTGGTGCATGGGTAAATGGTACTGCTTCTGGCGCTGCAACCAGCAAAAACTATACTGGTTTAGCTTTGAACACAGAATACGAATGGCAAATTCGTGCCATCTGTAATCCTTCTCCATTCTCTACAGGTCCTTGGAGTGAATTGGCTAGTTTCAGTACTTTAGCGAGCAAACCATCTGTAGAAGAAATTGCATTGGAAAACAATATCACTGTTTATCCAAATCCTGCAACTTCAGTTGTAATGGTTGATGTAACTACAGAAGCTGCACAACAAACTGTTGTTAAATTGTATGATATCAGCGGACGTTTGGTAAAACAAATGCAAGCTCAACACGAAAGTGGTGCTCATACCATGACCATCAGTTTGAGTGAATTGTCTAACGGTATGTACACTGTTCCAGGTCATCTGTAACGATGTGCTAAACATACCAGCAAGATCAGCAAACAAGACTAATTGGTTTGCGTATTAAACGCATAAACAGATAGTTATACACATTCAGGGACAGAGCATCATCTAACTTATACATTTAAACCAAGATTGATATTGTACTTAGATATAACAACATTTGTCATCAACTAAAGGCCTTGATAAACAAATTATAAGGTTTACAAGCTACTTTTGTGACCAACTCAAATTATGGCCAGCGCTCGTCAGGAAAGGATGCAAAAACAACAGGCAATGCAGGATATGCCTAAAGCTAAACTCAATGCCGCCAATTTTAAAAAAGGTGCCCGATTGTTTAATTATTTGGGTAATCAAAAAGGGGCTTTTGCTTTGGGGCTTTTGTTTTTATTTCTATCTGCCGGGGTTGGTTTGTTTTTTCCCCTGCTGAGCGGTAAAATGTTTGGTATGCTGGGTAGTCGCTCAAACAGCGGCATGGCCGAAACCCTTCAAAAACTCGATGGACTTGGCTTAAAATTGTTATTGATCTTATTGGTTCAGGGCTTTTTTAGTTTTGGCAGGGTCTTTATGTTTACCCGGGTTACCGAAAATATTTTGCAAGGCTTACGTAATCAGGCCTATGAACGTCTCATCCGAAAACCCATGTCTTTCTTCAGCCGCAATCAATCGGCTGAATTGAGCAGCAGACTCGCGACCGACCTCAATGTGATTTCTGAAGCGTTTACGATGAATATCGCCGAAATCATTCGTCAAACAATCGTTGGAGTTGGCGGCTTAACGATGATTTTGTGGACCACTAAATTTGAAATCGCTAAATGGTTTTTAATCATCATCCCACCTCTATCTGTTCTGGCCATTTTATTTGCCCGTAAAATTCGTGCATATAGCAAACGCTTTCAGGATAAAATTGCTGATGCCAATGTGATTGTTGGCGAAAGCCTCACCGGAATTACCAATGTAAAATCGTTTACGAATGAATTGTTTGAAATTGCCCGATTTCAACATCAAACAGCTGATATCAAAAAGTTTGGATTACAATATGGCGTTTTTCGCGGCGCATTTTTTGCCTTTGTGATTACCTGCATTTTCGGGGCTATTTTTTTTATGCTCTATAAGATGTTACAACTCAATGCACTGGGTACCATCAGCGGCGAAGAGTTTGGTCAGTTTATGATGCTGGCTCTTTTTGTGAGCGGTAGCCTGGGTGGATTACCAGAACAAATTGCCGGCATCCAACGGGCGCTGGGCGCTACCGAAAGGGTATTTGAAATCATTGATGAAGATATTGAAGTGGCCGAAGGTGAAGCCCTTCATACACCAAAAGTGCAGGGCGAAATTGTATTCGAGGATTTAAGTTTTCATTATCCCACCCGCGAAAATTTCCCGGTCCTGAAACAAATTTCTCTCAAAGCAGAGGCCGGACAAACGCTGGCGCTGGTTGGCAGCAGTGGAAGTGGGAAAAGTACCATCGCCAATCTTTTGTTGCGTTTTTATCATCCCGATCAGGGGCGCATTTTATTGGACGGAAAAAATATAGCGGATATCGCGCTCGATGAATATCGTAAACAAATTGCCTATGTGCCACAGGAAGTGATTCTTTTTGCAGGCACGATTGCCGAAAATATTGCTTATGGTAAAGTAGGAGCAACAGATGCTGAGGTGATGGATGCTGCCCGCAAAGCCAATGCCTACGATTTTATTATGTCGTTTCCGGAACAATGGCAAACCCGGGTAGGAGAACGCGGTATTCAATTAAGTGGGGGACAACGGCAACGCATTGCTATAGCCCGGGCCGTACTGAAGGACCCTGCCATTTTAATTCTGGATGAAGCAACCAGCAGCCTTGACAGCGAAAGCGAACAAATTGTGCAGGATGCGCTGGATAGGTTGATGGTGGGCCGTACCAGCATAGTCATCGCTCACAGGCTCAGCACTATTCGTCAGGCGAATAACATTGTGGTATTACATCAGGGACAGATTGTGGAAACAGGTACACATGAGGATTTGATTCGGCGTGCGGATGGATTTTACCGAAAGCTCTATCAAACCCAACAAGGTGGAGAACTTCTGACCACGGGATTTTAAAATAGCAGAAGATGCGCCAGCGATAGTAGCGAAAAGCACGCATCCGCTCAGGCGGAGCGGACTTGTAGCGAATAGCGCGACCGTGCGCCCCCATCCGCGGAAGCCGGAAAACAGTTTAACCGAGAATTTTGATGATTTTTGAAGATATTGTAACAAACAGCGCACATCAAACGACTTAATACAGAATGACTGCAGAAAAATACAATGAGTGTGTAGGCTTGTATGCCGATGCGCTATATCGTTTTATTCTGAAAATATTCGGGAGCCCGAAGATGCGCGGGATGTGATTCAAAATGCCTTTGAGGCTCTGTGGATCAACCGAAATGAGGTGAACCCGGAAAAAATTAAAAGTTGGTTGTTTACTGTGGCTTATCATAAAATGATCGACTTGATTCGAAAACGAAAAAGAATGAAACTGATAGAGACGATGCCTGAAAGTGCTGCCGGCAGCCATGCTCCGGGAAATCCTGATTTAAAGGGATTGCTCAATAAAGCGCTGGAGACCTTGCCCGATATTCAGAAGCAATTGGTACTCCTAAAGGATTATGAAGGCTATAGTTATACAGAAATTGGGCAAATAACCGGATTGAATGAAAGCCAGGTGAAGGTGTATTTGTTTCGGGCCCGGATGTCGTTGAAAAAAACATTGGTGAGTATCGAACAAACTTTATAAAATGAACACGGAATCAAATCAAATGGAACAAAGATTGGTGGATATGCTACACGATGAGATCAGCGTCGAAGAGCGGGAAGCTTTGTTGGCACTGCTCCAAAGTGATCCGGATGCCCGCCTGGAATGGGAAGCGATTCAACAAACCCGTTTGGAACCCGATTTAAATATTGTATTTGAACATAAAAATGATTTGTTGCGGGAGACAAAAAAATCCGGGCTCAAACCATTATTTCAATATGTGATTGGTGTGGCGGCTATTTTGGCAACGCTTGCGATGGGGACGATTTTTTATTGGAATCGAAAAGTGGATATCCCCCAGGTGAGTGTACAAAGCACGCCTGTTCCATTGGATACTCCAACAGCGACCAAAGCACCTTTGCCGGAAAAGGCGACTGCTGATGTGACTCAAGCGCAACAACTTCCAGTAAAACCTGAACCCGCCTTGCCTTCAAAACCCACTGCCAGACCTTATGCAAAGGCGCCGCAACGAGCATACACCCCGAACACAGAAATAGCAGTCGAGAGGAATGCTCAGCCGAATTTGCCCGAAAAAAATGTTCCGATTGCGCAAGACTTACAGAAAACAGTTAGCCAACAAAAGGAGGAAACGGTGATGGAGAACACGATCGTCGCGGAGATGATTGAGAAGGATTCAGTCGGCGACTCCGCGAATGCTATAGCGTTTGGCCCGATTCCACAAATGGCTGAACCTAAAAAACTCGCTCGTTATTGATGGCGAAAAAGGGAGCGGGGTTTTGCGTCTCATGAACAAAGTAAATGATGTTTTCCAAAAAAGACGAAAGGGTAAAAACGCCCTTTTCCAAAAAGAAATAGTGGTCACTTTGGGTGATCGAACCTTGATTAGTCTGAATCATTAATCACTTTAAAACTGAAAATGAATATATGAAAAAACGAACATTTATTTTAAGCCTCTCTCTCTGCATGCTGAGCTTCCATTTGCAAGCTCAGCAAACAGATACCACGCGATATTTGAAAGGCAAATTAAAAGTCATTACCACAGAAAAAGAAAACGGAGAAGGGAAGGAATTTACCAAGGTAACAATGGGTGCCAAAAAAGATGCACCCCGGACTCGTTTGGAAACGAGCTGGGGAAGTTTTGATTTAGGTTTTAATAATTACATCGACCGCACAGCATATGGAACGATGAACTTTGCGGACATGAACAGCATTGATAATTTTGCTTTCATGAATCCTGCCGCGCAGGCTGCAGATTTTGAATTACGAACCGGTAAATCGATTCACATCAATTTTGGAATCGTAAAACAACAATTGAGTTTGTATAAACATTACTTGAATTTGGTTTACGGGTTGACTTATGATATCAATAATTGGCACTATCGAAATCCGATAACCTGGCGTAAAGAAGATGCGTCAAAACTCACCACCACCGGAAGCCCATTTGCAAACACCAATGCCACTACAGTGACTCGTGATACGGTAAGATATTCAAAAAATAAATTGGTGACGAATTACCTGCAAGTGCCTGTTCTGCTTCGTTTTGAAACAAGTCCGCATCATCCATCCCGCAATGTATATATCAGCGCAGGGGCCTATTTCGGATATTTGGTGCGCAGCCACACCAAGCAGATTGAAGAGGGGAGCAAGAATAAACGAAAAACATTTGATGATTTTAACCTGAATAAATTTCAAATGGGTGCACAGTTTGAATTGGGCTATGAAGGATTTTCAATCTACCTGAAACGACAAATGACCACTTTAACCAATTACGGTACAGTTCAATATCCATATGCGTTTGGATTTCGACTGACCGGACTATAGAACTTTTAAAAATATCATATGCAAAAAAGTATTCTTGCTCTTCTGGCCTTGATTTGGGCCATGAGCGCCTGCCATCATCCACATTGCGATCCTCAATGTCCGCATGAAGCCAGCGGTACGATTGAATATTGTCAGGTCGATTCAAGTTGGTTCATCAATGTTTATCAGTCCAGTACCTCACCGGGCAATGTATTTCTGCTCAGGGTGAATCAACTTGATCCGGCATTTCAGGTGAATGCCAAAAATGTGAAATTCAAATTTGCATTTACCGGCGACTCCACCGACTTCATGTGCAGCGGTTGTGGCACACCGCCACTTCCACGTATTGCGAATGTGAACATTTGCGAGATGCAGGATGATACTTCGGGTGGTGTGATCATCATGAAGCCGGTTATTTATTTGTATCCCGAAAAACAAACCACCGTAGATGTGCAATTAAATTTTGATGGCCGTTATACCAGTACTTATCCCAAATACAATGCTCTACGTAAAGGTTGGAAAGTGAAAGCAGCACCCAATGGTCAACTGCTGAATGAAGATGATGGCATTACCTATCCTTATCTTTTTTGGGAAGGACATCCCAATACCCCTTACGATTTTGACATGCATGAGGGCTTTTGTGTCAAGGGCAGCGATACCCGGGCTTTTTTACAGGACATTTTGCCCCAATTGGGTTTATTGCCCAAGGAGTACCATGACATGATTGTATTTTGGTTGCCCCGACTGGAAAGGAATGCCTACAACCTCATTCATTTTGCCGGAGAAACATACAGTGCTAAGGCTCCTTTGAACATAACACCGAAACCCGATCAGCTGATTCGAGTCTTTATGGCCTTTCAACCTAGTTTGAAAAAAGTGGAGATGAAATCACCCCTTATAACACCAGCGGAACGTAAAGGATTTACGGTGGTTGAATGGGGAGGAGTAGAAATGCCTGCAGAGGAAATGGTGGTTTTGAATTCTGCTCAATAAAGAAAACATGTACAGTATTTATACCGAAGTGAAATATGTAATAGCCCAATTTTGTTGGGCTAAACATCTTTCCAATCGGCATTTACTCTCGTCCTGAAGACGAGATAAGATTTGGTCTATGACACAAATCACATTGGTATTATACCGTCATTTAATCTCCGAGTAAGGAAGCCTGAACAGCAAATTTCATATCACAACGCAAACGGGTATCTTGTGGCAACACATCGTCGGTGCTAATCACGATTCGGGTATTAAATTGATTTTGTGTGAGATAAGGTTTCAGGTTGACATCTACCAAATCCAATTCAATGGCTGATTCCACATCATTACTAAGTCCTACCAGTGAAGCCACTTCAATTTCTGATTGCCCGCTTGCGCTGATAAAGACATGAACTTCGGTGAGTGGATCAAATTCCTGTGTGAGCGGCGAATCAATATAAACGGTAATATCTGAAACCCGAATATCGCTGATGAGTTCGGCTGATGTTTGCTGGGCGGCAGTCAGATTTTGAATATCGGTAGGTAATTGCTCCGCCAGTAAAGTGTATTCATTCAACAAACTATCCGTTTTGGGAATCAACACCGTATTCTGATAGTTCAAGGTGAGTTGTGTGAGTTTATTGGCAGTGAGTTGCAGTTTCTCACAGGAGAGTACAAGGAAAGCTGTGCCAAAAACAAAAAGCCATTGTCGCATAAAAAGGAATTGTGTGTTTAAAGACAAATATCATGCCGTACCAGGGAGTGTATCAGGGTTAAAACCGATCAAGTCAGAAAAAAAGGTTCTGTGCGAGATTTCTGAAGGGAATCATCTCATGCATTGAAGAGGGCATCAATCTATCCTGTAGGCTAATTTTGCAAATACACTGGGTGAATTTTTGTGATCAACATGACTCGCATGTATGGCAATGGATAATCTGTGTCTTTTAAAAAGCCCGAAGGCTGCCGGATATGATTGGATGAGTTTAGCAGCCAGGGCAATTAGGTGGGTTTACAACGTTCTCAAAATGTATCTTTGTGATGCATGAAACGAATTTTGGTTAATACAGAGGCGCTGGAAAAAGATTTTTTGAAAATGCCTCTCCGCCTTTATCGGGGAGATAAAGGATACATCCGTCCGTTAGACAAAGACGTTCTTGAAGTATTTGACGAAAAGAAAAATAAATTCTTTCGTCATGGTACTTGCGAACGTTGGTTATATCAGAATGACGCAGGTGTTTATGTCGGGCGAATCGCGGTATTTGTCAATAAAAAGTACCTGCAAGAGCAACCAACCGGGGGTGTCGGATTTTTTGAGTGTGTGGATGACCAATCTGTTGCCAACCATATGTTCGACGATGCAAAAGCCTGGTTGCAGGCAAAAGGAATGGAAGCGATGGATGGGCCTATCAATTTTGGAGAACGTGACCGTTGGTGGGGACTATTGGTGAAAGGATTTGAAGAACCCTTGTATTGTATGAATTACAATCCACCCTATTACCAGAAATTATTCGAAAGCTATGGGTTTAAGGTCTATTTTAATCAACTCTGTTTTGGGATGGATGTGAGTACGCCCCTCAGTGAAAAAATGTATCGCTGGCACGACCACTATGAAAAGGATCCCGATTTTACGGTCAAACACATCGATAAAAATGAACTGGAAAAATTTGCTGAAGATTTTAGTATCATATACAATAAAGCCTGGGCAAAACATGGAGGGGGTAAAACCATGGAACTCAAACAGGCTAAATTTATTTTTGCGAAAATGAAACCGGTGATCGATGAAAAAATCACCTGGTTTGTATACCATAAGGGCGAACCCATCGGTATGTGGGTGAATATCCCAGATTTGAATCAGTACTTCAAACATTTTAATGGAAAATTTAGTTGGATGCAAAAATTGCATTTCCTGTATCTTAAACTTACCGGTTCCTGTAAGCGATTCGTTGGCGTAGTGTATGGCATCGTCCCTGAGTGGCAGGGAAAAGGTACAGATGCTTATATGATTGTAGAATGTGGTAAGGTGGTACAGCCCAATCGTCGGTACGATAAATATGAAATGCAGTGGATTGGTGATTTTAACCCTAAAATGGTCAATTTAGCCCATAATCTGGAAGCCGGAGAGGTACGTCGACTGAGTACTTACCGTTATTTATTTGACCGCGACAAGGAATTTGTCCGACATCCGATACTTTCCTGAGCCCCTCACGGATTTTGGCATAATTTGCCCAGACCCCAAATTTAATATTGTGGCCAATGTCATATATTTGCCCACTTCTGTGCCACCTTGTCAGAAATGCCGATGTAGCATGAATTTTGAACAGCAAAAACAACCAACGGGCAACCGTAGTAATACTTATTTATGTTAAATTTTATATCAAAGCTTTTCGGTGGAAGTAAATCTGAAAAGGATGTCAAAAAAATCACTCCGGTGATAGCCGAAATCAACAAATATTTTCAATCCTATGCCAGCCTGAGCAATGATCAGTTGCGGAATAATACAACGGATTTTAAACGACGCATTCAGGAACATGTGAGTCAGATTAGTGCTGAAATTGCCGATATGAAAGCACAAGCCGAACAAATGGAAGATATCCATGCCCGTTCGGAATTGTACAAACAGATCGATCAAAAAGTAAAAGATCGTGACAAACAATTGGAAGAGGTTCTTCTGAAAATTTTACCCGAAGCTTTTGCCACAGTAAAAGAAGCCGCTCGACGTTTCTCTGAAAATACCCAGTTACGTAGTCGTGCCACTGAACTCGACCGTCAAATGGCCCTTACCCGCGGTCATATCACCATTGAAGGGGATGACTCTATTTTTAATAATACCTGGTTAGCTGCCGGCGGTGAAGTGACCTGGAATATGGTGCATTATGATGTGCAGCTCATTGGTGGTTACAATTTGCATGAAGGTAAAATTTCTGAGATGGCTACCGGTGAGGGTAAGACCCTCGTTTCAACTTTGCCTGCTTACCTCAATGGACTGGCAGGTGAAGGAGTTCATATCGTTACCGTCAACGACTATTTAGCCCGTCGTGATAGTGAGTGGAATGGTCCTTTATTTGAATGGCTGGGATTACGCGTTGATTGTATCGATAAACATCAACCCAATACTGAAGCCCGACGCAACGCATACCTGGCAGATATTACATATGGTACCAACAATGAGTTTGGTTTCGACTATCTCCGTGATAATATGGTGCATAACCCGGATGAAATGGTACAACGCAAATTGCATTTTGCCATGGTAGATGAGGTGGATAGTGTATTGATTGATGATGCCCGTACGCCCCTCATTATTTCCGGTCCTGTACCCAAAGGAGATGATCAGGAGTTTCATGTGTTGAAGCCAGGGATTGAAAAATTGGTTGAAGCGCAGCGTAAAGTCGTGAATGGATTTTTACTTGAAGCTAAAAAGTTGATAGCCGAAGGGAACGACGACAAAGAAGGTGGTGGCTTGGCTTTATTGCGTGCTCATCGTGGTTTGCCTAAAAATGCGGCTACTATTAAGTTCTTGAGTGAGCAAGGAAATAAGCAGGTATTACAAAAAACCGAAAATTACTATTTGGCCGATCAGCAAAAAAATATGCCAAAGGTCGACGCAGAACTTTATTTTCATATTGACGAAAAAAACAACCAGGTCGATCTGACCCAGAAGGGCATTTCTCTCCTGACCGGAACGGCTGATGATGCCAACTTCTTTGTGATGCCGGATATCTCTACCGGTTTGGCGAAGATTGATCAAAGTGATTTGGCGCAGGATGAAAAGGTTCGTCAAAAAGATATTCTGTTGCAGGAATATGCACTCAAAGCCGATCGTATTCATACCATTCAGCAATTATTAAAAGCGTATACTTTATTTGATAAGGATAAGGAATATGTGGTGATGGATGGAAAGGTGAAAATTGTGGATGAACAAACCGGTCGTATTCTGGAAGGTCGCCGATATAGTGATGGTCTGCATCAGGCCATTGAAGCCAAGGAGAATGTGGATGTGGAAGCAGCTACCCAAACTTTTGCCACCGTGACCTTGCAGAATTATTTCAGGATGTATCACAAACTCGCCGGGATGACGGGTACTGCCGAAACGGAAGCAGGGGAGTTCTGGCAAATTTATAAATTGGATGTAACCACCATTCCGACCAATATTCCGGTAGTCCGAAACGATCAACAGGATTTGGTATTTAAAACTAAACGTGAAAAATACCGTGCAGTGATTGAGGAAGTGAAAAAACTTCGCGATCAGGGGCGTCCGGTCCTGGTAGGTACAACCTCTGTTGAAGTATCGGAGTTATTAAGCCGAATGTTGACTCTAGACAAAGTCAACCACAATGTATTGAATGCCAAACAACATGCGCGTGAAGCCCAGATTGTAGCAGAGGCGGGGCTTACAGGAGCAGTCACCATTGCTACCAACATGGCCGGTCGTGGTACGGATATCAAATTAAGCCCGGATGTAAAAAAGGCTGGTGGCTTAGCGATTATCGGTACCGAAAGACATGAAAGTCGTCGTGTTGACCGTCAGTTAAGAGGCCGTGCGGGTCGTCAGGGTGATCCGGGTAGTTCACAGTTTTTTGTTTCACTGGAAGATGACCTGATGCGTTTATTTGGTAGTGATCGTTTGAGTGGATGGATGGATAAATTGGGACATAAAGAAGGCGATGTGATTCAACACAGCATGATTACCAAATCCATCGAACGTGCCCAGAAAAAAGTGGAAGAAAATAATTTCGGTATCCGTAAAAGATTACTGGAATATGATGATGTGATGAATGCGCAGCGTGAGGTTATTTATACCCG
>JADJZY010000011.1:30000-90233 GCA_016715505.1 Bacteroidota bacterium
TGGGAATAAAATCTGTTCAGGCACAGGACAGCCTCATCCATATTGAAGGTATTATACTTGAAAAAGGGCCAAATCAAACTGAAATCCCATTGTTTGCTGCCAAGGTGGGCAGTGATCCGGACCATTTCACTTATACCGGTAAATCCGGGGAATTTGAATTGAACATTCCGGCCAGTTCTAAACATTTGATGATTCGGCATGAACATATTGGTGTGGATACCATTTTGATCACCGATCCTGCAAAACGAATTCAATTGGTATATCCATTGTATCAAAAAATAAAAGGGGGTCAAAATCCGTCAAAAACGATTTTCAACTGAGATTACCTTATTGACGCCCATAAAGGTGGAGAAAATAGGCAGTAAAGAATTACTCAAAGCCGCTTGTTGTAATCTGGGCGAAAGTTTTGAAACCACCCCCAGTGTACATGTGGCATTTACTGATGCAATAACGGGATATCGACAGATTCAACTACTGGGGTTAGCTGGTCCGTATACTTTGATTACACGTGAAAATATTCCCGAAGTGCGGGGCTTAGCAAGTATTACCGGATTGAGTTTTACACCGGGGCAATGGATTGAAGGGATGCAATTAAGTAAAGGAAGCGGAAGTGTGGTAAATGGTTACGAAGGTTTGGCTGGTCAGATTAATGTGGAATGGCGAAAACCCATGGAAGGAGATCGATTATTTCTGAATTTGTATCAAAGCACGCAAGGCCGAACAGAAGCCAATGCCTATGTGGCTTTTGAGCCGTTAGAGGGTTTATATGGAAATGTATTTGTACATGGTAAATCGCAATGGTTGAAGGTAGACCAGAACCATGATCATTATATGGATCAACCCCTTGAACAAAATGTGATTGTTGCCAACCGATGGATGTGGTTTGGTAAAAATGGTCGGGAATTACAACTCGGAGCACGTTATGTACAGTCGCAATCCAATGGAGGGTCTATGCATTTTGAGGCTAATGAAGATGCTGCCCGGAGTCGGGTTTGGGGCATGCGTCAAAATACAAGCAGGCTGGATTCCTGGGCAAAATTGGGTAAATTATTTAAAGAAAAACCCTGGAAAAGCATGGGTTTGCAACTGGCTTTTTCATCCCATCAACAGGATATGCAGTTTTCCAGAAAACGATATGATGCGCAGGAAAATAGTTTTTATGCAAACTATATTTATCAAAGTATCATTGGTCATACAGGCCGGGTGATTAAAATGGGAGCAACCTTTAATCATTTTGAACGAACCGAACACCTCACTGCACAATCTTATCATCAGCAGGAAACGGTGGCGGGTGTGTTTTCGGAATATTCCCATCAATTCGATCAACAATGGTCGGCAGTATTGGGATATCGGCTAGACTATCACGCTTTGTATGGCGTATATCATACCCCCAGAGTACATATTCGATATGCACCAATTGAAGATTTGGCGATACGTGGTTCAATTGGTAAAGCATATCGGACCGCCTCAGTATTTTCTGAAAATTTAGGATTGTTTGCTACCAACCGCGAAGTGGTGATACAATCTAACCAGGCGGATGGATTTTACGGATTGAAGAATGAAGAAGCAATCAATGTCGGAGTCAATGCAACCTATGCCTTTCAACTCAATTATCGCAAAGGAACTTTGAGTAGTGATTATTATTACACCCGGTTTCAAAATCAGGTCGTCGTTGATTGGGAAGATGCTCGTCGGGTTTCTTTTTATCATTCATCTGCGCGAAGTTATGCGCATAGTTTTCAGTTACAATTAGATTACGAGCTCATTCGTAAAATGGATATTCGATTGGCGTATCGATTTCACAATGTGATGATGACTTACAACGAGAAGTTGCGTCAGAAGCCGCTCAATGCTCGACATCGGGCCTTTGTCAATCTGGCTTATGAAACGCGCAGTAAATGGGGATTTGATTATACCCTGCAATGGATTGGCCCGAAACGATTACCGGATACCCGCCAAAATCCCGAAACTTTTCAACTTGACGAATACTCTCCTTCTTTTGTAACAATGAATATTCATTTCAATAAAAAATTCAAGAATGGATTGGAGGCATATGCCGGCGTGGAAAATATCCTGAATTATATGCAAATGAATCCCATTGTAGACGCCAGCAATCCATTTGGTGAATACTTTGATGCATCTATGGTTTGGGGCCCGGCAATGGGACGAAATATTTATGTGGGTTTGAGATATAGCAGAAAATAAAAAATATCAGCGCTTGCTATGCAATTCTAAATCTCTGAAATCAAATGACATGAATACCTTTTTTAACGTTCATATAGAGCGAGAAACAGAGTGAGAGCGAGGTACAAATCAGCGCAAGTCCTCCTCGCTCTCGCTCTGATTTGTGGAGGTGATGAAGACTATATCGAACCCGGAGGTAGAAAATTTAGTTTTTGAATTTTATGATGCACTCAAATTCTTAATCATAGCATAAAGCATTCGCGAAAGTTCATCGGCTAGCATTAACATTGATTCAAACTCCTTTTGAGATAATTTATTCTTATCACTTAATAAATCCAAAATAGCAACACATTCAAAAACAGAAGCTCTAGCAATTACATAAAAGCTTCTTCTGTCGGGTTTTGAAAATTTACCAGAACCTTCAGCAATGTTAAGAACTATGCTCATGGAAGCTCGCCCTAATTGATCTCTTTCATAATTAGTTGGTTTTATCGCCTCTAATAATTTCATACATTGTAAATGAAATTCTTTAGCCTTAAGGTAAATTTCTAGGTTTCTGAAATCAAATGACATGAATACCTTTTTTAACGTTCATATAGAGCGAGAAACAGCGTGAGAGCGAGGTACAAAACAGAGTAAGTCCTCCTCGCTCTCGCTCCTCTCTCTCGCTCTGATTTGTGGAGCCGGCGGGAATCGAACCCGCGTCCAAACACATTCTACAAACGCTTTCTACATGCTTATTTTCTGATTGTTTGTCGGGGAGGAGCCGGACAGAAACATACCTACCCCTCTCTTAGCTGTATAAATCTTTTGTCTGCTTCACAGCCTGTTCAGACAGCAGTTTGTATTCTCGGGTGAAGGCGGGGCAACGTGGGTTACAAACCTACCCGAAATGCCCGGCCATTATGGATACCTAATCTAATTAGGCAGCCATAGCGAATGAAGTTTCGCCATTTATGGTTTGAATCTTCAGATTAACGTGCTAATGATACAACGCACGACATGCTTACACGCTCAAAGATCTATGCTGTCAAAACCGGGCGGCCCCGAATTGAACAATGGGTCATTGTATTTAATAACCTGGGCGGTAAATGTAAAACTTTTGTATCAATGACTTCCAATTTTTCATGCCAGAAGTAACATTCATTCAAATCTAGCAGTCCGAATGAATAGTTTTGGTTTAATTGTCGAGGTTCAGGCCGTTTGCACCTCCTGCTTTTCTGATTAAATCGGTGCTGAGGCAACTAACTACAATCAAAGAAACACACAAAGATTGTGCTCATCAAATCGCTGCGGGCTGATTCCTGAGTATATTTGTCGCATGGATTTTCGAATAGCACCCCTGCTGATGGCCATTTTATGCCTGAGTTATCTATTGTTTATTCATCCTACCATACATCCTTCATTTCCATTAAAGCAGGCGGCTAAAGTTGTACAGATGTCGATTCCTGTAATCCTCTTGTTGATTCTCTCCACTTCGGTTTTCCTCAGGCATTCTTTTTATTCCAAAAAGTTTAAATGGACCTTTTATGTACTCCAGTCTGCAAATATTTTTTTGTATATCTGGTACCTGTTGGAAATTCAACAACAACATTTGGGATAAAAAAAATCCCCCGAAAATCGGAGGACTTTTTAAAATAGTTATCAGAATTATTGAGCATCTACCTTGAGGGAATCTTTTCCACCTTCTGCTGGTTCAGCAACTGCTTCTTCAGCCGGAGGAGTTGATCCTTCTTCAGAAGCTGGTTCTGAAGCGCCACCGCCCATATCATCTTTAGTCATATTCACCAACCATTTGCCGTCTTTCTTTACAAGATTTAATGTTTCTTCTGCATCTGGTTTGTCGCTAGAGCTAAATTTAACAGTGCACTTGTCACCATCTTCTTTAGCTTCTTTGATTTCGATTTTTACATTTTTTGCCTGGTCTTTGATAGAGTCTGGAACCATGCTTGAAAAACTGGAAATCATATCCAACATTTTTCCTGTTTCAGGCGTGCCGAATTTTTTTGCAGTTTCATAATCCATTTTTTTCAGCGCATTCAGGTAATTTAAGGCTACTCCTTTAGGGTCGCTTTTGCTACCGCAACTGATCATGCTTACAATGACGAGTGCAACCGCCATCAGAGATAATAAGGTCTTTTTCATGTTTTGTTGTTTTATTTACGATTTCCGGATTTCCGGTTAAGTCGGCAAAAGTAGCCTTAATAGTTGATTCGGCAAAGCATTTTAGACGCTTTGTTTGTGAATAGATTGTCAGTAGAAACATATCGAAAGCCCTGATGAAGGGTTGTTTCAAAACAATCTTTCCGATTCGTAACCTGGTTAAAAGCTTTGTAAAGCATCTCAGCACAATAAAGTCGATTGTCGGTACTTAAATCAAATTTCATATCGAAAGGAATGCCCAATCCGTGCCATTTCTCCATCAACTGATGTAAACTTTGAACTTCAGTTTCTTTTAAGGGATAGGCGCAAATGCCGAAACCGAAATTGTGGTCATTTCCAACAAAGGATTCAAATGGTTCCCGACGTAATTTTTCATCCGGATTATCTTCTCCTCCAATGGAGTGGTACACCATCCATTGATTTTGCTCTAGGAAAGCAATCCCGCAATGCGAAAAGGAAGCATCGCTTTTATTCAGCTGCGCAAACATCGAACTAATCACATCATTGCCCCGGCGTAAAACGATACAACCCGGATAAAGGAAAGATTTAGCACTATCCACCAGTTGGTTCGGATTCGATTTTTGAATGATCTTTTTGTCGGGGGAAATCCCGGCGTTCATTGCTTTGTCATCATTCTTTACTGCACACGCACTGAGCAACAGATTACTGAGTAGAATGACCGTTATTTTTCTCATCCCCGGATTTTTGATGACTGCGTTCGTAAGCTTTAATGATTTCTTTCACCAACCGATGCCGAACCACATCTTCTCCATCCAATTCGATATGCACAATACCGTCGATATTTTTTAAAATTTGTATCGCTTTTCCGAGACCGCTGGTTTGATTTTTTGGCAAATCCACTTGCGACATATCACCGGTGATGATGGCTTTAGCAGATGGTCCAATCCTCGTCAGGAACATTTTTATCTGTAATTCTGTCGTGTTTTGTGCTTCATCCAGAATGATATAGGCATTGTCCAAAGTTCGCCCACGCATATAAGCCAGCGGTGCTACTTCAATCACCCGATTCGTCATATAATAATTCAGTTTATCCGGCGGGAGCATATCATCCAAAGCGTCATACAGGGGCCTTAAGTAAGGATCAATTTTTTCCTTCAGATCTCCGGGTAAAAAACCCAAACTTTCGCCGGCTTCTACAGCGGGGCGGGTTAAGATGATTTTTTTAACCGATTTATTTTTTAATGCCCGAACTGCCAAAGCTACAGCAGTATATGTTTTACCGGTTCCTGCAGGTCCAACCGCAAATATGATATCGTTCTTGTCTGAGGCACTCACCAAAAGTTTTTGATTACGTGTTTTGGCTTTAATGATTTTTCCATTTTGCCCAAATACCAGGATGTCATTATTCGGTTCTTCCACCACTTTTTCGTCAATCACACCATCATCATCTCCCAATATTCTGGAGAAGTAATTTTCGGAAAGATGTCCATTTCGTTCGAGGTATTGAACAATGAGGTTGATTTTTTCTTTGGCGATATCAACTTCTTCGGGTTTTCCGGATAATTTGATGAGTGATCCCCTTGAAAGTATTTTTAAGAGGGGGAATTTTTTTTTGAGGATATCAAATTTTGTATTGTTTACCCCGAAAAATTCAATAGGATTGATCGTTTCGAGATTGATGAGTTGTTCAGTCAATGTTTACAATGTTTATGTGATACAATAGTAAGGGTTTATTTCTGATAACGTAAATGAACATATTATTAGTGTGAATATTTTGGGGAATATGTTGCTGGCGCTTACTTTTGACCTAAATAAGAATACAATGAGTTTACAAATTGGTATGGCTGCACCTGATTTTTCGCTTTACAATACCGAAAAAAATAAGGTTTCATTATCCGACTTCAGAGGCAAGGCCGTTTTAGTGTTGTTTTTTCCCCTGGCTTTTACTGGCGTTTGCACCAATGAAATGTGTAGCATGCGCGATCAGCTAGCCGCTTACAATAGTATGAATGCCGAAGTATTGGGTATATCCGTAGATTCATTATTTACATTGGGTGAATTTAAAAAAGCCAACAACCTGAATTTTACCCTCTTATCGGATTTTAATAAAACCACTGCAAAGGCTTACGGTAGTTTGTTCGATACTTTTGTTTTTGATATGGAAGGAGTTGCCCGCCGATCTGCTTTTGTTATTGACGCTGAGGGGAATATCCAATATGCTGAGGTCTTAGAAAGCGCCGGGGATTTGCCCAATTTTGAAGCTATTCAGGAATGCCTGAAATCTTTACAAGCCTAGTAGAGTCAGATTTTAATTTTTGCAAAGGACCATTCCGTTTTCGGAACTGACTCTTTGTGCCTAAGAGTACAGTGCCAAACGTGCAAAGCGGAGCATGTTTAAAAACCCAAGGTCATAGCAAATAGCTATTTGTCCTTGATCGGTTTTGTAAAGCTTTCCTTCCGCTCAATGCAAGAAGATTAAAGCCGGTACTAAGAGGCCGCCACCATATACATACTTTCTCGAAGTTCCTGAACTTTCGGATTTTCAAGATATTCTTCATAGGTACAAATGCGATCAATAATTCCTTTTGGTGTTAGTTCGATCACTCGATTACACACCGAATTGGCAAAGGCTAAATCATGCGTGGCCATTAATACAACTCCGGGGAAATCAACTACGCCGTTATTGAATGCGGTGATACTTTCCAGGTCCAAGTGATTGGTCGGTTCATCCAGGATAATCGCATTTGGATTTTGCAACATCATACGGCTCAACATACAACGAACCTTTTCACCCCCACTCAATACATTGGTTTTTTTGCTCAATTCATCTCCGGCAAATAACATCTTTCCAAAAAAGCCTCTCAGAAAATCTTCATCCGCATCCACCACATTCGGTGGAACAAATTGTCGCAGCCAATCCATCAGGTTCAGGCTGTTTTCAAAATAATATTGATTGTTATTGGGTAAGTATGCTTTTGTGATGGTTGTACCCCAGATGAAAGATCCCTGTGTAGGTTTGGCTTCGTCGTTGATAATATTGAAGAAAGTGGTAATGGCCAATTGATTTCGACTGGTGATCAAAACTTTATCCGTACGCCCAATATCGAAAGAAACATCTTCGAACAAAGTATTGCCTTCATGATAAGCACTGAGTTTTTCAACTTTTAAAATATCATTTCCGACCTGACGCTCTGGTTTGAAAATGATACCCGGGTAACGACGGTTACTAGGTTTGATATCTTCAATAACCAATTTTTCGAGGGCTTTTTTACGGGAAGTGGCTTGTTTACTTTTACTCGCATTGGCACTGAAACGCGCAATAAAATCAAGGAGATCCTTGCGCTTCTCTTCCATCTTTTTGTTTTTGTCGCTTTGTTGTCGGGCCGCTAATTGACTACTTTCGTACCAGAAGGTATAGTTTCCGGTATAGATGGTAATCTTGCTTCGGTCTACATCCGCCACATGGGTACAAACCGTATCTAAAAAGTGACGATCATGGCTTACCACAATGGCAGTATGCTCATAGTCGGCCAAAAAGTTTTCGAGCCATCGGATGGTTTCCACATCCAAATCATTCGTAGGCTCATCCAATAACAAAATATCCGGATTGCCAAATAAAGCCTGTGCCAACAATACCCGAACCTTTTGCGTTCCGGTCAAATCTTTCATGTAGTATTGATGATACTCTTCCTTTACACCCAGATTATTGAGCATCTGTGCCGCATCACTTTCACTGGTATATCCTCCCATCTCTCCATACTCTGCTTCCAGCTCACCGGCACGTATTCCATCTGCTTCTGTAAAATCTTCTTTCAGGTATAAGGCATCTTTTTCCTGCTGAATATCCCACATTTTTTTGTTGCCCATCAGCACGGTATTCAACACCGTATAATCGTTGAATTCAAAGTGGTTTTGTTTTAATATACTTAAACGCTCACCAGGTGTGATACTGACTGTTCCTTTATTGGGTTCAATTTCACCGCTCAATATTTTGAGAAATGTACTTTTGCCGGCACCATTGGCGCCAATAATCCCATAACAGTTTCCTTTGACAAAGTTGATACTGACTTCGTCAAAAAGTACACGCTTGCCATAAGCCAGTGAAACGTTGTTGGTAGATAACATAGCCTTACGAATTTATTTTGGAGGCGCAAAGGTAAGGTAAATCAGCTGATTAATACGGATTGTAAACTTCTTAATCCGTACACCCTACTGATCATAACCCATAGATGACAGGTAAGGTGACTTATAAATTGGAGTATGTTGGAGGGATATTTAAAAAATGGTCGGCTAATTCCTGAGGAATCCGACTCGGGCGACCACTTACAGCGTCTAAGGCGTACCAAACAATCAAGGCGGTAGCCATTAATTGCTGGTCTGATTTGTGGTAGATATTTACCCTGCGCCAGCATTTCGCTTTCTCTATTTTTTCGATCCAAGTTTCCAATCGCACTTCATCGCCATGGAAAAGGGGTTTGAGGTATTCGATTTCGTTTTTAACCACCACCCATTTTAACTTTTCGCGATAAATTGTTTCAGCTTCTGCTTCCCAATGTTTGCTGGAAATCCAGTGAGCCCATTTGATATATTCCAGGTTGTTTACATGGTCGTTATGATCCAAATGTTCCTGATCAACAATTAATGACAATTCAAATTTTTTCGCTTGAACAAAAGTTTGCGCAATTGGTACCGTCACAGAAAAAAGTTGACGAATAATTTCAAGGCTCATCTTTTCAATGGCTTCATGCGAATAACCTGCAATATGAGGAGTCAGCACCACCGGATAAGTCATGAGTTTTTCCAAGACACTTTCGGCACTGTTTAAGTGATGGATAATATTTTTTTCTTCTTCCAAAACATCCAGACAAGCGCCGAGAATTTTACCACTTTTTAAGCCGGCTAAAATGGCTTGTGTATCTGCAACGGCCCCTCGGGATGTATTGATAAGAATATGTTTCTTTTTCATCCCGTCCCGAAAGGTAGCACTATAATAATGTCGTGTTTCTTCGATAAGCGGCACGTGGAATGAAACAATGTCGGCTTCTTTTTGCAGAGTGTTTAAATCACATACCTGATAATGTGAACTCGGCGGAACCTGAAAGTATTTGTCATACACCAAAATGTCTACATCAAATCCTTGTAGTTTTTGTACCAGTGCTTGTCCGGTGTGTCCAAAACCAATGATTCCAATTTTTTTTCCTTGCAACTCCTGTCCACGATTACTTTCACGCATCCACAAACCATCCTGGATTTCGGCAAAGGAATCCGGAATACGATGTAACAACCCCAATAGCATACCCATGGCGTGTTCGGCCACCGCATTGGCTATACCTCCGGGTGAATTGTAATAACGAATACCATGGGCATCACAATATTTGGTATCAATGATTTCCATTCCGGAACCAATCCGCGCAACCCATTGCAGTTGTGGGAATGATGATAAGGCCGCTTGATCCAGAACTAGTTTGTTGGAAGTGATGATCCCTTTTACAAACTCCTTAAGTTCTTCTTGCTCTTGTAATTTTTCGGTATCAATAAATTGAAAGGATTCCGACAATAATTTTTCTTTTAATGTCTGGGATATGGGGGCGGCAATCAGGACGAGGTTCACTTTGCAAAGTAACGATATTCGGAGGAATGTCGCTCCAGGCTATACTCATTGCTTTCGCGTCATTTTATAAAGTTCAATAAATTCCTGAACACTCAGTTGTTCCGCTCGTTTATTAAAAATTTCTTCCTTGAGTATTTCAGGACTCAGTATTGACTTAAAGCCATTACGCAGGGTTTTGCGTCTTTGATTAAAGGCTGCTTTGACAAATTTTTTAAAGCCCAAATAATCTTCAATCTGGTCGGGTTCATTTTTGCGTTTCATTTTTATCACCCCCGATACAACTTTTGGAGGAGGGGTGAAGGAGTTGGCGTCTACATCAAACAAATATTCCACATTGTAGTAGCATTGAGTGAGCACACTTAAAATGCCATAGTTTTTATTTCCATGGGCTGAGGCAATCCGCTGGGCTACTTCTTTTTGAAACATACCTGTGAGTTCCGTCACCTGGTCTCGCCAATCCAATACCTTAAAAACAATTTGTGTAGAAATATTATAGGGGAAATTGCCGGCTATTTTAAAAGAGGTTTCAAAAGGAGGTGCGGCATGTAAAAAATCACCCTGAATAATTTTATCGGCCAAATCAGGATAGGTTTTTTGTAGATAAGCCACTTTTTCAAAATCCAATTCGATACAACGATATTGTTCAAAGGGCAAATCTTTGAGGTATTTGGTGATTGCTCCACCTCCCGGTCCTATTTCCAGCAAAAGTCCCTGGGGTTCGCCAATGGCATCCACAATTTTCAGGCATACATTTTCATCATGTAGAAAATGTTGTCCCATCGATTTTTTAAGGGTGTATTGCATGATGCGTGTCGTTATTCATCAAACAAGGCGCCCTGCACCGGCAAATCTTCTTCGCCGGATTCCGGATTGATGAGGGTGATTTCCAATAAGTCCTTTTCGCACAGTTTGGTTCCAACGGCTTTCCATCCCATCACATCTACCCACTCTTCCAAATGGATGATTTGTTCAGAAGGCAGATATTTTTTCTTGCCTGTTTTGAGTTTAATGACCGGAGCACTTTGAGCAGTCACCCATTCCAGATAGTTGCCTTCACCATCCTTGATAAACTTAAAGGGGGTTCCAATGGTTTGAGTTTCGATTTTAAACCGTTTAACAGTAAATTGTTTTTATCCGCATCATAATAAATGGCACTCAGAATGGCATCTGGTCGGAATTTGGCAATGGATACAACCTTATCGGCATCAAATCGATTACTGAGTTCAGTATGTTGAATCACGTAGGTTCCATCCTGGTAAATGGTCAGAATGCGATCTTCTTCGGCAAAACTGCCCAAGAACATTCCTTTTTCCTCAGCATTCAATCGGCCAACTACATCGTCATACCAAAGTTTTCGCCCGCCCAAACTGGAAGTTCCTTTTTGTTTGAGTTTGATACTTTTAATGGGGTACTTGGTGACCTGATTACCCATGCTGCTGCGGCCCTTGATGCTCAATTCTTCAAAGTCGTATTCGAAGTTTTTAATCTTTGCTTTGCAACCCGGATTCAAACCGATACTTACTTTTTCGCTCTCGCCATTGGGGTTGGAAGTAAAATACCAGACTTTCGATTTGGGGGTTCCTTTTGTCAAGTCATATTCTTTGTCGCGGGTAATACCGGTTACATTGAATCGTTTGGCATATGAAACGCCGGTTTTTCCATCGGTGTAGATCAAATTGTAGGTGGTACGTTCATCTGCCTTGCGGAAAATTTCAGCATGTATAATGTCTTTCCCCACAAAAACCTTATCGGCCACTTTAATCACTTTCATTTTTCCTTCACGGGTAAATGCAATGATGAGGTCAACATCAGCGCACTCAAACATAAAATCATCTTTCTTTAACCCTGTTCCGATAAAACCTTCTGACCAGTTGGCATACAACTTCGTATTGGCAATGGCTATTTCGGCCACCTGAATATTGTCGAAAATGCGTAATTCTGTTTTGCGTTCCCGGCCTTTCCCATACTTTTTCAATAAATCTTCGAAATAACCAATGGCGAATTCAACCAAATGGGCCAAATGATGTTTTGTTTCTTCAATATTTTTTTCAACCGAACGAATATGTTCATCCGCCTTGAAAGCGTCAAATTTGGAAATCCGTTTAATCTTAATCTCTGTGAGTCGAACGATATCCTCTTCGGTTATTTCACGGCGAAATAATTTTTTGTAAGGCTTTAATCCTTTATCGATTGCTGCGATCACGCCTTCCCAGGTTTCTTCTTCTTCAATATCCCTATAAATTCTTTTTTCGATAAATATTTTCTCCAGGGAAGAATAATGCCAGTTGTCTTCCAGCTCCCGTAATTTGAGTTCCAGTTCCAAACGCAATAATTCTTTGGTTTGATCCGTGGATATTTTAAGCAGTTCTGAAGCAGAAATGAAGCGGGGCTTATCGTCTATAATCACGCAAATATTCGGTGAGATGCTGGTTTCGCAGTTTGTAAAGGCATATAAAGCATCAATGGTTTGATCGGGTGTGACGCCGGCGGCCAGTTGAATTTCAATTTCTACGTTGGCGGCCGTGTTATCGGTTACCTTTTTAATTTTAATTTTACCACTATCATTGGCCTTTACAATACTTTCAATTAAAGAGGGCACAGTAACTCCATATGGAACATCCTTAATCAGAATGGTTTTGTTGTCTACTTTTTCAATGTGTACACGAACCCGAACTTTACCGCCTCTTTTTCCATCGTTATACGCACTCACATCGGCCATCCCTTCGGTTTGAAAATCGGGAAAGAGTTCAAATTTTTTACCTTTTAGATATTTGATGGAGGCTTCGATGAGTTCACAAAAGTTATGAGGGAGTATTTTAGTGGATAAACCTACGGCGATACCTTCCGTCCCCTGAGCCAGCAGCAGAGGGAATTTCATGGGTAAATGGATAGGTTCATTTTTTCGACCGTCATAACTGAGTTGCCATTCGGTAATTTTTGGACTAAATGCAACTTCTAAGGCGAATTTTGAGAGTCTTGTTTCAATATATCGAGGAGCGGCGGCACTATCACCCGTCCTAAAGTCGCCCCAATTTCCCTGGGTATCGAGTAAAATATCTTTCTGACCGATATTGATGATTGCATCGGCAATACTGGCATCTCCATGGGGGTGGTATTGCATGGTTTGTCCAATCACGTTGGCGACCTTATTGAAACGGCCATCATCCATTTCTTTGAGGGCGTGTAAAATGCGTCGCTGTACGGGTTTTAGTCCATCTAATCCTGCCGGTACAGCCCGCTCCAAAATCACATAACTGGCATAGTCGAGAAACCAGTTTTGATACATATCACTCACATGTCCACGGTGGGAAGATGCCTGCTCTGCGGAAAATTCTTCTGTCATAATCTTTATTGAAGCCCTGCAAATGTAATTTTCTTGATTCAATCCGAGCTTTCGGAGTTAATAACATTTATGTTGAATAGTTTACGAGACGTATACATTTGTGACCCGTATTTTTGGATGCCGAAATGCCCTTCAGATTTTTTTTCATCTTATTTTTTCTTTTTACCACGCAGATAAATGCGCAGGAAGTTGTTTTGTGGCCACTGAGCAGCAGTCAAATTCATCAATATTCTGATGAGGTCGCCCTTTTTGAAGCAGCCATACAAGAACATCCATGGGTGCATGCTACCGTGAAAAAGGAGGAACAGCCTGAAAAATTTAGAAATGCCGAAAATCTGACGGCCCGCTTTATGCTGGGTATCTTTTGTTTATTTGTGTTTGCCGGTATTCGAAATTACTTTTCGCGGTATTTCCACAATCTGTTTCAGGTTTTTACGACACTCACCATTACCAAGCGGCAAGTCAGGGAGCAATTGGAAAACGATGTGATTGCTTCAGCCTGGTTTTATTTGTTATTTTTCTTAGGCGCAGGCATGTTATTGTATTTCAGCTTATTACATTTTAATTTATTTCCTTATGGAAAAAATCCATGGTGGGTTTATTGGATGGGGGTATTGGCCTTGTTTGTGTATTATTTATTCAAACGTTATTTATTGCAGTTGGTTTCATGGTCGTTTCAGAAAAAAGACGTGGCGGGTCAGTTCATTTTTAACTCAGCTATTGTGAATGAATTTTTGGGAGTCATTTTATTTCCGGTTGGATTGTTGCTTTTATTTGTTCATGGAATTTTGTTTCAGGTAATTTTCTGGTTAGCCTTGATCATGTTTAGTATTTTGGTTGTTTACAGATATTTCAGGGTATTCAAGCATATTAAAAATATATTACGCATCGATTTATTTCATTTTTTTAATTTACCTTTGCGCCTTTGAAATCATGCCGGTATTGATTTTAATCAAATTATCGGCTTAGCATATTAGGGTTTGGGGAAGAAAACTGAAAATGCAATAAATGGCAAAAACGCTTAAAAAAAAGGACCCGACAGTTACCGAAAAAGCGGAAGCTAAGAAGTCGATACAGACCGTTTTGATCACCCAGCCCAGACCGGAGTCTGAAAAATCGCCCTATTTTGAGCTGGAACGGAAATATCAGGTGAAAATGGACTTCTGCCCGTTTATCATTGTAGAAGGGGTGCCTGGCAAGGATTTTCGCAAACAGAAAGTTGAAATTACAGATCATACTGCAGTGATTTTTAATAGTCGCAATGCCATTGATCATTTTTTCAGAATAGTAGACGAATTAAAAATCAAGATTTCCCCTGAAATGAAATATTTCTGTATTACTGAGGCGATTGCCTTGTATTTACAGAAGTTTATCGTTTACCGGAAGCGTAAAATCTTTTATGGGGAAGATGGCACCGTTACCAGTATGTTGGAAGTGATTGCCAAACACAAGTCCAAGGAAAAATATATTGTTCCGGTCAATGATATCTGCCGCAACGAAATTTTGGAATGTTTAAATAAAAATCACCTCTTTTATACGGAAGCCGTTTTATATAAAACTGTTTGTGCCGATGTAAAGGATTTATTGGCCAAAAACCATGACATGATTGTATTCTTCACACCCGGTGGCGTGAAATCATTATTTGAAAATCAACCTGGGTTTAAACAGAATGGAACCATCATTGGCGCTTTTGGGCCCATTACAACCAAAGCCGTTGAAGATGCCGGGCTCAATCTGCAAATTAAAGCGCCTATGCCGAATGCACCTTCTATGGTTGCCGCGATTGATTTGTTTCTTAATCAGTTGACGCGTTCTTAGCTTTTAGTTGTTCTTTTTCCAACTTTTTCTTCTGCCATCTTTCCCGCTGTATATCATCATACATCAAAAATTGACGTTTCGTCAAAACTTGGCGAAATGAGGAATCCCGGCTCCGGAAAATGGGAATCATTGATTTTTTTCGTATTTCATCCTCCAGGTTTAGCCCATATAGGCTATCGAGTTGCTGTGAAACGCGCAAATTAATCTCATAAGCAAGCTGATATTGCATTGAGTCCAGACCCACATCCTGTTGAAGTTGTTTTGTGTAATAAGTGGCTTTTTGTTCAGGGCTTCTTTTTTGCCAGGCATAGACTTTGGCGTTTAGTGTACCAAGAAGCAACAGGCCACTCAGGCAGGCAAATGTTTTCATATCCAATTGTTTTAGTTCAAAATTCAAAACCTGCAGACTAAATGGATCTTTAGTCTGCAGGTGAGTGATGTTAGCGCATGAAGCCTTTCAGGATATCCATGATACCCCCTTCATTGCCTTGTTGATTTTGTTGTTGAGCACCGCCCGCGGCACGCCCAACCATCGATGCGATATCATCTAGGCCAATACTACCATCCCGGTCGGCATCCAAACCACCACTGGTAATATTTTTTAGAATATTTCCGAAATCGATTCCCCCGGATTGGTTTTCCTGCAAGCCCGGGAGGTTTACGCCACCACCTTGTTGTGGGCTGTTTCCGGTGAGTGAGCCAATGATGCCGTTGATATCAAAACCATTGTCTGAAGGATCGTTGGTTTTTGAGATGAGTTTATTGAGTACATTGGGAATAAGAGATGAAGCAATGCTCACCGCCATCGGGTTATCAATACCAAATTTAGTCATCAGATTTTTGACCAAATTATTGACCATACCCCCTACCAATGGGTTGCTGCTATCCGGCGAAGATTTACCACCGAACATACCAAGTACATCCTTTAATCCACCGGATGACAGGGCATTTTGAAGCCCACTGAAAATAGAATCTGTAGCCAAACCAACGGCATGACTGTTGTGTTCATTGGGGATGGCAGGGTTTTGAATGATTTCTTGTTCAGACTCATTCCGAATGAGGTTAAAAAGTTGCTCTAACATGTTTTGTGTTTTAAGGGCGTAAATGTATCCATTTTTAAGAAAATGACTTGATTAATTTAGCCAGATGACCATTTTGTGATTCTACGTTAAGAACGGGCCTTTTTCACAATTCGTTATCATTGAAAGACTTACTTTTACCCCTTTAAAGCCAGCTATGAATATACCTTTTTTCGGAAAAAAGAATGCAGACAACAGTCAACCTAAAAAGAAGAAAAGCCAGATGAGAGAGTGGCTGGATGCTGCTGTATTTGCCATCGTGGCCGCAACCATCATTCGCACGTTCTTTATCGAAGCATATACGATTCCAACACCATCGATGGAAAAATCACTCCTGGTCAATGATTATCTTTTTGTGAGTAAAATGCATTACGGTGCTCGTTTGCCAATGACTCCTTTGTCATTTCCCTTTGTGCATAACACCATGCCTCTGGTAGGCGGTAAATCTTACTCCGAAGCGGTGAAATGGCGCTACAGACGTACCTGGGGTTTCGGTCAGGTTGAGCGATTCGATGATGTCGTTTTTAATTTCCCCAATGGAGATACCGTGTTTTTACCACAACCCGATCAGGATTTTTATACCATTGCACGTTTTAATGGTCGCGAGAATATCTCTGCCGATCAGATTATCACACGCCCTTTAGACAAAAAAGAGAATTATATCAAAAGATGTGTCGCATTGCCGGGAGATTCCCTCGAACTCCGACAAGGGTCGCTCATCATTAATGGTCAAGCAATTCCGGATTTTAAATATCAGTTACATCCTTACATCGTGGTCACCAATAATATCCCTTTTAATAGCGAGCTTTTGGATGAAATGGATATTGATGATCAAAAAGACGTACAGCTTACCAATCAAGCAAATACATATATCTTTAATATCACGGCTGAGCAAGCTGCGAAACTCAAATCTCAATTCACCAATATTGTTTCCATCCAAAAATATGCCGCATTGCCAGGGGTGGTTCGCGGTATGGAAGAAATGACTTACCCTTATGATACAGCCAACTTCAAATGGAATGTCGATAATTACGGTCCAATTTTAATGCCCAGCAAAGGGTTGACTGTACCCATCAATTCATCCAATATTGCTTTATATCGACGGATCATTAAAAACTATGAAGGCCATGATTTAAAGGAACAAAACGGTCAGATATTTATTGATGGCAAATTAGCAACGCAATATACTTTTGGGCAAGGCTACTATTGGCTCATGGGTGATAACCGACATAATTCGGCCGATTCACGGTTTTGGGGTTTTGTACCCGAAGATCATATTGTTGGAAAGGCCTGGTTTATCTGGATGAGTTATGGAAAACATGGCATTCGCTGGAAACGACTCTTCCGCAGCGTGAAGGCTTTAGAAAAGTAAAATTTCGTCCTCTCCATTTACAGATTGGTCGGTTAGACCCTGCAATTATCATTTTACCCGATTATCTTTGGTAAGCTCCTTAACATGAATTGGCACAGTAATTGATTTTGTTATCAGGTTAGGCGGCCAAATGGTCTTTCAATTTTTAAACGGATGAAATGAAAAAACTACTCTTTTTGCTGACGTTTTGCACATTGCAAAGTGTTTATGCTCAAAAAACACCTCCACCGGTATTGACTCCTGAAGAATATTATACCAGTGCAATGACTTATAAAAACAAGGATAATTATACGGAAGCCTGGCGCTTGCTCTCAAAGGCATTGGCCCAGGAACCGGATAATTGGACCTATAAAAAGGCCATGGCCGAAATTCAATATGTACGTAAGGCCTTTTTTGAAGCAATCCCGCTTTATGAAGAAATGGTTGAAAAGGAAGGGGGAGAATTGATTTATCTGGCCCGTTTAGCGGAAATGTATAGCATGAGTCCTAAAAAAATGAAAGGGGTGGAGTATGCCGATAAAGTGGTAAAAATGAAACCTGAAAATGGGGATATTTTAAAAATGATTGGCCGAACATATTATGAAGTTCATCATTTTCCAAAAGCAGTTAAACAATATGAGGAGGCTGAAAAATTGTTGCCCGAGGACAAGGACATTCCGTTTAAAATTGCTTATTGTTATCAGCAGATGAATAATTATAAGGACGCCATGAATTTTTACGAAAAGGCATTGGCACTGGATCCCGATAATCCTGCAAAAATGTTTGAAACAGCCAATAGTTGCTATGATGCAAATAACTATAACCGTGCGATTGAATTGTATCAACTGGCAGAAACGAAAGGATATTTTAAATCCAAAATGTTCTACGACAATTGGGCATTAACTTATTTTGAAATGAAGGATTATGATAATGCGATTGCATATTATATGAAAGCCAAAGAGTACGCACCTTACGATAAAGATATCAACCTTTCGATTGCTGAAACATATATTAAGAAAGGAGATTTTGGTAAGAGTCGTGAAATTTTAGATGAGTTATTGGAGGCCAACCCCGATGATGCCGAGGTGATTTATACCAAGGGGATGACCTATTATAAGGCCGGAAATACTTCTAAGGCAGAGCAATTTTTTAACCGTGCATTTGAATTGGATCCTTCTTTAAAAAGTTTAAGATATACCAAAGTTAGTTTTTAAGGCCGGTCTAATGTAAAGCCAAAGCTGGAACCAACATCAACCGTGCTGCGGCATGTGACTGAATGTCCATGCGCTTCAACAATGTGTTTTACGATGGCCAACCCCGAGTCCGGTTCCACCTTGACTCCTTGATCTGGCGCTATCCGTGCGGAAAAAGCGCTCAAATACTCTCGAAACCTGATCCTCAGCAATCCCAATTCCATTATCAGTTATTTCCACCAAAACCGTTCTTCTGTCAACAATATAAATACCAGCATTGGTTTCGCCGGAGAGTTTACCATACTTAATCGAATTTTCCACCAAATTCACCAGAACCTGTTTGATTTTCATTCGGTCAGCCGAAACTTCCACCGCCGATTCACATCCTTTCTTGATCAGCAATTGTATGCCTTTATTTTCAGCTTGTTGTTGAAGTTCTGCAAACGTTTCACGGATTAAATCCTGGATCACAAAATTTTCTGGATCGATAGGGATGCGATTAGATTCCAATTTTGAAATCACGTCTAAATCATCCACCAAGGCTGCCAGGCGATCAATACTTCGGGAACTGTTTTCCAAAAACACCATGCGTTGTTTTTCGTCATTGATGGCACCATCTAAAAGCGTTTCAATATAACCCTGTGCAGAGAAAATGGGTGTTTTTAATTCATGAGCCAGGTTCATTAAAAATTCTTTCCGGAAAGTTTCATTGCTTTGTAAACGTTCCAATTCACCCCTGCGATCGTGTGCCCATTGTTCAACATCCTGCTGAACTTGTTTAATGGTTTTTTGAGGAAGAATTTCACTGGCATAGAACTCCTCGCGTTGAGTGGCTTTCGTTTGCGAGATGAATTTATAGATGAGCTTAATTTTTCGATAGAGGAATCGATCCAATACCTGAAAAATGATATAAGATGATAGGATGCTGCTTACCAGAAATGCAATGCCGGCAGTTTTCCAGGAAGTGCTGAGTAAAAACACAGTCAGCCCCATCAAACCGGAAATGATTAATCCGGTGTAGACAGATAACTCCGTGGTTGAAATATTCTTTTTCTGAAACAAGGAATAAAGATAAGTCGAAATGACTATGCTTCAAATTTATAACCTACCCCTTTCACGGTATGTATATAATCAGCATTGAGTTTTTGTCGGATTTTTCGAACATGCACATCAATGGTGCGATCGCCTACAATGACATCATTCCCCCAGACTTTCTCCAGAATTTCATTGCGTAGAAATACCCTTCCTGGTTTAGAGGCGAGCAAGGCAAATAATTCAAATTCTTTACGGGGCAATGCCACTTCTTGTCCCTGATGACGTACCATAAATTTCTCCCGATTAATTTCCAGATTGGGGAAAATCATGACATGGTTATCCTCCCGGTTGATTCTGCGGAAGGCGGAGTGTACACGGGATACTAATAATTTGGGCTTAATGGGTTTGGCGATATAATCGTCGGCTCCAATTTCAAGTCCACGTATTTCAGATTTCTCATCCGAAAGTGCTGTTAAAAAGATGATGAGGGTATCATCATATAAAGGATTCGCTCTGATTTCGATGCAGGTTTGAATACCGTCTTTATGCGGCATCATGATATCGAGTAAAATTAATTCAGGTTTAAATGACTTATTTTTTTCGATAGCATCCACACCATTCTCTGCTGTTTCAACTTCATAACCGTGAAGCTCTAAATTGTATTTCACAATTTGCAGAATATCTTTTTCATCATCTACAACCAATACTCTGCCTAACTTCTTTTCCATTTGGAAATTTTTACAAAGGTAGTCAGGGTATTAGCGCATGCAACCAATCAGGGATTATGAAATTGTTAAGTGATACAAGGGTTTATGGCTTATTATGCATGGTATCATGCAGGGTTTTCTTGAGGTTGTCTGCGGCTTCCTGAATCTTTTTTCGGGCTTCTTCTTTGGTTTTTGCCAACTCCGCTTCTTTTTCCCGAATCTCTGCTAAAGACTCTTCTTCTGTCTTTTTAAGTGCCTGAGTTGCTTCCTGAATTTCCTCTTGATCCGACTGAATATCTATGTCTTCGGTTGTATTTGGTTCACCCTTGATGCGAATGATTTCGTCATTCTCTTTCGACCATGTTTCATCATCCCAATCCCATTCATACTCATTATCGCCAAAATGAAAATCGTGTTTTAAGGCTTCTTTTAATCGACCACTCACAATCATCGTTTTTCCTTTCGGAACAAACACCGTCACGGTGACATGTTGTAATTGATATGCTTCTTTTGCCGATACTATAATATAAGGGGGCATCATCAACTTGTTTTGCGAAAAGGATGTTGAAAAAATGGGACGTGCAATTTGTTGGGCCGCATCTTTTTGTCCGGCACCAAATCCTCCACGTTCTATCAATACATGAAATTGCTGATCAGGACTTTCTTCGTGCAACAAACGTACCGACTGAACCTGCACCCCTTGGTTGGTGTGTTTGACCAAACGGTTCAAATTATTGAGTTCGAAAAAAGTATGGTGATTGAAGGAATCTTTGAGTAAATCGGTATCAACGATCAGGGTATCGGAAACGACTTGCAGGGTCATCCTTTCACTGGATTTTGAAAAAGTATGCATTCGCTTAATGAGATTTGCACTGACAAAGGCAATGCATAAAAATCCCAACATCCATAAACCTACAAAAGTGATACGGATTGATTTACCACTGTAACTATAACCCAATATGCGACGGTATAACCAGATGATAGAAGCAATGATGGGTAACCCGATCACCAGGATCAAACCAATGAGTGACATGGTTTTATTGGTTGCACTGAATAAAATCAACTCAGCAATATCCGAAGCAAAGAAGGCTGATAAACCAATACCTGCTAAACTCATAACCACAGAAAAGATGATGATAACGAGAAAGAAATAGGCAATCATTTTGAGGAATTTATTAATACCCAGACTGGATTGTTTCATGACATTTTGTTTAGAAGTACTGTTTTGAAGGGTGTTTAAATTAATGGGTTCACCTTTAAGCAACATATAGTCTGTTGAGGATTTGGCAATCGGGGTGATGAACCAAAGCAATACATAAATGATAAATACCAATGATGCCAGTGAGTCGCCAATGATATGAAAAGGCATATGGTAACGATTGCTGCTGACCATACTCAAAATCAGTGGAGCAACCATGATTAATCGAACAATCCAGGTTTCGGTATTAAAAAACTGGGCCAATCCACTACAAACGCCGCCCAGAACTTTATCATTCGGATTTCTGAATAGTCTGCTGGTTAATCCTGGTTCCAGTTGTTTGGGTGTAAGGATAGCCCATAAAACAATATAACCGACTACACTTAAATTAAGCGCGAAGAAGGTGGCAAGATTAAACAAAGCGAAAATCACAAAGGCCAATCGAACTGCAATAGGGTCTATATTGAAGTAATGAGCAATGCCTGAGCAAACCCCGGCAATCATGCGGTTCTTTTTATCACGAAACAATTTGCGGGCTTCTTTGGAGGCAGGTTCTTTTTCCATATTCGGTCCCTCCGTACTGTTTTCAGAAGCATCATCAAAATCCTGCGGCTGACCGATAATGGAAATGATATATTGAACTTCTTCGGAGGTAATGGCCTGATCTTTATTCTGTTGCTCCAGAATTTCAGCCATTCTGTTTTGCAGGTCCTGAAAAATTTCTTCTCCACCTTCTTCTTTCAGGAAATAGGTGTGAAGGGTTGCTTCATATTCCTGAAACTGAAGATAGGCCGATTCCTCAAAGGAAAGATTACGACCCTGGTAACTGATTTGAAGTATTTTGTCCATGATGATGATGATTAATGGTTTATGCTTGTGGTTGTTGAGTGATTTTGTTGACTGCTGCCGAAATTTCGACCCAGGTTTGCTGAAGGGATAGATAGAAGGCCTGACCGCTTTCGCTCATGGTGAAATATTTTCTGGGTGGTCCGGATTGACTTTCTACCCATCGGTATTCCAGATAACCTGCGTTTTTGAGTCGAGTAAGCAAGGGATAAAGGGTGCCTTCCAGTACCGGCATGCCTGACTCGCGCAATTCACCGGAAATATCGCTGGGGTATGCTTCTCCCCGTGAAATGATGCTGAGGATACAAAACTCCAGCAGGCCTTTTTTCATTTGACTTTGTATGTTATCGGTATTCATGAGGGCCAGTTTTGATGTCAAGTGCAAAGCAAGTACAAAACATAGTATTATGTAATGCATAGTACTAACTTTAACACAATATTAAGCTATGCGAGGCTGCTGCTCATGACATCCGTTCTTCCGGAAAAATGACTCAATAAGATAACAAATACTTTATTTACAGTAGTCCTCGAATGAGTTTGCCAAATTTTTTAAATCTGATTGGACCTGAGAGCGTACGAATTCTATATCGAAAAAAGGGCTACCAAAAGGCAGCCCGGGCAAACTAAATCAACTAAACAACTTATTTTAAATCGACAATTCTCTATTTTTATATGTTCGATGTGAAATATTCTGGCAAATAATGATGCATATCCACTATCTCAATCATTCTTTCAGGCCATTATTTCTGAACCTTCATTACATTTCTTTTCTGATCCGCGTCGGTCAGTATCAGGAAGTAAACCCCGGAAGATAAATGGGATAAGCCCTGAAATCCAAATCGGTTATCACCTTCCATTGCAGGGACTTGCTGCTGTTGAATAACTTTACCATACAAATCGCAGAGTTGTATATTCACTTCAGAAGGGCTTTCACAAAAGAACCTGACTTGTAACTGATCCTGGAAAGGGGATGGAAATGCAATCCAATCTGAAACAATGGGCTTATGCTCCAAACGGACTACCGGCGATATTTTTTCTTGACCATCTCTATCAACTGCCACCACCCGATAATAACTGATTGTTTCAGCGGCTTTATCTACGAATTGGTAGCTTTCTATTTGCTGAAGATTTTTGGCGTCAAGATTGGCAATCGCTTCAAATACTTGTTGGTCCGTACTTCTCTCCAAACGATAAGCTAGCACGGCTTGCTCGTTTTCTGTTTCCCAAACAAGGGTATTACTTCCATCCTGATTGGCCACACCTTCAAAACTCAATAAATTGACCGGTAAAGCCGTATTGAACCACTCATTGCTCATGGTACCCCGACTAAGGTTAAAGAATGAACCCGTATTGGTTTGTTCCAATTTAACCGCTCGCACCATATAAACCTGAGTAGGATCAAAGGCAGATTCATCAATGAAATTGGCCGAGGTAATTAAGTTGGTATTCAAGGCAACAAACGCTGAATTTTCAGATGCTGCCTTGTAAATGTAGTAACCGATTACATTCGGATCTGGTGATGGACTCCAGTACAATTGCGTGCGGGTATCCATATCAATGCCCAAA
Organism: Bacteroidota bacterium; assembly: GCA_016715505.1. Classification (GTDB taxonomy): domain Bacteria; phylum Bacteroidota; class Bacteroidia; order Chitinophagales; family Chitinophagaceae; genus OLB11. The sequence goes on from JADJZY010000011.1 coordinate 54,056, forward strand.
GCAACCAGATTAGATGGAGCATCGTACACGTACATTTTCAAAGATGGATCACCTTGCAGCGATTGATGAACCTGACCGGAATAAAGTCCTTTAGGATAATATGTACTGATATTGTCCACCGAATTAATGTAGCTGTAACCAATAGGCTCTCCCAAAGTCATGGTATGGAAAAACCAATTCGGACGTCCACCCCAACAGCTCACTAAGGTAGAAGAAGGACTGGCAATTGGAGCCCTTAAAAAATTATTGGTATTGTCCCAGTCGCCAAAATAGCTGCCATATAACATGGTAAAAACACTCTCCATTTGATTGGTTTGGAAAGAGGATGTGGTACCAATTCCTTGGGCACCGGTAAACCAACCTCCGCCACAAGCATAACTCCAGATATAGGAATTGCTTTGTGTTTTGGTAAATAAATCACCTGCTTCTACCTGGCCTTTGCCCAAAATAGAATTAAAATTGCGCCACCCATTTTGAGCGAATGCTTCACCATCAAAGAAACCCAATTCCTCCTGTACCACAGCATTCATCCGAAATTTTTTAAGGCCTGAACGATAGTCGTGATTTTTATTGAGGTATTGTTTAAACAGATGGGTGTCATCCGCATGAATAGCCGGCATATTGTAAACATCAATTCGACCAACAAAAATTTTAATATTGCTTTGAGCAGATTTAACACTCAAATCATATTTACCATCGCCAATCACATTATGATTTCGGGGATCAGATGCCGAAACCGCATTGATATTGACATCATTCCAGTTGGATTGAGTGTTGTTGACATCTGCATAATAAACATCCGAAGGCCATGCACCTACATGATCTGCATGCGCATCGGGCGCTATCTTTCCGCTGTAAGGAACAGGAATGTGACCCATTAAAATAACGCCTTTAAATTGATTAGGACTGGCGGCATAATAACTTTGAATGATTTGTTTGACATCCGAAACGGCCTGAGTGCGCCCTACATATTCCTGATGTATCATCCAGCCTTCTTTAATCAAGTCTTTCCTGAATACGCTCAGTTCCTGTGAGGCAGCATTCATATAGGTACTGTCAATCAGCAATAATATTTCTCCGGCATGATGCACAGGAGCCAATTCAATTCCTGCATAAACGTAAGAGGAGATGTTCATACTGCTGGCACTTTGTATACAGTATTCAAATGCCTGTCCGGGTAAAACGCTTTGATCCAGATAGGTCGTATCATTCAAGGGAATATTGGTAGCCATTACCGTAAAGGTCTTCTGGGAGCGTTCTTTACGCAAAATATGATATGCATTGACACCGGTTTGTTTATTCCATTGCAATTGTATGCCATTGGAGAGTACTTGTGCCTTCACCTGAAAAGTAAGTTCAGCGGCTGTAGTTGCAGATTGTGCCTGGGCCGCGCTCATGGATAGTAAACATGCCAAGGTTTGTAGTAGTCGTTTTTTCATCTTTCCTGATTTTAGTTTGCGAAATGAGGTGTGAATAACAATGTGTTTGCAACTACTATGCCAATTGATATATATAAAAATCAGTAAATCAGATAGTTATATTTGAAAATATAACATATAAGTAAATGATAAATTGTTTAATTATTGAAAATCAATGGAATATGATTTCTTCTCCCAAGTACACATGAACGAACGCTATAAAGGGTTATCTAGGAATTTTAATTGTAAATTAGTTGATTATACATATTTGATTATTATATTTTTAATAATCTTATTATCTGCATATTAGCTCTAAATGCTTGACCAGAGCAGATTTGGGAAATGCCTGCTTCAAATTTGATCTAAACATTGGGCCTCTGATTTTCAAAAACATAAAGTCCTCTGAATGTCATACATCATGTAATGGGGTTTTTCAATTAATTTCAGATGAACATAAAGTTGTTTATGCCCCCAAATCCTATCAAGAAACATCGATTCTACAGGGGTCTACAGATTAGTTGAATTGGAAGAAACACATGCTGTATTTTCCGCTGAATGATGTTGAAGGAATCACAAAATCCGATTGGTTTAACAAAAGATTACACGCCTGAGTCTTGTATGGCTTGCGGGGTGGACTACATTTGATTCCATTAAACACTCACACAAATATGGAAGCGATTAAATCAAAAATTCTCCTCGTAGAAGATGACACGAACTTCGGTAATGTTTTAAAGAATTACCTCGAACTCAACGACTATGTGGTCGAACTTGCCCGCGATGGAATTTTAGGACTGGCTGCATTTCGCAGAGAAAAATTTGATCTCTGTATTTTAGATGTGATGATGCCAAATCTCGATGGTTTCTCATTGGCCGAAGAGATTCGTAACATTGATCCGGATATCCCTTTATTCTTTTTAACCGCTAAAAATATGAAGGAAGATATCCTGAACGGTTATCGTTTAGGCGCTGATGATTATATCCTGAAGCCTTTTGATAGTGAAATTTTATTACACAAAATCAAGGCTATCCTGAAACGAAATGTTGAACTGAACGAAAAACAGAATGAAAATTTTGAGTTCCATATTGGTAAATTTCATTTCAACAGCAAATTGCGTGAACTCAATATCAAAGAACAAAAATTCACCCTATCTCCTAAAGAAAATGATCTGCTGAAAATGCTTTGTGAATATAAAAATGATCTGCTCCCTCGTGAACAAGCCTTGAAAAAGATTTGGGGCAGTGATACTTATTTTAACGGCCGAAGTATGGATGTGTATATTGCCAAATTGCGTAAGTTTCTGAAAGATGATGAAACCGTGGAAATCGTGAATATTCACGGGAATGGCTTCAGATTGGTTTGCGAAGAGGCTGAAGCTTAAATGCCTTTTGTACAAACAAACGCTTCCTCTGATTCTGTATCAACATTATCTTGCTTACCTCAGCGTGGCAAGTTGTAAATTGCAGCCCACATGGGTTATGCATCTTTAGAATCTTGTTTAGAAGACCTGGAGAAAGAAGGTCAGTTGTTGCGCATTCGCGAAGAGGTGGATCCACATCTGGAAATGGCAGCTATTCATCTGAAAGTATTTGCCTCTGCCGGTCTGGCTATTTTATTTGAAAATGTAAAAGGCAGTAGGTTTCGCTGTAGTTCAAATATTTTTGGGACTCTTTCAAGAAGCAAATTCATTTTTCGCGACGCTCTCCAAACAGTTCAACAGTTAATCGCCTTGCGCCAGGATCCGATGGCAGCTTTGAAATCGCCACTCAAAAATGTCAGCACAGCATGGTCAGCGCTCAAGGCTTTGCCCTTGCGTAACCCCATACAGAAACCGCTTCTTCATCAACAAATTCGTATTTCAGATTTACCGCAAATTCAACATTGGCCGGATGATGGTGGGGCATTTGTTACCTTACCTCAAGTGTACACCGAAGATCCATCTCAGCCCGGCATCATGAAGGCAAACTTAGGAATGTATCGCATTCAATTGAGTGGAAACGAGTATATCCAAGATCAGGAAATAGGCCTGCATTATCAATTACATCGCGGTATTGGTGTGCATCAAACCAAGGCCAATGCCCTGAATCAGGCACTTAAGGTGAGTTGTTTTGTCGGTGGTCCTCCTGCACATAGTGTGGCTGCAGTGATGCCATTACCCGAAGGAATCAGCGAAATGACTTTTGCCGGCGTACTGGGACAGCGGCGCTTTAGGTATACTTATCAGGATGGGTATGCCTTAAGTACTGATGCAGATTTTGTCATCACCGGTGAAGTACGACCCGGTGAAGTAAAACCTGAAGGTCCTTTTGGCGACCATCTGGGATATTATTCGCTTAAACATCCTTTCCCACTCATGCGGGTTCATAAAGTTTATGCCCGTAAAAATGCTATCTGGCCTTTTACCGTTGTAGGCAGACCGCCACAAGAGGATACCAGTTTCGGGCAACTCATTCATGAAATGACCGGTCAGGCTATACCCAACGAAATTCCCGGATTGCGGGAGGTACATGCTGTTGATGCCGCAGGCGTACATCCATTACTTTTAGCGATTGGCAGTGAACGTTACACACCTTATTTGAACTTAGCACAGCCCGCTGAAATTCTCACGATAGCCAATCATATTTTGGGAACCGGGCAATTGAGTTTGGCCAAATTCCTTTACATCGCTGCAGATCCGAATCATCAACTTCATGTTCATGATATTGCTGCTTATTTGCAGTTTATTTTTGAGCGAATGGATACCCGACGCGATATTCATTTTTATACCAACACAAGTATTGATACCCTCGATTATTCCGGTACATCCATCAATCAGGGAAGTAAAGTTGTATTTGCAGCTTGTGGCGAACCAATACGTCGATTAAAGACGGAATTGCCTTCCATTTTGAAACAAAGAGGTGCCGTGATGGTTATGCCCGGAGTTTGCGCCCTCCCGATGCCTAACTTTGAAACCTATGCTAAAACTGCTATGGAAATGGATATGCTGAATCAACAATGTCAGGCAGAACTAGCTTCCCTCGAAGGCATTGTTCAAATGGTGGTTTGTGAAGATGCCGCATTTACAGCAGGCAGTCTGAATAATTATTTGTGGGTTACTTATACCCGCTGCAATCCGTCGCATGATATTTATGGTATTCAATCATTTATCGATTTTAAACACTGGGGATGTCATGGACCTGTCATACTGGATGCCCGGAAAAAACCCCATCATGCGCCGCCATTAATCATGGATGCTTCGGTAGAACGACGGGCTGAGGAAATTTTGCAGAGAGCAGGATACAAGTTCTAAGCTTGTAATCCGTCTACATAGGCCTGCATTTCTGCAAAAGCCTGTTTACAAACTCCATCCAATGTAATAATTTTTGGCTTGAGTATTGACCAATCTGCTTTAGAGGCTGCAAGTTTTTCAAGTTCATGTACATGCGAAACATCTTCGGCAACACCCATGTAGTTTAGTTGGGTTTTGAGGGAGTGGGCAGAAATCTGAACAGCTTCATGTTGCTCATTGGAGGAAGCTTCTTTCATCTGATTAACTAGTTTCGGGGCATTGTCTAAAAACAAAGAGATATACTTTTTTTGTTTGGCAAGATCATTTCCGGCAAAAGATATGAGAAAGCGCGGATTGGTAATTGGATTTGAAAAGTTTTCCGGAGTTGATTCTTGTCCGGTCAGTGATTCGCTCCAATCGGAAGAAATGACGGGGTCGGATGATTCTATTTTTCTTTGTAAAATGAGTTCTTTGTTGATGTATTTCAAAAGCTTTTGAAACAACTCCTGCTTTTGAAAAGGTTTAGGAATATGGTCGTTCATGCCGGCTTGCAGATAATTGGCAATATCCTGCTTCATCACATTGGCCGTCATCGCAATGATCCGTGTATTTTTTGTCTTTTCATCCGGCTCTTTACGAATAATTCGTGTTGCCTCCACACCACTCATGCCGGGCATTTGAATATCCATCAAGACGACATCAAAGTGTTCACTCCGAAGGAATTGGATAGCCTCCGGACCACTGCATGCTTCCTGAATGTGAAGGTGCGGTGCAACGCTCTTCATGGTATCCACAGCCAGCAGGGTATTAAATTCGTTATCATCCACCAACAAAACTCGCATACGATTCAGTAACTCAATGTCACCGGCTGAGAGTTCGAACGTTTCTTTAGGTAAAAGCAAATTTTGATCTCCGATTTGAAAAGGAATCGTAAATCGGAATGTAGTACCTTGACCTAATTCGCTTTCGACGTCAATGACCCCGTCCATCAATTCGACCAGTTGTTTGGAAATGGTCAGTCCCAGTCCGGTTCCTCCATATTTACGGGCTACATCGGTTCCTGCCTGGGTAAAACTTTCAAAAATTTTGGCTACATAATCCTTGGCAATTCCAATACCTGTATCGGTCACATCAAAGGCAATTTTTATGAATTTGTTCTGTAGATGAACGACTTTACAATTGATTTTTACATGTCCTTTTTCAGTGAATTTAACGGCGTTGCCTGCCAGATTCATCAATACTTGTGAGAGTCTGGTCGGATCTCCACTCAATGAGTCGGGAACATCGGATTCGGTGTCGAAACGAATTTCTATCCCTTTTTCTTCTGCTTTAAACCGAAGCAGGGTGACCACATTTTTTAAAACCTGCTTCAGCGAGAACTCAATAAATTCAATCGTAATCTTACCAGCTTCAATTTTTGAAAAATCCAAAATATCATTCACAATCACCAGAAGATTATCCGCGCTTTGTGTAATGGCATTTAAATATTTCAGCTGATCGGGCCTCGGATTTTTTTCCAGCAGAAGCCTGGACATCCCCACGATGGCATTCATTGGTGTGCGAATTTCGTGGCTCATATTGGCAATGAATTCCTGCTTGAGTTTCGCTGATTGTTCGGCCACTTCTTTTTCCTTGACTGCAAATTCTATTTCATGTCGTATCTGCAAATGATGCAACTTGTTGATGGTATTTTGCTGGAAAATTTCATCTTTCAGTTTTTCATATTTTTTCAGATTTTCATAAGCTTCTGTGATGTCGCCCATTTTTTCATATACCTGCGCATACATTTCGTGGATGCTCATGATATCGTGTTTTCGGGAATGTTCATTCGCCAGATCAAATGAGGCGTCCAGATGATGGAGTGCTCCGGTATAATCTTTTTCATCAAAACAAATTCTACCTAAATAAAATTCCGAAATGATAATGCCTTCGAAGTTTGAAAGTTCTTCGGCTTGCTGTATCACCAGATTCAGGTAGCGTTGTGCCTTATCGAACATTTTCTTTTTGTAATACACCTTCCCGATACCACTCTTGGCCATCATATTCCCTACGGTATTGGGTTCGCTTAATACCAGACTGCGTTTAAAATTGATGATGGCCAGGTTGTAGACTTCCTTTTTCAGATAGATATTTCCTAAGGTGTGATATACAGAAATGAGACGTTTTTTGTCATCATATTTCTTAAAAATTTCACGGCAACGTTTGGCATATTCCAGGGCATTGTCATAATCAAACAAATCGAAATGCAGGTTGGAAATACTAATTAAAACAACGGATTGTGCAAGCTCATCACCCAGCTCTTCGTTGATTTCGAGCGCCCATTGGTAGTATTTGGACGCATTTGACAAGTCGCCGAGATCGCGATAGATATTTCCGTAGTTATTATAAATCCTTGCTTTGAGGGCATCGAATTTATTTTCTTTGGCAATTTTCAGGGCTTCTTTCAAGGTGGCTAGTCCTTTGTCGTATTCGCCTTTCAGCCAATAACAAGCGCCTTTGTTGTTGAGCCCTCTTCCTACTCCCAGATGATATCGGATGGCTTGTGAACGTTCAATAATTTCGTTGGATAGTTGATAAGCCTCATCAATGTCGTAATGCCTGATTTCTAAAACAATCTCAATCAGGCAATCGATTCGCTCTTTCTCGGTTTCCAATTCATTGTAGTATTTTTTCAGTTGTAAATATCGTTCGGTAGACATGGTTTAATGGGGCTTGATCGATAATTGAAAGAGGGTTTCGGTATTGTCTGTTATTCGGAACCGATGATCTGTTTTAAATCCAGGGATCCAAATAATTTTTTGATTTGATTCAACAATCCAGATTTGTTCTTTTTCATGCAAAGGCACTTTTGCATCTATCAGGATACGGGCAACTTTTTTCTTTTTCTCCATTCCCAATGGGTATAAATAATCGCCCTGTATCCATTTGCGTAAAATGAGCGGGAACGCCAGTTTTTGTCGGTCCACATAACAGGTCCACGCGTTGGAAGGCTTTTCAAATTGTGCGGCCGATTTCGTTGTCGCGCTTAACTTTCCCAAAGGTGTATCTATAGTTCCAAAATCGGATTCCAATAAAATAATTTCTGATTCGGTGGCTTGGGTTGCAGTTAAAACCAAAAAATCACGATGACGAATAATCCGAAATAGGCCTTGTTCAATGGCTGCTCCACTTCTTGCATCCAGCAATTTAATAATTTCAGCCGTTTGATTTGCCGAAAACCCATAAGGGTAAAAAAGTTCAAATACGATGGTTTTTAATGGTCCGGCTTTGAGCAATTTGCGGATCGGAATGTATAAGTCCTTTCCGCGTTTTTCAACCAATGTTTCCCGGATATGATGAATCGATTGCTGATATATTTCCAATGTTTCTTTAAAGCGCTGTATATTTTTCAACATATTCTCTTCGAATGAAGGGAAGTGCTCAAGGATGCGAGGAATGATGAGATGACGGATTTTATTTCGGGTATAATCGGTTTTGAGATTGCTACTATCTTCGAGAAAAGGGATCTGATAATGTTTGGCATAGGCTACAATATCCGATTTGGAAACTTGTAAAAGTGGGCGGAAGATTGAGCCATTTTTTTCCGGAATTCCGCTTAATCCCTGCAAGCCTGTACCGCGAATCAAGTGAAAGAGCAGGGTCTCAATCTGGTCGTTGCGGTGGTGCGCAGTTAGAATATGATTAAAACCATATCGTTTCTGTAATTCAGAAAAATAATCATATCGTAAATTTCGGGCGGTCACCTGAACGGATTCCTGATTTTGCGCTGCAATCTTTTCCGTATCAAATGCGCGGGAGTAGAAAGGGATTTGATTTTGTGTGCAATAAGTTTTTACCAAAGCTTCTTCCTGATTTGAGGCCTCGCCCCTTAATTGGTAGTTGCAATGAGCCACTCCAATAGGCCAAGAGGCTTCGTGAAATGCATGAAGCATGACCATGGAGTCGATTCCTCCACTCACAGCCAGCAAACAGGTTTTGCCGGACTCGGGCCAGACTATTTCCTTCAGCATCATTCGTCGGTAATTTCGTCGAGGGCCATTTGTAATTCATTCCGGGCATGGAGATCTTTCGCTGCAAGAGCAATTTCAATTCCTTTTTGGTAAACCTCAATCGCTTGAGCAGGCAATTGTAAGGCCTCATAGGTTTTGGCAAGATGATAATAGGTTCCCAGATAATTCGCATCTGACTCCAAAACCTGCTGAAAAGCCTCTAAAGCAAGTTCGTCCTGGGCCATTTTGCGGTACTCAAGGCCAAGTGCATGTAATAGAAAACAATCATGGGGAGATTGTTTCAACATTTCTTTGATTTTGTCAATCCGTTCGCTCATCCTTTTATGCTATCCTTGCAAACTTAATGATTTGGAGTCGAATCAGGAATGTCGAATTCGTCAGATGGAATGTGGCTAACTTTCCCCTATCGAAAATGCCCATACAATTGCGTTATTTTCTCTGATTTTTTGAAAGCCCTTGTATTATCTTTGCGGCTTCAAATGACGTCGGACTTCTGTTTTCGACCCCCAAAGTTGTGGTTTGTACTTTCAATCCTCATGCCTTGGGGTTCTTTACACAGTTGGCCGAATAACAGATAAAATGACAGGTATGAAAATATTGGTTTGCATTACAAAAGCGCCGGATACGACTACAAAAATTGCGTTTGTCGACAATGATACCCGACTCAATGAAGCCGGAGTGCAATGGATTATTAACCCTTATGAAGAATGGTATGCCCTGGTACGTGCATTGGAATTAAAAGAGGCCGGTTTAGCAACTGCCGTGCATTTGGTTACCGTTGGAAAAGCGGATACTGAGCCTGTTATTCGTAAGGCTTTGGCTTTGGGCGGGGATGAAGCAATCCGTATTGATGCTGATAGTAACGATAGTTTTTATATCGCCTCACAAATTGCCCATTTTGCCCGTACAGAAAATTACGACCTCATCATGACCGGAAAGGAAAGCATCGACTACAATAATGCCAGCACCGGTGCAATGATCGCGGAATTGTTAGACATGCCCTATATCACACATGTTTCCAAACTGGAGGTGAGTGGTAATCAGGTTCAAGCCAATCGCGAAATTGAAGGTGGTGAAGAAAGTAATTCCTGTTCGGTACCTTTAGTCATTTCTTGTCAAAAAGGAATGGCAGAAGCCCGAATTCCTAATATGCGCGGTATTATGGCGGCACGTACCAAACCTTTAAAAGTGGTTACGCCTGTTGAGGAAAGCGAATTGACTTCAACCATATCTTATGAAATGCCGCCTCAAAAAGCTGGCGTTAAAATGGTTGCACCCGAACAAATGGATGAATTGGTGCGCTTACTGCATGAAGAGGCTAAAGTGATTTAATTCAAGACGTTTACATACAATAAAAATTAAAATTTAGAATTATGGTATTGGTTTTTGCCGAACAGAATCAGGGAGTCTTTAAAAAATCTGCATTGGAAGCAGTGAGTTATGCCGCTTCAGTGGCTGCAGCAAGTGGTACGGAGGCCCATGCAATTGTATTGGGAACGTGTCAGGATGCGGCGGCCTTGGGACAGTACGGCGCCACTAAAGTATATCACCTCAATGATGAGCGTTTAAACCATCTGGAAGCAAAAGCATATGCTAAAGCGATCGGTCAGTTGGCAACAGAGGCTGGAGCGAAAGTGATTGTTTTCTCCAATAATAATACCGCTAAGGCCGTGGCTCCCAGAGTCTCTGCTCGTTTAAAAGCGGGTTTGGTTGCAGGTGCCATTGCTCTACCGGATATGAACAATGGTTTCGTCGTGAAGAAAGCGGTGTTTTCAGGAAAAGCATTTTCATTTGTAAAAATCAATACAGAAATCAAAGTTATTTCATTGACTCCCAACTCATTTGGTTTAATTAAAGTAGATGGTCAGGCTGAGGTTATTCTTAAAACGGCCAATTTTACCGATTCAGATTTTGCAGTGAAGGTAGAAAGTGTGCAAACCGTGAGCGGAATAGTGCCTTTGGGAGAAGCAGAATTGGTGGTGAGTGGCGGACGTGGATTAAAAGGACCTGAAAATTGGGGCATACTCGAAGATTTGGCCTCCGCAGTTGGTGCAACTTTGGCTTGTTCTCGTCCGGTTGCCGATTCTCATTGGCGTCCTCACCATGAACATGTTGGTCAAACAGGTGGAACGATCCGTCCGAATTTATACATTGCTGTGGGAATCAGTGGAGCCATTCAACATCTGGCAGGTGTTAATAGTTCAAAAACAATCGTAGTGATTAACAAGGATGCAGAGGCTCCATTCTTTAAAGCCGCCGATTATGGCGTTTTGGGAGATGCTTTTGAAGTAGTTCCTCGTTTAACCGAAGCGATTAAAAAATTTAAGGCAGCCCAGCACGCCTGATTCTCGTCCCATAACACCGCTAAACATGAGCTCCAAAAAATTAGAACTTGAAATTGTCGCATTGTCGCATAGCGTGACCCAATCGCATTCTTATGCGGTGGTATTGGGAGAGGTGAATGGGGTGCGCAAACTACCCATCGTTATTGGTGCATTTGAGGCACAGGCCATTGCCGTAGCCCTTGAAAACATGCAACCGACAAGACCTTTAACCCATGATTTGCTGAAAAATATGATGACAGCTTTTCAGATTCAGTTACTGGAAATTCTGATTCACCGAATTCACGAGGGAATTTTTTACGCAAAACTCATTTGTCAAACGCCTACCGAAACCATTGAAATTGATTCCCGAACTTCCGATGCCTTAGCCATTGCGGTTCGTTTCGATGCCCCCATTTTCACGTTTGAATCCATTCTAGATTCAGCAGGTTTACAAATGGATGAAAACGCGCCTAAAATTGCTGAGCCTGAGGCGGATAAAAAAGCCAAGGCAAAAATTTCAGGTAAGGATGATTTGTCCGCAATGAGTATTTCCGAACTGCAACAAATGCTGGAGGAGGTACTGGACAAAGAAGATTATATCAAGGCAGCGCAGATTCGGGATGAAATCAATTCCCGCAAATAAATTTTTGACTGTCGCTCCGGATTCTAAACTGCAAATAGATATTCTATTATATGGGTGACGCCATTTCACCGGGATGAATTTCTGGATGAGGGTACTCTATTATCATAGGGGCACAAATTACATTGGTATAAAATTTATAAGACATTCATTTTTTCAAGAGATATGCGCTTAAGTTTGTGATGAAAACATTTCATCTCACAAAAATTTAAATGATATATCCATGAAAGTTGCAGTGGTAGGTGCCACCGGATTAGTTGGTAGCAAAATGCTTGAGGTTCTGGCAGAAAGAAAATTTCCGGTAGAAACATTGATTCCTGTTGCCTCGGAAAAATCCATAGGGAAAATGGTATCGTTTCAGGGTAAAGAATACCCGGTTGTTTCGTATCAGGAAGCCACGGCGCAAAAGCCGGATTTGGCGCTCTTTTCAGCCGGTGGGGCTACTTCCCTGTCTTTAGCACCTCTATTTGCAGACGCCGGTATTCGGGTTATAGATAATTCTTCAGCCTGGCGGATGGAACCACATATTAAACTGGTTGTACCGGAGGTGAATGGTCATGTACTCACCAAAGATGATTTCATCATTGCCAATCCAAATTGCAGTACGATACAAATGGTGATGGTACTGAAACCTTTACATTTAAAATATAGAATTACCCGGGTGGTGGTGTCTACTTATCAGTCGGTGAGTGGTACCGGTGTGAAAGCGGTTCAGCAATTACTCGATGAACGTGCCGGAATCAATGGACCTAAAGCATATCCGCATCAGATTGATTTGAATGCTTTGCCCCATATTGATGTGTTTATGGAGAATGGTTATACCAAGGAAGAAATGAAAATGATTTGGGAAACCAAAAAAATTATGGAAGATAATACCATTGCTGTAACGGCTACGGCTGTGCGTATACCTGTGATGGGTGGGCATAGTGAAAGTGTAAATATTGAATTTGCCCATGATTTTGACTTGGCGTCTGTTCGTGATTTATTGTCAAATTTTCCCGGCTTGACCTTGAAGGATGACCCTGTTCATTTTGATTATCCGATGCCGATTTTCGCAGCGAATCGCGATGAGGTGTTTGTTGGCCGCTTACGAAGAGATGAATCCCAGCCCAATACCTTACATTGCTGGATTGTTTCTGATAATTTGCGAAAAGGAGCGGCAACCAATGCCGTTCAAATTGCAGAATATTTGATGCAAAAAGGCTGGATTGTTTAAAGTACTACAAAGAACCATGAATAGACTCATTTTTGTATTTGCTTGCTTGGGAATTACTTTAGTCACGCAAGCGCAGACCAAGGGCCGTCCTCAGTTTGTAGAAATCAAAGGCCTTGTGACCCAAACAACTGACTATTGTGGGGGAGCCAGGCCGAGTGAGGAAATTTTGGCAGAATTATCTAAACCCAAACCCCAGGCGAATCACATCATTTATGTTAAGTTAGGGTGGTTCAATGAAAGTGCTAAACCCGTTTATCGAAAAATTCGTTGTGACCAAAATGGACGATTCCGGATTAAATTGAGAGTTGGGGCTAGCTATAGTTTTCTGGATGAGTGGAAGGGGACTCCTTTTGTAGCTCCTGCCAATAGCGAATTTGTGACCTGGGATATCGCCTGTTTACGGGATCGCTATGCTCGTCCTGATTATCTTTTAAAAGTAAAAAAGAAGAACAATCCGCTGGTATCCATTCAATTGCATAAGCCCTGTTTTTATAAACCCTATTGTGGTCAATATTCAGGTCCATTGCCCCCATAACGGCTTGCTTTTTTCGGAGTTAAAAGATGATTTAAATCAAGATTTTGTTGCCATAAAATGCCCAAATGCCTGTGGGTTGCGGGTTCATTCAACGAGCTTATTTTGCGATTGTCACGGGATTGTCATATTTCGTTTTGACAACTTTTAGAGCCTTCATTTGGAGCTACTTTTGTGCCATAAAATAGTAAAAAAAATGAAGAAAATTGTTACCTCTCTGATGATGATGATAGGCCTTGGGGCAACGGTCAAAGCACAAGTTCCGGCTTGGATAGAAGACTCTGTAAGTATTGCACCGGCATATGCCAATGATGTTTATTACAGTATGAAAAATGATGAGGTCCGAACAGAAGGCAACAAAAATTGGCATCTGGCTTTTTCACTGAGTATTGGAGACAGTGCCAGTGTGTGGGCCAATCATAATGGGGGCAATACTTTTGTACGCGTTTTTAATATCCACAAAGATTCTTCTCAATGGGCGAGTGTAACCTTAGCCGACACCGCAACGGGAGTTCTGGCATTCAACAATGATCAGGGTTGGTTTCAAGGTGCATTTAATGATATTCCCAGTGCAGATCCATTCAATTATGGGTGGGGGAAATATGAGCCAACAACGCATAATATCGTTGGAGATAGTTTATTTATCGTGAGAGCCAATGGCATCTATTATAAATTGTTTATTCAAAATCTGGAGTCTATTCCGATGAAATGGACTTTCAAGGTAGGTGATTTTTCAGGAAATGATATGACCTATACCATCGATAAAACCCCGGATTTCACGAATCGTTTGTTTGCTTATTTTGATTTGGCCACCGGAGCTGATACCAATCGTGAGCCGGATATCAACGCATGGGATATTCTTTTTACACGTTACACAACCAATGCACCGGGTAGCGGTCAGTTTCCTTTCAATAATGTTGTGGGGGTTTTAACCAACAAAGGCGTTAAAGCTGCACGAGCATCATTAATTCACGTTGATACGGCATTTGTTCAATATTATAATTACTCCAATAACTGGAACCCTGCTATTTCGGCTATCGGTTACAATTGGAAAGGTTTTGATCTGGGTACCAATACCTGGTTGATCGCAGATTCGAATTCATATTTTATTCAAGATAAACCGGGCAATTTGTATCAATTACAATTCCTTTCTTTTGGCGGACAAAGCACCGGAAACATTAAATTCAGAAAACGTATGGTGGCACCGGTTGCTGTAACAGATGTGAATTCAACAGTTTCAAGATACGAATTCTATCCGGTACCTACACAATCTCAATTGTCGGTCATGCTTGATTCTAAAGAACATACGGATGCACAGTTGAATATCATTGATATGGCTGGAAGAATGATTCATTCACAAAAAATCAATATTCAATCCGGCTTAAATGCTTACCAGTTGTCTTTGGGACATTTGAGCAATGGACAGTATATCGTTCAAATTAAAGGTCAGCATATTCAAATTGCTGAAAAAGTTCAAATCGAAAAATAGGCATGCGGTTAAGGGCATTCTTTTTTACAATCTTTTTATTGGCAGCATCCGGTGCGGGTGCTGCCGATTTATTGGTAAAAGTATTGGATGCCGAAAAAAAACAAGCACTGCAAGCCGCACAGGTCAAATGTATCTTACCAGCCGGTCAAACCATTATGGGGCAAACGGATTCAAATGGGCAGTTTGTTTTAAAAAATGTGGTTTATCCGGTCCAAATACGATGTACATCGGTGGGCTATGCGGCTTTTAGCCATTCCATTTCTTTTGAACAAGTGAATCAATCGGATGGCAAGCATAATTATGAGATATTGCTCGAAAAAAATGTACAAAACATGGCTGAAGTGGTTGTTACCGGGCAAATCGTTCCGGTTTTAGCCAAACAGTCTATTTACAAGGTGAATACTATTTCTTCTGAACAAATTACACAACGTGCTGCTGTGAACCTGGGCGATGCTTTGGGATTTGAAATGAATCAATTCATCAGCAACGATAATATACTGGGTTCATCCACGAGTATGGGTGGTTTGGGCGGACAAAATGTAAAAATTCTCATTAATGGAGTACCTGTTTTGGGGCGTGAAAACGGAAATATCGATTTGGGTCAATTGAATTTGAACAATGTTAAACGCATTGAAATGATTCAGGGGCCGATGAGTGTGATGTATGGTTCAAATGCACTGGGCGGTGTGATCAATTTGATTACGAACAGTCCACAAAAGAAACTCAACTTTGGTGTTCGAACTTATTTGGAAAGTATTGGTCGTTACAATTTCTCCGGATATGCCAGTTGGATGAAAAAAAATCATCAGTTTCAGTTGTCTCTGGCCCGTAATTTTTTTCAGGGTTGGACACCGGAAGATTCAGTGGACCGCTATCAGCAATGGAAGCCAAAAACCCAATACACGGCTGATTTGATGTATCATTATGCCCGCAATAAATTTAAGTTTAGTTATTTCGGGTCCTATCTCCATGAAAAAATCAGCAATAAGGGCGTTCCTATTGTGAATCCTTATGAAGGTTATGCCTTCGATGAATATTACAGAACAATGCGTCAGATTCATTCTGCAACGATTCAGATTCAGTTAAATGAGAAAGAACAACTTCAATTTATCAATAGTTACACGCCTTATACGCGAACGAAAAATCGGTTTAAGAAAGATTTGGTCACTCTGCAGCAATTTGAAACGCCCAGCGTAGGCGACCAAGATACTTCGCGATTTAATATGTTTAATCTGAGGGGGACTTTAACTTCCAAAAGACTGAAGAACACTGAAATATTAATGGGATATGAGTTCAGTCATGAAACCGGCAAGAGCTATAAATTGGCCGACATCACCCAGCAAATTTCTGATCTGGGTTTATTTGGTTCCCTAAACTATCGTATTGGCAATTGGAATTTTCAGCCATCCCTTCGATACACCCTCAATAGTCAGTTCGGTAATTCATGGAGCCCGGCCTTTCATTCCAAATGGCATATTTCGGAGCGCACACAATTCAGGGCATCGTACGCCAGAGGATTTAGGGCCCCATCACTTAAGGAGATGTATTTGCAATTCATCGATCAGAACCATACAATACTCGGAAATCCTGATTTACAACCTGAAATTGGTGATCATGCCGAAATGGGATTGGATTATCAACATCCGCTGGAAGGGCAAAAGTCGCTGGGTTTTCACTTTACCTCCTATTACAATCATATCCGAAATTTAATTACGCTGGCGGTTTACAACAACCATGGCATATTACGCCAATATCAAAATATTGAGCAGTACAGTAACTGGATTCAGAATTTACAGGTTAAGTTTTCTACCCCACGTTGGTCGATCAGTACCGGGGCCTCATACACAGCAGTTCAGGCTGCAGGTTTTGTACCGGAACATCAAATTTTTGAAACCGTATTTCAGGCCAACTATTATTGGAAATGGGCAGCAACCAATGTAAATTTTAACTACAAATACAACGATAAACAGCCTGTTTTAAGTGTCGACAATCAGTTTTTTTATACTAATCCGATTCATATCGCCAATTGTAGTGTTCAGCGCTCATTCTTTGATCGACACCTGAGTGTACAGGCCGGGATGAAGAATTTATTCAATATCCAGAACAGTGCCTTGAACGGGGCTACCACCAATTCGGGAAGTGGACATTCAAATTCTACAGGAATGCAGGTTTTTCCAAGTCGAAGTATTTTCTTTGACCTGATTTACAACTTCAAATAGATATTTGTTTTTTTAATAAAATCTTTTGGCACAATGTTTGAATTAACCTAAGTAGGGAAAAATAAACTACTATGGGACACAGCAACAGCGAGATACTTTTTAATAAAAGAAATACTAAAACCCGAGTTGAACAAACCGCGGTTACCGCCAAAAAAATTCTTTATATCCTGGAAGATACGAATGTGGCCCAAAAGATGGAGGATTCCTCTGAGTTGGTCAACCTTTATACCAAGCGGGTCAATAAGCCGTCACAAACCTTGGCAAAAAAAATCAATACCAATGATTTTAGGCCCTTCGAATTTTTGGTAAATCGAAACTAAGTTTCTATATTTACATCAAATACTTACACGGCGAAATAAATTTACCTGTTCTTTTTATTGCTTTTTATTGTCTGACATAAATTGTTGGCGGTATAAACAACAAAAAACAATATGATACTCAAACGAAATGGTCTGGGGAATCGTATTAAGAATAATTAATTTAACAACAGGAAAACGCCTATCGCATAGACTTCTACTTCACGGTTTTATTGTTTAACTCTTTAAACTTAGAAGTTTATGATTTCGTACAAACATCTCAGCGATGAAAAATTACTGGAACTCATTTCCAGCCACAATGAATCAGCAATAGCTGCACTCCTAGATCGTTATAAAAACAAATTTTACACAACAGCTTATCTTCTGGTAAAAGATCGATACATCGCCGAAGATATTTTTCAAGAGGCTTGTGTGAAGATTTTTCGTTGCATCCGCGAAGGAAAGTATAAAGATGATGGCAAATTTTTAGCCTGGGCGATTCGGGTAACCCGTAATTTGGCTATTGACCATCTCAGAGTGAGCAAAAGAATGCCAAAAGTGACTTTACCCGATGGTAAGGATATTTTTTCCGTATTAAATTTTGGAGAAGAAACCCGCGAGGATCATATCATGCGACAACAATCATCATCGAGGGTGCGGAAAATGTTGGATCATATTTCATATGAGCAAAGAGAGGTGATTGTGATGCGATTATTTGGGAATATGAGTTTCAAGGAAATCGCGGAACATACTCAAGTCAGTTTAAACACAGCTTTGGGGAGAATGCGTTACGGTCTCATTAATTTGAGGAAATTGATGGATGAGAAAGGGATTTTGCTTTAACCGAAAATTTAAATCCCAACTATCATTTGGGGTTTTAGCGAATTTGCCTTTTTACTTTTATTCCAGCATCAAACTGGTTTCCATATTCGACTTTATTTTAAACTCCAATTGGCGGGTGCCTCTTTCAGGGTAGCGGGCATCGATCGGTATGACCATTCTATAAGCGCCTGGTTGTAGTTCAAACACCTGATCGGCCGGAACCCCATTCACACTGATTGTTTGAAATGTTGCATAGTCATCACCCAATTGCGATTGCAACATGATTTTGCCTTTTGGTTCCGTATTTTCAATCAATAACTTGCCCGGTTGTGCAATCTGAATTTCATATTGTACTTCAAAGTCCATGTAAACCACATGTTTCGTAACCGGTACTGTTAATATTTCAACATAATATGTGCCGGGTTCGTAATAAAAAATATCACTGCAGTTCTGATAAATCGTGGAACCTTCAGCAAAGCGACGGTTAACCACTGCTTTATAAGGCACCACTTTATTGCGATCGCCCATGAGGGTAAAATACAAACTACCTTCTTTAACCTTGATATAAACCTTATTGACTTTATTGGCTTCAATCTGGATATTATTGGCATACAAATTATTGGAACCCAAAACCACAAAGTTGTATAAGCCTTCCTGAATTGGCTGAGGATAAGGGTCTGCACCTTTCATTTCCCGTTTAAAGGTGTCGACAGCCTGATTTTTTACCTTATCCACCAATTGAATCATAGGTTTATATTTCGGATAGGTTTTACCATTTGGACCCAGGAAATAAACCTGAACCAATGTTTCCTTGGCTGGTTCAGTAACGAGTTGAAACTCCACATCACCCGGCATCGACTTCACCGGTGGTTTTGCGGCGATGCTATCCTTTTTGGCTGGCGGTTTAGCACCCGGCATATCCACCAAAATACTCACCTTTTGGCGCTTCCATTTTAATGGGTTGGATTTGGGAAGTGCATAGGCATATGAAACTCTTTTTGGATAAGGAATGCTGGCCAGAATTTTCAGTTCAGGTAATTTTTCAGGTGGGTCTAAAGCGATATTGACTTTCCCTCTTTTCCATTTCATTTTAGCGATACTCGAAGCTTTTTGTTTTTCAAGTTTAAAAGGAGCAGAAGCCATACGTAATATTGGAAATACCACGGTATCTCTTTTGATTTCCGGCTCATATCGGACAATCACTTTTGGATACTTGGGTGACTTCAGTATTTTGGCCTTAAGAGTCTCTTTTTTAATTTTTAATGGCATTTGGCCATTCATCGTAAGATACGGAAAAACATCCGTGGTTCTGGGTATTTCCGTTTCATAGCGTATGATTACCTTTTTTCGGGGTGGATTCTGGATAGCAGCCACTTTTATGGATGCCTGACCTGTTTTCGTATAAATCCAACTGGGTTTAAATTTCAAAAATGGCATCACATCCGTTACTCGGGGGATGGCAATGGGTTCAACTTTTTTGGGCGGATCTGTCATTTCCCAAGCAATGATGACTGTAGGTCGTTTGGTAATGAGATACAGACCATTCATCATGGTTTTTGAAACACTTTTTTTCGGGTAAACCACCCATTGTAAGTAGCCTTCAATCAGGTCAATTTTTCGCTCAACGGGAGGAATGATTTTCTTGATTACCGGCACGGAATCCTTCACAATAGGCGTATTTGAAAATTGTGTTTGTAGATTGAGCGATTTTGGTTTGTCCAGTATCGGACGGTGTGCATCCACGATCGTCTGAATGGCAACAGGAATATCCGTTGAAGCCATGACCGGAATATAATTTCCAATACAATCGTAATAGCTTTTCATTTGGATATTCTGATCGAGTCCAATGATATAGGGGCGTACTTTGATTTTATTCTGCAAATATTTCCGGAAGGTTTCACACACATCTCCCTGACAACTTTCTCCGCCGTCATTGATTAATATGATGCTATAATCATATTGGGCGTCCATGCTCAATTCGTTTTCAGCGGCTTGCATCAGGCTGTAAGCGATTGGCGAAAACCCCATTGCCTGAATATTTTTTAGGCGGGTTTTAATCTGATAGGCATTTTGAATATTAAAGGGGACTTCCAGACGGGTATCCGTACAGTTTTTTAACTGAGCAGGGTAAGTGGTTCCGTATGCCCTCACTGCAAATTCCACTTCATTGTTGATGGCATAAATACTGTCCACAATATTGAGCAGAATATTGGAAGCTACATCAAATCTTTTTGTGCCGCTTGTCCAATCGTAAGTCATGCTGGAAGAAGCATCCAATAAAAATAATATCCGGGTTTTTTTAACTTTGGTTTGAGCCTGCGCCGAAAACAGCACACCCATTGTGCACCCGCAAATAAGCAGGAGAATGTGATATAGACGGTAATGCCGCATGTATTAATAGTCTCCCAGTGTTTCTGGCAATTGAGCCAGCGCTTGTTTTAATTGGTCATCATTTGGCGCGATACCATGCCATTCATGACTACCTTCCATAAAGTCTACCCCTTTTCCCATACCTGTTTTCATCAGGATACAAATGGGTTTACCTTGTCCGGTTTTGCTTTTTGCCAGGTTCAAGGTATCCACTATCGCCTTCATATCATGACCATCCATTTCAAGGACTTCCCAACCAAAGGCCAGCCATTTGTCTTTCAAATTTTCGAGATTCAGTACCTTGGAGGTAGGTCCGTCAATTTGTTGTCCATTACAATCGACCGTTGCTATCAGATTATCTACTTTGTGGTGGGCTGCAAACATGATGGCTTCCCAATTCTGGCCTTCTTGTAATTCTCCATCGCCGTGCAATGAATAAACGATATGAGTATCCTTATTCAGTTTTTTGGATAGTGCAGCGCCAATAGCAACACTGAGTCCTTGCCCCAATGATCCGCTGGCAACACGTACTCCCGGTAAGTGCTCATGCGTTGCAGGGTGCCCTTGAAGTCGGCTGTTTAATTTACGGAAAGTAGCCAATTCACTCACCGGAAAATATCCTGCTCGGGCGAGTACGCTATAAAAAAGCGGTGAAATATGTCCGTTCGAAAGGAAAAACAGATCCTCTCCCTGACCATTCATTTCAAAACCGGGATTTCGATGCATCACTTCAAAATACAGGGCAACCAAAAAGTCGGTACAACCTAGAGAACCACCCGGATGGCCACTTTGAACGCCATGAACCATACGAACAATATCACGTCGAACCTGAGATGCAATTTCCTGTAATTGAGGCATAAAATTGAATTTAATCGAAAAAACAAAGGTAGAAGATTGCCCATGAATTGGAAAATAAAAAACCGCGCCTAAGCACGGTTTTTTAAAGTTTTCACAGAGTCGTGTTTATTTACTGACCACGATTCGATGTACTGAAGATTTTCCATTCACTTCCAATTGAAGGAAATATATTCCATTCGGAATCTGGAGTAATGGAATTGTATGTCGGTTTGTTTTGTCGTTTTGGAACGTAGTGCTGTAAATATTTTGTCCCAGGGTATTGCGGAAAATGGCCTGAACCTCACCTGATTCAGGAATGAGGAGTTGTAAATCAGATTTTGCCGGATTCGGGAAAACCAGAGATTGTAGTTGCTCTATGCCACCAACACCTGCTGGCGTATTTCCTACTTCAAGTACTTCAATATCATCGACTGCTGCTTCTACCAGTGCTCCGCCACCACCTTGAACAGAATCAGTGGCTACAAACATGAAGCGAACTTTATTGCCTTGGGTCAGGTTCGGTAAGAAAATATTTCGTCTCCAGTTTACGTCAGGTTGGAAGGTTCTTTCAATTTGGAACCAGGTCGTTCCATTGTCATAAGAACCCCAAACTCTCCAATGGTCTTTACGTGGATTTGAACCTTGGCTATTGCTAAACCAGCGCCAGTATGAAATAATAGGCTCGGTGTAGGTTGATAAATCCAATTCGTCAGTCATGAGGGAGGTTCGACCACCATCCACATCGGCATTACCCACGGTAGATGTCGCAGAAGGTGCATTTCCTGTAACTGCGCATTTTCCAGTACCGCTAGTATGGTCTTTTCCTGTTTGAACAGTATCTCCGTTGGTGGTTGAAGGCACCGGAGCAGCCACAATCCATCTTCCGGAAGCGGTGGCATTGTCACCAGCCACATTTCCAACAAACCAATTTGCACTTAATGCATTTTCAAAGTCTTGTAAATAGACTTGTTTGTAACCGATAATCAGGAAATGCGGTAAGTTTCGTTGTGAAGAAGAAATTCCGAAACGGGCCTGTTCAGGAGAAGAGGCTGATAGCGTATTGGCATTATCATACACATTAAAATAGTATTCGTAAATTTTAGGACCTGCATTCTGTGGAAAGTTTGCAGTGAAGATGTTGCCATTTTTGGTCATTAGCAATGAATCCAAGGCTGTAGTTCCTCTTTCACGGAAGAACATTTTTACATCTCCCAAAAATGCAGGGAAATTAACCGTTGCATCTGCCTGCATACTAATGGTTGAGCCGGCATTGACTACACCAGGTTCGTTATGGTCTAATTCAGCATCGCTCAATAAATAAATTCCATGTGCTGCAAAACCATTCACAATGGGTAAGAAATGCGGCGTACCATTATTGAGGTTAGCGTCATTATCATCGTATTGCAAAGCATCAATGAGGATATCATGGTAAACCTGACCTTCCTGACCATCCGGGCCATTGGCCAAACCATAATGTGAATCGGAAAAAATACGAGCCATGGTATCAATAGCTTCTGAAGCTGTCACCGAACCGGAAATCATATCTTGTGCAAAATCCCACCAGGCACCGGCGATGATTTCACCATCTGCATGCACTTGACCCACTAAATTTTGCGGGTAAATTTTTGGATTCACATCATAACGACGGATGGTAGAATTGGGTTGTCCGACATAGAAACCAGGTCCAATCAATGGGGATTTGGTAATACTCATGGCCCAAACATCCGAATAACCTTCGCCCATACCACCATTGTCAAAACTGCTTCCCTGATCATCCCAAAATACATTGGTGATACCATGTCCATATTCGTGATACATTACATCACTCACGAGTGAAAGGGCATTACAACCATTGGCTGTAGTGTAGAAATTAATTGAAGTGCCGTTATAGAAGGCGTTACAATTCCCATCTGTACGATCCACCCGTGTGGTTAATGGATTGTCCATAGCCGTAAAATTCGGGAGATGCATTTTCATGTGATCGTGAATTTCATTGGCGTGGTAATAGCAAGTCATATGCCGTTCAGTGGCATTGGGGGAGCTATGCGGGAAATCGACGATATCTCCATTGTTAACATTGCTGGGAGAATAGGTTGGAGAAGTCGTCCCATTGGCACCGGTAACAATCTTGATGAACTTACCAGATAAAGTAATTGTAGGATTTACAGGTCCGGCGCCAGGAACAACCACGTTACCCAAAAGGTCGGTATAATAATTCGTACCGCTTACATTCACCAATAAATTTTTTAAAGGAAGGTTGGCCAATGGCGCAAAAAGATTGGTCGGATATAAATCGGCTTTTACATCAAAACCCACATGAACCACCTTATTCTGGCGATACAAAATCTCCCCATTGATAGCATCTACATAAGTGAGGTATTTACCGGGGGTAATGTTGTCATCCTGGGTATGCACGGTCACTGCATATACTGGTCGGTAATCATATTTACCTTCTTTGGGAAGTGGGAATATTTTCAGTGCACTTTGAACTTCAGTATTGACCACAGTGGTAGTGATTGCTTGTACAGCAGCCTGAATAGCCTGACTTTCACTGATGGCGGGTGTTAAGGCAGGAATATTGCGATGGGCATCAGTTCCGAAAAGGCAGATTTTTAAATCCTGACTCATGCGAACTGTTGTTCTGCTCCACAAAACTTCCATGCCAGCATGAATTTGTTTAAAATCGATATGGATGTATTTCCCATCATTAAATTGTCGGGTAACTACAAATTCTGACATGGGCAATTGAAAACCGCCTAATACATTTTGCAGAAAAAGTTTAGCTTTTAACAATGGGTCCATTCCTCCAGCCGCATAGTTGATGGGGGTGCCAAAGGCCCGATGCGGTAATCCGGTATAGTAATCCATACTCGCACCCCAATCCGGATAGTTTTGCTGAAATTGTTTCCAGGCATCTTGTTGATAGAGGTGTTTTTTACTGAGGCCACTGGTATATTTCGCCGCTTCGAGATATGGGCTCAGGTTCGGGTTCGCATCGTGGTTATGCATATCCTGGGCATATGTTTGGATTGCCAGGAAAGCAAATGCAGATAAAATCCATTTTTTCATGCAATGATTTTTTGAGAAATCCGAAGTTAATTCAGGATCAGTGGGTCAGCAAATTTCAATGCTTATTGGGTATTTGAAATGCCGATGAAATGCGGTTAAACATACAATTTCAAGGACAAATCCGGCCAGGACAAAAGTTACTTGCTGGCTACAGGATCATAAAAGGATTGAACAAACCGATTATGCGGTTATAGAAACAAAAATGCCGGAGCAAGAAGTCCGGCATTTTGGGAGGTTTTATCATGAAGCTTATTGAACCTTCAGCTGAAATAATAAATCAATATCGGAAGATCCCGGTGTACAAGTTCCATCCTTGGTGCCCGGTTGATGTCTTAATTGAATTTGAGCAGTTCCATTGCCGGCTGCGCTAGTTTTCCATTTAGAGTTTAACCCAATTTCAAAGGTGCCGTCTGAATCGGTTCGTTGCACGGAGCAAGTTACGCCGTTCACATCAAAGCAGAATAAATGTTCATCGCCTTCTTCGAATACTTCATTCGAAATGGTATCTGCCGGTGATTTGCTTTCATCGAGTAATAAAATTTCGGCCAGATAAGTGGTATTGGGTTTTAAGCGGATAGTATCGAATACAGATGGGGCATTTCCGCCATCTCCATCCAGATCTTTGTATTGCGCTGAAAAAGTAGGTTGAACGCCTGCTGAATCGGTAAAAGCTATTTTGACGGTTGTGATCAATTCCTCCTCATTGGGATTAGGAGGGGTTGGGTTGTTTTTTCGACAGGCATTCATTACCAGCATTGCGCCGATTAAAAGTGCAGAAATTGCTAAAGTTTGTTTGATTGAAAATTTGTAAAGTTTCATTGTTTTTGTTTTTTAAGATTGTTGAATGATTTGAATGAGTTGTTCGTGGGGCTCTTCTTTTTGAAGAGATACCGGAACCGACCATTTGATATAAATATTTCGTCCGGTTTCGTTGGCAAAATATCTGTTGCGGTTCAGGTAATCACGATAGGTGGTATTAAAAACATTGTTGCATCCCATTTCCACCCGAAATGGAATGGCATGCCTGTAAAAGAAGCCACTCAAAGAGGTATTCACTAAAAAATACGCCGGTGGTGGAACTACATAATCATCGTTGGCACGCAAACGATTTTGTCGGAAGGTATAAGACCCTGATAGCATTCCGGTGAGTTTGGATTTGTTTTTATCCAAGAGAATGATTTCAATTTCATCCTGCAGGCGCGCAGGTGGGATGCCTGCCAGAAAACCGCCGCCATTTAGCTTGTCTGCAAGAATCAAACTCGCTTTGAAATGATTATCAACTCGAGCGTGAAGTTGTGAAGCAGAAGCATATTCCACCCCATAAAAGCGAGCATCCACCTGTTGGTATTGGAAAGTTGGGAATGCGCCGCGAATGGTTAGTGTAGCCGGGAAGACGGGTTGCAAGTTGATAAAATTGTTGATTTGATGGATAAAAAAGGTGAGCTCGTTTTCTGATTTTTTGATCAGGTTCAAATCCAGGGTCAAGGAGGCATTCCAACCGCGTTCTGGTTTGAGTAAGCTATCGCCGATTTCAAATGAAGCAGCACTATGATGAACCCCATTGCTATATAATTCATTCACGAATGGTGCCCGCCATGTGGTGCCTCCATTGAGATGCAGGGTTAATAAAGGGAACTGATAACGTGCCGCAAAACTCGCTGCCGG
Source organism: Bacteroidota bacterium (assembly GCA_016715505.1). Taxonomy (GTDB): domain Bacteria; phylum Bacteroidota; class Bacteroidia; order Chitinophagales; family Chitinophagaceae; genus OLB11. The sequence goes on from JADJZY010000011.1 coordinate 80,229, forward strand.
TCCATACCACAATCTGTTGGGTTGAATGAGCATCTGATTTTCCCATTTGCGAATATCAAACTGTTGAATATCGTATCGTAATCCGGCTTCCATCGAAAATGAACGACGATGATATTTTTCAACCCAGTAAATTCCAGCCTGGCGTTTATCGTAGTTGGGAATAAAATAATTGCCAAAATAGCTGTTATTCTGGTACATGGATTGGATACCAATGATGCGACTCAATCGCCACATTTGTTTCATATCGAACGAGATATCCAAGGTATGCGTGCGCAAATCGAAAAAAAGCGCGGGCTTGTAAGTTCCATCATCTTGCTTGGTTTGCAGGGTTCGATCAAATTCTTTCCGGATATTATTTTGAAAGCCATACACCAATTTGAGCAGTCCCCATGGGGTTTGCCGTGTAAGCATGGTTTTGAACAATTGATGATTGACCAATTGATAGGGCAAATCAATGGAATAACTGAAACCGGCGCTATCCAAAGGTTTTGGCGATTGGAAAGCATTGTATAAATCGGTCAGATTACCAATATGCGAACCCGAAAAAATACCGATATGGGTATTAAAACGGCTGTAAAAGAGTTCAAGATTCCATTTCTTCAAACTGTAACCTACAGCAGCCGAGTAGTTGAGCTCCCGTATACCTGTGTTTTTCAGAAAATATTCCGGCGTTTTTTGATTTCCTCCTCGTTTATAGGTGGCTTGAAAACGATAGGTCAGTCCGGGTACTTGAGCAAGAGGTCCCTGAAGCAACATCGTGTTGTTAAACAATCTTCCGTTGCTCATCAACATACTGTTCCATTCGAAACGGGCTTTTCGGATATTCGCCATGTTTTCGGGCTGAACCAAAATCACACCACCCATTACATCGCTTCCATATCGGATCGTTTGTGCACCTTTAACTACAGTCATCGAGTGTGCCAGATATGGATCAATTTCCGGCGCATGTTCATTGCCCCATTGTTGTCCTTCCTGGCGGATTTCATTGTTGATGATCAGAACCCGATTGCTATGCATACCGCGAATTACCGGTTTACTGATATTGTTTCCGGTATTCAGGGTGGTTACGCCATTCACTTTTTCGAGGGCCTTACCCAGATTCAACCCATTGGCGGCAAATAAGTCGGCACCTTGAATGGTATTTGAAACGGTTGTCGCTTCCCAATGAATACGATTTCTTTTCACCGTGATTTCATGCAGGGTATCGGTATGACAGTCAATATAGGTGGTCTTTTCGGTAGATTGATTCAAATTTATTTTTTCACGAATCGCCTCGTGATTGAGATGTCGGTAGACCAATTGATAGTTACCCGGACAAATATGGTCGATGCGATATTGACCCAAGCTGTCTGTATGTGCACCCAGACCAACTTCGGCCAGAAATACGGTCACATCGGGCACGGGCATACCATTGGCTTTATCCAGCACTTTACCGGATAAGCTTAAGGTGCAATCCTTTTGTTGCGCGAGTAATTGGGTACTGCACAACAACACAAAGAGAAGTGTTCTCAAATTTTTAAAATAAATCAATCATGAAAAGATACCCCGAGGCATACACGGAGTTGAAAAGAAAAAACGCTACTGAATCCTCGACTCAGATCAAAAACGATGGAGGCGCCCTTCCGGAATGCCGGTTAGAAATTGCGCTACTAAAGGTCGAAATGAAGTGGACACAAGGCGCCGGATTTTGAACGCTCAGTTCAGGAACTTCCAGAGGTGCTGTCAACTGAAAATCACTATAATCTTGTGTTTGATCGAATTGGAGTAAGCTACAGTGATGATGCTCTGATTCAATCCGCAGACCAGTGCCCGCATGTTTTTCGTGTGTTGAATCATGGTGATGGGTAAAGGCATGCAATACTTCCTTGGGTATCAGATAAGTACTGAACCCAATCAACAAAAAAGCAGCAATAACCTGACGCAACATGCGATTCACCGCACAAAGGTAAGGTTCTGTCGTGGGATTTGATTTTAAATGTTTGGAGTAAGACGGGTTAGCTACTGAGTTCAGTCATCACCCTCATTGGATCCTTTGGATGATGGTCGATTCATTTCATACAATTTCAAGTATTTCAAAGTATGATACCAGGTACTTTGCCAGCTCCAAATAAATCCGGCTTTCCCGTTGAGGATATTCAGATTCAGGAAATAATGTTTAAAAAAGTAAAATGGAATTTTTATCAAAATGCCCAATAAGGAGTTTGTTTTTCCTTGTTGAAACATTTGGAGAGCAGCACGTTCACTGTAATCATTCATCTTACGAACAAAGTGCGATAAATCGTGGTAGCTGTGATGAAGAATCAGTCCTTTGAGTTGAGCTGTCGGGCCATGTAAAACGACCTTTTCATGCACCTGATCCAGATTATATTGTCCGGCTTTTTTGTGAAAAAGTCTGAGATGCGGGTAGGCGCTTTCTTTGCCATATCGAAATGCCTTGTTCATAAATACGTGCCTGATTAAAACATAATACCCTTGAAAATCTGAACGGGCTAAATCGAGCTGTTGAAGTTCTTGTTGTAATTCCCGACTGAGTACTTCATCCGCATCGATACTGAGCACCCAATCATGTTTGGCCAAAGCGATACCATGATTTTTTGTGCTCCATATCCCTGAAAGCTTTGTTAAACGACACGACATTGAAAAGCATGGGCAATTTCGAGTGTTCGATCCTGGCTATAACTATCCACTACGATCACATCATCGCACCAGCGGAGTTGCTCCAGGGTTCGGGGCAAATTACGCTCTTCGTTATTGGTGATGATGACTACGGAAATCGACACGGAACAAATATACAAAGCCCTTGTGCTGAATCAGATACGATTTTTTAAAACAGCTTCTTCTTGGGGGCTAATGTCCATGAGTGCATATTGATGAATGCCATTGATTTGCAGTTCATCCAAAGTACTGATCAAATCTTCATACTTTGAATCCTGACCGGGTTTAATTAAAATAAAGGCCTGATCATTGAGTTTGGCGCCCCGGAGCCCTTGTTTGATGGCATTTTGAATAAACTGTTGATGCGCCTGCAGGGCTTTTCGGAAACCAGTATTTTGGAATCCAACTTTGGTAGCCAGTTCCCATTTTTCATTGAGCGCATCCTCACCGGTCAGATAAAGCAGTTGGTGATTGGGCCCCAATAAAACAGTCATTGCAACATGATGGCCAATGGCAGTTCCTGTTCCTTCTGCGGGCATCTGAATGGTCATTCCACGAGGCTCGTTGAGAGAAGTGGTGAAAACGAAAAAGGTGATGAGGAGGAAACCCAAATCAACCATCGGTGTCAGGTCGATGCGGGGCATTGCTTTTTTTCCGGATTTGAGCGTGATTTCGGCCATGGTTTTATTTTCTGAACGCATGAATGATATTTTTGGTATGGCCGGCTCACCCAAAAATTAAAAAACGCTGTGATTGGAGGACTTTACAAGGTGGAAGTCATGAGTTATTCACTGCTTTTCAGCGTTTGACCTCGACCGTATTTGACGAATACATAAATATAAAGCACTCTTGAATATCGCATAATCCATGGTTGCATGATGACTAAGGCGCCCACCATAACACCGATGAAAATAAAAATTGAATTATCCTTCCACGAGAATCCCACTAAAACCGCATAAGCAATGGCCAAGGTTGCAATGAGTGCGACACTCAAGGCATAACTGACATAGCCGGTTCCATACCAGAAACCAACCTCAATTTCATATTTCTGGCCACAAACCGGGCAATTCTCCGGCATGTCCATCATTTTATTGAGAGGCCACACACTTTTATTTTTGTACAGCGGTCCTTTGTGGCAATTCGGACATTTCATTTGCAACATACTGAGCATCCGGTTGGGTGCTTTTTCCGTTTTGTTCATGGTATTAATTTTCTGAAGTTTCTAATTGACGTTCACCTATTTGCTGGCGCCACATGGCATAATAAAGTCCTTTTTCATCCACGAGTTGCTGATGAGTCCAGGGCTGAGGTTGCTTCATCAAAAACCAACAAACGCGGTTGACGTAAAAGAGCTCTCGCGATTGATAAGCGTTGTTTTTCGCCACCGGATATTTTCATACCACCTTCACCAATAACAGTATCCAGGCCATTTTCGGCTCTGTTGAGGAGATTGTGAGCTGAGGCTTTTAGGAGGGCATTCTTCATATCGGTTTCGCTGGCTCCCGGGTAAACAAAGGCGAGATTTTCACGAATACTGCCGGAGAAAAGCTGTGTGTCCTGGGTAACAAAACCGATTTGTGCCCGGAAACCTTCAATATCCAAATCGCGGGAACTGATTCCGTTGTAGTACACAGCACCTTCAGCGGGGCGATACAATCCAACGAGCAATTTAACGAGGGTGGTTTTGCCGGAACCGGATGGGCCGACAAATGCAATTGTTTCTCCTTTTTTTACTTCAAAACTAATTTGGTGGAGGGCATGTTGTTTGGCAGATTGATGTTTAAAAGAAACCTGATCGAACTGTAATAACTCGATGTCTTTAATGGTAACCGGATTTTCAGGGCGAGGTTCAACCGGTGCATTCATCAATTTGTCGAATTTTTCGAGTGATGATTCAGCTTCCCGATAAGCTAAAATGACATTGCCTAATTCCTGCAATGGAGCAAATATAAAAAAGGAAAAAAATTGAAAAGTAAAAACTTGTCCGAGGGTGATGTAGTTATGAAACAAAATATAGAACAGGGTAAACACAATACATTGGCGCAAAAAATTCACCGAAGTGCCCTGAATAAAGTTTAAGGCATGGATACTCTTTACTTTTTTCAATTCCAGTTTCAGGATTTTAAAAGTGGAAAGATTTAAACGACGAATTTCCTGTGCCGTTAATCCCAGACTACGAATGAGTTCAATATTTCGTAAACTTTCAGTGGTTGCGCCGGCCAAAGCGGTGGTTTCTTTCAGAATGCTACGTTGAATGAGTTTAATTTTTTTACTCAGTACGCCCATCAGAAGAGAGAGAAGAACAGCACCAATGGTATACACCAAAATAATAGGGGGGAAGATTATAGCAGCTGCCACGATCACAAATACAATGCTCACGAAGGAGGAAAAAACCACATTCACAAATAGCATCATGAACTTCTCACTATCCGTGCGCACTTTTTCCAATACAGCCAGGGTTTCACCACTCCGTTGATCTTCGAATTGCTGATAAGGTAATTGCAGGGCTTGTTTGAGGCCATCTGTATAAACGTCGGCACCAAATTTCTGGATGACTGAATTCACGGTATAATCCTGAAATGCCTTTGCGATACGGGAAGCCATGGCCACACCAATCAAACCCAGAATATATGTCATAACCATCCACAAATAATCGTGCTCGGCAATTTGTCGGGGGTTAATATCCATGGCTGTTTTAACCTTATCAATGAGCCAACCATAAACGATGGGGTCGCAGAGAGAGAAACCCGTATTGAGGCTTGCTAATAAAAAAGATACAAGCACCAGCGACTTATACCGGGATAAATAGTGAATCAGAACTTTCATGAAAGGCGCAAAGGTATAGCAATGTTGGTGAAAAAAAGGTCAATACCTGAAAGCCACATACGCAGAAGAGAACCTCATGGGTGAGGTCCTTGTAGAGTCGGGAATTAGTCTGCATCTTTGTGGCATGTCGGGCAAAACAAATATTTTAGATCAATACACGCTCAAAAAGCCTGAACCCCAAACCTGCATTGATTTGTTTGCCGGAGAATGGTCATCGGCCTTACCTGATTTAGGTGGCGCAAAATTAACGAGCGGTCAGGCAGCTTTATTTGATGATCAGCGTATCAAGATGCTTCAGGGATTTTATCCTTTATACGGAAAAAATATATTGGAGTTGGGGCCCTTGGAAGCAGGGCATACTTATATGATGCATCAGGCCGGAGCGAAACATATTACGGCAGTAGAGGCTAATTCCCGGGCCTTTTTGAAATGTTTATTGGTCAAGGAATTGTATCAATTGAATCGAACCAGCCTTCTGCATGGAGAGGTCATGGCCTATTTACAGGATTGTACGGAACGGTTTGATTTATGTGTGGCCAGCGGCATTTTGTATCATATGATGCAGCCTTCGGTATTTTTGGAGTCCTGTTGTCGTATTTCAAATCGACTTTTTATCTGGACCCATTATGCCATTCCGGAAATGATTGATCAACATCCGGTATTAAGGAAAAAAATAAAGCGCAAACATCGGCAAACATTCCGAGGATATGAATACGACGAGTATGAGTACTCATATACGGATGCATTGGGGTGGGATGGTTTTTGTGGTGGAACAGCCGAAACTTGCAGATGGATTACCAAAGATGCCCTATTACATATCTTGGCGCAATGCGGTTTAAGTCAGGTTCATGTATTTTTTGATGATATCGCCTCACATCCGAATGGACCGAATATATGTTTGATGGCAGAAATTCCTCATTCGTAGGTATAAAAAAAGAGGCCCCATACAGGACCTCTTTTTTAAGATTCAATCAATGGATTAAGCACCTTCGTTGCCTTCCATCTTTTTCTTCAAATCAGCCAGTGCGCCAATATCTCCCAAAGTTGCTTTTTCAACTTTAGATTGGATATTCTTCACGGCTTTCTTGGTATTGTCAGATTCGATACCGGCTTCTTTACGAGCGGCTTCTTTCTCTTCTTCGATATTTTGCTCCCAAACTTTTGCATGAGAAACCATGATACGTTTTTCGTTGCGATCGAATTCCAGAATGATGAACTGATTGGTTTCGTCAACGGCAATCATTTTTTCATCTTGTTTTTTCAGGTGACGGGTCGGTGCAAATGCTTCCAAACCATATTGTAATTGAATAATACCACCTTTTTCTTCTTTACGAATCATCACACCATCGTGCATAGAACCGATTGGGAATACACTTTCGAACGTATTCCAAGGATCTTCTTCGATTTGTTTGTGACCGAGCGAAAGTTTGCGGGTTTCTTTATCTACACCTAAAACAACCACTTGCAGATTTTCACCTACTTTGGTAAAATCGCTAGGGTGGTTAAAACGTTTTACCCAGCTCAGGTCGGAAATATGAATCATACCACCGATGCCTGATTCCAGTTCAACGAATACGCCATAAGGAGTGAGGTTTTTCACCAAACCGGAATGTTGAGAACCAACGGCAAATTTGTTTTCAATTTCTTCCCAAGGATCTTTCGTGAGTTTTTTGATAGACAAACTCATTTTGCGTTCATCCTTATCAATAGAAACGATCATGGCTTCATGTTCGTCGCCCATTTTAAAGAATTCCTTGGCATTGATCGGTTGATTGCTCCAGGTAATTTCTGAAACGTGTACAAGACCTTCGATACCTGGTTCGATTTCGAGGAATGCACCATAATCTTCAATATTCACTACTTTACCTTTCACCTTGTTGCCTTCCAGGATACCTTCTGGTAATGCATCCCAAGGATGAGGAGTCAATTGTTTCAGACCTAAAGAAATACGTTTTTTCTCATCATCGAAATCCAATACGGCCACATTCAATTTCTGGCCATTGGTTAACACTTCGCTTGGATGATTAACACGACCCCAAGAGATATCGGTGATATATAATAAACCATCTAAGCCACCAAGATCGATGAATGCACCAAAGTCGGTAACATTTTTGATCGTTCCTTCCAATACCTGACCTTTTTCCAGTTTGGAAATGATTTCGGTACGTTGAGCTTCAATATCGCTTTCGATCAGTGCTTTATGAGAGACAACGGCATTGCGAATGACTTCGTTGATCTTCACCACTTTAAATTCCATGGTTTTGTTCACGAACTGGTCGTAATCTGTAACGGGTTTTACATCGATTTGAGAACCTGGCAAGAAAGTTTCCATGCCAAACAAATCAACGATCAAACCACCTTTTGTTTTAGAAGTTACATGACCTGTAACGATTTCGCCGGTTTTATAAACTTCTACGATACGCTCCCATGCACGTTGCTGACGAGCTTGTTTGCGGCTCAGATGCAAAGCACCTTCGCGGTCTTCTTTTTCGACAATCAATACTTCAACTTCATCACCTACTTGCACGTTTGGCAAATCGCGGAATTCATTGAGAGAAATTAAACCATCGCTTTTATATCCGATGTTCACTACGGCATCCGTTTTGGTGAGACCCACGATGGTTCCCATAACCATTTCGTTGTCTGTTACCGTTTTGAACGTTTGTTCGTACTGTTGATCCAATTGCTCGCGATCGGAAGAAGAGTAAGTTGATAAATTACGTTTGTCAACACTCCAATCGAAATCATCGTGAGCGCCAGCTTGACCAGTGGCCAGGTTTTGGTTAGAAAATGTTGTTTCTGACATTGTTTTGTTTTTGTGTTTGTAACATGGAAGCTTTTTTAAATTTTGAGTGCTTCAACCTCACAAACGGGTGAATAAAATTGTTTAAAGGGCTGCAAATGTAGTACAGGTGGGCAAAATATCCAACATGAACTTTAGATGGCGAAATTTGTGTAGGCCATTTGTAAGGGAATCAATCAAACGGATTTAAGATCATAAAATCAACTCATTTTTCCTTCCAATAAAATTGTTTGCGACAAATGATTTTAATCTTCTTGATTCCGCATTTATCAAGTTTGTTATAACAACTGCGTTAAAATAACCTGCAATCATTCAATTGTTTAAACAATAGTAAAAATAAATATATCAAAAAATAAATTCGTTGATCTTGTTTTGGAATTCAATGTTTTCAGGCATTTCGGGCAATTTTTTCTTTTTAAAATAATCAGATATCGGCATGAAGAAAAGGTTACCATTTAAAGTTTTTAACTTTTTATTTTGAAAGTAAAACTTTCGTATTACTTTCGTTCACCAAATCGAACAACCTTGAAAACGAATCACTTAACATCTTAAGGCTTACAAAAATGTCCTCTACACTCCAAAAGGTAGAAGTCTGTTGAGTTGATGTGCCGATTCGAAAATGCTCCTTCATCCCGAAACCAATGGATTCATGGAGTTTTCAAAGACAGGCGTTTTATTTGAGAATAGAAATTAAACATGAAAATGAGAATTTTTGCCAAACTGAATCAAAAGCTTCCGGCAGCCACCGGTAAGTGCTTGACGGCATTCTTATTCGTCGTGTTAAGTTCAATACAGGTTGAAGCTCAATCAACCAAATTGCAGATGCATGCCCTTGCGCCTGACTGGAATCAAAAAGAGGTTTGCGATAATGGAAATGGATATCGTCCTGAAACCATTAATACTCCAACTTTCAATTTATCATTTAATGCGAGCAAGCACAATCTGAAGGATGCCCGCTATGAATATGTTTGGGAAGCTAAGGTGAACGATGAGGCTTGGAAAGCTGTCCAATCAGGAAAAGATGTGGTCGCTATTCCTTCGTTCCGACCTGCAACGCTTTTAACAAAGCCAATGGCGCTCCTCCAATGAAATGTTACTGGCGATTAAGAGCAAGAGATATCGCCAATGATTCAGATTGGGCTGAAAGTACAGAATTTACAATAACGCTTGCCAGTGTGCTCCAAGTGACGTACACGACGCAAGCAGATAATAACAATATTGGTAAAACCACCGTTGACCTTCGGGTAAATGGTGGTTTTTTAGTGAAGACCTTTGAATGGGAGGCTGTGAATGCCAATCACAAAATTCCGGAAGGTCAAAATCAGGTAGAGGACCCGAAAGGTCTTTTGCCGGGACAATATCGGGTAACTGTTTCTGACGGTTGCAGTAAAAAAGCACTTTTAATTGATACCCAAATTTTGTCACAATAGTCGTAAAAACATCATCCTCATAAACCACGTATTATGCAAAAAAAATCAACACTCCGCACCATGAAAGGACAACGAATCCGCAACATGTTTAGCTCGATCAAGTATCGTGTTGTCAAGACTTTGATCTTGTTGGCTTCCGTGTTTATTGCACAAGACGCGATGTCGCAGTGTACATCCATGTTCATTAGTAGCACCACGCCTACCTGGAATGGGAATGAATATTGCACGGGTTATGATCCTGCGGCGCTCAACGCTCCGAATTCCAGTTACGTTGGTGTGTGTTTAAATACA
>JADJZY010000012.1 GCA_016715505.1 Bacteroidota bacterium
TAAAGCAAGCTAAAATGATCCTTGAAACTTTTTTATAGATCCTATTTCCTGGTTTGAAATAAAAAAAGTGCCCTTGTTTAAGGGGCACTTTTAATCAATAAATACTCAGAAATTGAATTAAGGTATAAGAACCGTATCTATTACATGCACGATTCCGTTGGAACCATTTAAATCAGTGACCAAAACAGTTGACTTATTACCTTTGGCATCAACTAAGATTACATTTTTACCTTTTAAACTTGCAGTTAAAGTAGCCCCATTCACTGTTGTAAGTTTTGCAGTTCCTTTTCCATCTTTAATCGCTTTCAAAATACTTGCAGCATCCCATTTTCCAGCAACCACGTGGTAAGTAAGAATATTGGTTAAACTTTCTTTTGATTCAGGTTTTAATAGACTTTCGACTGTGCCCGTTGGTAATTTGCTAAAAGCGGCATTCGTGGGAGCAAACACAGTAAAAGGACCATCTCCTTTTAAAGTCTCGACCAAACCAGCTGCTTTAACAGCAACTACCAATGTAGTGTGATCTTTAGAACCAATAGCAATATCAACAACGTCTTTGTTTTGAGCAAATGCAAAGATGGATGACAACATCAGCACGAATAACAATTGTAATTTTCTCATTTTTTATATATTTTATTTGAAAGGCGAAACTACATGTCAAATCTGATTCAAATTTTTATCATAGCTTCTTTTTTGCATCATTTTTCCATTTACCTATCAAAATTATTACAATATGTTTATTTGCTTGTTTTTTCAATGCACTATCAATTTTATTGAGTGTTCATTTATTCAGCTTTTATACTACCATTTGTTCTGCGAACTTATATTTACTTTGAATGTATATTCTGTTTAGTCTCGCAATACCTTTTTTTATAAATAAAGATTTCAGTTTGTAAGTAACATTTAAAAGACTTACCATCCAAAGTTTTCTTTAAAGTAGAAGTCAATATTAAAAACCTGAAGAGGTATGATGAAACATTTGTTGGCAAAATAATTTACCAATTGTCTGATTATTTGCAGGTTCTGTAAATAGGAAGGCTATACGATTATTCAAACTACAAATTTGGTCGAAACAACACGCTATTAGTTCCAATGAGTGCAAATCATGACCTCAATTTATTAGTGATAAGTGGTTAACTACCATCAATTTTTCATCTTTAGAGTCCTACCCATTTTCCCTCTTTTAAAACCAGCATAATTCAATTATATTTGAAATTCAATTTTTTCATCTTTAATTCATTGCTATGAGGATCGGGCTGCACGCTAAGGTATTGTTCTGTTTATTTTCTTTGCTTTCGAGTGTTGGTTTTTATCAAAGCCAGGCGCAATGTTGTCAGTACAAATTGAATATGCTGGACAGTTATGGCGATGGTTGGAATGGTGGATTTTTGCAGGTGTTCGTCAACAACAATTTACTGGGCAATTTTAGTGCCTCAAACAATGGGAGTTTGGATTCCTTTCAGGTTTGTAATGGTGATACCTTGAAACTAGAATATACAGCCGGCAGTTATGAAAACGAAAATACCTATCAGTTGTATGATCCGGGATGGAATCTGATTTTTAAAGATGGCCCGGATCCTCAAACGGGGATTGTTTTCGATACCATTGGAAATTGTGCGTTTAACCTGCTCGCCGGCAATAATCCATGTACCGCCATTCCTATTGATACCTCTCAGTGTTTATGGTCCGACAATACAACTTATTCAGGTTCGGGGATCATCCCAAATTGTGCAAATTATCAGGGTGGGGATGTTTGGTTTGAAGCCATCGTGCCTCCATCCGGAAACATGATTTTTGCGACGGATAGTGGAACCATCAATGATACCGGACTGGCTGTTTGGGGTGACAGCCTTTGTACCAATATGCAATTGCTGGGATGCGATGACGATTCCGGGAATGGTCTATTTTCTTCTTTAACACTCTATGGCTTGAATCCGGGCAAAAAGGTTTTTATTCAGGTATATGGTTATGGAACCAGTATCGGTACATTTCGTTTATGTGTGAATGATTTAGGGGTCATTAAAATTGATAGTACAGAACTGCCTTTGGTATTTATTCAAACACAAGGACAACCCATTGGGCAAAATACCAAGGTGAATGCCCTGATGGATATTAAGTTTAACGGCATCGGAAATATGACTTATTACAATGGTCCTTCCAATGTGTATAGCGGAAATATTGGGATTGAAATCAGAGGTGCCTCGTCTTCGGGCTATCCGCAAAAACCCTTTAATATCGAAACACGCACTGCAAGTGGCCAAAACAACAATGTTTCTTTATTAGGCATGCCCCAGGAAAATGACTGGGTATTGTTGTCGAATTTCAACGACCGCTCATTGATACGTAATACCCTGGCCTTTAAATTATTTGCAGATATGGGCAATGTGAGTTGCCGAGCGAGTTTGTGTGAAGTATTGATTGATAGCAGTTACAATGGTATTTATGTGCTGGCCGAAAAAATAAAACCGGATAGTGCCCGGGTGGATATCGCAGATTTATTGCCGGTTGATACTTTGGGAGATCAACTCACAGGCGGTTATATCTTGCAACAAAATCTTTGGGATAATTCCAATAGTTTTCAATCAAATTATTCACCCATCGATCATCCAACATATGATGTTCATTTTGTGTATCAATATCCATCTCCCAACATCATTCATCCCAAACAAAAAACATATATCGCTTCTTTCATCGATAGTTTGGAAGATGCTTTGTACAGTACAAATTTTACAGATTCCAACTTGGGTTATCGGGCCTATTTAGATACCAAGTCATTCATCGATTATTTTATCGTCAACGAATTGTCGCGCAACAATGATGGGTTTAAGAAGAGTGTGTTTTTTCATAAAGACAAAAATTCCAAAGGAGGGAAGTTAAAGGCAGGACCGGTTTGGGATTTCGATTGGGCATGGAAAACGATGGCCACTTGTTCTTTATTTGATCAATTCGATGGATCGGGTTGGGCGCATCGTATCAACGACTGTCCGACAGATAATTATTCTTGCGGTTATTATATCCGACTGATGCAAGATAGTAATTATAACAATGAATTACGTTGTGCCTATGAAAATTATCGAACCAGTATACTAGATACCACGACCATTTTTAATTATATCGACAGTGTTGGGAATCTGGTACAAAATGCACAGGCACGTCATTTTAAGCGATGGGCCTTGTTGGGGGTTAGCGGGCCTGCTCCTGAAGTAGGAGCCATTGCCACCACATATGCTGCCGAACTCGATACACTGAAGAATTGGATCAAAGTGAGATTACAATGGCTCGATGCCAATATTCCCGGAAAATGTATCAAAGTGCCAAGCAATGTTGCGTATCAGGATCAGTTGATACCTTTAAAATATTATCCAAACCCTTCAACAGGAACCATCTATTTTGAAGGTGATTTGCCCGGAACCGGTGATTATGTTTTGAACATTTATAGCATGACCAGTCAGCGAATTGCTCAAAAACAACTCAGGGGAGGGCGGCAAAAATTTAGTTATACTTCCCAGCAAAAAGGGCTTTACTATTTTACCATTACAAAGGGCTTAGAAACGATACAATACGGAAAGATGACAATCCATTAATCATTCCAATGATGATGTAACTGGTATGAATGAATCACTTTCAAATATTTAAAACAACCCATTCACTTCTGCATTCACCATGTCAATCACTTTGGCGAGGTCGTCTTTATTATCAGCGTAGTTTATTTTGTCGATATCAATGACCAATAAACGGCCATCCTCATATTTATCGAGCCAGTTATTATAATATTCGTTCAAACGTTTGAGGTAATCGAGTCGAATGTTCTCTTCATACTCACGTCCTCTTTTCTGAATTTGTCCGACCAGGGTAGGCACACTGGCTTTTAAATAAATCAATAAATCCGGAGGGTTCACCATACTCTTGAGGGTCTCGAAAAAGTTTTTATAATTTTCAAAATCCCTTTTCGACATCAATTGCATCTCATGTAAGTTAGGCGCAAAAATGTATGCATCTTCGTAAATGGTTCTGTCCTGAATAACGACTTGATTTCCTCGTTGTATTTCAACCAATTGTTTTAATCGGCTGTTTAAAAAGTATATCTGCAAATTAAAACTCCAGCGATGCATGTCGTTGTAGAAGTCGTTCAGATAAGGATTGTTTTCGACATCTTCATAATGTGGAGACCAGTTAAAATGTTTGGCCAGAATTTTTGTCAAAGTGGTTTTACCTGCACCGATATTACCTGCAATTGCGATGTGCTTGATCGTTTGTTTTTTGGCCATGGAATGAATGGAGCTTAAAATGAAATGTTCAGAATCGGCTAAAGTAAAAGTTAATCCCTGATTTTTTTGAACCTTAACAATAAAAATTTATACCCATCGCTTTTCGTGCCTCTTCCAGGGTTTTGGATGCACTATCGCGGGCTTTATCTTTTCCGCTTTTCATTATTTTGCGCAAGGTGTCTTCATCTTTTTGTAATTCAATGGCTTTTTCGCGAATGGGGCGTATAAAATCAACCATATCTTCGGCAAGTTGTTTTTTCATATCGCCGTATCGAATCTGGCACTGTGCATAGTCTAATTGGTATTTACGAATGACCTCTTCACCCGAAACCAATTTCATCAAATCAAAGAGGTTTTGGATATAATCCGGCATCGGGGTATTTTCTTCGCTTGGCCCTTGATCGGTTTTGGCCTTCATTACTTTTTTCCGAATAACTTCGTCCGTATCTGCCAAATAGAGGGTTGCATTTTCATTTTCACTTTTACTCATTTTTCCTTGTCCGTCCAGACTTGGAATTTTCACCAGAGCTTCGCCAAAATTAAATGGATGAGGTTCGGGAAAAAGTTCACCATAACGATGGTTAAATCGTTGGGCAAAGTTGCGAGCCATTTCAAGATGTTGTTCCTGGTCCTTACCAACCGGCACAAAGGAGGCTTTGTGGATGAGAATATCCGCCGACATCAATGTTGGATAGGTTAACAGTCCGGCGTTCACATTATCAGGTTGATTGCGTGCTTTTTCCTTAAATGAAGCTGTTTTTTCAAGTTCACCTTTATAGGCCAACATATTCAACATCAGATATAATTCCGGAATTTCCGGAATATCACTTTGTACATAAAGTGCAACTTTTTCAGGATCTAAGCCACTGGCAATATTCTCGGCTAAAACCCTGTAGACATTTGGTTTTAATAACAAGGGATCAGGGTGGGTGGTCAGAGAGTGATAATCGGCCACAAAAAAGTAGCAGGGATATTCTTCCTGCATCCGGACATAATTGCGAATTGCACCAAAATAATTACCGAGGTGTAAAAAACCGGTTGATCGGATACCACTAACTACAATTTCTTTCTTCATAACTCATTGCATATTTAAAAAATGACATCGCCCTTTGATAAATCAGATCATAACACCTTAAGCGTTCATTCAACAGGAAAGCAGGGGGGCATGTTCAAAAGGCCGACAAAAGTAAATACTTCGCACAGAATTTGGTCAAAAATGCAAAAAACTGCCGGAATTGTCATTTCAGCGTCAAAAAATAATGTTCCAACAACATAAATTCCAGACTTTGGCACCATAATTGGTAACTTTACACTACCAGCCTGTGGAATAGCCTTGAAAGATTGCAAAGTCGATGAAAAAACTAAACTACAACATTCCATTTCAGGCTAAATGGGTGGGATTTTCCCTAATTTTAACCTGTTTGGCCTTACTTGTTCACGGACAGGTAAACGTGATAAATACCAATAACGCATCCTCCCTCGCCCAAAAATTAAGTGGTCCGGGGGTGACGGTTTCTAATGCGACCATCCAATGTGAAAATCAACAAAGTGGAATTTTTACCGCTGTTACCTCAAATTTGGGTTTGGATAGTGGAATAGTTCTCACCACAGGTCGTGCAGGAACTACTTTGCCTTTTTACGGGGTAAATGGAAATGAATATAATCTGGCCAATTTTAACCACGGTAATGGCGGGGATCCTGATTTGACAACTTTGGCGGGAACTACCACCCACGACCGTTGTATTCTGGAATTTGATTTTAAAGCCAATGGAGATACCGTTTATTTTCAATACTTATTCGGGTCCGAAGAATATCCGGCATACAATTGTGCGAATTACAATGATGTGTTCGGATTTTTTATTTCAGGTCCGGGATATGCAGCCCCTTTAAATTTGGCCCTCGTACCCGGAACCAATATTCCGGTATCGATCAATAGTATCAATAATGGAGTTATTTCTGCCGGAGGAAATATAGCCAACTGTACTTCAATGGGGCCGGGTTCACCGTTTACGTCCATGTACAATACGAATGTGAATGGTACCACCACAACTTATAGTGGATTTACGGATTTGCTCACTTCAAAAGCTTCCATCTTACCTTGTAGTACTTATCATTTAAAATTGGCTATTGCTGATGGATTTGATAATATCATCGATTCAGGAGTATTTCTCAAAGCGGGTAGTTTAACTTCCAATACGTTTGAATTGGAAACTTTGACGGACTCTGTGTTAAACAACCAACCTTATGTGTATGAAGGATGTGACTCAGCCATTATAAAAATTAAAAGAAAATTTGTACAAAATAGCAGTGTATATGCGGATACTGTAAATATGGTTATCACCGGAACCGCTACCAATGGGGTTGATTATCCCCCTGTGCAAACCACTTTTGTTTTTACGGCCAACCCGAACGATACAATCAAGACGATTTATATAGAAGCATTCAATGATTTAATCACTGAAGGGACTGAAATCGTGAAACTTGCCATATTTGATAATTGTAGTACTCCGGTGGATAGCTTATCTTTTTAGTAAAAGATCCCCCCAAGATTCAATTATATAATAACGATACTTCGATTTGTCTGGGAAAAAGCGTTCAAGGAAATTTAGTCGCTGATCCCGGATTTACCTTTTCATGGACGCCCACCACTGGTGTGAGCAATCCAACAAGTATGAATCCTACTTTTACCCCGACAGTGACAACAACGTATAAAGTCACCGCTCAGTATGGTAATTGTGATCCGATTAAAGATTCTTTTAAGATTACCATTTTACCATTGCCGGTACAAAATATTTCGGTGACCAATCCCTTGTGTGCCGGCCAAACAAACGGCTCATTATATATCACCAGTTCATCAACACCTTCCCCGCTCAGTTTTATGTTGCAACCCGGAAATGTGGGAGCGAGCGGATCGCCGGCAACTTTTTCTAACTTAGGCATTGGTGTTTATACCGTTACTGTTACCAATGGAAATAGCTGTTCCAAAACCAATACGGCTACATTGGTGATGCCTTCAACCATGAGTTGGACACAAACAACTGCAACAAGTATTCCTTGTAATTCGGGAAATATTGGACAAATTACTTCTAGTGCAAGTGGGGGTACAGGTGTGAAAACCTATTCGATATTTCCGGGAAATACCAGTAATACCAGTGGCACTTTTAATAATTTAGCGGCAGGTACTTATACCATCACAGTGGCAGATGCCAACAATTGTAGTTTGACCACAACCATTTCGGTAACACAAAATCAGGGATTAAGTTGGGTTTCTGTGAATTCAAGTAATGTATTTTGTTTTGGCTTTACGGATGGCAGTATTACCGTACAAGCAACAGGGACATCATCAAATATCACCTATGCGCTTGCGCCGGGAGGCACCATCAATACAACAGGTGTGTTTAATAATTTGGGGACCAATACTTACACGGTAACGGCTTCAGATCCTGGAGGTTGTACTTTGAGTACTCTGGTTGTTGTGACATCTCCTCCGGGTGGGTTGGTATTTAATTCAGCAACCGCGACGAATTTAAATTGTGCCAATCAACCCATCGGAACAATTTCGGTAACAGCCAGTGGAGGAACAGCACCATTAACGTATTTACGACAACCCGGTAACGTTTCAAATTCAAGCGGAAATTTTACCGCATTAACTTTTGGGACTTACACCATTTCGGTTACAGATGCCAATGGATGTTCGCTTTCAACAACAGTCGTAGTCACATCACCACCTGCAATCACTTATACCATCACGGTAACACCGCCAACTTGTGTGCCGGGTAACAATGGGGTTGTGGTGATCAATGCCAGTGGTGGGGTGCCGGGTTATACTTACAGTTTAGGTGGGCCTTATCAAAGCTCCAATACTTATACCAATGTTACTTACGGACCTCAAACCGTTTATATCAAGGATGCCAATGGATGTACCAAGTCATATGCTATTAATCCGCCGAATCCTTCTCCAATCACGATTACCAATTCAACCCTTCAATTAACTTGTACAGATTCGATCACCGATATTGTTGTTACAGCCAATAATGGCGTACCTCCGTATCAGTATACTTTATTGCCTCAAAACATTACCAATGCAACAGGTACCTTTTATAATTTTGGACAGGGTACTTATACCGTAAATGTGTTGGATGCTGTCGGATGTAGTAAGTCTATCATCGTTAGTTTAGTTCCACCGCAATTGACCTGGCAACAATTTTTAGTATCTAATATTCCATGTACAGGAATTGGGAGCGGAAGTCTGGCTTGTGCCATTCAAGGTGGTACGCAACCCATCAGTTTTAATTTAATGCCTCCCAATATTACCAACTCAACGGGAACCTTTACCAATCTGAGTGTGAATCAGTATACTGTATTGGCCACAGATGCAACAGGTTGTACCGTGCAATCGGTTTTTAATATTGTCGTTTCGCCGCCATTTAGTTTTCCAACGCCGAATGTAACCAATGTGAATTGTTACAGTTTTAATAGTGGAATCATTCAGGTGATTCCAAGCGGGGGAGTCAATCCTTTTAGTTATATCATTCAACCAACTGCGGTGACAAATACAAATGGAGTCTTCACCGGATTGGCAGCGGGTACCTACACGATTTCAGCAACAGATGGCTCAGGGTGTTCTAATTCTGTGAGTGCAACAGTGACACAAAATCCATTGATTACCATTGCCATTAATACCATACCTCCGAATTGTTCTCCGGGCGGAAATGGAAGTATAACCGTCAACCCATCAGGAGGGGCGGGGACATTTACTTACAAACTCAATACCGGTTCATATCAAAACGGAAATGTATTTGGATCCTTAAATAATGGGACTTACACCATCACCGTAAAGGATGGGGTGAATTGTACCAAGTCAACAATTGTCCAATTACAAAATCCAAGTTATCCAACGATCACAGCATTGAATCCTTCTCTGATTGTTTGTAATGGAGGTACATCCACATTAACGACCGTGGTGAGTGGTGCCACGAATCCGGTGAGTTATTCTATTTCACCCAATCCGCAGACCAATAATACAGGAATTTTTAGCGGGTTAACGGCCAATACATATACGGTGCTTGTTTCCGATGGGAATAATTGTACCACTAGTTCAACGATTACCATATCACAATCCCCGGCAATGAGTTGGTTGAATACAACCATGACGCCAATTACTTGTAATGGACAAGGAAATGGTCAAATAGCAGTTACTGCAAGCGGAGGTAATGGTGCGTATACATATACGAGAACACCGGGCAACATCAGCAATTCAACTGGGGTGTTCACCGGCTTAAGTAATATCACCTATGTCATCAGTGCAACGGATGCAAATGGTTGTACACTTACTACAGCGATTGCGATCACCCAACCGAATTTTTTAAGTTGGACCGGTCAGTACAACACGAATATCCTTTGTCATGGGCAAAGCACGGGAGCCATTCAGAACGCACTCAATGGAGGAACACCACCCTATAATTATACCTTGAATCCGGGCGCTGTAACCAATAATAACGGGCAATTTAATAACCTGAGTGCTGGCAATTATACCTTAACAGGAACAGATGCCAACGGATGCAGTATAGTAACAACAGTTAATTTAAGTCAGCCGGCATTATTACAAATTGCCAATCTGAGTAATACCATTCCCAGTTGTGTTCCCGGTAACGATGGAACCATCAGTGTAACTGTTAGTGGTGGATTGCCTGCTTATCAATACAGTTTAAATAATGGAGCCAATCAGGTTTCTTCTACTTTTCAAAATATTGGCGTTTCTGTTTACACCGTAACAGTTACAGATTTTAATGGATGTCAGGCAAGTTCAACAATCAATGTCATCAATCCCGGTGTTCCAAGTTTCAGCTCATTTAATGCTCAAAATTTGTCTTGTTACAATATACCAACCGGATCGGTGAATGCCATTGCTTCGGGGGGGACAGGACAGTTAACGTATGCCATACAACCTTTGGGGTTGACGAATTTAAATGGAAATTTTTCGGCATTGGCTGCGAACAATTATACCGTTTCTGTAACAGATGGAAATGGTTGTTCCGCAACTTCCAATGTGATTATTTCCCAACCGCCCCAACTATTATGGGATAGTGTTGATAACCGCGATGTATCTTGTTATAACGGAAGTAATGGATTGGTCACCTCATCAGCATCAGGCGGTACAGGTACCCTTTCATATAATTTGGCTCCTGTGGGGATTCAAAATTTATCCGGTGCATTTTTTGGTTTAGGCACTGGAAACTATACCTTGTCGGTTACTGACTCAAATGGCTGTTCGATACAATCTGCATTTGCAATCAATCAGTTCCCACAAATATTATGGAGTAGTCCTCAAATACAAACGGTGAGTTGTAACGGCGGTTCAAATGGCGGCTTCACAATTACAGCATCCGGCGGAGCAGGGAGTTTTGATTATCAACTTTTACCTACCGGTCCGAACAACACCAATGGTCAATTCAGTAATTTAAGTGCTGGTACCTACACCATTCTGACGACTGATGCGAATAACTGTACGGCAACAATCAGTGTAACTGTTACGCAACCCAATCCGGTATCCGTCAGTAATGTGGTGCCGACTTTTGCAACTTGTAATCCCGGTTGCGATGGTAGCGCCAATATTTCGGGAACAGGCGGTACCGCACCTTATCAGTTTTCAATCAATGGAGGTACGTTTCAAACATCCGCAGCTTTCTCCAATTTGTGTTCGGGTGGATATACGGTAACCATCAAAGATGCGAATAATTGTACAGCAACATCCTTATTCACCATCACAACGGCCAATGGACCTTCAGCTATTCAAGTGAATCCACTGCCTGCAACTTGTTACGGGCTTTCCAATGGCTCCATGACGGTGGTCATTACCGGTGCGAACGGTACAGTCAATTATCTGCTACAACCTGGTGCAGTTTCCAATACCAATGGGGCCTTTGTTGGCTTAAGTGCCGGAGCTTATACTGTTTTAGCCACCGATGCCAGTGGGTGTACGATTTCATCGATTGCCAGTATCAATCAACCTGCTCCCTTCTTGATTGATTCATTTTCACTCAACCATATCACCTGTTTCGGCGGAACGAATGGATCCTTCTCCACATTTGTAAGCGGAGGTTCCTCTGGTTTTACCTACAGCATGATCCCTTCAGGAACAACGAATAACAATGGTAATTTTTCTGCCTTATCTGCAGGCACATATACTGTTCAGGTGAGTGATGCAAATGGATGTACAAGCGTTTCTTCTGCAACGCTCAATCAACCCCTTCCTGTAAATTTGTCTTTGGATAGTTCCAGCCAGATTGCTTGCTTTAATGGAAATAATGGGGCTATTTATTTATCAGCTACCGGTGGAAATGGAAGTTTTAGTTTCACATTACAAAATCCATTATCAACCAACAACAATGGTCAATTTACTTCATTGAGTGCCGGCACCTATACGGCAACAGCAACAGATATTTCAGGATGTACTGGTAATACGGTAATTACATTGACTCAACCGCCTTTGCTACAAATTACTTCATTGAGCTCCACGATACCAAGTTGTATTCCGGGAAATGATGCTACGATAACGGTTACAGCCGCAGGTGGTAGTTCGCCATTTTCTTATTCCCTCAATGGAGGGGCTTATCAAACAGCCAATACATTTAATGGCATCGGCGTTGGAAACTACTTGATTACTATTAAGGATGCGAATGATTGCACAGTGTCATCAAATATTGCAGTGACATCTCCTAATTCGCCCACCATTACTTCGATGTCAGCTACTCTGGCAACCTGTAATCCGGGTTGTGATGCCTCAATATCTGTTGCCGCCTCAGGTGGAACCGGTGCATTACAATATGCTATAAACGGTGGGGCCTTCCAAAACAATTTTGTATTCAATAATCTTTGTGCGAATAATTATACGGTGGTTGTGAGTGATGTAGTAGGTTGTACTTACTCTTCACAGATATCGGTAAATACGGTCAATGGTCCGGTACTTACCAATGTTACCGTAAATCAGATTCCATGTTATGGGGCGGCCAATGGGAGTATTTCATTAACGGTCAGTGGTGGAACATCTCCTTTGAATTATACATTAAATCCTGGTTCAATCGTGAACAATAATGGGGTGTTTAATGCATTGACGCCAAATACTTATAGTGTTCAGGTTGTGGATGCCAATGGATGTTCTATTCTTACTTCCGCAACGATTGTGCAACCGACTCAAATGCAATTCAGCAATGTAAGCAACACATCCGCTTTATGTAATGGCGTCAATAATGGGTCTATTTCTTTTGTGTTCTCAGGTGGAACAGGTACCCCTAATTTTACGATTTTACCGGCAGGCACTTTTACCGCGCCCAACTCTTTCACCGGACTGGCAGGGAATCAGATTTATACATTAACGGCTACTGATGCCAATGGTTGTACCGTGAGCGCCACCAATGCCGTATCACAACCTCCATCATTAATCATCGATTCTGTTTCATCTACAGCAGTTACCTGTAATGGTGCCAACAATGGTTCTATTCAGATTTCAGCCAGTGGTGGTTCCGGTCAAATTACTTACACGTTGACTCCGGGCGGTTTGAGTAATACCACGGGTACTTTTGTGAACTTGCCGGGCAATATTTTTACGATCACCGCAACGGATGCCAATGGTTGCAGTATTTCAACTTCTGTCTCTATCGTAAATCCAAGTTCATTATTAATTGCCAATGCTTCTGCAACGGATGTGATTTGTTTTGGTCAAAACAATGGATCGATTTCTTTACTGGCAGGCGGTGGCATTGGCATGATATCCTATCAACTTTTACCGCTTAATATCAATAATGCTACCGGACAATTCCCTGCACTTGGTCCCGGTACTTATGACGCAGTGGCCTTTGATGCCAATGGATGCAGTGATACCGTTCAGTTGATTGTGAATGAACCAGCTTTGGTACAATTTACGAGTGTGGTGGCGAATGGAGTATTATGTTCCGGTCAAAACAATGGTGCATTAACGGTTGCTGCAGCAGGTGGAGTAGGTGTGATAACCTATACTGTGCAACCCGGTGGACAATCAAATACCACAGGAATATTTAATAGTTTATCCGGTAATCAAACCTATACCGTTACAGCAAGTGATGTAAATGGTTGTACATCGCTGACCACTGTTTTTGTCGTGCTTCCGAGTGCGATGAGTATTGATTCAATCAATCAAATAAATGTCGATTGTTTTGGTGCCGGAAATGGAATGGTATTGATGACTGTTACCGGTGGAACTGGTCTCATCAACTACGCATTAAATCCGGGTGCAATCATCAATCAATCAGGCGTCTTTAGTAATTTAAATGGAAATGTGTATGTGATTACTGCAACGGATGCGAATGGATGTAGTTTGTCGACCACATTCAATGTAACAGAACCGACTGCTCTTCAATTCAGCGCGGCGGCATCTACCAACATTATTTGTTTCGGACAAGTCAATGGTTCAGTTTCTGTTACTGCAAGTGGTGGAGTTTCCTCATATACTTATACTTTAAATCCGGGTAATTTGAGTAATCAGAACGGATCCTTCGCAGGCCTTTTGGCAAATGTGTATACAACCACTGTGACCGATGCCAATAATTGCACCTTGAGTACAACTTTGGTTGTGATTGAACCTCCTTTGGTTAAATTTGATTCGGTTCAGAAACAAAATGTAAAATGTTTTGGTCAAAGCAATGCCTCCATTCAAGCCTTCGCCAGCGGTGGGGTAGGTCCTTTAAATTACAGCATTACCCCTCAGCCTTCAACCAATACAACGGGTTTGTTTAATGGGCTGCCAACGGGAAGTTATACCATAACGATTAGCGACTCTAAAGGTTGTACGGCAATGACCACCGTCAATATTTTTCAACCACAACCATTGGTCGAAACCTTGGTTTCTACATCCAATGTAACTTGCTATGGTGGCAATGATGGAAGTATCGTGGTATCTGCCAGCGGTGGAACCCAACCTTATTTATTTAATTTACAACCTGTCAACGTTTCAAGTTCACTGGGTAATTATCCTGCAGTTTCTGCCGGGGTGTATACCATGTATGTGAGCGATAATAACGGATGTCAGGATTCGATACCTGGAATTGTGATCACACAGCCTACACCGATTGTATTTACTTCTGTAACCCATGAGGATATTACCTGTTATTATGACACTACAGGAAGTATCAGTGTGCAGGCGCAAGGCGGAACCGGTGCATTGGTGTTTACCTTAACTCCTCAAAAAGGTATTCAGAGCAGTTGGGGACAATTTGATAATCTGAGTGGTGGTCCATATACGGTTACCGCGATAGATGCGAGCGGATGTAACGTAACGACATTGGTAGTGATCAAACAAAACCTTGAAATTGTTGCGTCGGATGTGCAGTTAAATCAACCTATTTGTCATGGAGATGCCAATGGCTCAATCTATATTTCTGCAACGGGTGGTGTGGCTCCATTGACTTATTCGATGAACGGCGGACCATTTATCAACCCCGGAATTTATCTAAATCTTGTGGCAGGCACTTATGCTTTTACCATCATGGATGCCTTAGGTTGTGTAAAAGATACCAGTTTGATTTTAACCGAACCGGATATCGTGCATGGGGATATTGAAATTGAAGATATTCGTTGCCCGGGTAAAGCAGATGGCATCGTGCGGGTAAAAGGCACCGGTGGACGAGGGGATTATACCTATTATTTAAAACCCGGTTTGAACTTCAATAAAAATGGAAACTTTTATCATCTCGAAGTGGGAGAATACACATTGACTGTTAAGGATAGTTCCAATTGTGTTTTCGATACAGTGATTCAAATCAAGGAAGCTGACAATGCCATGTCCCTGAATTTCGATAAAAAGAATCTGGGTTGTTTCGGATTTGGAAATGAAGGTTGGGCCGAAGTAAAAGTGTCGGGAGGAACCCCACCTTTTACTTATGCATGGAATACCAATCCTGTGATGACAGATGCGCGCATTGAAAACCTCCGTTACGGATATTATCAGGTGAATGTTTCCGATGCCAATGGTTGTGAAATATCTGATAAAGTTTATATCGAACCCGGACCTTGTTGCGAAGAGGTTTATTTGCCCAATGCCTTTAGTCCGAATAATGATGGGAAAAATGACGAATGGAGGGTGGTGACTGCAGTTGGACTGGATTTGATTCAATTAGTCATTTACGATCGCTGGGGGAATAAAGTTTGGGAAACTTATGATATTGCCAAGGGGTGGGACGGAACTTATAAAGGCGATAAAATGGATACAGAAACTTATTTCTATCTCTTCAGGTATAAATGTTTACACGATGGTAAGAATTATACCAAAAAAGGAGATATCATTCTGTTACGATAAAACAATTACTGCATATCAAGTGCTGCTATCGCCTGATTGGTTATCTCTAAAGTTTGTTCTTCGCTCGTTACCGCAGGCATAAAAGTTTCTCCTGTAATTTGTTCATACAGTTCAATATATCGCGCTGTGATTTCCTCCACAAATGAATCCGGCATTTCGGGAACAACCTGACCTTCTTTGCCCATAAAATGATTTTTAATTAACCACTCGCGTACAAATTCCTTGGAGAGTTGTTTTTGTGCCTGACCATTGGATTGCCGTTCTTCAAATCCATCGGCATAAAAATATCTTGAGCTATCAGGTGTATGAATTTCATCCATCAATACAATACGGTCATTTATTTTTCCAAATTCGTATTTGGTATCTACTAAAATCAATCCTCGTTCAGCAGCCATTTTTTTGCCGCGTTCGAATAATTTTTTTGTGATGATTTCTAATTGCTGATAATCATCTTCCGAGACCAATCCTTTTTGAATCAGATATCCTCTGCTGATATCTTCATCGTGACCTTCATGTGCTTTGGTGGTAGGGGTGATAATTGGTTCAGGGAAAAAATCATTTTCGGCAAGTCCTTCAGGCATCTGAACCCCACAAATGGTTCTTAATCCACTTTGATATACCCGATTCGCATGGCCGGTCAAATTTCCCCGAATGACCATTTCAATGGGAAATGGTTCACAACGATAACCCAGACTCACATGAGGGAGAGGACATGCGATCAACCAATTGGGCACAATATCTTCAGTGGCTTTTAAAAATTTAGCTGCAATCTGATTCAGTACCTGGCCTTTAAAAGGAATAGGTTTCGGAAGTACCACATCAAAAGCAGATATCCGGTTACTGGCAAGCATCACCAGATATTGAGAACCAATGCCATGAACATCGCGAACTTTGCCGCGGTAAAAAGAGGTTTGATGAGAAAATTGCACGATGATGAATGTTTAAGTGGTTTCAGCCAAAATAGCGTGTATTGGCCTGTCAATTTCGCTGCAATATTAGGGTATAAAGGCATTTCTGCCGAATACAATTTAAGACAGTCTCAAGCAAATTCTGGATGGGAGAGGAGGGAAAGAAGACCAAATCCAATGATTGATCTGATGAAGGATTAGTTATTCACAGTGTTTTTCTAGTCGTTTTTTCCGATTAATTTTGCGCTTTAATGAACACTTCCCCCGCTTACTTATTATTGGCAGATGGCACTTCCTTCACCGGCAAGGCTTTTGGATATATTGGAACCGCTACCGGTGAAATATGTTTTAATACCGGTATGACCGGTTACCAGGAGGTTTTTACCGATCCTTCTTATTTCGGACAAATCTTGATTATGAATCCTGCACATATCGGAAATTATGGAGCCAAGGAGTTGGATGTGGAAAGTGATGGCGTTAAAATTTCAGGATTGATTTGTAAGAATTTATCGGAGAAGTTTTCAAGGAATTTGGCAGATTCTTCTTTAGAGGAGTTTTTAATAAAACATAAGGTGGTGGCCATTCATGATATTGATACCCGGGCTCTGGTTTCGTATATCCGCCAAAAGGGTGCCATGAATTGTATCATTTCTTCAGAAATCAATGACCCCGATCAACTCAAAGAAACTTTGGCTAAAGTGCCATCCATGGAAGGATTGGAACTGGCCAGTCAGGTCACAACCTCACAACCTTATGAACTCGGTGCCGGAAATTCGAAACGAATCGCAGTACTTGATTTAGGGGTAAAACGCCATATTTTACGAAGTCTTACTGACCGGGGTGCCCACCTTAAAGTTTTTCCGGCTGATTCTAGCATCGAAGCCTTACAGGAATTTAATCCACAGGCCTTCTTTGTGAGTAATGGTCCCGGCGACCCTGCTGCCATGAAACAAGCCACAGAAACGGTGAAACAGATCATCGCTTCGGAAAAACCTGTTTTTGGAATTTGTATGGGGCATCAGTTAATTGCTTTAGCCAATGGGGCAAGTACTTATAAGATGCATCATGGACATCGAGGTCTGAATCATCCTGTCTTGAATCTTAAAAATCAGCGAAGTGAAATCACCACCCAAAACCACGGGTTCGCGGTAGACAAGGATTCAGTCCTCAATAATCCTGATTTGGAGATTACCCATCTGAACTTGAATGACGATACCTTAGAAGGAATTCGCATGCGTTCAAAACCTGTTTTTTCAGTCCAATATCATCCTGAAGCCACGCCCGGCCCTCATGATTCCAGATATCTGTTCGATGAGTTTCTTGATATGATCTCCTGATTTTGTCTTTTTCACTTGAATTTGATCACTTAAAGAATTAGTTTTGGGTAAATACGCCCAATGAAGTGTTCTAGATATACGCTGTTTTTGCTGCTTTTCTTTTTTATACAATGTAAAAAGAAGGGCGATTCAACGAATAACAATACGCAGAATAATACCCCGGTTTGTTACCTGAGTGCTCAAACCATTCAATCGCCGGACGGTATCCTGACCATTCAGGATGATACGGCCTATCTTTCTCCTAATTCAACCTATTACTGTGAATATGTCCATAATGATACTTTGGGAGTAGGAATTGATTTCTCCGGTTCGGACAAGCCTGATCCCGGAAAATATGTGATTGTGAGCGATTTTAGCCAAATTTCGGGTGCTGAAGGAAGGGCCTACTTCCAGTTTTACCGCGGCAGTCAAACTTTTGTGGCTCAATCCGGGGAAATTAGTATTGCTGCAAATGGCCAACTAGAGGCTTGTAAACTAAAATCTAAGGTATTTGGAGGTGATTTGATTGAGATTAGTCTGAAAACCCAACTCAAATAGATTCAGAGATTTCTTAATATGTGGTTATTCCATTTGCATTTACTGCTTTCTGGGATTAATTTTGCATTACGAAATCGACTTAAACCCATTATGATGAACAAGCTCAACTTATTTACGTTTTTGATTATGGTTTATTCTGTGGTTGTTTGTATGACTGTCAAAAAGAATGATGAAGTGAATGTTGCTAAAGTAGAGTCCCGAAATGATACTCTTTTAAGTAGCAACGCTGATTTTCAACATGTTCAGAAGTACGTTAATGCTTCTGCCTTTATGTATATCCAAGCCACCCGATAGGCCGAGGCCTCAACAAAGGCTTTTACGCATCGATTTGAATACCTCATTTTCCGGTCGCCATGCTTTGGGGTATGGTTTTAAGGAATGAGTTTAATGTTGTTTCAAACATTCAGCAAGCAGTAATTTTTTATTGACCGAAACAACACCCGGTTGCTCGCAAACCAAACCACCGGCCAAATTGGCGATGGAAGCAGAACTAGAAATATCCCGACTGATAAAATAAATTAAGGACATGACACTGATGACCGTATCTCCTGCACCGGACACATCCGTGATGCTTCGGGGATGCGCCGGAATCAGAAATGCTTCCTTTTCACGTTGCACAAACACCCCATGTTCAGAGAGGGTAATAAAACTCACCTCATTTTTTAGTCGTTTGTGTAAAGCCTCGTGGCAATGTTTGAGATGCTTTAAATTAATTTCGATGCGGGTGCCCAAAGCCTCTTGAATTTCTTTGAGATTCGGCTTAAATAAATCGCAACCCACATAACTGAAAAATGAATCAAATTTGGGATCCACTGCTGTAAATACACCCACCGTTTTACAATGCCCGATGATTTTTTCTATCACCAGGGGCGTTAATAATCCCTTGTTATAATCTTCAAAGATTAAAATATCCGGAGCCTCGATTTGTATGGCTCTTAAACAAACATCAATAAAATGATGTTCATCATTGGTTTGAAGATAACTGCTTTCTTCTTCATCCAATCGCAATGTTTGCTGATGTCGGGCTATAATTCGGGTTTTGGTCGTGGTTTTTCGTTTTTTGCTTTGCACAATACCCGATGTATGGATATTAAATGATTCACAGAGCCGTATAAGGGTCTTAGCGTCTGCATCTGCACCACATACGCTCATTAAAAACACATCAGCGCCCATGGCCTTGCAATTGACGGCAACATTGGCAGCTCCACCCAATCGACTTTCTTTCTTCGTAATTTGTACAATAGGAACGGGGGCCTCTGGAGAAATGCGGTCTGAAGCTCCATACCAATAATTGTCGAGCATCACATCACCCACCACAAATACTTTCAGGCGATTGAGTTGACTAAACCAGGATTGTATGGTTTTGGCTGGAGGGAAAGATTTTGACTTCACGAACTTTGAGTGGATTTCTTCTTTTTCTTTTTCTTCTTCTTGACAATCTCAAAGGTATAATCGATTCCGAAAACCTGGGTTGCTTTTTTTACAGATCCGTCCAGGTAAGGTTGAATAAAATACCCTAATTCAAAACCATGCCGGCGTTTATACATGTAATGAATGCCAACACCCAGCCGCATCCGCTCAATGTCGTTTTTGCCTCGCTCTAATTTCGAAAATAATTCGGCATAGGCATTGGCACTCCATTTTGTATTATACCGATACTTTGCATTCAGGCGATTACGCAACATCCATTCGGGTGAATAGCTTTGGAGATACTCTTTATTTAAAAAAAGAATATCATGCTGAATCATATTGCGCAGCGACAAGCTCCAGCGATCATTGAGTTTTTTCCCTAAGTTCATTCGAATTCTATATCGATGAAAATCCTTACTATAAGAAGTCACAAAGCGATAATCCAATCCTAACTCCAGCCACTTAAGGGCTTGCCAATTTGCGCCAATTTGGATATTACTTCTTCTGAATGATTGTAGGTTATCCTTCAAATCCATGCGGTAAAAGCCATACACAGACCATTTTTTATGAAGGTCCCAATTGGCCCCTACACGTTGTCTTAGCCAGGTATCTTCAAGCTGTGCCTGTGAGAACAGGAATGTGCAACAAAAAATTAGAAATAAAGTAATTTTCCTCATCAGACATTTTTAATCGTCATCGCCGGTCATGCCTTGACGATTTTCATTTTCTTTGGCAAAATAAAATACATTCAAGTAAGCGGTATCCCGTAAAAAATTGATGGTTTTAATTTCAACCCGGTGAATGGGTAGTCCTGTTCGCTGAATCAAATCTGCAATCATTTCCTCCCGTCTCGATGGATGAATTAAATCAATACGTTCGTAAGTAATTTCCTTGATGTTTTCGTGGGTGAGGGTGATGAAACGATCTAAAATCATGGTCATCAGCAGGATACCAACGTTGCTGCCAATCATGATCACCCATCCTTCTTCAACAAGCGATAAAGCATTGATCATACCCAAAGCCAGACTAATAAAGAAATAGCCCATTTCTTTAATGGGTACCGTTACAGTTCGGTAACGCATGATAGAAAAAATGGCCAGCAAACCGAAAGCGAATCCTGGTTTGAGTTTGGTGGTACTCAACAAAACAAAGATGATGAAGTTGAAAATAAAAAATGAAAAGAGGAAGTCTTTGTTTTTATGAGTAGGATAATAAATTAATCGAACTAATATAAAAATGGCGACGAGATTAATCCCAAAACGACTGATCAGTTCGATATAGTCCATCCCTGAAGAGGTTGTTGCGGAATCAGACAATACATCCGTGGCGGCTGATTTGATTGAGTCTGCGATGGCATTAAGCTGTGATTCGTTTGTTTGCATATTCTTTTTTAAGCTTTTCTATTTTTAATAATATGGGTTTAAATGCATTGTGCTTCAGGGTCTTTTCCAAAAGGGCAGTACCAATGGCGTATTTACTAAAACTACTTTCGCGGATACCGAATTTTTTAAGCACCTGAATGGTATGGCTGAACACATCTGTTTTACCTTGTTTGACCTCAATCACAGCAATCTCCGGAAGATGAATCGTTTCATGTTCGTTGGATAAACGGATGTCTAAATCAATGGTAATTCTTTCTGTAAATTCTTTATTGGTGAGGGTGATTCGCCTGAACTCATTGGTCATTTTTTTCAATGGGTTGGGCATTGAGTCTTTTATATCCAATCAGGGCATAATCTTCCTGAGGGATTTGTTCTGGTAATTGGGCAATGACTTTCCGTTGTTTGTCTGTACGTGTACCAAAAAGTTTTCGTTTGATTTCATACATCACCAAATGGCTTTCTACGTACTCCCTGCATCTGACTTTTACCCGGTTGATACAACCATTGTGATGATCTTTATAAAAACGAAAATCGGGGGTATCAAAATAGACTGTTTTATACGTGAAAAGCCGGGTATCGTCTATTTCCAGTACTTTTTGATTTTTTTGAATTTCATGCAAAACCTGTTCCAATTCCTGAATGGTAAGCATGTATTTCGTATCAATGCGGTTTTGGAGCTTTACGGCATCCAAATCCTGTAAACTGACCGATTCAAACGTATTTAATATTTGTTGTATTTGCTGCATCAATTATAATCGGATGATAAAATCCGGCAGGGTGATTTCTTCTTTATTTTCTTTTACCACAATAGTCTGACTCATCGCTTCAATATCATCCGGGCAGGTGATGCAATCGGAATATACCCAAATTTTATAAGTGCCTTTACGCAATTCTTCAATTTTATACGCGCCGTTAAAATCCGTATCCACTTGCTCTAATATCCCGGCTTTGCCGTTAACCGATAAAAAAACATTGATGTTGCCAACATAACCTTGTGCCAAAGTATCTGTTTGTTCTTTATTCGTATCATACACAAAAACCTTGCCCGTTACAGAGGCTTGACCGCCAAAGCCGGCTTCCTTTTTGCAGGACATTCCAGTTACGATCATCAGGCTTATTAACAAGTACTTATACATGGATGTTCAATTTAAATCGCACTAATATAGGGCAATCTTAACATAAACATAATACGCTTGAAACATTTAGTAGACCAATGCCCAAATAAGTGGGATTAAGTGGCGTTTTGGGATATCAAGAACCTGAAAAATCGGATCGTTTGAGGAATGTCCAAAATCTTTGTCAAGCTTTATGATGCTTTCTATATTTGCAGGATGATTAAATTTTGCAGGATTTTGATTTTGGTCTTGTTTGTTGCAGCTTGTCAGGAAGAAACACCTCCGCCGGCTGCCCCAACTGAATCTACCGAAGCAAGTGCCCGGGTGCCGCTGATTCCGTATACCGTCAAGGCTTATCATGCCCATGATGTATTATCATTTACCGAAGGATTGACGTATTATCAAGATAAATTATACGAAAGCACCGGTTCGCCCCAGGACATGCCCGAATTAAAATCGGTATTGGGTGAATTAGATCTCAAATCAGGAAAAATAAATGTTCGGGCAGAACTCGATCGGAATAAATATTTTGGCGAAGGCATCACATTTTTTCAGAATAAAGTATATCAATTAACCTATCAAACCCAGACGGGATTTATTTATGATGCCAGCTCATTTCGTCAGATAAAAACATTTAAATATCAAAATGCAGAGGGCTGGGGCATGACCACCGATTCGGTGAATCTGATCATGAGTGATGGCAGTAGTAATCTCACCTATTGGAATCCCGAAAATCTGCAAGTGGTCAAAACACTGGCCGTTACCGAAAATGGGAGTTTGTTGAGCCGTTTGAATGAACTGGAATTTATTCGCGGCTATATTTATGCCAATGTGTGGACAACCCACGAAGTGGTAAAAATTGACCCGTCTACAGGAAAAGTGGTTGGGAAATTTGATTTTAATTCCATCGATGCCGAAGTACATGCAAAATATCCGCAAGCTCTTGAAATGAATGGGTTGGCGTACAACCCCACGACCAACAGATTGATGGTGACCGGTAAGCTTTGGCCCACCGTTTATGAAATTGAAGCCGGATTCTAGAGAAAATATTTTGATATAGAAACAAAAAAGACCGCAAGTTTA
Source organism: Bacteroidota bacterium (assembly GCA_016715505.1). GTDB lineage: Bacteria > Bacteroidota > Bacteroidia > Chitinophagales > Chitinophagaceae > OLB11. The sequence goes on from JADJZY010000012.1 coordinate 23,370, forward strand.
TCGCGGTCTTTTTTACTTAATCGATTGGAATTAATTCAATGGTTTTACGACAAATTTACATTTTAAAGTGGCCTTTAAAGGCACATCATGTGTGATAGCCGTATTGGTGGTCAAACTTAAATTGACATTAAACTTATTTGATTTTAAATACGGGGCGATGTCCACACCTTTCAAATCCATCACCATTTGGGTTGGACTTACTTGTGAAGCGTCATCGCTGGCTACTTCCAATACGCTTTGTCCATCTGCACTCAGGCTGGCAGTTGCAGCGTCAATGATATCAAAAGTATAAGGCGTTGGATTGGTATCTTCAATATCCACTGTTAAAGATTCCAGTTTGGCACTTTCAATTTTGTTGATGTCGAAATTATTGTTGGAAGCAAGCGTTTCCAAATCAGACATAATTTCTTTGCTGATTGTAAATGTTCCGGCGCTTTGCGGAGCCTGGATCAATAATTGAACACTCTGATAATCTTTATCCAAGGTAATGGATAGTAATTTCTTACAGGCATTCAGGGAAAATAATAATCCGGTGGCCAAAACGAGGCTCAGGGAAATGCGGGTGATTTGTTTTTTCATGGTATGGTTGTTTTTTGCAAAAGTAAAATAAATCCGAATAGGAATACAGAATTTATGCATTGGTATTATAATTTCAAGCAGAAAATATGATTCAATTGGACTAAAATGACATACTCACCCTGCGCTAGCAATTGGTGGTTTAATACACTGGTGTTAGCTATTCCGTCTTCGAAGAGTCACTCGCTTGCCCTGTTCGACATTTGAAATGTCGTACTGTTATCGACGGTTTTGTAAACCGTATAGGCATCTCATATTCCTTCCTCGCAAAGTCTCGACCAGACATTTGCTCAATAATTTGTCAACTACCAAAGTCTCAATCTGCGGAGCGATTAGTAACTTAGCAGTATAAATCAACATAAATGATAGATATAGTAAACGCACAGTCCCGAAGCGGAGAATTTGCGAGGACTGAATTTAACATCGGGTATAATTCCATACCTATTTTTTCGTATGTTGAATTTATTAAATAATGATTTGAACGATGAAAAAATAAGATTTATTTTTATAACTATATTTATTCCAGCAATTCAGGCTTTCGGTTGTGCAAAGAATTTAAGTTTGAGATTTGATAAAATTATGTCTCAGACAATGATTTGGAATGATCTTTTGCATGGAGTGAATGAAACAAATTCAAACACTAAATCTGGATTCGATTCATGGATCTATGTTGTGCACATATATAGTTTGGATACAAATGTTTGCAAACTTAGTTTTATTTGCACTCAGAACTTTTCTGTAAGAGAAGAATCAATTAAATCTATAAAAGGCTTTAAAGAATTAAAAGGAAATTTAGTTTTATTTACATTTGATGACGATAAATTAGAGGAATTATGGAAAAGAATCTACACATATAGTCCTGTCACAGATTTAAACTACAATTTATATAAAATCAATGTGTCTACAATTTCAAGTTATATCGTCCATTACATATTTGTAGATATTAGTTCCAGTAAAGTAAAATCGGAACGGTACTTTGATATAGAAGATATACCGAGAGAATTATTGTATCTTCTACCTTACAAAAAAGAATATATGGATCTTCTTGTAGAGAAATATTTACACTATTAATCATATCAATAATTTTACAATCTAGTTGTTTGGAATTTATCATAGAATGCGAGGACAAATGATTAATTTAGAACTTGGTACTAGAATCAGTGCCCATATTAAAATCTTCATCATCCGTGATTCAGACAATAAGCACAAGCAAAATTCCAATATCGCAGTCCCGAAGCGGAGACCATGCGAGGACACAAGATAGAACGACAACAACATAAATTGTTTATATGAACGGAAAGTTTAATGTTCGCGTATATGGATTATGGATCAATGAACAACAGGAGATTTTACTCAGTGATGAACGTTTGGGAGATTTTCGTTTTACCAAATTTCCGGGCGGAGGACTCGAATATGGTGAAGGGCTACATGAGGGCCTGAAACGCGAATGGCTTGAAGAATTGGGTGTTGAAATAGAGATCATTGATCATTTTTATACCACTGATTTTTTTCAAGCTTCGGCATTCCATACCGAAACTCAAATCATCAGCATTTATTATCTGGTACGCCCGCTCAAGTTGCCCGAGGTCGATTTTTCCGACACCCCTTTCGATTTTAAAACGGAGGAATATCAGGAGGAGGTTTTTAGATGGATATCGCTGGAATATTTGCAGCCCGAAGATGTAAGTCTCCCCATCGATCGTGTGGTGATTCAGGAAATTATGAAAATGGCATAAACTCCGCTGGAATTTTCTGACAAACTCATGATATTTTGTTCATTTCAATGAACATTGGATTTGGTATATTTGCCGTGTTTCGAGATGAGAAAATTATTGCTATTGGCAGGCTTTATCTATGCCCTTGTACCCCGCTTGGTGCATGCACAATGTGCTACGCCCATTACGTCATTTCCATATACTGAAGGCTTCGAATCCGGGCCTGCGAATTGGTTCAGTGGTGGAATAAACGATGATTGGGCATGGGGGAGTCCTAATAAATCGCTGATTCAAAGTGCCGGGGGCGGAAGCTCTTGCTGGGTTACCGGTGGTCTCAATGGATCTTTTTACAGTTTTGGTCAGCGTTCCTGGGTCCAAAGTCCTTGTTTCGATTTTTCACTGGTTAATTATCCTTTTGTCAGTTTTAAAATTTGGTGGGAGAGTGAAAATATTTACGATGGCACCACTTTTCAGTATTCGATCGACAATGGCATAACCTGGCTCAATGTTGGCACAGATTCTGATCCGGTGAACTGTTTGAACGAAAATTGGTTCAACCAAAATAACATCACCGCACTGACCAATTTGGCGAGTCCGAAGCATGGCTGGGCTGGAACCATGTTGCCCACTTCAGGTTCATGTAACGGTGGAAATGGTATTTCCTCCTGGGTGACCGCAAAACATTGTATGACCAATTTAGCAGGTCAACCTCAGGTAATTTTTCGTTTTGCGTTTGGCAGTGGAACAATTTGTAATGCTTTTGATGGTTTTGCTTTTGATGATGTGTACATCGGAGAGGCACCACCGAATCAAACCGACTTTTCATATAACTGCACTACAAATTCTTTGGAATATCAATTTCAGGCAATCGGTGCGCTTTGCCCGGATACCTATAGCTGGAATTTTGGTGACCCTGCATCCGGTGTCAATAATACCAGCAATATTCCCAATCCGGTTCATCAGTTTAGTGCGCCCGGTTCTTATACCGTTTCTCTCAATGAAACCGGTCCTTGCAATGCACCCGGTGGAGCCATTAAATTGGTTGTAACCATTGGTGCCACTACAAGTATCACGGCGGTTAGTTGCAATAATCCGAATAGTGGTGCCATCAATGTAAGCGCACAAAATGCAAGCGGATTGGTAAACTATGTTTTGCAACCCGGTAATCAAACAAACAATACGGGTATTTTTAATGGTTTAGGAACTGGCAATTATACGACCACTGTTACCGATGCCATTGGCTGTTCCTATAGCACGGTATTGAATTTAGCCAATCCGGGTCAACTTTCATTCAATACGTTGAACATCACACCTATAACTTGTCATAACTTACAAAATGGTACAATTGCTGCAAGCGTTTCTGGAGGAAGTGGGGTAGTTACTTATTCCATGTCGCCTGGTGGACAAATTAATTCCAATGGAGTTTTTGTTGCTTTAGGGGCAGGAATATACACGATTACTGCTGTGGATGCCGGACAATGTTCGATCAGTACAGTCGTGAATTTGAGCGCACCATTGCCTGTGCAGTTTAGTAATTTTGTGCTGAACAATATCAGTTGTAATGGTTCCGGCGATGGTGGTGCGAGCATGCAAGCCTCGGGTGGTACAGGCGTTTATACTTATACCCTGAATCCTGGCGCAACAGTTAATTCCAGTGGAAATTTTAACGGATTAAATGCAGGGGTATATACCGTTGTCGTGAGCGATGGGAATAATTGTAGCTTTAATACGTCTTTTACTTTATCGGAGCCTCCGGCACTGGTCATAGATCAGGTCAATATCATTCAACCGGAATGTAATCCGAATAATACCGGAGTCATCAATGTAACTGCACAAGGGGGAAGTGGAAATTTAACTTATTCAATCGGAGCTGCATTTTCGGCAAATAATATTTTTGGTAACCTCACTTCGGATACCTACACCATAACAGTGAAAGATGCGAATGGTTGTACTCAATCCACCATTGCAATATTAAAAAGTCCGAATGCACCAACCATTAATCAAATTAGTTATAATGATATCCCTTGTTATGGAGGTGTCAGTGGGGCCATTCAAATTCAGGCGAGTGGGATTGTTTCCGTAGTTGATTATCAGGTTCAACCGGGTAATCTGAATCAAGCTTCTTCTTTATTTCCCGGCCAGGGTGTTGGTTCTTATACGGTGACTATTACCGATGCCAATTTATGCACCGCAACCAGTATTTTTCAAATCACCCAACCTCAGCCCATCGTTTTTACTGAAACCAATTTTATCCCTGATAGTTGTGGGAGTAATTTTATCGGCACTTTGCGATGTCAGGCAAATGGTGGTACAGGGAATATTTTATACCGGGTTGAACCATTGAATCAAAATAATTCCACAGGAATTTTTCAACTGAATGAGTCAGGGGTTTATAGGATTACGGCAACGGATGTCAATGGATGCCAAACCAATAGTACGATTGAAGTCAAAGAAAGAATCTGTTGTGATCAGGTATTTGTCCCGAATGCTTTTTCACCCAATGGGGATGGTTTAAATGACGAATTAAAAGTCCTGAACCTTTCCGGCGTTGAGTTTAAGGAAATGATGGTTTACAACAAATGGGGAAATCAGGTATTTCTGACACAAAATGCAGAATTTGGATGGAATGGTAATTACAAGGGTAGTCAGGCCGAAACAGGTACCTACTTTTATTTGGTAAGGTATAAATGTCGCGGAACAGGGCAAATTTATACCTTGAAGGGGGATTGCATTTTGCTGAGATAGTCAGTGCGTGGCAGGCAGAATATCAGCCTGATTAGCTATATTTGAGGAAATATTTCAGGCTTATGAAGTCATTTCTATCCTACGTTCTCTTTATTGCAGCTTTTTTTCATCGGCATCTACATTTGCCCAGTTGAACATTGTACCCAATCAAACCGCCAATCAATTGGTTGACCGATTGGTTGGGTCAGGGGTTGTATATTCAAATCCTGTGCTTACTTGTGGTTCGGATGCGAGTGGTAAGTTCGAAAATGGACTCACAACCAGCATTTCTATGGATTCGGGCATTGTACTCACCACCGGTACCTGCAATACCACCTATCTTTTCGGGTCACCTCTTGACATTGGGGTCAATATTTCAGCGGCTTATTTTGCGAGTACCGATAATTTCTTTACCACTACGGATCCCAATTTGAGTGCCGCTGCTACCGGAACAACCTATGATATGTGCAAACTGGAATTCGATTTTGTGCCGATTGGAGATACCATTGAATTTAATTATCGTTTTGGGTCTGAGGAATATACCACCTATTCATGCAGCAATTTTAATGATATTTTTGCCTTCTTCATTTCCGGGCCAGGATATGCAGTCCCTACCAATGTGGCCTTAATTCCAGGAACGAGTTGTCCGGTTTCTATTAATACGATTAATTACAAAACCAATAATCCTTGCGGGAATGTGCAAGCACCATGTGCACCGCCGTTTAACGCATTGTATGTAGATAATGTTTTAAGTCCTACTATTTCGTATGATGGACTGACCGTCAAATTAAAAGCACAAGCTCCGGTAACACCTTGCTCAACCTATCATATGAAGTTTGCGATAGCGGATGTTTTTGATGGTATTCTGGATTCAGGGGTATTTCTGGAAGCGGGTTCATTTGTATCTGAAGCTGCCACGGTGAGCGCTATTTCTTCAACCAATAATCTTGGCGGGTCTACGCCTTTTACAATTGAAGGGTGCCAATCTTCAGTGATTACAATTAAAAGACCAAACCCAAAACCGACCCCACAACTTGTTGCACTTACGTATAGTGGAACAGCAACACCGGGTATTGATTATACCGGCTTTCCGGCCACCGTTACAATTCCTGCCAATGATACTGTAGTTAGTTTTACCATCACAGCGCTTACCGATGCTTTGGCCGAGGGTTTGGAAACCATCGATATTCAGGTTTTTGGTTCAGCTTGTAATACAACAGCAACTGATCAGCGCACCATCGAAATTTATGATATTCCGGGTTTTAATGTGACCGATAATTTTTCAGTTTGTCAGGGTCAAAGTGCGACATTAAGTGCTATTTCTAATCCTTCGAATTCATTTCTCACCTTCACATGGTCGGGAGGCACTATTCCGGCAAGTGGCTCAAATGTATCGGTTAGCCCGGGCACCACAACCACTTACACGGTATCTGCCTCTTATCCGGGTTGCAGTAATCAGGATTCATTGATTACAGTAGCGGTTGAACCCACTCCAACCATCAGTCTGAGTCCACAGGATATTACTTGTTTGAATCCTGCTGGTTCAATCACGGCCACCGGCACTGCAGGTTCTGCATTTACTTTTACTTTATCGCCCGGAGGCAGTGTTTTGAGCGGAAGTCCATCCACCTTCACAGGGCTTGGTGGTGGAACATACAGTGTTACCATTTCATCCGTTGCAGGATGTTCGAATTCAGCAACAACAACGATCAATACCACTGCAGGCTTAAATTGGAACAATACCACTTTCGTCAATAATGTTTGTAACGGTGGTGCAATAGGTAGTATTAATGCAACGGTTTTCGGTGGGACTGCACCCATCAGTTATACATTGACCCCGGGTACAATTACCAATAATACCGGTTTGTTTAATGGATTGCCTGCTGCAACTTACACGATTCAGGCTGTTGACTTTATTGGTTGTTCAGCTACAACCATTATCACCATCAATGAGCCTTCAGCTTTGACGTGGAATACGGTTACCACCAATCCGGTGTTGTGTAATGGTCAAAGTAATGGAAGTATCTCAGTCGCTGCTTCCGGTGGTTCCGGGGGATATAATTATACCTTGAATCCGGGAAGTGTGAATAATAGCAATGGGCAATTCAATAATTTGAATGCCGGATCTTATACGATTCAGGTGAGCGATGCCAATGCATGCTCAAATGTAACGGTAGTCAACATCTCAGAACCTACCTTACTCAACTGGTCTGCCTGGTCTTCTTCAAATGTGACTTGTAACGGATATGCCGATGCCTCAATCAGCGCAACTGCAATAGGCGGTCAGGGTAACTTGAATTACACTTTACAGCCGGGAAATATTCAAAATTCTACAGGTGTTTACAACGGACTGAATGCCGGTATTTATACCATAACAGCCACTGACCAAAATGCATGTTCTATTTCATCAGTCACAACTTTAACTGAACCGAATGCATTGAATTTTACTTCTGTACAGAACACAATTCCATCTTGTGTGCCGGGTAATGACGCCTCAATCATTGTGAGCGCCAGTGGTGGAACGCCGAATTATTCTTATTCTATCGGTTCTGGAAATCAAGGAAATGGAAATTTTTTAAATCTGGCTGCGGGCAATTATATAGTTGTGGTCAGCGATAATAATGCATGTAGTATCAGTACCTCCGTCAATATTGCATCACCTCCAAATGTGAGCTGGTCAAATGTGACGTTAACAAATACGAATTGTTTTGGAGTAGCAAATGGTCAAATTTCAGCACTTGCGACAACCGCTAATCCAGTATTAAACTATACATTGAACCCGGGCAATTTATCAGGTTCCGGTAATTTTACATTGCTGGCTGCAAATACTTATACCTTAACCGCGACAGACGCCATTGGTTGCAGCATAAGTAGCTTAGTACAAATTAATCAACCAACCCAGATATTGTTTAACGGGGTAGTATCCAATCCGGCTTTATGTCAGGGTAGTAATACAGGTAGTATCAGCTTGTCGGCTAGTGGTGGTTCCGGTACATTGAGTTATACTTTATTGCCTGGTTCTGTCACCAACACTACAGGTGTTTTTAACAATCTGTCTTCTGCCGCGTATACTGTGATTGCAACGGATTTAAACGGCTGTAGCAATTCGACTATTGTAAATGTGACTCAACCGGTTTCTATGCAATGGTCTTCAGTGACTCCGCAAATGGTTAACTGTTTTGGTCAAAATGATGGTTCGATCATATCAACTGCTTCAGGCGGAACAGGCGTACTCTCTTATCAAATACTGCCGGGTTCTTTTTCAAATACGACTGGAACATTTAATAATCTCACGGCCGGCATTTATTCCATAACTGCTACGGATGTGAATCTTTGTTTTATTTCGACGACCGTTAGCATTAGCGAACCATTGCCATTACAAATCATCAACATAACCCAAACACCATTAAGTTGTGTGCCGGGTAATGATGCAAGTATTTCGGTGACTGCCAATGGAGGAACTCAACCTTTTGATTATTCTGCCGGGGGGGCTATGCAATCGGCTAATACCATTACCGGATTAGGGGCCGCCACTTATACCGTTGTTGTTGTAGATGCCAATGGATGCTCAGCCAGTTCTTTAACGACCATTAACCCAGCTCCATCTCTGAATTGGAACACCTTGAATACCAGCAACATCACTTGTTTTGGATTAACCAATGGGCAAATTTCATTAACTGCAAGTGCGGGAACCGGAGTTATAAATTATGGATTAAACCCGGGCTCAGTTTCCAATGGAAGTGGCTTATTTAATGGATTATCTTCAGGAAATTATACCATTCAGGCGACCGATGCTTTGGGATGCACGATATCTTCAGTCGTAGGGTTGACTCAGCCAACTTTGCTCCAATTTACATCCGGTAGTTCCACCCCCGCTACTTGTCAGGGGGTATCCAATGGAACCATCAATGTTACATCTTCCGGTGGAACAGGTAGTATCAATTTTGTTTTAACGCCAACAGGTTTCACAAATACCAACGGACAATTCAATGGCTTATCCGCCGGAACTTATACTGTACAAGCAACAGATGCCAACTCTTGCACGGCCATCACCACAGTCATCATTAGTCAACCTTTGGGGATACAGTGGGTGTCAAATAATTCGGCGATGGTTAGTTGTTTCGCAGGCAATAATGCTTGGTGGAATCTTCAAGCTTCAGGAGGTAGTGGCACGATGAATTATACTTTACAACCGGGAGCAATTACTAATCAAACCGGTCAATTTAGCAATTTAACGGCGGGTGTATTTACCGTAACTGCAGTGGATGCCAATCAATGTAATACGACGGCAACAATCAATATCACTCAGCCAGCAGCTCTCAATGTCAACAGTGCCATTGCAACTCAGGCAAGCTGTGTGCCGGGTAATGATGCCGTCATTACAATCGGTATTTCTGGTGGAACGCCAACATACCAATATGCCATCAATGGAGGTTCCTCACAATCATCCAATCAATTTCCGAATTTAAGTCCGGGACAATACACGATTACTGCTACAGATCTCAATAGTTGCAGTATATCTACAGTAGTTGTGGCGCAAGCGCCGGTTGTCTTAAATTGGACCAATTCGGTAAGTACTCCTGTTTCATGTTCCGGATCTTCGGATGGTGATATTAGCGTTTTAATCAGCAATAATAATGGGGGTTTACTATATGTACTCAATGCCGGATTACAACAAAATTCAAGTGGGAACTTTAAGAGCCGGATTGTATACGGTTGTAGCAACAGATGTACTCAATTGTAGCCTTTCTACAACATTACAAGTGGGAAGTCCTTTGCCGGTACAAGTCAATAGTTTTACAAAAGCAGATCCATCTTGTTTTGGCGACAACAACGGCTCCGCCCAAATCATCGCAACAGGTGGAACCGGATCATTCTTGTATCAAATTCAACCGGGAAATATGACAACCAGTTCGGGCATCTTTAATGCCTTGGGTGCGAATAATTATACCATCACTGCCACCGATATCAATGGTTGTTCCGTGAGTACATTGTTTAGTTTAATGCAACCCCAACAATTATTAATTAATGCTGTGGTCACAAAAGAAACCGGTTGTGTGCCCAATAATTCCGGGTCTATCAGTGTCTATGCTTCCGGTGGTTCAGGTGCGCTAACCTATAGTATTGGATCGACATTTGGGGTATCTGCTTCTTTTAGCAATTTGATTGCTGCGCCTTATGTAGTGGTAGTAAAAGATGCAAACGGTTGTACAGTGAGTTCTTCGGCTGTAGTCAACCAAACGGCATCGCCCACATTCTCCTTCGTGAATCATGAAGATTTATTGTGTCATTCAGACAATTCAGGAAGTTTACAAGCGTATGCAACCGGTCCTGCTCAAATCATCAACTATAATCTTCAGCCCGGTAACCGCGATACTTTAACACCTTCATTTGTCAACCTGCCTGCCGCAAATTATGTGGTGACCGTAACTGATGTGAATGGTTGTACCTCCACAACCAACATCAATGTACTAAATCCTGAAGCCTTGAGTTTTAGTCAGTTTGATGTAATCCATCCAAATTGCGCCGATGCTCAAAGTGGTCAGATTTTGTCGGAGGTTGTCGGAGGTACCGGAAATATCGAATATACCTTATGGCCAGGAAGTCAAACCAATAGTTTTGGTGATTATACCTTATTAAATCCTAAATTATACACCATTGTTGCAAAGGATGCCAATGGATGTAGTATCAGTCGCCTGGAAACATTGGTTCAGGAAAATTGCTGCGATAATATTTTTGTGCCGAATGCTTTTTCGCCAAATAACGATGCTTTGAATGATGAGTTCCGAATGGTGAATGCCTATGGAATAGATCTCAAAAAATTTGTGGTGATGAATCGATGGGGAAATGTGGTTTTTGAATCAACGAACCCGCAAATTGGATGGAATGGACGACATGATGGTGAATTATGCGAAGTGGGTAATTACTATTATCTGATTCAGTACGTTTGTCCGGAAACCAAAAAGGAATACCTCCTCAAAGGTGATTTGATGCTGATGAGATAGGGACAGCTGGGTAAACTTCGTCGGATTTGTTTACCTTTACGCCCTTATGAAAAGAGTTTATAACAATATTGTTGAAGCCATTGGTAATACCCCTTTGGTGAAGTTAAACAGCATCACCAAGGATTTTCCTTGCCCGGTTTATGCCAAAGTGGAATATTTTAATCCCGGAAATAGCATCAAAGATCGCATCGCTTTAAAGTTGATTGAGGATGCTGAAAAGAGTGGGAAATTAAAACCCGGAGGAACTATTGTTGAATGTACAAGTGGGAATACCGGCATGGGACTCGCTCTTGTCGCTTTAACCAAGGGATACAAATGTGTATTTACCATGGCCGATAAAATGAGTAAGGAAAAGGTGGATATCCTTCGTGCGATGGGCGCTGAAGTGCATGTTTGTCCGACAGATGTGGCACCCGAAGACCCTCGATCCTATTATTCTGTGGCCGCTCGAATTGCAAAGGAAAGAGATGGTTGGAATCCCGATCAATACAATAATTTATCCAATCGTGAAGCGCATTATGCCTCAACCGGTCCTGAAATTTGGGATCAAACCGATGGTAAAATTACCCATTATGTGGCTTCCACAGGAACTGGTGGTACACTCATTGGAACCGGAAAATACCTGAAAGATCAAAACCCGAATGTACAGGTGATAGGAGTGGATCCGGATGGTTCAATATTAAAACATTGGTTCGAAACCGGTGAGGTAAAACCTGAGTTGGCTCGCGTATATGCGGTAGAAGGGATGGGTGAAGATTTTATTCCGGACAATTATGATCGCGAAGTCATTAATCACCTCGAAATGATTGAAGACAAGGAATCATTGCTCATGTGCCGACGATTGGCTAAAGAAGAAGGTCTCCTTTGCGGTTCTTCTGCAGGTGCCGCTGTTCAGGCTGTGGTACAAATGAAAGATCGTTTTAAGGAAGGAGATATGGTAGTTGTAATACTTCATGATCATGGTAGTCGTTATATGGGTAAAATATACAACGATGACTGGATGAGAGAAAAAGGATTTCTATAATTCAAAGAACATCATTCTTCAAATTCACGACCCATTTCTTATTATAAAATGAAAAAAATATTATCCATTTTGTTGTTGATCACGTTGGCGATTCCCGGTTTCGCCCAGGAGAAGATCAATGAAATTATTTTGGAAAGAACGCCGTGTTTTGGAAAATGCGCGACGTATAAAATTCGCCTTTTTCGGGATGGAAGGGTATATTATACCGGAATTAAAAATGCCGTTCGTTTAGGCGTTTACTCTTCCAAAATACCTCCCAAAACTTTATCATCGATATTTCGAAAAATAGATCAGGTCAAGTGGGCTGATATGCAGGATAGATATAAAACCAAAGCTCGTGATCTTTCTCATTTGAATTTGACTGTTTTTGGTAAGGCGCAGTTGTTTAAGAAAATATTGGAGGCCGAAAACGGACCGATTGAATTACAAAATATTGGAAAACAATTGGATGCAGCAATCAAAAATCTGAAATGGAAAAAAATCAAATTTGAAATCCCACCCACAGCCGTCGTCTATGAGTCTCAAGGTAGTGAATTATTAGACGCTTCAGAAATCAGAGGTACTCCAGACGATAGTGTAACGCCGTATTCGGTTTCATCTCCAGCCGAAAATCAGGAAGAAATAGTCAATTTTCCCGAAGTGATGCCTGAATTTCCTGGAGGTACTGATGCCCTGATGAGTTTTTTAACGAAAAATATACGATATCCTGAAGACGCCCGTGAAATGGGCATTCAAGGTAAGGTGATCTGCAAATTTGTGGTTGAGCCAAACGGTGAAGTCACCAATATTTCCATTCTCAGAGGCGTGCATCCTTCTTGTGATCAGGAAGCCATTCGGGTATTGAAAAAATGCCGGTATGGAAACCGGGCATGCAATACGGGCGCAAGGTTCGGGTTTATTATAACCTGCCTATCGTGTTTCAACTGGGTTAGTCAAAAAAAAGCAGAATTAGACCTGTTTTTCAAAGTCCACTTGATTTCATTCTTCTTTCCAAACCTTATCTTAGCGCTTCGGTGAAAAAGACCGTTTCACCAACACTAATGATATGGATATGACAAAAAATAAATTCTTCCTGTTCTTATTGCTTTTCTTGATTCATGTGTCGCAGGCATTTGCGCAAACAGATAATGCTTATCGAAATGCCCTGAATCCTCACTATTGGAAAAACCGAAAACCACATGCCGGTTATTGGCAGCAAGATGTCGCGTATAAGATTGAAGCAAGTATCAATGAACGAACCAATGTGATAGAGGCAACCGAAGAATTAACTTATTGGAATAATTCTCCTCATACCCTGGATGTTGTTTATTTCCATCTTTATCAAAACGCCTTTACGAAAGGTTCTTATCTCGAAGAATTACATCGGGTCAATGACCAGAAAATTCGGCGCATGGGCAAGTATCAGCAGCAAGGACTTGGAACCCTTGTTGAGCAATTAAAAGTAGATGGCATTATTTGTAAAACATCCTTGGATAATACGATTCTGAAAGTGTATCTCCCCAAACCACTTCAACCCGGTTCATCGGTGAAGTTTACCATGAATTTTGCTACCTTCTTTGATTCCGGAGATTTTCGCCGTAGAATGTCTGTATATAATTCCTGGGGATTCAGGCATTTTAATGGCGTGCATTGGTATCCGCGAATTGCCGTATTTGATGGTAAAAAAGGCTGGGATACTGATCAACATTTAAATAAAGAATTGTATGGCGACTATGGTCTCTTTGATGTTAAACTCACCTTTGCTTCCAATTATATTGTTGAAGCAACTGGGGCCATTCAAAATGAAGAAGTACTTCCGGCTGAATTACGTGCAAAATTAGATATCAAAAATTTCGCCAATAAACCTTTTGGTCAGGCACCTTCAATGATCATTCCTTATGATAGTAGTCAACGTAAAACCTGGCATTTTATCGCTAACAATGTGCATGATTTTGCATTTACCGCCGATCCTCATTATCGGATAGGTGAAACAAAATGGAATGGTATCCGTTGCATTGCTGTAGCGCTCGAGCCGCATGCCAGTCGCTGGCAGAATGCTTCAGATTATGTGGCTAAAATCATCAAGACCTTCTCTGAAGATTTTGGCATGTATGAATATCCGAAAATGGTTGCGGCTGATGCCAATGATGGAATGGAATATCCCATGCTCACGCTCGATAGTGGCAATGACCCTGATTTTCATGGTTTGCTGGTGCATGAAATCGGACATAACTGGTTTTATGGAATGATTGGAAATAATGAAACTTACCGGGCGGCGCTTGATGAAGGGTTCACCCAATTTTTAACGGCATGGGGCCTTCAAAAAATTGACGGCGATACCATGATTGAAACGCCGGAAAAAAATAAATACAAACGCAAACACCGCGAACCTAAACTGGTAAAAGACCGAAATGTATATAACCGCTATATGTTTGATGCCATGCGCGATCAGGATAAAGCATTGAACACCCATTCCAACGATTTTCATTCGGCCCTGGGGCACGAAAATGGATACAGCAATGTTTATCATAAAACCGCAACCATGTTGTATAACCTGCAATATGTATTGGGTGATTCATTGTTTCAGAATGCCATGAAACATTATGTGGCCAAATGGAAATTTGCACATCCTTATTTTGAAGATTTTACAAGCAGTATCATGGAGTATGTTGGTCAGGATCTTTCGTGGTTTTTTGATCAATGGCTGGAAACGACCAAGCATACCGACTATGGTATACGTTCGGTTAAAAAGGGATTGGCCAGAGATCAATACCTGATTCGCTTTAAACGCTATGGTGAAATGCAAATGCCTATCGACTTTACCGTTCAGGCAAAAAATGGAAAGTCCTATCATTATCACATTCCGAATAAGTATTTTATTAAAAAAACCAATGCCAAAGTGTTGCCCATGTGGTATGGCTGGGATTTACTCTATCCCGAATACACTGCCAAACTCAACATACCTTCAGGAATAAAAGATGTCATCATTGATACCAGTAATCGCCTGGCAGATATTGATATGATGGATAATTATAAAAGGCCGGGCATGAAATTATCGCCTCTTAGCCGTACTTTGAAATTCGAACATTACATTGCCAATACGCCGTCATGGAAAAAATACCACATGTTTTACCGACCCGATTTTTGGTGGAATGCGGTGGACGGGATCAAAGCCGGCATTCATTTCGATGGTTCTTTTATGAACTATTTGCGAAAATTACATGGAACAGTTTGGTTCAATACCCGGGTGTTTTCTTATACTCAATACCGACCTTTTGAAGGTCAAGGTTGGTTTGACGATCGTTCACCTATTGATTATACCCTTCGTTATGACAATGTATTCAAAAAAATCAGTCATAAAATCGGCTGGGGAATTGATAGCAGATATATCGATGGATTTGCACGACATAGCATTTATACTTCTTATAAAATCAATGATCAGTCGCAGTTTAAAATGCAGGCAGTTACGCAATTCAGAAAACGTGAATTGAACCGCGATTATTTACTCTTCCCCGATGAATGGTCATCGTTTACAACGGCCGGTAAATTAAATTCTAAACAAAATGCCTTTGTGCAACTATTCTTCGACCATCGTTATAAATGTATGGGCGGAAATGGATTATTGCGCATGCAGTTGCGAACACCTCTCACTTATAATTACGCGTTTTTACAGGGTGAAGTGGTGCAAAATAATACCTGGCGAAAACTGGATTTTAAAACTCGTCTTTTTGCGCGATACGGCATTGGCAACGATTTGCCACAAGAAAGTGTACTCTTTATGCAAGGAGCCAATCCGGAAGAAATGATGGAAAGTAAATGGGTACGTTCACAAGGAATTGCACCCCGTGATTTAAGTGGGATGTCTAAAACAGATTTTTCCAACATCCACATGGGCGGTGGCTTGAACTTAAGAGGCTATACCGGGTATTATGCCATTGATGAGGATGAAGATGGAAATCTGTTTCTGAATTATAAGGGCAAGAGTGGTGCAGCCGTGAATATGGAAATTGATTTCGATCGTTTGTTTCGTATCCGACCCAAATATATCCGCGATTATTTTCACCTCGATGCTTATTTATTCGGAGATGCCGGTTTGATGAGTCGGTCCAGATTAAATCCTGCCAATATCAGCCAGATGAATCCGGTGAATGAGTGGAGTAAAATTCGAATGGATGCCGGTGTGGGTTTTGCATTAACCTTGAAGAAATTTGGTCCTCTGGAAAAAGTTGAACCATTTACCATTCGATTTGATATGCCATTTTTTCTCTCTGCTCCTCCTGCCGCCAAATCCGATTTTCTGGCATGGCGCTGGGTAGTAGGTATCGGGCGTAGTTTGGTAGGTGGGGGGCGGGCCCCCCGCCCGCGGGGGCGTGCAGCCGCCGGGGCCCCCTTTGAAAAGCGAAATTCACACTAGAATGTAATGATACAACTACTTTCACGTTAAACAGCAGCCCCTAGGTAGGATTTATTAAATTTAAACCAGCTCCCATGAAACAGATTCTGTATTTAATGCTAGGCGTGCTCTGATCACTTCGGGCTCAGTTAAGTGCAACGGATAGTATTTTTTTTCAAAGCATATTTACTTATCAGCGTTATGTAGATGACAATATCATGCCCGGTAATTGGTATCATTTTCCACCCATGGGTTCAGTGCAACAACATCTGCTTACCATCGATACCCAATTCGTTTTTGCACGTCAGGATTTGGATTCAATCTCCGGATTAACTGTTGCCGATACCATTCATTATGATACACTGGTCAACAATTCCATGGCCCTCTATCCCAATAATTATCCGCAGCAAAATCAAATGGTCTTATTGCCATACAGCTTTAAAAATCATTCGGCCCTGGCTTATGGATTTTTATTTCCCGATACCTTGCAGCCATCCTGCAGATATGCGTTTTTAATGGTACCCGGCACCGGCGAAAATATGTCCTATGCGATTGTCAACGGATGGGGGTATCACAATACCTTGTGTCAGATGGTGGCAAATTGCAGGAAGTTTGGCGATGTATATACTTTCATCAAACCCAACGAAGAATCCAGGGCCATTAATTGGAATGGACATAAACTCAATGAATATATCGTCAATTATTTGATTACACAAAACCGGCGTTATGGGATTAATTATCTCATCGAAATGATCGCCTGGGTGAAATACCTCAAAAAAAATTACGACAAAGTATTTTTATTTGGCTTATCCGAAGGTGGATATGCATCCTTGTTGTGTACCTTGTTCGAACAGCCGGATGCCGCACTGATCTCAGGCGGATATTCCATTTTATTTGATAGTACTTATGCTGAAAAAGATATTTTACGTACCCGTTTCGACTCTCTGGTTGATTATTACGACAGAGCTTATGTCAAGGATAAAATTCAAAATAGTTCAACCCATTATTTATTTACATATGGCGATAATGATCCCGTGTTGACCATGGATCCTGAGCATGATTTTCATTTCACACAGAATTATTTCAACGGAGCAGGGCAGTGCAGTTTTTTCTATGACTTTCAAGACCATACCTTCCCGCCATGTTCCACCATTGATACTTTTGTGCAACGAATCACTTCATCACCTTTGGCTAAATTCTATGTGACAGATACGATATTCAATGACTCCTTAAAAGCATCAGTCGCATTTTGCCGACCGGGAAATTATTCTTTCGATTTATTTCTCAACAATCAATGGGTTCAGAACTTTTCTAATATTACTGATACCTTGCAATTTTTTTTGGTGGATAGTGGTATGTATTCTGTGAGAAATGTGAAAGATAGTAGCCAATGGAATGGACAATGTCATGATTCCATCTGGTTCAATAAAATGCCGATTGTTATCCCCAATCATTTACATGAAACCACAGAGCCCATGGTTCGATTAAATAATCCTTTTCAACATGAACTCATGCTGGACTTGCCTTTTCCTGCTGAAGCCATTGTACTGGATTTGTTTGGTAAACCAATTTGGCAACAATCACTGGGGAAAGGCCCAAGCAAAATCCCAACTGCTGAATGGCCAAGTTCCATTTATTTTCTATTGTTGGATGAAGGCAATGGGAAACGACATCGTTTTAAGTTACTTCATCATTGATCAGGATCGTTTTTCGTGATAATCCAGATCGGTATGAAACGACTCCTTTAAGCGACCGGCCGCCCAGAATGCAATTCCGCAACATAAAATTCCGGTGATGAGTCCTGCATGTAATTTATGTAATCCAAAGGTTTGAATACCGGCATACATCAAAGAAATTGGTACCAAAGCGGCACGAATAAAATTAGGAACCGAGGTGGTGACTGTGGCCCGTATATTGGTTCCAAATTGTTCGGAGGAAGTCGTAATCAATACAGCCCAGTAACCCGCAGCAAATCCTAATATAGAGAAGAACAAATAAAAGCTTTGCACTTCAATGCCCCTTAAAAAAAAGTAGAGGATAACGCAAATAAATGTAGCCAAGACAAAAATTTGCAGCACCTTTTTGCGACTTTTAATCAGCTGACTGAGTACACCGGATGCCAAATCCCCCAAAGTAACCCCGGCATAACAATACATGATGGAATAGGCAGGATTAATTTTTCCTACTATGCCCAACTCTTTTCCCAATTCCGGACTCAGTGTAATTAAAATGCCGATCACATACCAAATGGGCAAGCCGACCAAAATGCAATGTAAATATTTCGATCGCCGTTCAGAACTGCTGAATAAAAGTTTTAAGCTGCCTAATTCGTTGGAATGCGCTTTGGCCATTTTATACATGCCTGATTCAAATACGCCAATACGCATGAGGAGCAGTGATAGTCCTAAAATACCACCAATCAAATAACAAGTTGTCCAATCGACTGTTAAACCGAGAATGCCCGCCAGAATAGCCCCCGAAACGCCAACAGTAGCAACGATAGTGGTACCCCAACCTCTTTGCTCTTTACTCAGAATTTCACTCACCAGGGTAATACCCGCACCCAATTCACCGGCTAACCCAACACCGGCAATAAATCGCAACACTGCATATTGATTGATATTGGTAATATAAGCATTCGCAATATTGGCGAGGGAGTACATGAGTATAGAACCAAACAAAACAGATAGTCGACCTTTTTTATCCCCTAGTATGCCCCACATCAGTCCGCCGATCAGCATTCCAATCATTTGAATATTGATCAGCAGTAGTCCGTTGCTCTCCATAGCATCAGCAGCAATCCCAATCGCTTTCAAACTAGGTTGACGAACAATGCTGAAAAGTACCAAATCATAAATGTCGACAAAGTAGCCCAAAGCAGCTACGATAACAGGTATACTCAATAGCCTGGTTTCTTTCTTCATGGACTAAATATAATACCAAAATAGATTTTTAAACAATGCAATCATCTTTGCATCAAAAGGCTGATTTTTTTGCAGTGCTCCAACAAATATTGATAAAAAGAAACAGGACTATTTGCAGCTATAAGGTTGGAACTTCTTCCTCGTCTTCATTATAGTCTTTTTTCCGACCACCGAGTAAAAATTTCAAAATAACCGGGAGGGTAGTAACCAATACAATCGATACAACGATTAATTCAATATGTTCGATGATATCCACTCCGGTTGTTTTCATCACAAAATCGCGGGCAAATTTTCCAATCAGAAACATCGAAAACACCCATAAGAAGGAACCTACTATATTATAGAGTGTATATTTTTTATAGTCCATTTTTACCACACCCGCTACAATCGGCACAAAGGTGCGAATAATCGGTAAAAAACGGGCAGCAACAACCGTAAATGCACCGTTTTTTTCATAAAATTTCTTGGCAGTCAACAAATGTTTTTTCTTGAAAAAGAAGGTATCCTTTCTGGAATATAAATAGGGGCCTGATTTTTTCCCGAACCAATATCCAACCATATTTCCCAATATACCCGCAATGGCAAACATCAGCGGAATCAACATATAGTGAACATTAAAAAAACTTTCTGAGAGTTTGTCAGATAACATGCCGGCCACCACCAACAGTGAATCGCCCGGCAAGAAAAAACCTGCAAATAATCCGGTTTCCGCAAAAATGATAAATACGAGCAAATACAATCCGCCCATATCAATGTACCAGATCGGATTTAAAACAGTGTCTTTAATGGTATGCCACATGCCTGAATAGTTGAATCGCAAATATAACTTCAACTTTCCAAAGGAAACTTTAAATATCTCAGGGGAAATGAAGGGTTATCGCACACCCATATATTTGTGGATTTGCAATGACAATACCCATTGCGGATGGGTTTGAATGTATTGCACGATTTGTGGCATCATTTCTTTCGATTTACTCCACTCTGGTTGCAGAAATAATTTGCAATCCGGATTTACCTCTTTGGCGAATTGTTCGGCCCAATCAAAATCACTTCGATGGTATATGATCACTTTCAGCTCATTGGCTTTTTTCAACACTTCCGGTAAGGGCGCTTTGAATTTCTTTGGAGAAACACATATCCAGTCCCATTCGCCGCTGATTGGGTAGGCGCCACTCGTTTCAATATGCAACTGATATCCTTCTTCTTTTAAATCATGGGTAAGTTCCGTACAATCATGCATGAGGGGCTCGCCACCGGTCACAACTACAATTTGAGTAGGATCGTTTTTAATGATTTCAAGCATGTATTCCGTACTCCACTTGGCATGTTTTTTCGCATCCCAACTTTCTTTCACATCGCACCAGACACATCCCACATCACAGCCGCCCAATCGCAAAAAGTAGGCCGCATAGCCCTGATAGAAACCTTCACCCTGTATCGAATAAAAGGCTTCCATCACCGGATAGGAGGGTACTCGTTTAATGCGGGTCATGGTCGGGTATGCAAGGTATTGGCCAACAAAGTATTTTTCATCAGGGCACAAATGGTCATTAGGCCAACGCCACCCGGTACAGGTGTAATATAACTGCACTTAGGAGCAACTTGCTCAAAATCTACATCACCGGTTAATCGGAATCCGCTTTTAGTGGCATCGCTGGCAATTCGATTGATACCAACATCAATCACAATGGCTCCATCTTTCACCATATCTGCGGTTACAAAATGGGGTTTGCCAATTGCTGCGACAATGATATCGGCCTGACGGCAAATAGCTGCCATGTCCTTGGTTTTGGAGTGGCATATCGTTACAGTGCAATTGCCCGGATCCGTGTTGCGGCTCAATAATAAGCTCATCGGAGTGCCGACAATATTACTCCGGCCTATCACTACACAATGTTTTCCGGCAGTGGAGATGCCGTAATGCTGCAACATCAACATAATTCCATAAGGTGTTGCCGGTACAAACGAAGCCTGCCCCAACATCATTTTTCCAAGATTTTCCGGATGAAATCCATCCACATCTTTGGAAGGCAATATGGTATCAATTACTTTTTGCTCAGAGATGTGGGCGGGCAAAGGCAATTGAACCAATATACCATCTACTTCTTTGTTCTGATTAAAGTACTCAATTTTTTCCAGCAGTTCTTGTTCGGTCACATCCTGGGTATAAGTCACCAGGGTTGATTCAAAACCCAATTCTGCACAGGTTTTTACCTTAGAGCCAACGTAGGCTTTACTGGCAGGATTTTCGCCTACCAATATGGCCACAAGATGGGGTGCTCTTTTTCCGGCCCAGGTGTGTTCCTGAACTTGTTTTTTAATTTCTTCTTTGATATGCGCCGAAACGGCTTTTCCGTCGAGTAATTGCATAGTGCGCAAAGATAGTGCAAAGCGTACGTTTGCAAAAGCATGTATATTTGTCGGGCTATTCCTTATGTTACATCAAACACATCCCAATAAAATCCGGCAGTTTCTCTTTTTGGCGGTGCTCATCGTTATAGGTGCTCTTATTCTTCGTGAAATGGCTTTTATGTTGGGCGCTTTTTTAGGAGCAATTACATTGTATGTGTTATTGCGCAATTGGATGATTCATTTGGTACTAAAGCGTGGATGGAAAAAATGGCTGGCGGCTCTCACCCTCATGCTGCTCTCATTAATCGTGTTGGTTGTGCCCGTGGCCTGGATGTTGTCCGTAGCCTATGATAAACTCATGCCGGTCATCCAAAACCCGGTAATTGTGACTCAGGTTTTTGAACGTATCCACCAATATGTTTTGCAGCAGTGGGATGTCGATATATTTAATGGTCAAAATGTTTCTAAAGTTTCCACCCAAGTCATGCCTTTGCTCGAAAGCACAATTGGCGGAACCCTCAGTGGTCTGGGAAATGTATTCATTATGTATCTCCTGCTTTATTTTATGCTCACTGGTACGATGGATATGGAATTGTGGTTACGCAATCATGTTCCTTTTAAGCATAGCAATGTGCAAAAAGTGATGGCCGAAGTCAGAGCCATGGTTTATAGCAATGCACTTGGAATTCCCATTGTAGCTTTATTACAAGGCTTGGTGGGCATGATTGGGTATTGGATGTTCGGTGTACACGAATTTATTCTCATGGGTTTACTCACCGCTGTTTGTTCAGTGGTGCCTTTGGTGGGCTCCATGCTGGTTTACGTACCGCTCATGATTTATCAAATGGCGATTGGGTTTGAGTGGCAAGGTATTGCTATCGGTCTTTGGGGCTTCATTCTCATCGGTTCCATTGACAATGTCGCAAGGTTTATGTTGCAAAAACGCATGGCCAATGTACATCCGCTGATTACCTTGTTCGGTGTTTTTATCGGAATTAATTTAATCGGATTTTTAGGAATCATTTTTGGCCCATTACTCCTTTCGATGTTTGTGCTGCTGGTGAAAATTTACATCGATGAATTTGGTAAAGCAGATGCTGATCAATTGCCTCCAGTTTCATCATAATTTGGGGGCCTGCCGCCTTCAGTATATTCTTTTTGTTGAGTTGGGCGTATTCGGCGGCACCTGGCTGTCCGCGGTACTCCTCACTCCTGCGTCGTTGCGGGGTACCTGGCTACCATCCCTGGCCCGTCTGTACCCAATCATTGGAATACAAATTCTTGCCAATCCTTCAAATGAGCGAATATTGAACCCAAATTTTGCAGTTGGACCCAGCCAACGACAAAAACGAATCAAAAATCAAATACTTCGGCTTATTGGCCTCAGTAAGATTTTCTAATACCAATTCAAGGATAAGAAGAAACTCAAGAAAACACCATCTAACTTTAGTGAAAAGTAAAACGTAATATCCTCGCAGGGGCATTTTCGGCCTTTGCTCTTTAGGCGTGAATAAAAATTTGAAATCGAGCGTAGACTGCTTCCGGCTGTTCGAAGCCGAAGCCAAAGCGAAGGCAAGTTTCGGAAGTAGGCCGCTCGATGAGAATTTTTTAGCTCAAAGAGTAACAGCCTTGAATTTTTGGCTCCACCTTTTGTTTCAAGACAAAAGGTGGAAAACAAGTTTGATAGCAATTTTCTAATTAGGAAAACCTACCTTGAATTTAGTCATCGTGAAATACAAGAGACCTTGAAAAAACTTAATCTGTCAACCAATGGCTTACAAGGTATTACAGCAAGTTAGAGAGATGTGAATTGTTAGATAGACCAATTCATACAGTTGTTTATACCTGACTGTACGGACGTCTTCTTTGTTTGCGAGGAACAAGCATTACAAAGAGTATTTCGGTAATAGGATAGTTGTTTAAACCAAATTTATTGGTCTAACCTGTGCCGATGATGTGGATGTTCATGAGGAACGAAGGTTACAGCCACACTTTCGGTATTACAAATATCACATTGGCATAATTCGAGGTTGCCAAGCAAATCCTTTACAGGCTTTGTTTGCAGTAGCTAAGTGCCTTGCTACTGCAAATTCTCGGTTGAATCACGTATGTTCCTGATCAGGAAGTATTTTCTTCATTTCCTCACTTTGTCCAAGAGCTAGTATTTTGTTTAAAAGTCTATCCGGGCTTTCATCATCCATAATCAGGGTTCTGTGTTTGGATTGTATAAATCCTGTTTGTGCCATTTGGTCGACAAACCTTAAAAAATGGGTATAAAATCCACCTATATTTAAGAGTCCTATGGGTTTACGATGCAAGCCTAACTGTGCCCAGGTCAACATCTCAAATAATTCATCCATGGTGCCAAATCCACCGGGCAGTGCAATCACGGCATCACATCGTTCACTCATCACTTGTTTGCGTTCGTGCATGGTTTCGGTAAGGATTAATTCATGTAATCCATCCTGCACAATTTCATAGGATTTTAAAAACTGCGGGATCACTCCAATCACCCGTCCTCCATGTTCGATACAACTTTTTGAAACAGATCCCATCAATCCGATTCTGGCACCGCCGTAAATCAATTCAATATTCTTTTTGGCCAGCATTTGTCCGATATCCCGCGCTGCTTCTCGATATGCTGAGGTATTTCCTTCCGAGGAGCCGCAATAAACGGCTATCGATTGAATGGCTTTGATGCTTTTATCCATGTATCAATGGCTTAATTCCAATAAGGCATTCTCAAGCTGCTCAAACATGGCCGGCAACTGATTTAAATCGCATGTTCCCACGCTGAGTCGGAACCAATCAGATTCCTGGTCAGCACCAAATGCTGCAAAGGGTACAATCGCCAGAGATGCTCTGCTCAAAAGAAAATCGGCAATATCCGCGGTTTTTTCTATTTTTTTATTTCCATGATACCAGCCCTTTAAATTAAATCGAACCGTTAAATACATCGCTGCTTTCGGACTAATCGTTTCAATGGGAAATCCTTTCAAGCGTAATGCTTCCAGTCCTTCAAAAACCTTTTTTAAGCGTAATTCTATACCTTCACGAATGCCATCCAACGCCATTTGTACCTGATTAGGGTCTCCCATAAATTGGGCAGTGCCGAATTGTTCGGCCATCGGACTCCAGGCGCCAATATGGCTTAAAATGCCTTTCATTTTATCAATGATTATTTGCGGTCCAAATGCCCAGCCTACCCGCACTCCGGTTGCGCAAAACGACTTGCTGATGCCGTCAATATAGATGGTATAATCTTTTAATTCCGGATATAAACTCACCGGATCGTAATGTTTATTATCACCATATACCAGGGTCCAGTAGATCTGATCGTAAAGAATATAAAGTGGTTTTTGATGGGGTTCTCGTTTTTTGTTCTCTGCAATCACAGCTTCGCAAATGGCTTTGAGTTGTTCCTCAGTAAACAAAGTGCCTGTAGGATTTAAAGGCGAACAAAGTGCCAACAAACAAGCCCGGTCAAAATGGGGGATGAGTTCTTCAGCCAGGGGTAAAAAATTATTCGAAGCAGATGTTTCAATACAACAATGATCACCTGAAACAAAATGGGTATAATGATTATTGTTCCATGAAGGAACCGGATAAACTATTTTTTCACCCTGATCGCAAATGGTTCGGTAAGCCGCATAAATGAGCGGACGCCCGCCACCCGAAATTAAAAATTGATTGGCATCATAATCCAATCCTTGAAAGGTGTGAATAAAAGATCGGACAGCTTCCCTTAAAGGGGCGATTCCATTGGCCGGCGGATAATTTGTTCTTTTTGTGCGATAGGCTTCAACAATGGCATCTTCCAATCCTTGAGGAATGGGAAAAATCGCAGGATTAAAATCGCCAATCGTGAAGTTATAAATTGATTGTCCCTGACGAATTCTGTCGTTAATTTCGTTTCCTAATTTAATGATTTCAGAAGGTATGAGGGTTTCAGCCAAATGTGAGATGTGTGACATTGTACTAAATAAATCAATCGGTTTGAAAAATCCTAATAATTTCCTTTTTTTCAAATATTGTTACGCACTGTAAAATGGAATGAAGCATTTTTTCGTTAAATGTGTTAAAGGTTTTAGAAATTCTTCGCTCAATTATGGAATACAGCCGTTTATTTCTTCAGGCTTCCATGCAATGTAAACACTTGTTCTGGCTCGGAACCATTACCGCAACTTCATGCTTTAATTTTCCCTCAGAGGCTAATCAAAATCCGGAAATTCAACAAGCAATTTCCAATTCCACGGTTCAACAGAATCTGATTCAACCGGAAGGACAACAAATGCAGGATCGTTTTCAATGTCCTCCTGATGCTCAGCGACTTCAATCAGATGATCCTTATGTTCGATATCTCAGGCAATTAAAATTGTTGCCGCACGAGAGTCCGGTACATCTCTTTAATGGCGCATTCAAAAATCGCCAGGATGTGCATGCTGCTGTTTTGGATTTAGATATTGGTGCACGGGATTTGCAACAATGTGCAGATGCCGTGATGCGTTTAAGAGCTGATTTTTTATATCAACAAAAGAAGTACGAGCAAATTCAATTTCAATTCACCAATGGCTTTATTGCAAAGTATGAATTTTGGCGCAAAGGACAGGGTATTCAGGTAAAAGGCAATCAATGCACTTGGATACCTTCAACGAGAGCCGGAAGTTCGCAACAGCACTATAAAAATTATCTCGAAACCGTTTTTTCATACGCAGGTTCTTTGTCATTGAGCCATCAGCTGAAATCAGTGCCTATTGATCAAATTTTGCCGGGTGATGTTTTAATCATCGGGGGCAGTCCCGGGCATGCCGTTACGGTGATGGATATAGCCATTCAAAAGAAGACCGGGAAAAAATTTATGTTGCTCGCTCAGAGTTATATGCCTGCTCAGCAAATTCATGTGTTAAAGAATTGGGAGGATGAGCGCATATCTCCATGGTTTGAAGTGCCTGAGTCAGGCAAGATTGAAACGCCGGAATATACTTTTCAAACAGACAATCTGATGCGATTCTAAAACGGATATCCAATCGCAATATTCCAAACCCCGCTTTTTCGCCAATGTAATTGATCAAAGGACCAGCCATTATTTTCAAGAATTTGGGGTTGCTTGATGGGATAGCCCAAATCTAAACGGAAAACAAAAAATGAAAAATCCAGGCGTAAGCCCAATCCACTGGACAAAGCGATATCTTGATATAAATAATTGGTATTGAATTCACCACCGGGGATGTCTTTGTCTTTGTAAAACAACCAAATGTTCCCGGCATCGGCAAAGGCTGCTCCTTTGATATTGATAGCTCCCGAAAACAACTTCAACAGGTTAAAACGTAGTTCAGAATTGAGTTCAAATTTCAGGTCGCCAGTTCGGTCAATAATGGCTGTTCCGGTTTTAAAAGTATTACTGATGGATCTGCCCGGCCCCAGGGTTCTCGCGCGCCATCCTCGGTTACTAAAACTGCCCCCCGCTGAATATTGTTTGATGTATGGCAATGATCCATTATCACCCATTGGCACACCTACACCAATCATGATCCGGTTGGCCCATAAATATTTTTTATGGTTGGTATAGGTTCTGAAATCACCCTCCAATCGAATGTAATTGGCGATCGGAGAAATTTCTCCATTACTCACCTGACGGTACAAATAATTGACCCCTTTTAAAATGGTTCCCGCTTCTTCCAATCCCAGCTTTAAGGTTTTAAAATCACCCCAGGTATTTTTGATACGACTTTTAAATTCGTAAGCAATATTTTCACCATAAATGATATTGTTCGAAAAGATATTTCTTAAATAATCGTTGCTTGCTAATTTTTCACGAAACGCCTGACTGAGCAAATGATCAGGCACACGGGTAACGGTGAGAAATGCCGGGTTGACTCGCCAATTCTTTAAATCCGTTTCTTTCCAGCTATACCCAAAGCTGCCCGAAATATTATTAATCGTATAAGCCTGTAAACGGTTGATGAGGGTATAGTTGAGTCCGATAATTGTAAAGGGGCGATTTTTTTTATTTAATTTCTGCCCAGAAAAGGGAATGATGAATTTGGGTAAGGTTAAGTTGGCCGTTATACTAAAATTATTTCCCGAGCGATAAAATTCTTTAGTACCGGTTAACAGGAATCGTTTGGAATTCTGTAGAAAAAGCAGCCGTACTGAAAGTTGGTTGGCCCCAAAGAATAAATTTTTATTGCGATAAGTCAAGCTGCCGCCTAAGCCTAGGAAGTAGTCACCATCACTGGTAGAAATATCACCCCGTATTTCCGAATCCATTTTAGCAGCGGTATTCAGAGATATTTTGGCAATGAGTTTTCCGGGAATTTCGGTGTCCTTTTCGAAAGTAATATTGACAAACTGGAATAAACCGAGCTGGTTGAGACGATTGATTGTGGCTTCAATATTTTTCGGGTTATAAACGTCTCCTTTTTTGAAAAAGATATTTCTACTAATAACTTTTCGATTCACTGGTAGGGTATGATATCGAAATGTAAAATCATCCAATTCAGTCTCGATCATTTCCCGGTTTTTGGATTGGAATTTATTTTCATTCAGGTCTTTAATCTCAATGACTACTTTTTTAATGGTATAGATTTTTGAATAATTGCTATCGCGGGTAGGTTTAATTTCAATGGTCACATCCACAAATTCTTTGTTGTTGGTGCTGTCCTGTCCTAGAATTCGACTTTCTGAAAAAGGATCATCCAGTAATTGTAACAATTCCTTTTTATTGGATGTGTCAATCATGAAGGAAACATTATCCGATTTAAAATCAAAAAAACCTACGTTTCGGATATTGCGGTAAATACGTTCTCTTTCAAAGCCACATTTAAAATAGGTAAAGAGTTCTCCATGTTGTATAAAACTGTTTGACAATCCGCTTTCTACAAAATATTTTAAATTACGGTCAGGGCATTGTACTTGTATTTTTCCGATTTGATAAGTTTTTCCGCAATAAATATCGTAGATCACTTTCGCACTTCGGTCATTTTTACCTTTCACCATTTTGGCTTGTACATCGGCATAGAAATAACCCTGGTTAATCATATATTGCCGAATTCGCTGTCTGGATATGTCGATGGCGTTGGTATCTAAAAGAACCGGCTTTTCAACTTTTCGTTTCAGGATTTTTTTGTTCAGACTATCTTTGATGAATTGTTGGTAGTTATTGTTGTATTTCCACAATTTATATTTCGGAAGTGCATCCACATCAAAAAGATGGGTATTGGGTTGTTGTGTAATGAGTGATAAAGCCGCACTTTGTAACTCTCCCTTGAATTTAATGGGTTTGTCTGTATGTATGTTAACCTGATTTTGTACAAGTAATGTTTGATTTTGAGTCAGGTGTTTGGTATAATTGCAGGAATTGAAAAAAAGAAGGAGTAATCCCAGAAGTCCAAATAAATATTTTGGGATACCTATCTTTTTCACTTCTTAACTGATACGATTTAATGATTACTAAGGCGCAAGTTAAACATATTCGTTCATTAGACGACAAAAATTACCGCAGGCAGTTCAATGAATTTGTTGTGGAAGGAGAGAAGATGCTCAGCGAAGTTTTGCGTTCCGGTTTTGAAATTTTAATGATCTATGCTGTCGATGAGTGGGTTGAAAAATACAAGTCCGAATTGAAGAATAAGCCTTATCAGCTCATACCGTATTTTGAGCTGGAAAAAATATCCCAATTTAAAACACCCAACCAGGTACTTGCGGTCGTCAAGATTCCAGTCGCAGCTATTCCATCCAGTTTATCAGGATTGACTTTAATATTGGATGATATTCGTGACCCGGGTAATTTGGGCACCATTATTCGCATTGCCGACTGGTTTGGCATTCAAAATGTCATTTGTAGTATTGGCAGTGTAGATGTTTATGGAAGTAAAGTCATTCAAGCCACGATGGGAAGCGTTTTTCGGGTAGGGGTTTTCTACACAGATTTAAAGTCATATATTCTTTCTCAGTCCGGAACTCAGGTTATTGGTACCAGTTTAATGGGAAAAGATATTCGTGAATTCCAATATACCGAACCTGCATTTTTACTGATTGGAAATGAATCAAAGGGATTGAGTCAGGAATTGGAGGCTTTATGCAGCGATACGGTTAAAATTCCACAATTGGGCCAAGCCGAAAGTTTGAATGCAGCTGTTGCAACTGGCATCATTTGCCATGCCTTGTTATGCTAAAGTTATTCTATATTTGATGGCTAAACTATTTTTTAAACAATTGGGTCTGAGGCAGGTAATCTCTGAAATGAATTTACAGAGATGCGTTTTATTCAGAAACAATTAAATTTAAAGAGATGAAAAAATTATTCTTATTTCTAAGCATTCTACTCATTCAATTATCTGCATTGGCAGGTTGGAACAGGTCCATGTTGCGAATTCGCGAAGATCGCGGTCGTACGATTTCAGTCAGTGTTGATGGACGACGTTATCAAAAATGGCCAGAACACTTACAGTAGGTGATTTGCCGGCTGGGTCACATATGATTAAAATATTCCGATATAATAGCAATGGACATGGATACA
Organism: Bacteroidota bacterium; assembly: GCA_016715505.1. GTDB lineage: Bacteria > Bacteroidota > Bacteroidia > Chitinophagales > Chitinophagaceae > OLB11. The sequence goes on from JADJZY010000012.1 coordinate 53,583, forward strand.
ACAGAGGTGTCTTGATTTATCAGGGCCGTATTGATATGAAACCAGGTCGTATATATTATGCAACGGTATTTAATAATGGAATTGATGTTGAAGAAAATTGTTGCATTGATGACTATGGACATTGGAACAACAACGACCGTTGGGATGATTGGGATTCGGAAAATGATTGCTGGAATAACAACCACAATTGGGATCCTAAACCTTATCGCGATCCGGAACCATGGCAAAATCCAAATGATCATTTCGAAGAAAATACATGGAATGCTTACGGCAATGCAATGAGTACCGGTAGATATCAGCAATTGATTGACCAAATTCGTAAAGCCAGTTTTGAATCATCCAAAGTAAGTGTGGCGAATACAGGTTTACGAAATAATCGGGTGACCGTTCAGCAATTGATTGGTATCCTTCAGGAATTTTCCTTTGAAAGCACGAAATTGGATTTTGCGAAGAAAAATTACAGAACTGTCACTGATAAACGCAATTTCTTCCTCATCAATGATGTATTTACTTTCCAAAGCAGTAAAGATGACTTGAATGAATTTATTCAGCAAAATGAACGATAGTTGGGCTGGTTAAATCATGCACAATATAAAAGTCAGGGGCTCTTTTTAGAAGTTTCTTTGATCGCTTAAAATACAAATGACCGAACACAAAAAATCCCGCAGCAGCGGGATTTTTTGTGTTTAATAAAGATTATTTATTTAGGCAACGGCCTTATTCACGAGTTCTGCAGCTTCACTCAAAAGGATAGCACTTTGTACTTGTAATCCAGATTGCTCAATCAATTCTTTAGCAGCTTCGGCATTGGTTCCTTGTAAACGCACGATCACCGGAACTTTAATTTCACCGATTGCTTTATAAGCATCTACAACGCCTTGTGCAACACGATCACAACGTACAATACCTCCAAAAATATTAATCAGAATGGCTTTTACATTTGGATCCTTTAAAATGATTCTAAATCCGGCTTCAACTGTTGTAGCATTCGCTCCACCACCGACATCCAAGAAGTTGGCAGGTTCGCCACCACTGAGTTTAATCATGTCCATGGTGGCCATGGCTAAACCGGCTCCGTTCACCATACATCCTACATTGCCGTCCAACTTCACATAATTTAAATTACTCTCACTGGCTTCCACTTCAGTAGGATCCTCTTCGGACTTGTCACGAAGTTCAGCCAAATCTTTATGACGGATTAAGGCATTATCTTCAAGATTCATCTTACAATCCACAGCAATGATTTTATCATCACTGGTCTTAAACAATGGATTAATTTCGAGCATATCACAATCTAAACCGGTGAATGCCTGATAAAGTTGGGTTACAAATTTGACACAATTTTTAAATGCCTCGCCTTCAAGACCCAAATTAAATGCAATTTTGCGAGCCTGAAAAGGGAGCAGTGGGGTTCCGGGAACGATCCACTCTTTAAAGATCTTTTCGGGAGTGTCATGTGCCACATCTTCAATATTCATTCCACCTTCTGTGCTATACATAAAAACATATTGCTTTTTTTGGCGGTCCAGTAAAATTGAAAGATAAAATTCTTTAGTCGGGTTAGGGCCTTCATAATAAGCATCTTCTGCCACAAAAAGCTTGGAAACCAATTTGCCTTGATCGCCGGTTTGTAAGGTAACCAAGGTATTACCAATCATGTTTTGTCCGACCGTTGTTGCTTGTTCAGCGCTTTTTACAACCTGCACGCCATGTTGTTCAGGGATTTCTTTAAAGGTTCCTTTTCCACGTCCGCCAGCATGAATCTGAGCCTTGATAACTACAAATTTGCTATTGGTTTTTGTACTGGTTTGTTGATAGGCTGCAGTAACTTCTTCAGGGGTCGTGCAAACGATACCATCTTGTACTGGAACTTGATATTTTTTAAGAAGCTCCTTTGCCTGAAATTCATGTAAATTCATACTTTAAAAAAATTTTGGCAAATTTATGTGCTGATTCCGAATTTCCTATTTTAATTCCTGAAATCCAATCTATACTAAATTGGAAAAGACCTATAAAAAGGATCAGGTTGGAATCCCTTAAACCAATTGAAGAATATATCACCGTTTAAATGGAAGGGAACTTTTTGGATGCCCGCAAGGCTGTGTGAGCATTCAACCAAAATCAATAGGTAAATTCCTGTCCTAATCCCGGCATTTAATCTGGTTTTTATCCTCCATGGCCTTACTTCAACTGTGTTGAATCAAAGTAGAGGATATGTCTTGCAAAGGACGAGGGGAGATGTTTCAGCAGGAATGCGGGTAAAATTCTGATGAACATTAATTACATTTGTGCCTTTCAATGAGTAATTCACTACTGATATATGTGTTTGGTGCGTTTTTGGTGTCTCTGATAACACATTATTTGGTGATTGATTTATCGCACAAACGGGGGATTTTTATTGACGATCACAATAGTGATTTACCTCAGAAGTTGCACAGTGAACCCACACCGCGAATAGGTGGCCTGGGTATTTTCGTCTCCATTCTGTTTATGGCCAAGGATTTAAAAATTGGTTTGTACATTATACTTTGTTTAATTCCCGCATTTCTGGCAGGTTTTCTGGAAGATTTATATGCGAAAATATCACCTTGGCGCAGGTTATTGATCATGAGTATTTCCGGTGGCATGGCTATTTATTTATTACAAACCGTGGTAACTGATTTCGGAATTATCGAAATACCCTATTGGATGGGGATCATGGTGACGATGGTCGCTATTCTGGGTTTGATCAATGGTACCAACATGATTGATGGATTTAATGGTCTTTCATCAGGTGTGTGTTTTTTGATATTCAGCACTTATTTTGTAATTAGTTATCGAATCGGAGATACCGAGTTGGCATACATTAGTTTGGTGTGTATGGCGTCAATACTGGGTTTCCTGGTGTTTAATTTTCCGGGTGGAAAAATATTTCTGGGAGATGGGGGCGCATATAGTTTAGGATTTTTATTGGCGATTGTTTCCATTTTATTGGTCATGCGCAATCCGGATATTTCGCCCTGGTTTGTATTCGTCAGTCTGATTTATCCGGTATGGGAAGTCATCTTTTCATTTACAAGACGAACCCTGATACACAAATTATCTCCCCTTTATCCAGATTCGAAACATGTGCATCAGCTGATATACCGGAACATCACCCGTGAAAAAAATTCGATCACATCTTTATTTATTTTTCCTTTTGTGGTCTTGTTTAATACACTCGCCATTTTATTCTATAATAACACCTGGATTTTAATCCTAATTTCTGTTTTCTTCGTGACGATTTATACCTTGTTTTATTACATCTACTCAAGGAGGGAATTAAGAAATAAAAAACCTAATTAGTCAAAGATTGAATTAATTTTGCGGCTCAATTTTGGTATATGTACAACGAATTACTCCGCAAAGAGCATAAACTGGCTGTGATTGGTCTGGGTTATGTAGGTCTTCCAATCGCCCTTGAATTTGCCCGAAAGATTGATGTAATCGGTTTTGATATCAATGCGAAGCGTGTTGAGATGATGAAAAACGGGATCGACCCAAGTTGTGAATTAGATAAAGAAGCTTTTGAGGGTTGCCAAATCAGTTTTACGGATTCGTTGGAAGAGTTAAAAGAGGCGCGATTTTTTGTGGTGGCCGTACCAACGCCGGTTGATGAGCACAATGTACCTGATTTAACGCCCGTTCTGAAGGCCTCTGAAACGATAGGTAAGGTGATTAAAAAAGGAGATTATGTGGTGTTTGAATCGACTGTTTACCCAGGTTGTACCGAAGAAGATTGTTTGCCGGTTATCGAAAAATTTCCGGATTAAAAGCAGTGACCGATTTTAAAATTGGTTATTCGCCTGAAAGAATCAATCCGGGCGATAAGCAACATACCTTGCAAAATGTGGTTAAAGTTGTGTCGGGATGTGATGCAGAATCATTGGATGAAATTGCCAAAACGTATGAATTGGTTGTGCATGCAGGTGTTCACCGGGCATCGAATATTAAAGTAGCCGAAGCCGCAAAGATTATTGAAAATACCCAACGTGATTTAAATATCGCGTTGATGAATGAGTTGTCCATTATTTTTGATAAAATTGGAATCAATACTTATGAAGTACTCGAGGCGGCAGGAACCAAGTGGAATTTCCTTAAATTCTTTCCTGGTTTGGTAGGAGGGCATTGTATCGGGGTGGATCCTTATTACCTCACTTATAAATCGGAGCAATTGGGTTATAAGTCAAAAGTGATTTTATCCGGCCGAATTATCAATGATGAAATGGCCAGTTACGTTGCCAAAAAAACCATTCAAACCATTATTAAAAATGGTGTAGATGTTTCAAAGGCGCGTATACTCGTTATGGGAACAACCTTTAAAGAAAATGTGACGGATATTCGCAATTCCAAGGTTGCTGATTTAATCAAGGAATTGAAAGGGTATTCTGTTCAGGTGGATGTAACCGATCCTCATGCAGATCATGACGAATTATTGCATGAATATGGATATGGTTTGAATGAAGTAAATGGGAAATATCATGCCATCATTGTTGCCGTGAGCCATGAAGCATATATCAATCTGGATGAAAACTACTTCAAAGGCATGCTGACAGAAGAAGGATTATTGGTTGATCTTAAAGGAATCTATCGGAATAAATTGGGCAATATCCAGTATTGGAGTTTGTAAGCAGCAGTTTTTTAATCAACAAAATATTATGGATTCTTCTGCGGAGAAGGACTCAGGGTATCAAACACATAAACCTCTTCATGAGGGGTTTTCATGAAATACTTTTCACGTGCATAACGTTCCATCACGGCTGAATCTTTTTGGATGGCCTCTTTCTCTTTTTTTAGCCATTCCACTTCCTTTTCCAGATATTCAATTTTAGCATTCATTTCATTCAATTCCTTTTTTTGTTTGTATAAGGAAAGCAAATCATACTGGGCAAAGAAAAATACCCATATTACGAACGCAATAGTGAGCAGGAAAAATTTATTCTTAACGAGTTTAAGTAAGAACATCCGGATTAAACAAATTAAGCAGCTTTTGTGTCTGCAGATTGTTTCTTACGATATGCGGAAGTCATTTCGAGAGAGATCGCACTTTTGTCCATTTTGACTACAGTGTTTCTATCCAATTCAACCGATAAAGTGCCATCGTCATTGATTCGAACAATTTTGCCATAAAAACCGGCTGTCGTAACAATGGTATCTCCAACTTGTGTATTGTTCGAAAATTCTTTTTGTTCTTTAGCGCGTTTCATTTGAGGGCGTATCATAAAAAAATACATCACCGCGATCATGGCAACCATAAAAAGAACACTGTTCATCGGATTCGGTTTATCGCCTGTTCCGAGCATTAAAAAAAGATTAGCTAATTGTAACATACTGAAAAAATATGGCCAAAAGTAATTCTTTCCGAAGGATAATTATCAAATAGAAGTCGAAACTTTTTCATGCTTTCAACGAAATACTTATCGTACCTCTGCCTGAATATAAATTTCTTGTTCGGCAGGTTCAGCATTTGATTGAATCACGACCGATTTTTCGTTATATCCCCGTTTGCCAGTTGAATTAAAACTAACCTGGATACTGGATTTTTCGCCGGGATGTATTGGTGCTTTGGGGAATTGTGGAACAGTACATCCGCACGAGGCTTTGGCCGAAGCAATCAGCAAATCCTTGCTGCCGGTATTGGTAAATTCAAAATCGTGACTCACAATTTCCCCCTTCTTGTATAGGTCCAAAATGATAAATGGTATCTGTAAAGGTAAGAATAGCCTTTTTTGAATACCCGAATCAACAGGTTTCATGGAGGCGTCATTATAAACCAAATCTGCCGATAATTTGGGCGCTTGACTGCTGTCGGAGGAGGGGAGGGTTTGATTGGAATTGTTTTCAGAACATCCCAACATGGAGATGCCACAAACCATTAACCCAAGGGACCAGAATTTAGCCAAACTATTTTTTCTTGACATAGTCAGTTTTTGTGAGTTTGTTTTGATCCGATAATTGTTTTCTGACATTATCCAATAATCCGTTCACAAATTGCCCACTTTGCGGGGTGCTGTAAGATTTAGCAATATCGATGTATTCGTTGATACTCACTTTGAGCGGAATACTTTCGAAATACAACATTTCACAAACGCCCAGATGAAGGAGGATTAAATCAATCATCGCTACACGATCAGCGTCCCAGTTCATGAGGTTGGGTTCAATCAAACTAAACACATATTCTTTTTATCGTAGTATGCGGATAATAACTCATGCGCAAATTCACTTTTATCTGCACTCAGTAATTTGGTGAATGAAAAATTTTCGGGACGTGACCAAAGCAGCGGAAACCATTGGTAAATCATTTCAGCATCGCTGTACCAATTGATGTATTTTTCGGCCATAAATTGGCAGGAGTCCTCATTTTCGAATAAAACAACCCGACTGATATGATTGAGAATTTCAATTTCATCTTCCATTTTTCGGTTCGGATCGGCAATGTATCGAACATATTCCGGTGTATCGATAATTTGGTTAAAAAGCTGGCGAATCCATTCGTTTTCAAATAATAAATGAATATGATGGTCTTTGACAATCTTATTGAAGGATGAATTGTTTTTGAGTTTTTGTAAAACCAGGTTCCCGGCCAATTTGGTGTTGATGCTCAGGTCTGCACTGGTGGGTAAATGTTTGGAGGCCTTTTGTTGGGCATAAATCAGCACGTATTCTGCCACTAAATAATTCAGGTGACAACATGCGGCAAATAGCGCGTGAGACTGTTCAAATTTATGATCTAATGAAGAATGAAGTTTTTTTACATCCGGTGCATCTTCCTGCATGCCTGCTTCAAAAATGGTTTGAAATACTTTGATTCGGATGTTTCGTCTGCTTATCATAAAATTTAAGAACTTTTCGGGCCGGCGAAGGTAATCAAATTTATGAGAAAGCCATGATTCCCGACGCTGTAATCAGAAATGAAGGAAAAAAGGCTAAAAGATACATATAAATTTAACGTATTTGCATTGAGAAATATTTATATATAAATGATTTTCATTTGATTAATTATCATAAAAATATCACATAATAAATATATAAATTTTTGTAATTTTTCTGCGAATGCTTGTTTTTGCAAGAAAAATCTGCTTATTTCACATTGTTAAAGAATCCTAAATACACTACAAAACTACGCTTTCACATGTTTATTAACAATAACCTCCGGGTGAAAATCGATGAAGAGTACAAAATCCTATGGGTAGGAATCGATTTACAGGATAAACTATGTTATTCTATCAATTTTCTCGACAATCTGACTCACGTAAAGGAGTTGATTGTTTATTTGATTAAGAAGGAGAATATTAAATACGTGTGCGCCTATTCGCTGAACAAAGGCGTTTGGAATTTGGGGGGGGATTTAGAGTTCTTTGTGAGTTGTATTCGAAATCAAAATAAAAAGGGGCTGAAGGAATATGCCTATAAGTGCATTGACCTAGTATATAATTACAACAGCAATTATGAAATGGACGTGATTTCTGCTTGTATTGTTCAAGGAAATGCCTACGGCGGAGGATTCGAAAGTGCATTAAGTGGTAATTATATCATTGCTGAAGAATCGGCCCGATTTAGTTTTCCGGAGGTGATTTTTGGAACCTTCCCGGGAATGGGAGCGTATAGTTTTTTGACCAAAAAAGTTGGTTTTAATAAGGCCAATGAAATTATTAATTCCAATAAAACCTATACCGCTGCGGATATTCATCAAATGGGCATTATTGACCGCGTTTGTGATGATGGGATGGGGGTTGCTCAAATGAATATGGATATCATTAAAGGAAAGCTGAATGAGCAGGCCGGTAATCCATTTAAAAATATTTGTAACCGGGTTTCCAAACAGGAATTATTGGATGTTGTGGATGTGTGGTTAGAAAAAGCCTTCAACCTGAACGAAACCAATTTAAGTCGAATGATGAAAATTGCCAATTTCCAAAAACGGAAAGTCACGGATACCATTAGCAAAAATGCTGAAGTGGAAGTGGAGGAGGAGAGCAAGATTGCCGAAATTAATTCCCTCATCAATAGTTCATTTCAGACCTGATTATGGTTAGACATGGGTGTTTAAACAAAGATTGGTAAATTTTGGTGTTGTCTACTAACTATCAAGTCACTGATTTCGTCTATTAAAAGCAACAGAATGTGGATATTAACAAATGTTAATGATTTGGATATTTGATACAATCTGGACTATATTTACTTCATAAAATCAAAAAAATTACAAAAATGAAAAAAATTCTTTCCATTTCGCTGGCCCTGGCGCTCTTCGCTGGATTTACGGCTTGTAAGAAAAACAACTCAAACACGACAGGTACCAACCCAGTTTGGACAGCTCCTGTTGTTACCGAACCCGTAGCTTCAAACCCATTAAAGGATGTAGGTCCTGTTCCAACTTCTTTTGTTAAAAAAGTTGTTGTAGAGGAATTTACAGGTGAGTGGTGTGGTGCATGTCCAAGCGGTGCTGCTGATTTACATGATATCGTTACAACATATCCTGATAAAGCATATGCAGTAGCTATTCATAATGCGAATGGTGGTTCAGATCCTTATGAAGTGTCATTCTCGATCAATTGAATGCCATGTTAGGTCAACATACTTCCTATCCTGGTGCAAATATTGACCGCGTTAAATCTTCTGGAAGCTGGAAAAGCGAAGTAGATGCCCGTTTAAAAACATCTGTGAATATGGGAATGGCTTTAGTTTCTAAAACTTCAGGTGATAATGTAAATTTGGATATTTATTTTGGTCAAACGACTACCATCACAAAAGATTTGAAATATACCATCTATTTGATTGAAAATAACTTGCCTCAGTCATCTCAAGGTCAAACAAGCGCAGGTGCTGGTTACATCCACGAGCACGTTTTCAGAAATTATTTGAATGCGAATATGCAAGGTGATGATATCACTTGGACTGGTGGTCAAAAATACACGAAGTTGAGTTTGAAAAACCTCAGCATCACTGGTCAGTACAAAGACAAAAACAATTTAAAATTGTTGGTGCTTGTACATACACCTGGTAAAGTAGGTGACGCCGGTGTTGAAATCGTTAATGCACAAGAATGTGGATTGAACGAAATTAAAAAATGGAATTAATTTTTTTGAAATAATGGAAAGCGCTCTTTTTAGAGCGCTTTTTTTGTTTTAAAGAAGTAATTTTACCCTATGCAACTCAGTTTTACAGAAGAGAATTATTTAAAATGCCTCTATCATTTTACTGTAGAAATAGGATGCTCTTCAACCAACACCAAAAACATCTCCAATGAGTTGAATGTTAAACCGGCCACCGTCACTTCTATGATGAAAAAGTTGAAGGAAAAATGCCTGGTTGATTATGAAAAATATGGGAAAGTAAGTCTGACAGATTCGGGAAAAAATACCGCCGTTCAATTAATCCGAAAACATCGATTGTGGGAGGTGTTCTTGGTGGAAAAATTACAATTCAGCTGGGATGAGGTACATGAAGTAGCTGAACAATTGGAACATATACAATCTACTAAACTCATTGATCATCTGGATGCATTTTGGGCCATCCCGAAACAGATCCGCATGGTGATCCTATCCCTAACCCTCAAGGGAATATCAAACATCTCGATCGCCGGAATCTGACAGAAGCACAAGAAGGTGAACTATGTGAACTGGTATCGGTAGATGACTCTCACTCTGATCTTTTGCTTTTTTTGCATGAAATGGAAATTCATTTGCATTCAAAGATGATTATCCGGCGCAAGATTGCTTTCGATGGGTCTTTATTGGTGCAACTGGAAAAAGGACAGGAAATTATGCTATCTGATAAAATGGCTTCACAACTGATGATTCGCTAAATGAACAAACAAAGAGATGTCCACTAAATCGAAAAGAAAATACCTGCAATACCTGAATCCGCTTGAATTGCTCCAAACGAAAAAAATACTTCAGAGTAATCCAACAATCACGGAAAAGAAACAGACGCGTCAGGAATCTCAACTGAGTTTATACAGTTATAACGAAGGGCATTGTGACATACAGGAACATGCTTTATTGAACATATTTTGCATTTAACCAAAAATGCAAATATGAATCATTGGCTGAATTTAGATATTATCAATAGTGAAACAGTAGAAGGGATTGCCTCTAAATTGGGTTTACATAATTTGTTGATTGAAGACATTTTAAATGTTCACCAAAGGCCCAAAATTGATGAGTTTGAAGATGCATTCAGTATGGTGATGCAGATGCTTTATTTTAATGAACAAAAAGGAACCATAGAAAGCGAACAGGTGAGTTTTGTTTTGAAAAATGGACTCTTGCTCAGCTTTCAGGATGATGCTGCACGTGATTTGTTCAATTCAATCCGAGCGCGTTTAAAAACGACCGGTTCGAAGCTAAGAAATTCAGGAACGGATGCCTTGTTATATGCTTTGGTGGATGCCATAGTTGATCATTATTTTATTGTTTTGGAAAAAGGCGGGCATTTGATTGAAAAATTAGAAGAAGAGATTACATCAGAGATGCAGGATCACTATATGATGAACCGCATCAACACGTTGAGAAAAGAATTGATTTTTTTTAAACGGAATGTGGAACCGGTGCGAGAAATGATCAATAATATTTTGAGGACCGATAATCCGATGATTTCGGATAATCGTAAAAAGTACTTTAAAGATATTTACGATAATACCTTGCATGTGAACGACCTCACTGAAAACTATCGGGATATCATCAACAGCATACGCGATTTGTATTTAAGTCAAATGAACCTGAAGATGAACGAAGTGATGAAGTTTTTGGCTATTGTAACTACATTATTGGCGCCGGCAACGGTGATTGGGGGGATTTTCGGAATGAACTTCGATAAGATTCCCTACCTGCATCATCAAAATGGATTTTGGATTGCCAGTATTTTTATGATCCTCATTCCGGTGATCATGTTGGTTTATTTTAGAAGAAAAGGCTGGTTTTGAAAAAAGATTTTGAAACGGTCAACTTGTCCATTACCTTTGCGCCGGCAAGTCTTATACGACCAGCTCCTGTTAATCCTCCAGGGTGGGAACACAGCAAAGGTATACGGTTGTAGCGGTGCGATATAAGTAACTTGCCATTTTTTTTTCCTTTTAATCAGTCAGAGCCTTAAAATTTTGTTAGTCCGCTTTTTTTTTTTCGGATATCGTGAATGATTGTAATTTTGGCCACATAAATAATAAAACATGAAAAAAGTCATTTTATCCTCCCTCGCACTGGGTCTGGTTTTTACCATTCAGTCATGCGGTGAAAAAGCAATGGACCCGGCAGCAGTTCAGGCAAAAGTAGATTCGCTGGCTGCCATCAAAATGCAAGAAATCCAGGCAAATGCTGCTGCAGAATGTGAAACCCGCATGACGACTGAATTAAAGTCGATGACCGATTCAATGGTCAATGCGATGCAAATGGCCAATGCTGCAAATTAATTTTTAAACATTCAAAATTACTACAATGAAAAAAGTACAATATATCCTTGTTCCGGTATTGGCCGGTTTGATGTTTACCGCTTGTAATACAGAGGTAAAAGGTCCTTCACAAGCTGAACTGGATACCCAGGTAGAAGCCAAAGTGAAATCTGAAGCGGAAAGATTAAAAGCAGAATGCGATAATAATCTGATGACTGCGGCTAAAGCTAAAGCGGATAGTATTATGGCTAAAGCAACGAATCAAAAAGCACCGGTTGCAGCGCCTAAACCAGCACAAGTGAAAAATAACACACCTAAAAATAATCCGCCTAAACAAACAACTCCGCCACCACCACCACCAAAACCAGCAACAATTGGAAATGGTAAACCTAAAATGAGCGGTGGAGGAAATACCAATGAAGTAGGAAATGGTAAACCTAAAATGAGCGGAACAAAAGACGAGCAAGGAAAAACCGACAACTCAAAAGTAGGTAACGGTAAACCGAAAATGTCTGGCAATCAATAGTCAACAAACCACCTTATGATAAAGGGCTGCCTGTAAAGGTGGCCTTTTTTGTTTTAATAAATGGTTCTAAAACTGGTTTTTCCACATCATACTTTCGACCGGTTTGTTGGGTTGGCCGCTGTATTTTGCACCTGATTTATTGTTGTATTTCACTTCAATTTCGCCATCAACCGGAAAATAAATGAGCTGACCAATAGGCATGCCGGCGTAAATACGTACCGGTAATTTAACGGAAATTTCCAAGGTCCAGTTTCCACAAAAACCAACATCACCTTTACCAGCCGTGGCGTGAATATCAATGCCTAAGCGACCGGTGCTGGATTTGCCTTCCAGAAAAGGAACATGATTGTGGGTTTCGGTATATTCTTCTGTGACGCCTAAGTAAAATGCACCCGGTTGCAATAAAAAGCCTTCTTCAGGAATTTCGAAATGTGCAATGGTATTGTGTTTTTTGGCATCTAATTCGGTATCAACATAAGTAGCCAGATGTTTGCCTAAGTGCACATCATAGGAATTACTACCCAGACAGGAACGGTCAAAAGGAAGAATTTTAATACTTCCGGTTTCCATTTCTTCGATGATGCGTTTGTCTGAAAGAATCATTGATTTGATTTTTGCAAAAGTATAGTTTGAAGGCCATAAACACAATGAATAATTCTTCAAGCTGAAAGTACCGGCAAATCTGTATTTGCGGCAACGATAGGAACGTAAAGCCCGGACCTCGCGATAGCGGGGAGGACTTGCAGTGGATAGCGTGCCCGGCCGCCCTCAAAAAAAATGAGAATTAATGGGCGAAATCCTGATCAAAATGAAGCATTCGTTCTTTTGGTGGATTAAAATAGCCATATTTAATATCCGGAAATTCCTCATGAATGATGTCCATAAATTGACGAACGCCGTAACGCTCACCGGTGTCCTGAACATTTATTTTACCGAGATACCAATCGGGGTCAATATTGAAATTTCGCCATTGAATCATTTTAAGATTGGTTTCTTCGATCAGTTTGCGCAGGGCATCCAGTTCGGCGGCACTATCCGTCATACCCGGAAAAACGAAATAATTGATGGAAGTCCAGCCGCCCATTTCACCTGCTATTTTGAGGCTTTGAACAATATCGTGAAAGGTGTAATTATTGGGGCGGTAATACTTGGTATAAACATCTTCGCGGGCGCTGTTGGTGCTTACCCGGATGCTGTCTAAACCGGCCTTCATCAAGGCTTCAACGGCTTTGGGATTACTTCCATTGGTGTTGATATTGATACTTCCACGGTCGGTATGTTTGCGAATTTCGATGATGGCTTCGCGTATCGTTTCCCACATCAGCAATGGTTCGCCTTCGCAGCCTTGTCCGAAGCTTACGATGGGTAATGGAGCTGTTTGAAGATGGGGTACTGTATATTCAATTACCTCTTGAGCGGTTGGCTTAAATGTCAGGCGATCCTGGGTGGATACGATGGTTTCCTCTTCGGGTTGAAAGGAAATACATCCAATGCAATTGGCATTACAGGCGGGCGAAATGGGGATGGGGCATTCCCACCGGCCCATAAAATAATTGCGGGCGGCCGGGCAATGATAAGTGAGACAACAATTTTCGGCCAAGTGTTTGACCAATCGATTATTTGGATAGGCATTTAAAGAAACAGCCAAACCCTCCTGGATTTTAATATCATCGAAACCCGCACATTCCTGACGAATATCCTGTTCAATACGAATTGCAGGCACATAAAAAACATCGTTATGCCATCCGGCAGCCGTATAACAAAATAACGGAAGTGTGGGCGCATCGGGCAGGGTTTCATATGCGGCCATATAAAAACCCGTATGAGCAGGCGGTATAAATGCAGCGACGGCCCATCCTTTTTCACAGAGGCGTATTTCGCCACTGAGGACATCCATGCCGATTCCTCTGCGGCCGGGTAACTCATACAAGTTACCACCTTCGGGTAAAGGGATCCAATCTTCGGGATCCACTTCCACGGCATCCCAGCCGCTTCTGCCGAGTACATAAAGCGAAGTATCTTCGAAAATATTCCCCTGACCGTCGGAGTACAATAAAAAAGGAGAGATGGATGTGGCCATAATCAAGCAATTCCTGCGAAATTAACCCAGATTTTGCAGTTGGGCTGCAAAATCTGCGAGGGCGACGCGTAAGGTGCCGAAACAAGCCATTTTATGGCTTCGGGGTTAACCCTGATAAATTTTCAAGGAAAATTTCGTCGCCGAAGGCAAATTTTGCTGCTGCAAAATTTGGGATTAAGGCATGTAATCGGGAATCTGTTGTTTGAGAAAAGATTGTAATTCCTGAATTTCTTCGGGATGATACGTTTGTTCGATGGCGAATTGCCGGATTTCTTCATTCCTAAAAATCAAGGTGAGATATTGTTGATTAAATACCAGTTTTTTAATTTGGGAAAAAGGTATTTTTTGATTTCGGAGCGGCCATTCAATATGAATGCCACTTGCGTCGATACTGATGAACTGTTCCTGAAAAATGCGCGATTCCATCCATAACAACAAGAGCATGACGGCACTCAGAAAAATAAACAACAAGGCAATGAGGGGCAGTTTGTTTTGCAAAAAGTGCATGCCACCCATGATTAAGAAACCGGCTTCGAGAATGCGGAAAATACGATTGGCTTCGTTGTTCTGTAATAATCGTGGGCGAAACACCGGAACAAAAAACAACGCATAATGAAGGAAGGAGAATTCCTATGAGTTCCATCCATTGAGGAGGTGATTTGAGGGCATACTCTAGGGCATAGGGAAGCAACATGAGTCCGGCAATGATATGCATGGCCCGGGCTTGTCGGTATCGTTTTGGAAGATTCTGTTGGCTACGCAGAATATGAAATGCCTTATGCATTGGACTTCATAAACAAATTGCACATACGATAAAGAATACGAGCACCAACGCTGGCATCAATGGAGTCCTGGGCATCTTCGCCGCAACTTACTTCGTTTAAATCAAAGGCGATGATTCTTCGTCCACTATCAACGACCTTTTTAAAGAGGTATTGAATTTGTTCAGCTTCGAAGCCACCTTGTACTGGGGTGCCGGTATTTTTACAAAGTTTAGGATCCAGACCATCGATATCAAAACTGATATAAACTTGTTGGGGTAATTGATTGACGATATCCTCGCAAATATCTTTCCAGGTTTCGCCTTCATACATTCGGCTTTTAATGCCTTGATCGAAATATGTTTTGATACGGGGATGATTTTCCATGCGATCCAATTCTTCGTCGCAATAATCGCGGATACCTACCTGGACCAATTTTTCGACTTGTGGAACTTCGTTGAGCACATTGAACATGACAGAAGCATGGGAGTAGGTAAAACCTTCGTAGCATTCTCTTAAATCCGCATGGGCATCGATTTGGAGAATTCCAAAATTACCAAAATGATCTCCGGCTGCTTTGATGAGTCCAAGGGGAGTGCTGTGATCGCCGCCTAACAAAGCAACCAATTTACCTTGTTGGTAAAAAGACATGGCCTGCTGATAGATTTGGTCCTTTAACTCGAGGCTTCCTTTGTTGATTTCATCGAGCTTTTTTTGCAATTGTGCATTTTGGGCCGTTTCACCACCTTCGCTAAGATTAGAGATAATGAGTTCGGCACAATGACGGAGGAAATCATTTTTTTTGATGATTTGTTTATCCTGTTCACATAAATAATAACCTTCCTTCCAAAAATCTCTGGCATCGGCATCACATAAATCGATTTGGTAGGATGCTTCCAGAATTTTTTCAGGTGCACGTGCAGTACCATTTCGATAAGAAACAGTGACCTCCCAGGGCACCGGGATAATCATCAATCTGGAATTTTCGGGTGTGGATGGCAAACCGAAAATGTTGTTAGAGGCGATGCCTATGGAGTTCGGGTCGAAATTCGTAATGGCCATGATGCGAAGGGTAATTTTTTGCGAGGCAAAGTTAGGGTTATTCAGGATTCAAAGCGGGATAGCCGACTAAAAAAAACATTTATTTGAGATGTTTTTTATCAGGTTACAAAACAAAAGCCGCGGATAATCCACGGCTTTTAAAACAAACAGAACCTTATCTTCTAATTTACGGACAATTTAAGCGTTCCGGATTCTTCACCTGAGGTGTATTTTATCCAGTACAAACCAGCAGGCCATTGTTCGCAAGAAACTTTCAGCGATTGATCTTGATTAATTTTGAATTCCGTCATGCGTTTACCGGTCATATCAAATACCTGAATATCCATATTAGCACCCAAGGCTTGCAATTCAAAAGAGTTGCTGGCTGGATTTGGATATGCGAGTAATTGGGTTTGCGGTTTTGTAGATTTTACAATCGACAAAGGACTGGCAGTGGTTGGGTTAATGACATTG
Organism: Bacteroidota bacterium; assembly: GCA_016715505.1. Classification (GTDB taxonomy): domain Bacteria; phylum Bacteroidota; class Bacteroidia; order Chitinophagales; family Chitinophagaceae; genus OLB11. The sequence goes on from JADJZY010000012.1 coordinate 69,869, forward strand.
GCATTGACTTCAAAATTGACATTGGAAAAATTCGTATTGCTGCTGGTGACGCTGATGCTTGCAGGCAGACTGTTTTTATTGAGCAATTCACCGTATATTTTATAATCACCAACCGGTACATTCTGAAAAGTATAGGTACCACCAATTTGTGTTTTTGCATAAGCAACGGGGGTGTTGGTATTGGCATCTACGAGGATTACACTCAGTCCATCGAGCGCACCACTGCGTGAAGGTTTATTTGCACCTTGTAATACATTTCCGGTAATAATACCAGGACCTCCGGAGTTAACACCATAAGTCATGTAAACATCTTTATTGTAAACATTGTTATTGGCCAGTGTGATTACGTTGGCATTATACCACATGGTTGCGAATTGGAAGTAGGTCGGTAAGTTATTGGCAAAGTCAGGACTACTAGGCTTCAGAGCAGCTTTGATCCGGTAATCAAAAATGGGTTTATTATTAAAACAATATTGTCCTGAGGCATTGGTCATTGTACTATCGATAGCATCTAATTGACCACCGGGAGCGAGGGTAACTAAATACACCATTGCTTCATTCAGTGTTGCAGGTACGTAATTGAACGTGTTGATATCGGCTTTGTAAATGGTGCCGCACAAATCAAAAAGTGTTTGTGTTGGTGTATTGACCACCACGGTTGTACAGGCCGTATTACAATAAATGCCGGTTAATATATCCACTATCGAAATACAAACATCATAGGTGCCACTTTGGGTGAAAGAGTAATTCAAAATCGGGCTGTATCCAGAAGAAACGAAGTTATTATCAACAGACCAACTATACACATAGTTTCCGGTACCTGAACAAGAAGCATCAAATGTATAATCGCTGGTCGTGCCTGCAACAGGTGTTACACTGAGGCAAGATTGACATGGAGGAGGGTAGATATAAATGCTTTGGAACATAGAATCGCAAACCGTTGAATTGGAATCAATAATACGCAGGGTAAAGAAATGCAAACCAGGCGTATTAATTTGTTGAGTGAAAGAAGTTTGGGTTTGAGCCAAAATATTACCATCGAGTTCCCACTGGATTTGACTACCCGCTGGTACGTTAGAGCATGAAGCATCTACCAGGACTGAATCACCATTTAAATTCAGAGGACTTACATAAAAGCATGCATAACAGCCTGGGTTGGTGGATGTGGCGAACAATTGAGATGAAGTTGAAGAACATACAACTCCATTGCTGTCTGCAATATCCAAGGTCAATGTGTTGACCAAAGGTTGATTTAAAGTGAAATTACAAACCGGGTTGCTGCCTTGTTGAATAACTGTTCCGTTTAATGAATAAATGAATTGAACATTACCGGCGATATAGCTGCTCCATTGAGCATCAGCGGTATAATCATCAGGGCCTGGACCTGCATAAGAGACTTGCATAGCTGCATAGCAATAAGCAGTGGAATTGATGACAATGCTATCACAAAAGGAAGCCGAGCAACCTCCAAAGGCTGTATCCGTGACATTGAGGCAGACATTATAGGTTCCGGGAGCAGCGTAAGTATGAACGGGTGCAGAACCAACGCCGGTATTGCCATCACCAAAATCCCAATTTAAAACAGCAGAGGTACTGTAAACATTGCTATAGAAATAAGATAAGTTAGAGAATTGATATTGTTGAAACTGCGCACTACAGTTACTGGGTATAAAAACAGTTTGTGAAGTAGTATCACTGCACCCGGTCGTTGGATCGTAAACAATCAAATCAATGATATGCGGGCCCGGGGCATAAAATGGAATTTGATAATAGGGAAAAGGCCAAACCAGAAAGGGCGCGCCGTCTGCATACCATTCATAAGTTAGATTGCCGGGAAAAGAAGGGGTAGAGCAGCTAGCATCCAAATTGATGAGACCGACATTGTTGGTATCCGGTGTAGCTACAAAACAGGCATTACAAGTTTGTGCCTGAATGGATTTCGACAAAAGTGTCGAAATGAGCATGATAAAAAATAATTTGTTTAATTGCATGATATGATATTTTATGACCTAAGGACGGCAAAGATGAGGCGATGTGTTAGCGAAGTCATTATTTGTAAATTGATAGGCTATTGAATCTTAGGCAATAGCGCACATTTTGAGGCAGGAAAGATGTTTTCGGTAAATTAGTAGCAATAATATTTAATTGACTGCCAAATTAAGGGACTCTTACTAAGCTCTGAAACTGGCAATGCTACATTTGTTTTCTTGGTCCATTTTGGCAAATACGGCTTGACGAGTCATTGTTTATGGGTTAACAGATCACGATTAACAAACCAATATGGATCTAAAAATGAACCTAAATAGAGGAATATGAAGATTGGATCTTATAATTTTTAAGTCCATTTTATTTGAAAAATACCAACTGTTCGGGATGTTATAACAATAACCCTGTCCAACTGTTCGGGATGTTCACAACCCATCTGTTCGGAATGTTCCACAATAACTCTGTTCGACATTTGTAATGTCGTACTGCTATCGGCGGTTTTGTAAACCGCATTGGTATATCTCATATTTAAACGGTATTAGGCAAAACCCCTCGCGCTAGTGTTTTTTAAGCAGTGTGACTGGCGCGGTGTCTGTGACCCGTGCCCTATCTGACAAAAGATGAGTATCTTTATAAAATGGCGGACGTTTGAAATTAAATTTATTACTGAAAGAAAACAGTCACGGGTTACAAACCCGCGCCAGCCATTGTGGTTATCTAAGACTAGATCTAGCAGGGAATTTGTATACAATTTTGAGTTTTTAATTTGATACGTCAGGTGTTGCCAAATTCATACATCAAGCTTATTTCAAGATACAAAATGGGAATAATCAATGGCAATCTAATTCTTTTGTTTTAAGTATGTTGTACAAATTTCTTGATTGAACTAATACTCAAAATCGAGAGTGCTTGGCGTTGTTTTATTCAAAAACGCATTGGACAATTTAAAAGATCTGGATTACTATCCTAAAGATCAAAGGCCTTTGACGTATTTTATCTTAAATTCTCATTCCAGGGCAATATATTTTCGAATATGATAGTTATTTTTCTTAATGGATGCAGCTGAAAAAAATTTTGATTCCTATGCAATGATAGGATATCTTAAAAATAAAATGAACAATTGAGATTCATTAAGGATGATTTTGATAAGTTGAAACCAAAAAAATTGACAGAACTCCTTTTACTTGAAAACAAAGATGTTCTTACAACTAAACTATTTGTAAAACAAGATGAGCTAAGAAGATGTATTAAGTCAACAAGGTTTATCCTTCATATAAAGATAAAGAAATATTCAAATTTCAAGTGTCAGACGGATTTACTAATAAACAGGTAATGTTCTGTGTTCTCAAAAGGAAATAAGCCAATTAAGCAGTTTGCTGGCTTAGTCGTCTGGACATCCAAATCTGTCTTCGAATTCTATTAATTAGAATTCCATACAAATTAAGCAGAATGTTTCATAAATTCCAAATGTGTTCTGCGCCTTACTGTTGCAAGACACGATTTGTCTTTTACTTTGGCTGGCGAGTTTGTCAACCATCTGTTCGTGATGTTCGACAAAATCACTATCGGGGTTTTGTAAACCGCATTGGTATATCTCATATTTAAACGGTATTAGGCAAAATCCCTCGCACTAGTGTATTTCAGCACTTCGGCTGACGCGGCGTCTTTGACGTGCCCAATCTGCAAAGAATAGCTATTATAAAAATAGCGGACGTTTGAAATTAAATTTATTGAAGACTAAAGAATACTGGCATCCCAATTCATACAGGACGCCAGCCATTGTGGTTATCTAAGACTAGAACTAGAAAGGATGAACAAATGTTAAAAATTGGGCGTCAAAGAAGGTGTGTTGTTGTTGAAGAACACCAACAATGGCGGATACTATTTTAAAATTAATATTGGTAATCCAAGTTCTTAGTCCTTTCCGCATTTCAAATGCCGATGCTGGTTTAAATTTACAGCATGTATCATTTTTCTTACTTTAAAGCTAAAGATCAACAATCCATTTTGGATTTTATGAATGATCACCCATTTGCATTTTTGACCGGTAGCGATTTGTCCGGCAAACAAGTGGCTACACAAATACCGTTTTTGGTGGAAGAGCGCGATGGAGAATTATACTTTCAGGCACACATCATGCGTAATACAGATCATCATAAAGCGTTTATGGAAAATCCGAATGCCTTACTCGTGTTCACCGGTCCCAATGCTTATGTGAGTGCTTCCTGGTATACGAATCCTCAAATCGGATCAACATGGAATTATATGAGTGTGCATATTCAGGGCCAAATTAGATGGATGTCCGGCAATGAACTCATTGAACTGATGCGAAAGTTGACCCTGAAATTTGAAAAAGGCAATCAGGATTCTCTCACGATTTATGACAATCTGCCCGATGAATTTCTTCAAAAAATGATGCCAGCTATTGTTGGTATTGAAATCAAAGCTGATAAACTGGATCATGTATTTAAGTTGAGTCAAAACAGGGACGAAAAAAGTTACCTGAATATCATGGCTAAACTGGAAGAAGAGGGTGGAGATGCTGCTTTAATTGCCAGAGAAATGAAAAAACGATTCGATGATTTGTTTCCGCCCGGAGTGAGCTGGGATCCCAATAAGTTTGATTCTTAAACGTTTGTTATGCTGCAAAATTTGATAAGCATTGTTGAACTTCAACCGGCTGATTTAGTTTTATTTAAACAATTACTGAGTATTTTTTTAAAGGAGTTTGAGCATGATTCCCATTTGCCGGAAGATGATTATTTGCAGGCGTTATTGGAAAAGCCCGATTTTAGGGTGTACACGATTACCAAGGATGATGAGGTAATTGGTGGACTAACCTTGTTTGTTTTAGATCAATATTATCAGGCAAGACCAATCGGTTATATTTATGACATAGCAATCAGTCAAGCATTCCAACGAAAAGGATTTGGTAAGACACTTTTAAATCATGTACTACAAATTTGTAAAGGACAAGGGTTTGAAGATGTATTTCTACAAGCAGAGCAAGATGATCGTCAGGCGCTTAGTTTTTATCAATCCACCCTGAATCATGACGAGTTATTGGCCAGTCAGTTTCTTGGAGCTTAAATAAGGGGTCCCAGAAAATAAGAAAAAACCACCCCCCCCTGGTGTTGCTTTGTTTTTAATAACCGATAAACGAGGCTAACCGGAAGCCCCATCACATTGTAAAAGCAACCCTGAATCGACTGAATGGCAACCGAACCAATCCATTCTTGTATAGCATAAGCGCCGGCCTTATCATAGGGTTTGTAATGATCGACATAGTGTATGATTTCCGTTTCACTTAAGGGGTGAAATTGTACTTGTGTTCGGTCGAAAAAAGTATGTTCTCCTGATTCTAATTTTAAATACACCCCGGTGATGACTTCATGTTTTTGTCCCTGCAAATCATTCAACATCTGAATGGCGTCTTCACGGGAAGTCGGTTTGCCGATAATGCGCTCGTTTAATACCACAATGGTATCAGCGGCCAATATTTGTCTGTCAGGAAATTGAGAAGCAATCGTTTGTCCTTTTTGAGTAGCGATGTAAACCGGAATTTCGGGAATCGATAAATGGGCAGGAAAGGTTTCGTCAATATTGGGTGCTATCACCTCGAAAGGGATTTCGGCCATGCTCAGCAATTGAGCTCTTCGGGGAGATGCGGAAGCCAGTATGATCATAGTGGTTTATATAAAAATCATTGAAATGATGCCTGTTAATGTAATCCATTTGATGATGGAGCTGGTTCTATGAAACTGAACGGCTGTCTTGGCTGATTTTAATTGGAATACAACACCAATCAGCGGAAAGAAGACCAATGCCGTGAAGTGAAACACTAACAAAGAATGGGTTCTGAAATTCAAGACTACCGCCAAAATTAAAATCATCAGGATGAAAAGTAAAACATGGATAAATGTTTTCGCTGAATTGATTCCCCAAACCAAAGGAACGGTTCTGCAATTCAAACTACTATCACCTTTCACATCTTCAATATCTTTTACGATTTCGCGAATCCAGGTGATGATAAAAGCAAAAAAGGTATACACCCACAACAACTTGACATGGTATTTTCCCGGAATATACGTTTGAAATCCCGGTTCATAAATCCCGACAGATAGTACAGTTAATGCAGTGAGCGTGGCAATCATCAAGTTGCCAATGATGAGTTTGCGTTTAAATGTCGATGAATAAATAGTCAGTAAAAAAATACTCAGAAATTGAATCCAGATAAAACGAATGGATCCACATTGAAGTGCCGCCCAAATAGCCATGCCCATGGCGAAGGTATTTAAAAGCACATGCGCAATGATAATACTTCGGCGCTTAAATATTTTTTCAATGGTGACTTTGTGCGGCTTGTTGATGGCGTCAATGCCTATATCAAAATAATCGTTAATCATATAGCCGGCCGCTGCGATAATAAGCGTGCTAAACATCAATATCAAAAAAGGCAGGGTGGTGAGATGTAATACAGCTCCGGTTCGCTCAACCGCTGGTCGTACAATAAATCCATACACCATAATTTGAGTCAGTGCGATGAAGACAAGATTCGGGAATCGAATAATCGTCAACAATGCCTGAAAAGTTCGCAATTGCATTAAGGGAGAGCTTTAAGCGCGGCAATGGTGGCCAAAGGGTCGGGAGATGAAAACACAGTATTGCCGGCAACCAATACATCTGCACCGGCCTGAATGATCTCAGAGGCATTGTCAAGTGTTACGCCGCCATCAATTTCTATCAAGGTGTTTAATTGTCTTCTCTGAATTTCTGCTTTCAGTTGCTTGATTTTTCGAGGGTATAGGGAATGAATTTTTGTCCGCCAAAACCCGGGTTTACACTCATCATACAAACCACATCGATATCCTGCAATACATCAAATAAATGTTGAACAGGTGTATGTGGGTTGATTGCAACGCCGGTTTTCATATTCAGAGAACGGATTTGTTGCAAATTCCGATGCAAGTGCGGACATGCTTCGATGTGAACACTTAAAATATCTGCACCAATTTGTTGAAATACTTCGGCATATTTGCCTGGCTCTTCAATCATCAAATGGACATCGAGTGTCTTTTTTGCTTCTTTCTTTATGGCCTGAATTAAAGGCATTCCAAAACTGATATTCGGAACAAAGCGTCCGTCCATGACATCAATATGAAACCAATCTGCAGCTGATTCATTGATCATTTGAATGTCACGGCTCAGGTTTAAAAAATCAGCCGACAAAACGGATGGAGCGATGAATGCCATAATTATTTCTTCGTTTTTTGTTGTATTCTTTGTAATGCTTCTTTAACCGGTTGGATTTCCGGATTAAACGAAAGTGCCTGCTTGTAATCTGCTTCTGCAGCTGTGTTATCTCCGAGAATTTCTGAACAAAGTCCCCGGTTAAAATAAGCTTCCGGATAATCTGGTTTTACCTGAATCGCCATTTCAAAATGACGTTTGGCTTTTTCGACACTATCTTCTTGTAATAACATCCAACCCAGATTGTAATAAGATTTTGGATAGTTGCGATCTATTTCTATGATGCGCTTACAAACTTTTTTGGCTTCCTCGAATTTGTTTTGATTTTGCCAAAACATGATTTGTCCGTAAAGGGGTTCTACTGTTGAAGAATCCGCTTTGTATGCGTTCTCGTAATACTTTAAAGCCAGTGGATCTTTTCTTGATTCGTAAATGATGGCGAGTTGTAAATGGGCATCAATGAATCGAGGATCTGTTTGCACCGCTGTTTGAAAACTGGAAATGGCTTTATTCGTATCCTTCATGCTTTTGTAACACATGCCTTTGAGGAAATAGGCTTCGGGATTGTACACATTGCCCCTTAATACGGTGTTGATTTCTGCAAAGGCTTTGGGATAATCTTCGGTATACAAAAACAATTTAGCCATTTTGAGATGGGCAACTTCATCATCCGGATTTAATGTCACCGCCTTTTGAATCCAGGCCACACTTCCACTGATATCTTTGTGCTCAAAAAGGATATCTCCGATGGCACTAAAATATTCTGCTTTGGTAGAATCGAGCTGTACGGCTTTTTGAAAATCGACCAGGGCCAATGAATCCTGCTTCATGTTCGAACGGATTTTACCTCGTTTAAAATAGAGGGAGGCATCTTGCGGTTTCTGCTGTATCGCATCATCTAATCGCTTCAATTCCAACGAAAGTGGATTTTCGGTTTGATTTTTTGGTGGCTGTTTTTGTTCACCGCAATTGGTCAATAAGATGCCCAATAATCCAATAAAAATCATCGTCGAACGCGTCATAGAGGGGCAAACCTACGAAATTTAGTTTTTTCGACCAATGGAAGTCTTAGGAATGCGACAGGGTAAGTAGATTTAGTTGGAAACTATGGGCTAAATTATCTCAACAAGGTGACATCTCCTTTGAGCATCAGAATTTCATCGTTGAGTGGGCAGCGATAGCGGGCCAAAAAGAAATAAGTACCAACATCGCTATCCTCTCCCTGGAATTTTCCATTCCATCCATCGCGGATATCTCTGGTGAAAAACACCTCATTCCCCCAACGATTGTAAACAGCCAGCGAAACCAATGTCAGATTACCGTACAATATAGGGCGAAATAAGTCGTTGGAACCATCCCCATTCGGTGAAAAGGCATTTGGTAGGGTGAGTCTGCAACAAGGGTCATAGGTTATTTCAAATTTGGTTGAATCACTACAGCCCAATGAGTCGGTCACAAAAACATGATGAAATCCGTAAAGAAGTCCATCGACGGATATCAGGGTTGACGCCGAGCCACTCCAATTAAACGTATAAGGTTGCACACCGCCAATTACTTGTGCTTCTGCTTTGCCATCATCTCCAAAACCTAAACAACTGGCTGCTGTTGGATTAACTTTTACATCAATTGGATTACTGGCATTTAAAACAACCGTTGTGTCGTTATAACATCCTACAGTATCCCAAACTTGTATAAAGTAAGTGCCATTACTTAATCCATTCGCCACACTAATTGGACCAAATTGGATATTATTTAAGGCATATTTGTAAGGAGGATAGCAGTTGATGGCATGCCAGTCAATGAGTCCATCAATATCACCTTCACATACCACTGGTCTCAATTCATCAATGATAATATATGGTTTAAGATCCGAAGGTTTGACGGTGTACTTTCCGGTAGATCGACATCCAATGGAATCGATGATTTCAACAATGTATTCGCCCGGCGATAAATTATTATAAAATGTATTGGTGCCCTGCGAACTGCCATTGATAGAATAATTCAGTGGTGGAATGGCAAAGCTTGAAGTAACTGTAATAGCTCCATCATTAACCCCAAAACAACTGATGTCCTTGATGCCCAATAATTTTAATTCAGCCGAAAATAATGGTTCCGAAACGGCGGCTGTGGTATCATCCAAACAACCGTTGGCGTCTTTAATGGTGATGGTATAATTTCCTGTAATGAGGCCGGTAAATGTTGCGGAAGTTTGAAAATTCAATCCATCTATGGAATACGTATAAGGCCCAGTACCTCCGCTTGCACCCGCCGTAATACTTCCTGTACTATCGCCTTTACATTTATTATCCTGAATATTTAAAATGAGGGCTGTTGCTGGCGTGAGCGGTTCGGCTACAGTGAATACAGAATCTTCCACACATCCAATACTATCTGTTACCGCTATCGTGTAAGTGCCTATTCCTAAATTGGCAAAAAATCCGGATGTGCCATTCGGAATAGAATTGAGCGAATAGTTATAAGGGGTGACACCACCAACTGCACCCACTGATATAGACCCATCATTCCCAAACTTACAACTGACGTTGGTGATGACTATGTTGGTTAAATTCATGTAGGCGGCGGCGTTGAGCTGAATCACAGTATCCAGACTACAACCATTAAAATCCAATACATGAATGGTATAAGTTCCTTGAATTAAATTCTGGAAGGTATTGGATGTGTTGAATAATGAGGTATTAATGGCATAGATGTATGGCGGAGTGCCACCGGATGGGTTAATCGAAATTGCCCCATTGGTTGCAGCACTGCAAAACGGCTGAATCATAGGGATTCCAATCAACGTTAATGGCGGTGGTGTATTGATAAAAACAACGGTATCGCCAATACAATTTAAACTATCCTGAACGAACAAGGTATAATTTGCAGAGCTAAGGTTGTTAAATGTGTTTGATGTCCCATAACCAGTTCCGCTAATGGCATAAGTATAAGAACCGGTGCCACCCATTCCGGTAAACATCACACTACCGTCTGCATTACCCGGACAAGTGACAGGGCTTGTTGAAACAGATTGAATCAATACGCCCGGACTGGAACTGATGATGATGGTGGTATCTATAAAACAACCGGTGAGATCTTCAGCATGAACGATAAAGGTTCCTGAACTTAAACCAGAGAAGAAACCAGTACTTTGAGGGTTGCCCCCATTTATGGTATAGGTCACCGGAGGATTGAGCGAAGAGGCGGACATAGCAATAAATCCATTACTACTTCCCGAGCAAACGTTGTCGGAGAAGTTTAAAGAGTTTAATGTCATGATCTGGTTCAGTGCAAATGATATTACAGTATCCCGGATACATCCATTTACATCTTTTATGGAAACCGTATGCGTACCGGCACCTAAACCACTAAATCCGCCTGAAGTTTGAAACGTACCATTATTGATGGCATAGGTATAAGGAGAAATACCACCGGTTCCATTTAATCCAATATATCCGGATACCCCAAAACACCCCGGCGTAATAATTGTTACGTTATTGATTCCAATGGGTGTGGGCTGTCCGATATTGATAATGGTATCTTTGGTACAATTATTTAAATCTCGTACCCGCAAAGTATGCGTTCCGACGCTGAGATTTGTGAATGAACCTGAGGCTTGAAAGGCACCCGCATCAACCCGATATTGATAAGTTGGTGTGCCTCCGTTTCCTGTAAAATTTACCGAACCTGTATTGCTCCCGTAACATAATGCCTGAGAAACAGAAACTGTTAAAAAGCCTAATGCAACCGGTTGACCCAGACTAACAACCGAGTCGGTACTGCATCCGCTGTTATCCGTTGCATGTAATGTATAAGTACCAGCTGTTAAACCACTAAATGTACCGCTGCCACCGAATGCTCCGGTGTTCAGGGCAAATTGATAAGGACTTACTCCGCCACTTGCACCAAAAGTGATGGTTCCATTATTACCACCATGACAAGAAGCTTGAGTTTTAACGATATTGTTGATTTTAAAATTGCCATTATTATTTAATAGTATGAACGTATCCTTGGGGCAATTATTAGAATCCAATACATGAACAACATAAGAACCTGCCCCCAATCCATTAAATGTATTAACGCTACTATATGGCCCGGTATTTAAAGCATAAGTATAAGGACTTACTCCGCCTGAAGCTGTAATACTGATGGTGCCGGTAAGTGCACCGTTACATGCTGCATTGGATATGACCATGCCACTGATTTGAATAGGCGGTGGAAGTATCAATACAATATTCGTATCGTGAATACAACCATTGGCATCTTTGAGTTGGATATTGTAATTACCGGCAGGTAAATTATTCCAGTTGCTAGATGCACCAAAAGTGCCGTTGTTCAATGAATAAGTATAAGGGGTGGCACCGCCGGCTCCACCTAGCCCAATACTTCCTGTTCCACCGCTACAAGGTGGATAAACAATCACCGGGTTGATAAAATACATAGGTGGTGGTGAGCTTATCGTAACGATGGAATCTTTTTTGCAGCCATTCGCATCATGAATCGAAACAGTGTATGTTCCGGCGACTAAATTATTGAACTGCCCACTGGTATTTGAAGCACTGTTGACAAAATAAGTGAGTGGCCCAGCGCTTACCGTTCCATTTACCTGAATGCTACCTGTGGGTGGTTCAAAACAGGGCGAGTTGGCAGTATTCAAACTATTAAACTGAATAACAGCTGAACTTGTAATCACCACAAAAGAAGTAATGGTGCAGTTACTGGCATCTTTGGCAGTGATGGTATAAGTTCCTGTATTTAAGTTGGAAAATGATCCGCTTGATTGCCAGGTTCCACCATTGATATTGTATTGATAGGCCGGATTTCCATTTCCAGCAGTAATGGTGATAGTGCCCAAAGGCGTACCACCACAACCAACATTCGTCTTGTTAAATTGAACAAAGTTGAGCGTATTGGCTAAATTTAATTGTGCCACACTCGAGTGCGTACAACCATTGGCATCCTTAACAACCACTGTATATGAACCGGCTGTTAAATTATTAAAATTACCACCACTGGCAAAAGCACCCCGTTAAAGGAGTACGTGTAGGGTGGGGTTCCACTGGAAACATTGGTGTTTATGCTACCTGCATTCGGGAAACTGCAAGATGGACTGTTAATTGTAAAACTACTGATAACAGGCAGTTGGATGGCATTCAAAAGAATAGTTGTGTCATGGATGCAACCATTGGCATCCTTGAGATGAACAATATAGGTACCAGCAGTGAGCGGACTAAAAGTAGATGATGTACCATAGGTTCCGGTATTGATCGCATAGGTATAGGGAGTTGTACCTCCACTACCAGAAACGCTGATACTTCCTGTTGTGATACAGGTTGGATAAACTACTGTGGAGGAGGCAAATGCCATATTCCCAATTGAATTTAAAACAGCCACAGATGTTGCCGTGCAACCATTGGCATCTTTAACAGTAATGGTATATGACCCGCTCGATAAATTATTAAATGTTGAACTTGTTGCAAATGAAGTTCCGTTTTTGGAATAGGTATAAGGCATCACGCCGCCACTGGCACTTACCGTAATACTTCCTGTATTTCCTGCGCAGTTTGGTTGTACAATATTTAGGGCGTTGATGTTCACCAAACTAATTGGTACAACTGAAACAACGGTGTCTTTGGTACAGTTGTTTCCATCTTTAATGTGAAGGGTATAAGTACCGCTGGATAATCCTGTATAAGTTCCGGATGTTTGATAACCGCCGGTATTGAGCGCATAATTGATGGGTGAGGTACCCCCAAAGGCGCTCACCACTATCGAACCATTATTGGTACCGCAACTTGTATTGGTGATATTTAAATTATTGATGAGAATTTGACCCGGTGCTGAAATAAAGGCGAGCGTATCTTTGATGCAGCCATTGGCGTCCTTCACGTGCACCACATAATTACCCGGACCCAGTCCGGAAATCATATTGGAAGTTCCGTAAGCACTGACATTTACCGCATAAGTGAAAGGCGGATTCCCTCCGGAGGCATTGACGGTAATCGTACCATTGTTATTGCCAAAACAGGTCAGATTTGTACTACTGACTCCAGTGATGACAATCGGCGAAGATGGATTCAGCGTGACAACTGTATCATCGATACAACCTATTGCATCTTTTACAGAGAGGGTATAAGTACCCGCGCTCAATCCGCTATACGTGCTGCTGCTTCCCCAGACACCATTATTGAGTTTATAAGTATAGGGCGTATTGCCTCCACTTCCGCTGGCTGTAATAACTCCCGAAGGGGTGCCGTTACAACCAAATTGGGTATTCACTGAAATATGTATTGGTGCAAGTACGGTAAAAGAAATATTACCACCAGCAGGCATCACATTATTACAATTATCAATGAGGGTATTCCCATCCGTGCCGTTTGCAACAGAAATAGTATAATTACCCGGACTCAAAGGGGATGAAAAATTGAGGGTGAACTGATTGCTGAAATTACTTCCTGATTGACAGGCACTTGAAATAGCCGAAGTGATACTTGCATTTGGAGGACTTAACACAAAATCGCTCCCATTGGAGGCCAGTGAAGAGCAAAGAATGTTTTCAGACATGACCAATTTAATGGATGAAGGGCCGGTGCAACTGACCGGCAAGGTATCACTTTTGAGAAAGGGGGCGAATTGATCGGCAACTTGACAAGTAGATCCAGTAAAATTCAAGGTATATCCGCTCGCATTTCCACTGGTATTATTCACCAAAATAGCAAAAGTTTGACCGGCAACGGCAGTAATTGCGCTGCTAAAAGATCCGCCACCGGCACCTATAGATGCCTGAGTAGATGTGGTGGATAAACCGGTAAGACCTCCGGCGCTGGAATTGATTAAAGAGGCATAATTACATCGAATGGGGGCAAGTCCGGCTGAAATAGCTGAGCAGCTTTTGTCTGTTAAATCCCAAACTGCAAAATCGTAATCGGCTGCAATACTCGGGGTTAAAGTAAACACCAGAGTGCCATTTGCAGAAGCACTTAAAATATACCAAACGGAGTTACTCTCGCCGGTGGTGAGACAACCCTGATTCGTGGCGTTTAATTCATTGATGGACCCTGCTCCTGAGTAAGATGCCGATTGGGTATAAATATTCTGGCATACCGGAATGGCACCCATACAATTTTGAGCAGGGTTTTGAGCCAGCACAAAATTTGGAATACTCAGGATGAGGATGAAGAGGAGGGGTAGCTTTTTTATCATGGCAATCTTGGTATAAATTTACAACATCCAATGCCTGATTTTCAGTAGAAACTTGGACAAATCGGTATTTTTTGACAATAACATGACCAAAAACTGTTCCAAATATTCATTTCAGCCAGTAAAACTATTGAAAGGCCATTGACGGGGTTGTTCCATGTAGGATTCTGCATTACATTTGCGACTTAACAAAAAAAATCTCATGCCCTATCTGTTCACTTCTGAATCTGTATCCGAAGGTCATCCGGATAAAGTAGCTGACCAAATCTCTGATGCCCTGATCGATCATTTTCTGGCTTATGATCCCAGCTCCAAAGTTGCTTGCGAAACCCTGGTAACCACAGGTCAAGTCGTACTGGCCGGTGAGGTAAAATCAGAAGCATACCTGGATGTTCAGGATATCGCCCGTAACGTGATCAAAAATATTGGATACACCAAGTCGGAATATATGTTTGAAGCGAATTCCTGTGGGATTCTTTCCGCTATTCACGAGCAAAGTGCTGACATCAATCGGGGTGTTGATCGTCAGGTGAAAAAAGCAGGTTTTGAAACTTTGGCGAATGCCCAGGGAGCCGGCGACCAGGGAATGATGTTTGGATACGCAACCCGTGAAACAGACAACTATATGCCATTGGCGCTGGATTTGGCACACAAAATTTTACAGGAACTATCCAAAACCCGTCGTGCCGGTAAAGAATTAAAATATCTGCGACCGGATGCCAAAAGTCAGGTGACTATTGAGTATGATGATCAGAATAATCCGGTTCGCATTGACACGATTGTGGTTTCAACGCAACATGATGAATTCGACAAAGAAGCAAAAATGCTCGATACCATTAAAAAAGATATCATCAATATCATCATTCCAAGGGTGAAAAAACAATTGAAACCTTCTTTACAAAAATTATTCAACGACCAGATTACCTATCATATCAACCCTACCGGAAAATTTGTGATAGGTGGGCCTCATGGGGATACCGGACTTACAGGACGCAAAATCATCGTGGATACATACGGTGGAAAAGGCGCTCATGGTGGTGGTGCATTCAGCGGAAAGGATCCAAGTAAGGTAGATCGCAGTGCTGCTTATGCGACCAGACATATTGCGAAAAATTTGGTTGCTGCCGGTTTGTGTGATGAAGTATTGGTGCAAGTATCATACGCTATTGGCGTAGCTAAACCATGTGGATTGTTTATTAATACCTATGGAACTTCCAAAGTCAATAAAACCGATGGTGAGATCGCAGACATCGTATCTAAAATCTTTGATATGCGCCCTTATGCCATCGAACAAAGATTGAAGTTGCGCAATCCGATTTATGCAGAAACGGCCTCCTATGGACATATGGGACGTAAAAATGAAGTCGTTACCAAAGTATTCAACAAAGGTAAATCCAATGAGAAAAAGGTTCAGGTCGAACTGTTTACTTGGGAAAAATTAGACTTTGTGGATCAGGTAAAAAAAGCCTTTAAGCTTCAATCGAAATAAGAGCAATTCATTTTTATAATCGATAGGTTAAATTATAAAAAATCCACCCAGATTTTTCGGATCATCCAAAAAATCTGGGTGGATTTGCATAATCTAAGATGTATTTCCAAACAAACCCTTCTTATTTACTTGAAAGGGTTAAAATTATTCGTTTTACTGTTGGCTGTGTCCAACTACAAAATTTGGAATACAAGGCGCTAGCTTGAGGTCATTGTTTACACATTCTCTGGAGCCATGCAGCAGTCAGAAGAATCAATGCTGTATCACTACTTTTTCGGTTTGGACTTGGTTGTTTTGGAAAATTTTTAATTGATAAATACCATTTTCTAATTCAATTGTAGGGATTTCAATTTCTCGATCTTCAGTTTGCGTTTGAGTGATTTTTTGCCCTTGCAAAGTCGTAAGTTCAAGGATAAATCTCCCACCAAGTCCAATAAAGTGAATAGAGGTATGTGCAGGATTAGGCCATAGTTGTATTGCCGTTTCAAAATGATAGTCTACCTGTACGATTTCACTGTACGAAAATGTTTGATCAATGTCGATCATTTTTAATCGATAATAAAGCTTTCCTTTTGGATTTAAATCCGTAAAATAATAATTGTTCTTTATTTCATTTTTGGCAAGAATCTTTGCTATTCGTGCAAAATGAATTCCATCTGTAGAAGACTCTATATCGTAGGAATTCATATTCATTTCGGAAGCACATTCCCAACTGAGACAAACATTGGTTCTCTCACATTTATTCGCATTAAAAGTAAGTAGCATTGCGGGCAAAGGAAAGCAACCTGCACCTGCTAAATATGTGGGCGTACTTTTATTTGTAAATGAACCATCACCTAACTGAAAATTTAAGTTATTGCCCCAAGCCCAAAGGGTTCCATCCAATTTCGTTGCGATGCAATGTTCAGAACCTGGAGAAATATTTTGCCAATTAGCATTTAAACCAATTTGAGTAAAAACATTTTTATTGACATTGGTTCCATCTCCTAATTGACCTGAGGAATTATTTCCACAAGCCCATAACAAACCAGTTGTTGTGAGCGCTAAGGTTGAATAGGCGCCAGATTTTACATTTTGCCATGTATTGCCAATACCTACTTGATAGGGTGAATGTTGATTTGTATTTGAACCACTTCCTAATTGTCCCCAAAAATTATAGCCCCAAGTAAATAGGTTTCCATTGGTATTGATAGCGGAGGAATTGGCATTTGATGCAGAAATACTTTGCCAGTTATTTGCGATTCCAATTTGTGTAGGTACATTTTGATCAACGGTGGTTCCATCTCCCAGCTGACCAGCATAATTGCGTCCAAAAGCCCACAAAGTCCCATCATTTTTTATAGCCAATGTATGCCAATATCCAGCGGCAATACTTTGCCAAGTGCTGCCTATCGCAATTTGGGTTGGTATATTCTTATCTACATTGGTTCCGTCTCCCAATTGTCCGTATACATTAGAGCCCCAGGCCCATAAACTTCCATCCGTTTTGATGGCTATACTATGAAGTTCTCCGGCAACAACCGTTTGCCAATTTGTATCAAGGCCAATTTGAGTTGGTATATTCTTGCTGATGCTTGTTCCATCTCCTAATTCTCCACTAGAATTATCACCCCAGGCCCATAGTGTGCCGTCGGATTTAATTGCGAGGCTATGATATAATCCCGCTGCGATGGTTTGCCAATTATCGGCTATCCCAATTTTTGTTGGAATGATTAAATAACCATTTGTTCCATTTCCTAATTGGCCATAAGTATTTACACCCCAAGCCCATAAGGAACCATCGGTTTTGATGGCCAAGTTATAATAGCCACCAGCTTGTACGTTTTGCCAACATTGAGCAACAATCAATTTCGAATAAAATAGCAAGAAAGTAGCTGCGAGGCAACACCATACACGTTGAAACTTTAATGTTGTGAAATATTTTTTCAAAGTAAGAAATCCATTTAAATTATTTTTTTTTCTTCCAATAATTTGAAAGAATGATGATGACCGGCGTTAAAACCACTACTGCTAGTATAATGTAGTATTCCATAGATTTTCTTTTTGTCTTAATTTAAAATAAACAATGCTTTGTGGGTCAATCCCCCGTATTAATGCATGTTTTCACATGACATTGGAACGGCATTGTGGCTACTTCTACGTGCATTCGATTGATAACCACTTCCAGTATAATCTTGTATGATGGTAAATAAATACAATATGCATTCACCTGATTGGTTTTTAGTAGCTATCGAAGCCGTTTGAGATCTTCCAAGTATAACTCCGGTGTTTGGATGCTTTACAATTTTCCAGTCTGAATCTCTTAAGTGTATAACAGATATGGTTTCATTCCAACCCTCCGCGATAAAAGCCTTTTTAAATATATTTTCGGTGTTTAAATCTTTCCTTACAGCATCGGGTATCTTTACACTCGACAAACGATTATTCAGACTAGCTTTTGATTTCGATTTCACATCCTCTAGTGTTCCCATTTCGGAAACCAATTGAGTCGCAATTTCGAAGTTTTGTTTAAACGCAGGATCCTCAGGCATCAGCGCCATGGCCGTTTCCCAATACACAACGTATTTCTTGGCTAAATAATAATTGCTTAAAGACCATTTCTCTTCGATGGATTTGTCAAAATCTTTTTTAATGCTTTTTGCCCGAATATCAAAACCACTGAGTTCTTCAGATAAACCTTGAGGATATCGATATCGATTGACAAGTTTAGCACTTGCAACGCGAGCCTTCCCGCCGTTCGCTAATAGATCACTACATAATTTTACAAATTGTTGATAGGTATTTTCCGCCTGATCAATACCGCCATTTTCCAGAATAAATTCGTTGGTAGATGGGGGCTTAAAAAGCTTAGTCAATTCTTTATTTAAATCCGCAGCATCTTTGGTAGGACTTGGCTGATTGTTATTGGGGATGCCGGAGAGTTTGGGCGTACGGATTTTAGTATCTTGAGCTGATGCAAATGCAGAAATAAAAACTAAAAAAACGGAATAAATGTGAATGATTTTCATGGATGCAAAAATTGATTGTACATGTAAATTTATTAGACACATCAACTTGCATGTCCATGAATCAAGATTCGAATGGAAGTATTAAACATTCGATTGAAAGCATCAAAAATTCGATGCCGGTTTTTCAATCATGCTATTACATATTTTTCAAATAACTGAGAATAGAATCTTTTTTTCGTTGAGCTACAGGGACTAAATTATTATCTTCTAAAACAAGAACTCCGCCATCATTTTTATCAAATCGTTTGATATAATATCTATTTACAAGGTGTGATTGGTGCGTTCTCAAAAAACCAAATGGAGCCAATAGTTCATCGTATTCTTTGATCGTTTTGGAAATAATGATCTTCTCTTTATTCAAAAGATAAAAAGTGGTATAAGGTCC
Organism: Bacteroidota bacterium; assembly: GCA_016715505.1. Taxonomy (GTDB): domain Bacteria; phylum Bacteroidota; class Bacteroidia; order Chitinophagales; family Chitinophagaceae; genus OLB11. The sequence continues at coordinate 89,184 of JADJZY010000012.1, forward strand.
ATCTGACTCACATCGAATGATTTCTTTAATATTTACAAAAAATATAGATTCTGAGTCTTTTAATACAATTTTTCGATCAGAGAAGGCGGCAGCTTTGTAGGTTTCATTCAAGATCTTTAGCTGATTAAAAAGAATATTTTGCTCTTTTTTTTCAATGACCTTTTTTACCGCACTGACCAACTCTTCAGGGTTAATGGGCTTTAATAAAAAATCGATAGCACTTAATCTAAATGCATCTACTGCGTATTTATTGTGCGCTGTAATAAAAATTACATCAAACGAAATATCTTCAATATTCGATAATAACTCCATACCCGTACCGTCGCCCAACTCTACATCAAGAAATACCAAATCAGGTTTGAATTTTTTAATCTTTTCTAATCCCGACACGACACTAATAGCCGAGCTAAGTTCAGAAACATCCGGGCAAAATGTGTTCACAAGGTCCATTACACTTTCCCTGATGGCTGCTTCATTATCAATGACTAATGCCCGGACGCTCATAGAGCAAAGGTAAAACTAATTCTATCTCAACACCAAGCGATTCTTTGTTTTTGATAAAATAGTAAGATTCTTGCTTGCTCACTTTTGATAAGAGGTACAATCTATCTTTGGTTATTTGTATTGCCCTTGAAATATGTTTGCTATGACTTTTATTCGTTTCGACGAAACCTTGACCATTATCCGAAATGACAATATGCAAGGCGGAAGTGGTACTGCGAATTGATAATTGAATTTTGCCTAAATAATGAATGGACGCGAATCCATGCTCTATTGCATTTTCAAGAAATGGCTGTATAAGCATAGTTGGTACTAACAATTCGGAGCTTTCAATTTCCGGTGATACTTCAACATAAAATTCAAATTTGTCTTTTTGCTTTAGCTGTTGCAATTCGATGTAATGATTGATAAAATTTAGTTCATCATCAATAGTGACATAATCGTTGAATGAACTTTCTAAGGTCTTTCGCATAAGGCTCGAAAACTTATACAAGTGAATGGCCATTTGTTTTCCATCATATTCTTTACGGCTAGTCCCTGTAAAGTAGTCAAAGCATTAAAAAAGAAATGTGGATTCATCCTTGACCGATTTAGTCGCTGTTCAATTTCCAGAAATAGCTGTTTACTTTTCATAGCTTTCTGTCGGAATGCAAAGAACACAATAAGGATGATAAACAACGCCAGGACGATACCAAATAGAAGAACTCGAATTCTTAATGTTTTAATTTCGGATGCTTGATTTAATTCTTTGATTGTTTTCTCATTTTTAGATTTTTCATACTTTTGTTCTAATTCTGTTACTGCCTTTAAACGATCATTTCTCAAAACCTCTTCATCTAAAGTTTTTAATTGCTCGTGGTATTGGAGTGCTTTCTCAAAATTTCCTTGCAACTTATTGGCTTCGAATAATCGATAAATAGCATTGGCTTTTTTGGCATTGTTGTCGGCAAATTGAAGAGATAATTTCGCGGCTGATATGGCTTTACTAAAGTCTTTCAATTCAATATAACATTGTGCCATCTTAAAGTAGACAGAATGTAATTGAGATTTATTGTGTATCGAGTCCGCTAAAAAAATTACACTATCACAATATTGGAGTGCTTTGGTATATTTTTTTTCAGAAAGAAAAGAACCTGCGAGTGTTACATACGTTCGAATGATTTCTTTTTTGGCGTTTAGTTCCTTGGCTAGTTTTAAGGTTTGAAAGCAATAGGATTTAACTGAATCCAAATATTTTATCTCTTCGTTTTCATCATAGCACATCCCAAAGCTACTTTGCAAATTGACCAATCCGGTTAATTTAATTTTATCTTCTTTAATTTGATCAGCCAACAGAATAGCTTCTTTGTAATATGAAATCGATTTTTGCGGCTGCATAATTCTATCAAAAACCAATCCAATACCGATATTTGACTTTGCTAAAAATTCAATATTATTCGTTGTTCTGGCCATTTCAATGGCATTCAGGAAGTATTTCGATGCGCTATCATATTGCTCATTTTTTACATAGAAATATCCTTTTAAATAATTATACTTTATCAGATTGGCTTCACATGATTGAATTTGTAGTTCCTTGTGCATTAAATTCAAATAGAATCCAAGTTAATCTATCTTACTAATTTTCAAATAGAACAACGACTTCCAATAGTAAAAGGCTTGTTTGCAAGAAGGTGTTTGCAACTTATTTGAAGTCAAAATTTCTTTTAGGATATTTTCATTTTGTTGTTCGATGGCATCATTGAGGAATCGTTCTTTATTCGCTAACCATTCGCAGGCACAACTCTGTTGAGACATCAGTTTCTCTGACTCCAGAAGTAAAACCAGTAATACAATAGCAAGTGCTTTACTCATTTGAACGTAGAATTTTATAATATTAAAGACGATTCTCCGACTAAAGTAATCAGCGCCTTGCATATTTCGGCAATCCTATTTTAATTCATTTGCTTTTTTGCAAAGAGTCAAATCAAATGCGAAAGTAGAAAATTCGTCTGACAGCCGATTCTTTCTCCGAGAATAGAGGGTCGTCATTCATTGGATGTATCATCTTTATTCAATACATATTCGCATGATTTGCATGAAATGTGCTGACCAATACACACACAAATCCTTTGCGGGCCTGGGCAGTATTTAGTGACTTTAAACCAGGTTATACCGAATTGTATCTAGGGGCTTAGGAGAAGGGTCTCGTTTTCTACTCTGCTTCGTTCATTCTTTCCTTCCGGCCTCACTTTGTCCGTCAAGGGCGTCAATGGGTACGAGCTGCCATTGAAGCGCGTGGGACCACGCCCCTATCTAGTAGTGGACCAATAGAAAATGACCTCACAAAATCCAGATTACCGATTGTGCGCCTGTAGTTTTCTTGCCTGAAGAACAATCAAATCATCGCAACAGGCTGATGCGTTTATATGTAGAATAAATGATGTGATGGGCTTTCAGAAGTCTTTTTTTCTAAGAGTGGGGGCGTGGCATCCATTTTTTTGAATGTAAATAGGTAGCACTCATCAAAAATAAGGAGAACCAATAAACAAATTCAGAACCCCAGGCCCAAGGTAAACTGAGTTTAAAAATTTCCACTACGAGAAAAGTATATCCCAGATACAGCGCAATGGCGGCAATTTCAATATACATATTAAAACGTGTGTTACCCGTACCTACCACAGCATTAAAATAAATGGTGGAAAGCGATAACATCCAGGTGGCCATAACTACAATGCGAAGTGAAACAATACCAGTACGTGCGATTTCAGCATCGGTAGTCATTAAGTTCAGGAAATATTCCGGAAATAGGATGAGTGGAAGTCCGAGTATAAAAGAGAAGATAAAACTTAATCGTAAAATTTTATAAACCAATTGAATCACCTTCTGTTGATTCCCTTGTCCGATCAGATTACTAACCATTGAATTACAGGTAGAACCTAAAGCCCATGTGGCAACGCCCACAATGCCAAATACCGACCGAAGAATTTGTGAAACTGCGGATTCTGCTTTGCCGATATGTTCCACCAAAATAAAAAAGACCAACCAGGCACCAATGCTGAGTAGGAATTGAATCATTAGTGGAAGTGATTTTAAAAAGATGTATTGGATGTTTTTCCAGTCACGTTGCGCACTCAATTGGATAGCAACTCCATGATGAAAGAGGGCTTTTCGCAAGAAGAATATACTTACTCCGCAAGCAAGAATCTCTGCCAATACCGAGGCATAGGCTGTTCCGTTTAAACCTAATTCGGGCAAACCGGCCTTCCCGAAAATAAATAAATAATCAAAAATGATATTACAGATTGCTTGAACAACTGCCACAGCCATGATATTTCTTGATTGTCCTGTGGAAAGAAAAAAGGCATGATGAATTTGAACCACAAAAATGAACGGAAGGCCCCAAAATCGGATATCGATAAAGGAAATCGCCGCATCCAGTATACTGCTTTCATGTATGCCAAAACCAAGGAGGCTTGGAGCAAATAATGCAGTGACAATCATCAGGGTCATGGATAGTCCTATCGAAATCCAATAAGCCTGACTTAAGTACTGACCGATACCGGATGGATTATTTTCTCCGGCTTTCCGACTCAATAACATCAGCAATCCGGAAGAAAATCCTTGCCCGATCATGGTCAGCGTCAGGTAATAAATGCCTGCTATGCCGGACGCTGCCAATAAATCTTGTGTGCCCTGGGTAGAATTTTGAGGATGGTAATAACCCAGAAACAAGGTATTGGCCAGCATACTCAATTGTGGAATAAAAATAGAAACGGCCACAGGCCATGACAGCTTGATAATTTCACGGTAACGGGTGTTGGTTTGCAAGGAGTGTGCAGCTGCTGACATGGGCATGCAAATATAAGCGCCGCAAATGGCTAAAGGCTATTTGTAATTTTTATTATAGAACTTCAAGTATCCAATGATATCTCTGGTTTTTAAAAGTTCCTGATAATTGGATTTGGAGATAATACAAACATCGTATTCGTGTTGTTTTAACTGCCCAAACAACAATTTCTCATTTTTGAACTCTTGCATGTATTTGCGTGCAAAAACTAAATTTGAAAACTGATGAACCGTGATGATGGCTTGCTGTGCAGTGAGCATATTTAAGCCGGTAGAATACTCTTCAACATAATGCTTCAATAAATTATAATCACTTATGCCAGCCTTTAAACCCATGGTGCGACCGTCGGCATTTCGTAAAACTACCATCACTAAATGGGCAGAGGATGGGTCAAAGGTATATAGGCCTTTACCTTCTGCTTTTTCTAATTCTGCTATGCCTTCTGTTCCCCCGGGGCGTTTGCATTTTGTCCGTTTGCTATTTGATTGGATATGGCAGTATCGCCCATTTCACCCGCTTGTGAAGAAGAAATCAGATTTAAAATTTCCTGAGCTCTTTTTTGTTCTTCGGTTTTGGGGTAATCAAAAACGATTTTTTCTAATAATGATTTGCAGGTATCCATTTGTTTGAGCCCAGCATATGATATGGCTTCCACCAATTGATATTTGGGAATTAATGGATGGCCTTTGAAGTTGGTTTTTGCGTATTGAACCTGCGACAATGCATCGTTGTAGGCTGCAGATTTGTATAATGCGTAAGTGTTTTCGTAATGTTGATTGGCTGATTGGGTTTGAATCGTCTCCGGACTTTTATATTCGGGATTTAAAGCCAATTGCGCCAATTCCGTTCCCGGGAATTCCTGATTGAGTAAATTCTTGTATCTATTGGCTTCATTCAGTTGTTGTAATTTATTATGATTCAGATAAAGGGCGTAGTATGCTTGTTTTTTATAAGAAGTATTCGGGAAACGACTGATCAAGGTATCAAAGGTCTTGATGGCATTGGGATAATCAGCCAATTGCGAGTAATACGTCAATCCGAGGTTGTAAAACGCTTCCTGTAATTTGGCATTACAAGCATCCATTTGAGCGGGTGTTTTCGGAAGTTGTTTGAGCAAGGAGGCGATATCGGATGCCGTGATTTGTCCGGATTCGCCATCTCTTCCATCTTCGCTGGATGCTGACATATTATTGGCACTGCTGCGGCGCCAATTATCTTCTAATTTACGATTGCCCCATTTCTGAACAAATTCCTGAGAACCTTTTTGAATTAGATTCGTATTGTAGAAATACCAGTTTGATTTATTATTGGAAGGTTGAAGCGATACCATTTTGGTACCCTGGTCAGGTTGATTATTTTGTTGTTTTTTGATACGCTCCAGTTCTTTTTTAGCCGCTGCTTTTTGTTCCTTGTCACTTTTTTTAGACAAGGCAATCAAACTATCCTGCTCCCTTATGGTACGGATATATTTAACCACATCTGCTAATACTGTTTTGCGGGTATTCACTTCGTTGAGGTTCTCAAGGGGCGGAGTGGTCCCAAAATATGAAGCACTATCGTATGAAGTTTTGGCCATTTCATATTCGGTCAATCCGTAATACAAGCGCCCCAATTCCGCAAAGGCTTTTGCCTTCTGGGTGACATCCTTATTTTCTTTGTTTTCAATACTTTTATTTAAGAGACGTATCGCTTCAGGAATATTATCCAGGGCTTCAATGCCTGCCAGTGTATTTAATGCCAGACTTTTGAATTTGGTGTATTTCGGATCGTTGACAAGTTTTTGCAGTTGGTTTTTAGCGTAGGATTTATCTCCACCTCCCTGGGCTGCATTTTGAGCCATGAATAATTTGGTATAAAAATCCATATCCGGGGAGGTTTTTCCGCTGATGGATTTTTTGAAATTTTCGGTAGATTTTGCAAAATCCTTTTTCCCGGCATACAATTGTCCTAAAGCAAAATATACCCTGGACTTTTGAAGTTTGGACATCTTATACTTCAATGATGACTGCAGCGATACGATGGCATCATCGTTGTTTTCTTGCATCAATTCCAAATTCGCCTTGGCCAGATATAAGTCCGGTTTGTATTTTTTAGGGAGCTTAGGGTCTTTTTCCAGGGTGGAGTATAAGGCCATGGCTTCACTATATTGCTCAGCAGCCATATATGCCTGACCCAAATAAATAAGGGCCTCATTTCTACTCAATTTATGGCTCAATGCCCGAAGGCCTTTTCGATTTTCAGGTGTTGCAATAGATACGACTCCATCTTTGTTTTCACTTGATTTTTTAGCCCCGGATTTTTGTTTTTGTTTAGGGAGGTCTTTGTATTCATTGGCCACGAACTGAAAGGTAGAAATCGCGCCTTCAAAATCATTTTTGACATAAGAAGCTTTTCCCATCAAGAGATAAAGATTGTCAAACCATTTCGATCGGGGGTCGTGAATTTGGGTACTAAATGAACTTTTTTTAATCACTGAATCCATTTCGGAAGCAACAGAAGGGCCTAGTTTGAGCGGGTCGTAGGGGAGCAAAGAAATCGTTTTGCTATAATCTTCTTTATGATTTTTAGTAATCGTTCGAATGGCGTCATTGTATTTTCGACGGGCATTGTAATAGTAGTTGTATCGGGTAACGGTATTTTGATAAATGCGTCGTGGCAGACTCCATTTGCGTTTAAGGAGTTTTTCGTTACTCCATTCCGTCATTTTCTTTTCATGTATCTGTATCGCGAGTTTTTTGGCCTGAGCATCTTTTGATTTTTCCTTGGCTGTACCCAAATCTTTTTCTTTTAGTTTTCGAACAGCTGCCAAAGAGTCCATGCGGGCCTTTCGCACAGCCACCATACTATCCCGGAAAGCATTTCGAACATTTTTAGGCTGTCATTATACTGTTCCCGGGCTGTTTTAACACTATCGTTAAAGAGTTGCCGGGCACTTTTCAGGCTATCATTAAATGCATTTCGCTGCGCGCGGATAATCTCCTGCTGAGCATTTCGGGCCGCCATTAAACTGTCTTTTTTCTGCTGTTTATAGGCTTCAAGACTGTCCTTGTATCTTTTACTATTTTTATACTTCTCCAGCGCCTCTCGCATCTTTTGCGTTTGTTCACGGGCTAATTTCAGGCTATCCGAGCTTCTTTTTCGGGCTAAGGTCAGACTATCCCTGTAGAGTCGGTCTGCTTCTCGGATACTATCTGCCTTGAGTTTAACCAATGCCAAACTGTCTGCAAGTTTTATCTTAAAGGCTGCCGCAATACTATCTTTTTCGGCTTTTTCACGGATTAATTTTAGTTTGGCCTCCTCGCGGGCAATGCTATCAGCCTTCTTTTTGGCGATGCGAGCAGCTACCAGGCTATCGCGGTATTGCTGAATTTTTTGTTTTTGAATCACCCGGGCTATACTATCGTCAATCCGCTTTTGACGCATGGCCGCGAAAATGCTATCACGGCGTTTATATTCATTTTCAATCCTCTGTTGAACCGCCAGACTATCCTTTGAATTTTGTTTAGGCATTGTTTGGGCACTGAGGTGTTTGGATGTAAACAAAAAGAGTACCACCACACAGAGCAAACTATGTATAATTCGATATAACTTCACGGTCTTAATAAACTCAAAATAAAAGAAATTATTTTAATTTTCGGGATTCTGTTCGGAAAAGATTTGTAAAACAAGGCATATTGGCATGATTAAATTCACAACAGGGAGTTTAGGACTGATTTTTCGGAAGTTTTTTAAACAGATGAATGCTACATATCGTTTGGCAATTACCAACGATGAAACGCTGCAAGAGGCGATGGTTGTGCATTTGACCAAAAGAAGTTTATATATTTTGTTGTCCGGAACCCTGGTAGCCATTTTTTTGTTGTTCTCAACCCTGCTCTTTTTTACGCCAATCCGATACTATTTACCGGGGTATCAAAAGGATGTGTCTCGTGAAGAGCTTAAATCCTTGAAAATACTCAGTGATTCGCTCATTCGCCTGAATCAGATTCGGGAGCAGTATATTTTTAATCTGATCGAAGTTGCAAACGGCCAAATCAACACCCAGCGCGATACAACACCCCTCACAGAGCGTGAAATTCAGGCCGCAATTTTGGCCAATGGGAACCGTATCGATAAAGCATCGAAATACGATTACTTGAAAAATCAGAAAGTGGACAGCATGAAAAACACACAGGATGTGGATAAAGATAGTCTGAAGCAAGGCCAATAAATGCCCTTCTCGGTTATTTTTGTAAAAAATCAAAACACATGTCCATTTTTTCAAGCAATAAAGAAAGTAAGGATCCAACCCCTTCATATACTCCACCGCCACAACCGGCCCACACAGCCCCGGCACCTGTGCCTTCTTATAGTTCATCCGGTTCTGGGATGACGAGTATTTCAGAAGGGACTGTTTTGGACGGACAAATCAAGATAGAAGGAGATATCCGCATTGAAGGGATCATCAAAGGCACTGTAACTTCGAAAGGAAAGGTGATTATTTCCCCCAGTGGAAAAATTGATGGTGATATCATTTGTCAGAACGCTGAAATTTCAGGTCATGTTACCGGTAAATTAAAAGTGGCTGATATTCTGATTTTAAGAGAAAAGGCTAACATTGAAGGTGATATTAACACAGGTAAATTGGTGATTGAAAATGGCGTGAAATTTAATGGTAATTGTTCAATGGGTGCTGCTGCTGTTTCAACGCCATCAACTCCAAAAGTTGAACATGCGGTTAAGCCGGCAAATATGGCCACTGCGAATGCCTGATAAAAACTTATTAAAATATGCCGGATTGGCAACCCAAATTATAGCTACGCTCGGCGTGGCTTTTTTCATTGGGTATAAAATCGACCGGAGAATAGGTTGGCGAATGCCCTGGCTCATGTTATTACTTCCTTTATTGGCATTGATTGGATTATTTTGGAATATTTACCGAGACACAAAGAAGAAACCATGAAAAAAATATTTTATTTAACCTGGATGATATTATTATCCCTTTGTTTAGCACTGTCCTGGTTGATGCAATCCCAAACCTTGACCCATTTTAATATTACTGCAGGTGGAAGTCTGGTCATTGCATTAATTACCCTGTTTTCATTTTGGGTGGCGGTTTCGAAAATGGAACATAAAAACCCCCATAAATTTGTGAATGGCATGCTGCTTTCAACGACGATGAAATTTTTAATGTTCATGGCTGCTGCCGCCATTTTTTTGGTGGTGCAAGGGAAGTCTCTTCACAAACCGGACCTGTTTTTTTTAATGGGCGTTTACCTGATTTTTCTGATCATGGAAGCTTTGATTTTATCGAAGTTTGCACGTCGAATGCCTGCCAGCCATTAATTTTCGTTTGTATCATTCATTAAACCTTTGTAATTACTACCCACGGGTATTTCCTTATCATTGCTCAGAATAATTTTGCGGGCATGTATTGACTTAATCATTTTACGTTGAATGATATAAGAACGATGCACGCGAACAAAATCATCGCCAGGCAATTTTTCCATCATCGATTTTGTGGTCGATTTGGTCAGGATATGTTTGTTGTTCGTCAATAGTATTTTAACATAGTCATCCCGACTTTCGATATACAGAATTTCATCAAACATGACTTTTTCCCAGCCATAACCTTGCTTTACCATCATAAAAGGCAGGGATTTATCTTTTTGTTTGTTCTTGTATTCCAGGTAATCTTTAACCTTTAAACAAGCTTGTTCAAAACGTTCAAAATTATAAGGCTTTAATAAATAGTCCTGGGCATTCACCTCAAATCCTTCAATGGCATATTCAGAAAATGCAGTCGTAAAAATGACCAGTAAATCATCTTTTTGTTGTCGAAAAAAATCAAGACCATTTATATCCGGCATTTGAATATCGAGAAATACCAGCGACACATCATGATTGTCTAAACAGGTTTGAGCTTCTTGTAAATTGGTAAATGTGCCTAATACTTGCAGGAGCTCTATACGAGCCGCATAGGTTTCAAATAAACGCAAAGCAAGGGGTTCATCGTCAATGGCAATACAGGAAATCATATTAAATCTATTTCAAGATGGAGATAAAAATAGGGGGCTACTTCTTTGAGCTGAAGTTGATATTTGTTCGGGTAATCATGTGCCAGTCTGCGTTTGGCATTTTCTACGCCAATTCCTTCAATGGCATCCAGAGATTGATTCGTAGCGTGAATCTCATTTTTGGTATCTAAAATAATTTTATTGTTGAGTAAATGGATATCAATATTAATTTCTCCGGGTTTGTTGGTATGAATACCGTGTTTAAAACAATTTTCAATAAATGTCATCAAAATCATGGGCGAAATTGGGTAGGGCGGAGCATCACCTTTCACTTGAAAATTGAGTGTCATGTTGCCCGGTAAGCGGAGTCGTTGTAATTCGATATAATGAGAGATTAATTCTAATTCTTTGGTCAACGTAACTTTATCTGATTGAGAATCGCTCAGAAGATAGCGCATCATTGTAGATAAACTAAAGATGGCTTTGGATGTTTCCGGACTTCCGGATTCGCTTAAAGCGTATATGGTATTGAGGGAATTGAAAAGAAAATGATGGTTGATTTGCGACTTCAGAAAACGCAGTTCCATTTGATTTTTTTCTGATACACTTTTAATCCAGTTATTGAAAGAATACATCAATAAAGGAACCAGAAGTACGATGATGCTCATAAAAAAATGCATACCCACATCGGGTTTAAACATGGGTCGATGATGCGGATGAGGACCTGATTCAGGATGTGGATGCATGTGTGGCGGAGGCCAATGCGGAGGTGGGCCCTTATGAGGTTGCAGAAGATGAATAATCCAAGGCCAGGCTAGTACCAGCAAAAAACAAGCGGCGAGTGTCAGGCTATATTGCAAATACTTTTTCTGACTTAGAAAACGGGGGATCAGCCATTTGTAGTTGACATAAAACAGAAAAACGAACTTGATATTTTTGAGAATAAAAAAGCTGATAAAATAGCTGAACATATCCTGCGATTCCGGGCGATGCCCAAAATGTTTTGGCATGAATAATACAGGAATGCTACAGAACAGTATCCAAAGTCCCAGTTCCAGTGTGATTCGCACAGCCTTATTTCTGATCCACATAAAAGTAAATATATTCACCGTGCTCAGAGTCGTCGCACTGAATAGACGGAAAGTGACTTTGAGTAGGTAAATAGGGGGAATGTTTGAATAGAATCATGAAGCATTCAAACAGCATTCATGCATTATTGGATATGTATTTTTTGATGCAGCCATCTATTTTGAATCCGGATACGAATCACATAAATGCCGGGAATCCAGTTCAATGTTGAAATACTCATTCTTTGAGGTAGGCTGCTATTGACTGCAGATTGATACTTTGTACGACCCATCAAATCCTCAATACGAACTTCATTTGCTTCGCTAGAGAACGTGATGAAAAACAAATTGTGTGCAGGATTGGGATAAATTTCTATCGTGGATTTTGCTGACTCTGCCGACAAAGAATTAGGTTGACACATCAGCAGATTGAGTTTTTGCCAAATAGTATCATTAAAAAAAATGGGGACATCGCTGTTGTCCGGATTATTACCCATTCTGATATAAACTAGATTTTTTGAAGGGACCACATTCACCATTTGACCATTTTTGCCCAAAGCCATCAATAAATCCTGAGGTGCGGAAGGATTGAGCCAACCGGGAAAATTAAATTGCAAGCCGGGTGCCATAAAACTACTCTGCCCATTTAGCCACCATAAATAGCCATAAGAAGGATTTAAGTTTTGAGAGGAATGGGTCATTTGAGAAAAATAGGATGTGTCGCTCAAAATAGGTGTGTTGTCCCATTTGCCTTTGTTTAAAATGAGCAAACCAAAACGGGCCATACTGCGGGCTTTACTATAAAATACATTATTAAAGCCTGAGGGTACAAAAAGTCCTGTCATCCCGGTTGGGATTTTTATTTTTTGATTGATATAATTATTTAAACTCATACCGGTGGCATTGGAAATGACGCCATCCAATAAAGTGTATGGTCCATTGTGGTAGGCCCAACGGGTGCCTGCATCAGCGAGGTATTTTAAGCAAGTGTCGATGGTACAATGAGGATCACCTATGGTATCATTCAAGCCCGAGGTCATGCTTAACTGATCACGAATGCTAATTAATTTTTCTTTGGCAGCCGGAGCAACCGTCCATCCACTGCCTAAGTAGCTTGAGGTGCTGTCGTCGATATTGAGCAACCCTTCTTGTTGTGCAATGCCCACCGTGAGTGCGGTGAGCGATTTGCCGGCCGAAGCCCAATACCAAAGACTATCCTGAGTGAAGCTGCCGAAATATTTTTCCAATACTATTTTTCCATCTTTCAGGAGAATAAATGCTTTGGTGCTATTGGCATTCAGATAACTATAAATGCTATCTACATAGTTCACACACCAACCTAAAGATTGCGGCGAAATGGTATCCCAGGTGTTTCCTGTAACGGGCGGAAAATATAAAGGCTTGTGCAGTCGATTTCAGGCTGATTGAAAGCAAACAGGCTAAACAGAGAATATACAGTTTTTTGATCATAGACATAGTTGTTGATGAATGCGTATCACTTGTGGGATGAGTAAATGCGGCTCTTCATTGATTATTTCAAATTGGCAAAAAGGTTTTTTTTCTTCATCACTCATTTGCACATTCATACGTTTTCGAATTTCCTCCACATTCCAGTTGGGATTGCGTTTCATGACTCGTTGAATACGGGTTTCCTGTGCGGCACGAACGAGGATGACATGATCCAGTTGAAGATAAGCGCCACTTTCTATCAATAAGGCTGCTTCCTTCATGGCATAAGGGCCTGACTGTTTTTCGAACCAGGAAGCGCTATGGGCCTGCACACGAGGATGAACAATTGCGTTCAGGGCTTGTCGTTTTCGGGATTGGAAAATATTTTAGCTGCCAATAAAGAATGATTTAAAAGATCATTGGTGAATACATCAGCCCCGAATATTTGTATTACTTCCTCACGAAGTTGTAAATCCGTGTTGTATAAATTCTTTGCTTCATGATCAGCATCATAAATCGGAATATTCAGGCACTGAAAAATCTTACAAACAGTGGTCTTGCCACTGCCCATTCCGCCGGTAATTCCAATTTTAAGCATTTCAGGGATAGAAGTTCAAATTTAATGGTTTTCACGCATTGGTTGACGAAAAGATATGTCATCACCAAGCACCCGTTTAGAAAGGCAGAAAAAAAAGAAATGATATTGAAAACTGAAATACCTGCGGCAATTGGAGCATTTGGTTTTACTTTGCAGCATGCATTTTTTGAATCAATTATTCCCAGGCTTTGACACGAAAAAACAATTCTTTTTATTGGCTGGTCCTTGTGTGGTTGAGAACAAGACGGTGATGGAGGAAACCGCCACAGAGCTAAAACGAATCAGTGAAAAGCATCAGATTCCACTTATTTTCAAGGCTAGTTATACCAAAGCCAACCGCAGCAGTGTGCATTCATTTAGCGGAATTGGTCAGCAAGAAGCTTTGTCCATATTGGCAGAAACCGGGGCACAGTATCAATTACCTTTAGTTACAGATATTCATGCTGATGAAGAAGCGCAAATAGCGGCTCAATATGTAGACGTGCTACAAATTCCGGCTTTTCTTTGCCGGCAAACCAGTTTATTGCTGGCGGCAGGGCAAACAGGAAAAATTGTGAATATCAAAAAAGGCCAGTTTTTATCACCTGAAAGTATGCAATTTGCCATTGATAAAGTGCGTAGTACAGGCAACGAAAATGTAATGGTTACTGAAAGGGGAACCACTTTCGGTTATCAGGATTTGGTGGTCGATTTTCGATCCTTTCCGATCATGAAGCAATTTGGTAAGCCATGCATCATGGATTGCACCCATGCCTTACAACAGCCCAATCAGAGCAACGGTGTTACCGGTGGCCGACCTGAGTTAATCGAAACCATCGCAAAGTGCGGAATAGCAGCCGGAGCGGATGGTTTGTTTATTGAAACCCATCCGGATCCCAGCAAAGCTTTAAGCGATGGCGCAAATATGTTGAACCTGAAAGATATGGATGAACTGATGCGCAAATTGGTGCTGATAAAAAACGCCCTGATAGCATAAAACGAATATGGCGCTCAAAGAACATCCATTAGATGCTATTCGAACATTTTTACCGGAGGGTTGTTTTGATGCAGTTGCTAATCTCATGCACCGATACCCGCTCCATTTAAAAATTAAAAAAGAACGACGCAGCGTATTAGGCGATTTTCGACCTTCACCCGGACATGGGCGACATACTATTTCGGTGAATGGAAATTTAAATTCCTATCATTTTTTAATCACCCTGTTACATGAAATAGCCCATATGTTGGTTTGGGAACAATACCGGAATCGGGTAAAGCCCCATGGCCTTGAATGGAAGCATGCATTTGCAGGATTGTTAAGTGACTTTTTGGCCAACAAAATTTTTCCTAAGGATATCGAAGAAGCGCTCAATCAATCGATGAATCAATTGGCAGCAAGCACCTGTAGCGATCCTGCTTTGTTTAAGGTCTTACACCGTTACGATCAAAAAGAAAATCAAATTTTAATAGAACACCTCAAGGGAAATGAAGTCTTTCAAACCCATGATGGTCGAACATTTCGGGTACTTCATAAAAGACGCACCCGATTTGAATGTGAAGAAATAGCCACCGGGCGTAAATACCTTTTTCCGGGGATTTATGAAGTGAGTCGGTATCCAGTTTGAATTGAAAGCCTACTTCAAAATCGCCATCAATAATGAGTAGTTTAACGCCAGAGGCAGAGAATGAACGATGAGAACTACAATCATCGGAAACGATATATGTTTCATCTTTTGATAATCGAATTTTTTCACCACTCTCGAGTTCAGTGATAAATTCTCCTTCCAGGCAATGAACAATATGGCCTTTTTGACACCAGTGATCTGCGCAATAATCCTTTGAATATTCCACCAAACGCACCCGGATACCTCCGAATTGAATGCTTTGCCAGTTTGCACTTCCGGTTTCACCAGGATAAGTTTCCTTTTCAATAGAAGTCCAGTCAATGGTCTGAAAGGGAATTTTGTGTAACATATTTCGAATTTTCTGATTAAGATGAATTGGCTTTGGTTTTTGTGCTTCCCCAATTCCTTTCATTATATTACACTTTACTGATTTAAAATATTCGCGCTTCACTATCACCCCAACCCTGAGTTTTTAGTGACTACAATCATAGGGTTTTCCGACTTTGAAATCATGTAAAATCATAAATAGCGTCGGAGAATAAGATAATTTATCTTGTTTAAACCTTTGACTAAGAGCATTTGGAAACCGTTGTTCGTAAATAGATGGGCCTGCCCGGGAATGAATAGTTGATAGCTGCAATGAAATAAGTGAGGCTTTTTATAGGCACAGATGAAGAATATTTTTTGTGATATTGAATGATGTTGCATAACGCTTATGATTTACACTTTTATCACATTTCCCGCACTTATCAATTAAAAGGTTTCGGATATTAAATTAGTTCAATTAAGTCACGATTTTTCATTCACATTTAGAAAATCAAATAAAATTTATGAAAAGAAATACATGGTTACTTTTATTACTACTTTCAGCTTTAGGTGTCGAGTCTCAGGTTATGTACCCATATACTTTTTCAAAAAGTTCTGCGACCTACTCCAATTTAACAGGTTCAATAAATTTGACTTTTGGTAAGAGGTGGGATGATACATTAATGACCATTCCCTTGGGGTTTAATTTTAAATGGGCATTGGGAAATAGGAATATTGATTCTATCGTCATTGATACGGATGGAATATTATATGCGCCTCAAGATTTTAACTCTTCTACAGATAACCCTATTCGTTCCATGATGCCCTACGAAGCGGATATGACTGATCGAGGTTTTAATAATTCATCTGCGGCTGTTTCGCCAATTTCATATTTGACTAAAGGAGTCGCTGGAAGTCGTATTTGTAAAATTGAGTTTAGAAATGCAGGATTTTACAATGATATAACGACAAATGATTTTATTAATTTTCAAATATGGTTAAATGAATCTACAAATATCATCGAATATAGATACGGGGCATCCAACGTAGCAAATATACCCTTGAGTTTTGATGGGAGAAACGGACCTTATATCAATTTATTGTACAAAACAACTGTCAACATTGGTACACTTTCTATTATTTTAGATACTTGCACCTACATCACTGGAAATAGTGGGACGGCTAGTGCTGTAAACTCCAATTCTCCAATCGATTATCTAAATAATCCACCGGCTAATTTTGGATTTTCGGGATTGCCCGCAGATGGTCAGGTATTTCGATTTGTACCGTTTGGTTCAAGTGTTTCTGTACCTGAAATTGAAGATGCTTTCCGGAATGTTGTTGTTTATCCAACTTTTATTCAGGATGCCGTATTCATAAAACATGATGAAAACAATTTATCTGCAAGCATCATAGATATTTACGGTAGGGTAGTAATCAAAGAGTTCAACCTGAAGTCAAACTTGCCTTTGAACACTTCCATGCTTCATCAGGGGCTTTATTTTTTAACGTTATCCAATGATCAGTCGCAGACAAAAACCTATCAATTAATCAAATAGTGCTTCCTGAATAAATTGCTAACACTTCAACCCAAATTATGAAGTTGGTTATAGGCATCTGTAAAAACGAATCAAAAAAAATTAAAACTCCGGCTTATCTAAATTCGGATATCATCCATATGGCTTTGAAATTTTAACCTTGAAGTTTAATAGTCAGTAATCCTTAACAATTCAAAGAAATGCTTTTCATTCAATTCTTTGGCCTTGTTCGGTTGTAAATCGCCGAGCACTAAATCTTCAATGGACAAACGAATGAGGCGTTTACATTTGTGTCCGATAGCTCGTACCATTTTACGAACCTGATGAAATTTCCCTTCTGTCAAAGTAATTTGTAACCAGGTGTGCGGGATAAAAGATTCTATTTCAAGATGCTTAGAGAAGAGATCCAAGGGTTTATCAACAATCTCAACTTCGCATGGGGTGGTTGTCCAATATTTGTTTCCTTTTATATGCATGGGAATACCATTTCTTATTTTTTGAAGGGATTCCTCCGTAACCCGATGAAGTACCTGCACTAAATAGGTTCGTTTGTGGGGTATTTTACTTTCAAATAAAAGTTTTGTTACTTTTTTGTTGGTCGTCAGGAGTAATAGCCCTTCTGAGTTTTTATCCAATCGACCAATAGCGTGGGTTCCTTCGGGAAAATCGAAATCAATTTGATGAAGTAATTGAACGTCATCAGGACTTACAAATTACCATGTTGTAAGGCTTATTGATAATAAAATATCGATGATTACTAAGTGGCATCAGAACATCGAAAATAGGTTACTTCTAGGAAAAATCGGCAATGACGAATACTAATGTTCATAAGGCTTCCTGAATAAATCAGAAGTGCTGAAGATTCAAGTCGCGGTTCATGAAGCTGATTGAATATACTTCGATTTGTCTGCAACACAGAAGATGCAGTATTTCTGAGTAGCCAAAGATTCTGAATCTCTGGTGAATGCTTTTTGGAAATATGCTATTGATCCAGAATGAATATGAGTAAGGAAAATGAGAATGAATAAAAAAAGAGAATGCTCATTCGAAACTTTCATACTGTTTTCCAACTCATTCTCACGCTGAGTGTCTAGTGACTGCTAGCGTAGGGTTTTCCAACCTTAAAATCACAGAGAATGAGAAACAGAGTGAGCGCAAAGAAAAAAATCAGCGTGGGAACTTGTTCGGGAGCTTCGCTCTTCGCGCTCATTCTCACGCTGAGTGTCTAGTGACTGCTAGCGTAGGGTTTTCCAACCCTGAAATCACAGAGAATGAGAAACAGGTGAGCGAAAATCAGCGGGGCTGTTGGGCTTCGCTCTTCCCGGTGTCTAGTGACCGGCGTAGGTTTTCCAACCTTAAAATCACAGAGAATGAGAAACAGAGTGAGCGCAAAGAAAAAAATCAGCGTGGGAACTTGTTCGGGAGCTTCGCTCTTCGCTCTCATTCTCACGCTGATTTTTAGTGATCCCGGAAGGATTCGAACCCTCAACCCTCAGAGCCGAAATCTGATATTCTATCCAATTGAACTACGGAACCAGTGGCGCAAAAATAAGTCAGTTTTTGCTTTTTAACCAAAAATGTCAAGGCATTCTTTCATGCAGCCTGAACAACAAGTATGTTCTATGCTTGCGATAAAAACGGATATCGGTAATCAACAGGCGGATTAAAGGTTTCCTTAATTGTTCGAGCACTTAACCATCGGTATAAATTCAACATCGATCCGGCTTTGTCGTTGGTACCGCTGGCCCGACCACCGCCAAAAGGCTGTTGGCCAACCACCGCACCTGTAGGTTTGTCGTTGATATAAAAATTACCCGCAGCATGGGTCAATTTTCGCATTGCTTTTTCGAGTTCATATCGATCCTGACTAAACACAGCACCGGTTAAGGCATAATCAGATGTTGAATCAACCAATTCACAAGCCTTGTCGAAATCTTTTTCAGCATAGGTGTAAATGGTTAACACGGGTCCGAATATTTCTTCACACATGGTGGTATATTTCGGGTCGGTGGTTTCGATGATCGTTGGTTCAATAAACCAACCTTTCGATGCATCACATTTACCACCTACCAATATCTTACAGCGCTTATCTTTTTTAGCCCCATCAATATATTTTTTGATGGTATTAAAGGCTTTTTCATCAATCACGGCATTCACAAAATTGCTGAAGTTTTCAGTACTTCCCATTTTCATGGTCTTCACTTCAGCGACCAATTTTTTCTTGATTTCGGCGGCCAAATTATCCGGTAAATATGCCCTGGATGCAGCCGAACATTTTTGTCCTTGATATTCAAAGGCGCCTCTGGCCAAAGCAGCTACTACCGCATCGGCATGTGCACTCGGATGAACCAATACAAAATCTTTACCACCTGTTTCGCCAACAATGCGTGGGTAAGTTCTGTATTGAGCAATATTGTTGCCGATTTGTTTCCACATTTCCTGAAATACGCCCGTACTTCCGGTAAAATGAACACCTGCAAAATCACGGTGCGAAAAACAAACCTTACCCACAGTAGGTCCACTCACATATACCAGATTAATCACACCGTCCGGTAAGCCGGCTTCCCGCAAAATCTGCATGAATAAATTGGCTGAGTAAATTTGCGTATTGGCAGGCTTCCAAACCACCACATTGCCACACATCGCAGCAGATGTTGGTAAATTACCACCGATGGCCGTAAAATTAAATGGTGTTACTGCAAGCACAAATCCCTCCAAAGGACGGTATTCCACCCTGTTATACATACCCTCGCCGGATATAGGTTGTTGCTGATAAATTTCATTCAGGAAATGCACATTAAAGCGCAAAAAGTCGATGAGTTCACAAGTGCTATCAATTTCAGCCTGAAAAGGATTTTTACTTTGTCCGAGCATGGTGGCCGCCAACATCTCATATCGATATTTTGTAGCCAATAAATCAGCTGCTTTTAAAAAGATGGAAGCGCGCTGTACCCAAGGCATTTGCGACCATTTCTCCTGTGCTTTCAGGGCGGCGTTAATCGCTTCTTTCACATGTTTTTCTTCGCCTTGATGAAAATGACCCAATACATGTTTGGTTTCATGAGGTGGGCGAATTTCAAATTTCTTACCGGTCCGAACTTCTTCAGAGCCTATGTACATCGGAATATCCAGTTTCTTTTTCTTTGCACTGGCCAATGCTTTTTTGAGTTGCTCTTTTTCTTTGCTGCCGGGTGCAAACTGTAATACGGTTTCGTTTTTTGGCTGGGGAAAATGGAAATGTCCGTTACTCATGGTCAAATTTTTGGCAAAGTTAAGCAAGAATTTTGGACTCCCTTTTGCTTTTGTGCGACTTGCGTATAATTTGTTTTAATACCTTGAATGAATCGATTTCATTCTATGGTGTCACAATCCTAAACTGATTGCCCTTAATCGACCAGAAAAGTAATTGAAAAAGCCGTATTAAACCCATTCAATTGGTTTAATACGGCCCATAATATTCAGGATTCTGATATCCTAATTTTGTAATCGAATTGGAATATGTATCGTTTCGTGCGCTGACTGTAATCGCAACAGATAGACTCCTAAAGGTAATTTGCTCAATTGCAAGGCATGATGTCCCTGGTAGTTGGATACTATTTCCTGATAAATCACTTTTCCGTCCATACTGAGCAGTTGAATATTTAATTCTTCAACTTGTTCAATGGGGTGGTCG
>JADJZY010000013.1 GCA_016715505.1 Bacteroidota bacterium
ATTCAAAAACACCCTTTCAGAGTACTCCATCCGAAATATAAAACCCTTTCATCAAAAAATCCTCCGATCTAAATTGAAAGACCGGAGGATATATGTCATGAATGATTGAGGGACCGTTGTTCTTAATTAACGCAAAAAGAGCATCTCACGATATTTTGGCAAAACCCACAATTTATCATCGACAATTAACTCAAGTTTATCGGCATGATATCGGATGACATCGAAGTAAGGTTTTACTTTATCACAATATGCAATAGCCCTGGCGTGCATGCTTTCCAAATTATTGGCCACCTTGCGCTCATTAATCATGGCTTCTACATGATCGCTCACTGCATTGATATGTTTACTCAAAACTTCCACAATTTCTTTTTGAGAACGCCAGGTTTCTTCGTTTAATCCGATTTCCTTCAAGCCTTTAATATTTTCTACAAGACGATTTTGATAGGAAATAGCTGCCGGAAGTATTGAATTACTAGCCAGATATCCCATCATACGAGCTTCAATCTGTACCTTTTTCACATATTCTTCCAACATGATTTCATGGCGAGCTTCCATTTCGACATGGTTAAATATTTTATGTTCGGCAAACAGCGATAAAGTTTCTTTTTTACTAAATACATCCAAAGCACGCGGTGTATCTTTAAAATTATTCAATCCACGTTTAGCTGCTTCCTGTGCCCAAGCTTCGCTGTAATTATCTCCTTCAAAACGAATGGCTTTACTTTCGGCGATATATTGACGAATCACATGCAGAATCGCAATTTCTTTTTTCTCACCTTTTTCCATCAGTGATTCTACTTCCTTCCTGAACTGAATCAGGGTATCAGCCATAATCGTGTTTAAAATGGTCATTGGCCAGGCACAATTGGCCGTTGAACCCACCGCCCGGAATTCAAATTTATTGCCGGTAAATGCAAATGGACTTGTACGGTTACGATCTGTATTATCCATCAACAATTCAGGAATATTTTTATGAATATCCATCTTCAAAATCACTTCATCTTGTTCGGTGAACTTACCGGTCACACGTTGTTCAACTTCATCCAATACTTCTGACAAATATTTTCCGACAAATACCGAAATAATAGCCGGCGGTGCTTCGTTGGCACCCAGGCGATGATCGTTGTTTGAAGAAGCGATACTGGCTCTTAACAAATCTGCATGGGTATGAACAGCCTTCAAAACATTCACAAAGAAGGTCAAGAACATCAGATTCGTGCGTAAGGTTTTGCCCGGAGCAAGTAAATTGATGCCGGTATCGGTAGCAAGGCTCCAATTATTATGTTTACCACTTCCGTTTACACCAGCAAAAGGTTTTTCATGTAAAAGAACCTTGAGTTTATGACGCTTCGCCACTTTCTGCATCACATCCATCGAAGTGAATTATGATCGACTGCAATATTTACCTCTTCGAAAATAGGTGCACATTCAAATTGTGAAGGGGCCACTTCATTGTGTCGGGTGCGTAATGGAATGCCTAATTTATAAGCTTCCTGCTCGAAATCTTGCATATAGGCAAACACGCGGTCAGGAATTGCACCAAAATAATGGTCTTCCAATTGTTGACCTTTTGCAGGGGTATGACCATACAAGGTTCTTCCTGTCGCCAAAATATCGGGGCGGGCATTTGCCAGAGATTCTTCGATCACGAAATATTCCTGCTCCCAACCTAAGGTAGGCGTTACACGGGAAATATTTTTATCAAACAGGTGGCAAACATCCAATGCGGCCTTATTGATCAGGTCAAGTGCTTTTAACAAAGGTGTTTTTGTATCGAGCGACTCCCCTGAATAAGAGATAAAGATGGTTGGAATACATAGGGTTTTACCATGGGCTTGTTCAATGATGAAAGCCGGTGATGTTGGATCCCAGGCCGTATAACCTCTGGATTCAAAAGTGGCCCTGATTCCACCGTTCGGAAAACTGGATGCATCGGGTTCTTGCTGGGTTAAAGCATCCCCGTCGAATAATTCCAAAGCTGAGCCATCACTTTTAATAGTAAAAAAGGAATCATGTTTTTCGGCAGTCGCCCCGGTTAAAGGTTGAAACCAATGGGTAAAATGGGTTACCCCACGATCCATAGCCCATGCTTTCATGCCACTGGAAATTTGGTCAGCCATGCGGCGATCTATTTTACTACCGGATTTAATGGAATTGACCAGGCTTTTATACGCCTCATCGCTCAGGTATTCCCGTTGCACTTTGCCGGTAAAAACATGGCTTGCGAAAAAGGAAGTTACTTTGTTTCCATCATAACTGCGCACATCTTGTGCATTTTCGGAGAGCGCCTGAATGGCGTTGAAGCGTAAATTAGACATACATTAAATTTTTTGCAAATGTTTACTTTATTTCTGATTTATGCAAATTTTTTGAACATTTATTTCATTTTTATTTATATGCATTTTATTATAATATAAAAATACTTTTGCTTTTTTTTCCCACTCCTAATTACTTTGCACCTTGAGAATAATATTGGTTAAGTAAGGTTGACATATATTGAATAAATTATATTATATCAATTCTAACTTATTGTTTTAATGCTTTATATTCTTTTAATAAATTATTTATTTAATTGAGTTCTATCGTTTAGTTTTATCTGAATAAGCCTGTCATCTTACGCTCAGGTTCTACGAATCCCGGGAGTTCCAAATTCTGAACGGTTTTATAACTCAGAATTATTCCGATTATATTTCCGTGTATCAATCTTCTGATTTGACCATTATCCTTTTTTCTCCTTTCAAGTTTGAATCTATTCTCGCATAAATACCATATGATCATCGGCATCTCAAAATGTATTTCCCCGGATAGAATACTAATTATTCATTCGACTTCTTTCTTTCAAAGTTTGTAATCTATGCACCATATCCAGAAGTATTTTCAAACAATACCCGCTAGTACTTACTTTTGCGGCCTATGGCAAAAATATCCATCAATATTGCTACCGGAACCGTGCAACAGGCTGAAGCGATTGTAGGAATTGATTTGGGCACCACGAATAGTTTGGTCGCCTTTATGCACCCTGAAGACAAAAAACCTTATATCCTGAAAGAGGTTGATCAAAGCACTTTGGTCCCTTCGGTGGTTTATATTGGAGAACATGGTGAACGGGTCATTGGTCAGGCCGCACTCCCCTATTTAGTGAGCCATCCCGAAAGAACCATTAAAAGTGTTAAACGATTGATGGGTAAGGCCTTTCATGATATTCAGGAGTCAACCCATTTTAAATTGATCGACCAGGGGCCTGAAAAACCCGTTGGAATTCAGGTGGATGGAAGCACTTACAACGCCGTAGAAATTTCATCCTGGATTTTGCAGGAATTAAAGCATCGAGCTGAACATTTGCTGAAAATGCCGGTACAAAAGTGTGTCGTTACAGTTCCCGCATATTTTAATGATACCCAGCGACAAGCTACTCGTGACGCAGGAAAATTGGCAGGTTTGGATGTCTTACGCATTGTAAATGAACCAACAGCGGCAAGTTTGGCCTATGGAATGGGGATTTCGAGGGATGAAAGCAAATTAATTGCCGTTTACGATTTGGGCGGAGGCACTTTTGATATCTCCATATTACAGATTTCTGATGGCATTTTTGAAGTTCTGAGTACCCATGGTGACACCCATTTAGGCGGTGATGACTTCGATCAACTCATTTATCGGTATTTTTTAGAATGTTTGGAATTAAATGCCGCCCATGTCGATATGAATCGCACACAACAACTGGAGGCTTTGGCTTTGACCGCCAAAAAACATCTTTCCTCGAACACGCAATTTGAAACGGAATGGGAAGGCCGAAAATTAACCCTGGATCAAAACACTTTTGAACAATTGGTGCAACCCCTCATTCATAAGACCCTTCAAAGCTGTATGCAGGCGCTCAAAGACAGCGGAAAAACCAAAGATGAACTCGATGAAATTATCATGGTCGGCGGAAGTACCCGGATGCCAGTGGTAAAAAAAGCGGTTAGTCAATTTTTCGGTAAAACATTACACGATAGCCTAAACCCCGATGAGGTGGTTGCATTGGGTGCCGCTGTACAAGCAGACATTCTTTCCGGAAACAACAAAGACTTATTACTCCTCGATGTTACCCCTTTGAGTTTAGGGATTGAAACCATGGGAGGTTTAATGGACGTCTTAATACCCCGAAACAGCAAGGTTCCATCAAAAGCTGGTCGTCAATACACGACACAAAGAGATGGGCAAAGTGGAATCAGAATCACGGTTTATCAGGGTGAACGGGATCAGGTCAAAGACAATCGAAAACTAGCATCCTTTAATCTGGAAGGCATTCCGTCCATGCCCGCCGGACTCCCTAAAGTGGATATTCAATTTTTAGTGAACGCGGATGGTATTTTGCAAGTGAAGGCCAAAGAGCTCAGGAGTCAGATTGAACAAAGTATTGAAATAACACCCAGTTATGGATTGGATGATGCCGAAGTCGAAAGAATGCTGATGGATTCTATCACCCATGCCAAGGAAGATATTCAGCAACGTTCATTGATTGAAACTAAAACGGAAGCCGAACAAATGGTGCTGTTTACCACAAATTTTATTCGAAAAAATAGTCGCTTCCTGGAAGAATCAGAAATGAACGCCACCGAATTGCAAATTCAAAAATTACAGGAAGTGATGAATGGCGATGATAAACAATTGATTCAACAAGAAATGGAAAGCCTGAATTCCCTCAGCAGGCCATATGCTGAACGGGTGATGGATGAAGCTGTAGCAGCCGCGTTGAAAGGTAAAACGGTCTGATACTTTTAATTCATTTTCTTAAACAATAACCAAAAGGCAAAAAGGGTTAAAGGAAATCCAAGAATTGAAACCAATGCTATTTTTTTATAGCCGGATACCGATTGAAATAAAAACTTACTCAGCAAATATTGCGAAGGGAAAATGATGGCCATATAGACACAAAACATAAGCCAGCTGAAAGGATCTGTTACCCAGCCCAGATGTTTGAACCCCTCATCCAAAAACAAAAGTAACAAGGTGATTATAAATGAGTTGGTCAGCGTCATATATATCGGTGGTAGAACCGTTTTCAAAAACTGTTTTCATTCCTTCTATTTTCCTATTAACACATAAAGACGAATAATATTGAATCATTCGATGTTAAGGAAATCACAGAAAACATGCCAAGGTGTATAAGTTGTGCGTACAACAATCTTTTAAATTTATATATACAAATACGTATACATAAACCATTTATTTACAGCACAATAAGATTGATGATAAAAATAAATTATAAGAGGGAACGAACATGCCCCAGCATATCCGTTTGAACCATTTTGCGGGCAACTTCCAACATTCCCACAAAGGAATCTGCATTGGAAATCCCATGTCCGACGACTACGGGTTTGTTCACGCCCAAAACCGGAACACCACCGTATAACTGATGGTTGAATTTAGCCAAAAAGTCGTCCTGTATATTTCGTCGGATTTTCACTACATCATACAGGGACTCCGCTAATTTGAGTAAAATATTTCCTGTGAAACCATCACAAACAATCACATCGCAGGCATTGGTGAGAATATCCCTGCCCTCAATATTGCCGGTAAAATGGATGGATGAGTTGGCTTTTAATAACGGATAGGTTGCCTGTGCCAAAATATTGCCTTTGGTTTCTTCTTCGCCAATATTCAGGAGGGCGACACGTGGCTTATCAACGCCCAGGATATCTTTAGCATATAAAGAACCCAAGGTTGCAAACTGATTGAGATGCTCAGGCTTACAATCGGCATTGATTCCCACATCCAACATCAGACTGTAACCGTCTTCAATATGCGGAACGAGGGTTGGAATGGTTGGTCTTAAAACACCTTCTATAGGTTTGATAATATGGGCTGCTCCAACCAGCATAACACCGGTATTTCCTGCACTAACAAATGCATCTATCTCCCCTTGAGCCAATAATTGAAAACCGACGACCAAAGATGATCGCTGTTTTTCTTTCATTGCTTTGGTCGGATGTTCATGCATACCGATCACTTCAGGTGCATCAACGATGGTATAAGCATCCTTGTTGCCTTTCATTTGTTCCTGAATGGCAGCTTGATCACCCAATAAGACCAAATGAGTGACCGGATACTTTTCCAGAAACGACGAAGCACCCAAACAACTTTGTTCAGGTGCAAAATCTCCACCCATGATGTCAAGACCTAATCGCATACCCATAAGGTTTTGTAGATTAAGCTTCGGACTCAGGTTCCTGCGGTTCTTCTTTCACGGCTTTTTCGATCACCACACGACCTTTGTAGAATAATTTATTTTCTACCCAGTGTGCACGATGCCTCATATGCGTTTCACCGGTTGTTTTGTCGATGCTTAAAGTTTCTACGCTGGCCTTATAGTGAGTACGGCGTTTTGCACTTCTTTGCTGCGAGTGTCTGCGTTTAGGATTTGGCATATCGCTTAGTTTTTATTTTTTTTATTTTGCAATTGTTCAAGTTGTTCTTTCCAGTCCTGGCTAATTGATGATTCGGGTTGGGTCAGGTATTTGAGTGCTTCCGGATTACAAGTACTTTCTCCGTTTTCATTGTCCGGATGAATATGTTGCATTGGAATACTTAGTAAAACAAATTCATAAATCCAGGTACTGACTTCCAGTAAGCTTTCCGAGCGTCCGATATAGGCGACCTCTGCATCTGCTTCCGATTTTTCGGCCACCAACTCGTCGTCGATTTGTTTCACTACCAGATCAAATTCATCCCAGATATTCAGTTCAAAATCATCCCCACATCGATCGCAAGGCAATGAAACCTTGCCATTGATATTAAAGTGTAATAAAAAGATACCAGACTTCTTATCCAGGGTTAACTGGATATTCAGATGCGGATTGGCAAATTCGACCTCCCCAAAACGATCAAAGAACTGGCTGTCAATGTTGTATTCAAAAACATGGATTCCGGGTTTTAATCCCACAAAAGCGATTTCAAACTCCCGGCTATGTTTCATACCCACGCATTAACAGGGCTGCAAATGTAGGGCAAATATTTTAAAAATCGGAAAAACTCACGATTAATCCTGATTCAGTGGATAGATTACCAATTCACGAAAGCGCGGTTAAAAATATCATCGGCCAATTGCGTCGAAATATCCTCAATGAGGGCAGCTTCTACCGTTTGAACATTCTGATTGGATCCAAAGTCGGCAAAACGTGAAAAAGATTGTGTGAAGCCTTGTTTTTCATTTATGCGATTGACAAAAACAATATTTACAGTCACGGTTAAACGGTTTTTGGCACTGGTTTCCGTTCCCGTGAGGGCAGCCACACTCACCTCATAGGCTGTTATACTACCGCTCAAATCATAGTCAGTTTTATCTGAATTCAGCTGCGAAAGAGAGGTTTGAGAAATAATTCGTTGTCGCAATTTATCGGTAAATGTGGGACTCAATGAGGGCGCTACAATTCGGGCATTGTTTTCAATGAAGTGCACATTGATGGTCTTTCCTTCAATGGCAGCACCTGTAAAACTGTATACACCGCAAGCCGTAAAGAATGAGAACCCAATCATTACGGCCATGAGAATCGTCCATTTATTCCTCAATATCATATTCTTTAATTTTACGGTAGAGGGTTCTTTCAGAAATTCCCAGTTCAAGTGCAGCATCCCGGCGCCTGCCTCGATGTTTCTTAAGTGCTTTTACAATAAACTCTTTTTCTTTATCGGCCAGATTTAACACTTCTTCCACCTGATGAACGGTTTCCATATGATGCGATTCCGGTTGTGAAAGGATAATCGGTTTATTACTCACCCTGGCTCCAATTTCGTTGGCAAACGGCATCAAATTATTCTGATCGTTGATATTCAGCTGTTCGGCATACATCTGGGCTGTACCCGGGTTCTGTATCATATCATAAAACATCTTCTTGAGCTCATTGACATCCTTTTTCATGTCGAAAAACAACTTATAAAGGATATCTCGCTCGGATGCAAAATCATTTTGACCAGAAACAGATCCGCTCAAAGCTGGAAGTCGTTCCTGTGGATTGGCGGGCAAAAAGTATTTAAATTCTTCAGCCGTAACCAGCTTATGAGGCGCTAAAACGGAAATTTGTTCCGCCATATTTTTTAATTCCCGAATATTTCCCGGCCAATTATAATTCATCAGAATTTGCCGAGCTTCATCATTGAGTTGAATCGGTGCGGTTTTATACTTGTCGCCAAAATCCACACAAAACTTCCTGAAAAGCACAGGAATATCATCCCGCCTTTCGCGCAAGGCTGCGACTCGTATTGGCACAGTACTCAATCGATAATAAAGATCTTCGCGGAATTTCCCATGGTTGACCAATTCCAGCAGGTCCTTATTGGTGGCTGCAATGACCCGTACATTGGTTTTTTGAACTTTTGATGACCCTACCCGAATATACTCACCGGTTTCCAATACCCTTAATAATCTGGCTTGTGTTCCAATGGGCATCTCCCCGATCTCATCCAAAAAAATAGTTCCCCCATTAACCGTTTCAAAATAACCCTTTCTACTTTCACTGGCACTGGTAAATGAACCCTTTTCATGACCAAATAATTCGGAGTCGATAGTGCCTTCCGGGATGGCGCCACAGTTTATAGCAATAAATGAATTGTGCTTCCTATTGCTTTGATAATGAATGATTTGTGAAAATATTTCTTTACCGACTCCACTCTCTCCTTGTATCAAAACGGTTAAATCAGTGGGTGCAACCTGGGCAGCAACTAAGAGTGCATAATTCAATGCTGAATCATTCCCGATAATCCCAAATCGATTCTTGATGGATTGTAATTCCTGATCATTAAGCATAGTGACAAAATTACAATTTTAGTGCGAAAATGTCACTTTCTGTCTTTTAAAGAATTCATAATACCCGAATATTCTTTAACGGGCATTCAATTCAGAGGAGCATCAGACTTATAACTTGAATGCAGCTTCCACCAGTGCCTGTTGTTCAACACCATGTTGTTTGGCATAACCAGTAGCAGTAGAAGCGCTCGCTGAACGAGTGAGATAAGCCAAATTCAATTGCTTTTCATCGATATTCATTTTTAGAAATGAAGCTGCTCCCATATTGCGGGGTTCTTCCTGCACCCATACCCATTGACAACCTTTATACTTATTGTTGTATAAATGTAAGAGTTGGGTCATAGGAAGTGGATAGATCTGTTCTAAACGCACAATAGCCACATCATTTCTTTGTTGACTTTCCTTATAATCCAATAAATCGTAATAAACTTTACCGGAACAAAGTAAAACCCTTTTAATGGTCTTGATATCCGTGACAGCTTCATCATCGATTAATTCCTTGAATCCTCCATTCATGAATGCCTCTTGTTTACTGTAAGCTTTCGATAATCGAAGATTAGCCTTGGGGGAGAAATTAATCATTGGTTTTCGGAATTCCAGATGGACCTGACGTCGCAAAGCATGGAAAAAATTGGCTGCTGTTGTACAATTTGTGATAAACATATTGTTTTCGGCACATAATTGTAAGAACCTTTCCATACGGGCACTGGAATGTTCCGGCCCCTGACCTTCATAACCATGCGGCAATAACAAAACAAGGCCGTTCATTTTACCCCATTTCGTTTCGGCACTACATAAAAACTGGTCAATAATGGTTTGAGCCCCGTTACAAAAATCGCCAAACTGGGCTTCCCAAATCACCAAACAATTAGGATTCGCCATGGCATAACCATATTCGAAACCCATAACGGCATACTCGCTCAGTAAGGAATTATAAATTCTAAAGTTGGCCTGTGAAGCATCTAATTGACTCAGTCGGTTGTATTTCTGATTATTTTTTTCGTCACTAATCACAGCATGACGATGCGAAAAAGTGCCTCTTTCGACATCCTGACCGGAAATCCGAACATCATGACCTTCAAGCAACAAGGACCCATATGCCAATAATTCTCCACTAGCCCAGTCCAATTCCTTTTTCTCTTGAAAGAGTTTGACTTTATCATCCAGCAATTTCTGTACTTTTCTTAAGGGTGTAAATCCCTCCGGTATTCTCATCATCCCTTGAAAAACCTTATCAAATGACTCTGCACTGATCGCAGTTACAGGTGATTTCTCAAAGTCCTTTTCTTCAGAGCGGCGTAAGTTAGCCCAGGCCACTTCCGGTTCCTGACGGGTATAAGGCAATGGTTTTTGTTTCACTTCATCCAAACGATCCTGCAAATCTTTCCAGAACACCTTTTCCATTTCCTTCGCTAAAACACCGTCCAAATCACCTCTTTGCTCCAGTTTTTGGATATATATTTCACGGGGATTCGGATGTTTATCGATGATATTGTATAAATCAGGCTGCGTAAATTTAGGATCATCTCCTTCGTTATGGCCATGTTTACGATAACAAACCATATCTATAAACACATCCCGGTTAAATTTTTGTCTGAACTTCAGGGCCAATTCAGCGATTTTCACCACGGCTTCCGGGTCATCCCCATTCACATGAAAAACGGGCGCCTGAACCATGCTGGCAACGCTGGTACAATAATCTGCACTGCGGGCATCATCAACATTAGTTGTAAATCCAATTTGATTATTGATCACGAAATGAATGGTACCACCTGTATAATATCCCCTTAAATCGCTCATTTGTAAAACCTCATAGACAATTCCTTGTCCGGCTACTGAAGCATCTCCATGAATTAAAATAGGTAGAATGCGGTCGAAATCACTTTGATATAAGGTATCCGCCTTAGCCCGGGCAAATCCTTGTACGAGTGGATTCACTGCTTCGAGATGGGATGGATTAGGGGTTAATTGTAAATTGATACTTTTGCCATTGAGGGTACTGACATCACTGCGAAAACCTAAATGGTATTTAACATCCCCACTTCCCATTGTAGAATCATTGGGTGCATTGCCCTCAAACTCTGTAAAAATCTGCTCATAGGTCTTTTGAAGGATATTGGC
This sequence comes from Bacteroidota bacterium, assembly GCA_016715505.1. Lineage (GTDB taxonomy): Bacteria > Bacteroidota > Bacteroidia > Chitinophagales > Chitinophagaceae > OLB11. Next base: position 10,907 of record JADJZY010000013.1, read on the forward strand.
CAGAATATTCAGACGACCTCTATGGGCCATTCCCATCACAACTTCCTTCACTTCATGGTCAGCAGCCTCAGTAATAATAGCGTCCAATGCTGCAATCGTACTTTCGCCACCTTCGAGCGAAAAACGCTTTTGACCGATAAATTTGGTGTGCAGGAATTTTTCAAAAATCACACCCTGATTGAGTTTTTCGAGGATTCGTTTTTTCTTCTCTAGCGGCAATTCACTTTGCATGGTTTTTTCAAACTCCTCTCCAACCCAGTTACAGATTTCCTCATTGTTGATATAGGTATATTCTACCCCAACGCTGGAAACATACACTTTTTTGAGATAGGCAATGATATCGCGTAATTTCATGGGCCCCATTTTCATCAATTGAGAAGCCTGAAAGACGGTATCCAAATCACTTTCCAACAATCCAAAATCCGACAAATCCAGCATAGCCTTGCGATCTTTTCTGGGGCGGATTGGATTGGTATTACTCAACAAATGACCTCTTTTACGATAAGCCTTGATGAGCTGATAAACAGCTAACTCCTTTTTTTAATTGTTCCTGCGACAATGGCATCGCTGAATCCTGACCTGTTGTTTGAGTAATGGCAGCAGCATGTCCGTTCTTCCCATGGGTCATAGCGAAATCAAACCCTTCAAAAAACTTTTTCCATTCGGTATCCACCGATGTGGGATCATTTACAAAATCCTTATATACTTCTTCAATATAGGCAGGGTGTGAATGTGTTACAAATGAAAAATCCTTCATGCTCCTCTGTTTAATGGGTATTTATCTGAAAATCAGGTTCGCGAAATTAAATCATTATCCCGCAAGGAAGCAGGGCAATGAAAAGTTTTTTTAAAAAGATTTCCTGAATTGGCTATTGGACCATTAATGCAGATCTGCCGCAATCAAACGTAAAAATTCTGAACGGGTCTTCTCTTTTTCAAATTCGCCTTTAAAGGCAGAAGTTGTAGTCGATGAATTTTGTTTCTGCACCCCGCGCATCATCATACAAAGATGTTTGGCTTCGATGACGACTGCTACCCCCAATGGATTTAAAGCTTCATGCACGGCATCCAATATTTGATGGGTCATTCGTTCCTGAACCTGCAATCGACGGGCAAAACAGTCCACCACCCGGGCTAATTTACTCAAGCCGGTGATATAACCGTTAGGAATATAGGCGATATGGGCTTTACCGAAAAATGGCAACATGTGATGTTCGCACATAGAGTATAATTCGATATCCTTTACAATCACCATTTCGGAGTAGCTTTCTTTAAATTTGGCTGAATTGATGATATCAACCGCATTCATTTTATAGCCTTGGGTTAAAAACATATTGGCCTTAGCTACCCGCGAAGGCGTTTTTTCCAAACCTTCCCGTGTCACATCTTCCCCAATGGCCGTCAGGATTCCCTGATAATAATCGGCTAAATTCTCCAGGGTATTTTCGTTATAAATTTCCGCCTTCTTGTAATGCATGTTTCTTATAAATAGAATTAACCAAAGTATTCAACGTAAATACTTCTGGTTTCAATGAGTTTTACACAATGTAAGGCCACGCCCATCTTTTCGATATCCGGTTGTAATTCGTTCCAGATACCAATGGCCAAATTTTCGGCGGATGTAAATTTTCCTTTCAGAAATTCCACATCGATATTGAGATTTTTGTGATCTACCTCTTCAACGATTTTTAATTTAATCAAATCACCCAAGGTTTTTGCATTCACCACAAATCCTGTATCAGGATGGGGATCACCTTTAACGGTGACATGTAATTCATAATTGTGGCCATGAAAATGCTCATTGGAACATTTACCAAATACTTCTTTGTTTTTTCAACGGTCCAGTTTTCATTCCACAATTTATGGGCAGCGTTAAAATGTTCCACCCGGGTCACAAATATCATCCTCGTTTGTTTGCGGCAAAATTAAATCAATTTCAAGGGAATTCGTTCAATTCTTCTTTTGATACCTTATAGGATAATTCCCATTTGATTCACCCTATCGGTTTTGCGGCTGCCGATTTCATCCAATTTCTTATTTCTTCTTGCAGGAATTTGAAATCTTAGTCAGAATTCAAACTGAATTGTTCAACTTTGCAACGTGAAAATTGTTTTAGTATGTGCAACACAGGCCGAAATGCAAGCGCTTCAGGTCCAGACATGGCAAAGCCGTCATGAAATCCAAACGGCCTTGAGCGGAATAGGCGTTTTATCTGCCTCCAATTACATCGCCGAATTGTGCCGGCAAAAACCCGATTTAATCATTCAGGCGGGTATAGGTGGATATACGGGCGAACAATTATCACCCGGTGAAGTTTGTATCATAGAAGCCGACCGTTTAGGAGATTTAGGTGCTGAGGATCAGGATAACTTTCTCGATACCTATGACTTGCAATTGGAGGATGTAAATAATTTCCCTTATGAAGGCGCTTATCTCAAGAACCCCTATTTAAATACCGGAACGTTTCCATTTCCACTGCGCAAGGCGTATACGGTAAATACTTGCAGCGGTTCTGAAAAAACCGTTCAACGCCGATTCAAACAATTTCCCGAACATATAGAAAGTATGGAAGGTGCGGCCTTACATTTTATTTGTTTAAAAAATCAGATTCCCTTTATTCAATTCCGGGCCATTTCCAATCGCGTTGAAATACGGAACAGGGATTCCTGGAAAGTTCAGGAAGCGCTCACTGCACTCCATTTGGCTGTTCAGAATTTTGTATTAAAATTACCATCATGACTTTGCGAATTGCCATTTCTCCCTGCCCGAACGATACTTTCATTTTTGAGCATCTTTATTTGCATCCTCAATTGGGGGAACATACTTTGAACTTTGAATTTGAAGATATCGAAACCTTAAATTTTAAAGCACAACATCAGGAAGCAGATATTGTGAAAATAAGTTATGCGCAGTATTTTGATATCGCCGATCATTACCAATTGCTCGAAAGTGGCAGCGCACTGGGATTTGGCGTAGGTCCGCTTTTAGTTACACGAATTCCCGAAGCAAACATTCCGCTGCAAGATCTGAAAGTAGCCATACCCGGTATTCATACTACAGCCCACTTTTTACTTCGTTTTGCATTTCCTGAAATCATGCATAAAATGGCGATGCCCTTTCATCAGATTGAAGATGCTGTTTTAAATGGTAGCTGCGATGCCGGTCTGCTGATTCATGAAAATCGTTTTACTTACGCACAGAAAGGACTTCATTTAATCAAGGATTTGGGCCAATATTGGGAAGAGAAAACCCATCTTCCAATTCCACTCGGTGGTATTGCCATCAAACGTTCGTTGCCCGATGAACTTAAAATACAAGTTGAATCAGCCATACGAAATAGCATAGAGAAGGCTCATTTGCGTAGCGAACCCATCACCCCATTTATTGCATCTCATGCTCAGGAAATGGATCACGAGGTGATGAAACAACATATTCAATTGTATGTCAACGATTATTCCTTGCAGATTGGAGAAAAAGGAAAAGCAGGAATTCTCGCCATGCAAAAAATATTGGCGCCTCATTTTAAACAATCCATTTTTATCCACTAAGACTCAGCCATGCAATCTTATTTCGACTATTTTGACCATTTGACAACTGCTCAGCTTTACCAGATTTTACAAGCAAGAATCGATGTATTTGTGGTTGAACAAAATTGCCCTTACCCTGAATGTGATGACAAGGATCAGCTATCCGGCCATTTACGATTGATGGATGGACATCGTTTAGCTGCATATTGCCGTATTTTACCACCCGGTGTTTCCTATCCTGATTATTGTTCCATAGGCCGCGTTTTAACTACCGCTCCCTATCGGGCCAAAGGGATTGGCTTACAATTGATGCAGGAAGCTATCGTGATATGCGAAAAAACCTATGAATGCCCCATCAAAATCAGCGCTCAGGCTTATTTGGAAAAATTTTATCAGGAATTGGGATTTCATACTATTTCTGAACCTTATCTCGAAGATGATATCCCCCACATCGCCATGCTCAGAAATTAAAAGCTACTGAACTATTGAATGATCACTTTTTGAACGCCTAGTCCATCTTTACTTTGAACTTGTAAATAATAAATGCCTGCTTTCATGAAAGAAACCGGAATCTTCATTTCTTTTTGAAAAAAAGGATTCCAGTTTACTTGTGAAAATTGTATGGCCCCTTGCGCATTCGTCAATTGGATGTTCAGCATTCCGGTATGATATGGTGCAAATCGGATTATGAGATAATCGCTGCTGGGGTTTGGATAAACTGCCCATGATTGATCCGTCGTTTGAATATCCAGGTTATTGGGGGCAGCATCCATACAGGAAGGAGAACTATATCCTATTTTTTCTTCAGTTACACAATTGCCACACAAAAGCCCTTTAAAAAAACAAGTGAATTTTGACGGAATATAAACAACCGGCTCCAATGACGGATATACACAATGCATACCATCTGCATCAAAATTATTCACTGAGCAATGGCCGATATTTTTCATTCTGCGTTGTATCGCTTTTGGCCCATAAACGAAAGGATAAGGATTGGAAACACTGTTACAACCTAAAAACGCGCCTGTATCCAATGGTACTACATTGTCCAATAAGCCGTGAATAGACAATACAGGAATTTGTTCGTTGGCATCCATCGCATTGGTATCCAATATGCCGCCACACCAATTAAAAATGCCGCTTAATTGATAATTGGCATACAGGTTATTACTAACAGAATCAATCGGACCTAAATCCGCATAAGCGGCCGGAAACACGAGGTCAGCCTCCTGTTGTTGCATAAATGCACAGTGCATAGCGGTAAAGGCTCCGGCACTTTGTCCCATCAAAAAAAAGCGATCGGTATCTATGCCGTAATTGCCTGCATGAAAAGCCAAATATCTTAGACAGGCTTTCACGTCCTGTAATGAACGATATGCGGCATATCGAAATCCGTTGATATTTCCACCACAGGGCAGGCCTGTTCCAATATAATCCCATCCCAGGCGGTATTGAACAGTTACTGCAACATAACCCCGACGCGCCAGTTGCAAAGCATATGCTGTAAAATCAGACTTGGAACCACTGTAATAACTACCCCCATGAATAATCAGTACCAGAGGCCTTTTGCTCAATGGGTCAACAGATAAATTTGGATAGTGAATATCCAGTTTTAAGTCCTGATTGATGCCCTGATAATCATTATTATTTCCGTAAACAAGATCGTAAGTGCTAACAATTGCTAAAGGGCTGTAAAAATCATTTTCCGCAAAACGCCCGGGAATACAATAATTAATGGATTGAGCTTGTGAACCCAAAAATGAAAAAAGAAAAGAAAACATACAGAGTATGCGGCTCAATTTTCTGCACATAACAAAGCAATGTTACACCATTCAGGGCTTAATACAAGCAATTTATTGTTTGAAAATTCGACTGCTGCTGACTCGACCAGATTGTAGTTGACGCATTTGAACAAAATACATCCCTTGTGTGAGAGCTGACATTGGAATAGTTTGATGAACAGGATATGCTGCCAGTTTTTGTTTAAACACCTGTTTACCGTTGATATCCAGCAAACTTAGTTGTACCGGCTCCTGACTATTGTTTTGAATTTGCAATTGATCATCCACAACAGAAGGATATACCTGAAGAGGATTTTCTGAATCAATTGAGCTCACAGCACTTGGTCCTGTTGTTCCACTTTTTAAACTATTCGCTTTCAAAAATACAAAGGTGTTAAAAATCCCATCTGATACATCCGAAACAGCCAGTTTTAAATGATAAGTTTGACCTGGGGTAACCGGATGAGTCGCAATTAAAGGAGTGGTAAAACCATCTACCGTGGTTATTGCCCCTGTATTGCTAACATATAAATTTTGATAGCTACTACAATTTCCATTGCTTCCATCATTGATCGAGTTGATACTCACCGGAATCGTTGTACCCGGAATAATAGCCATATTGTGAAGGCCTGTGATACCCGAACCTGAAACGAAAAATGCGAAAATATCATTGAAACTGGTACAGTTATAATCGGGATATTCTTCTGAACCAAAAACATACTCAAATTCGATGTAGTTCCCCGCAGGTTGCAAATCAAATTCCAACACACAGGCATCGTAGGTTGGACTGGTTACAAGCGTATTTAAATCCGCATCTCCAGCTGTATTGGCCATATAACTTGAAAAATCCAGATAACCGCCATCAATGCCAAACAATCCCAAGGAAGTATCTGTAGCTACTGCACCTGTACCCAATACAATGCCATTTGAGATTCCTAAATTCGAAGTGCCCGAAAACAGTCCGTTGGAAAGTGTATCGCAAGTTAAAACCGGATTACTAATGGTAATGCCTGCAGTGCCCGAGCTTGCCACTAAAGTATTTACCAAGTCGATGGCTGTTTGTTGATTTTGAACGGTCAGCTGAGCCCAAGTCAAAGCAGGCATGCCGGCGAAAAATAAAATGCTTAAAATTTTTTTCATGATGTATATGATATGTATTGTAATCAAAAAGGAATTGAAGATAAAACAGATATTTACCAATACAGAATCGATTGCTGTAAGTCAATCAATTGCTTGAATAGTATAGCTTTTTATCCATATAAAATCAAAGTCAAGGTACACCAAGTTTTTTGTCTGCACAAAATTTTTTCACTCCAAGAATCGGGACTGTATTGCTGGATTCATTTTTGTTCGCATTGAGTATTCCAAAACAATGCCCTAACTTGCAGCCATGCGAATTGGGTTTGACGCTAAACGGATTTACCACAATAGTTCGGGCCTGGGTAATTATGGCCGGAATTTATTAAACGGCCTCCTTCAGTATTACCCGGATTTTCAATACCATTTATACAATCCGAAACCCGGAAATCTATTTCAAACAACATCGAAGAATGTACATGAAATTCAACCCCAATCTTTTTTATATAAATGCTTTCCCTCGCTTTGGCGAAGCCGGGGACTCAGCGCTCAACTCCCTGCTGAGGTTGATCTTTACCATGGCCTGAGTAATGAATTGCCTTTTGGCATACATCGCTCTGCTCTGGCCTCTGTTGTAAGTATTCATGATTTGATTTTTGAAAAATTCCCCGAATATTATACCGCTACCGACCGAAGAATTTATCGAAAAAAATTTAGCTATTCCAGTCATGCCGCCAAATTGGTATTGGCCTGTAGCGAATTAACTAAAAGGGACCTGATCCATCATTATCAAATCCCGGCCGAAAAATCAAAGTGCATTATCAATCCTGTTCACCTCGTTTCTATCAAGCCCTCCATCAGGATGAACTGGCATCCATTCGCAAAACCTTTTCCCTGCCTGATGCTTATGTGCTTTATGTTGGCAGTATCATTGAACGTAAAAATCTTCTTTCTCTGGTTCAGGCTTTTAGTCAATGGCCGTCAAACGATCTTCAGCTTTTGGTTGTAGGTCAGGGTTCTGTATATCGTCAGCAAGTTGAAAATTTTATCCGGCAATCCGGTCTTGAACATCGAATCATTTTTATGAATGATCATTTTCCTTACCTGCAACTGGATGCTGTCCTGCCTGCCCTGTATCAAATGGCGTCGTGTTTTGTCTATCCCTCCTTTTATGAAGGCTTTGGCATTCCGTTGCTCGAAGCGCATGCCAGCAACTGTCCGGTCATCACCAGCGGAAACTTAAGTAGTATGTCTGAAATTTCAGGAGATGCCGCGGCTTATATCCAACCCAGTGAGCCCGATTCAATTTTACATGCTTTGCAAAGCGTATTAAAAGATAAAGGACTCTCTCATCAAATGCGGGAAAAGGGTAAAATCCGGGCCGAACGTTTCAACTTAAAATCCTCGACTGATCAGTTAATTCAATATTATCTAGATTTGATTTAAACATGCGCCCTCCCGATTTTGAACATGAAATTTACAATAGCCTGAATGCCCTCCGACAATCAGGTCTGCTCTTCATCCCGGCATTTCCTCATGGGGCGTAAGTTGTGATGCGTTCAATCCGGAAGCTGTTGCTAAATTCATGGGAATCGATCATCCATTCATCGATCGTTCGGTAAGGGTTTTGATGAATCATCCCAAACAAGTCCTGAAACATATTCCCAATCCTCCGCCAGATTTAACCGATATCCTGAATGTGCTTGGCCTATCTCCTATCATACTGTTTCCGGAGGTAGTAGGATTACCCGATGAGGTGCGAAGCGAGGAGGGCAACATTGCGATTTGCCTCATTTCAAATTCGTTTTGTAAATCCATCATTCAACGACTCAAATCTCCCTCCTTTACCGTGCCGTGCATCAAATAACCCACATCCCTCAAGAAGCAAATGAATTGGAATATTCGTTTTTGTCCAAAATCGACTATCAGGTTCATTGGCCGAATTGGGTTCCAGATAAAATTTCGGGCGTTTATCGACTGTCCAATCAAGGACAACTCGAACCCATTGAAGGGACCATTTCAGGATAATTCAAACATCTTCGTGTCATCAATCTTTTGGTTTTGGTCAATACTTGATGTGCATTCAGAATAATTCTTTAAAATCACTTAGGTTTGCAACCTAATTTTAAATCATGACTTCATTACGCCGTTTTATCGTTCTTTATCGTCTCCCATTGGCTTTGGCCATGATTGCTGCTGGTGTGTATATCACCGTCGCAGTTAAACATGGTATCTGGGTGAGTTGGATATTTTTCCTTTTGGCCATTTTAATGGTGGTCGCTCATTTTATGATTGGCCCTATAACCCTCATCCAAAAACATGTTGAAGATGGTGACCTCGAAGGAGCTCAAGCTTTGCTCAATCGGGTCAAGTATCCCAATTTGTTGTATAAACCCGTTCGCTCTGCCTTTTATATGTTGAAATCCAATTTTTCAACCATGAGTGAGAATTTCGAAGATGCTGAAGCTGATATCCGCAAAAGCATTGATGCGGGCATTGGCGATAAAAATGTTGAAGGTGGTGCCTATTTGCAGCTTGGCATGATTTCTTATAAAAAAGGGAATAAAAAAGAGGCCTACGAGCATTTACGCAAAGCTGTTTCCTTGGGTTTACCCGATAAAGATTCTGAAGCATCTGCCTATTTACAAATGTGTAGTATCTGTGGCGAGCGCCGCGATTTCCGTGGTATGAAACAATATTACATGAAGGCAAAAGCGTGTAAACCGAAAAATGAAATGATTCTCAGTCAAATCAAAGAAATGGATAAATACATTTCAAGAATTCCGGGTTAATCTTTGTCATTTTTTTTGTTGAAGCACATCCAAGTCTTTTTGCTTCATCCTCGCTCCGAGACCCTTGCAAAAGTCATTTGGCAAAAAAGTTCAAGGCTTTTTAAATTTTTAAGTTGCGATTTATCTTGATGATAATGAGCAGATTAAAAATTTAAAGTAACGCAGAAATTTGAAGCCAAATGACTATTTAAAGTATTGAAAGAGGTTTGCAACGGTCTCGCTCCTGCTGTCCGCTTGTATACTGGCACGCCGGGGATATCGCTTCCATCAGGGCTAAAATCATATTCAGCATTTCTTTCATCCTCTCTTCTGATGCTTTCGATATTCAAGGATTCTTTGTTCTTCATGGCCTACTCTGTTCTTCCGCGCAATAAAAAAAGGTGAGCTGTGTAATCAACTCACCTTTTTTTATTTCGTATTGTCATCTATTTAGAGTCTTCAGAATATCTCTCTAGCGCTTCAAAATCAAGGAAGCCTTTGAGACGTAGGCCTGACGGCCATAGCTCGGAGGATGACGCCGATTTTGGAGATTAAAGTGAGTTATTCAGGAGCCCCGCTTTAATTCTTACGAATCATCTGGCTATAATTCAGGCCTTTGTCGTTGCTTAAACGTAACAAATAAACCCCATCAGCCAGTCCTTCCATACTCACTTCAGTTTCATTCAGACCTTCACTCAGGTTCATTACCACCGTGCGTACTACCCGACCTGTTGCATCCATGATACGAAGTTCTGCCGAAGTTGCTTTCGGCGTATTCACCAACCGTCAATTGGTTCTGCACCGGATTCGGATACATATTCACCAATGTTTCATTGCCAAAGTAAACATCCACGATCTGACTGTAATTGTTTTTACCATCTAAATCAACCTGCAACAAACGATAGTAATTATGACCATTCATCGGTTGTTGATCAGTGTAGCTATAATCCAGTTTTTCCTCGCTGTTGCCATTCAATGCTTGTGATGGAATTGCTGCACTAATGGCGCTGAATGTTTTCCATCCCGACTGCGTTCTAATATAAAATGGCTGTTGTTCATTTCACGAATCGTACTCCAACTCAATACAGAAGTCTGATCCGCTTTACGTCCTTTAAAGTAACTCAGCATCACAGGTAATGGCGCATTGCCCGGATTACAGGCATGACAATAGAAAGATGAAAAACTTCCCACCGGAAAACAAACCGTCCACACCGTGGTGTTCGGATCATAATTTGCCGTGATAACAGTGTTCGGAATGGCTGTCGCCGTGCTGCCGGGATTATTGATCGGACCATTATCCACTTTCGTGATACAGATATTTCCCACCAATGACATATTCGTTGATGTCGGCAACAGAGGCCATCCGGTTAAGGAGGCATCTCCATTGTACAATGCAAAATCATCATCCAGATAATATAAACAAACATAAGCTGTATCACTGGTGGTTGGCGTAATCGTATACTCACGATTCACATAAGGTTGTCCAAAGTGGAAAAGTGTCTGACACGAAATAGTCTCATTTACAAAAATGGAGCCTAAATCTGTTCCATTTGCAATATCCTGTATTGCCACCACTTTTTTACAATCCGAAGAAGTACGTAAGGTGTCTGCATTACCATCGGTTAGCATAAATATATTATTGCCCACATTACCACAGTTCGAGAAATTAAAGAGAATATCCTGATTGGCAATGTGATTCGTACCACCTTGTACATCAATATAAGCAATTGCTGTATCGCTACAGACCGGATTCGTTGTCGTTGCAATCACCATATAAACAGTATCAGGCTGACTAATCGAATGTGGATTCGGATGTAATACGCCAAAGGCAGGATCTTCGTAATATAAGGTATCACTGCCTGGAGGATAGTAGCAAATGGATTAATCAGGGAGGCCACATCTATCGAAGCTGGTGCACATGCAAAACCGGTTAAAAAGCCCGCTGTAAAATCAGGTAAGGTATTCACCACCAAGTACACTATCGGATGAATAACATCCTGTGCTCGGATAATACACTTTTGAATAAATGAAGTTGGTACTGGATGTATCATTCGTTGCATTCACGATTTGCGTTACCAAGGCATCATCAAAATAATAGTCAACACTCGCTGCCCCATTGCCTCCAGATACATTTGAATTGATCGTGGTCAAATCAAACACAGCTCCATTTGAGCTTGGCGCAAACTCACAAGCATACAAGGTATCCTGAAATGCATCAGGAGTTGGATTGATATTTAAATCTACCGGAACCCGACAAGTAGGCGCACCTGAACAGGCCGCATAAAATGTTGTTGTTCCCGGCGTATTAGAATTTGTAATTCCGGAACCCGGTGTCGTCAAAGGATTAAAAGGAATGGTGTTAAAAATTGAGGCCCCTCCAGTTGGTGCGGTATACCAATCGATAGTAGCCGGAACATAATTATAGTAGACTTTTAATTTAACCTGTGAGACTCCTGGGAAATTCCCTCCAATATCTGAAAGATTTTGAAAATCGTTCCAAGTTTCCCAGTAACCAACATTGAGAACCGAACCTGCATTATTAAAAATTGTAGCTAACTGAGCAGGTAAGATTTCCCGGGTATAATTGAACTCGATATTGGGGAATGCGCCTCCTGTAACAGTAGCCAAGCCTCCAACTGTAATTTGACCCGCTCCGGTGTTGTACCCTGTCGGACAAGGACTGTAAAGAGAAGCTCCATTTGGCGAAGCTCCATACAAAATAAACCTACATTCTGTTGGATAACCTGATGTCAGATTGGTAATGGTTAAAACAGCATTTTGTGTAAAATAGGCATTGGCAGGCAAGCTAGTTGGAATGATAATAGAACCCGCAGGACCAGCAAATTGGTTCTGACAATTTGCACCGACCAATGAAGTACCGGTTGTAGTCGCCCCAACATTATCTACTGCTGGCAAAGTACCGGTAAAATAATTTCAATTGAATCAGTAATTGGAGCAGCACAACCACTAACCGTTAATCCCTGACCAAAAGGAATGGAACTGTATTGACATAATTCATAATCCGGTCCTGCAGTGGGTCTTAAATTGATACGGCAGATTGCAGACGATAAAGAATCATTGTTTAAATTACCATTCACCACCCCACCCGATGTAACAATGGTCAAATTTGTATTAAAACAATACGAACCTCCATCAAACATATTCACGTTATTAAAAGTTGCGGTTTGAGTCGTGGCACCATAAGCATTCAGCGTTCCGGTGTTCAGCGTAGCAGTATAGGTAACAAGGCCTACCGGACTATTTACCTGAAGATTACAGGTAACTGGATTGGTACTCAAATTTATGGTATTGGATCCGAAATTGGCAATCTGCACCGTGACCGTTTCATTAGCCGTAAAACAAGTCCCTGTAGGCACATTGATGCTTTGAACCGCAGGATCATAAGGAGAAGGCGCTACAATATTCACCACATAATCTTCGGTTTCACCATATCCATACGAGCCACAAGGAACTATTGTTGTAGCAGAACTCTGTCCTCCCTCCTGATTAATCACACGCATACGGGTTGGGCCACTTTGTGCTGTAGAAGGGACTGTAAAAGTCGCATTCACGGTTGTTGGAGGTACACAGGTTAGTCCGCTTGTTCCTGAAAAATATACTTCCTCACCAGGATCCGTAAAATCTGTATCCTGATTATAATCGATATAAATTTTAAAGGCATTCGTGAAATTGACTGTACCACAGGATCCCACGGTTAAATTGGCTGTATGTGCCAAACCTTTATATAAAATCGGATAAGGTGTACAAGAAGTGAAATTTGAGTATAAACTACCGTTACCCGTACCTGTACAAGCCGTCCCCACTAAACTCGAACAAGTTGTGGTATTATTCAGGGTACCTAAAGTTACATTGGTAATTTCTTCGTCGGCGGTATTGGTTGCCGTCGATGTGTTACAATAACAAGGCGATGTGGGCGAATACGGTTGTACAATTACAGGCCCCACACAAGCAGAAGTATCGACTAAGCCCGAACTCAAACAAGTTACCACACACACATAATAAGAAGTGGACCCCGGAGGAGGTGTATAAGTGAGGGTTGCAGAATTTCCAGCAGGTACCGGAACCCATGGACCATTGCAGGAAGAGAAACTTCGCCACCATTGATAAGCCAAATTTCCTGCTGCGGTATTTCCTGTTAAATTTAATAATACAGAAACGCCCGGGCAAGGGTTCATCGGAGAAGCCTGTGCAGAACCCGCATTAGGTGTTCCACTACAAGGAATATTATTATACAAAGTGGCCGCCATCATATTTAAAACGCCACCTGTTGTATTAAATCCAATGCTTTGCACCAGTTTCGAATAATTGGCAGCCAATAAAGGCAATTCCACCTGATACAAACGGGGGTCTGTTGTACTATTTAAAATAGCATTGGTTGTTCTTAAAGTACGTCCCAGGCCCTGAATCGCAAAATTTGCACCTCCAAACCAATCCGGAAATAATTGTCCGGTAAATACTTGTGTGGTTCCATCCGTGAAAGTAACAGTGATGGTGGTTGTGCTGTTACCACTACCAGTAGTCCCTAATACAAAAACACTTTCGGCCGAAGTAGGTGTTACCAAATTTAAAGTTCCGGAACTACCGGAGGTTAATCGTAAAGAATTATTGGCTGTATAAGGCTCCAATTGAAAAGTGAGTCCTGGTGTAGAAGCTACAACACTATTTACCAAACCACCCAGTGGCATATATGATGTTCCGGCGATATTATAGGACTGTGACATGAATACATAATTCACCCCGTCGACATCATTGTTGGTTGAACCTAAAGCGTTCCCCGAAACATCTGCAACAACATCAGCATTAAATCCGGTGAGCTGCACAGGAATGTATATCGCATGTCCAAAAGTTGAAATTAAAACCGCTAAAACGGTCAGAATGTATTGAGTTATTTTCATATAAAAAGGATAAAGATTCCGAAGTTAAGAAAAAAATCACTAGTTCAGAACGAAAACTTCATTTCGATCTGGTCTATTTTCTTCACCCGATATACCCAAACAATAACAATCAAACGCTTAATTACTCGCCATTCTTACGAATCACCTGAACCTGATTCCATCCTTTTGCATCCTTGATTTTTAATAGATAAACCCCATTGGCCAAATCAGACATATTCAGATCTGTTTGATTCATTCCTTCCTGAACATTGATGATATGTTGTTTAATCAATCGACCAGAGGCATCTACAATTGCCATTTCCATTTTTGATTTTACAGGCGCAAAAATTTCTACATTTAATTGATTTTGAACAGGATTTGGATATACTTTAATCGATATATCTCCACCAAAAATCAACTGGCGGGTCATACTCAAATTCTCTTTTTTGTCTAAATCAACCTGGCGAATTCGATAATAATTCTGACCACTCAAAGGATGTTCATCCGTGAAATGATATTCCAAGGGTAAGCTGCTTGTTCCAGCAACTGCCTGAGTAGGAATTTTATCAGAAATCACTTGAAATAATTTGCCATCTGCACTTCTTTCAACCTGAAAATATTGGTTGTTCTTTTCCGAGCCGGTTACCCATTTTAAATCTGCCATGAATCCAGATTTTTTCACCTCAAATAAATTCCAACTAACTGGTAAGGGTGCATTGTAAAGATTGCATGCATGACAATAGAATGAAGAAAAACCACTCACCGGAAAACAAACAGTCCAAACAGTTGTAGCTGCATCATAACTAGCAGAAATCATACTATTTGGGATAGCTGTCGGTATTGACCCCAGACTTCCAAGTGCGCCATTTGAAACCTGTGTAATACATAAGTTATTCATGAAGCCCATATTAGAGGCCGTTGGTAACTGTGGCCATCCTGTATTAAAGGCATCGGCATTGTACAAGTTAAAATCATCATCTAAATAATATAAACACACAATGGCACTATCATTATTTGTTGGTGTGATTTCATAACTGCGATTGACATAAGGTTGTCCGTTATGGGTTAATGTTGAACAGGCAATGTCCTCTGTAACCGTAATATTTCCCAAACTGGTACCATCTGCCACATCCTGTATGGCAACCACTTTTGAACAATCTGTAAAAGTGCGCAAGGTATCTACATTTCCATCTGATAAAACAAATTGATTGGATCCCACAGAACCACAATTTGAAAAATTAAATTGTACATCCTGATTCGCGATATGATTGCTTCCTCCACCAATACTTACGTAAGCTTCGGCAGTATCAGTACAGGATGGAATGTCAATGGTTTGTAATATCATATAAACCGTATCCGAAGTACAAATGCTATTCGGATTGGGGTGCGGAATCGTCAAGGCCGGATCTTCGAAATATAATGTATCTGTTCCGGGTGGAATCAAAGCAAATGGGTTAATTAAATTTCCGACATTTAAACAATTAGGCGCGCAAGCGGAACCCGTCAGGACGGTATTTCCAAAATCAGGTTTAGAATTTACTTGTAAGATAACAGAATCAGAAGATTCACATCCGCCCGACAAAGAGACTTTAGAATAAACCACGGTGGAAGTTGAATTAAACTGAGTCGGATTTGGGATTAAACTACTTGTACCGATATCAAAATAATAATTCACAGTTGCGGCGCCATTCCCTCCTGAAACGTTACTGTTCATGCTGGTTAAATCAAATATTGCATTTCCTGAACTTGGCAAAATTTCACATACTGCAAGGGTATCTTGAACAACAATGGGTGAAGGTTTAATTTTTAAGGTAACCGGAACACGACAAATTGTATCCGCGCTGCAAGCTGCATAAAAGGTATAAGTTCCCACCGTATTGGTATTGGCAATGCCTGAAGCAGGTACCAAAAACGGATTAAAGGAAGAAGAGTTACTAACACTGCTGCCGCCTGTTGGGGTTAAAAACCATTTTGGACAAGGTTGAATTTCATATTCAATGGTAAGTTTCGCCGTGGTTGGCTGTCCTTGTGCATTATGGGTAGCATCAGTGACACCCGGAGCGTCGTCAAAGGTTTCCCAATAGCCAATATTAAAAGCTCCACCGGCACCTAAAGCAGCATACATGGCATTCAACTGTACAGCAGTTAATGGAATTTTGTAATCAAAGTTATACACCGAGAAATTCAAGGGATTACCTGCTACTCCCGGAACAAAAGGATTGGAAGGTCCGTTGGGTGCCGGACCGAAAATATTGAATCTGGCCTCATTTCCAAAAGTACTTGTCACATTTCCTGCCAAATTATCGATGAGTAGAGAACCGCCTGTAATCACTGAACAATCCGGCAAAAGAGGCAATGAACCTAAAGCAAAATTTCCTGCTGTTGCATCACTTGAGCCATCAATTGCGGACGGGGTAATGACCGTTGTATTTAAAACAAATGTTCGTTTTCGGGTCGTACAAGATGAGGCCGTAAAACCAGCAAAAACACCTGCATTGGAGTATTGGCAAATACTATCATTCGGACTCACAACAGGCTTATAATTGATCAGAGAATCGACGAATGTATTGTTGGTTAAATTGTTATCCGTAACCCCGGCAATATTGGCATTGGCAGTAATAATATATTTTCCGTTTGCTGAAAAATTGATTCCCGAAATGGCTGCATTTAAACAACTACAAGGGGCCATAGCACCCGAATTCATGGTAAAACTATTCGTCTGTATGCCATTCGGGCCATTGACATTAAAATTAACTGTGATGTTATTGTTTGCAATATTCACCGTTTGAGGCGATTTATTACAAACCAAGGCAGATAAAAAACTATTGGTAGCATTACAAGCGGATGATGGTTTGGTGATACTCAGCACCTGAACATCCGTGAAAGCCGGAGCCTGAATGAATGAAATTGTTCCATCCCAATACACAGTTACAAAATTGGGCAAGGTTGGTCCGCCCAGATACCCAACTCTTTGAGACTGACCCGGTAAAATGAAATCACCAGTTAGTACATCAACGCCACCGGCTGAGAAAGAAAGAGGCGCGAGAGTTCCTGCCCCATTCGATCGCATGGCCAATCCTTTGGTACCCGTTAAAGCAAATCGATAAGTTGTATTCTGAGGAATCACCAGACCGATGCAATTAAATGGAGTGACTTGCCCTATTACAGTGGTTGTTATCGGTTGTAATGATTGGGATACCAAGGTCCAGCCCGCTCCGGGCACTACCGGCAATCCACCCAAACTGCTCGATGAATAATATAATGCCATGGAATTATTCTCATACAAATTGGCTTCCAAGGTGGTCAGATTGGTAATGACAATCGGAAAATTGTTATTATTTCTAATGGCAAAAGTGATAAACACATTGCCCGTTGTAAAGGTCGTGCCAACGGCTGGCGTGTACCCACCTGCTGTTATGGTGGTTTGAGCATTTACATAAACAGAGAATAACAAGATGAATAAGGGTAATAATTTTTTCATTCAATTAAGATTTACTGCGGTTCACAAAAAATTCAAGTTCATTGGTTTAGTCTTCACAAATCTAATAATATTATCTCATTTTACCATACTGAATGGATTTCTCATCAAACCCACCTCTTCTGAGTTAAAAAAATTATCCTCCATACTGAACACCTGACAAATCAACGATTTAATTCAGAACAACATCATTCATCAGAATGTTTTAATTTCGCGCCATGTTTTATCAATTATCCCAAATCCCCCAACGAACACAAAAAAATCGTCAGGAAGGTCTGACTATGGTCATGGACAAAGGACTGAGTATTCAGGAGGTTCATCAATTCATATCAGTTGCCGGCCCCTATATAGATATCGTAAAATTGGGATTCGGTACCGCCATGGTTACCCCAAATTTGAAAGACAAACTCAAGGTTTACGCCGATTATGATATTCCAGTTTATTTTGGAGGAACATTGTTTGAGGCTTTTTAATCCGCAACCAGTTTGATGAATATTTAAAAATGGTTCAAGACGCCGGCCTGAAACACGTAGAGGTTTCGGATGGCTCCATCAGTATTCCACATGCTGAGAAATGTGGTTATATTGAGAAATTAGCTAAACATGTTACCGTACTCAGTGAAGTGGGTAGTAAGGATGCCGCGCATATCATTCCTCCCTACAAATGGATTGAATTGATGAAAGCTGAATTGGAAGCAGGTAGTCAATATGTGATTGCTGAAGCCCGTGAAGCAGGGAATGTAGGTATCTATCGAAGTAGTGGCGAGGTTCGGGAAGGTTTGGTTCAGGAAATTCTTACACAAATACCTCAGGATAAAATTATTTGGGAAGCACCTCAAAAAGCACAGCAAGTTTACTTTTTGGAACTTTGTGGTTGCAATGTCAATCTGGGAAATATTGCACCCAATGAAGTCATTCCATTAGAAGCAACTCGTGTGGGACTTAGAGGCGATACTTTTACTTTTTATCTCGATCAGTGAGCACTCAACATTATGGCCTCGTCGGTTATCCGTTAAGCCATTCGTTTTCGGGCAAATGGGTTGCAGAGAAATTCTCACGTGAGCAAATTGATGCGATCTATACTTTAATCCCTTTAGAAGATAAAAATGCTTTGAACGATTGGTTTAGAACAAATCAATTACAAGGTTTTAATGTGACGATTCCTTACAAGGAAAGTATTCTCAGCTTATTGGATGAAATTGATCCTGAAGCTCAAAAAGTTGGAGCAGTGAATTGTGTTGTTCGACAGGGCCACAAATTCATTGGATATAATACAGATATCATCGGTTTTGAAATGTCGCTTATGAAATGGGACTTACCCGAAAAAATACAAGCCCTTGTTTTTGGAAGTGGCGGCGCTTCCAAAGCTGTGCAATATGTTTTGAATAAAAAACAAATTCCTTTTCAATTGGTGACCCGCAATGAAATTGAAGGAAGTATTACTTATGCTGATTTAGATGCAAAAATACTTAACAGCCATCCATTACTCATTCAAACAACTCCACTAGGTACTTTTCCTGATATAGATTCCTTTATCCCCATTCCGTTTCAGTTTGTTGGTGAATCTCATTTTGTTTTTGACATGGTTTATAATCCCGAAAAATCTGCCTTTCTGGAACGATGTGAATCCAGAGGAGCTTCCATTCAAAATGGATGGTATATGCTGGAGCAACAAGCGATGGCTTCCTGGAAATTATTTCAAACTTCTAAATAATAAGTGTTAAGGGTAAACAAGGAAATTTTCAATACCCCAGGACTCAAGTTTTCCGACACAAATTCATTTACCAAATCATGGAACTTGCTGCTAATGATTCAGGTAGACCTTTTAAGGATTCTATGCCTGAAAACAGTTAGAATTGTTTTATTTTTAGCCTCTCATAAATCTTTTTAAAAATAATCCATGTCGAATTACGCCCGATTGAGCTATTTGGTGCTCAGTTTTTTGTTGGTACAAAGTTGCAAACCTCAGGATTCAGAAAATACCTTAGTATTCAATGATGAATTACATAGTTTCGCCAATACCAAAGAGGTTCATACTACCCATTTAAACTGGGATGCAGCTATTGATTTCGACCGCAAACAGGTGAGTGGAACGGCAACCTGGAACTTTGTGAATGATTCCAATGCCCGCTATATCCATTTTGATACTTATGATTTGACGATCAAAAAAGTAAAAGTCAACAATAAGGAATCTCAATACTTTTTAAGCCCCATGCTTGAAGAATATGGCAGTGGTTTATCCATTCCCATCCAGCAAGGAGATACGGTTGTAAGTATAGAATATTTTACCGGACCTCAGGCAACAGCTTTGCAATGGCTCAAACCGGAACAAACAGCCGGCAAACAATTGCCCTATATGTTTACACAATGCGAAAGTATTCACGCAAGGTCACTTTTACCCTGCCAGGACTTACCTTCCAACCGAATCACCTATGAGGCCAAACTTCAGGTACCCAAAGGAATGTTAGCCGTTATGAGTGCCAAAAACCCTATCGAAAAAAACAAGGAAGGCATTTACACATATCAAATGGAAATACCGGTTCCCACTTACTTGATAGCTTTAGCAGTTGGCGATATCGAATATAAAGCCATTGACGAAAGAAGCGGTGTGTATACTGAACCGTCCATGCTGGATGCGGCCTGGAAAGAACTGAGCGATATCCCGATGATGATGACTGCCGCAGAAAAACTCGGAGGTCCATATCGCTGGGGCAAATATGATGTTCTCATCGCACCTCCTTCATTCCCCATTGGCGGCATGGAAAATCCAAGACTCACTTTTGCAACGCCAACCATTATTGCGGGTGATAAGAGTCTGGTTTCATTGATTGCACACGAGATGGCCCATAGCTGGAGTGGCAATTTAGTTACCAATGCACGTTGGGACGACCTTTGGTTAAATGAAGGATTTACCACTTACTTCGAACGAAGAATTATGGAAAGCATTTCCGGGAAGAGTTATACGGAAATGCTTTGGGAATTGGGTTATCAGGATATGCAAAGCGATTTCAAGGATATGGGCTTGAATGGAGAAGATACCCGATTAAAAGTGAATTTAAAAAAACGCAATCCGGGTGATGCCTTTTCAAATATCCCTTACGAAAAGGGCGCAATTTTTTTAAGAATGCTCGAAGAACAAACCGGTAGGGAAAAATTCGATGCGTTCATGAATGCCTACTTCAGCGAACATGCATTCAAACCAACAACCACTGAGCAATGTTTGGCTTTTATGGATCGTAATTTATTTAATGGCGACAGCAACCGGAGAAACGCCTTGAAGGTTCGCGAATGGATTTACGAAACCGGATTACCCGACAATTGTCCGAAAATTAATCCCGAACGATTTGTTTTGGTCGACCAACAAAGGGCCTTGTTAGAATCAGGCGCCCCGGTAAGTACATTAAATACCATGGGTTGGACAACACATGAATGGCTGCAGTTTTTACGCAAAATGCCCCGACCCACAAAAATGGAATGGATGACAAATTTGGACCAACGTTTTCAGTTGACCAAAAGTACCAATAGTGAAATTGCCGATGAATGGTTTAAATTAAGTATTGCCAGTAACTACAAGGAGGCTTTCGATGAGATGGAAATATTTTTATCACAAGTTGGACGAAAAAAATTCCTGGAACCCCTATATATGGAGATGAAAAAAACACCTGAAAACCTGAAAATGGCTCAACGAATTTTTGCCAAATACAGAAATAATTATCATCCTCAAACAGCCTCTAAAATTGAAAAAATACTCAATGCCAAATAAATAATTTGGTGGGGGAGATTCGATACCAAATGCTTGCATTCAGCGATGTGTAATTTTGAATCAGCATGAAAAGCAATTCACAAATGTTAAGACCATATAAACGGTATAACATGGTTATAACAGCCCCGGCTCCTTTTGTTCTTGATTTTTTCGTCTAAATTTGTGAGATTGAAGTAATTATCCTTTAAACACTATTCCGGGAATATGATAAAATCATTTTTTAGCTTGACCTTATTTTGTCTGGCATGCTCTTTTTCATCATTCGCACAGGAATTTCAATTGATTAATCCTGAAAGCAAACCCGTTCACGACAAGGATATTTCACAACTCAGTGCGATTGAAATATTGGAGGATTCATTGGTACATTTTGCTGATAGCATGTACAATACAGCCATGGATGAACCTCGAATTGAGGCGAGTTATTTGTTTATTCGAACGTTCAAACAGTTTATAAAAACACCGCAATCCTATCAACATCCTTGTAATAAACTCAAAGATAAAATTACCATTCTTCAAACACCCGATCGAAAATTAAAAATATATAATTGGGAAGTACAAAGAGGTCCAATCGAAAAACGATATTATGCTGTGATACAATTACAGGATGGTAGCTTTATTCCCTTGGTGGATGTTTCGGAACAAATTATCTGGGGCGCCGAAGACTCTGTATTAAGTGGAACCCGATGGTATGGTGCTTTATACTATCAGGTGATTCAACAAGATATTGCAGGCCAACCCATTTATTTTATAATGGGGTGGAACGGAAGTACTATGAACAGCGAGAAAAAAATTGTTGAAGCTTTTGGATTTGATTCCAAGGGGCGGGGCATTTTTGGGGCACCGGTCTTTAATATTATAGAAAGAGGCAAACGCAAACAAGTGAATCGTTTTATTCTGGAATATCAGAAAGGTTCAAAAGTAAGTATGCGATATGATGAGGATTTCAAACAAATTGTTTTTGATCATTGCGAATCACAAATTGGTGACCCTGCCAAGAAATATACCTATTCTCCGGACGGCACCTATGATGGTTTGATATGGGACGGACAATCCTGGAAGATGAATGAAAATGTGATTCAAATTGATATCCGCGAAAATGGAAATGCCCCCGTTGACAAACCCATTAAATAATTCCTCACCCGATTAAAATCTATAAATTCCTTGCATTACGCCAGTGTTGAATCGCTCAGCAAATCCTTCGGGGTCCGAAAATTATTTTCCGATATTACTTTTCATATTTCAGAGGGTGATAAAATTGCCTTGATTGCCAGAAACGGTTTCGGCAAATCCACCTTGCTTAAAATTCTGAATGGACGGGATCATGCAGATTCCGGCGAAGTATGGGTACATAAGGATATTCGTATTGTGATGCTCGAGCAGGAAAACGAATTTAAACCTGAAAGTGAAGTATGGGACCACATGATGCAAATGAATCATGAAGTGATTCGTACCGTAAAGGCCTATGATGAGTTGATGGAATTATCTGAACAAAATCCGGATACCCTTCAACACTTGTTGAGCAGAATGGATGAATTACAGGCCTGGAATCTGGAACATTTGATTAAACAAATTCTAAGTAAACTAAATATCACCCAACTTCATCAAAAAATGGGTTCGCTCAGTGGAGGACAAAAAAAACGAGTTGCATTGGCTCAGGCCCTGATTGAAGCAGAACTCTACAGTGGTAAATGTTTGCTCATTATGGATGAACCGACCAATCACCTCGATGTACGCATGATCGAATGGCTGGAAGATCATTTGAGTTCTCAAAAAATCACCTTGCTGATGGTCACCCATGACCGTTATTTTTTAGATGCAGTTTGTAATGAAATTATAGAAATTGAGGACGAGCAAGTATATATTCATAAAGGAAATTATGAATACTTTCTTCAGCAAAAAGCCCATCGGATTGAAGTGGCAAACAGCGAATTACTGAAAGATAAAAATATATTCCGGAAAGAACTCGAGTGGATGCGCAAACAGCCGCGTGCTCGAACCACTAAATCAAAATCCAGACAAGATGCCTTTGGTGATCTGAAGGAAAAAGTAAGTCAGAAAAAAGTTGATACGGATGTTCAACTTCAGGTTAAAATGACGCGCCTGGGCGGTAAAATTCTCGAGTTAAAAAAAGTATATAAAAGCTTTGGTGACCTTCATATTCTGAAAGGCTTTGATTATACATTCAAACGCGGAGAGCGAATTGGAATTGCTGGTAAAAATGGTGTCGGCAAAAGTACATTTTTACAAATAGCCCTTCAATTGATGCCGCCTGATTCAGGAAAAATTAATCATGGGGAAACGGTCGTATTTGGACATTTTTCGCAAGATGGATTAAGTTACACAGAAGATAAAAGGGTGATTGAATATGTGAAAGATTTTGCAGAATTCTTCCCACTTTCTGATGGTACAAAAATTAGTGCATCAAAGTTTCTGGAACGATTTGCATTCTCGGCGGAACAACAATATACTTTTTTGAGTAAATTAAGTGGAGGTGAAAAACGAAGGCTTCAATTATTGAGCATTCTCTTTAAAAACCCCAATTTCCTTGTTCTGGATGAACCCACCAATGACCTCGATTTACAAACCCTTCAAATTCTGGAAGAATTTTTATTAGAATATCAGGGGTGCATTTTACTGGTGAGCCATGACCGATACTTTATGGATAAATTGGCTGAACATCTTTTTGTTTTTGAAGGTGATGGAGTCATTCGCGATTTCCCCGGTAATTATTCACAATACCGCATTGCTGAAGCACAGGAAAAATCAAAAATCGAACCTGCTTCAGTCAAAGTGCCTGAAGTGATACAACCAACAAGTGCAAATGTTCCGAAAGAAAAAAAGTTGAGTTTTAAGGAAAAACGAGAATTCGAACTGCTTGGACAGGAAATCCCTCAATTGGAAGAAGAAAAAAAGAAACTGGAAGCCACTATGGCCGCCGGTACGCTACCTTACGAAGAATTACAAACAGCTGCGCAGCGCGTGGGTGAACTGCTATCTTTGCTGGAAGAGAAAGAATTTCGTTGGCTTGAATTGAGTGAATGGTACGAAAATAGCCCCAACTAATTCCTTCATCCATTCCATTCTAACGCAGACATGATGGAACAGTAAACCAAAACCGATTAATCTCGGTTTAATGATATCCTGTTTGTGAACAATTCGGGGATAGTCTGTCCTGCTTTTATAATAGTTTTGCCACATGCAACAATATCTTGATTTACTGCAACATATTTTAGATAAAGGTCAGCAAAAAAGTGACCGCACAGGTACCGGCACAATCAGTGTGTTTGGATATCAGATGCGATTTAATCTGGAAGATGGCTTCCCCATGGTCACCACCAAAAAATTGCATTTAAAATCCATTATCTATGAACTTCTCTGGTTTATCAAAGGAGATACCAACGTCAAATATTTACAGGAAAATGGAGTTCGTATTTGGGATGAATGGGCTAGAGCAGATGGAAGTCTTGGGCCGGTATATGGCAAACAATGGCGGCAATGGGAAAATAAAGAGGGGGAAGTTTTCGATCAATTGATGGACGTCATTCATCAGATAAAAACAAATCCGGACTCACGCAGGATGATTGTGAGCGCCTGGAATGTGGGTGAGTTAAAAGAAATGGCCTTAATGCCTTGCCATGCATTGTTTCAATTTTATGTAGCCGATGGTAAATTAAGTTGCCAGTTATATCAGCGCAGTGCAGATGTATTTCTGGGTGTGCCTTTTAATATCGCATCCTATGCCCTTCTAACAATGATGATTGCACAGGTGTGTGATTTAAAACCCGGCGAATTTGTCCATAGCTTTGGTGACGTTCACATTTACAGCAATCATATGGATCAGGTGAAAGAACAATTGAGTCGAAAACCATTTCCGCTTCCGCAAATGAAAATCAATCCGGAAAGAAAAAATATCAGCGATTTTATATTTGAAGATTTCACCCTTGAAAATTACCAGAGCCATCCACACATCAAAGCAGAAGTGGCCATTTAACCTTAAATCCAATTTGTGTCAATATCCATCATAGTCGCCGCGTCCGAAAACGATGTCATCGGCACCAACAACACTTTACCCTGGCATCTGCCTGCTGACCTGAAATATTTCAAACAACTCACAACAGGCCATACCATCATCATGGGAAGAAAAACCTTTGATTCAATTGGACGTCCTTTACCGAATAGAAGAAATATTGTAATCAGTCGAAATCCATTGTTCAAAGCAGAAGGCATTGAAATCATTCATCAATTGGATGACCTGCAAGAACTCATCAGTCCGGACGAAGAATCATTTATCATTGGAGGTGACTTAATTTATCAACAAAGCATGGACTTAGCAGATAAAATCTATCTGACCAGAGTCCATACAACGATTCAGGATGGTTCCGCATTTTTCGCAAAACCCAACCTGAATATTTGGGAAAAAACTTCATCTGAGTTTCATCCTGCTGACGAAAAAAATCCATTTGATTATACATTTGAAGTTTATCAAAAATCTAATATTCAACAGCAATAAACCTTGTCAAATCATTTTTTCATGATACGGGAATATATCAACTATCGCCTTAAAGCGATGGGCAGGCATGGTATGCACTCCCCTTTTGTGTATGAATTGATTGAAAAAGTGATTCGCGATAAATCGACACATCCTTCGTTTGAAGCCATCGAAGCCATGAGAATGCAGATGTATCAAAATCAGGCTTACTTGCAAGTGGAAGATTTTGGAGCCGGTTCACATAAAAATAATAGCAAGCAAAGGAAGGTATGTGATATTGCCCGTCATGCTGGTCGAAAGGCATATTGGGGGCAATTATTATATAAAATGGTCAGACATTTTCAGTCAAAGCACCTATTGGAATTAGGTACTTCAATGGGCCTAGGAACAAGTTATCTCAGCACTGCAAATCCCAACGGAAAGTAGTCAGTATTGAGGGCAGCCCGGAAATCGCCCAACAGGCTATGAAACATTTTAAACAAATGGGATTGGAAAATATTGAATGCCGAGTTGGCAATTTCGATACGATCCTGGAGCAGGTACTTGTAGAATCTGAACCTTTTGATTTTATTTTCATTGATGGGAATCATCGTCATGAGCCAACGGTTCGTTATTTCAAACAATGTCTTTCCCATATTCATGAAAATACAGTGATTGTATTTGATGATATCCACTGGAGCCCGGGCATGGCCAAAGCCTGGGAAGAAATAAAAAGCGCCACCGAGGTGACGCTTTCTTTGGATTTATTTTATTTCGGTATCGTTTTTTTTCGCAAGGAATTCCTGAACAAACAAGATTTTATCCTTCGCTATTCCTGAATTAACGAATAAGTTCATCGGCATTCATTTCGACAACCTTGTAGCCCATTTTTCCAAACCGGGTTTAATCTTTTCAAGATCGCCTGCTAAAACGATATACATACTTTCAGGATGAATATAATTCTCAGCCAATCGTTTGATGTCGGCAGTATTCATTCTTTTCAACAAATTATTTTGATCCTCTGTGTACTTACTACTTAATTGGTACTTTAAAATATTTGCTAAAAATCCGGCTTTTTGGAACATGGTTTCGTACTTACGGGCCTCACTTTGTCCGATAGCGTTTTTTAGGAAACTCAATTCTTCTTCATTAATTCCTTTTTGCACATATTCGTTCATTTCTCGCATCACCTCGGAAAGGGCACTATCCGTGGCAGGCGTTTTGATGCCAGATGAAAATGTAAAAGTGCCAAGATATTTATTTGAAGAAAAATTACTTCTCGCTCCATAGGTCCAACCTTTTTCTTCTCGCAAATTCAGGTTGATTCGACTATTAAACGCACCACCCAATAAAAAATTCATCAAAGTTGCCTCATAGTATGGTCCGGTTGCATCATAAGTTAATCCGGTATGATTACCAATTCGAAATTCCGTTTGAGCAGCTTTAGGGATATTCACAACATGAATTGTTTTTGATTCATTATTCGGTATATCGAGCGCTAAGTTATCAGAGGTCGGTTTTCTCCGAGCCTCTTTCATTTGACTCAATTTATCTTTTAAACCTTGAACATCTTTAGAACTAAACTCACCCACAATCACCACTTGCATATTGCTGCGTCCAAAATAGGTTTCATAAACATTTTGGATATCTGGTAACTTAATGGACTCCAATGAACTCAGAGTACCACTCGATGGTTTTGAAAGTATGAACTCGGCCGTATACAAGACTTTATTGTAAGCCAATGATGCCATATTTGCAGCTCGCGACTTAGCATTCCTCAGATTTTCCAAGTACTGATTTTTAATACGGCTAAATGTTCTCTCCGAAAATTCAGGTGAATTTAATTTCTCCATGAGCAAATCAAGAGTTGGATTAATATTCTTACTCAGTGTGCGAATATTTACAACAAACTCATCCAAATCGGATGAAAATGAAATTGAACTACCCAATTTATCCAATGCCATACTCATCTCTTCGGCAGAGCGACGTTTCGTATCTTCATTCATCATTTCTGCAAAAAGATTAGCAAGTCCTGCTTTTGAAGGTTCCATCTGTTCAATCAGTCTTCCACCCGGAAAAGATAAACTAATCACCACAGCTGGGAGTTCATTAGAATACGATTCCATAAAAGTGATGTTTTTGTCCTCATACTTTTTGAAAGTAGGTACCTTAACAACAGGATTTGGACCGGCAGCCGGCATTTTAGAACGATCAAAATTGTCTTTTGCTTTTTGGTATCTCAAACCGGCATAATTTTCAGGAACAAATTTAAAATCCATGTCCGGACCTGAGACTACACCAGTTGGTTGTTCCTGATACTCTTTGGTCAATACATACAAAATGACCATAGCCTTGCCTTTGATATAAGTATCATATGCCTTCCGAACATCCGCCAAAGTAAAATCTTTATAACGCTTAGATTCTTTCTTGATATAGTTGGCATCTTCGGTAAAAGTATGGTAAGCAGCCAATTGTGACACTTTCCCACTTACGCTTTCCATTCGGTAAATCATAGATGCTTCGTAGGACATTTTAAATTTATCTACTGCTTCCTGGGTAATAGCACTTTGACTGATATCACGAAGTGCCATGCGTATTTCTTGCTCCATCGACTGAAGTGTCTGTCCAGGTTTAGGAGTGACTGTAATTTGCAAAGCACCAGACAGCTCATCCGTGTAATTTCCTGAATTTGCATTTTGCGCTCTTTGGTTTTTAACCAAACGTTGATACAACATGGAGTTGTTATCACCACCTAAAATTTCAGCCAAACAATCCAATGCTGGTTCATCTGCGTGATAAGCAGGTACCGTTGGAATAGCACAAACAATTTGTGGCAATTCCGCATACTGATCCACCATGGTGGCATAACGATCACGAGAAACTACAGGCACTGACGACCGCGCTTTTTTGACTTCAGGGCCTTTATTGATGCCGCCAAAATATTTTTCAACCATTTTCACCACTTCGCTCGTGACTACATCTCCACCAACAGTGATTACAGCATTGTTTGGTCCATACCAACGCTTAAAAAAGTTTTTTAAATCTTCCACATTCACCCGATCTAAATCTTCCACATATCCAATAGTCAGCCAGGAATAAGGATGCCCTTTGGGAAATAAGTTTTTAGCCAAGGTTTCTTGTACCAATCCGTAGGGACGATTATCATAATTTTGGCCTCTTTCATTTTTCACGGTTGCACGTTGAACTTCAAATTTTTTCTGTGTAACGGCATCCAATAAAAATCCCATCCGATCTGCTTCCAACCACAACATTTTCTCCAATTGATTACTGGGTACAGTTTCAAAATAGTTGGTACGATCACGGTTGGTGGTTCCATTTAAAGTTCCACCGGCCTCCGTAATGATTTTAAAATGTTGTTCATCGGCAACATGATCTGAGCCCTGAAACATCATATGCTCAAAAAAGTGCGCGAATCCTGACTTGCCAATTTCTTCTCTGGCAGAACCCACGTGATAGGTTACATCCACATGACATATAGGATCGCTATGATCTTCATGCACGATTAAGGTTAATCCATTGGGCAGCAAATACTTTTCATACGGAATCACTAACTCATTGCCTGATTTGGTGACTTTCTCAAGTAGTTTAGCCTGAGCGAAACTGAACTGCATCCAGGCCATGCAGGCGATGGACAAGCATAATTTTTTGAACATACTCTCTTTTGTTTAAGGCCCCGAATTTAACACAATTCATTGAAATCTTCTTTCCCGGATTTTTACGCCTTGAGTTCTATTGTTTACGGACGCTTTCGGGATTTAATTTTCTCTGATTCTCTGATATTTTTATGAATACAAGCTTGAATAAGGAATAGTGATGAATCGCTGCTTCGTATGCTGAAATCTCCAGAGCTTACAAGAAATAAATGTTCAATGAGAATCAGTCACAATCCAGCATGGTGAAATAATTCAAATATTGCACCTATTTTAGCAAACAAAAAAGATGTTCAGAACAAAATTACATGAGAATGCGGCGGGATTTGCTTTGTTATTGCTTCGATGTTTATCCGGAGGCATGATGATGACACATGGATGGCCTAAATTGCTGAAGTGGGCGGACAAAAAATCAAGCTTTGCCGATCCATTTGGCATGGGACCTGAAATTTCATTGGCATTAACCATCTTCGCCGAACTGGGATGCGCGGCTTTATTGGTACTAGGTCTTGGTACCCGTTTAGCGCTTATTCCGCTCATCATCGTTATGGGTGTGGCATTCTTTAAAATTCATGCTGCAGACCCTCTAGGCGACAAAGAATTAGCCCTTTTTATTTGGTCATTTATACGGCTCTCCTTTTCAGTGGAGCTGGCAAGTATTCATTGGACAAATGGTGGTTGAAAAAATAAACTTATTAGAATTATTCAAAACGAACTTTTGACACAGTAACGCCGGTACTTGGAATTTCTTTGCCCATCATATTCATTTTGGAATTTGTTTTCAGGGTTTCTTCAAAGGTTTTTACAAGACCTGTAGTAATATCCACTGTGATCATACCGTCGGATAAATTATCTACTTCGGTGCTTGATTGCATGCCTTGAATTTCCATCGAACTGGTTCCTTTACTTTTTCGTTTAAAAGAAACGCTAGCAATATTCCCTTCTATTTTATCAAGGAAATATATCGTTTGGGTTCGAATGCCATCCTTTTCTTTATCTGCTTTCCAGCCGCTACCTACTTTGGCCTCTTTTGGAATGAGCAGAAAAGCGTTTTCGAAATTAGGACCTTGTTGCATCCTTCGCATCATTCCTTTTCCTTTGCCTTTGGATTTTTCTTTTTCTTCAGACTCCATGATTTTACCGCTGGCATCACAAATTAAGGAATCGGTTTTCCCAATGAGGTCCTTAATATTTGCGGCCATCATACCTTCTTGTTTCGCCGGATTCTCACTGTCAAATTCCATTTTTTGTCCATATCCCTCAAAATGAATTTTTATTTTTTGAAGGGTTGTAAGCAATTGGATGTTTTCGGTGGAGTTAGGCATCAACTTGATTTCAGTTACCGACTCCGAAAGGGTTTTCATGGGCATTTCATTTTCCCCTTGTTTTTGAACCAGATCCGAGGAATCTTTTGAGAACATTTTGATGGTTTTTCCGGGCCCCAAAACTATTTTCTCTGTGTAAGATTGTGCCTGAATGTTTATGTGCAAAATGCTGAACAGAACAGTGCCAGTTAGAATGGAATAGAAATGCTTTTTCATGATGGTATTCATTTTTTTTCTTCAAGTCGAATAAGTGCAAAGATGGCGTAATTTATGATATCCCGGTAATTAGAATTCATGCCTTCCGAAATTTGGGTATTCCCATCATTTGCGAGAATTTGTTTAATTCTCAAGAGTTTGGTTAATATTAAATCAGCAAATGATTCTTGACTCATCTCCCGCCAGGCCTCTCCGTAGTCGTGATTTTTTGCTTGCATGAGGGCATGTGTTTCCGAAAGATGACGATCATAGGCCGACATCGCCACTTCAGCCGGCAAGTCCCAATTACTTTCATTTTTAAGTTCATCCTGAATCAGCGCAATGATCCCATAATTGACGATAGCCATCCATTCGCCCCGGATATCGTCGTCAATTTTTTGTGTTCCGGTTTCCTGGATGGTGCGAATACGTTGCGTTTTAATATATAGCTGATCCACAATAGAAATAGGCCTGAGTACCCTCCAGGAAGTTCCATAATCTGCATTCTTGAGTAAAAATATTTTGCGACAGCTTTGAACCACTGCCATGTATTGTTTTTCTGATTTTGTCATCGTCACCCTATCTTCGTATTTGATGTCCAAAAGTAATATTTTCCCTATGCATTCTACCATCAATTGTCGTGGAAAAATGCTGGACCTTTCCACTCCCCGTGTCATGGGTATACTCAATGCCACGCCAGATTCTTTTTATCGGCCGGATTCCACAGATATAGATAGTTTATTGAAGCGTGCCGAGAAGATGTTACAAGATGGGGCGAGTATATTGGATATCGGCGGAATGAGCAGCCGACCGGGTGCCCAACAAATCAGCGTTGATGAAGAATACGCGCGACTTATTCCTGTGCTGCAACGTATTTGCCAGACATTTCCCGAAGCCATACTATCTGTTGATACCTACCGTTCAGAAATAGGAAGGGCTGCCCTCGAAGCAGGGGCTCATATCATTAATGATATCAGTGGTGGCGTAATTGATCCAACATTGCCGGGAATTGCGGCTTCGTTTCATGCACCCTATATCTGTATGCATATGAAAGGAATGCCCGATGTGATGCAACAAAATCCGCACTATGATGATATGCTAGCTGAATTGTTAGACTATTATTACCAAAGAATCAAAGACCTGCGCGAAGCGGGCCTGAAAGATATTATCCTGGATCCCGGATTTGGTTTTGGAAAAAATCTGGAACACAACTATCATCTACTGCGAAATATGGACACATTTCATATTTTAGAAAAACCGATACTGGTGGGCATCTCGCGAAAATCGATGATTTGCAAGGCACTGGAAGTCAATGCCAGCCAGGCACTCAATGGAAGTACCGCCTTGCACATGCTGGCCTTAACGAAAGGTGCAACGATTCTTCGTGTACATGATGTGCGTGAAGCGATGGAATGTATTATTTTGCACCGGCATTATGCAGGAGAATAAACTAAAAGTTATTATTATCGGGCCGGCTCATCCTTTGCGAGGGGGCCTGGCTACTTACAATGAACGACTTTGCCGTGAATGGTTATTACAAGGACATGATTGTAGTATTATCACCTTTTCGCTACAATACCCCGGATTTTTATTTCCCGGTACAACCCAGTATTCCGAAGAGCCGGCACCAAAAGACCTTCGTATCCGGGTTCTGTTGAATTCCATCAATCCGATCAATTGGATATTGAGTGCCTTTCGTATTCGAAAAATGCAGGCTGACCTGGTAATCGTTCGGTATTGGTTACCATTTATGGGGCCTTGCTTGGGTAGCGTTTTGCGTTTGCTCGGCAAAAAAAAAAAAATCATCTGTATTGCCGATAATATCATTCCACATGAAAAAAGATTCATGGATGATGCTTTTACCCGATATTTTGTAAAGCCCATTGATGGATTTATTACCATGAGTGAAAAAGTGCTGGATGATTTTAAAACAATTCAGTCAAAACCTGCCCGTTATGTGCCGCACCCCGTTTATGATACCTTTGGTGATGCCGTAGATAAAAAAACAGCCTGTCAACAACTCAAACTGGATGATAGATTTCGTTACTTTTTATTTTTTGGTTTTATCCGCAAATACAAAGGATTGGATTTATTGTTTGAAGTGATTGCCCAATTAAAAGAACAACATTTTTTTGAAAAATATCCGGTACGTTTTTTAATCGCCGGCGAATTTTACGAAGATCGCAGCAGTTATGATACATTGATACAAAAATTACAGATTGCCGATTATCTTGAAATGCATACACATTTCATCAACGACTCGAAGTGAAATATTATTTTAGTGCTTCTGATGTGGTGATTCAGCCTTATCGAAATGCGACCCAAAGCGGCATTACCCCACTATCGTATTTTTATCATAAACCAACCATTGTCACACAGGTTGGTGGTTTAGCGAAATTTGTCAAACATGGACAAACAGGTTTAATTGCAGAGCCGGATGTAAACGCCCTTTGCGAACAAATTGAGCATTTTGCCGAACTACCAGAAAATACATTTCAGGAAGAAATTATAGCTGCGAAGAAAAATTTTACATGGGACAATATCACACAAACCATACTGAAATTGTGTGAATGAATGCATGATTGGCTTCAAACAAAACCATTACATTTGTAATTATGATTTTTCGTAGCAAAGCCCCTCTGCGTATCGGACTGGCAGGTGGCGGAACCGATGTGAGCCCTTACAGCGATTTATTTGGCGGAGCAATTTTGAATGTAACGATTTCATTGAGCGCACATGCCAATATTGAATGGATTGAAGATAAGCATATTGAGTTAAAGGCTTTTGACCGAAATGAATCCGAAATACATCCTTTGGGAACATCCCTTCCTTTAAATGGGTGTTTGGATTTACTCAAGGGGGTTTATAATCGTGTACAACAAGATTATCCTTTTCCACCCAGAGGGCTTCGCATCAGTACATTTGTAGATGCGCCTGCCGGTTCGGGTTTGGGCACCTCTTCTACCCTGGTGGTGGCCATTTTAGGTGCCTTTGTAGAAATGCTCAAGTTACCGTTGGGCGATTATGATATTGCACATTATGCCTATTCCATTGAACGATCCGATTTACAATTGGCCGGCGGAAAACAAGATCAATATGCGGCCACTTTTGGGGGCGTCAATTTTATGGAGTTTTTTCAGGGAGATAAGGTCATTGTAAATCCTTTACGTATTCGAACCCAATATTTACACGAGCTCGAAAATAATTTATTGTTGTTTTATACCTCTACCAGTCGTGAGAGCGCAAAAATAATTGTGGAACAACAAAAAAATGTGCAGAGCGGAAATGAAAAATCAATTGACGCGATGCACAAATTAAAAGAACAGGCTCAACAAATGAAAGAAGCCTTATTAACGGGGCATCTACATCAAATTGGTGAAATTTTAGATTACGGATTTGAGCAGAAACGGAAAATGGCTTCACATCTCAGCAATCCACAGATTGAGAATTTATATGACCTCGCCAAAAAAGCAGGTGCCACAGGTGGAAAAATCAGTGGTGCAGGCGGTGGTGGGTTCATGATTTTTTATTGCCCCGGAAATACTCGTTATGCCGTGGTTGAAGCATTGAGTCAATTAGAGGGAAAAATAAAGCCCTACTCTTTTACAAAGCAGGGCTTACAAACCTGGACGGTTAATGATTAATACCGATGACACATTCATAAATGTAGTCTAATTTCGTCTTTGACTCATTGTACCACATTTATGTAATATCCCCGCAAGTATGGCTGTAATCTTCGTACCTCAGTAACACCCATAACAGCGGGGCGGGTGGGCATTTACCACTTCACAACTCAAATAGTCTTTGGAATTGGTATAACCCGTCTTCGTTTTATTGTTTAATGATTTTTTTGACGATTCTTTGTTGTTGATCATTGATGATAAAAGCCATATAAACTCCGGCAGGAATGGACTCTAAATCCAGTTGAGCCGTTCCATTTTTCAATTTGCTTTGTAAAACGATTTCACCAGTGGTATTACAAATCTGAATATTTGCCTCATTCATTCGAACATCTGTAGTTTTGATGACAACCGATGATTGGGTTGGATTAGGATAAATTTCCAAAGCTGTTGCATCCAAATCATTTAAACCGGAAGGAGCAGTTACTGCAGTAATTGAAATCCAGCCATCATTCAAATCGAAAATACATTTCCTGAACCTTTCACTTTCACCCTGCACCATGTACCGCTGTGATTAGGAACATTAATCATTTCAGTTCCATCATTGGGTGTATTGGCGGCTAATAAAAATGGCCATGTTTTACCACTGTCGATCGACAAATAAATATCAACATTCGCGGCACTGATCGGTGATGCGGTCGTATTGGCAATGTTCCAGTTGATCGTTTGATTGCTCCAACCAGCCCACTGCGTAGGCGCATCCTGACTGGTTACGCGGAAAAGCTCCGGGGTTTTAACCACTGTTAATTTAACGGTATCCGTAGAAGTGTAGAAACTGCCATACCCATTTTTCATGTCCCGAAGTGTACATCGGAAACGCAATGTTCGATTCGTATCAGGTAATAATTCACCCTTGTATGATTCAACATTTTGTAACAATTTTTTCCAGGCCGGAAAAGTTCGTGTAGGATCTGCGGTTGGATAAAATGATCGGAAGATCGGAGCCACCGTCGTTTTAGCATCCCAGGCACTGCCACTACCTCCACGATCCCATTCTTCCCAGCAATAATTTAATGGGTCGCCATCTGTATCCGTACCTGAAGCCGTCAACTCAAATGAAGTGCGATAAGGTATGGTATACGTTGCGGAAATCGGAGCAAGCGAAGGAATACTATTATTGGAAGATACAGTTGATGCACAAGCAATGACACTGGTATTGGTCATTTGTTCCAAACTACGAAGATGATAGTAATCATCACTATTGCTTTGAATATTATCGTTCCCGCAAATACCGGCATAACCCATGATCGTAGTTGCAGAACCAATTTCATAGGCACTTGATCCACTGCGATTTCCCGAACAAGATCCGGTAACGGAATTAAATGTATGGCTACCTCCATATTGGTGCCCCATTTCATGAGCTACGTAGTCGATATCAAAAAGGATCGCCCACCGGATTTGGTGAACCAGTAACGCCTTGTGCTTTAGAATTGGATGAACAAACACTTCCTAATGAAGCAATTCCCCCGCCACCAGTACTAAACACATGTCCGATATCATAGTTTGCCGAACCTATTCGATTGTTAACAGTGGTTTGATTCTGACCCAACATGGTACCTCCGTTATTGTTCGTATATGGATCGGTTGTACCGATAAAAATTAGGGTGTCATTATTCGCAATCAGGTTACAATGCATGGCAAAATCACGTTCAAAAACGCCATTCACCCGATTCACACTGGTCACCATCGCACTTAAAACGGAAGCTTTGGTTGGATTTGCACCACCTACTTCATCAGAATATTCTACGGTGCAAGCCAATGCCAAACGATAAGTACGCTTGTCTGTACCATTGGTTTTAAATTCATTCTGCGGCAAAGGATGCTCATTCAATGAAATGGCTTGTTGCGCCGGCATGATATGTTCTCCTTCATCTTCTGCATGGCAAGTCATTAATTCACCTGCTTTCTTTTTAAAATCCGATTTGTAGTAAACCATATACCATTCCGTTTTTTGGTCAGTCAATGGATCAATAAAATAGGTTTGATTACGGTTAAAAACCATCGCATGAAAACCAAACAAAGTGTAATCCAGTTTGGCAGTCACAAACGGATCTGCCGTGCTGACAGCAGTGTAGGTTTTAATTTGCGGATATTTTGCAGCCAAAGGAGCTTCCATCATCGGAGATTCAAACAATTTGAACTCCATCATTTTACCATCCGGCGTTGGCAATAATACCAAAGGAAATTGCTGGCTATTTTCGGCAGGTATCAGATTTTGAAAATTTTCAAAAGCATTTTGTTGCAATTGAGCAATCGCAAATTTCTCCGGAAATATTCGCTGCTTGCCGGGCACTGCGGCAGGAGCCTGATTGACAATACTCCAAAAAGAGTAAGATGCCAGCGCAGATATCGAAGGCATTGAAGCAAATAGCAAGGCGATTAAAAGTCGTTTTTTCATTATGTGTGTGAGTATTTAAAGTTTATCGTTCGAAATTATTTTTAATGAAATTAGGATCATCCTTGGCATAACAGGCATAATAGGTTCGGCCTGAAAAAGCCACAGGCTCGATATAATAAATCTTACCGTTATAAGTAATCATAAACCTTGTTTGCTGTCCATCACAATCAATGCGAACAGTATTCAGTGAATTATTTTTATCAAAGGCTTTAAAGGATTTTAACTCAGGATACTTGGCTTGTAATACAGAATCCATGGTTTCAGTTCGCGAAAGATTAAACTCCTTACAGGAGAAAGCCTTATCTATGTAGAGGGGCAAAATGATTTTCCGGCTCAAAGGTGCATATGGCGTTGAATCCAAAAATAATTTCATTTCTGCCTCATTAAATGTCGTCAATCTGTAATCAGCAGGTGCCTGAAATTTTGCCGGAAACTGAAATCCTTTTACCAGTGCCAAACGCCAAAACGGAATACCTTCTGTATTGCTGCATAAGAGCAGGGTATTCATGGTATTGGGCTGAGGCTTCACGATAGGTTTAGGCTGAACAGGTTTCGGTTTGACCCTGCGCTTCTTTTTTTTGAGCGCCCATGCATCTTGTCCTGTTCCAATGAGTAGAAAGACCATCCCCAGGGAGGCCAGAAATTTCATTTTCATCCTATAAAAGTAATATTTTAGTGGGTAAAGTCGGTAAAAATTGCGGTAAAGTCTGCTATTTCACGGGACTTTGTAATCACATGCCAATTGCCTTTGTATTTGATTTCATAGGGAACCAATAGCCCATCCCAGGTTCTCAGCTTCACATTCATCTCCACATCAAAATCATATAATAAGGTTTTGAATGACAAGGCATAATCGCGGGCCAGGATGGCAAAATCCGAATACCGGATATAGGTATTCAGACGATTGATAACCATATTATCGGTAAATTTCTCTTTCGGACGTGCTTTGAACACATAACAATCACTACCATCATGTTGGGTTCGTGATAAACGAAATTCATATTTCGAAAAAGTCGGTTCTTCAAAAATGGCCACATTCTCCCCTATTCCGGGTATGCCATGGATACGCTGACCGGGATTAAAAATGAGTATCCTTAACTGTTCCTCATATTTTTCTGAACCCTGATAACTTTTTTGTCGCCCTACAATGTTACTCTCATTGCATTGTACACCTTCGGTAAAGAATAAATGGGCATAGAGCCGGGCTGTGTAATAATTGTAAGCCTTTTTTCGGGTATAAAAATCACCACTTACTTTCTCATTTGTAAACTTGGTTGAACGACAATTATTTTTTCGGAGCTGTTCGCTGATACTGGTATATGAAGCCTTTACAGCCTCCTTTTTATCGTAAATGGCCATATCATTGTACATCTTAAAGCCTAAAATTCTCAGGGTTTTAAAGGCTTTGTAATAGGTGGTATCCTGTTTCATTTTGGCAATGAAGCCTTTTACATCAAAACCCTGTTGTACCGCTTTTACCATGACTTCATCCAAAATCAAGCCTTGGTAAGTTTTACCGGAATCACCCACCTGAGCGAAAGATGTTTCTGCAAAAAAAGCCAGTAAGGCCCATAAGAAACCATATTTGATCTGTATTTTTAGCAAAATTTGTTTTGTACCATGAAAAGAGCACCACTTCTCATTTTATTATTGATGCTGATTCATCAAGCCATTCTTGCAGCCGATGCATCGCGTAGTGATACCCTTGATATTCGCAAAACTATCATCAATTTCGAAATAACCGACTTTAGTACAAAAGTTATTTACGCGAAAGCTTCTTTATTGGTCAAAGCAAAACAAAACAATATCAGTTGGATGAATTTTGACCTGGAAGGATTGATAACCGACAGCGTGCAGTTAAACGGCAATAATTTGACCTTTACCCATAACTCACCCGACCTGAAAGTGAATTTGCCCGCAGCTATCAATACCAATGACAGCGTTTGGATTGACATTTATTATCATGGTATTCCGATCGCAGATGCAACCTGGGGTGGTTTTACTTTTAGTGGTTTATATGGATTTCAAATGGGTGTAGGGTTCAACGCGCAGCCGCATTCATTTGGCCGAACATGGCATCCTTGTTTTGATAATTTTGTGGAACGATGCCCCTATGAATTTTTTGTTACCACCACCGGCGATAAAATGGCCGTTTGTAATGGTTTGTTGATAGACTCTACCCTCCTGGGCAATGGAAATAAAATCTGGCATTGGAAATTGGATGAAAACATCCCGAGCTATTTATCCTCTGTAGCTGTTTGTGATTACACCCTGGTTAAAAAAATTCTTTCAGGGATGAATGGAAATACGGATGCCTATATTGCTTGCCGGCCAGTGGATACCAATAAAGTAAATGGCTCCTTTGCACATTTACAGGAATCATTCAGTATGCTGGAAGAAAGTTTTGGCCCCTATTTATGGTCGCGGGTAGGATATAGTTTGGTCCCCTTTAATGCAGGTGCCATGGAACACGCAACCAATATCCATATCGGTACGCCTTTCATTGATGGCACTTTAAATTATGAAACCTTAATTGCGCATGAACTCGCCCATCATTGGTGGGGCGATTTAGTAACTTGTAGCACGGCAGGTGACATGTGGCTGAATGAAGGATTTGCATCCTATTGCGAAATGCTGCACGAAGAATATACCTATGGACAAGCGGCCTATATCAAATCAGTGAAAGATAATCATTTCCGGGTTTTGTCAACAGCCCATATCAATGATGATGGATATAAAGCTATTTCGCCGATGGATAGTTTACATACCTATGGCACAACCGTATATTTGAAAGGCGCTGATATGATTCACTCTATGCGCTCCTACCTGGGCGACTCGTTATTTTTTAAAGGATTGAGCGATTTTTTAGATCAATATAAATGGACGGCTATTAGTAGTCAACAACTCCGGGATTTCCTGAGCAATGCCGGCGGAAGCAATATGCAGGCCTTCTTTAGTAACTGGGTATTCGAACCCGGATTTACTCATTTCTCTATCGATTCCAATCAAAGCGTATTTAACGGAAATTCGTATGATGTATCAGTTTTTTTTCGGCAACGAAAACATCGGTCTATGAATTATTACACCAAAGTACCCATAGAAATTGGTTTCTACGATGCTCAAATGAACTTACACATTTATCGGGCAGAAATGAATGGACAATGTCTGGAGTTCAGGGTTCAATTGCCGTTTGAACCAACACTCATTGTTATTGACCTCAATTTAAAATCAGCGATGCTGTTACCGAGGAAAATAAAATGATCAAAACAACCGGTTCCACTTTATTTACACAAGCCAAATGTCGGATTTACACAAAAAGTATCGTGAATAATTCAGATTCAACTTTTCTGCAAGCAGAACATCATTGGGTGGCACCCGATCGTTTTAAACAAAATACTTCCGCCAATGGTTATGTGTTGAATGATAGCAGGTACTGGAGAATTGGATTAATCAATGCTTCCAATATTTCCGGCATTGTGCAATTCACGTATGATGCCGGCCCAAATAATTCCTATCTGGATAGTACCTGGATTAAAAACGCCGAAGACAGTATTCGAATGTTTTATCGGAAAGATGCCAGTGAAGAATGGGTTTTGGCGGATGATAGTGTAAAAATTGGTGCACTCAATGATCAGCTGGGTAATGTTTATATCAAACAAATCAAAGCCGGCGAATATTGTTTTGGTATTAAACGAAGCAATTATGTGGATACCCTCTAAGCGATGCCCCTCAGGGCCCTTGTGCTGTGGTTACCAGCAACCCTTCATCAGATATTGAAATCGCCTCTTTTCAGATTTACCCTAACCCGGCATCCGGTATCATTTATATCCAACATCAAGGTACTGAAAACTTACAACGCATTCGTTGGGTGGATTTACAAGGTAGGGTGCTCATGGAATCACCGCTTGAATTATATGGTGACACCTATCAGGTGAAAATTCCCACACAAATTCAAGGAACAGTGTTCATACAAGGATGGAGTCAAGCAGGAACACGACTATTTACCGAAAAAATTTCAGTAAAATAAAAGTGGGTATCAATAGCTCTGCAAAAAATAAACTTCAAATCTGAAAACTGTTTTTATCTTTGCCACGTTACGGGTGTCGGATATCTGTTTCAGATTGATGATGAAAAGGGAATACTGTGAAATTCAGTAACACTACCCGGTGCTGTAAGTTTCTATCGAAAATTCATTTTAAGCCACTGATCTTCGGGAAGGCGAATGAGTAGGGAAACGAGTCAGAAGACCTGCCAGTAACAAAAATCACGTTGGTTTCGGGAATAAAACCTGCGGTAAATAGGAATACAAATTTCTTATTTATTAAACCCTTCCCATTTTATTTTTTAATTTCTGATGAAGAAAATTTTTATGTTGATGTCATTGTGCACGTCTCTGATGACTTATGGCCAATCGAATTTTGAAGGACTAACTCTTCCACCTTCTAATTTCTGGAAAGGTGTTGCCGCCGTCCCGACCATTTCCGACTTTCAGTCAGACCCAGCCTATTTTGTAAACGTCTATGACACCTCATTCGGAGGATTTTGGAGTGATTAAAAATACTCAACCTTGAACGATACCATCAATACCAGTTATGCCACCAATGAATTAGGTTGCATTGCCGGAAAAGGATTTAATCAAAGTACTATTTATGGCGTTGCTTATGTTGGTTCAAATGAAAAGGCAAATAGAATCAGACTTGCTCCGGGATCTATGCCGCTTGGTTTTTATATTACCAATACAACGATAGCCTATCGGTCTATGCAAAACGGAGATGCCTTCGCTAAAAAATTTGGTGGGGCCACCGGCAATGATCCGGACTTTTTTAAACTGCATTTAACCGGCTGGTATAATGGCGTTCCTAAACCAGATACCGTTGAAATTTATTTAGCCGATTTCAGAGATAGTAACAATGCCAACGATTATATCCTCAAAGAATGGACCTGGGTAAATACCAGCCTTTTGGGAATGTGTGATAGTTTAACCTATACGATGTCATCTTCTGATACAGCATTTGGGTTTATCAATACCCCAACCTATTTCTGTATAGATAATTTGAGCTTTTTCGGAAACGCAGTTGATCAAATGGAAGAGAACAATCAGCTATTGGCCTATCCCAGTCCTTGCAGCAATCAACTTCATTTAGCAAACAACGAGGAGCAGGATATGTCCATTCGAATTTATAATATTCATGGTCAGCAATTTGCCCCCTTCATTCTTGAAAAAAATCAAACATTCAGCCTAAATACTTCAAACTGGAGCCCGGGTGTTTACTTCATACAAAGTTCTACTTCAAAGCAACAATCTACTTTCAAGTTGATTAAACAATAGAAAATGCGAACGTTAAAAGTCCTGTTTTTTCTATGCCTTTTTGCCCCGGACATGATGGCTCAATTTCATCCGCAGGCTGGCCTCATGGGTTCTCTTGCCATTCACAAGGACAGTTCCATTATTCTTGCATGGGCCGATGATTGTCAAATTCTAAGAGGCTGGATGGACATTGCCGATACCAGTTTAGGGAAAACTTTACAAGGTTCAAGCACTGATGCACATGGAAAAGCAGATGGTTTTGTTGTGAGTTTAGGCGATGGCGGAGAAGCCATTTATTCATTGGCGAATCCGATTATGAATGGTCCGGGGCCCGACTTTGCCATCTTCGAAAATGGCTTCATTGACCCGATGGATTCGAATTGGTCTTATATGGAATTGGCTGAAGTATTTGTCAGTAATGATGGTTTGAATTATGTCAAGTTTCCATCTCAATGTCTTCAGGATACCAATGTACAAATCAATGGTGTTGGTCAGTACAGCGATTGTCGAAAAGTACATAACCTGGCCGGAAAATATGTTTTAAATTATGGTACCCCATTTGATTTGGAAGAATTTATTCATCTCAGTCAAATTGATCTCTTGAATATCCGTTATATTAAAATACGTGATGTGATTGGTAGTTTGAATCATGATGATTGCAGCAGAGACAAAGATGGTCGTAAAATCAACGACCCCTATCCGACACCCTACCCTAGTGGAGGATTTGATTTGGATGCACTTGGTTTGATTCATTTAAAATATCCACTTTCGGTTGGAGAACAAGTTTTCAATCAGGAAAACTCCATCTATCCGAATCCCGGATCAGATTATTTTTCTTTAAAGTCGAAGCAGCCATGTATTCGATTATCCATTTTTAATCTACAGGGAAATTGTATAGCAGCCATCCATCAACCTCAATTCCCACTAGATTGCGGGCATTTACAGCCGGGTGTATATGGCATAATGATTCAGTTTGCAGATTCAAGTTCGCATTACTTCACATGGGTCAAACAGTAAAATATCTTCTCGGGGGACTCCTGATCTTGATGCTTTCTTGTGTGAAGGATATTCCGAATCCGCCGAAAGGAGAAGTTCCACAAAAAAATGCAAAAGGCCTTTATATTCTGAATGAAGGAGCCTTTGGAAATAACAATGCAGAATTGAGTTTTTATGATTTTCAAAATGCAAAAACGTATCAAGACCTCTACAAAACGAACAATGGTAAAAGTCTTGGGGATGTTGCCCAAGGAGTTTTATGGCATGCTGATGAAATGTGGATTAGCATCAATAATTCAGGTCGAGTGGTAATTTTAGATACCGGGACATTGATTGAAAAAAAACAAATCAACCTCTCCTATCCCCGGCAAATGCTGGAAGTTCATCCCAGCAAAATTTATATCGGGCGTTTATATAGTCAACAGATTCAAGTCATTGATCCGATCAAGTATGAACATAAATCAAGTATCTCTTTACCTTTCAAGAACCCTGAACAAATGATTCAGCATCAGGGACAAATTTGGGTGAGTATGTGGGATACCGCCTGCTCTGTTTTAGCGGTAATTGATACTGCCAATAATCAGGTTATTCGGCAAGTACCCATTCCGGGTCGGGCTCCACATAGTATGGTGATGGATCAGGAAGGACAT
Source organism: Bacteroidota bacterium (assembly GCA_016715505.1). Taxonomy (GTDB): domain Bacteria; phylum Bacteroidota; class Bacteroidia; order Chitinophagales; family Chitinophagaceae; genus OLB11. The sequence goes on from JADJZY010000013.1 coordinate 54,889, forward strand.
CTATGGGTACTTTCGGGAAATAAGTACAAAAATAAAATTTCACATCTGCAATGTATTGACCCCAATACGGATCAGATTTTAACTTCCTTTGAATTCCTGGCTGAACAAGATCCATTTCGCCTGCAAATCAATCAGCAAGGAGATACACTTTATTTTATTCAGGTAAATTATACAGGAGCCCAAAACCACAATGGACTTTACCGCATGGGAATTAAAGAAAGTACATTGCCAAAAAACGCCTGGATACGAGCTCAAAATGCTTCTTACTATTGGGCCTATACCATTTCCCCCGACAATAATCATATTTACATTTCTGACCCTCGTGGTTTTAATCAAAGAAGTTTGATACTGCATTACGATCAAAACGGAATATTTCAATCCTCATTCGAAGCAGGCATCGGTGCAAATTCATTTTATTTTCGATGAGCAAAGTTGCCTTCTATATCATGGCTGTTGCCCTCTTTTTGCTACAACAAAAAATTGAAGCACAACCCATCATACATGGAGATACCTTAAGTGCCGCACATGTCTCAGAAAAAAGAATATTAAAAGAAAAATATTATTTTGTAACGGACACTTTGTTGTTAGAGCATCACCGGCAACAAAATTTGCAATCCTTGCTGCAGCAAAATAGTCAGGCTTTTATTAAAAATTATGGCCCGGGTGGATTGAGCACCATCAGTTTACGAGGAGGCAGTGCCGCTCAAACACAGATCAAATGGCAGGACATTTCACTAAACAGTGCGCTAACCGGATTGGCGGATCTTAGTTCAATTCCGGTAAATTTGTTCAATCAAATTCGCATACAGTATAACGATATTGCAGAAGCTGGAATTGGCGGGGCTGTTATTCTTTCCAATACAAACCAATACGTGCCCAAGCAAATAGCTGCAAGTATGGGATGGGAATCGCTCAATAATCAGTATTACAATCTGGATCTGCGTTTGGGGAATAAAAAAATCCATCATCAAACCCGTTTGTTTCGAATTCAGCAACAAAATCAATTTAGGTTTTATCATCCCGAAAAAGACAGTCTTTTGCCACTTGAACATGCCCGAAATGTGATCAATGGTCTGATGCATGATAGCTACTTTAATATCAATGATTTTCATCAAATAGGTATTCATATCTGGTTACAAGAGCAGCGTCGGCAAATACCGGCGGCCTACTTCGAACATTTTAGCAGTAAAAAAGAGGACGTACAGACACAGCGCTTTGTGTTGCGATATCAATGGCGATTCAGACGATTTCAACAAAAAATATCATTGGGCTATTTTCGCGAAGCATATCAATATCAGGATTCACTCATACAGTTTATGAATCAAAGTGGTGCCCATCAGATTCCTTTGAATATAAAAATCAAACATTGGGGCAAAAAGAATTTCCATTATACCCTCTCTTCTGAACATCTGATGAGTTTTTTGATCGATCGAAAGGAAGCCACCTTGCGTCGACATCATATTTCATTGGGATTAAACCATACCCGTCTTTTACCAAATTTAGAGGCAGAAGCAATGATTCGAAAAGAGTGGACAAACCTGTTTGAATTACCCTGGATGTATCAGGCCAAACTGACTTACAAACTCCCTTTACAATCACAAATGTTTATCAGTTACGGTCAAAATAGTCGAACACCCACTTTAAATGAATTGTATTTTATACCTGGCGGAAATCCGGAATTACAACCTGAGATAAGCAAGGCCCTGGAGTTAGGTATAAGAACTGAACAAGTTCAAAAAAAATATCAACTTACGTTTTCATCTATCCTCTACCATAAAAAAGTGAGCGACTGGATAGTTTGGTACGGAGGGGCCATATTAACGCCCCATAATATTCAGGAAGTTTGGGCAAGAGGTAGTGAAACAGAACTTCAATTAAATATCCCAATCAAGTCTGAAGATATTTCAAAAAAACTATTTTTGGGTCACCCAAATATTTCATAGCTATCAACTTTCAACAAGCACGAAAGGGGCCTTTGTAAATGATCCATCTGTTGGCAAACAAATTCCTTATGTGCCGAGATACCAAACCCGCGGATCATTTGGCTTAAATCATACCCGCTGGTCGGTATTATATACATTAAGTTATACCGGCTATCGTTTTGTAACCACCGATGAAAGTCAATACTTAATGCCCTATTCCATTTCATCCATATCTGCCCTCTATCGCCTCAACGTATCAAGATGGCGTATTCATCTGAACGCCCGGGTTAATAATTTATTCAACCGTCAATATGAAGGTGTTGTGGGTCGGGTGATGCCGGGCCGTTACTTTGAAACAGGTTTACAGTTCAGTCGGAATATAGACAAGAAATAGGCCTTTAAAATTTATTTTCGACCTCCACTACAAATTATCCCTGAAATCTCTTCGTCGAAGTAATTTCAAATCCTGAAGAACGGATGACTTCACATTCAAAGCGAAATTGTAACTTTTACGGAATCCAAAAGGAATAAGATTCAGACGCATCTCCCAGCAATGCAAATCGCGATAAATATCGAATGAAGTAAAACTTATTTGTTTCAATGCAAAATCATAACCACTGCGTATGCCTATTTTCCATTTGGGTGTGAGATTCACATCTCCGAAAAAATTCATGTCCTGTGTGTAAGTCACCGTATCTTTTTGACTATTCACCACAAAGCGTTTATTGACTGTGACATTATAATTCAGGTTCAAACTCCAGGGAATATTAAAATCTGCATAGGCGGCGAAATTTTGTCCGATTGCCCTGGATTGTTCTTCGTTCGGATTAACAGCGTTGTTTCTTTTTTTCAATGGCAAACTCCCTCCGACAGCCAGGTTTGCTGTTTCGAAACGCAACAAACCGGATTTATTCTGAATCAGGTAATCGGGTGTACGTAAACCGGTGGCCTTGTTGATCATATACGGACTATAAGTCATCCCGCCGGAGAGATTAATGGTTTCGAATAAAGTCGTACGGTAGGTAAAATTTACATTGCTCCATCGGAACGAATCCACCGCCAGATTGTAAAAAGAACTGATATTAAACCCATCAATCAAATTCAATTTTCGGGTCTGATTCACGGTATCTTTTTTACTGCGAATTTTCATCTGCAAAGTATTGCCCAAATTAAGTCCTACTCCACCAACCTTTCCATCGCGAGGAAATCCGAATAATGCACCATCGAAATAAGATAAGCGGGAATTGGTAAAATTGCGATCTGTAAATGAGTTGTAATAATAGTTAAAAAATGGGCTGCCAAAATCGGGTCGGTAATTCAAACTAATGGAAGGGGTGAGTACATGACGTATGCCTTTGATAGCTCCTGTTTTAAAAACCTTCGTTCCATACACGCGGGTAGACAATGAAGCACTTGCATCAAATTCGCGTGCTGTAAAAAATCCTACTTCCTTGGTGGTATCCAATTTATCTGTTTCGAAATTGTATTGTTTAAAGTTCTTTTGGGTGTACCAGAATTCACTATAGTTCACATTGAAGGACAGGTTCATATATTTTAATACATTGTATGAAGCCTGCACCGGTACCCGATGTTGAATGCCATTTTGGAAGTCGGAAAACTTCAGATTATTGATATTAAATACCGAATCATAAAAATCGAGCCGATTCAGCACTGACACCTGATAATTCGCTGTAATTTTTTCATACCATCTGGGTTTGATGATATCCTTACGCCATTGAAATGGAAAAATCTGATTCACCGAAAAATTTAATTCCGGCAATGTCAGTTGCACCAAACGAGTGCCAGTATTTTGATTATGACGTAAAGCTGCTGAAAAATTAAAAGGTTTGTTTTTCCAGGTTTTGGTATAAGAAATCGATGAAGAAAAATTATTGTTCAGATAAAGATTGGCATCATAAGAATTATTCACCTGATACTTACTACTTCCGATATTGACATTGGCAGAGAATGTGCTTCCGGGTATCACGTTAGAATTGATACTATGATTCCACACCAGCCAAAAATTCCGATTGCTTTGGTTACCCGGCTCGTAAGATTCACCAATTTTGTTGTAGGCATAATTGAATGAAAAAGAACCATTGAATCGGTATCGATACATATAAGTACTCACAAAACCGGCCCTCCATGTTCCTAATGCATAAATATCAGCAAGTGCCAGTAAATCGACATGCTCATTGATGGCAAAATAATATCCCCCTTCACGCAAACCAAAACCAAGGTTTTCGCTCATGTCGTAGGTAGGCAGTTTAAACCCGCTGCGTTGCCCTTGCTTTAAAGGAAACAAACCAAAAGGTAGATACAAAGGAGTTGGGATTTCTTCGATCACCAAATTGGCCGAACCGGATACCGCTACCTTATTGGGAATGATTTTAATTTTTTCGGGCAGCAATTCCAAAGTGAGGTACTTCGGCATTACAAGTGGTATAGATATTACGAAAGCCATTGATAGAATTATCATTATTCCTTTTTACCTGTTCACTTAAAATGAAACCCTCTCCATATTGCGAATAGGCATTTTCAACCAAGGCTCTTTTTGATTTAAAGTTATATTGTAAAGATGTGAAAGTACTCGATTCCTGGCCTTGCGTAATTAGAGGTTTGGCAGCAGAATCGGGCTTACCGGCTTTCAGTTCTAACGCCGTCATGACACTGCTATCCTGATGATAATAAATATAATCGGCTTTTACTTTGATATCATCGTAGGCTATTTCGGCTTGTTCATATAAATGCAATTTTTTTTCAGCGGCATCATACACAATGGAATCCAGCGACTGATAACTCACAGAATAATCCAATTGCTCCTTACTCAGTGGTAAAGTGGTTGATTTGGCACTATCCTTTTCTGCTGGAAGGCTTACCAAGCTTGAATCTTTGGCCGTTTGTCCCCATGTTAAAGAATTCAAAAATAGCAGTGAGATAACTAAAAATGGAATTGCTTTTAGGGGGGATTTCCTGAAATAATAGCTATTTTTACGCGTTGGGTGCATGAACTCCCAACAAAAGTAAATAAACAATCTCAAGCCTTCCGTTCAAAAGGGTTAAAAGAACTTTAATTACTTCACGACATGAATAAAAAAAACTGGATCATATATCTGCTACTGACCTGTCTGTTGACGGGGGCGATGTGGCAAACAGCTTCTGCAAAAAAAAGTATACGTAAAGTGATACTGGATGCGGGACATGGAGGAAAAGATGGCGGTTGCCATGGTGTTTATTCCAACGAAAAGGATATCACACTCATTATCGCTAAAAAGGTGGGACAACTCATTCAAGCGCAATTAAAGGATGTTAAAGTGGCCTACACCCGTGAATATGATTGGTATCCGGGCTTGAAAGAACGCACAGATTTTGCCAATCGGGAAAAAGGCGATTTGTTCATTTCTATCCATGTGAATTCTACCCCGAAAAAAAATAGTCCGGTAAAAGGAACTCTAGTCCTTGTATGCGGTGCCTCAAGGGTTGAAGAGAAACAACAATCTGTGGGTGAATATGCCAACACTTTTCAGGAAGATGAGTTGCTGAACCCAAATGATCCTGCTACTGCCATCATCATTGCTCAATATTCTCAGGCCTTTCTCACGCAAAGCATAGTACTTGGAACCAAAATCAATGATGAATTTGCAGGACAAGGACGGGTGACGGAAGGACTCAGACAACAAAGTTTGCAGGTACTTGCCAGTTGTGCCATGCCGGGGGTATTGGTTGAAATTGGTTATCTGAATAATGTGGAAGAAGAACATTATTTAAACTCTGAAGAAGGACAAAATGAAGTGGCCCTTGCGATTTTTAAAGCCATCAAATATTACAAAGAAGAATCAGAAAAGACCCCTGTACAAATTGTCACGGATTAGTAAAAAAGATAGATAGCCTCACATGTCATTTCACATCCCTAAAGAAATTCGAATTGCCCTATTGGGTATCGCCGCCATATTAGCCTTCATTTTTGGGTATAATTATCTGAAAGGAAGTGGTGTATTTTCTTCGACCCGCCAAATATATGTCGAGTATGACCACGTTCAGGGATTGACACCTGCAAGTTATGTACAGATGCAGGGCTTTAATGTGGGCTCCGTGAAGGATATCGCACTATCAAAGGTGCATCCAAGTAAAGTGCTGGTTACAATGAGTGTAGAAAAAAGTATCGCTATTCCTGAGGATTCGAAAGCGAGCATTGTATCCATGGATTTATTAGGAACAAAAGCCATTCAATTGAGTCCGGGTAAGTCGACTAATCTAATCAAAGATAAGGAAACGATGATCGGTTCGGTTGAAGTTGGCATGATTGATCAATTAGGAGCTACTGCAACACCGGCTATTGAAACTGCCAAAAATACCATGGCCTCTTTGGATAAAACCATTCAACAAATTAATGAAATACTGGATGAAGAAACACAGCGGAACTTAAAATCTACCGTCAGCAATCTGAATCAAACAATGATTTCATTTAATCAATTTGCCAATGAGTTAAATGGTCAACGTCAAAAAATTAGTTCCCTGATCGAGAACCTGAATGCTTTTGCCACCAACCTGAATAAAAACAATAATACGATTACAAGGGTTTTACAAAATGCCGAAACCACAACCGGCAACCTGAGTAAGTTAGATTTAGAAAGTACCATCAACGAACTCAAGTCGACCTTAGAAGGCATGCAGACAACCTTAAATAAAATGAACAATGGAAATGGGAGTCTGGCCTTATTGATGAATGATGATAAACTGTATAAAAATTTGAAGAACACTTTGGCTACCGCCAACAATCTGCTTTACGATATCAATGCCAGACCATCGCGATACATCAATGTGAACGTATTTGGAAAAAACAAAAAAACGAATGTCCGCCGCAACCGGCACCGAATGCCAATGACTAAACCTGTTGTGAATGCACTGAAGTTGGCTTTTGTTTGTATAGGTATTCTTTTATGTCTATTCAAAACGGCAAAAGCACAAGTCCCTACCATCGACTCGGCCGGATTAAAACTCATTAAAATTAGCCATACGGATAGCATCCGAAAGTATGAAGGAAAACTTTACATGAGTTTTCTGGGAGCAGTAGTGATTGAACATGATGGCATTGTCATGAATTGCGATTCGGCGCATTTGTTTAGTGAAAAAAATTTCGTGGAGGCATTTGGGAATGTGCATTTACAAAAAGCCAACGGCTCAAGTGCCCATGCAGATTACATCAAGTATACAGGCAATAACAATACCGCCTTTATGCAAGGACAAGTGCAAATCATAGACGGGAACAATACCCTCAGCACTGAAGAACTCACCTACAATGTAAAAACCAAAATCGGGAAATACTTTAAATGGGGGCAATTGACGAATGAAGAAACCCAGGTGAGCAGTGAAACCGGCACTTACAATGGATTTTCGCAGCAATCCTATTTTAAGAATAATGTGGTCATCAACAATCCGGAATACAATATTGAATCGAAGGAATTAACCTACAATATGAAAACCAAATTGGTTCGTTTTTTGGATGAATCGACCATTATAACCGAAAAATCCACCATTTATACTTCGGGGGGCACCTACGATTCTAAAAATACCCAAGCCGTTTTTAATACCCGTACCACTGTTGAAAATGAAGACCAAATTTTAATTGGCAATCAGATTACTTACAACGACAAAAAAGGGTCTGGTAAGGCCAAAGGAGATGTGGTGATTATAGATACCAAAAATGACAGCAAAATAACCTGTCAACAAGCGGAGTACAATAAAATTACCGGACAAGGCAATGCATCAATTGACGTGAGAATCGAAAATGAAGGTGGACAGCAAATACTGACTTGCGAACAAACGCAATACAATAAAAAAACCGGTTATGCCAAAGCCACCCAAAAAGTAGTATTGATTGATACTGCGCAAAAATCGAAACTCCTATGTGAAGTTCTTGAGTTGAATGAATTCAGTAAATTTATGTTGGCCACGGTGAACCCCAAACTCATTACCAAAACAGATGAGGACAGTTTGTATCTCCGTGCGGATACCTTGATATCGATGCGCATTAAGGATAGCAGTCAGATGAAATGGATTAAACTCAAATCAGCTGACTCCAAAGCGAAAGAGCAATACAGTTTTACCCTCTTGCATGTGGATTCCACCTATGCACAATCGGATGAAGAGAAAGAAGAACCACGATGGATTATTTCTAATCATCACGTAAAACTCTTTGCGGATTCGATGCAAGCGGTTTGCGATTCATTGGTTTATTCACAATCCGATTCAATTTTCCGGATGTACAAATCGCCGGTGATGTGGAGTAAAAATCAGCAAGCCCATGCAGATACGGTTTGGATACATACCGTGAATAACGAACTCTCCGAATTAAACTTAAAAGCCAATGCCTTACTCGTTTCAGAAACAGGCTATAGCGGTTACTATGATCAGGTGAGTGGACAATACATTGATGCATACTTTATAGCCAACGACATTCAGCGTGCCCATGTGGATGAGAATGCCGAAAGTTTATATTATGCCAAAGATGAAGATCAGCAATATATTGGTTTAAATAAGTCGGAAAGTGCCTCCTTAAATATTCTGTTCAAGGAAAAAGAAGTGAATCGGATAACCATGTATCAGAATCCGAAAGGCCTCTTTATTCCCGTTGATCAACTCACGGAGGCTCAAAAATTTTTAAAGAGCTATCAGCGATTTGATGCACGCCGGCCAAAGAGCAAAGCAGAAATTCTAACGGATACCCCCACATCCGACATCCGGTAGCAGGCATAAACTGGAGGGTCCCCGAAGTAAGGCATGCCCCAGCAGTTCGCTTCATGGGGGCCAAAAAGAACTTGTGCAACATTGACTTCATCATAAAGGAGCAAGTATATTGATTGTTTCCTGACTAATTCCATACGCAAATTAGCGCAGCCCTTTTACGGAAGAATTGGTAAAATTTAATTTTTATCTTATTATATTTGGTAACAAATAATTTGCAAATCTTGAAACCGACAGATATTAAAAATCCGGAGTACTTCCACAAAGTAGTGGATTGCCAGTATGCTTGTCCGGCGCATACACCGGTACCTGAATATATCCGACTCATTGCCCAAGAAAAATACACCGAAGCCTATATGATCAATTGGGATTCGAATGTGTTTCCGGGGGTATTAGGTCGTACCTGCGATCGCCCCTGCGAACCTGCCTGCAGACGAGGGCGGGTGGAAGAAGAACCTGTGGCTATTTGCCGCTTAAAACGGGTGGCCGCAGACAATAAAGGGGATGTAAAAAAACTCATGCCTCAGGGACCGTTTACCCCGAATGGAAAAAAGATTGCATTGATTGGCGCGGGGCCGGCATCTTTAACGGTAGCCAGAGATTTAGCACCCTTGGGTTATGAGATTCATTTATTTGATGAGCAAAATCTGGGCGGTGGATTTATGCGTAGTCAGATTCCATCGTTTCGTTTACCTGAAACTGTATTAAATGAAGAGGTGAATTACATCCTGGACCTCGGCATACATACACACTTCAAACATTATGTATCGAGTTTGAAGGAATTGCTTGAACAACCTTATGATGCCATTTTTGTTGGAACCGGTGCACCAAGAGGGCGCGATTTAAAAATACCCGGGCGCGACGAAGGAGCGGCCAACATTCATATCGGTATCAATTGGTTGAGTAATGTGGCCTTCGAGCATACCCATACCATTGGCAAAAAAGTGATTGTATTGGGTGGTGGCAATACCGCCATGGATTGTTGCCGAACAGCCCGGCGATTAGGCGGCGAAGAAGTGAAGGTGGTGGTGCGAAGTCCATTTGCAGAAATGAAAGCTTCGCCTTGGGAAAAGGAAGATGCCATGCATGAAGATATTCCGATTATTGACAATCATGTACCCGTTCGCTTTGTGGTAGAAGATGGAAAACTCAAGGGCATGGAGTTTGAAAAAGTGAAAGCCGTACTTGATGAAAAAGGTAAACGACAATTGGTTCCTACCGGAGAGGATTTGGTTTTCATAGAAGCGGATGATGTGTTGGTTGCGATTGGGCAGGAAAATAGTTTCCCCTGGATCGAACGCGAATTGGGCATGGCCTTTAACCAGTGGGATATGCCGGTGGTGGATGAAGTCACTTACCAATCGAGCATCGCAAAAATATTTTTTGGAGGAGATGCGGCCTTTGGACCCAAGAATGTCATTACCGCTGTTGCACAAGGACATCAGGCTGCGATTTCAATCGACTTATTTTGTCAGGATAAAAGTTTATTAGAACGCCCCTCTCCTTTTGTGAATTTAGTGAGTATGAAAATGGGAATCCATGAATGGGCTTACGATAGTGAAGTTTGGACAGATACCCGATATGCGGTGCCACAAGCTGAAAAAACACAAACTTTAAAAGATCGAAAAAAAGAAGTGGAATTGGGTTATGATGGACTCACCGGTTATAAGGAAGCAGAACGTTGTTTGAATTGTGATGTGCAGACCATCTTTACCGAATCGAAATGTATAGAGTGTGATGCTTGTATGGATATATGTCCGACATCCTGTATCACTTTTACGGAGAACAGAGAAGATGAAATGGACTTACGAAATATTTTGAAAGTACCTGCAACCAATTTAACCCAGGACTTATACGTATCAGATATATTACCGACCAAAAAAGTGATGGTGAAAGATGAAAACGTATGCGTGCATTGTGGTTTATGCGCCGAACGTTGTCCGACCTCCGCATGGGATATGCAGAAATTTTTTTATAACACGACAAAAGCCGGAAAGACATGCCATTAGACACTAAACTGAATGATTTTGTAGTTCGATTTGCCAACGTAAACGGAACCGGTTCGGCCAGTGCAAATTTTTTATTTACCAAGGCCATCTTTCGTATGGGCATTCCGGTAACACCTAAAAACATTTTCCCTTCGAATATACAAGGCTTACCAACCTGGTATGAAGTACGTGTGAGTGAAAAAGGGTATTTAGGCCGTCGGGAAGGAATTGATTTATTGGTTGCAGTAAACCCTCAGAGTTATGCGGCTGATGTGGCGAGCGTGCGAAGTGGAGGCTATTTTTTATATGACTCTACCAAAAAACTAAATCCGGAACTGCTGCGGGAAGATATTCACTATATAGGCATTCCGCTGATGGAAATGTGCAACAAGGAATATACCGATGCCAGACAGCGACAATTATTTAAAAACATTATTTACGTGGGTGCCTTGTCAGCATTACTGGATATAGAATTTGGCGTTTTTGAAGATCTGTTAGCCGAACAATTTAAAGGCAAGGAAAAATTGATTCCCTTAAATATTCGGGCTTTGCAAATGGGGATTGATTATGTACATCAGCACTTTAGCTATCCCCTTGAATTGCGTGTAGAACGTCGCGATTTAATCAAGGATTCCATCATGATAGACGGCAACTCTGCGTGCGGTTTGGGCGCGGTTTATGCCGGTGCAACGGTGGTGGCCTGGTATCCGATTACGCCTTCTACTTCGGTGATTGAAGCCTTTACAGATTATGCTGCTCAATACCGGATGGATGAAAAAACAGGACAAAAAAAATATGCCGTGGTTCAGGCTGAAGATGAGCTGGCGGCCATTGGTATGGTGATCGGTGCCAACTGGAATGGTGCCCGATCTTTTACATCTACCAGCGGGCCGGGCCTATCGCTCATGAATGAATTTTTGGGGCTGGCCTATTTCGCCGAAATTCCAGCGGTACTGATTGATGTACAAAGAGCAGGACCATCGACCGGTATGCCCACCCGTACCCAACAAAGTGATATTTTATTGGGGGCTTATGCCTCACATGGCGATACCAAACAGGTTTTATTATTTCCATCCACACCCAAAGAGTGTTTTGAAATGACCGCAGATGCTTTTGATTTAGCAGAGCAGTTACAAACACCGGTAATTGTGATGACCGATTTGGATTTAGGGATGAACGACCATGTGTCGCCACCCTTTGAATGGGATGATCAACGCAAGTATCAACGAGGCAAAGTGTTAAGTGCAAAAGAATTGGATGAGATTGGGAAATTTGGACGCTACTTGGATGTGGATGGGGATGGAATTCCTTATCGTACCATACCGGGCACCCACCCGACCAAAGGCTCTTATTTTACAAGAGGAACTTCACACGATGAGTATGCGGCTTATACCGAAAATCCGGATGTGTATCGAAAAGGAATGGACCGCTTGTTGCTGAAATGGGAGAGCGCCAAAAAAATGGTTCCACAACCCCACTTTTATCAAAGCAGCCAACAATCGTCCATTGGTATGATCTTTTTCGGGACATCCACTTATGCTGCCGAAGAAGCCATGGATTATATCAAGGAACAGGGCATTGTTGTAGACGCGATGCGTTTAAAAAGTTTTCCGTTTACCGAGCGAGTTGCCGAATTTATCACTCAACATGAACAAATCATTGTGATTGAGCAAAACAGAGATGCCCAACTCAAAACCTTGCTGATGACGGAATTGGGAACTTCGGCTTCCAAACTCGTTTCCGTACTAAAATATGATGGTTTCCCGATTACGGCAGATCATATCTTTCAATCTATTACACAAAAACTAGCCATTGCTCAGGCATAAAATTATCCCATGACTTACGTTAAGCCCAAATTTCGACATCCGGAATTACCGAAAAACAAACTTGGATACACTATTGATTACTACGAAGGATCCTTATCTACTTTATGTGCAGGATGCGGCCATGACTCGATCAGTGCGTCGATTGTTCAGGCCTGTTATGAAATGAATATTGAACCACATCGCTTGGCTAAACTTTCAGGCATAGGCTGTTCCTCCAAAACACCGGCCTACTTTTTAAACAATTCTCATGGCTTTAATTCTGTTCATGGACGAATGCCATCGGTAGCGACAGGAGCCAATATGGCGAATCGGGATTTGATTTATTTTGGAGTTTCGGGAGATGGAGATACTGCATCCATTGGCATGGGGCAATTTGTACATGCGATACGCCGTAACCTGAACATGATTTATATTGTGATGAATAATGGTTGTTATGGCTTAACCAAAGGACAAGATTCAGCAACTGCAGATGCGGGTTCGAAAAATAAATCCGGAAATATCAATCCGTTTGAATCGATTGATTTAGCGGGACTCTCCCTGGAATTGGGTGCAACTTATGTGGCGCAAAGTTTTTCAGGAGATAAAAATCAGTTGATTCCATTGATTAAAGCTGCCATGAAACATCCGGGTTTTGCATTAATTAATGTGATCTCCCCTGTGTGACCTTCAACAACAATGTAGGTTCAACCAAATCGTATGATTATGTGCGTGAGCATGTGGAAGCCACCTCCACCATTGATTTTGTACCTGAAATGCAGGAAATACAAACCAGTTATGAAGAAGGAAGTTTAAATGAAATTCGCTTACATGATGGCAGTGCATTGTCATTACGCAAACTCAATACCAATTGGAATCCTTTCGACAAACAATCGGCCATGAACGCATTGATGCATGCGAAAAGTCAGGGTGAAATTTTAACCGGACTCATATACATGAATCAGGACAGTCATGATTTGCATGATATCGTACAAACCGTGGAGCAACCTTTGAATCAATTGAAGGAAGAAGATTTGTGTCCGGGCCGGAAAGCGTTGATAGATATTAATGCAGATTTACGATAAAGCATGATTTTGCCATTGTCTAAAAATCAAAATGGCAAACAAATCACTTTTTGTGAAATACAATGTGTGATAAGATTAAAAGCAGGCCTCATAGAAGAAAAGGTTTATTTATGGGCTGTTGTTTAACGTGAAAGCAGCAGGTATCATTACAATCTGGCGTGAATTTCGTTTTTTTAAATGCACAGCAATTTTTTACATCACTTCAATAAGCTTGCAGTTCATTTCTTGATTTTCACTTCTCATACCGTTACCAAATCTCGAAACAAACACATGAATCATCAAACTTCTACGGTATGGTCCCCTGTAACATTCGAAAAGCTTTGCTATCTCTCATTAACAGGGGCCTTACTGGCATCTTCAACTTTGGCGTCATCGTCCAATGGCTGTCCAGTAAGTAATGGGCTATCCCTTGAACGCTGCCTTAAATTTGAAGCGCCAGTGAAATACCCAGCAGCCCCTATTTACTAAATCTACTACCCTTCTAATTCCTCATCACCCGACGAATAATTTTTTGATCACCGACCTTTATGCGAAGGAAGTAAATGCCCTGCGGATATGGTTGGAGGGAAATCGTATGGTTGTTTTTAACGACAAACAGCAATTTTCCATCTGCACTGAATATCTCACAAGATTCGATATCTGCTGTGGTTAAAATCTGAAATTGGGCATTTTGTCCGGCAGAAGGAACAACGAAAACTTCTGCACTTGTAGTATGATTCACCCGAATCGTTGATGAATATCCAAATTGACCATTCTCATCCACACATTTTAAACGGTAATAGTTGTTTCCCTGAAAAGGTTGTTGGTCCTGGTATTCGTAAAACTGAACCGCATTGGATTGTTGAAGGGCGATACGTTGGGCGATTGATTCAAATTGTGTGGCATTGGAACTTCGCTCGATTTCGTAATGACTCAATCCTTGTTCTGTAGTTGAACTCCAATACAGACAGGATTGTTCTTTACAAATTTGAGCTGAGAATGATTTGAGCTGAACCGGCAAAGGCGCATTGCTACCTCCATGTATCCAGAACTCACTGAAACCATCTACATCAAACTCCAAAAAATGTAAGCCATATACCGATCCTACAGTTATCATATTATTCGGAATGAGAACGATTGCATTTGCATCCGATGGATCGTAAACACCATCTGCTGTTGGACCGCTGTATTTGGTTACTTTTAAATCAGCAATTGATTGAATCGTCGGATCAACATTCTTCAAATCATTGAACTCGATATTGGTAAAATATAAACGTACTCTCTTAATCCCTACCGGATTATTTTGGGTGGAAATCACATAGTGACGCTTAAAAAATACTGACCATTGTATAGGCCTGTTGCTCCGGGTTCAAGATAAACAGAAGCCGAAATCGCACCAAGATTCAGTTGATTATCGTCAACAGATGTAATGATTTCCTGGGCATTTCCGGGATTAGCAATATGTTTCCAGTTACCGTCTTCACAGATAGAACTACTATTCATCACGGTGGAATTACTTGCACTGTTGTAGAGGTTACAGGGATTTGGCCCCTTCACCCAAATACGGTGTAGACTATTAGGATGATTATTGTCGCAATAAGAAGCATCAATACTCCATTGCCAAATATTTGGCCATCCTGGATATGGAGTGCATGCACCTGAACTCTGTATGCCGACGCTCCAGATATCAATACCAAAACACTGCATCAAATTGGCCCAATTATTTCCATAGTTCCCACTTGTGGCAATACAGTTGATGTTCACCGAGCTATTATCGGGATAGACCAGCTTTGAACTATTCATGCCGGAATAATCACCAATACCTGTTTTGGCCATGGTCCAAGCCCCCGGAAATCCGCTTTTAAAATGGGTGACTTTACCTGCCTGACTACTTGTGCCATACCAACGCAGGGTATCAAAAGGAATTTGATTCATGAGTGCATTGCTTGCATTTCCCCAATAAAACGTACTTGATTCATCCACACCCATGGAGAGGCTGCCTAATAGAGGCAAATCCGAGCTCCGATATTGTAGCGGCGGATTGGTTCCAGCCAAATGATTGTAATTACTGACCAAAGTCCAACCACCACCGTCGGTAGTCATATCGCAACTACAATTAAATGCATTCATGCCCCCGGGACCGTCCGGATCAATGAGGTAATTACCATCCGGTATTCCGGGATTGGCCGAAAGTATTTCCCAACAAGAACGATAAGGTGAGTAAACACTGCTCGAAGGAAATGAAGCACTGTTGAATATTTGTAAATCATCAATCACGCCATGAAAATATTGAAACTGGTTAAAGGTTCGGCGTCCAATGTTGGCCAAATTTTGTCCGTATTTAGGCAATGTGCCTGGTGCAAACGCGATGCTGTCTGCCAGCATTCCATTGACATATAATAAGGAAAACGAGTCGCTGCGAATACCCACCACATGATACCAACTTTGCAGAGATGGCATAAGTCCACTTACCAAATCATAAGTACCTGATGGCTGTTGATAACCACTCATGTTCCATCCCATATCGCCGGAAGCATTTATATTGGCAATGAATTGATCGCCGGAATTCCCTCCGACAGAAACTGCACATTGGGCAGTTCCCGAAGCCGGATTGGAAACCGGTTTTAGCCACACACTAAAAGTATAGTTGTTCGATTGCAAACCCACTGCATTGGCCAAGTCGATATAGTCGTTGATGCCATCAAAAAAATAGGCGCTATTGGCATTCCCAAATCGGTCATAGGTTAGGGTATGGCTTGCGGCGTTTGCGCATGGAGAGCTAATGTCATAAAAATACCCAGCGCAAAAAGATATAATTGCTTCATAAAATCCTTTTGCTACAAAGTTAGAATTGTTATAAACCATACCAATACCCTGCATTGGGTATTTTGCCCATTAATAAGACTTTTGTCTATACGTTTTGCTGAAATCAAATATGCTCAAACCGGGTAATCCTCTGTGAGGGAATAGGGAGCTCATATTTCTAAGTCAAATCATATCATAATTCTTCCATGGTAAGGAACAATTCTTACTATGTTCTATCTGGTCCAACCTGTATGCTTTGCACACGGGTAAGCACTCCATCTGTTCGTTGACAAATATGATACACACCCTGAGGTCGTGATAATCGGAGCATATACGAAAATCTGGCTCTGCCTCTGCGACCTTCATACTGATCGGGAATGATGGTTTCGATGACCTGCATATTACTGTCAGTCAAACAAAATCCAATGGTCACCGGTCGGGTAATTTGCACTTCGAACTTTGAATCTGCCTCCAGGGGATAACGAATCACCCGGGGTACAGATGGAGAAAATTTAGTTCGCGTGGGTTTAGGCTGCTTCAATTGTTCTGCCAAATAAGTGATTAAAACATTCTCAACCAAAGTATCGGCGTGGGTATCGAGGATATCCGATAGAGGCTTTTTATCCGTGACGCTCCAAACTGCCTGTTGGGCTGTATGGTCAAAACATTTTAATTGATATAATTTTTGGGATAATCCTCGAATGCCGGCGAAGGTAAATGACCAAGCGAAAAAGTGTCGGTAGCCGAAGGAGAACTTTGTTGTTTTTCGGTACAAACAGCATTTAAAATAAGTTCCTTTTGCTGATGAGGCAATAACTTAACCAGCATGGGTTCCAGCACAATCAGGTCCTGCGCCGGAAGTCGAAGATTATGTAAACTCAATCCACAGGGTATTTCGATGGATGCATTTTGGGCTGATAAATTTTTTAAATGAAACAGAACACAAGCCCCTGTATGACCTGCCTTTTTGGGGTTCGCAGTAATATGCAGGGCAATTGTACCTTGATCCAATGCCTGCGACAAAGAAATTGCACTTACAAAATTTGGCAGAAGCATCCCCACCATGAAGGAGCCCAGCATTATTTTCTGAAACATTGTTTATTTCAAATGATGAAGTAGTAATAGCCCATAAGGTACAAACGGACATCGAAAGAGATTATTTTATAACATTCTCCTTTTATTCGAAACATCTATTTGCTGCAGTACGAATGAAGTTGCGGCTTACTATTAAGAGGCTCCGGAATAACGCAGAAATGCTGTAAGATTCAGGCTCCCGTCGGGTAATGAAGTTGTATTGTTATACTGCGAGTTGCCCGCAACAAAGAAGATGCAGTATTTCTGAGTAGCGAAAAATTATGCGACTGTGAATTGGTATATAAACCAATTCTTACAGTCGTAAATACCGATTTGAAGTATGTTAGACCAATTTTTATTGGTCTTTTACATAATTCCTTTCGGTATTCTGAATCTCAAGTGAACGTTATTTGGAAATATCTTTTTAAAAAATGTGCATGGGAGTTTCCAAAATTTCGCTTGAATGCCCATCATCACTTATTTTGAGCGTTATTCTGGAGCCCCTATTTATCACCGGCATTGATGATGCGTCCATCTTCCATTTCAATGATCCTTCCCGAACGTTCGGCGAATTCATTATCATGGGTTACAATTAACATGGTTTGATAATGATTCTCAGTCAAATCTTTAAATATGTCAAAAACGATTTCGCTATTTTTTTTATCCAAATTACCTGTGGGTTCATCACCCATGATGATATGCGGATCATTGATTAAGGCACGGGCTATTGCCACACGCTGTTTTTGTCCACCGGATAGTTGATTCGGCATTTTGCGGGCTTGTTCCTCAATGCCCAGCATACGTAATTTTTCCATGGCCCTGTTTTCAATTTCCTGTAATGAATATTTAGCCAGTTTAATGCCGGGCATCATCACATTGTTGATGACATCAAACTCATTCAATAAATAATGGAACTGAAAAACAAAGCCAATTTTTCATTCCTGATTTTTGCTAACTCCCTTCCTTTTTCCCGGTAATCAAATCGGCATCGATATACAAGGATCCTTCATAATCCGTATCCATCGTAGAGAGAATATAAAGTAACGTATATTTACCACAACCGGATTTACCAATCACTGAAACAAATTCACCCTTATTGATATTAAAATTGATATCCTTTAAAATCGGTATAGTAACCGGATCATGAAAACTTTTTTTAATGCTTTTGGCCTGAAGAATACTTTCCATTATTTTCCGCGAATGATATTAACAGGATCAATTTTACTGGCCTTGCGGGCAGGAAACAATCCGGCTAAATAGGTGGTGAGCAATGAAAACACGATTCCGATTACATAAAATTTTGGATTATAGTTCACCGGAAATGTTTTAATGGTTGGCAAGGCTGCTGTATTAAAGGGGATTTGATCGACCAGATTCGACAATAAAAAACCGAAGAGCAATCCAAATATTCCTCCAAAAAATCCGATAGCTAGGGCAATGGTTTGAAATATTTTTTTTACATCCAATCCCGAAAAGCCAGTTGCCTTCAGGATAGCAATGGAATCCATTTTTTCATAAATCATCATATTCAGAATATTGTAGATTCCAAATCCCGCTACGATTAAGAGAGTAATACCCACAGCATAAGAAATGATACTTCTGACCGAACTACCCGTTTCAAATTGCGCATTGGCCGTTTGAATATCCTCAGCATCTGTGTCATAAATTTTCCTGAATTCTATCGCTTTTTGGGGGGCTTTTAAAATGTCATATAATTTGATATTGATATCCGTAATATAAGAAGCCGGGCGGGAAAGAATTTTTTGAGTAGTTGCTACGGAAGCAAAACTCTGCACCTTATCTAAATCCTGAAGTCCGGATTGAAAATATCCCACCACTTTTAAACTATGCCGATCCCCTTGTGGAGTAGTCACCTGAATGACATCACCAATGGCAGCCAACATTTTATCGGCGGCTGCTTTACCTAAAATAATACTATTGGGAACAACTTTTAAATCCATAAAATTTCCCTGAGGTACATAATCTGAAAAATGAAAAAGTCGCTGTTCGGCTTCCACATCTACCCCATTGATCACACCGGGTAAATCAATATTTCCGACATTGTAAAACACCTGCGCAGTAACCTTTGGTGCCACCCCTTTAACCATCGGATCTTTCCGGAGGTTCGCCAAAATAGCTTTGGCATTATCGATTTGAGCGAGGCTATTTTTAGGTTTAACGGAAGAGATAAAAGCATATGAACTTGAGTCAGCGATATTTAAAGGTTGCCATTGGTTGGGTTTCACATCGGTGTATAATCGCACATGGGGTGTACGGTTTAATATCAGTCCATCCAACAAATCATTTAGGCCGGTCATAAAACCTAGCAAAGTGATAAACATGGTGATACTGAACATCACCCCTACCGCAGCGACCAGCGTTTGCCGCCAGCGTGCTAAAAGGAGTGCCTTTGCAATGCGAAGAATGAGTTTTAATTTCATCGAGGTGCGTAAATCGGTTCAGTTGGTTTTAATCCTTCCAGTACCTCAACCCGGTTATAATCTCGGAGTCCGGTTTTTACTTTTCGTTTCTCTTTATCTGAAATCCATACTTCATCCTGATCGGTGAGATAATTGCGTGGAATGGTCAAGGCCTTTTCTTTTTGCGTAATAATGATATTGGCTTCAACGGATAGATTAGGAAACAAAACATTTGGAGCCTTGACAAATACTGCTTCTACCTCAAAACTTCTTGTACGTTCGTTCATCAGAGGGAAAATCTTTTGAACCACAGCTTCAAATACCTGCCCTTTATAACTTTCAAGGGTAATCTGTATTTTTTGGCCTGCTTGCAAACGAGTGATATCATTTTCATCCACTTGCAAAACGACAATAAAATCTTGCGCATCTCCAATCAGGGCAAGCGGTGATTGCGGACCAGTCATTTCACCCTCTTCCTTTAAAAGCGCATAAATTTTACCATCCACTTCGCTGCGCACATCGAAATCTGCCAACAAGGACCGGGAAATTTTTTCATTCTTTTTACTTTGAGCAGCATTAAATTTTAATTGTCGCTCCAGTTCCTTCAAACGAAAATAAGCTGCTTCATAGGTTGTTTTTGAATTAGCATATTGAAGTTCCCTTTGTTCTAACTCGTATTTCGTGCCGATTTGATCATTCCATAAACGCTTTTGTCGCTGATAAACCAACGAATCGGATTTCAACTTTTTGGCGGCCAATTCCAAACCTACTTTTGCTTCACGGATTCTATTGGTGTTTGCATCATAATCCGCAAAATCCGCATTGAGTCCGGCACTTTCGGCATTCAAACGTGAAACATCGGAACTGATGCTGGCAATAATTTGACCTTTTTTGACAAAATCACCTTTTTGAACCAGCAATTTACGAATCGTTCCTCCTGACTTTGGAAAAACCTGATATTGATTTTGACTTTTTACGAAACCACTGGCATAAACGGCTTCAATGATGGGTCCTTCGGTGGGCAGAACAGATTCTTTTTTGTCTTTACAAGCGGACCATACAAGCAGGAAACATAAAACCCACACAATTCTGACTGGCTTCATGGCGCAAAGGTACACCCTTGCACCAGGTTGTCAACATGATTTATTTCAAGGTTGCATGTTTTATCAATTGAAAAAGACCATTTTATGTAGAAAGTGAATTGGAAGGAGCAGCACTATCAACAAGGTCTATAGGCGAATGTAACAAAAGCTGAATTGCTTCCATCGCTTTGATGGCTATAAAATATTTATCCCCTAATTTCGTTGCTTTGTGTTGCGATTTCTGATTACATCGATGATTTTGGCCTTCCTTGTCCTGGGAGGTTTACCTGCCCAAGCTCAGCAGTATTTGTTGAAAGGTCGGGTAACCAATGCCAATATGGAAGCCCTACCCTTTTTTCTTTGTTGGGCTATGAAAAATACAATTTGCAAGTGATCCATCAAGATGGTCGAGCACCCTTACAGGTTATCCTGAATGAAGCCAGTAATCAACTCAAAGAAATCCGTATTGCCAATTTCCGAAAAGACCGGGCTGAGGAAATCATCCGAAATGTTATTGCGAATAAAAACAAACACTACCATGCCGTCAATTCTTATCGGGTAAATGTTTATATCAAAGCGTTGGAAGAACAAACAGACACCAAAAAAAGTAACGCTGAAAGAGTACTTGATTCGCTTGAAGGACGTAATAAACTTGCCAGTATGAGCATGGCTGAAATATCCTTAAAACTGGATTATGCTTATCCGAATAAAATAAAAGAAGAACGAGTAGGCGTGAAAAAAAGCGGATCGAATGAAGGCTTATTTTTTTTAAGTACAACGGAAGGGCAATTTGAATTATATCCCAATTTAATTCAGGTCCCCGCATTAAGTAAAACACCCATGTTGTCGCCATTGAGTTATTCGGGATTGGTTGCTTATAAATATAAAACCCTCGGTATTCGAAAACTAGGTAATGCCAATATTTACACCATTCAATTTAGCCCCACCCGAATGGGAAATGCCCTACTCGAAGGTTCAGTTCAAATTGTAGATACTTCCTGGGCTGTGATTCAAAGCCAATTTCGTTTCCCTAAATTTCATATGCCCGAATACGATTTCTTTGAAGTTGTACAGGATTATGAATGGATGGAAAACAAAGCCTGGATGATCTCGAAACAATCTTTTAATTATTATTCCAAATCAGGTCGAAATAAATTGAATGGACGAACAGTTGCCTTGTACACCGATTATCAATTAGATACCACTTTTAGCAAACGCTATTTTGGTACCGAAATTTCAGCAACTTCAAGCGAAGCATATCAAAGAGATAGCACCTTTTGGAATACGGTGCGTGCTGAACCACTCAGCAAAGAGGAAATCAACCTGATCCATTTTAAGGATAGCGTTCAAATGGCTCAAAATTCCACGAAATATTTAGACTCTGTTGATCGTCAATACAATCGACTCACTTTACTTAAAATTGTGCTGAATGGGGTTAATTATTATCACCGGAAAAGCGAAACCCGTTTAAGTTTTAATCCCTTAATGAGTTTTTACCGACCCTTTATGCCGGGTGGTGCTCGAATTGGGACAGGTGGAAGTTATGAAAAAACATTTCCATCCAAAAAAAGACTGTGGTTAAACGCAGATATCAACTATGGTTTGGTGAATCCCAATCTCATGGGCGATGCCTCTATTACATATCGGTATAATCCATTTTCACAAGGATATTTTCGATTAGATTTTGGTCGAGAATTTGATTTTATCTTTTGGGGAGAGCCATGTAAGACTGGAGCATGGATTGGAATTGGTGAATGGTTTGATGTTTCGTGTAATGGCCGAATATGCCAACCGAAGATCTTTGGATGGGCTATCGTTTAACCATCAATTCGACAGTATCATTTCCGAATTTGTCATCAACAACGATCCAATTATTTTTGAACCCTACAAAGCCTTTTATGGTGGAATCACATTGGAATACACGCCATTTCAGATGTATAATAGGGAACCCTTACAGAAAATTATTTTAGGTTCGAAGTATCCCATTTTACGTGAATTGGAGAAAAGGCATTCCGGGTGTTCTGAATAGTACCATCGATTTTGATTATCTGGAAATCGGATTGAAACAACGATTAAAACTTGGTTTGGCAGGCATCAGCCGTTATAATTTCTATACCGGAACCTTTCTCTCCCAAAAAGACCTTCGATATGTCGATTATAAATTTATCAGTCGGGGTAATCCATATCTTTTTAATAATCCGCTGGCGAGTTTTCAAATGCTTGATTCTTCCTTCCCGATCTTTAATCGTTTTTACGAAGGACATTATATCCATGAATTTAACGGAGCCATACTCCAATAAAATTCCTGTGCTCAAACAATTGCAACTGATGGAAATTATTGGTGGGGGTATTTTGTATGTTCCGGAACGAAAACTACAATACATTGAAGCTTTTGTGGGTGTAGAAAAAGTGATCCGGTTTTGGCGCGAGCGTTTTAAGTTTGGTCTTTATCTGGCAGGTAGTGTGGCCAGCAAATACAATAGACCCCTGCAATTAAAAATAGGCATTGAGCGCTGGGATCGTTGGCGGAATGATTGGTACGAATAATCAGTTATTCAATCCGGATTAAGAAATGACTTCAGATAAACATTGAAGCATTTTCTCCATGTCTTGCACGGTTGAAGAAGGGAAATTTGCGATACGAATTTGATCAGCCTTTCCTGCACCATAGCCACCGGCTAACACATATTGCCGGGCTTTCATTTTTTCAAGAATATCCTTCGGATTTTGTTCGCAAGTCCAAACACATACTGTATGCGATAAATGGGCGTCCTTGTGGGTGGTATATCGCACACCCTGATGGCTCGCTTCAAAATGTTTGAGCATTTCAAATTTCACTTCAGTATCTTTTCTGATTTGTTCAATGCCGATTCCGTTCAAGTGTGCTGCCATCTTTCCCAAAACATCAATCGCCATTACATTTGGCGTGGAAGGTGTTTCCCAATTGAGGTGGTTCTTTTCAAATGACTCAAGGGTATGATGAGCACCTTGTAAAATACCTTTTTGTTTGAGATTAGCGGCCTTTTTTAAACTGGCGTCATTCACAATCCATACACCCAAACCCGGAGGTAAACCAAAAGCTTTTTGTACGGAAAAAAAGGCCATATCCATCTTCTCAAAATTTATGGCAGCATAAGGTGCGGAAGAAACAATATCGGTACATATCAAAGCGTGCGGATGGTGATCTTTGAGTAAATCCAAATCTTCAACCGGAATTTGAATACCACTGGATGTTTCATTTTGGGTAGTGCAAATTAATTCTACCGCTGAAGGAATTTCTATTTTTGTGACATCATCAAAGCCCTGCCCTTGTGGCACTTCAAAACAAATATTTTGCTTACCCAACAAAGCAGAAAACTCAAAAAAGCGCTTAGAGAAAGAACCATTGACCAAATGAAATGAAGTATGCTCCACGACATTTAAAAGCATTCTTTCCCATATTTCTGTTGCCGATGGTGTAAAATAAACCCGATGCTCCGGAGATAATGACAACAAAATTCGGAGTTGCTCTTCGGTGAATCGATAAACATCCCGAAATTGTTGAGATCAGTGCGATATGCTTCCTACCTGATTCCGGTATGATTCCTGCCAAAATAATTCGTATTGGGGGTGCAGTTGTGATGGACCGACGGTAAAAAATTGTTGCATGATTTAGTATAATATCCGAAGACGAATGGTTTGTGGAATATCCCTTAAAGCCTGTATCATTTCCGATTGATAATCACTGCCAATATCTGTTATCACATAACCGATATCTTCCTGTGTTTTTAAATACTGTGCCTGAATATTGGCTGAATAGTTTGCAAGTATGGTATTGATTTTTGCGAGAATGCCGGGTACATTTCCATGAACATGTAACATGCGATGTGAATGGGTAAACGCAGGCAACTGAACTTCGGGAAAATTAACGGCTCCGTAAGTATCCCCCTTATTGACAAATTGAATGAGTTTTCGCGTCACAAAATCACCAATATTTTTCTGGGCCTCTTCGGTACTTCCACCGATATGGGGTGTGAGTAGCGTATTGGACAATCCTCTCAAAGGGCTTTCAAAACCTTCATCATTATTCACCGGTTCATACGGAAAAACATCAACCGATGCCCCATGAATTTGATGGGTCGAAAGAGCATACTGCAAGGCATCAATATCTACCACATGACCTCTGGACAAATTGAGAAATACGGCACTGGGCTTCATCAGTTTAAATTCATCCGAACCCATTAATCGGGTATTTTCAGAACGACCGTCTACATGTAAACTCACCACATCGGAAATCTTCAATAATTCCTGTAGGGATTGACATTTACGTGCATTGCCCAAGGCCAGTTTATCTACAACATCGTAAAACACAACTTGCATCCCCATGGCTTCCGCTAAAACAGATAATTGCGAACCAATATTTCCATAGCCAACAATCCCCAATGTTTTTCCCCGAATTTCAAAACTATTCGATGCGCTCTTGTCCCATTGGCCGGCGTGTAATAAAACTATTTTTAGTGACCACATTCCGAATGAGCATAATCATTTCGCCAATCGCTAATTCTACCACAGAACGGGTATTGCTGTATGGCGCATTAAACACCGGAATTCCTTTGCAGAACAGGCATTTAAATCTAACTGGTTTGTACCGATACAGAATACCCCAATCCCCAATAATTTATTGGCATGCGATAATATTTTTTCAGTAACCTGCGTTTTTGACCGAATACCTAATAAGTGAACATCTCGAATAGCGTCAGCAAGAACTTCTTCCGTCATAGCACCTGAGTGTCTGATAATCTGATACGATTCCTCCTCAAACAAATCAATAGCTTGTTGATGAATATTTTCTAATAATAGAATACGGATTTTATTTTTGGGATAAGAGATCATCATTCAGGCATTTCTTTCATTCGGATTGGTCCATCAAGTTACATGCTAATTCCAATTCCAACTATAAATATTCCAAAGGAGTGAAGTGAAATTTGGACGATCTTGAAATCGAAATCAGTTTGAAACAAGCAGCCGAAGTTAATAACAAATTTTGAAAGCTAAATAGGGGCTACTGAATATCGCTCAAAATGAGTGTTAATGGTCATTTAAGTGAAATTTAAGACGCCTTCGTGCACACTTTTTGAAGCCGTATTTCCGAAAAGTGTTCACTTGAAATACATAATTCTCGCTACTCAGAAATACTGCATCTTCTGCGTTGCGGGCAAATCGCAGTATAGAAATACAGCTTCATTACCCGCGCCTTGAATCTACAGCATTTCTGAGTTATTCAGTAGCCCCTAAATAGATAAGCCCGGCTTCCTTTAATTCGTTGAATGGATTTAAAGTGGATTCTTAAAACACCTTTTCATCCTGCGCCATGAGCACATCAAAGGAATAAATAACCCGGTCGGCATATTCATACAACTGTTTTCGATCGATATGTTCTGCATACAAATAAAAGCGCTCTGCCTGCCCATGTATTTTTATTTCAGCATCCGTATAACCATCCCCAACAACGATAACTTCCTCAGGCAATTTCAATTGTTTCAAAACCATTACTTTACCACCCGGTTTGGATAAAGGATTATTTGAATCGTACCCAATCACTTCTCCATCCTCATTCCATAAAAAATTATTCGCAAAAATATGGTCAGGTGCTATGCCTAAATCCTTCACAACATCTTGTATATATTCCTGAAAACCTCCGGATACAATATATATCTTCTCGCAATTCTTTCTAAAAAAATCCTGATTACTTACGACTGAATTCGTCAATCTTTTTTTAATTGCTCAATCAAGTCGGTGATATGATTTTGTCGAATTGGCAAGAGGTCAATGCGTTTTTGCAAAGCTTCATCAAAACCAATTTCTCCACTCATGGCTTGTTCGGTGAGCCGCTTTATTTGTGCAATGCGTTCTTCGCGATTCATCACACTTGTCAAACAAATATCAGAAAGTACATCCAGGGCCTCGCAACGGGTTAGGGTACTGTCAAAATCGATGATTAAAAACATACTTGCTGATTAAAATATTTTGCCGGGATTTAAAATACCTCTGGGATCAAAAACCTGTTTAATGCCTCTCATCAAATCTAATTGCCATTCCGGCATCACAATGGGCATATACTCCTTCTGAACCAAACCAATCCCATGCTCACCGCTGATCGTCCCTTTGAGTGAATAACATAATTGAAAGATTTCCCGAATGGCTTCTTTTACTTCATGATTCCAATAAGAATCTGTCAATTGATCTTTCAGGATATTGACATGCAGATTGCCATCTCCGGCATGTCCATAACAGACCGTGCGCAATCCATAACGAGCAGCAATTTCCTTGACCCCATGATAAAGAGCAGGCAGGGAAGCCCGGGGCACTACCGTATCTTCTTCTTTATACACATTGCCCTTTTTTGTCGCCTCTCCGATACTCCGGCGCAAACGCCAAAACTGATTTTTTTTATCTTCACTATCCGCCATCAGCACATTGATGCAACCGTTGGTGTCTAATACGGCATACATTGCTTCGATCGATTTTTCGACCTCCAACAAATCGAACCCATCCGCCTCGATGAGCAAATATGCTTTAACCGCTGCATCATGCTGAAAAGGTATTCCGGTGAGATTCGATGAAAGTTCAAATGCAAGGGGCTCCACAAATTCGCAAACAGAGGGTGTTTGTCCGGCCAAAAAAAGTGCATTCACGGCCCTGCAAACCTGTTCAGCAGAATCAAAAGAAGCCAACAAAAGAATTTAGTATTTGAGTAAAGGCAATACACGAAGTACCATACTGCTGATGATCCCAAGGGTACCTTCGCTTCCTATCATCAGATGGGTCAGGTTGTATCCGCTCGAATATTTCAGGGTATCTGCACCGGTCCACATGATTCGACCATCTGGCAAAACCACTTCAAGATTCAAGACATAATCACGGGTGGTTCCGTACTTCACTGCTTTGGGCCCACCACTGGAATGCGCAATATTTCCTCCCATCATACAACTCCCTTTACTGGCCGGATCCGGCGGATAAAACAAATCATAACTTGTAAGGGCTTGTTGCAATGCTTCATTAATCACGCCGGGTTGCAAGGTGACCTGAAAATTATCACGATCAATATGCTGAATGGCATTCATGCGTTCAACACTTAAAACGACTCCACCATAAACGGGCAAAGCACCACCACTTAAACCCGTACCTGCCCCTCTTGGAGTTACCGCTATCAATTCCTGATGACAATATTGAAGTATCGCTGAAATCTCTTCTTTGGTTTCAGGCAATAAAACGAGCTCCGGTTGAAAAGTTAAATCCTCTGTATGATCATGGGCATATCGTTCAAATAATTCATGCTGCACATCCATCATTTGTTCCGGACGTAAAATGGTCCGAAAGTATAGTCGGTCGGCTTCCGAGATAGGTTTAAATTTCATACAATCGGCTTAAAATCCTGGCGACAAAGATAATCGCGTGGGATGGGATTTCGGTTTTTCCTATTCATGAAACGAGAATCGGGTTAAATCCAGTCCATCAAAACAATCACTCATTTTCAAGCACTTTCAAATACCAATTATTTGACATACATTTGCGGCTGATTTTAACCGAAAATGAACCGGAATACGCTCTATCAGAGCCTTCATTTTATTATGTGTATTTTGCTGTTTGTTTACGCTGAGCTCGTTCGCCGGCGAAGGCAATTCAGTAAAAATTATTCCGGACAGTACCAATACCTTCGCGCAATTTGAAATTTCCCGCATCAGGAAATCCATTTATAAAATCAAATTCAGCAACGAAAAAGGACAAGTTCTGGATCAACGAAAAGAGGAAATCAGTGATTCAGCCAAATTAATTGCATTCAATTGGAAAGGGCTACCACCCGGACTATATTTTGTAACCCTTGAAAATAAAAACGAAGAATTAAAGCTGATGTTTATCAAAAAGGGCGAAACGGCAGATCCCGCAATCACTGAGCGTCATCAGTAAAAACAGTATCCGGAAACCGGGAATTGATTTTGTATCCGATAAATTTAATTTGAATATATCCGGGCTCCTTTAAATTTTTGTCTGATTTTGGTGCCGACTTCTTGTTCAAATCCACTGACATCATTTTAGGTACTTTTATTTTATTCACCTCCACTTTGATCAGCAATGCATCCGGTAAACCATACTTTTTATAGGCTCCAAAAATACTGCTGGTCTCCAGGGTACCATTGTTTTTAGTAGTCATTTGCGACTTGTATATCAGAGGATCTTTTACATCAATCCAAAACTTACCCAATATCAATTCGTTATCCGTTTTGAGCGGTATCACATTCACCACCGCACAATCATGCCCATCAATGGTTTCATACCCCGAAATCACCGTGGTATATGATGCAGTATCCATCAACAAGGCATTGACATCCTGCATGGGATTTTGTTTGGGTAGAAAAAAAATACCCTTTGCCTTGATTTTGAATTTTCCGGGCTGCTTAAAAAAAACCTTTCCTTGCATATCCCTCATCTTTACACCCGGAATATCGAAATGCATTTGCACAGAAGCTGTATAATCCTGTATCACCTGCATGCGCTGATTGAGCTGACGAATTAAAACTTTTGCATCCTGCTGCGCGTGAGCCGTATTCAGGGCAAATAACATCAACAACCCGAATCCTCTTTGAAGCCATTTTTGTGTTAGGAATTTCATCATGCTTTCATATCTTTTTTATTAAAAATCCAAATCGAGGCCAATAAAAATACAATAATATGAACCACCAATACCCCACATGAAAATAGAATATCCTGCATCGGCACCGGGTCCTCAAATAAACTTTTCCAGGAAATCATATGTGTGGTAAACAGAAATGGTTTTACCAAATCAAAACTCGGTAAATCAAACATTCCGATGATGGTAAAGACAATTATAATAGCCATGACACTCACGATTGGCGTGATCGAATTATCCATGATAGCCGACAATAAATTAGCCAGTCCGGCTACCACACCTAATGATAAGAAGGCAATCACAAATGCCAATCCCCATCTCCATTGAATATCGTCGGCGCGTATAACAGTCAATCCCTCGCTATTGAGTGCCATCAAATCACCATCTCCGAATATCCATTTAGAGACGAACAAAGCAAAAAAGCCCAAAACCAGGAGTAAGATCAGCGTGTAAAATAAACCCGCAATCCACTTGGCAATGATAATTTGTGTGCGGCTAGCAGGACGGGTCAGTAAAAAACGAATGGTCCCCTGAGCAATTTCTCCACTCACCAAATCTCCTGTTACCAAAGCCACTAATAAAGGCATTTGTACGATGAGGGTTTGTAATACAATAAAACAGATCAGGTTGCCATTCAATACCTCTCCCTGAATTTGAAAAGTGGATTCAAACTGCTGAGTCACAAAAGATAAAATTTCTTTGCCATCCTGGTAAAAAGCCGATTGCAACATCACACAAATAAAGGAAATCACACCAATGCCAATATAACTACGGGGACGCCGAATGGTCTTGTATAATTCGTTTTTCAGGATGGCCCCAAAGCTGCTCATAATTTATTGATTCGTGATTTCTAAAAAGTATTTTTCAAGTTGATTGCGATAATCAATACGGTAGAAGCTTTGCCCCACCTTTTGTAAATTTTCCAACAACAGCGGAATTTCTTCCTTCGACATTTGTAAATCCAAATATCTACCATCCAAAACAGCATGACGTTCTGTAAAAAAAGGATTTCCTAACCAACTCGGTGCGGTATCTGGCTTTTCGGGGAGTTCAATGCTCACCCTTAGTTTTTGTTGCGAAAGTAATTCTGTGGTTGGGCCCTGAACCACCATTTTCCCTTTATGAATCACAATCAAATCGGTACATATTTCCTGAACCTCATTTAAGATATGCGACGAAAATAAAAAGGTAATGCCCTTTTCCCGATTCAATTGCAGAATCACTTCACGCAAATCAATGATTCCCTGTGGATCCAAACCCGTATTGGGCTCATCCAATATGACCACTTCCGGTTGATGCAATAATGCTTGGGCCAAACCCAATCGCTGTTTCATTCCATGCGAATAAGCTTTCACAGCATCTTTTTCTCTTCCCTTTAAACCTACTAATTGTAACAATTCGTCATAATCCGCTTTGGTTTTTCTACATCCTGATGCCCGGCCTAACAATTGAAGGTTTTCCAATGCACTCAAATAGGTATAAAAATCAGGCTTTTCGATAATGCAACCAATACGATTCATGATCGAAGAGCGATGGCTTTTTAAACTTTCACCAAACCAAAGTATTTCGCCCGAATCCGGTCGAATTAAATCCGTCATCATGCGTAAGGTGGTACTTTTACCCGAACCATTCGGGCCTAAAAAACCGCAAATACTACCAGGCATGACCTCGAAGCTGATATCATCGACTGCCCGGAAATTTCCATAATTTTTGACCAGATTTTTTGCGGAGATGACAGGTATTTTCGACATTTTCAAGAAGCGAAGCTAATCTGATTCCAAGGGTTTTGGTATCGTTTCTGTTGATACAACATATTTGACGCATCAACCTCTGCTCATTTTTTCAATCTAAAAATAAGTTCACGTTGCTTGTGAAAAAGATTTTTAGTAATCCTGATTATTCTCAATCACAAACAATCCCAAACTATCAATACCCAAAGAACCTGGATTACCTTTTAAATACATGGTATAAAATACGCCCGGTTTAAACGATCGAATGGGTTGGCTATAAATAGTGTTTTGCGTGGAAGTTTCATTCACGATATAAAATAAACTATCGTTGGCTGCATAAGTTTCAAATTCACTATAATCGGCATTGGTATATGAAGTATGCACTAAAGCCCCCGTTTTGCCATTCACCAAATCAACCATGGGTGCTGTATTGCTCAAATGCAGGAATCGCATTTTATAATAAGATCCCTTGGGCGTAATAAAGCTTTCTTCAAAAATTCGGTAACGCACCGACCCGGATGAATCAAATACAAACACCGCATAGTTTTTATTTTCGCCAATCGTAATGGCAGTATCTCCGATTACATTTCCAGCGATATCTTTAATGTGCAGTTTATGTCGTGTTGCAATATACGGGGCAAACAAACTATAGTTTAAATACTCAATATCGGTGGCATAAACCCTTTTGTAATCCATATCAATATTTACGCCACCCGAAAGGTGCGAAGCGTTGATGACCCTCATCTTACCTATCGCATTTTGTACCTTACGGCCTTCACATGAAATCAATGATGCGGCCAAAAAAGCGCATATTCCTATAATTGTAATTTTTCTCATGAGTTTGATGAATTTGCTGTTTTGAGCAAGCGTAAATTTAATTGAAAAAACGGGGATGTTGAATTTGTTCGATGAAATAAGGAATTATGGAGGGGTGAAACACCATTGGAAACAACATCCCGTACAATGCCCCAAACAGGTGAGCACCATGGGCAATATTGTCGCTTTGTTGTTTACTCATATAGGTTGAATACCATAAATATCCGATGGCAAACAAAATTGCCGGTATCGGAATGATAAAATTGATTCGCAATTCCGCCCATGGATCCAGTAAAATAAAGGAAAATAAAACTGCTGAAACTGCGCCGCTCGCCCCCAGTGAACGATACCAGGAATGATCTTTATGTTTCACAAAATCCGGTAAAGCGGCCACCACCAGCGCGGAAACATAAAATAGCGGAAACATCCATTGGTTTCCAAACATACCGGCATACGCTTCTTCCACAGCCCTTCCGAAAAAAAACAAGGTGAGCATGTTAAAAATCAGATGCATATAATCAGCATGCACAAAACCATGGGTCACAAATCGCCACCACTCCTTCGAGCGTTGAATGAGATAAGGGTAAAAAACCGACTTATCCCACCAATCTCCATTTTGAAAAGCACCGATACTTATCAATACCGTGGCGATCAAAATAAAATAAGTTGTCATCATGCGGGCTGACCATTATAGGTTTCCAGTGCTTTTTCCAAACAATCCATAGCCTGATTGATATCGTCTGTATTTAGCACATACGCAAAGCGCACTTCATCTTTCCCCAATCCCGGAGTTGAATAAAAACCGGATGCAGGTGCCATCATCACCGTTTGTCCCTGATAAGAAAATGATTCCAGCAACCAACGACAAAAATCTTCGGCGTTCGCCACAGGTAATTTAGCCATGGCATAAAACGCGCCTCCCGGATTCGGACAAAGAACTCCCGGAATCTTATTCAAACGGCTCACCAATAAATCTCTGCGTTTTAAATACTCGGCCTTGATTTCGTCAAAGTAATCGGCAGGCAAATCCACAGCTGCTTCACCGGCAATCTGGGCAAAACTTGGCGGACTCAAACGGGCTTGCGCAAATTTCATGGCTGCTTCATAAACAGCTACATTTTTGGTTACAAAGGCGCCAATTCGCCCGCCACAAGCGCTGTATCTTTTCGAGATTGTATCCATTAAGATGACGTGCTGATCCAATCCTTCCAGATTCATGGCCGAAATATGCTGATGACCGTCATAACAAAATTCGCGATAGGCTTCGTCCGAAAATAAAAATAAATCATACTTCAAGCAGATATTTTTCAACACATCCATTTCCTCAGCCGAATACAAATATCCTGTCGGATTATTCGGATTACAGATCATGATGGCCTTGGTGCGATCCGTGATATTTTTTTCAAAGTCTTCAATGGGCGGCAGTTTAAATCCATCTTCAATACTCGAAGAAATAGGCTTTATCGTCACCTGTGAAGCCACAGCAAAGCCGTTATAGTTGGCATAAAAAGGTTCAGGAATTATAATTTCATCACCAGGGTCCAAACAGGCCATCATGGCAAATAAAATCGCTTCACTTCCCCCGGTAGTTACAATAATCTGCTGGGGCGTCAGTTCAATCCCAAAGCGTTGGTAATATTCACAAAGCTTTTTGCGATAACTTTCGAATCCTGCACTATGACTATATTCCAATACTTTCATGTCCGTATGTCGCACGGCATCCATCACCGAAGGAGGTGTTACAATATCGGGTTGCCCAATGTTTAAATGAAACACTTTTATACCCCGCTTTTTAGCTGCCTCTGCATAAGGAACAAGTTTACGAATTGGCGAAGGCGGCATTTGCTCGCCACGATGTGAAATACCCGGCATAATTGTTTTTTGAATCAACAAATATAATGGGCTTTGTTCGTATTCCGTGGCATCGTTTGCGGGAGTTTTTGGGGGCATGTCGCTTATCATCATTTTTGCTTCTGTAAGGCCCCTCCGAAACAGGCGACAACAGGAAATTGGCTCTTAACCCGACAAAAATTAAGACTATACTTGATCTTGTTGCAAAAGTTGAAAAATCCATGTTGTTTATAGTATTTTTTCGAAAAATGATTTATCTTGTTTTTAATTGGACAAACCATGGTACAAAAAACCTCATTACTGCTCTCTATCTTGATCGGGATGATATTAGCACCTGCACATGCGCAATGGATTGCTAAGATGGGCGTCGGAACCGGCAAACCATTTCAGGCTCTGAAAGTCGGCAATAATACGTATTCAACCAATGAAAACAGTTATCAAACAAAATTCGGCTGGGATCAATGGATTACTTTAGAAGCCGGCCGGGTTATAAAAAAACATATTGCCCTCAATCTGGGTCTGACTTATTTTTCGGGCGCTAAAGGACATTTTACGAGTACATCCAATTATATCAATCAGGATGTTTCACAATACAGTCGTGGGGTCCTCATTAGTCCAACATTCAGTTATTATTTTTTCAGTCAAAAATCTGCTTTCCGTCCCTATGTAACTTTAGGACCCACTATTTCAATACGCCCCAAATTATATCGTGATGACCATTACGATGTAATTCCAATAAAAGAAAGAATTGAAACTGCAATGTATTTTAATATGCCTTCAACATTGGGTTATAATGTACGTCTTGGAGGGAATTACAAGATTGCAAAAAAAATTTCATTGAATATGGAATTCTCCATGCAAAGGATGAGCAGCAACCAGTTGATTTCGATAAAAAAACTTGAACGATCTCAAGGAAACTATACCAAATATACGATCAATGGTGTTGAAGCGTTCGAATCTTCAAGAGAATGTACCTCTTGTGAATTTGGCTCTGTGGTTCAAAATGAGACCATCAATGACGGTTTGACCCAATACAACGCCCTCTCAAATATTGGTTTGCTTTTAGGGCTGCAATGGAACTTTTAAGCCAGATTCATCTCTTTTAAAACAACCCCATCATCACTCACTTCCAATTGACAGAACGCCCCCATTTTTAAGGCCCAATTCTCTTTTTGATGCCCCACCGGAAAACCAAAACAAACCGGAAAAGGTAAGTCTTTGACTTTTTCTTTTACAATTTCATACTCATTCATCCCAAAAGGAATTTCGTTATCCTGGGTATCGGTAAAACTGCCGACGATGAGGCCATTTAAATAATCCAATTTTCCGGCTCTCTTGAGTTGCCACATCATCCGATCAATATTATAAAGATACTCCCCCACATCCTCGATCACCAGGATACATCCTCTTGTTTCCGGATCACTCACGCTACCGGCTATATCCGATAATAAAGCCAGATTTCCACCCATCAAAATGCCTTCAGCACGGCCATTTTGGTTCATCGGATGTGTAGCAGTCTGATAAAGCATTTCTCCGCCTTGCAGCAAATGATAAATACTTTGGGTTGAAGTTTCATCTCTGGAATCGGGTTGATATCCGCCGTACATGTGTGCATGAATACTTTTTATCTGAAGCACCTGCTGAAGATGAGTATGAATACAAGTGATATCACTATAACCAACCAACCATTTCGGCCGCTTTTTGAATTGGGTAAAATCCAATTGATCAATAATGCGAACCACCCCATATCCTCCCCGACCGAAAAGAATGGCATCCAAACTCGAGTCGTCCAACATAGCCTGTAGATCGTTCAAACGTTCGGAATCGGTTCCAGAAAATTTAAAATAATTGGTGCCCACCGTTTTACCGGGTACAGGTTCAAATCCCCATTCACGAATCTGTTCATACATGTAATTCATGCCATCCGGATTCACAGCCCCTGCAGGACAAGTAATACCAATTCTTGCTCCGGGCTTTAATGGTTTTGGTGTCAACAAAGCAGGTCTCATTCAGTAATATTTTTCAGATGATTGCTTACTTGATTCTGTGAAACAAAATCCTTGATACGATTTGCAATATTCTTCCCGAATTTTTCCAAACCCGGATCACGGGCACCCATTAATAAAAGTACATCACCCTCTTTGAGTTGCGGAATGATGGTATCGAACAATTCATCGCGATCGGCCATAAAGCCTGCATTTACACCTCTTTGTTTTAAATCTTCAATTAAATCGGCAGCCGAAATATCCTTCACCGCAGTTCCACCGGCATAATAAATTTCACTCATCCAAATTTGATCATCCTGTCTGAGTGTACGACTTATTTCTTCCACCAGTTCTTTGCGAATAAATCTGGTAGGGCCATAACCATGGGGTTGAAACCAGGCAATTAATCGCTTACCTACAGGTTGACAAGCTCGAATGGAGGCAGCTATCTTAGCCGGATTGTGGGCATAATCGTCAATCACTTGTATACCGGCATATTCACCCAATCGCTGATGACGGCGATAAATTCCGGCATAATCATGGAGCGACTGACAACAATCTTTTAAGGACACACCAAGCATAGAAGCAACAGCCATGCAGGCCAATGCGTTTTCCATATTATGTTGACCAATGGTTGGAATTTTACATAATGTGCCTTGTACTTCGAATTGTATTTGAAATCCGTGTTGTAGAAAATGTTTCCCTTCAAAAGAAGTGCCTTTTCCGTAATTCACACCATCCTTTTCAGCATAGGCACTTGCCAAAGGATGATCCATATTCACCACCAAATTTCGTTTCACATGACTTTTAAAAGTGGTAAATATTTCATGTAATTCTGTTAACTCTTTATGGTCTTTGTCAATACTCAGGAGTAAACCAATTTCCGGCTCATATTTCACCAAAGTGCCATCACTTTCATCTGCTTCAATCACCAACCAATCTCCATCACCTACATAAGCATTTCCAATTTTACCAACTTGTTGTAAAGAAACCAAACCTGCTCCGGAGATGAGAGAAGCCCCCAATCCGTTTTGATGTAGAATATGAAAAAGCATCGCAGTGGTGGTAGACTTACCGGAAGTACCCGCAACAGCGATGGTGCGTTTACTCAAACAAATGGCCGCTAATAAATCGGCTCTTAAGATGACCGGAATGTGATAAGATTTCGCCTTTAATAATTCCGGATTATCTTCTTCAATGGCCGTTGAAATCACAATAGCGTCCAGCCCTTCATGTATTCCGGACGTATCCTGTAAGAAGCAATCAATCCCCTCATCCTGCAATTGTTTTTTGAGTGCGTCATTTTCAGGAAATTGAAAGAGTCGGTCACTTCCCGAAACTTTTTTTCCAATGCCGGATAAGTATTGAGCGATCGCACTCATTCCTGCACCGCCAACGCCAATAAAAAAGTACTGCTGATATTGTTGAAATTGTTCCGCTTTCATTTTCTGAATCGATCCATTAAGAGGCTGTCAATAATTTTTTTGCTTCGGCGCCGATGGTCTCCAATGCAATGGCAGTGGGCATGGTAGATTCTGTATTCACGACATATTCTGACAATGCTTTTACAAAGTCAGCTGATGGGGAACCCATTGTAAATTGCGATCCAACGCGATTGATCATCGTAATCTCTTGTTCCATGACAGTTTTAACGGTTTGCCACACTTCACGCGATACATAAATTTGCTGCGACAAATTATGTTCATATTCATCACGAATAGCACGAACCATATTGAGTTGTACATCCTGCGCACTCAATTCGCGCACATAATGTCGGCTAATCAAATTAGTAGGATGCATGCGTTCAATAAAAATCGTGAGGCGCTCGTAAGCCTGTAATCGCATTTGCACGGTTATTTGTGCGTGCTCTCCAAAAAGGGCTAATTGTTTTTTTTGTATTTCACCGACCAAAAATTTATTTACAATCAGATAAGTTGCCACCAGAACCACAATAGCCGGCAAAATATATTTGAGAATTTCGAGAATTTCTTTCAACATAAAAATAAAATGTATTTTTAAGCGGTAAAGATAAGTTGTTCACCGATTCGAATCTGTAAGAAAATGCCTAAGATCTTGATTGTTTTATTTTTTCTGATGTTCATTTGCGCTCCATCTGAATCTCAGGTTAATTTCACCGGTATTTACGGTTACAATAAAGGAATAAATAAAGCATTTGCCACGGCCTATATCTATCATTTCCAGGAAGATTCTGCCTTTTTTTATATCCATGGTGTGAGTGGCATGCCTGACTTTTTACGGCTGACCTGAAAGGATTTCTCCGTATCGATAGCAACCGTGGCTTTTATACAGGCAAGGACACCTGTAATATCGACCTGCTCTTTTCAGCCCAGCAACTCACAATCCAACGCGACACATTGTGTAAACATGAAATGAATACAGTTGGCAAGTATAAAAAATCCAGCAATAAATGGGTCAAAGGGCCATCCGTATTGTTCAATTACATAGAAAAATCAGGTCAAATTCAAGTAGATAGTTGTACAGTTTTTGCCGCCCCTCATCCGAATGCAAAAATTAAACGTACATTTGCCAAGTCATCAACTGTTAAAATCATTGATGAGTTCCGGCTTTTTTATTTAGTCGAACATCCTTCAGCCAAAAAAGAATTTACCTGGGTCCTCAAGAAACATGTGTTGATACCCAAAAAATAATGAAATCCCTTTTAATTAGTTTACTGAAATATCTTTCCTTACCACTAACGCTTTTGTACGGTTCGGCGGTATGGTTACGCAATAAGTTCTATGATTGGAAAATCTTTTCATCCATAGGTTTTGACCTGCCGGTTATTTGTGTGGGAAATATTACCGTTGGTGGAACCGGCAAATCACCACACATCGAATACCTCATTGAATTACTAAGCCCTTATTATTCAGTTGCAACATTGAGCAGAGGTTATCGCCGCCGAAGCAGAGGTTTTAAGTTGGCCGATTCCGAAAGCAATGCCCGTGATATTGGCGATGAACCTTTTCAGTTTAAAACAAAATATCCGCAAATAGCAGTGGCTGTGGCAGAGGAACGGATGACGGCCATTCCTCTCCTGCTCCAGCAACTCCCCCACCTTCAGGTCATTCTGCTGGATGATGCATTCCAGCATCGCACCGTCAAAGCCGGGTTAAATATTTTGCTCACCGACTACGATCGTTTGTATACCCGCGATCATATTATGCCCTTTGGATTATTGCGCGAAAGTCCGAAAGCTGCCGAAAGAGCCCAAATCATCATCGTGACTAAGTGTCCTCCGGATTTAAGTCTTTCTGATAAACAAAAAATAGAACAGGAGATTCAAGCCCAAGGACACCAGCATTTATTTTTTAGTACCATTGCGTATCAACAACTTTATCCACTTACTCAAACACCCATCGAACCGGATTCTGAATTTGTGGTTTTGCTTGTCACAGGTATTGCTAACCCACAACCGCTGAAAAACCATCTGCAATCTCAATTTTCAAAGGTGTATTCCCTGCCGTATAAAGATCATCATTATTTTACCTACGACGATCTGGACGAAATCCATGAAACGTTTGCGAATATTCCTGAGCGCAAAAAAATCATGGTGACTACCGAAAAAGACGCAGGCCGATTGATGTTACTCAAAGATAAAATGTCTGATCAGCCATGGCCTTTGTTTGCACAAAAAATTGGGACGTCCTTTCTTTTTGAGGATGAAACTCCATTCCGAAACCAAATAACCGCTTTTACTGAATCATTCTATCCACCGGTGGTTTTCACAGAAGTATTATCCGAAGCGGAAGAAAATGAAGATGTTCTTTAAGGAGCATTTTCCAATAGAGGTCAATAAATCGGCCTATTCAATTAAAAAAATCAACATGAAAAAAAATAAAACAATTAAAAAATAAAACCAATAAACACAGCAGTGTCACCTATCAGGGACTGTTGGATATTTCCCGACAAGGCATGGGCTTTGTGAAGGTTTCTGGTCAGGATATCGATATTATTGTTCGCCGCGATAACCTGAAAGGAGCCATGCAAAGCGACGAAGTAGAAGTAAGCCTTATTCAAAAAAGCAAAACCGCAAAGCGCAAGGAAGGCATTATCACTCGTATCATCCGAAGAGGCATTAGTGAACTGGTTGGCACGGTTGAACTCAATCAGAAGTATGCCTTTGTGGTTCCGGATAATCCATCGTTTGGAAAAGATATTTTTATCAATCCAGCAAATAGTCAGAACCTACAAAATGGGGATCGCGTTATTGTAAAAATCACCCAATGGAGTGAAAACAACCGGAATCCGGAAGGTATGATCACTGATATTTTAGATGCGAGTAAATCAGGCGATATCGCCATGAAAGATATTTTATTGCAACATGGGTTTTCACTGAGTTTTCCGGAAGAGGTCATCCGTGAGTCGGAACAACTCCCGTCTGAAATTCATGAATCAGAAATTCAAGGCCGGCGCGATATGCGTAAGGTATTTACCTTAACCATTGACCCGCATGATGCCAAAGACTTCGACGATGCCATTTCATTTCAGAAACTTGATAACGGACAATTTGAAATTGGCGTTCATATTGCCGATGTATCTCACTTTGTAAAACCCGGGACAGCACTCGATCAGGAGGCCTATAAAAGAGCAACTTCTGTATACTTACCGGATCGGGTTTTACCCATGCTGCCTGAAAAAATTTCCAATGGATTATGTTCATTACGACCACTTGAAGATAAGCTCACTTTCTCCGCCGTCTTTATCATGAACGATCAGGCTGAAGTACTATCACAATGGATGGGACGCACTGCTATTCATTCCAATCGCAGATACACCTACGAAGAAGCACAGGCTATTATTGATGGTCAAAGTGATGAGTATGCAGAAATTCTTTTAAAACTTAACGCCGTTTCCCAAAAATTACGTCAACAAAAATTCAAAGACGGTGCCATTAATTTTTCTTCCGATGAGGCTCGTTTTATCCTTGATGAATTTGGGGTGCCAACCGGTGTAGAAATCAAAGAAAACACAGCCTCTCATCAATTGATTGAGGAGTTGATGTTACTTGCAAACCGGAAAGTGGCGGCATATGTATCAAATATTCAATTTAAAAATAAAGCCATTCCCTTTCCTTATCGGATTCATGATTCGCCGGATCTGGATAAACTCAAACCCTTTGCGGCCTTCGCAGCACAATTTGGTCATCGATTCGACTTAAGTTCTCCGCAGGCCATTGCCAAATCATTTAACCGTATGGTTGAAAATAGTTCAGGAAAACCTGATCAGGATATTTTACACACACTTGGGATTCGCACGATGGCCAAAGCTGTTTATGCAACGGACAATATCGGACATTATGGTTTGGCTTTCGAACATTATTGCCATTTTACCTCACCCATACGGCGTTACCCTGATGTATTGGTCCATCGTATCCTTCAAGAATGTATTGATCAACAAATTCATCCAATCGAAAATATGAATGCCCAATGCACCCATTGTAGCGAAAGAGAACGTAAAGCCATGGAAGCAGAGCGGGATGGACAGAAATACAAACAAGTTGAATGGATGTTATCGCATGTTGGTGAGGAATTTGAAGCAAGTATTTCAGGAGTTGCACCCTTTGGCTTTTGGGCCGTTACGAATGAACATCGTTGTGAAGGATTAATCAGTGCCCAACAAATGGAAGAAGAATTCGAATTTTTGGAAGCCCAATATACCCTGGTCGGCAGACGCACCAAAAATAAATTCCGTATCGGTCAGCAAATCAAAATAAGAATTGCAGCTGCAAATCTGGTCAAACGCCAAATTGATATGGAATGGATTGGAAACCTCTAATCCAACCATACAGTCTGATCCTGAAATGGGCTTCAATATTTCCGTATATCCCGACTAAAGACCATTGGTCATACTTTTAACACTTCCTAATCTTTTACCCTTTTATATTTGAGCTAAAATTAAAAAACCATGACACGCAAACTCCCCCTCCTACTACTTTTGGTTCTCACCGCTTTTGGGTTTCAAACCAAGGCGCAGAGTCTGGAAGAAATCGTTAAAAAACACATTGAAGCCATTGGTGGTGCTGAAAACTGGAAAAAAGTAAAATCCATGAAATCAGTTGCCAAAATGAATGCACAAGGTGCCGAGGTGATGATTACCATTTATCAGGTTCACGAAAAAGCCATGAAAGCAGAAATCAGCGTGATGGGTATGTTGGGCTACCAGATTTTAACCAATCAAGCCGGCTGGGGTTATATGCCATGGGGCGGACAAACCAAAGCAGAACCCCTGACTGCTGAAGATGTAAAAAGTGCACAGGATCAATTATCTATTTTGGATGAATTTTTGACCTATCAGGCCAAGGGTAAAAAAATTGAGCTCGTTGGTAAAGACGATGTTGAAGGTACAGAATGTTTCAAAATTACCATGACTGATAAAGACAATAAAATCACCACGTATTATATCAATACTGCTGATTATCATATTGTCAAAACGACTTCAAAATCAACTGTCAACGGTAAAGAAATGGAATCAACATCTCTTTTCAGTAACTACAAAAAATTAGATGCAGGTATCGTTCTTGCGATGAATACCAATGGCGATATGGGTGAAATGGAAATCACCTCAGTGGAAGTGAATCCCAATATCGACGAAAACATTTTTAAACCAAGTAACTAAATTGGATTGATATTTCGGAAAGGTCTGTTCGCAGGCCTTTTTTTCTACCATCCCTGATTACCATTACCAGTAAAGATTTGGGTAAGCAGGAAACAACGCTCATTTAATAAATCATATTTCATTTAAATACATTCAATCATGAAAAAATTAATGATTGGCCTGATAAGCCTATATTCTCTCGGCACACAGGCACAAACAAAAATCACTTCCGCTCAGTTCAGTATCATGGAAGCAAGAGCTTTAGGCCCCGGCACTATGAGTGGTCGAATTACCGCCATTGAAGGGGTGGTGAAAGACAATGGCAAAACCCTCTACGTAGGAACTGCAGGAGGAGGAATCTAAAAATCGAC
Organism: Bacteroidota bacterium; assembly: GCA_016715505.1. Classification (GTDB taxonomy): domain Bacteria; phylum Bacteroidota; class Bacteroidia; order Chitinophagales; family Chitinophagaceae; genus OLB11. The sequence goes on from JADJZY010000013.1 coordinate 97,826, forward strand.
CAATGCAGGCGTATCCTACAAACCAATCTTTGATAAGTATTGTCAAAGTATTGGTGCACTTGCCATTGATCCAAACAACGAAAAAGTGATTTATGCAGGTACCGGCGAAAGCAATATGCGTAATTCAGTATCCATTGGCGTAGGAATGTATAAATCAACCGATGCTGGTGATAACTGGAAAAAAATTGGAATGGATAGTACTGAACATATTTCGAGAATTATAGTCCATCCTAAAAATTCAGAAGTCGTTTTTGCAGCCGTTCCAGGACCATTGTGGAATGATAGCGAACATCGGGGATTGTATAAATCGACGGATGGTGGAAATACCTGGAATAAAATTTTATATAAAGACAATAAAACCGGATGTGCTGAAATCTTGATGGATCCGAGTAATCCAGACATCATGTATGCATCCATGTGGCAGTTTCGTCGGTTACCTTATAGTTTTAATTCAGGTGGCCCCGGCAGTGGATTGTTTAAAAGCACTGACGGTGGTAAAACCTGGAGAGAGCTGAGCAAAGGATTACCGGCCAAGCCATTTGGACGAATCGCCATGAATTTGGCACCATCCAATCCAACGAAAATGCTGGCGATTGTCGAAAACAAAGAAACCGGACTATATATTTCAGAAGATGGCGGTGAAACATGGAAGAGCCAAAGTGCAACGATGAATATTGTTGCCCGGCCTTTTTATTTTAGCACCATTGCATTTGATCCCAAAGATGAAAAACGAGTATACCGTCCGGCATTCGAATTTGCCTATTCTGACGATGGCGGATATTCATTCACCAATGCATCTTACGAAGGCGGTTGGGTACATTCGGATATGCATGCTATTTGGATCAATCCCAACAACCCTAATTTAATGTATATCGGAACCGACGGAGGTGTTTATACCAGTATTGATCGTGGTGTGACTTGGGTATTTAATCATGCCCTACCTGTTGGTCAATTTTACCATGTTAGTCATGATTTACAAGAGCCTTACAACGTATACGGTGGATTACAGGATAATGGAAGCTGGAAAGGTCCGAGCTCAGCGCCAGGCGGTGTGAGCAATGCCAGTTGGAGTCGTGTTGGAGGTGGTGATGGATTTTGGACTATTCCTGATATTGATGGCCGAACAGTTTATTGCGAATGGCAAGGAGGCAATATGCAACGTGTGAACATGCAAACCATGAAAGCTGAGGGCATACAACCAGAACGCACCAGCAAAGAAGACAAATTACGCTGGAACTGGAATACCCCACTCCTAACGGGTGCAAAAAATCCTCGTAACTTATATACCGGTGCACAGTACTTATACAAATCCACTGATCAGGGCAGAAATTGGAAACGAATTTCACCGGATTTAACCACGAATGATAAGAAAAAACAAGATCAGGAAAATAGCGGCGGTTTGAGTGCTGATAATACTTCTGCTGAAAACCATTGTACCATATTTACCATTGCCGAATCGCCCCTAGATGAAAATATCATTTGGGTAGGTACTGATGACGGTAATCTTCAGTATACCAATAATGGTGGCGGTAGCTGGATCAATGTGAGTCAGGCTATAGCAAAATCCGGTATTGCTAATCAGGCATGGGTAAGCAGTATTGAACCATCTCATTTTAATAAAGAAACAGTCTATGCCACTTTTGAAAATCATATGTATGGTGACCATAAAACCTATCTGGCAAAAAGTACGGACATGGGTAAAACCTGGACTCGAATCATGAGTGATGAATTCACCGGCTTTGCGCATAAAATAAAAGAAGATGGCGTGAATCCCAACCTCTTGTTTTTAGGCACAGAAATGGGATTGTTCAGTAGTTTGGATGGTGGAAACAGTTGGTTTCGCATGAAAAATAATATACCGGAATATGCATTGGTAAGAGATATTCAAATACATCCAAAAACGCATGATTTAATTATCGGTACACATGGAAGAGGAATTTATATTTTGGATGATATACGTGCGATCCGAGATTTGAACAAAGAGATTGTTGAAAAGGAAGTGCATATTTTTCAAACACCTGATATCGTGTTGAATTATGGCCGATTTGGCTGGGGTGGTCCGGAAACTTCCGGTGGTTGGTATGCGGGAAATTCGCGAACCATACCAACGATTGATTATTACCTCAAAGACCGTGTATCTTCTGGAAAAGCGACTTTAGAAATTTATGATGAATCCGGAAAATTGGTACAATCTATTCCGGCCACAGTACGCCGGGGTATTAACAAAATCGATTGGAATTTGCGAAGTACTCCACCTCGTGTAGCATCAGGAAGTACAAAAATGGATGCCGGCGGATTTAATGCGCCAATGGTATTACCTGGAAACTATACTGCCAAGTTGAAAATTAAGGACAAAGAATACACGACTAAAATCAAATGTGTTCATGATGAGAACAATAAAGATTTAAGTGTGAACGACCGAAAATTAGTTTACGAAAAATCCATGCAATTGCAGAAGTTGTTTAATCAGGTCAATGACAGAATCGACTCCATTGCGGCTATCCAGAAAAGATTGAAAGCAGACACCGTCAAATTTGCGAAAAATAAAACCATGAAACAGATGTATGATGATTTGGAAAAAGTACGATCAGAAATGATGGCAACGAAACAAAAATCGATTTTCGCAGATGAAGAAAAGTTAAGAGAACGAATTTCAGATTTATACACCACCTTTTGTGGAATGGAAAGCCGCCCCAATCAAACACAAATAGAAGCGATAGAGGTTTTGGAAGCGGATTTGAAAAAAGAAACGGAGAATTTAGACCGGGTAATGCGTAAATATGTGAGTTCTGTGGTTTATTAAAATTTCCGGGCTGGAATAAAAATATTCTTGCCCCGAGCCCAAAATAAATGAATAAAATAGTAATATTGCGTCCCACAACGCTGAACACGTTAAAGAGGCCCAGGTGGCGAAATTGGTAGACGCACTGTGTTCAGGTCGCAGCGCCCGCAAGGGTGTGCTGGTTCGAATCCAGTCCTGGGCACCTCAAAAAAAACTGTCGGAAACGACAGTTTTTTTTTATTTCTCTTCTTCAATAGTTTCATTCATACGTTTTAAACCGAAACCTATTCTTGCTTAAAGTTTACTAAATTGGATTTGCTGATTATGTCACAGCCCGAAAGCCTTTTTCTTTGATTAAAGATTGTACTTTCCTTGTTGATTATCCAAAATAATACGGAATAGATACAATATGGGTCGCTCTTTAAACTATAACATTTGAAATTAAATTTTTAAAGAGTGCTACATTTTGGGATGGTCAGTTTAAATGACTGCCATACCCTTTAATACTATATGAACAGGAAAGCCGTTACCAATGATGACAAGTCTGTTTTTGATAGGTAAATTATTGTTCATATGGTTCATTTTTTTATTTATTATAATTTTGTAAGTTGCCCTAATTGATTATTCTATTGGAGGAATTATGGCTAATGTGGAATACTTTAAATAGAAGGACTTAATTTGATTTTTATATTTCTAAAATGCCGTTCCAAGTCCAAAAACCACTGCCGGTTTCTCTGATTAATCTGAAATCTATTTGTCCAGGCAATATCCATGCGAACAAAATAGCCTAACAGGTTTGTGCGAAACCCACATCCATATCCTGCTGCAAAGGAAGGTATCTTTCGGTTACTCAGTCTGGGATACTTCCACGCATTCCCAACATCAAAGAATGGAACAACTTGCAAATTATTAATTGACTCAAGTGAAAATCTTCTTTTTGTAAGCAATTGCAGGATGGGAATCCTTAATTCTGTGTTACTAATGAAATAGGTGTTGCCCGATCGTATATTCTGAAGGTATCCACGCAAATTAGTCGCATAAGTTACATATGAATAATTGTCATTTTGGTTATAATGAATTGAGGTATCTGTAATTGGCCCCAGCTGCCCTTGTGATCCTCCTAGAGTATACATAACCCCCCAAAGTACCTCCAAAGGAAATAGCCCCGGAAATTTTCTGCGCCCAAATCGTATTACCAAATATTCTCTTATACCATCGAATATCCATACCTACATGTGAAAATCCAGTTTGCTTCTCCTTCAATTGATAATTGTACTCCATAAAAGTTTGTATCCGATATCCTAAATGACTGAAAGCTGAAATTTCCTTAACATGGTCGATATCAAACTGAATTCGGGCAAAACTCCAGATTTGCATTGTATCCGGATATTGAAGACTGAAGGAATCCAGCGCTAAGAATACAGAACGATCATGTCGTGCACCTAATGTAAGACTCAACTTTTTTCTTAAAGTGAATGGATATAGTACCTCTAGTTGGCCTAAATGAGTCTTTAGCTTGATATTAGGTGGGAAGTAGTAACCTTGAGGATTATACCATGTTTTATTAAATGGCATCGCAATTCTTTCTACATGGCGCATGTAACTTAGCCTCCAGGAAATTTGATGTTTGGTATTTTCAAAGTTCACAAAATAATCGCTACCCTTAATATCATTCGGTATTCGAAATGCAAAAGACAATGCATAATCCAGAAACACTTCTCTTAAATTAAATCGAATTAATCCACCTAATTGTGGCTGTCTGAATAATCCTTGATTCATTGAATAAGGCTGATAAGAATTTAGCCAAATCGAGTTATCTAACCCGGCTTTAACATTTTCCCGATAAAACTCTAATATATATGGTTGTGTCGATAGAGTGTCTTTCAGCCTATTTATATCTTTCGATTCAGGCTCAAAAAAATGAATTCCACTTGTATCTCTGGCTTTGTATAATAATTCTTTTTCTTTTTGGATAATACTTTGTAATTCATGCATGAATGCCGATTCTTTCAAATCAACAAGTGACTTCCTATTAGTGTACTGACAATAAATACTTGTTTCACTTGCAATAAATGATTCAATGCCATCTTTGGTCAACTCGTATTCTGAGATTGACATGGGTGAGTTTGTCAACGGTAGCGGTTTAAATTCTGTATGTTGTTCGTTGAACCGAAATGCATAAACATTATAAATTCCGTTATGGTTATTTAAAAACATAATTGTGTCATTACTTCCTTGAGTTATCTTGTCAATCGAACCTTGTATCCTTTCAAAGATTGGCTTGGCAACCAGCTCTGTTGCTTTTTCAATTTCCAGATCACTTAGTTGCTGATTTGAAAGAAAAAGCATTCTATGTGAAGTGTCCATTTTAAAATTCTCATTGAACAGTTGTATTGTATCAGTTGACGAAGTTGTTTCAAAAAGTAACCCTGTATTCTCTATATAATGTAATTTTCCTTCATCATGGTAATCATCGGTAATTTGAGAAAGCTTAGCCCTGAGATGATCAAATCGAAATATATCAGTTTGAAAATCCACGTAACTGGACAGGTAGATAGAATTGTTATCTCCAAAACATGCATCTACGACCCCGTCGATATCCGGGATACTTCGGGAATATTTCTTTTCTAATTTACCCTCCTTGAAGATGGTATAAATATCTAAAACAATTGCTTCTTCCTTATTAGATATAACACCAAGTTGGGTTCTCTCCTTGTTGATTATAATTATAGGAGGTCATACAGATCCGGATGTTTGTTGCTTTGAATTGTTAAAACCTTTTTTGAAGTAGACTTCTGTTTAGAATCTAAGTATCTTAAAAAATAATTCTCTATTCCGGATGACATGTAGAGCAACCCTTCTTTCAATTTGACCATTCGAGAGGGCATAATCTCTTCCATGCCTTTTTGCTGAGGAACAAATACTTCAGGGATTATGGTGTCCCGATCTTTCAAATCGTTATGAAATAGCTGGCTATGGTAGGCTAGACAATCTTGAAATAACCAAGAAATGTTATGATCTAGTTTTTCTTCAATTTTAGTAATCAATTCGTTTTCCTGCCAATCATTAGAATATGTTTCATTTACCCAGCGGGAGGATGTTTTGGCTATCAAATACGTTATGAAAAATGGATGGAGTAATTTTTCGCTTGTTGTGTAATTAGGAATCCGGGTATTTGTTAGAGATATAGTTGGGTAGGATTTCAATACATTATCAGCTGCCTCAAATAGATTCTCGTCTTGAATAGATCTCAATATTTGAGAAGCTTGGACTCGTTTTGTTTCTTGAATAGAAGGAACCGTAAAATTACAGTCTCTTTGTTGTTGTATTTCGTCGTATAGTCGTTTAAAGGAGCCTTTAAAAGCATGATAGGCGTATGGAGGTTGCGATATTTGCGAGGGCGAGGGTCCCGTTTGAAACACAAGTTGGCATTTGGTATATAGGCTAAATGGAGCATTAAAAATTACAAGATTAGGGATTCGATTTAAATTACCGCCTGGCCAATTTTTCTTTTTTAATGAAATCAACTCCAAAAACCCTTGGAAATTTGATGACTGAGTGCTGTAGAAATTGAAGTTCTGACTTTTGAAAATGATCCGCTGATTAGAATATCTATTCACTGATTGGGAATAGCATTTTTCTATGTTTGTTAAAACAAGAGATAGCAACAAATAAAAAAATACTGTGTTACGGTTAAGCAAAACTTTAATAGAATGTTTAAAAATTTTTAGAAAATTACATAAAAAATCCTATCGTGATTTAATATTTCTTTTCTAAGGTGCCGACTTCTACGGTGTAAGTCACTCAACTATCTTTTTTTGATTGGCATTTCCAAAAACGCATAACTAACTCAATCAATTAGGATTCCTTTACACCTTTCTTCCCTGTAATAGAATAAAGGCCAATGCGGCAATTTGAATTATACCTACCTTGATTTGGAGTTTTCCGGAGTTATAAACTCCGGAGAGGGGAAAAATTAACACGAAATCTATTGTTCACTGTTTGTGTTAATTTCCTCTTTACGAACAAACCACTCAAAGTACATTAACCCATGCTTAATTTGAATATTATATTTAAATTAATTTTATAGCGATAATACAAACTATTTATTTGCAAATTTTTTATCAATAACTCTGCCAGTTGAGTCGAAGACTACAAAGGAAATTTCAGATTCAGGTATTAACGGATTAATATGATAACAATAAAGTTACTCTTTTCTCATGCATGGGGATAATATTATAAGGTTTGCCTAAAATAGACACAACCGAATCTGTTGTCATTCCATTTTTTATCTTTTCAAACTTTCCTTCTCTTACGGCATTTGAGAGGCATGATCCAAATGACATTGCCGTAATAACCAAAAAAGTTAATAGGTTAGAGTTTAATATGATTTTAGTCATCGCTTCCATAATTCATTTATGAAACTATAAAAAAGCCATGATAAATTTGTCTCCCTACTGTTACCATATTCTCGAGTTGAATATTTTGGATTATAGTAGTACGAATTTTTTCAAGATAATTAAGAAACTCCTCCCCAAAATGATTCGAGACGTAATCTTGTCTCGACATTGAGGATTTTTTATCATAAATTAATTGGATGAATTCTCCAAGAAATCCTAAAGCAACTCCTGTTTTACATCCGAAATTCGTTTGCATTCCAACAACCAATACATGGCGCATATCTAAAATCATTCCGTTATTCAACTTAACATATCTCCAATGACCTTGAAAGGCATCGTTAGGCGGCCCCAACCGAAGTTTTATAATTCCAAAAAAATAGCGCTGATAGCCATCACCATCACCCAATTTATTGTCAATTGTTATTTCATTCCAAGTCATCCCTTCATAGTGTTTGGCCCATTCTTCAACAGAAACTGTTGGCTCCCCATATGGAGTGGTATATAAGGAGTTATCATCATCAGATTGAGGCTCAATTTCAACGGGACCTTCATAATCTGCTGTCGATAAACCCTCAGGCAATGTCACATTTTTGGATTTAGCTGCATTTAACGCCGATGTTTTCACATCATTATGATGTTGTTTTTGTGCATTATTTGCTCTCCATTGATCGATACGCGATTCAGCCTGCCGGATATATTCATCACCTACTCCTTGTATATCGGATAAAAATAAATCTGCATTAAATCGCAATTCGGCTGCCGATTTCCTCAAAGATGCTCTATCTTTAGCCAACATCATATTCCACATGACATCCTGCGTATGTAATCCAGCAATTAAAGAAATTTTTGTCTGATCCCACCCCAAGCTAACATTCCAGTAGGGTCGACATTGGATACTGGATTATTGCCCATACCTACATATCCACTTGCGTATTGATTCATCGGATCATTTAACATAAAACGTCCTAAGATAGCATCATATTGTCGTGCTTCAAAATCGTATATGTTTAAATTCTTATCCCTGAAAAGTTCCTTGGTTTGATATAGCTCCTTTTGGTCGTAATTCGCATCTTTGGCAATCGTTAAAGCCATTCCAAATGGATAGTAATGATTCTCTTCCAACAACTTACCTTTATAGTATTTGATATTAATATTATCGAAGAAAACCATTTTTTCCATACTCTCATTGCTGATATATACTGCTAAATACCCAGCCTGTTCGATTTCAATATCATTGAATGTTTCTAAAACATGCCAAACGTTATCTATTCCACTCACTTGTATTGCGCCGCTTTGCGAGGGTACAACCCGCATGTTTACATCAAATACAATATAGTTAATATAGGACCTAGGATGTGTATTGTTCGTGTTTTGATTTAAAATCGTTTGATAAGTCATTGAATAATTACTTTGATTGAACAAGCTATTCACCAAAGTTGCTGAATGTCCGTTTTCCGGATTTTCACCATTACCTGAACCATTAATAAGGGTATTTGCAATACTTGTTAGCATATCTGCGGCAGATACAGTACCTGTTCTTCCTGTTCCTTCTCCATCCACATACGCCTGAGCACTCAAACCAAACTTATCTCCAGGCATCACACGAAGCAATAGTGAAGTACCTATCCGGCTTTGTGCATTTGACGCGTCCAACTCAGCGGCATCTTCATTTGATGGTGTAGATCCCGGCCTTTCGGCCCTCACTTCTTCGATATTATCGAAAACCAAGTGTTCAATACTTGCAAAAGCTATTTCATGTGTTGCCAAATAATCTTGCATTGAATATTCCTCTGCAGTTACCGTAGTGCGTACATTCCTAAATGATCTTTCACAAAATAATCATAAACAAAAGCATCACCTGATGGGTTTGAGCTCAATCTAGAATGTCCTTCCGGATGATGTATCAAATTCAAAATTCCGTTCTCATACACCAAAGCACCCATAAAATCTCTTGTTGTAGTATTTCCAAGAAGTAAATCCTTTCGTTCTTCAATTTTGCGTCCTGATGCGGTGTAAATAAAATCTAAGTAAGCTCCATCCCCAAATTCTATCCTTTGCGGTTTGCCAAAAAAAGTATATTGGATATTTGAAACATTTTATTCGCATCAGATATAATATTGCCATTGGGATCATATAAATAATCAGTACTTCCAGAATTCCCATTTTGAAAATCTTGCACGACACTGCCAGTTTGGGGTGTGTATGTTATCAAATCTTCAACCCTTTCTAATCGGTTACTCTCATCGTTATCAGCATATGTATATTCTAAATCATCTACCTCAAAAACATTTGGTACATCTGTTGGCCCTTGACGCTTTAAATTGCGAATATTACCGTTCAAATCATATTGCACTTCGTTTAAACTGAGGTCCATGTCTAAGCGATGCCAATTGCTAATCACATTGGCATTTGCGGCTTCAGGAATTTCATTAAATTCTGCAATTTTGAGTTGGCCTGCTTGGGAATATTGATAACCATATGCCCGCCTTCTCGTTGAGGGTGTTTTCCAAATGATACCAGCTATTGTTCCATCATATCTTTTTATCGGTAAAGCCATAGTCATACTTTATACTTTCACCAAATGTAACGTTTGAAAGTGGTGTTTCGTATTCTGCATATGGCGCATTTATTCCGGTCAGTTGCCCTCGAATATTGTATGTCAATGCCTGGTTTTCCACGGTTCCTAAGTTTTTGTTTAACACCCTACCGGTTTTGGCATCATATGATATGGAAATTATTGGCATCCAACCTTGATTGTTTATTTTTTGTTTGGTAGAAACAAGCTTAAATGTTTTAGGTTCATAAATCATTTTATCAATAATTTTTGTGGGAATATCCACTGTCGAACTTGTCCCACTAATTATCTGAGTAGTTACTTCATTATGGCTGGGAATTTGTTGAAGTACGCGTCCTTTAAAATCACTTATAATCGTAGAAACTGACTTAAAATAATGCGCAGTTTGACTACCAACTAATTGTTTATCTACTATACTTTGGGTTTGAATAACTGCTCCTTTATTGTCGTAATAATTTACTGAAACAGTCCAATCTCCGTATAAGGATAATGAATTCCCTGCTTTTACTATTCTCTCTTTCATTCCTGTGAGTAATCCACGAGTGGGCATATTACGCAAAGTTGGTAAAATTCCATAAGTGTTAAAATACAAATCCTGATCAACATCATTGATAAAATTCGGATTAAAAGTAAAAGGGCTTAGGTCTGAATGTCCATAATGATCGTAATAATAGTAACTCATTATGACAGCATCCTGAATACTTGTGGGATAAGAATTTCCCGAAGATACATTATTGAATCCATTTATTAAATAGGTATAAATCAAAGCCGGATTCACCAGATCACTTGTACTAGGTAGTCCTCCGGGATTTATTCCAGTTTGGTCTAAGACGTACTGCCAATAGGCTCTATTATGGGCATCGGTCAAAATCCCAGTCATGCAAACCCGACCAATTTCATCGTATATGGTAAACATCCACTCTTGGGACTGCAACAAATTAGGATTTTGAGCGAGAACAGGACGATTAAATTTGTCATAAACAACAAATGAATTACCATCCTTACCACCAGTATGACTTTCAACTTCCCGACCAAGTTCATCATAAATTACTGAGTTACAGATTTGAGATGATGGATGGAGTAAAGGTCCAATTAGAATTTTCAAGCTTCTCAGTAGCTTTTGGTGAAATGGTAAATACCAAACGATCCAATTCATCATAAAGATAATATGTTGTTTCATAACTTTGGCTACCGACATCGGCTAAACGTTGACTGGCTATAGTTCTACCTGCTTTGTCTGAATATTTAATGACTAATTCATCATGTTGTCCCATACTTTTTTTCAACTATTAGCTCACCAGCGGCATAAGTTTGACTGGACCAATCCGGGGCCCCATTGTTATAATCCAATTTATATATAGTTGGAAGGCCATCATATATTTTTGTCTCCGTGGAGGTCCCCCTTTTCTGTCCAACCATACTCAACCCAGGTTGATAGGTATGTGCGATGCGAGAACCATTGACATTGGTAACAACTTCAGTTTCTGAATATGCCGTATTCCCTTCAGCAGGATATAAGGTTGAATAAAAATTTTCCTGCTCCTGAAAAGGATTGGTTCTAAAACCTGTTCCTGATGATTGATTGACGGAATAAGGTAAATACGAATATTGTTTTTTCTCAACCGAACCTCTAGGATCAGAAAAACTAATACTATGATGTGACTTAGAAGCTCCAAATCTGCCTATAGATTGTATTTCATTGCCGGCACCATCTGAGTAACTAGTATTTTGAATCACCAAAAGAGGATCGGTGGCTTCGTTTATAGCTGAAGAATTCGTTTCAGGCTTTTGAGGTATCCAAGTGCGTTTAAAATTAAAGACAGGCGAAGGAGGTAAAACATATTCAACAGGTTTGTAAACCATTGGATTTGTATTTGAACCTGTCGGTCCGGTTGTAGACAATTCAGGCATTTGGGCTACAACTGCGCCCGGCAAAAAGATTACGATGACTAAAAGTATATTAGAGAGTTTCATAATTAAATATTTTAGTTGTCAAGTTCTTGAATGGCAATTTTTGTTTTGCTTAAAATATTGCCCTGAATATCTCTTACGATGGACAAACGATTTTTCTCATCAAATTCATATCGTATGATATTATTTGATGCATCTGACTCGAATAATTTTCCCTCAATTGGTGCCTCATAAGATGTTAACATGGTGGATACTGCCGGATGAAGACGGACTTCATCTATCAGTCCGAATCCGGTAATTTTATCTTTGGATACGTCGCAACAAATTCCACTTGACAAAAGTCCATCCATTGAGTGAATTTATTGATGAAGTGTTGGTCATATAAGTTTGAAAAGGAATTGCTAATACGTTACCTTGATCAAAGCCTTCAACTGTAATTATCTGGCCATTAGACAATTTTTGCCAAAACCTGAGGACATATTTTTTGCCTGGGGTTAGATTCATCAATGAGCCGCTGATTAATGAAGATGGTTGACTTTGACCATTTTCGATATTATTTTCACCCAATTTAAAACATCTATTACCAGTTATAGCATCAGTAAACTTAATTGAAGAAGGATTAAATTTCCAATTTCCTTTATTGATTTCAGGGTTATTTCCATTCGGCGAATCAAATAAGTTGCTTTCAAAACTAGAATAAGCTATTTCTTCATAAGTGGCGTTCTTAGCAATTGCTATTGCAGAATTTTGAAAATAATCGTAAAGCATGGCAGTTTTAATGCCTTTTTCATCTTTTTCTATCAAATTCCCTTTATCATCATACTTAGTAATTTCTCCACTTCGTTCAAAATTTGAAATTGGTAGTCCCGCATTGGCATCATTAATGGTATACATACCACTTACAATTGGACTATTTGTCAGCGGGAATTTCCCTTTAAGGAATAATGATATTTTTGTCGAATTTCACCATTGAAATTGGAATACCCACTCCCGGAAGCGTTAAACAATTTCCAAGCCCTCCCGGCTTTTTTTCGCCAGACTTCACTAAAAATAATCTTATGTTTATTTTTTTGATCCAATATACTTAAAGTTGAATTTCCCCAATTGCTATTTTCATAAGCATAAAATTCTCGATTCTCAATCTCCTCGCCAGTTGGTAAAACCTCTTTGGTAACTTTAGGTTTACCGAAGTCATTGTCGTAACTGTAAAAGACCGATTTATCAATGAAATCTGTATTATTGATGTAAGATTTTGCGTGATTTTCAATAAGTTCAACATAACCTTCAAATGGATAATAGTAATCAGTGACAACCCAACTTGCATCTGGGGTTTGATTACTCGTCGTTGTATTGATTGTTTTTGATACCGCATTCAGATTTAAGTAATCATCGGTATTAAGAGCTTTGACATAAACATTTATTTTTTGATTACTCTCACTGGTTTTGTTATCAAACGCATCGAAAGCCTCACTCTTATATTGCATACCTACTACCAAAGAATTTGAATAGTTTTTAAAGGTGTATGGCATATCATCATATTCTTTGAAATAATTGACCCCTGGTGCCAAAGTAAATCCAGCATAGTTTGTTATTGCCGTAGGCACATTTAAAATTGCATTGTTCTGATTTAATGAAAAAGTTCTGAAATAGCGGTACCAATTTGGTTAATTATAGAAGCTGGAGAATTGTGATAAGTAGCAAAGTAGGAAATGTTTTTTCCTAATTTTTCATTTGTAATGATTGTTTGTGTTCCATTCTTGCTTGGATAAGACTTCCATGTCTCAGTAGTAACTTTTCCGTATCCATGTTGAATGCCTTCAAGTTGACCTAAAAATTTATTAGACACGACATCTATTTCGTTAATAAACGTTGGTGGTGGTTCACCCGGACCGGGAGTAGTACAGATTAGATTAATTTTCTTTTTAAATAAATTAAAAATATCAGGATAATTTCCATTTTTCTTTTTTACCAACCATTCTCCTTGTTCATAAATATATTTTGATATGCTCTTATTAATATTTTCCATACCCACAGTATATGAAATTACTTCATCCAATCGTGGACCATCCAAGTTCATGTTCACACTGCTATTTACAACTGCTTGATTAAGTCCATATTTTAATTCGGTAACCCCTTTTGATTCATTAACGATCTTTCTCAATGAAAACAACTTGTTTTTATTATTTGCATTTCTGTCAATTCCGCCAGCGTTATTATTAGCAGGCATGTTAGGATATATTGGAACATGAAGTCCAAGCCCTGAGGTTACCATCTGTCCGTTATAAAAACCCCAATAATCTTGACACCCATTTAGTCGATATGGGTATGTATCAGGTCCACTTTGTCCATATCCGATATCAATATCCTCTGGGTGACTATTGGGGCCGATGTTCACATCAAAATATTCGAAGCGATATAGTGAACGTTGCGAATTATTAGGTAAGATTGAGGAAATCTCATCAAGGCAGAGACGATAATCAAGTTGCGCAGCATTAGCCACATTCAATGTTCCGGAATACGTCGGGCTGTATGGTTTTCGGCCATCGATACAAAAATATGAATGATGAAGGCGCACCTTGCGACTTAATATCGAATTCGATGGGGTACTTATTCCAAATTCACTCAAATTACTCCTTTCCTTTATGACAATTTCATAAAGCGATTTTGCATTTAATATATCAATACGGTTTACAGGATTGTATACAAACTCAGCCTCAATATCAGAGAATTGAATTTTTAGCAACCTTTTTGCCTTTGAATATTGAATGATGTCGTTTAATGCATAATGCGGATAACAATTTCCACTCGCAAGATAATCGGTTATCTCCTCAATGCGGTCCGCAAAAAAACCTGTATCCTCGAAACCGGAATATTGATAATTTATTTGTTTACCCTCGTGAGTAATTATCTTTTCCAAAAACCATGCAGTGGTATAATATTCATCTGCACCGGTGTAAGGCTGCCCTTATGATGTTACGATCGTTTCTTTTGTTTAGAACCACTTTCCAGATAATATTCATTACCTGATTCGTCAGTAATTTTAAATCCCATATTTCGGTAATCATTACCTGGAACAAAAGGTTCACTAACAACACCAGCTAATGTACGTTCCACTTTTATACGGCTATTGCTTGGAGAAATATGGACCTGATTTTGATGAGTAATGATGAATTCAGCGTTGAATCCAGAGACATTGATAATAAACTGATCCATCTGGCCATCTCTAATTCCTGAGGCAATTTCCACTTGTGATTCGAGGCTTGAAATAGGAGTAGGATTCGGTGATGAAGCATGTAAGTCATTGTTGTTGCGATGCCAAAATCCTTGATAGTAGCCACTTCCATTAACTACTCCTGAACATATACAAAATTCATCCGGAATTCCTTTGACTACTCTGTGTATTCCCCCTCCTGAATTCAAACTCCAACCTAATCCTACAGATGATGCGATATCATTTAATCGTATTCCTCCTGTAGAGTAAACCAGACTTACACTTAGATCAACCTCATCTACTGATTTCTTTAATATTGGAATTTGAATTGTTGCAGAGCCTTGAAAAGGTTCATACCAATATGGTTTTCCGATCCTGAACCGGATTTACCCATATTAACATCAGAGTTGCCGTTGGTCACACCAAAAGATGTCTGGGCAACTATTTCTAACGAAATGTTCAGAAGAATAAGAAGGAATGATATTTTTTTCATAATTATTTATTTTTTCCACCCAAAGCGCCATACGATTGGAGTCCTAGAGTTTCCTCTTCTCCATAACCAATCATAAGCTATGAGTATTGTCCCTGAATATTTTGAATTGATTTTGTAGCTTTTTTGAATCCCACTATAAGCCAAATCATAATAGTATTTAGTTACCTTAAACGTTTGTATTGGAATTCCGTTTTCGTTTAATTTAAGAACAGTATTTTCATACTCATAAAAATTCGTTCATAACCTGCTTGTAAACTAAAACCATATTGCCACTTTAAATCAGTATTTAATCCCAATCGACCTCCTTCAAAACTAAATCGAATATCCTAAAGCCAGTTCCCAAACCAAGAACCCCTCCGAAGACCATGTTATAAGTTAAAGCATCAGTGTCTGAATCCCAATAAACCATTTAATTCAAACATTTGCAGGTTGGTTCCCATTTGCACGATAAACCTGCCAATTTAATGATTTCTCAAACGTAACTTCAATGGAATTCCTTTCATTGAATTTGGCTTAAATCCTAACTTCTGATACTCCTCTTTAAATCTTTGTTTTAAATTCTTTACGTCAGTGAGATTTTTTTGAGCAGATTCGACCTTTGTCCTCAAATTTGTAGAAAAACTTGCCATGTCAATTTTACTGCC
>JADJZY010000014.1 GCA_016715505.1 Bacteroidota bacterium
ATACTGCATATCTCATTCTTCCAATCCATATTTACGCATAGTTAGATTTACAACTTTCATTTCATACAATTCTGTAACCTGATAAAGATAATATGTTCCATCAAAATATTGCCGTGCTGAACTATGTTTATAATCAATTGGGTCATCAGTTAATACAACTTTAGAACGTATTGGATTGTTATGAATATAATCAAGCTTCTGCTCCATAAACTTATCACTTTCCAAAAGCTTCCAATCAAACGATGGTTCAAAAACTTCGTGTTTCTTGTTTCTAGTTGCATCTGTTTTGTTTACAAAACTTTTTAACGCTTCAAGTTGAGTATTTTCTCCGAGCTCTTTGAGTTTCTTAAGTATCGAGTATGTCATGAAACGCTTCCCATCGCCGACAACCTTATTAATACTTTTATCTGTGTGAGTAAAACTAATTATTGCATGAAAATGATTTGGCATGATGACAAAAGCATTTATATAATGACCACTATTTTTGAGGTAGTCGAACCATTCATAAATGACTGAGTGTAGATTATATTTATCAAATAAAGGCAGCCATCTTGCACAAGTAATTGTAATAAAAAATATTCCGCTCTTGTATGGTATTTGATGTCGGACTGCCATGGGCCAAAGTTACACAATGATTTGTTTGTTCGCAGAGTCCTCGAAGCGAGAGACTCTGAGGGGAAAAAAAATGAAAAAAAAATAAATTGGGGGGGGGGGGTTTTGGGGGGGGGGGGGGGGGGGGGGGGGGAGTAAATTTGTTTGTTTGGGGGGGGGGGGGGGGGGGGGGGGGGGGGGGGGGGGGGGGGAGGGGGGGGGGGGGGGGGGTTTTGTTGGGGGGTGAGAATTCGCTTGAAAAGCGAAATTTACACTTGAATTTAATGATATCAACTACTTTCACGTTAAACAGCAGCCCCTATTATAGTGGTTTGACCGTGTATCAAACTCCCGACAAAGTATGTTCCGGGCGATGAATGGCAGTAAATTCTCCACAGCAAGTTCAAACCTATTGGTTTGTGAGGACACAAGCCAAGAATAGAGGATAATAAAAAAAAGCGGACCGCCTTGGGTCCGCCTTATGGATTACTTGATAATGGTATTAGAATTTCTCCAAACCCGAAAAGAAAAAGTTCCCTTCCAATATAGCATTCTCATCGCTGTCACTACCATGAACCGCATTTTCTCCAACGCTTTTCGCATACAGTTTACGAATGGTTCCTTCAGCAGCATCAGCCGGATTCGTTGCACCAATCAGGGTACGGAAATCAGCCACTGCATTATCTTTTTCCAAAATGGCAGCCACAATATGTCCACTACTCATAAACTCACATAATTCTCCGTAAAATGGACGCTCTTTGTGAACCTCATAAAATTGTCCGGCTTTTTCCAAACTCAAACGAGTCATTTTCATCGCTTTAATACGAAATCCTGCTCCATTAATTTTTTCTAAAATAGCCCCAATGTGCCCGTCCTTCACGGCATCAGGCTTAATCATCGTAAATGTAATATTCGACATGGTTTAAAATTTTGCACAAATGTAAATGCCGGGCATTGAACCACACGGATTCCTTGCAGCTATTTAAAAGGATTAACGCCTTCTTTTCATTTTTTGAGCCGATGGCCGATTCCGCAGGGCAAAAATACCCTGACTGGCTGACTGACCATATAGTTGAGGATATAAGTATTTGCCTTGTTGCTCTTTCGGTTTTTCAACTTCTGCTACCACCCGGTTCGCCATCGCCCATGCATCCTTTCGTATTCCGGTCACTTGCCAACTCACTTCTACATGTGGTTTCTCAGTGCTTATTTCAAATACATTCTGTTCTACTTTTTTTGAAACCCATACATCCGAGCGCTCCCCGATGACGGTAAGTTGATACCGAAAGTCTTGATTCAATGCCTCAAAATATTCGGGTAATGATATTCTTACTTTTCCATCGGTACCCGTTACTGCATTTCCGTTATATATATTCATCATATCCGGGCTCTCTACAAAACTGTGGTATAAAAATTTATTGGCCGGATCAAGCGGATGATCAATCTGAAAAGTCCCGCCTCCTTTACTCAAATTGCCCAGCACATTTAAGTCGCCATTCATGAGCACAAATCCATTAAAATATCCTGCAAAGGCTGAGTTCGCGCCGGTTCCATCTGCCTCCCCGTAAACACCAATATTCTCCAGGCCATTACTAGCCATACCTGCCAGGCCATATTTTGTTCCAAAATTCCCAATCGTATCCGAATGGGCGTAGGCATACAATCCAAAGGTTTCATCCCTGCCTGCAGCTTCCCCCAGAAGACCATAAACCGCAAACAAGCCCGATGTTTTAGCCAAACCCTGAATACCCGTATAGCCTCCTTCGCCATACACACCCACCCCGTAATTCTCATTGGCATCGGGGAGCACTCGGGCATACACGCCAATATGATCGGCCAATGTAGTTCCGGTATATTCTGCCCGTACGATGCCACTACTTACGGAATTACCATCACTCGTAAAATACGATAAAGTATCTCTACTTCCGGTTACCTGAAAAACTGTACTCGGTTGTGTGGTATTTACACCGACATTGCCCAGGTTGCTGATCGTTAAAAAATCAGCCCCATTCGTTCCCAGCGAGAGGGATTGGTTTTCCAGATTATTGATTGAGGCTTGGGAGGGGCTTTCACTTATCAGCAAACCATCATTGATTGTATGCCCTGAACCATTATGGGTTAATCGCAAATCCATCACATTGGCGTCCGTATTATTGAGATGAATTCTGGAAACCGGTGTAGCGCTTCCTCCCAACCCGACATTTTCACTCAAAAAATCAGCATGAAATTTTAGTTTACTCACACCTGATTTAAATAAACTGATTCCGGCATTCCCGGCCGTGCTGATTAAAAACCGACCGCTCCCGTCGCCAACATTCACTGCATTATTTCCAAATGCCAACAAATTTGCCAAAGGATACAAGGTTGTGATTCCCGCATATCCTCCGGC
This sequence comes from Bacteroidota bacterium, assembly GCA_016715505.1. GTDB lineage: Bacteria > Bacteroidota > Bacteroidia > Chitinophagales > Chitinophagaceae > OLB11. The sequence goes on from JADJZY010000014.1 coordinate 2,981, forward strand.
ATATGCACTTCCATATTTGGTGAATGTGGCATAGCTCAAGTTTCCATCATTGTACATCGTAAAACGTCCGGCTCCGGCGGTATGGACATTTTGCATGCGCAAATGTTCCTGAAATCCACTGGCATTGCGATAAATATGAAATTTAGCCGCCGGAGAGTTGGTGCCCAGACCTATATTGGTTCCATTATCAAACAACTGGGAATTATAAATGGTATTGGCCGCAGTAAATTTTGTCAAATAGTTGACTGTACCGGTTCCTGCGGCAGATGTGGAAACAGTTCCTGCACGTGTCCCATCTCCCGTTTTTGCAGCATACAAGGCAAAAGGCACACTGAGTAATTGTGAAATTCCGGCAGAAACAAATTTCGTTCCTCCTTCAGGGTCAATCTGAACATGCATATATACCTCTCCAGTTGCCCAGGCAATATCCTGCATACTTCCCTGAATGCTTTGACCCGCGCCAATCTTGAGCGTATATAACCCAAAAGTGTTGGTCCTTACCTGGTGATCCTCAACAAACCTTGGATTCCGAACCATGGACTCTTCAGCCAATGAAATTCGAATTCGTAGCTTCTGTTCCACCAACGGCAGTCCATCCGTATTTCGGGCTATGCCCTGATAATTAAATTGAAGGGGTACTTGAGACCAGGTTTGATGCGGATTCCCGCAAAGAACGAGCATCAATACAATTAGTGGTAGGATACGAATCATGATATTGTTTAAACAACTTATTCAAAAACAATACCAAAGATCCGGAAAAATCCCTAGCGCACAAGGGTAAAATCTCCTTTCAGGAAATCTGTTCTTCCGGTAGGATAAGCAACCCGCATCATGTAGTAATAAACTCCAGGATCTTGTTTAACGCCTTTGTATGTGCCATTCCATCCGGTACTAATATCCTTCGTAAAATAGACTTCCTGCCCCCATCTATTATAAATTCGGAATTCCTGTACCTGTATGAGTTTTCGGGCTGTAACCCTGAATACATCATTCAAACCATCCCCATTTGGAGAAAAGGCATTCGGCACAAACACGTCCTGCATGATGACTTTAATCCTGACGGAATCGCTTTGCGGACAACCCTGTAATTGACTCACCCCTGTAACGGTATAAGTGATATCTGAAAGCGGAGTGGCAACCGGATCGTGACTCTGCGAAAAACCCAAATATTCTGTAGGAGACCAATAATAATAAGGGGCCCCACTTGCAAACAATTGAACGGATTCACCCATATAGATGGTGGTATCATTATTATGCAAAACGAGATTAAATGGCGGATGATTTTCAACCATCACATCTAAAGTATCCTGACAACCATGTGGATCTAAAAGGATAACCGAATAAGTTGTGGTACCCAAACCAGTTGCATTAGGATTTGAACAAAACTCACAACTCAAATTTCCGGCCGGATACCATTGATAAAGACCATTGCCTCCGGTTACCCAAAGTTCAACCGGCTGACCAGAACAAACCAAAGTATCTTCAATAATATTTCCTTGTGCAAATGGCCATACCTGCACAAAGAACTGATCTGTTGCAGTACAACCCGCATTTGGAGATGTAACTGTAAAATCGATGGTTTGCGAGGTAGTTCCTACAAAGGTGGGGTTATAACCATTGGTATTAATAAGTCCACTGGAAGGAACCCATGAAATATTATAATTAAAGGAAGGCGTAACGATGGCATTAATATCTACCGTTTCCCCTTCACAAAGTTCCAAATCACTCAATGGTGTTATAACCGGGATAGGATCCGTGGTGATGGTAAAACCTTTCGTGACCGGACTACAATTTCCGTAAGAAGCAGTGACAGAATAATATTGCGAACCAACCTGAGTGGGGGTGATACTAGTTTGAAAGTTGCCCGGATTCATCACCCCGGAAGGAGGCGTCCAGGCCATATTCAACCCGCTATCTTTAATTCCATTGATATTCACCGTATTTCCTAAACAAATGGCTGTATCCACGTTGAATAACGAAAATTGCAAAGAGTCTTTCACCTCAATGATGATACTATCCGTGATTAACTGACTGCATCCACTTAAAACATAAATCTTAATAAATTCAGTTCCTTCAGCCAATCCATCCTGAACCGCATAAAGGTTCAAGGTTTTCACGGTATCATTCACATTTGCAGTAAAAGTAACCTGAGTAGGAAGCGTATTATAATCCACGCCATTGGTAGCAGTTCCCTGATATTGTAAGTTAATGGTATCAGGTAAAGCAGTCCCGAGAATGATTTTTCTTGTAATAGTCAGTGCAGCACTGTCACAACCTTCAACCAAAATTGGCGACCCGGAAGTGGATACCAATCCGGTATTTAACTTAACATCGATAATATTGGATGAAAAGCTCCCTGCCTTCAGAAATACCCCTGAATCCAATACCTGATCTCCTTTATCGGCAATGGCTAATTTGATGTGCTAGGGAGAACAAGGAACAACAGGGGAGGTGGCAGTCAGGACTGTTGTAAAACCCTGATAATTGACGGAAGCCCCTCCCGCATTACATACAAAATATTGACAGGTATTGTTGGTGGCATTAAACATTGTACAGCCATTTGTTAAGTTATAACAGTTCGTATTTGCTGTATTACAACAACCCGGCATATTCGGACAATAAATGGTGCTTACTCCTACCGGGCAGGTGGTTGAACCGGGTACTAAGGCAATATTGATAGAAGAATTTGAATAAGGGCCAACAATTCCCGGACCGCTTAAAAAGAAACCAAAAACATCATTATACCCTGTACAAGTGAAACTAGGGTACTCCGCTGAACCAAACACATAATCAAATTTCACCGTGTCACCAATGGTTACGAAGTCAAATTCCAAAATACATTTATCATATGTTGTACCGCCAATGACTGCCGTCAAATCAGCATCCGCACCATTTCCCGTAACACCTGTAGGCCCTTGTGCCGGACCATTTGCACCCGGACCATTGATATTGGAGGCCGCCTTGCCCGAAGTCAGCACAATTCCGCTATCCATTCCTAAATTACTTGAGGTTACCGTAAAGGTTCCACTTCCGTAGTCGGTGCTACCTTGAGGGGCAGCGCCACAATTCAAAGTGGCATTACTCACCGTTACCCCAAATCCAACCAAAGTTTGTGCTAACTGGGTAGCATTATTAGACGAGTTCACATTGATTTGGGCTTGGTTCGATTGACATAAGCCGAGTAAGACAAAAATTGATAGAATAATTCTTTTCATACGATTCAGTTTCATACGGTTTAAAAGACGATGAACCATCCTGAATGGTTGGAGCTCAATATTCAAACCTTAAAAAGGCAATTTACACAGATTTCTCTAAAAAACGCGAAGAATGGGCAGAATTGCCCCCAAAATTCGCCATGGATTCAGGTTGAATTATAGTAATTTCGCCATCCAAAAGAACAGGATGATCTATATTTTCAGGAAAGAAATCAATGCCTTTTTCAGCTCTTTGATGGGTTACATCTCGGTGATTGTCTTTTTACTCGTCATGGGCTTTTTTCTTTGGTTTTATCCGGATAATAATATGCTCGATGATGGCTATGCTACCATGGATAAATTTTTTAATCTGGCTCCATGGGTCCTGCTATTTTTATTACCTGCCATCACCATGCGGAGTTTTTCGGATGAATTCAGGTCCGGGACCATTGAAATATTATCGACTTTGCCATTAAGAGAAAAGGATATCGTATTGGGCAAATTTTTCGCTGCCTGGTTGTTGGTTGTCTTTTCAATCCTGCCAACCTTGTTATATGTTTTTTCCCTCGCCAGCCTATCAGCCATCCCTGACAATCTGGACACTGGCGGAATTATAGGTTCATATATTGGCTTACTCTTTTTATGCGGAGCCTTTACGGCAGTCGGCCTATTTTGTTCCACCTTGACCAACAACCAGGTGATCGCCTTTTTGATCGCTATTTTTATCAACTTCATTTTATATTCCGGATTTGAAACTCTCAGCAAACTGGAAGTATTTACCGGAACACTCGATTATATCATAAGTTCTATTGGCATGGAGTCGCATTATCGTTCCATTAGCAGAGGATTGATAGACACACGGGATTTGGTTTACTTCCTGAGTGTCATTGCCATTTTTATCCTGGCCTCAAGATTTTCATTACAAAAAAGAAAGTGGGCTTAAACCGATCTCAATTATGTCAGCAACAAAAACTATTTATCGTAAATATTTGATTCGGTTTGGGGTGATTGTGCTTTTGCTGTTCTTGTTTAATATGATCAGTACAAGGCTCCATAAACGCATTGACCTCACTTCAGAAAATCGTTTCTCCTTAAGTGATCCGACCAAAAAACTATTAAAATCTCTAAAAGAACCTGTCATCATAGAGGTCTATTTAAAAGGCAAATTCCCTTCCGGCTTCCAGCGACTGGCAGAATCTGTAAATGATGTTTTGACGGAATTTCAGGAAGAAGGAAACAGACAAATTCGTTTTCAGTTTATCAATCCTCTGGAGGGAATAGAAGATAAGGATAAAAAAGCAGTATTTGAATCACTGGCATCAAAGGGTATCAATCCGGTAAATTTAAAGGTACAGCAGGATGAAGAAGATGGCTATTCCGAAAAAATCATTTTCCCTTCAGCGAAAGTATCGTACAACCATAAAGAGGTAGCCGTCAATTTATTGGAAAGCCATATTAGTATGAGCCCTTCTGAAAAGTTGAACTACGCTTCTTCCATGTTGGAATACAAATTTGCTTCCGCTATCAAATCGCTCATTTTACCTGACAAAAAACATATCGCCTGGTTAGTGGGGCATGGTGAAGTGATTGGCATGAACACCTTTGATATCCTAAACACCCTGACCAAATATTATAAAGTTGATACCCTCGACATCACCCAAAATATAGAAATCGGTAACTTTTACGATGCCGTCGTCATTGCTAAACCCACACAGCCTTTTGATGATAAAAACAAATTCAAAATTGATCAGTATATCATGCATGGGGAAAAGTACTTTGGTGTGTAGATCAAATGCAATTCACCATGGATTCTCTGATCCAAAGCAGTGCCGGAATGGCCTTGGATATGGGGCTGAATCTCGATGATATGTTATTCAAATACGGGGTGCGAATTAATCCTGACTTAATTGAAGACTATCAGCAGGCCAATCCAATTCCGGTTACCGTGGGTATGATTGGCAACAATCCTGACATCCGTCTGATCCCCTGGCTTTACAATCCGTTTTCGATTTCTACTTCCAAACACCCCCTGGTCAATAATCTGGATGCCGTGATGTTTATGATGGCTAGCAGTATGGATACCATTGCAGCCCCGGGAATTACTAAAACCATATTATTACACTCCTCCAACAGAAGCCGAAGAATGCCAGCACCTGTTCGTATTAGTATGTCGAGTTTAAAGTTTGCCCCACAACCCGAACTATATAAGGAAAAACAAATTCCCATGGCTGTTTTATTAGAGGGCCGATTCTCTTCGATTTACGCCAATCGTTTAGATCCGAACTTTATTCGAGTTTATCAGGATTCTTTGAAAAAAACTTTTTTAGAGACTGCCGAAAAAGCCGGCAAAATGATTGTGGTATCTGATGGAGATATTGTCACCAACGATTTTATCCAATCCAGAGGCCCCTTGGAATGTGGATTTTATAAATACACCGAACAACAATTTGCCAATAAGACCTTTATCTTAAATGCGTTGGAGTACTTAACCGACGAATATCAAATACTTGAAGCCCGCAACAAAAACCTGACCTTACGTTTGCTCGATACAACCCGAATTAAAAAAGAAAAAATGCGCTGGCAATTATTGAATACGGCATTGCCTGTATTGCTGGTCATCTTCTTCGGAAGTGCGTGGTTCTTTTCGTAAAAAAACGCTATGCCGGCATTCCTCAAAAAACAGCAGCCACTAAGTACCTGAAACTTTTTGAATCACCTCCCGGATTCCATCTAATCCCTCTGAAAATTTAGATAAGAGTGAAATGATATCGTTCATTTGATCTTGCTCAGCTCCAGTCTTCAAATTTCTATTTTTTCGATATAACTGACCTATTTCATCCAGTCTGAATTGTTCCTGTTCCTGTATAACGCCCAATAGGGATTTGAGTTTAAGCAAATTGAACTCAGCCCCGGTTGTCAAATTCTGTGATTCATTGCGATAATGATCCAACACCAAGGCCATCACTTCTTCCCTGCGTATGAATGGCTTGTAGCTTGGAAAGCAGTTTATTCATATCCCTGTAAGAGCCTTGTAATTTAAAATGGTGGTTCATGGCGAAATTCATCAGACATTGCTGCGGAGGAAATGTACAACTGATTTACTTTGAGTACCTGATTTCGAATAAACATAGATTTTTCTACTACCTGTCGAATATCCTGCAATTCGTGCCCTGCAAAATTCCCTTGAAGATTCTCAATAGGCGTCTGATGTTGCACGGATTGTACCAAATGATACAAATTTTCAAAAGATGGTTGCACAAGTCGGCTCAGATATGCATTCGACAAGACTGCATTTTCAATCATACTGAGCTCAAACAAATCTTGTTTGGATCCACTGAGTTCTCCGAGATTATAAGTATCTGCACGATTGGCCAGCATATCAGGAATTTTGAATGTCTCACCAGATTCATTATACGGATTTCCAGCCATGACCAAACAAAATCGTTTACTACGCAATTCATAGGTTTTTGCTTCGTTCAGATATACCCCTTCCATTTTTCGTTGGCCATCTGCAAGTGAAATAAACTTCTGTAAAAACTCCGGATTACAATGTTGAATATCGTCCAAATACAGCATCACATTATCCCCCATTTCAAGTGCCAGATTCAATCGCTGTAATTCCTGTCGGGCAGCCGCATTTTTGGCTTCAGCTGGATCTGTTGATAAGATCGAATGTCCTATTGAAGGCCCGTTAATTTTCATAAAAATCAATCCCAATCTGGCAGCCAGATATTCCATCAAAGTGGTCTTTCCATAACCCGGTGGAGAAATCAATAATAGCATTCCCATCCTGTCCGTTCTTTGCATTTCTCCAAGCGCTCCGATTTGTTTCGATAAATTATTTCCAATCAATGGTAAATACACTTCATGGATTAAACGGTTTCTTACAAATGAACTTAAAACCTGACTCTTCATCTGATCGGTTTTCAAAGCCTGTTTTCTTGTCTGAATAAGATCGTATTTTTTCAAGGTAAACTGCTCAAACTTAGGAACATTCACGGCTTCAAAATATCCCAGTCGTTTAATAAAATCATGATAGTTCAAAGTATACTCAGAAGTATCTTCCATCGACAACATACCTGAAATCGTTTCATGCGACATGTACGATCTAACATAATCTGCCTGCCATTTTTTGTTGAGCAGGAGGACAGCTCCTTCGAGCAGGTGTCCACGAGTGGCAGTATGCGTCTGTGTGGAAAGAGATTGTTGAATGGCTGCAAATGCGATAGAAAACAAATTCCGGGATGTGCTTCAAGCGCACTCAGATTTTTATAAAAAGTAGTCTCAACGCCACGTTGCCTTAAATTTTCCAGACACTTCAAATAATAATCCGAAGCTTCTGCCGAAACTGCTGCTAACTTCTTATGAGATGCTTGCAAATATTTAGCCATGTTTTGCAAAGAACTATCTGCAAACAAAATATTTTGATTTTTGAATGAAGTCAACTCTTCGATGAGTTGTTTATTCAAAAAATCGTACTCTAAAAATTCATTTGTGTTTCCTTGTAATAAGGTCAGTGTGTCAAATTGATTCTGATAATACGCCTTCTTTTCATTGGGTAAGAAATGCCAGAACAAATCGGCAACAGAGCGATCCTCAGCCTGAAACCGAAGCAACTCCAATTGCTGATGCATCCTTTGTATTACCTGTAGGATTTTCAGACTATCCTGATCATGCAAACCTTTTACAAATCCCATTCCGAATTTCGTATTGACGATTTCTTCAATGGCTAATCTCAAATGATCAGCATCAACAGGATTGGGGAATTTTTGAAACACCATCCATGCTAGAAACTCTGCGCGCTTTACCAGATCATTTTCTGAAATGAATGCTTGCTTCCAAACTTCTTCATACGGCAATAAATCATCTGAAGAAATTTTTTCATAAAATGAGGTACCCGTGATGTGAAAATAAAATTGATGTTCTTTTTGAATGATGGATAATTCAGGCTCAAATTGATTGACTGCAAAATGATAGGCCCAAAATGCAATGGATTGACCATCGTCGGAATACAATTCTTTTTTATCCTTGAGTTGACGCAAACAATCTTGCTGAGTGGTTTTGAGTAAGGTGCTCAGTTCTTCAGACTTAGCCGTATCGCCGGAATCCTTGAGTGCCAGTATGATATCCCTGACTTTTGAAACCATCAAATCCGCTGCAAAAAATCCGTTCATTTCAACATCTGATTCAATTTGCATGGCCTTGGATCGAATGCTATTCAGAATTCTTTGACCAGAAGAAAATTGTTGCAATGAACGTTTTGACTGCAAAGCGGCAATGGCCGATCTTTTTGATTGAAAAACAGCATTCACCTCTTCTCGCTTTCGATCCAGCTCCTCTAGATAATCAGAAAAATCTGCAAACCGGGTTCCTAATTCTTCGAGCTGAATACTGAGTTTGTTTAAATATTCATCACATTTTTCAGCGGTATTGGCCAATTCACTAAAATTTATCACAGCCTGATCAAACAACACAATTTGAGCATTATAATCTGCTTGAAGTTCTTTTCCGGTAATTTCTCTTTACGTTTTGAAAGAGCGCTTCGATCCTGATTCAACTTGAGAAAATCAAAGAAATTTCTTCAATGATTTTGGTTGACTGAGCGGTATCCTCAATTTTGAGATTATTGACAATGCCTACCAACAGTTCCAATTGTATGGAAAGTTCATCGAGAGACTCTTCAATGTTCTTTGATTCAATAGCTTTGGAAAACCTTTCAATTTCTTCTCGCAAATTTGCAGCTTGTTGGTGGTATGGCCTCAAAGCCTCTTCTTGTAACAGAAAATGGGTGCAATTTTTTGAAAGTTCTTCTGACTTCTGGCTTAACTGTTTTTCATAGTTCTGAAGCTGATTTACATCTGCATATTTTAATTCGGAAAGCGTAACAACTTCTCCCTGAAAGCGCCGGATGGCCGACAAAGCATCTACAAAATATTCAGGGAATAGAATGATTGGTTTTGCATTCGTACAAAAATCATCGATCCTTTTTACCAAAAGCTTCTATGGCTTTATGAGAGGATTGACGTTGTTCAACAACCTTCTCAAATTCATTAATTGCAGCGTGTGCAATTTTACGAATTTCCAACAGCGGTTTTTTAAGCTGAAACACGGCCTCATCATCTAAAAAGTAGTAGGCGTCCAGTATCTGTGTACTGCGCTTCACAATATCATCATACAAACCTGTGTACGAATCTTCCTTCTGAAGCAGTACCATCAAATCCCTGCAATCTGCCATTGAACGTACAAGGTCTTTGTTGCCTATTTTAAATAAAGTATGATCTTTTTGAGTTTCATTAACCTGTACCTGTTTTGAAAAAGGCGTTTGCCAAATTTGAACGGCATGATGTTTAGTTGGTTCTTCACTATCCTGAATATAACAGAGCTTACCATCTTCAAAAATGGTAAACCCTGTGCAATAGATCGGCGTCTCTATGTTCTGTTCGATAAGTTGATATGGAACGAGTAAGTAGTGATTATTTCGTTCTTCATAAAACACAAATAAATAATTTTCACCATTCGGACCCGCCCATTTTTTTAAAAAATTCATCTTGCGATCCCGGTCATTAAAAACCTTTATTTTTCCCGTTTGCAAGGCATAACCATTGGGAAATACCACACCTTGTTGTTCGGGTAGTTGCACGATGGCATGTTTCATTCCATCGGCCCTTTCAATTCGCTTTTCCTTTTGGTTATAAATAAAATATCGATCCGTTTCCAGATAAGGTTTAATGCGCAATAAAATCAGGTGATTATAGATGGCAAAATGAATTTCTGCATCATCCAAACTTTGGTCTTTATATTCAACATCTTCCTGATATATCCCCAATCCAGTGTCGGTATTGTCTTCGATTTTTATCGTGAGATTTCCACCAATTGTTTCAACAAATAATTTATCTGCCAGCGAGATATGCGGAAATTTCCCACTTCGTTGCATATCCCTGGTTGCTTTAATCCATTGCACTTCCTGTTGATTGGGAAACTGCAATTCAGCAGCGCTTCGGGCATCTACAAATTCTAAATGCTCATCTCTCACAAGCCATTTAAATACCTTAACATCTGATACACTTTCAGAAAGTTGAAAAACGAAATACACGAAATTGTCGCGGGAATAAAATCTGGCAAAGAAGGTATTGCGATAATACTTGTATAGGTTTTTGAACTCTTCCAAAAATTCAGGATTTTCCAGAATCTGTAATGATTGGGGTTCAAATCTGTTTTTTCGAAACTGATATACTGCAAAAACATCCTTGAGTTCAATTTCGGTTTTTAAACCCAAATGCACATTATAACCAAGGATACAAAATTGTCCCAGTGAAAAAATATCCTTTACCTGGCAAGGTGAATCAGTAGATATCCGTTCATTGGCGAGAAGGGAAAAATCTATACTCCCAAATACTTGTTTTCGGGATTCATTGAGTTGGTTCAAACGTTCAGATAAGAGAACCTGTTGTTGTTTCAGCCTGCTTTGAATAATTTCATACGTTGCCGAGGATACGGCTGGAGTCACTGCAGATTGGTCGGTTTGTTCAGACATTTCAGCTAGAATAAGTCGTTATATTTCGTAAAACTTATACTTCAATGTATTACCGAAGTGTCTTTTTTCAATCCCCATGTGTTTGGCGATATTGAGTGCATTCGAAAGAAATCCCTGATCGTCATCATCCGCCACTCCTTTTAATCGACCAATCAAAGATGCAATGCTTAAATTTTTAATATCCTCTGAAGAGACATTGTATTTATTCACCATCTGCAACATGCGATGGATGATATTTTTATCATCATCTCCCTGCATCAAAGATTCCCGAATTAATTGAGCATTTTCACTATGCTGAACCAATTTATCCAATCCTTTACCGGCCGAAATTTGTTTTACGACATGATCAAAGAAAGAGTGGTCTCCACCGACAATATCAATATTCGCGCTTTTGAATGCCTCACCCAACACTTGAGCCTGCGCATTGGCGATATCTTTTTGAACATGAATTTGGGCCAATTCCACTTCCTTTTCTTTATTCAGTCGTAAACGGAATTCTTCGTGGTCCTTACCGGCTTCATTCAACTTTTTCATCGCCTCGGCTTTTTCAGTAATACCGGCTGCTTCAGCCAATGCTTTTTGTTTAATCACCTCTGCTTCCGCTTGTCCTTCTTCTTTTTTAGCAATGGCATTGGCTTGCACCCCTTTAGCTGCGGCTTCGGCTTTTTTCTCGATGACATTGGCTTCTGCCATACCTTGTTTCTCCATCGCATCGGCCTTTGCATACATGACCTGCGCTTCAGATAATCCGACGGTGGCTTCTTCCTTGGCTTTGGCATCTGCAATAATCTTGCGGGCCTCGGCTTCTTTTTCTGCCGCATCTCGTTTCGCCTGCGCCTCAATCAAATATTTTTGCGCATCTTTTTCAGCCGCCAACTTTCGGGATTCCGCAGCCTTGGTCATTTCAATGAGTTTGGTTTCAGCCTCCTGATTCGCAATGGTGATTTGCACTTGTTTATTTCGTTCAGCTGTTTTTAAGGCTTCTACATCCTGAATTTTCTGTTCTTCTTCGACCACCGTCTTCTGCATCATTAATCGTTCACGAATCGCATCCTGAATATTTTTCTTCTCTAACTCAACAGCCTTTTCTTTTTCAATATTCGCTAATGCAACCACGCGTTCTCTTTCGGTTGCTTCAAGAGAACGATCTTTTTCCACGCGTTCTGTTTCAACCAGATTGGCTCTTTCTTTATTCTTCAAGGCAATCACCACTTGCCTTTGTTTATTTTCTTCGGCAATCTGTAATTTTTCTTCGGTTGCAATACGCACAGATTCCGCCTTAAATCTTTCTTCTTCTGAGACCTTCAAAATTTCAGCATGTTCGCGAGCTTTGATATTGGCAATCTCTCTTTTTTGAGATTCTTCTTTTTCGGCAAGTTGTTTTTGCAATTCTAAAATTGCTTCCTGCGCTTCCACATTTTGTTTGGTAATGGTCTTCTCTTCATCTTTACGAACCAAATTCGCTTTTATGTTTTGAGCAGCCGTGAGCTCTGTAATTTTTTTAATCCCTTCCGCATCCAGAATATTGTCCTTATTTAAATTATGGATGGATGTTTGTTCTAAATAATCAATAGCACAATCGTCCAGGGCATATCCGTTTAAATCTGTTCCGATAATATTTAGGATCTCATGGCGGAATTCACTTCTGGCTTCATACAACTCGGTGAAATCAAATTTTTTACCGACGGTTTTTAGTGCTTCAGAAAATTTGGCTTCAAATAGTTCGCGCAGGGTATTGATATCTGAAGCCCGGGCACAACCTATTGTTTGAGCCACATTAATAATATCCTCCACCGATTTATTCACCCGGATAAAAAAGGCTACTTGAATGTCGGCCCGAATATTATCCTTACAAACCAATCCGTCTTTTCCTTCGCGGTGAATTTCCATTTTTTTAACCGAAATATCCATAAATTCCATTCGGTGAATCACCGGAATAATTACGCCGGCATTAAAAAATACTTTTGCACCTCCATAACCCGTGCGCAGGAGTACGATGCCTTGCACGGTTTTTTTGTACATGGAAACAATCCAAAAGAGGAGTCCGAGCCCCGTAATAATCAATACAACAATCACAACAATAGAAGTGTGTCCTAACATATCTGTTTTCTTTAAAGGTTTATAAAATGTTTTAATTTATTTCTTCGTACGACTTTACGTAATAAAATTTTTTATCGGAGGATTCATCAATCACCATGGCTTGTTCTCCGGTTTCGATTCGCTGTCCGTCTTTGGTTTTCTCCATCAGTTTAATCGGATCATTTTGAATGATCAGTTCTAGCATTCCAAATTTATCGCCTTCAGCAGCACTTCGCATAATTCCGGTTCTACCTAAAAAATCGTAAGGCTTTTCTCCCTGGTGGTTGATCACTTTAAACAAAGAACGGAAAGGTAAGGCGGCCCATTTCGCGAAAAGTAAACTTGCTGCCATGATTGGAATGAGCAGTAAAAAGCCCATCCAATGCGGTATAGGAAAATAATAATTCAGATTCACAGAAATCACCCAACTGAATAAAAAGAAAATGGTCAGAAAAAAGGTAATGGGTATCACATCTAAATCCAGAAATCGGAGGAATTGAACCCAAGCAGATGGTTCGTGATTGATCTCTACCAATCCATCATGTTCTGACACATCCAGACTTCCATCCAGATCGGCATCCAGGTCTAAATCCAACTGTACATCGGTTCCACTGATGATGGTAAAAATCCAGTACAATACACTTAGTCCAAGTAAAATCGTCAATCCAATATTTACCGGAGAAAGAATTTCTACCATAAAATCGTTCCAGGTCATTCAGGCGAATTTTTAAGTTGGTCTTTTAATTTTTGAAGGGCCACTTCAGCCGTTTCCTCTTCTGTATTGAGTGCTTTACCGATTTCTTCATCTACAGAAGTTGATTGACTTACAATATCTCCATACGCACTGGCCAGGGCTTCTTCATGTTCCACTTTCTCTTTCATTCGTTTGAGCATGTCAACTGTACCTTCTGAATCCATTCCGGTCATTTTCAAATTGATATCCTTCGTTGCCTGACTAATTTGTAATCGGGCATTCAGGGTCTTCAATTCAGATTCCCATTTGGCAATATTTGCTTTTAATGCCTGAATATGAACCTGAAGTTTGGCAACTTCCATTTCCAATTGCTCCGCTTCCTGATTTACTTGACGTGATGTAGATTCTTCAAGCTCTTTTCGTTTGAGTGCTTCTTTGGCCAATCGATCCGATTCAGTGGAATCCATATTTCCATGCATCGCTTTTTTAATCAACAACATCGCTTTTTGCTCGTATTCGGAGGACTTTTCTAAATGTTGTTGCGCTTCATTTTTCCGGCGAATTGCAAGTGCCTTAACCGTTGCCAAGCCTTGAATACTTTGTTGGAGCTGATCTTTGAGCTCACGAATCCCTTGTTCACCCATAATGATTGGGCTTTCAAGATCGTTGATGAGGGCATGAGAATGTGCCTTTCCAATTCGAATAATTCTTTGCAGGATATTCATATAATGATTTTTAAAGTTAAATTTTTTATCGACTAAATGTGATGATTTCATTCGAAAATTCACTCAACAATAAACTGAGTGCGTTCAAGCTTGCCAACAATTCGTTTTTATCCAAATTTTCAGTTTGTAGAGTATCTCTGAAAATGACCTTTTTTCCAGTATCATCCAATACGAATGCACCATGAACGATATCACGATTTTTTTGTAAGAGTCTGGTCAGTATTTCCTCTTGACTTTGTTTTAATTCAAAAATGTATTGCTCCATGATGAGAATACTTGGGGAAATGAAGAGGACGAAATTTTTAATGCCATCTGATTCCTTTTCAATCACCAGGGTCACCCCATTCGGATCTTCAGAAATAATTTGGTAGTCCAGGTCCAAAAGCCAGTTTTTAATACACTCAAAGCGTTCTTGTTGGTTCATTCTTTATGGTTTTCAAAGGACAAATGTATATTTATTTTTGATTTCAGCAAATTTTGTTTGCATTTTTTTCAATCATTAGATATATTTGCTAAAATTTTTAGCAATGTCGTACTTTTCAACGAATTTGAAAAAAATCAGACAAATTCACAATTTGAGCCAAAGCGCTTTCGCTGAATTGCTGAATTTAAATCGTGGTGTTATCTCATCCTATGAAGAGCAGCGGGCGCAGCCGAAAATAGAAACTGTATTAAGAATTGCGGAGCATTTTAATCTGAGTAGTGATGAATTGCTGAGTGCACCATTGACAGTGAATAGGCTGACCAAATTTGAACTGGAAAATTCCAAGGAGCCTCTGAAGTTGGATCCGCCAATTGAAAAACACATTTCATTTCAACAATGGAGTAGAAATAATGGTTCTCAATCATTTGATTCAAGTAGTTTGAAAGATTGCATCGATTTGGTGTATGTTGTTGATGCCTCCTTTTCTCAGAAGTATGGCTATGAGGTCGATGATATTTTATTCCTCAAACGCCTATCCCATTCCGCCATAAACGTCGAAGATGAATTCATCCTCATTGAAGATCAGAAAATAGCTTTAATTCCGGCTGCAGCTGCCACTCAGAGGCTCAAAAAATCGCCATCCGCCCCTGTTTATCGAATAAGCGGAAAAATATTCCAATCCAGACTTTCACAAAATGATCGGATTTCGAAATTAGAGTCTCAAATCCGTGAAATTGAAGCCAGGTTAGATGCCACAAAATAATAAAGGGATGCCCTTCGACATCCCCTTATCATATAAAACCAACCAAAACCAACTATCCTAAATATGATTTTAAAGATTTGCTGTAGCGGGCTTTCTGTAATCTTTTAATGGCTCGTTCTTTGATTTGACGAATTCTTTCTTTCGTCAGATCATATTTCTCACCAATTTGTTCAATGGTAGGACCATCATTCCCATCCAAACCGAAGTAAGCGCTAACAATCTCAGATTCTCTTGGGCTTAATGATTTAAGAATGCGTTTAATTTCTTCGCGTAAACTATCCTGAATAACTGAATCATCGGTATCATTTGAACCGGTTAAAAGATCTCCCATACTCACATCTTCTGCTTCATGCACAGGGGCATCCAGTGAGGTGTGACGTGTATTGGTTACAAAAATGTTTGAAATCTCTGTTTCTGACATCTCCAGAATTCCGGCCAATTCCTCTACAGATGGTTCACGCTCATTTTCCTGCTCAAAGGCCATCATCGCCTTATTTGCTTTGTTATAGGTGCCAATCTTATTTTGAGGCAACCTGACAAGACGTCCTTGTTCTGCCAAAGCCTGTAAAATTGACTGACGAATCCACCAAACAGCGTAAGAGATAAATTTAAATCCTTTTGTTTCATCAAAACGCTGAGCAGCTTTAATCAAACCCAAATTCCCTTCATTAATCAAATCCGACAAGGTTAAACCCTGATGTTGATATTGCTTCGCCACGGACACCACAAAACGTAAATTTGACTTCACCATTTTCTCCAAAGCAGCCTTAGACACTGTATTGTCTGTACTTCTGATCTTCTGTGCCAATACGGTTTCTTCCTCTGCTGTAATCATTGGAATACGACTAATGTCCTGTAGATATTTTTCAACCGCCTGACTATCACGGTTGGTTATTTGAGTGGCTATTTTGAGCTGTCTCATGTGTTAAAATGTTTTTAGGTTATTATGTACTAATATAACGCAGGTATACCATCAAATAGTATTCCTACTTTTCCATGCTGCCGTTAAAGTTTTATTATTAGCGATAGCCTGAACAGATTCAACGCGGAAATTAAAAAAGCCTATAGCTTATCTCCCAATTTAAGGGCATCAAACTTTTCAGCTTGAGCAGCACTCATGACGCCTTTGATATTGCGGATTTTGTTGTCATGATGCAATTTTAAACGCGTTTCTTGCTGGGCTTTATTCCCCTCTAAAGCTTTCATGCTCATTTCGAGGTTCTTTTCTTCACCCATCAGTACGGTAGTTAACCGGGAGATTTGAACATCTGTAAGACCTAAATCAGCCTTACGAATCAGTTCTACTTCTTGCTTAACTTTTGCACTGGGTTGTTGTGTTTGAGCTTGTGAAATGAATACACTCGTGCAAAGGAGGAAACTTAAAAAAATAATCTTTTTCATATTCAGTCGTTTGAATCAAGACGTAAAATTACTCAGATGTGTTTGTTATCCTAGTCCCATTTTACTAACGTTTTGTTTATTCGGGTGTGAGAAAAGCAATAGGCCCATGAATTCAAGCCTTTACACGGTTACAAACTGATAACTTCAAACACCAAAACGGATAAAAGGAAAACCCATCTGAAAAAGCCGAACGCTTAAAGGTTCGGCTTAAAATTTAAATATTGTGGACTTTACTCTCCTACTCGGCTTCCAGGTGCTAATTCGCCAGAAGCTGGAGTACCATCATCCTCTTCATCGGTATTCACACGTAAGTTAGAATCTCTTTCAGAAACTCCGGATTTGTCGATATATTCCGGACGATTTTGATCGTAAATAATTCTTTTCTCAGGTAAATCTCCAATAATTCGGAATTCAGTACGACGATTATACTGACGTCCAATCGGATTATCCTGACCATTGATGGTATTTGGCTTAATCGGGTTTCTTTTACCTTCACCTCTGGCAATCATTCGACCGCGATCAATTCCTTTGGTAGCCATATAGCTCATTACCGCTTGGGCTCTTTTCACAGATAACTCATCATTGTACTCATCATCACCCTTGCTATCCGTATAAGAACGGATTTCAACACTCACTGAAGGATTGTCGTTCATGAAATTAACCAATGAATCGAGGGCCCCATAAGAATCAGGTTGAAAATCTCCTTTATCGAAATTGTAATACACGTTTTGAACATGAAACTCAAATTCATTGGTGATTTGTGCATGTAAATGGTCACCAAAGTCGTATTATCCGGATCCATGACTGATTTACCGGTTGTACTCAAAGTTGTTCTTCCAGAGATATAACCTGGCTTATCGGCAGAGATGGCGTAATTTTTACCCATTGGCGTATAGAACATAAAATTACCTTCTCTTGAGAAACTAGTATCTTTTAATACATTGGTATTCAAATCTGCCATTTTCACAACCACTTCCGGAATAATTTCATTACTCACTTCGTCTAAAACAATTCCTTTTACATAGAAACTAGGCTCTTTAATCACTCTCCAAATGTCATCACAACAGGTTGGATTTTTTACGTAAATACTTCCCAAACGGTTAGAAACTACATAAGCATTGTCCTTTTTACCCGGATCCTGGATATAATAGATATCATCTGCCGGTGAGTTAATTGGAAATCCGAGATTGGTTAAATTTGTATAACGAGATGGTCCACCTTCTGCGGAATAAACGTCAAAGCCTCCGATATTTTTCCAACCATTCGAAGAGAAATACAATTTGTTGGTACGGTTATCGTAGTATGGCGTAATATCATCACCCCATGAGTTTACTTTTTTACCACAGTTTTGAGGACGGCGATACGTTTTACGAGCTGAATCATATACAGAATACCAGATATCGAAACCACCGGCACTTTGTAATTTACGATTCGAAGTAAAGAATAAAACTTCCTTCTTACCAATCATCGCGCAGTATGGGTTGGTATTGCTTGATTCAGGATCGTTGATAAAACCATCCAATTCTTTGGCAGGAGCCCAAACACCGCGTGTTCTGTTAAATTCGGAAACCCAAATTTTACATTTAATTTTTAAGCTATCTTCTTCCAAACATTTGGTGAAACAGAATCTTAAACCGCCCGGGCTCCATGATCCATTCCCAACGTGGTATTTATTATCATTAAATTTACCATCTTCAAATTTCATGGCAACTTCAAAAGTATCTTTAATACGAGTACGATCAAATTCTTTAGGTGCCCACATAAAACGTGACACATAATCCTTTCGTTTGTCTTTACCGTATTCAATAATTTTGTTTGAATTCATAGTGGCGAACAACAAGGCTGTATCACCCAATGGCAATGGAGACAATTCGGTATATGCCGTATTCACATTCGGACCGGCATTTTTTACAAATGCACGACCCGGATCATTCAAAGAATTCAAAGCCATTTGGCAACCTTCGATATGACGCTGGGCGTATAATTTTACCTTTTTGTTTTTGCCTTTGTAGTTTTTGATATAATACTGAAATCTTTCAATGGCTTTTTCATAATCGCCATTTTGTTTACGCATCAACGCCTCTTTGTAAGGAGCTTCCGGGTAAATTTCAGGAGCAAGATCAAATGCTTCCGCATAATATTCCGCAGCCGGTGGATAATCACGGGTCATCCACATACATTCTGCGATCATATAAGTGACATATGGATTACGGGGTTGTTCTTTTTTCAGCTGAAAATAATACTCTTCTGCTGTATAAAAACTCCCTGCTTTGAACAAGCCATTGGCCCATTTCATCTTCTTGTTAAAGGGTAATTTGGCGGCCGGATCGTCCTTTGGACCAGCACTTAACTCAAAAGTTCCCAAGCCCACACCTAAAAAAATCAGCGCTAAAAGCAAAAGTTTTCTTCTCATTCCTGTGAAATGTTAATATAGCCGTAAATATAGTCGTAATAATCTGAAAAAGGAAAGCAAGTTCCCTTTTTTTTTAAAAACGCGAACAAGGGAAGGCTATTCTCCTTGCAAAATCAAGTGGATTCGGTTTGATATATCGTAATGAAATTTCAAAACCGCCATTGCCCCCTGAAGCCACATTCAGGTCAGACATATTGTAGTCGTAACCGAAACCAACGCGAAATCCTTTGTGTTCAAACCCAGCAGTAATCAGGGTTGCATCGCCAAAACGATACCATCCACCAACGAATACGCCTGTAGCTACTGAACGAATATCCGGATCACCAACGATGTATAAAAATTCAGAACCTGCAATCATTTCTGTCGCCGCTGTTTGCGATTGATACAAGAAAGCCGGGCGAATGCTCAAACGGTATCCTGCATTCCATACTGCCCCAATTTGGGTGTTGATGCGCATTCCTAAACCAACCTCATTATTTTGTTTTTTCAAAAAGGATTCTTTAGGTTGATTGAGGTTATGACCAGCTACACCGATGGTATAACCAAAATTTTCTGAAATCGCATGCTGCCATTGGATACCTGCATTTGCCGTAAAATATTTCACTTTAGGATTCAACAATTCGCCTGTAGTACCTGGTTGAAATCCTCCGTTATAAAATTCATCCTGCCAGTATAAACGGGCTAAATCGATGGATTTTTGGGTATATCCGCCCTGTAAACCAACTGAGATAGACTTATTACTTTCTGTCCCTAAAAATTTATGGTAGGCAATTGAAGCCAACATCGACAAATTAGCCAAGTTACCATCACCTGAACGGTCATTATAAATACTTACGCCAGCTGCCAGATAATCATCAATGGCGACATCCTTAAATAATGGCGCATCCACTGATCCACCAAAGGTGACATACGGTGTAGTTACGCTAGACCATTGATTTCTGTATATTCCGGTAACACGGAGCAGTCCATTATAACTTCCCGTCAGCGCCGGATTCATAATCATCGGAGCCCCATTAAATTGGGTGAAATGGATGTCCTGTGCCTGAGCACTCACTAAAGCGCAAACAGCCGCCAAAGAAAGGGCTGCCTTGCGAACAAATTTTTGAATATTCATATGATGAAAAATCATTGTTATCGAATTAATGTTACGTTACCTTGTTTATTAAATCTTTTTCCAGTCGTTGTTTTCGCATCTACTACATATACATACGTTCCCATCGGTTGAGGTTTTCCTTTGTACTGCCCATTCCAACCTTTTTCAATGTCGTTGGTTTCGAATACAAGCTCACCCCATCTGTTATAAATCCTGAAGAAGTTCAATGTTGCCAAACCACGCTTGATGATGCGTAATTCGTCATTGATACTCGTACCGGATCCGGGACTGAATGCATTAGGCAAATCTAATATACTTTCAGGAGAAATCCTAATCGTGATAGAATCAATGGCCGGACAACCAAACTCTGTAGTAGCCGTTACAAAATATTGGGTTGTAACAGGCGGTGTGGCGATCGGATTTTTAATTTTATCACTGGAAAGATGGTAATTCGGGGTCCAGTTATAGAAAGAGCAGTTACCATCCGGATTGATATTAGCCGATTCTCCCGGATAGAGGGTGATATCTTCGCCGGCATCAATCACACCTTCCGAAGCGACCATGATTCGAACCAAATCAGTATCTGTACATCCAAACTGACTGGTGGTATAAAGGGTATATTCAATATACTCTTTGGGTTTTGAAACGGGATTGGGAATATCCTGATCGTTCAGATATAACGCAGGTTCCCAATGATAGGCAACTCCCCCATTGGCTTGTAATTGCACGGAATCACGCGGACAAATGGTTTCCTCTTCGGGACTTGCATTTGCAAATTCTACGGAATGAACGGTGATGAATACAAAATCGGTATCGGCACATCCTATTGGAGTGCTAACGATGAGTTGTAGGTTCGTATTATTCATCCCATCAAAAACAGGATCCAAAATAGATGCATTACTGAGATCCACACCCGGAGTCCAGGTATAGGTATATCCGGCAAAAACCTGATCAACTGTTGCATGTAACTGCACAGTATCATACTGACACATCACACGGTCGGGCCCTGCATCAATCACTGGAACAGGTTCTACATTAATATCAAATGATTTCGACATCGGAATACATCCCGGATATGTGGCAGTGACGGTATAAGAAACATTGGCATCCGGAATTGAAATAGGGTCTTCGATACTCGGATTATTTAAATAAGCAGTTGGAGACCATGTATACGAAAACAGCGGATGACCTGTCACATTAATCGGAATGGTTGCACCCCGGCAAACCGTGGTATCTCCATTGTGTAGCGTAATGTCATTAGGAAGTATAAATACATTCATCGTATCATATCCCGCACATCCTACAGCGGTTGGTTCCACTTGCAAATACAGTGTCCAGTTGCCTAACTGGGTGAAAGTCCCTAATGGATTGGGGATATTTGTGGCGTTCAGGAAACCGGAACCGGGCCCACTCCATGTATACGAATAATTCTGATTAGGAGAAATGACCGGATTAAACTGAATAGCTTGTTGGAGGCAAATAATGGTATCATTCCCAATATTCACCGAAGGTTCCTGATTAATGGTAATGCGAATTGTATCACATTTAGGGGCACAACCTGAATTAGGCAATGTGGCACAAACAATATAATCGGTAGTTACATTTGGGCTAACCGTCGGATTTTTGATATTTGGATTATTGATATTGGTTGTTGGCGTCCAGCTATAAATTAAAGAATCGTCACCGGAAACCTGGATGAATACACTATCCTCCTTGCAAATGGCCGTATCAGGAGTCATGATATACATTTGAATGGTATCGCTGATGAACAAACTCACCGAATCAACGATGCTATTTGAACAAGGCGCCAACTGATAAATTTTTATTTCTTCGATGGGTTCAGCCGTATTATCCTGAATACCTCCAATAACGATATAAGCAACAGTATCATTGGCAGGTATGGTAACTTGTCCAAATGGAGCCCCCGGAGGTATGGTTGAAACATTGTAATCAGCCGGATAGGATGCAGAACCACCTACCTGATAATTGATGGTATAAGGTGTACTGTTTGCAACCGGGCGTTTTACTTTAATAAAACCAGCTGCACAACCTTCCACAATATAGGGGTAAGGATTAATCAGGTTTGAAATAGGTGTAAAGGTAATGGCATCGGAAGAGAGACTTCCTGCTTTTAGGAATACACCGGTATCGTAAACCTGCTCAGATGCACCACCCACTGCTAATTTGAGATGGTAAGTTGAGCAAGGAACAACCAAAGCCAATGCCGTAAGTGTTGTAGTAAACCCGGTATAACTCATATTTGTAGAAATACCGGCATTAAAACTATCAATATTTGAAACATAGTATTGGGTATAAGGACCGTTCCCTCCAGTATTATTGAAACAGCTACTTCCTGGGCCACCATTCAATCCATTGTTTATGGTTGAAATTGCCACCGGATAATTGGTTCCAGGTATTAATGCAATATTGGCCGAATTATTTGAAAAAGGTCCGGTAACTCCGGGGCCGCTGATGAAGAAACCGAAAATGTCATTAATTGAACAGTTAAAAACATCATATTCCTCACTTCCAAAAACCTAATCAAACTTCACCGTATCGCCCAGCGGCACAAAATCAAATTCCAACACACAAGCATCATTAATCGTTACATTATTACCCAAAATAACTAAGTCTGGATCTGAGTTGCCCGCCGTTGAAGTTGATGCAAACTGCGCAGCCCCAGTTGTACCAGGTGATTGCCCCGCACCAATATTCACTCCAATTGATACAGGACTCGTAAGAACATTTCCTGAAGAAAGTACGATACCGCTATCTAATCCAAATACCGTATTCGGAGTGGCATAAAACTGTCCTGCCGAATTCATAGAGTCGCATTGTCCAAAAAAGCCTGCATTACTAACCGTTACTCCGGGCCCTGCCAACATTTGCGCCAAAACATTGGCATTACTGTTGACAATCACATTATTCATCTGCGCGGTTGATTGAAATCCAAAGAGGACCGCTATAATCAATAGTTTTATTCCAATCTTAAAACTTAGTTTCACTTTATTTCTATTTTTCGTTATTCCGCTGATTAATTTCAATAATTCCCTTACTAAGGCATCATTCTATTCAATTCAAGCCAAGAAGATTAATAAATACTTTTATTTTCATATTAAACTGTCTTCAAAAGTAATTCTATTCTTCAATTCTTCCAATTTTCAACATTTAGCATCGAAAATCCAAATCATTTCGAATATTTCCATTTAAGTTTGTCTCAATGGCAAAAGCAAAAAGAAAACAAACTAAAGACAATGAAAAGGTGAGCGTCGAGAAGGCTGGCCCGCGATTTACTGCCCTATTCAAAGACGGCCGGATGTCCAAAATAGTTGGCATAATGATGATTTTCATAGCGATTTTTTTAGGGATTTCCTTTTTTTCCTACTTTTTCACCTGGAAAGAAGATCAGGATGTAGTCATGAATAGCGCTTCATTTTGGCAATTCATCAATCAATCGGACCAAAACACCCTGAACCGCGGGGGTAAGCTGGGCGCCTGGCTTTCTCATCAACTCATCTATAACGGATTTGGGTTATCAGCCTGGGTTATCAGCTTGTTGCTTTTCATGGGTGGTATTCAAATCATCAGCCGTCAACGTTTTTACGCACGTTTAAAAACAATTGCTTTTGGTATATTGAGTATCTTGTTGGCTTCACCGCTTTTGGCTTATCTATTGCCCGGTCATCAGTTTGAGTTTTCATATGGAGGGCGTTTTGGCAATCTGGTCATCGGCAAACTTTTACTTTTAGCGGGAAATATCGGCACGGCCAGTATTATGATTGCCATTGGTTTGATTGTATTGGTATTGATTTTTAACCCCATCTTCTCCTTGCCAATATGGCATCAATTGCGAGAACGATTCAATCGCCCTGCCGAGGAAAAACCAATTCCCCAGCCTATTCAGCCTGAAATGATTATTCAACCCGAACCGGCCTACCAACAAACCTGGCCTGAGGCGGAAAACAAGTTGAATGTTCCCGAACAACATACCCCTGTTCTTGAAATTGACCCTTCTTTTTTTGATTCAATTGATCCAATCATCCCCACAATCGAAACAGCTCCAATGCCGGAATCTTCGGTTATAGAACTTGAACCCGAAATAGCCTCTGTCAAACAAAGTACTGTTGATGAATTGGACTTTGAAGTTCATACAGCCATCGAAAAATCTGTACCGGAAGTAGTTGCTTCGGGCGTATCTGTAGCCGGTGATGAACCTTATGATCCTTCTCTGGAATTACGGAGTTATAAATTTCCAACGCTTGATTTATTAGAAAACCGAAACACGGAGGACATTTCGGTAGACAAAGCGGAATTGGAACAAAACAAAAATCAAATCATCAATACATTAAAAAGTTTTAGGATTGCCATTGCTAAAATTTCTGCTACAGTTGGGCCAACGGTTACCTTGTACGAGATTGTACCCGCAGAAGGTGTGCGTATTTCAAAAATTCGTAATCTGGAAGATGATATTGCCTTGAGTTTATCGGCCCTGGGGATTCGGATTATTGCACCGATACCGGGCAAAGGCACCATCGGTATTGAGGTGCCCAATATGAAAAAACAAATCGTGAATATGCGCACCCTGATCGCTTCCGATAAGTTTATTCATAACGATTTTAGTTTGCCGATTGCATTGGGTAAAAAAATTGACAACGAAAACTATATTGTCGATTTAGCCAAGATGCCCCATTTATTGATGGCGGGTGCAACCGGACAAGGTAAGTCGGTGGGTATTAATACGATACTGGTTTCTTTGTTATATAAAAAAACATCCATCGCAGTTGAAGTTTGTGATGGTGGACCCAAAGAAAGTTGAACTCTCCATTTATAAACTCATCGAAAAGCATTTTTTGGCGAAGTTGCCCAATGAAGATGAGGCGATTATAACCGACACAAAAAAGGTAATTAATACGCTCAATGCTTTGTGTATTGAAATGGATAATCGGTACGACTTACTGAAAGAGGCCGGTGTAAGAAATATTAAAGAGTACAATGAAAAATTTATCAAGCGACGTTTGAATCCCAACAAGGGCCATAAATATTTACCTTTTATCGTTTTGGTGGTAGATGAGTTTGCCGACCTCATCATGACTGCGGGCAAAGAGGTAGAAATGCCTATTGCGCGATTGGCACAACTTGCGCGGGCTGTTGGTATCCATTTGATCATTGCGACACAACGACCTAGTGTAAATGTTATTACCGGTACGATCAAGGCAAACTTCCCTGCACGGGTTGCATTCCGCGTATCTGCAAAAGTAGATTCCAGAACCATTTTGGATGCAGGTGGTGCCGAACAGTTAATTGGTCAGGGTGATATGTTGATATTGAATGGAAGTGAATTGGTTCGTTTACAATGTGCGTTCGTTGATACCCCTGAAGTAGAGCGCATTGTTGAATTTATTGGTACACAACAGGGATATCCTTCAGCCTTTGATTTGCCTGAATATGAAGGCAGCGATGGTAGTGAATTAAATCTGAGTGGCGGTAAATCATTAAAAGATGTGGACAGTATGTTTGAACAGTGTGCCCGCCTTGTGGTGACATCAGGCAGTGGCTCTACATCCATGTTACAACGAAGATTTAATCTGGGTTATAATCGTGCCGGTCGGATTATGGATCAACTTGAAGCGGCCGGTGTAGTAGGCGCCAGTACAGGTGGCAAACCGCGGGAATTAATGGTTCATACCGAAGCGGAATTGGAAGAGATTCTGCGAAATATATTGCCATGATGAATAGAACGAAAACGTTACTATTCATTTTTTTCTCGTTGCTGATATTTACTCGCATATCAAAGCTCTGCTATGCGCAAAAGCATATTTTCTTTTGACAGCATGAAAGTATTCGATCAACCCAAATGTTGCAGTTGGACACAGCCAATGGCAAATACGAATTAGAAAATCAAATACTTCCGCTTATTTGTCTCAATATGATTTTCTAATTTGGGGTTACCGAGCAAATCCTTTACAGGCTTTGTTTACAGTAGCTTCGTGCCTTGCTACTGCAAAATCTCGGATCAACAACCCGGGCGTTCAACTAATTTGACTTCATGATTTTTAACGGAAATCAGAAACCCTTCCAAGTGGAATCTGACATTCACTGGTTTACCATTCTTCATGGCAGGTTTAAATTGAATAGGCCCCTGAAGAATGTCAAGAAGCCTTTTTTGCAGGGATTGTCTTAATTCATTCCGGTAGATTAACTCCTTATCATCCGGAGATAAATATGGCTCAATTGCAGCTTGGTCAAAAAAGGCTATTTTACCTTTATCATCGATCACTAAATTATTTAAACGAAGTTCGTATCGACCATCTTCTAGTTTGGAAAGTTCATTTTTAAGATTCACAAAAAGATATTCATCCAAATATCGTGCAGATTGAAGAACGGGAGATGAATAATCCGTTTCAAACTTGGGAATCAAAAAATGCGATTCGTTGCCATAAATAACTTGGTTATTAATTTTAACGGGTACTTTTTCAACAAGCACCTTTTCCATTCGCAAAAGCTGTCCATTAGCGGGATCATAAACCGGCAAAGAATCAGGAATTGAAACAGTCAAAAACATACTATTTTGTTGATTCATGGACTCACGATTTTGGAATGGAATGATTTTAAACTCTCCATATTCTATCAAGTTATTCTGAAATCGGACTTTACCTAATGCCGATCCGGTGCCGCCTGAAAAGGATGTTTGGGTGCAAAAAATGACCAATAAAACAAGTAATGGTATTCCTGCAAAGTATTTTAATAATTTAATTCGAGTACTGTGTGATTGTGTAAGCATGGCTATTCTGGTTTTTATAGGTGAATCATTAAATGAATGAGTTAAAGTAGGAGCTCCTTGCAAAAGATTCAAGTCGATCAGAAAAGAACCGTATACATGAATATTATTTGCGCCAATTTGATCTGCCTGAAACTCATGTACGATTCTTAATTTCCGAAAGTATATATGAGAAAGTGGGTTAAACCAAAAGAGGATCCTAAAAACGATTAAAAAGATATTATCTAAAGAATGATATTGCCGAACATGTTCCCTTTCATGTGCTAAGATAAGATGCCATTCCGAATGGTTGAAGTCATCTTTTGATTTGATAAAAATATAATTGAATATAGAGAATGGACAGTGGGTAAGTTGAGTTTCTATAATGATACAACCCGATTCATGACTTTTTTTCCCGTTTTTAAATAAACGAAAAAGAACATGCATTTCCTTAAAAAGCATGAGTATTCCGATCGTTATACCTATTAAATAAATCGCCCAAAGCCCTATCTCAATCAGATGATTCGAATTTGAAATGGGATCTGAAATTCTTGCCACCGGATCCATGATGTAAGTATTCTTCATTTCCACAACTCGATTCGAAGGGTAGAAATTTGATGACCCCTGTTCGGGAAATACCTGTTTCAAACTGATCGTAGGAAGAATCAGACCAACACTAAGCGTGACTAAAAGATAGATTCTATTGATTTGATGGAAACTCTCCTTTCGCAGGAAAAATTCGTAAAGCATTAAAAACGCCAACCAAATTATACTTGAATTAATGATGTAATGGAGCATATTATTTCTTTTTCGATTTAGATAATGATTGCTTTAAAGCATTCAACTCGTTCAAATCAAGATCATTCTTTTGAAGGATGAAACTGACCAGTTGGCTGGGTGAACCACTAAAGTATTTTTTCATCAAACTCCTGACATTCTGTTGAGCATATTCCTCCTTGGAAATGGCCGGGCGATATTCATGGGTTTTACCATATGCTTTATGCGTTACGAATCCTTTTCGTTCAAGAATACGCACTACAGAAGATACGGTACTATGAGGAATATCTGGCTGGCCTAAATGATCGATAATATCACGAACGATACAAGTTTCCAGCTCCCATATAATTTGCAGAATGTCTTCTTCCGCCCTTGTCAATGAATGTTGCATAACTGCTTCTTCTTGTTTTATAACGTAAACTTACGTTATAAAACGGATTATCCAAATATATTTTCAGACTTATTACTTCATTGGCTAAAATTTATGAATTTGAAAACATTTTGCTGATCGGGTAACTTTCAAACCTAGCCCACCCAAATAGGTTATTTTACGCCATGAGCTAAAATCGCTTTGATGTTGCTAATTGATGGAATAATGTCGCATGAACTAAAAGCACATACCATGTAATAAAAAAACTATTCGATGCCTATATATTGTCCCTGCTTAAAAACTCAGCGCGGCTTTATTTTTATACCATTCGAACTTTCCACAAGTTTGAACGATACACGCTGTTTAAAGCCTCTTCCTCAATTCTTCGCTACTGAGAATTTGAATCGAGAATGACAGAATCATAAAACAATCATTCAAACGATCCTTTCACAAACTTTTTAGTGTACTGTGTTTTGTTTCTATTCACACGCATGGTATACAAGCCATCACTGATATCCTGAATTTCCAGATTTTTAGGACCGTCATTAACACATACATCCGAAAGCAATAGCTGACCATACATATCGTAAAGTTGTATTTGATCGCCACGCTGCACACCCGTTATATTTAGGGTATTGTTGGCGGGATTCGGGTACAAACCAAACATGACTGTTTCAGTATTGGATACAGAAGTCGCACAATTCACACTATAGATTGCATTTGCATCTTTGGTCCAATTGCTATTGGCATATGCTGCGGCAACATTAGACACTTGGATACATTGAAGGCTAGGACTATTGATACAATTCATCGTTGCTAAGGCAGAAAGACCACTTAGGTTTAAATAAGCGTAATCGTCATTATTACCGCATTGCAAATAAGTCAAGGCATTTGCTCCACTTAAATTTATGGTATGTAATTTATTGTCGTTACAATACAAAAACTTTAATGCCGCATGATTGCTCAGGTTCAAACTGGGTATTTGATTCAGCATGCAATTTAAATGCTGCAGTGCAGTATTTGAACTGACATCTAAACTGCTCAGCTGGTTCAGATTACAAACTAAATATTTGAGCGAGGTGTTAGCACTCACATCCAAACTGCTTAATTGATTTTCACCACACGCCAGGGTTAACAAAGCTGTATTTGAACTTATATTCAGGGTCGATAATTGATTAGCAACGTGAACTCGTTAGGCAAGGTTTGAACTCAAATCCAAATTTGTCAACTGATTGCCGATACAACTCAGTCCGGTCAGATTTACAAAAGCCTCAATGCCCGTTAAATCTGAAATCGAATTATAGTTAATCGTGAGTGCTCCGGCAAATGCACTTGCCTCACTCACTTGAATTTCGGCATCGCCATTCGTGTTCACAAGTGGATTTGCCAGCAATTCGGCTTTAAAAATGGGATCAGGAATGGATACAACTTGGGCAAAAGAATGAAGGCCTACAAACAGGCTAATCAGGGAGATGATAACTCTTTTCATATTTTCATGTTTTACTGATTGAAGTTAATCCTTGTTTTTATAGCAATCAACTGAAAATATTATTTGTAGATAAACGCCTCATGAACCAAGTTCAATCAGCAAAAAACAGCTCCTGAATATTCGCTTTTTTTATTCCTTTATCACCTTGACCGTCTTCGTTTCACGGCCATCATACACGATAAAGTAATAAATACCTTTTGCATAGCCCCGGATATCTACTTCAAAAATATCTTGATTTCGGATAATAGAACGATGTACCATTTTTGACTGTCCATCAAAGACAGTCAGTTGCAAAACATCTGTTCCACTCATTCCACTATAGGTTACAGTTACTTTATCGCTCGCCGGATTTGGTGAAACACTTAACCAATCCAAAGGCGCTTCAATGGTGAAGGCTTTTTTATTGTTTTGTTCCCATTGCGACCAATTTGTATTTTGATCCGGATGAATCACATAATCATCTGGAGCAGTGCAGATATCACTTAAATCATATGCAGCAGGACTCATCTGCAATAAATGGTTGGAAGATTTTAAACTTGCAGGTTTTACAAAGACACTTAACATTTTTCGCCTGGTAATGTGTTACGTTTCAAACGAATCTCGTGGGCATTTAATTGACAGGCGGATTCTCCATTTTGCGTGAAGGGCATCAAATAAATATCGGAGGCTTCATCACCTGCATATCCTATTCCACTTAACATAAATTGAGCATCGGGTAAACTTGATATTTGTGTAATAAAAAAATGTTTAAATAAGGAAAGTGATGATTTAGCAGTGACCGACATATCTGATAAATCAATCTTCATAACCTGGCGCATAATCCTGAACGGTATTGCTAAAAACCGAACCAAGAATAATAGACTGACCCTGCTTCATGATGCCGGAGCATAATACTGGACTACCTTCGATTTCAAATTGATCCTGAACGTTCAAACGCTGATCGAGTAAGAGCAATAAGGACTTTCCAAAATAAGCAACATCATTTAATACGGCATAATATTTACCATCTTCCAGGATGATTCCGTTGGCTTGACCATAATAAGCGAAATTTTGAATTTGAAACTGATTCAGCAATCGCCCCGACTCATTAAATTGACAAAGGCTCCAGTATTTTTTGTAGATTTTTTTATCTTCTGTCACCGGACTGATCAGATTCATACTAACTGTCAGATTGCCATCCTGATCTAGAATCAATTGACGCGGATTGATTTCCAAATGCCCTAAATCCAGTTTTCGCTGCCAAACAATCTGACCTTGGGCACTCATTTTGACCAACAATAAATAATCGCGATCATAAGCCAGGCTGCTTTTCATTTTTTGTTTACCCAATAAAAATAATTCCCCTTGAAGATTGGTGGTCAAATCACAGAATTCAACGGATTCATTTTGAAACAGCGTGCGACTCCATTCAATGTCTGATTTTTTATTAAATGCCAGCAGTACGGAACCTGAGGCCGAATTACTTTCGTCCTGAGCCAATAAGATGGTTTTACCTGAAGGTAGGCGAACCGTTTTAAACGGATGATTCAAAGAAGTTGAATGAGCAATAGAAGATTTTGTCACCTGCATTTTAGCATCCATTTCGATGAGCCATAATTGCCTGTTACCGGCTTCGGTACCTTTCATCCCCAAAGCCAAAAAGCCGGTTTCAGAAGGTGTTATTTGAAATAATTCTTCAATGCCCTGATCTTTGAGAAGTTTAGTAGATCGAAGTTTTTGTTGGGCTTGGATACCGTTCAATGCAGCGGAACACAACACCAGTAAAATAAATAGATGTTTCATGATAAATTATTTGAGGTGAAAAGATGAATAAAGCTAAGTTCTTTTTCAGGCAAACAATCATCATATATGTTAAAGTTTATGCTACTCCTGTTGTATACCTTTGGTTTTGTTCGTAGAAATCGGTTCAGAAGTATTCTGTAATGGTGATGTCAATTGGATTAATTTTTCTTCCAATGCAGTTAATCTCGCTTCAGTACTTTCACGATTATCTTTCAGTGAACTGTTTTCATTTTTTAAATCCTCAATTTGTTTTTGTTGCTCCTGAATGGCTTTCACAAGTACTGGAATCAGTGCACTATAATTCATCATCAGGGTTTGCATCGAATCACTGGCAGTTTCAACAACTTCAGGAATGAGGGCCTTAACTTCCTGAGCTACCAGTCCTATTTCTTTGTGAGAAAGCGAATCCGATTTCCAATTGTATTTGATAGAACGCAATTGCATAATTTCTTTCAGGCCATAATTCAATGTTTCAATATTTGTTTTTAAGCGAATATCCGAACCATTAAAAAGTCCGCGCCACACCCAGGCATCTCGCCATCTGAGTGTTGTGCTTCCTAAGGAATATCCGGTAATGGCACTACTTGAATTACTATTCGGCAAAACTTCTCCACCGATGCGCACATCTCCTAATAAATAGGCTGCATAGCTTCCATTTTTTTGAACATCGGCATAAAATCCATAATGCGTACCTCCTGCACTTGTAGACATCGAAACCCGATATCCGTATTTGGAACCTGTACCAACAGCGCCGGCCGGGTATACAGTATTCATCCCATAACTAGTTCCGTTGCCGGATGAGCTCATATCATTGTATATACCATAAATGGTGGCTCCGCTGCTGCCGTCAAATTCATTGTACATTCCATAACGTGTTGATGTAGATGTGTTGGTAATAGAATTTCGAATACCAAAAATGGCACCAGAGGCTGTTCCTGCTATGACGTTGCGCATACCATACTTCACGCCGGTACCTAATCCCAAATTATTCAGGTCGATCCCTAAATGATTTCCACTTCCGGAGTTGGCCGTTTCATGATAAAAACCAATTTGATCACCATCACCATTACTTCCTAATTCAGAGTAAATGGTATAATGTACTCCATCGCCGGGTGAGATATCCGAATTAGAGAGACCAATATGTGCACCATTTCCAGTTGAAGTAGGCTGATGATAAACACCTACACCCGTTTGTGGTCCGTTGCCTGTGCTCGTTAAAGTATTTTGTGATCCTGTGATAAGTCCACTTCCGGAATTAAATAAAAGACTATTCACGCCAAAATGTAAAGTGGAATTGGCTGAATTGCTGATATTGAGCGAATTCGTTGTTCCATAACTCGGGCCTGTTCCGGATGTCGTTAACACATTTTGAGTACCAAAATGGAAACCGTCACCAGAATTAGAAATGTTGTTGACTACCCCTGCTTGTAAAGTGTCGTTGTCACTTAAAATATTGTTGTATGTCCCATATTGCATGCCCGAATTTGTACCTTTTAATTCGTTGTATATGCCATAGTGCGCTCCATCACCAATATTATTGATTAAATTGTAAACACCATAGTGCGTGGTATCGCCTGTGTTAATAATGGAATTATATGTCCCGTAATTGACTGATTTGCCGTTTCCACCCAAAGCATTGTTGGTACCAATATGAATCCCTGTTCCATTATTGGAGATTTGTTGATCCGTTCCTATTTGTGAACCATTTGCCGCTCCACCCAGGGCATGATATGCGCCTGCATGCATACCACTTCCCGTGGAATTATTCAATGAATAATAACCATATTGTGTGGCTGTACCAGAGGAACTCAATAAATGTTGCACACTCTGACCAATTGAAAATGACCCGCCTGTATGCAACATGGTTATTGATTGACCATACGTATTACTATTGTGATTGGTGTTCATAGATATTCGTGAACCATAGTGCACTTGAGTATTGGCCGCATTGGACACATTCACTGCAATATTGCTTCCTTCAGCTCTTCCCAAGCCACTCAGGGTCACATCGGTTGTTTGTCCGAATTTGTTGCCATTCCCTGTTCCCCACAAATACATTTGATTACCAACATGGGTGGTATCGTTGTTTGAATTAATCCAAACAAAATTCCCAATCTTGGTGCCTGTACCTGTACCTGTTAAATGAGAATAAGTTCCGTAGCTCGTTCCACTTCCAGAACTAGCATTCGACAGATAAGCACCATACTGAATGCCTGATCCGGTCATTCCACTATTCATCCAGGTATATAAACCTGCTTGTTCGCCATTTCCACCTGTAAAGAAGTTATTAAATACACCGATATGATTTCCATTGCCAATGCTTCCGGAAAATTCATTCCATTTACCGGTGAGGTGGCCTCCCCCATTGCTGAATTTACTGTATACGCCAGTATGAGTGCCGTTTCCACTGCCACTCATATCATTTACCATTCCCAAATGTCCGTTAGTTCCTGAATTTGAGATATTATTCTGAACACCCGTTTGAGTACCATTTCCTGTACCGGCGAGTAAATGATACACGCCATAACGATCTCCATTCCCATTACTTTGATCTTCGAATTGCATTCCATAATGCGCTCCGTTTCCGGTATTACTTCCCTGAATCCAAGTAGTCATTCCGGAAGTCAATCCACCACCTCCGATGAAATGATTGTTAAATACACCAATTTGATTTCCGTTGGTTACAGAACCGGCATACTCATTCCACACACCGGTTAAATTACCGGATCCCTGACTAAATCGATTAATTGTTCCGACATGGGCTCCGCTGCCTGAGCCTGAAAAACTTTGATCGGTGCCATAATGGTTTCCATTGCCGTTGTTTGCGATAAACGAACGCCGAATGGCAAATTCGCCTGTTCCCAAGCCGTACAAACTATCCCATACCCCTACATGCAATGCTGAACCGCCTGAGTTGATTTGATTACGTATTCCATACACTTCTCCGAGTCCAAAATTCACAATATTATGAATCCCTGTATGTCTGCCATTTCCTGAATTGTTATTAAAATTTAAGATCGAAGTTTGATTCCCATTGTTATTTCCGGAGATGGAGGTTTGAATTGGATTTCCTTTACCGGAATTACTTGCTGCAAATAAGGCTACAGAAGAACCCGTACTATCCGGATTCGAATTGATAAAATAGCCGGTAACAGTTGCTGCATTCCCTAAAGCATACGTATTTGAAAAATAGCTGGTATAGCCATATTGATTATTCTCCACATGCAATGGATAAATTGGATTACTTCTGATACCCAATCTACCTGCAGAATCCAAGGTCATATAAACAGAATCCTTAACGCCAAATTTTATGGCCGCAGATTCTCGATTCATTTGCACGACCTCCCGATTCAACAAACGGATATCAAAACCATCGGTAGTGGTACTACCCGTAGATGCATTGCTAAACTTAATCGTATCATTCACCGATGAACCATGAATATGCATTTTACCTCTGGGTGTAATGGTTCCAACCCCGACCCTCAAACTATCATCGAAGATTTGTGAATTGATGCCACTGGATGTACCGTTAAAACGGACCAAACGATTCGCGGTTCCGTTTAAATTCCCACTCCCTCCGGAAACCGTTTGCCAGGAGGCCAGCCCATTCGCATCACTGGTTAATACCTTACCGACACCCGGATTACCTCCGGATATTTTTACCGTACCTGCCACATCCAATCGGGCAGCCGGATTGGTTGTACCAATCCCAACACTATCCTGAACATGTAAACCATCCGGCCCGTTAATATAAACTGCGCCATGCGTAGCCTGGATAATGCGGCCTGCACCTTGTCCACCATAATCGTATGCAGAATCCAGTGTAGTAGCTCCCAATAAAGTGGAAGGAATAAATTGCCAACTGGCTGTTCCGCCCGCATCACTGGTGAGTACTTTACCTGCACCGGGGGTTCCTCCTGTGATTCGCACTTGTCCATTAACGACCAATTTTTCTGAAGGAGTGTTTATACCAAGTCCTACATTTCCATTCTTAAGAACGGTCAAGGCATTACTTCTATTCGCAGCACTGCTTCCATTTCCCAAGGTTAAAATCGGATCGGTAGGAACAAAGGTATTGGTGCTGCTTCCCACCAAAGGATCATTGTAAGTACCCATGGCCACAGAGGATTGCGCCAATGCTTGTGTGCCGTTTCCAATAGCTACTGTACCTTCTTCGCCAAGCGCTTCTGTATATTGCCCGATAGCCATACTCCCTGGCCTTTGGCATAGCTTGCAACCCCCATCGCGGTTGATCCTGAGCCGGTGGCTTTGGTGTCAAATCCGGATGAGAATGAATAAATGCCGAGACTATCTTCATCCCAAAAATTTGTATTGACTGTACCGGATCGGAAAGCCCCTTTTTTGGGAAAATAAAACATTTTAGAACCCGGACCGGAAAGACCCAGATCTTTACCAAAACCATAATTCCCGGTAACTTGTAATCCGTCGATACCCTGAATCAAAACAGCACCCGAATCGGCTGTGATGATTCTTCCGTTTCCTTGCCCTCCTGCATCGTAAGATTGGTCTAAGGTGGAAGCAGCTCCGCCCCCCGATGGCGTTTGCCAAGTTGCTAAACCGTTCGCATCGGAGGTAAGTACTTTTCCTGTACTAGGAGCGCCACCTGCAATTTTTATTTGTTGGGTAAATTCCACATTCCCGGTAGAGGTGATTTGCATACGGCTGGTATTATTGGTACCCAAATCGAGGGGCGCATTTTCGCGGTTGATGATACTGGCATTGTTCGCATTTAATTGAATTTGTAAACCATCTGATGCTGTATGGCCACTTGTATTATTCGTCAGACGGATATCCATGTTTGTGCCATCCGAATTGTTCGCATGTACTCTAGATACAGGAGTTGCATTTCCACCAATCCCTACATTTTCGGATAAAAAGTCGGCATGAAATTTTAGTTTACTCGTTCCGCCTTTAAACAAACTAATTCCCGCATTACCGGCAGTGCTGATTAAAAATCGACCTAAACCATCACCGGCCACCAAACCGTTGTTACCAAATGCCAGCAGATTTGCATAAGGATACAAACTTGTGACTCCGGCATATCCGCCAGCATAAGTAGAGCCATATTTGGTGAAGGTCGAATAGTTGGCAGCACCATCGCTATACATCGTAAAGCGTCCGGCTCCGGTTGCAATTAAATTTTGCATGCGCACATGTTCGAGCACCGAGGCACTATTTTGGCTGATATGTAATTTTGCAGTCGCTGCAGGAGAAGTTGTACCAATTCCGATACCTACACCATTATCATAAATCTGTGAGTTGATTTCCGAACTACTGCTTCCGCTGGCATCAAATTTTGACAGATAGTGCTGATTCCCGGCCCTTGTACTTCCTCCTAATGATTCCCCTGCCCTGTTCGCATAAAGGGCATAAGGCACACTGAGTAATTGAGTGATTCCACAAGGTTGAAAATGGCCATCTCCTTCTATATCCATTGCGACCCGAATATATTGTTGACCACTTTCCCATTTCACATCTTGCATGCGTCCGACTAGCGCTTGCCCACCGCCAATTTGAAGCGTATATAATCCAAATTGATTGGTCACAACCCGATGTGTTTCGGACATCACAACAGGCATATCCGGTGCAGGCAGAATGTCAATTTGAACAATCAAGGACCTGTCAGACAAAGCCCGACCCAATGAGTCGCGGGCAATCCCCTGGTAATTGAATAAAAGAGGAGCCTGTGCAATACTGAAGAGGGAGAGATGCACAAAAAGGACGGCTAAAAAAAGATGTAGGGAAGGTTTCATATTCGGGTAGTTTATAAATGAATGATTTACTTATTCAAATTTATATCTGTTGCAACATATTTTTCATGAAATGAGTATTCAGCCTTTACCAAAGAGCAAATGACCGGTTTGGTAAGAATTTGGCAAAAAGGTGGCCGGAATCGTGCAAAATTTTGGGGCTGTCGGCTTAACCATTTCATCAGCAGAGGTTCGGGCTACTGCGGGCTTCGGCCCTGCCGTGCAGGGGCTACCCCTTCGTATCCCGCAGCCCTTCAGCGATATCTCACATTCTTTGGGGAAGCACCTCAGTCAATGGCTGCTTATAAAACCAAAGTGGGTTGGTAGGATTCATACAAGGTTTACAATAGGTCAATTTTGGTTAACCTATGCAAAATGGGATGTCCTGATGAAAAGGTCTATGTGGTAATACCGTAAGCATGGTTGACAGTAAGTTTAAGGCTCTTGTATTTACGATGCAAATCCAATGAGCCAATTAATTGTTTTCTTACCTTTGTTTGAAGTTGGCTGTGTCCCAAATTTGGGTCTTATGAGGCTGATTTCTTTTTGGGGCGATGCACTTCAATCAATGTCTTTTTTGCTTGAATCGATGATTCATCATCTTGAATTAGGCAGCCCATGAAAACAAAAGAGCCACCCGAAGGCAGCTCTTTGATCAATTATCTGAAGTATAAAACTATTCCTCATCATCGAATTGTAACAACTCTTTGCTGTTCATCAGGATTTCATATTCATCCTTACTACCAACAATGATATTGTCGAATTCTTTCATACCTGTACCAGCCGGAATTAAATTACCGGTGATGACATTTTCTTTCAGTCCCCACATGAAGTCAGACTTACCGGCAATCGCAGCTTGCGATAACACCTTGGTTGTTTCCTGGAAGGATGCCGCCGAAATCCATGAGAAGGTTCCCAAAGAGGCTTTGGTGATTCCCAATAAATTCGGACTGGAAGTTGCAGGTTGTGCATTACGATATTGAATCAATGTTTTGTCGTTACGACGCAATAATGAATTCTCTTCGCGAATTTCACGGAGGGTGGTAATTTGTCCGGGATGCATTTTATCGGAGCTACCGGCATCGGTTACAACGACTTTATCATAGATCCAGTCATTTTCATCCCCAAATTCTAATTTATCAACCACATCACCTTCGAGGAATTTCGTATCACCAGCATCTTCAATGGTTACTTTACGCATCATTTGTCGAACGATTACTTCAATGTGTTTATCATTGATTTTTACACCCTGTAATCGATATACTTCCTGAATTTCATTCACCAAATACTCCTGAACAGCAAATGATCCTTTGATAGACAAGATATCTGAAGGCGTGATGCTTCCATCGCTCAATGGGGTACCCGCTTTGATAAAGTCACCTTCCTGAACGATGATATGTTTGGTTAATGGAACCAGGTATTTTTTTATGATACCATCTTTACTTTCGATACTGATTTCACGGTTACCACGTTTTACACCACCAAATCCTACAACACCATCAATTTCAGCAACTACGGCCGGATTGGATGGATTACGAGCTTCGAACAATTCGGTAACACGCGGAAGACCTCCGGTGATATCTCGTGAACGACCCATGATACGAGGAATTTTCACCAAGATCTGACCACTTTGGATGTTATCTCCATCATTGATAATCAGGTGAGATCCAACAGGAACGTTGTACATTTTATTTTCCTTGCCTTCAACGAGGATCGCAGGAATACGTGTTTTATCTTTTGTTTCGATAATCACTTTTTCACGCATACCAGATTGTTCGTCAGCCTCTTCACGGAAGGTAATTCCTTCGATCACATTTTCAAATCTTACCTTACCATTGATTTCAGAAATGATTACGGCATTGAACGGATCCCAAGAACAAATCTCATCACCTTTTTTCAGTTTCTGTCCGTTCTTTACTTTCAGGGTTGCACTATATGGAATTTCGTTGGTCATTAATACCAGACCTTCATCATTCACGATACGCATTTCACCCATACGAGTAATGACGATCACCACTTCTTCACCTTCTTTATTGACATATTTGGTTGTACGAACTGAATCAAATTCAATTTTACCATCAAACTTAGCTGTCAATTGCGATTCAATAGCAGAAGATCCGGCCACACCACCCACGTGGAAAGTACGTAAGGTTAACTGAGTTCCAGGTTCACCGATGGATTGAGCGGCAATGATTCCCACAGCATCACCTGTTTGGGCCATTTTGCCATTGGCCAGATTTACACCATAACATTTGGCGCAAACACCACGTTTACTTTCGCAGGTTAATACCGAACGGATTTCAACGGTTTCAATGCCTGCTTTTTCGATGGCTTCGGCTTTATCATATTTAATTTCAACACCTGCTTCAATAATGAGGTTACCGTGTAAATCGATGACATCATGTAAAGAGGTTCTTCCAACAATACGATCTAACAATGGTTCTACTACATCATCATTTTCTTTCAAGGCTGAAGTAGCGATACCACGCAGGGTTCCGCAATCTTCTTCCCGAATAATCACATCCTGGGCCACATCCACCAAACGACGAGTCAAATAACCCGCATCCGCTGTTTTCAAGGCCGTATCCGCAAGACCCTTACGGGCACCATGGGTAGAGATAAAGTACTCCAATACGTTCAATCCATCTTTAAAGTTAGAAAGAATCGGATTTTCGATGATTTCAGAACCAGTACTACCGGATTTACGCGGCTTGGCCATCAATCCACGAATACCGGAAAGCTGTTTTACCTGTTGTTTACTACCACGGGCACCGGAATCCAACATCATATAAACAGAGTTAAACCCTTGTTTATCGTTGGCCATTTCACGGATAAGGGTTTCTGTTACCCTTGAATCCACACGTGACCATACGTCGATGATTTGGTTATAACGTTCATTGTTGGTGATTAATCCCATGTTATAGTTATCCCAGATTTCATTCACCTCATCAGTTGCACCGCTCAACAATTGTTTTTCATATCCGGTACAATCAGATCTTCCGGGTTAAAGGACAATCCACCTTTGAAGGCTGTTCGGAAACCAAGTGTTTTGATATCATCGAGGAACTTCACCGTGGTTGGGATGTCGGTAAATTTGATCACATCACCGATGATATTTCTCAAAGATTTTTTGGTTAGTAACTCATTGATGAAACCAACATTCTCAGGGGTATTTAAGTTAAAAATAACCCGACCAACTGTTGTTTCCAGCAATTGATTCACGATTTGTCCGTCCTCAGTCCGAACATTTACTTTTACTTTAATCCAGGCATGTAAGTCTACTTTGCCTTCGTTATGAGCAATGATCACTTCTTCCGGACTATAAAAAATCATACCACCGCCCTTTACAGGATCGCCTGGCATATCTTTTTTACCTTTTGAAATATAATAGAGACCCAAAACCATGTCCTGAGAAGGAAGGGTAATAGGTGTACCATTTTGTGGGTTGAGGATATTGTGCGAAGCCAGCATTAATAACTGCGCTTCAAGAATTGCCGCATTGCTCAAAGGAACGTGAACGGCCATTTGGTCACCATCGAAATCCGCATTGAATGAAGAACACACGAGCGGGTGTAACTGAATGGCTTTCCCTTCAATCAATTTTGGCTGGAAGGCCTGAATCGACAAACGGTGAAGGGTTGGGGCACGATTCAACATGACCGGATGACCTTTCAGAATATTTTCAAGGATATCCCAAACAACCGCTTCTTTTTTCTCTACCAATTTCTTGGCACTTTTAACGGTTTTTACAATTCCTCTTTCGATTAATTTACGGATGACGAATGGTTTGAACAACTCAGCCGCCATATCTTTTGGTAAACCACACTCATGCAATTTCAGTTCAGGGCCAACCACGATCACCGAACGACCGGAGTAATCAACCCTTTTACCTAACAAATTCTGACGGAAACGACCTTGTTTACCTTTTAATACATCAGACAATGATTTCAGGGCACGACCACCTTCTGCTTTTACGGCATTCGATTTACGTGAATTATCCATCAATGAATCGATGGCTTCCTGCAACATCCTTTTTTCATTCCTAAGGATTACTTCAGGCGCCTTGATTTCGAGCAAACGTTTTAAACGATTATTTCGAATGATTACTCGGCGATACAAATCATTCAAATCGGAAGTTGCGAAACGACCACCATCTAATGGAACGAGTGGGCGTAATTCAGGTGGAATAACAGGAATATATTGCATCACCATCCACTCTGGTTTATTTTCGATATGCGAATTGGCTTCACGGAAGGCTTCCACCACTGATAAACGTTTCAGGGCTTCCGCTTTACGTTGTTGCGATGTTTCGAAGGCTGCTGCATTTCTTAATTCATAAGAAAGGCTATCCAGTTTAATGCGTGACAACAACATATGAATGGCATCTGCACCCATTTTAGCAATAAACTTGTTTGGATCATCATCGTGTAGCATTTGGTTTTCCTTCGGTAATTTTTCGAG
Source organism: Bacteroidota bacterium (assembly GCA_016715505.1). Lineage (GTDB taxonomy): Bacteria > Bacteroidota > Bacteroidia > Chitinophagales > Chitinophagaceae > OLB11. The sequence goes on from JADJZY010000014.1 coordinate 44,708, forward strand.
GATATCCAAATACTCATCTTCTGTGAGAAGAGCCATGTAGGTATTTTCATTTTCCTTCATGGTGAGTGCAGAGCGAATCATAGAATCTGCTTCTCCGCCCTGAATCACACAATAACGCTCGTAGTATACGATCATCTCCAGTTTTTTGGAACTGGTACCGAGTAAGTAACCGATTTTATTCGGCAATGATTTAAAATACCAGATATGTACAACCGGAACAACCAATTTGATATGGCCCATCCGTTCACGTCGTACTTTCTTTTCTGTAACTTCTACTCCGCAGCGATCACAAACGATGCCTTTGTAGCGAATACGTTTGTACTTTCCGCAATAACATTCGTAATCCTTGGTAGGACCGAATATTTTTTTCACAAAACAAACCATCTCTTTCTGGTTTGTAGGTACGGTAGTTAATGGTTTCAGGCTTGAGCACCTCACCAAAACTGCGGTCCAAGATAGAATCCGGGGAAGCCAGGGTAATCGTAATTTTATTAAACGACTTTGGCTTGTTGTCTTTTTTCAAACTCATGGTTTTAAAAAACGTTTAGATTTTTTGAAATAAAAATTTGATGAAATCGTCAATTATCCATGAGGTCAACGTTGACCTCAAAAAAAAATTACCCCTGGCGGGAGGCCACTTAGCGCTTGTTGACCGGCATTTTGATACACATGATAAAGTGCAACCAAGCCCATTGGTTGATGCTTGTCGGGAAGAGAATACAAAGACTGCTAAGTTAAGAGCCACTGATTTCAGGAGCGCAAATGTAGGTCAAAATGGTTGAAATCCCATATTTTTGGCCGCTTTTTTCTACATAACAAGCCCCAGAAGTTTATTCGGTTTTGGAATTTCGAGCTTGAAAGCCTACTTTTGCCGCCCTTATTTAAATCATTAAAGACCGGAAGTCTATAAATCACCGCAAATTTTTATGAAACAAGTTACAATTGAAGGACAACTCAGAAGCGAATTCGGCAAAAAAGTTTCCCGCCACATCCGTTCTGAGGGCAAAGTGCCTTGTGTAATTTATGGAGGGTCATCCAATGTGCACTTCACAACAACACACAAGGAACTCAAAGGGATTGTTTATACCCCTGAGTTCAAATTAGCCAACATTCAGGTAGACGGCAAATCGTATTCCTGCATTTTGAAGGCTTTACAATTTGACAAAATTACGGACGAAGTGACCCACATTGATTTTCTGGAATTGGTTCCGGGCAAGCGATTAAACGCCAATGTGCCTTTACGTTTTACCGGACAATCAGTAGGGGTGAAAGAAGGTGGACGTTTTGTTGTTAAAATGAGCACCATTAATCTCCGCACAACACCTGAGCATTTAAAAGAAGCGATTGATGTTGATATCACGAATCTAGAAATTGGTAAAAACTTACGTGTTGAAGACATTCAATTGGAAAACACCGAAATCCTGCATAACAAACGTATTCCGGTAGCAGCCGTTGTAACCACCCGTGCGCTGAATCAAGCCGAAGCCGCTGATGGTAAAAAATAATTTTTATTGACTTCTTAAAGAGAGCGATCCGCCTTCGGCGGATCGCTCTCTTTTTATACCCTTCGCAGAATGACTCTTAAAATAATCAGTTATTCAAAAAAGTCAAATGGATAAAATGTCTGAATGACTCAATAACTAGGCTTAGCGAGCAAATACTACCCTTTCAATCAAATTTGCACCAAAAGCATAAGGCAAGTAGGCCGGCCCACTGATTGGTTTCGTGATGATAAAACTGGCTTTCTTGCCACGGGCAATGCTTCCCATCTGATGGCTTAATTCTAAAGCCGCCGCTCCATTGAGGGTGCAAGCATTGATGGCTTCTTCCGGCGTCATGCGCATCTGGGTACAAGCTAATGTGAGCAAAAAATTCATATTTCCTCCAGGACAAGAACCGGGATTATAATCACTGGCTAAGGCAACCGCTACCCCGGCATCAATCAATTTTCGGGCGGGTTGATAATGCATGGCCAGGAAAAAAGCCGCTCCGGGTAAAAGCGTTGCAATCGTATCGGAATGCTGCAGGCAGGCTACTTCCTCATCATCCATGGTTTCAAGATGATCCACACTGATTGCATCATACTTTACACCCACCTGCACGCCCCCACTGTTGTATAATTGATTGGCATGAATTTTTGGTTTTAACCCATATTTACTGCTTGCTTCAAGTAATTGCGCCGTCTCTTCTGCACTAAAGAATCCCTTCTCACAAAATACATCCATGTAGTCGGCAAGACCTTCATCGGCAATTTGTGGCAACATTTCCTGAATGATAATATCCAAATATGCCTGGTGGTTTTCTCTGAATTTCAGGGGATAGGCATGCGCACCTAAAAAAGTTGCTTTCACCGGAATACCGGCAGTTTCTTTGATTCGCCGGATTACCCGGAGCATCTTTATTTCTGCTTGTGTATTTAACCCATATCCGCTTTTTATTTCAATGGCACCGGTGCCCAGGTTTTCACCCTCCTCTAATCGAGCCATTGCCTGATCATATAAAAATCCTTCATCTGCTTCGTTCAGTTTACGCGCTGAATTTAAAATTCCTCCTCCTCTTTGCGCTATTTCTTCATAACTCAATCCATGTATCCGATCTACGAATTCTTGTTCACGGCTGTGGGCAAAAACCAAGTGTGTATGCGAGTCGACCCAAACCGGCAAGACCGAAGCCCCTCTTAGATTCTCTTCACGATCATACGGTTTGTCAGGTAAATTTTCCATGCTCCCGAAATCCAGGATGAATTGTCCGTCGGTCAACAGCCAGGCCTCTTCGATCATTGGCAGTACTTTCATTTCTGCCCCTTTAACGATTTTTTTTTGCGCCGCATCCTCTTCGATGCCGATTAAATGTTTGATATTTGAATACAAGGTAAGCATGCGACAAATGTAATGGTTTGCCTTTTAGTTTTTTATCGGGCATGAATACAATTGGTACACTTTTTAAAATCACTTCATTTGGCGAATCACATGGTCCGCTTGTAGGTTGTGTCATTGATGGATGCCCTGCCGGATTTAAGCCGGATATCGAAAGAATGCAAAAGGCGGTCAATCTCCGAAAAACAGGTCAAAACGCACATGCTTCTCAACGGCTCGAAGAAGATCAAATTCAAATTGTTTCCGGCCTTTTTGAAGGTCGGTGTACAGGAAGTCCGCTATGTATTTTAATCCAAAATCAGGATAGTCGCCCACAGGATTATGAAAATTTAAAAGAAGTATTCCGACCCAATCATGCGGATTATTCCTATCAACAGAAATATGGTTTCCGCGATCATCGTGGCGGCGGCCGTAGTTCGGTACGAATTACCGTCCCATTAGTTGCTGCCGGAAATCTGGCCTTACAAATATTGGAATCATTGGCCTCTGTTCAAATTCATTCATACGTTTCTGCTATAGGTGGCATCCAAATTCCATCTCGTTTTCATTCCAATCAAATTGACTGGGAAGAATTGTACCAACATCCTCTACGTGTTCCGATTCATCCACTACGGAATGATATGGAAGAACGGGTGAACGCCTGTTTACAGCAAGGAGATACCTTGGGAGGATGCATTCAGGTTTTGGTGAATGGCGTTCCCGCCGGATGGGGAGAACCTATATTTGGAAAATTACAAGCCGCTTTGGCGCATGCGATGATGAGTATTCCCAGCGTAAAAGCATTTGAATATGGTGATGGTTTTGAAAGTGCAACTCAGAGCGGAAGTTTTCACAATGATTCTTTCATTACCGAAGAAGGACATATTCGCACTGCCAGTAATCGCAGTGGTGGAATACAAGGTGGCATCAGCAATGGCGAAGAAATCCATTTCCGAATTGGCTTCAAGCCCATATCCAGTATTCGTTCCACCCAAAAAACAGTTAACAAGGAGGGCATCGAAGTGGATTTAAACATCACCGGACGTCATGACGTGTGTGCAGTGCCGCGTGCAATACCTATCGTTGAGGCATATACTGCCTTTACCCTTCTGGACGCCTGTTTGCAACAACAATCTAAAAACCATCAAAAACTTTAATATGAACTTTCGCGTAAAAATATTGAACGCCTGCCTGATAGCCATTGCCTTGTTGGCACTATCGCCTATGGATATTTTGGCACAACAGAAAAAGAAGTCGGCTAAAAAAACACCCAAAAAGACTGAAACTGAAGCCCCAAATTTTAGTGCGAATTACGAAAAACCCAAAGCCGCACCGGGTGCACCCTTATTGGAATTTAATGTGGTTGGGCATGATGAAAAATTATATTACTCCAGAGATATTCCTTTTGGCAAACCGGTCGTATTGGTGTTGTTTAATCCGAGTTGCGGACATTGTGCGGAAGTGGCTCAAAAAATAAAAGCCCATATCAATCAATTTCTGGATGTACAATTTGTGTTTATCACCGGTTTAAATTTACTGGGCGAACTAAAAACTTTTGCAGAGAGCACTGGTATTCATGATCAAAAAAATATCATTGTTTCGGCCGACAACTCGGATGTGACCAAAGAAATTTTTGAATATAAAGGCATCCCGCAAATCATGGTTTACAATAAGGATCATTTTTTGCAAAAAACTTTTTATAAAGAGGTTGACACCGATAGCCTTCGATTTTATCTGAATAAAATGTAATTTACAGCCATGTTTTTTCCTATTGGCGACGACAATGTCAAAGGCCATAGCAAACCGATTCTGAACTACCTCTTCATTATCGTTCATGTGGCGGTATTCTTTTACGAATTCAGTTTACCTGAAGCTGCATTAAACCAATTCATTTTTACCTATGGCAGTATTCCAGCTGAAATCACTTCCTTTCAAGATTTGTATACCTTATTTACCTGTATTTTTTTACATGGCGGATGGATGCATTTGTTGGGAAACATGCTTTTCCTTTGGGTTTTTGGCGACAATATTGAAAGTAGTATTGGTTCATTTCGTTATTTCATCTTTTATGTGGGTGGAGGAGTTATTGCTTCCCTGGCCCATGCCTTTTTAAGTCCGGGCAGTCAGGTGCCCTGTGTAGGCGCTTCTGGAGCCATTGCAGCTTGTTTGGGTGCCTATCTGGTGATGTATCCGGGTTCGAGGGTTCGGATTTTGTTTATTCTTTTTCTGACCACTTTCCGGGTATCGGCCATTTATTTTCTGGGATTCTGGATTATCCAGCAATTGGTATCGGGTGTTGGCACCCTGAGCACAGCTGCAGCCGAGAGTGCCGGCGTAGCTTATTGGGCTCATATTGGCGGCTTTGTATTCGGTGTTATTGCGGGTTTCATTTTACGCGGACAAGTAAAAGAATTACACCAACATGCCTGATTCGAAACGAGCACTTCTGTTAGAGGATATTCTGACATCCTATGTGCATCATAAACACTTACAGCATGAATATCGTAAATACGCCATTTGGTTAAGTCTATTGTTTTTTCTACCGGGATGGATTCTGTTTCATATTTCTCTGATTCATCGCAGAAAAATGTTCAAGTTGCGTAAAGAATTTATACAACATCTGCATGCCGGTCAAGGAGAAGCAGCACAAGATGGCGATGTAATTTCTTCGTTGCGATATCGATTCTATATGTTGTAATACATCTCCATTTCCGATTTCATTGCCGATGTCATTGCCGTTGTCACAATTACATAAAGTTGAAATTGTTCTATCAAAGCGATATCAAGGGGAAAAACTATTGGGGAATTTTCTGTTTGGGATTCTTTCAGAACTGCTTGTCATTTAATTTAGGATTGGACAAATGTCGCTCGGCATCTCGTTCAGTCTTTTTCTCAAAATTCTTCTTCATCGCTGCTTCCAAATCCACTTCGCACTGATTGGCGAGCGCAGTGAGTACCCATAAAACATCCGCCATTTCATCGGCCAGATTTTTGGATTCTTCTTTCTTTTTCAAACTTTGTTCGCCGTATGTCCTGACCATAATCCGTGAAACTTCACCTACCTCTTCCATCAGTATTCCTAGGTTCGTTAATGGATCAAAATACCGAACACCATGGGTTTTAATCCATGCGTCCACTTGTTGTTGTAATTCCTTCAGTTGCATTTATTCTTTGTTTTTGCTATCGATGATAATCGTTACCGGACCATCATTGATGAGTTGAACCTGCATATCAGCACCAAAAATACCGGTCCCGATTTTTTTCTGCAGATTCGATTCCAGTGCTTGAATCATTTTCTCATACAAAGGTATGGCCTGTTCGGGTCGGGCAGCGCGAATAAAAGAAGGTCGATTTCCTTTTTTGGTAGAAGCATGTAAGGTAAATTGACTGATCAATAAAAGATCGCCCTGAATATCTTCCAAACTTAAATTCATCAAACCTTGTGCGTCGCTAAAAATTCGCATACGCATGATTTTTGCACATAACCATTCGATATCTTCATCCTGATCAAGTTCTTCGATTCCCAATAAAACCAGGAGTCCTTGTTTAATTTGACTTCTCAGTTGTCCATCAATATGTACACTTGCCTGACTAACCCTTTGTATCACTGCCCGCATAATTCTCTTATCTTTGATTGCTGAATTTAAAAGTAATGATGTCTGTCGACCTAAGCAATGAAATCGTCTTAAAAACTTCCCGAAGTGGTGGTAAAGGAGGGCAAAACGTCAACAAAGTAGAAACCAAAGTTGAAGCACGATGGTATTTGTCATACAGTCAATTGCTGAGCGATGAAGAAAAAAAATTGGTAGAGGAACATTTGACTAATCGTATTTTAAGTGATGGTAGTCTTGTGATTGTCGCAGAGAAAGCACGTACCCAGTTGGAAAACAAACAGGAAGCGATCAGGCGTATGAATGAGTTGGTGAATCGGGCCCTGATTCCTCCTAAAATCAGAAAAGCCACCAAAATTCCCAAACATATTCATACCCAGCGTCTCAACCATAAAAAGAAACATGGCGAACAAAAACAATTTAGAAAAAAAGTATTGAGGCATCGGGATGAAAACGATGATTCATTTAATTAAAGAACGAAATGGAACAAGAAACAATCCTTAATATCAGGGACGAAAAAACATACCCGCCCAAGCCTGTGTATGATCCGCAAGTCATGAATCCCTGGAAAAATTTAATCAGCCTACTCCCCTTTCTGTTATTGTTTGGCATGATTTACAATTGGAACATTAACTTACTTTCAATGATAACAGGTATCATCTTGTTACATGAGTTGGGTCATGCAATAGCCATGAAAATTTTTAAATACACTGATGTCAGCATCTTATTTATACCCTTGTTGGGCGGCGCGGCCACAGGTGAGAAATTGGAAGCCAGTCAGAAAGAAGAATGTATTGTTTTACTCAGCGGACCACTTCCGGGAATGATTTTAGGGATGCTATTATGGATATTCCCCTTTGAGTTAGATTGGATGAACAGCAATAAATTGGCTGTCTATTTAGTTGTCATCAATGGATTTAATTTATTGCCCATTTTACCATTGGACGGTGGCCGATTGGTTCAAAATTTGTATTTCAAAAATAATGATACCATTACGCGTATATTTTTATTTGTATCTATTGGTGCATTGATGTACTATTCAATTTATGCCGGTGAATATACTTTGTTGATACTTCCTTTCTTTTTGGTTTTACAATTAATCAATCATTTTCAAGCTATGAAACTCAAAAAGAATTGACCGCTCAAAACATTGATCCGAAACAAACGTATGATCAACTTAGTGATGCCGACTATTGGAAAATACGCGATGAAATGGGCATAAGACTTTCGAATTTTAAAAATATCATCACACCCGGAGAACATCAAGAATCGGGACGAGAAGAAGTGGTGATCAAATACATGCGAAATTTTTTACGGAAACCATTGCGAGAGGACCTGAGTCCTTTTGGTTTGCTGGGATTTACCATAGTTTGGCTTGCCTTCATCGTACTACCGATTGTATTATATATGATTCGCACTTCGCAATAAGGCAATGGCAAAAGACATTCCGAGAAATATATTCGTGAAATTCATCAAAAGACCAATAAGCATTGTATCCAAATGCATCACCTCCAACTATCTCCCCCCAAACTCATTGTGACCAGCCATCTTCCCTCAAGGAGTACAACTACAAAGTCAAATGGTTAAAAGAACAGCCTCTATTTAACAATAATGACCTTAATAAACTTGTCGCCATTTTCCTTCTCCCCGATAAGCAATGAAGTTGTTTTGACTCCTGAATAGGTGTACGTGTATTGCACATCTTCCAGATATTGGCTATTTCTTCGACTCGGTGGTCCTTCTCCCAATTCCCAAAAGCAGCCCGTATAGCCTCCATCAAAATCAGAACAATTTTTGAAAACTACAGTTTCACCAACCGCAAATGTGTCTTTGGTTGTCGTAAAACAAGCTTTGTATTTGTAAGGCTTTGTGCAGGAAACCCAAAAAGACGCCAAACTAAAAAGGAGATAAAATTTAAATTTGACTTTTTTCATAGCAGATTCATTCAAGTTGATGTTAAATATAAATCATATATGGGCAAGGCTGACATTCAAAACGTTTTGATTTCGATTTACTTCTCAAAGCATTCCATTTATGATTTGACATGATAGGAGAATTGAATATTTTCAAAGAAACGACAAAAACTATCGGATACTTTCAACTAAATAGCAAGTGAATTGTTTTAAAGTGTAATTGCCCCGATAAAGTTATCATCTAATGAACCAATGAATTTCAAAGGGTATCGGATTAAATGCACGCGTTCAATTTCTTTAATCTGTTTGCGGCTTCTATCAAGGTTTCCTCCTTTTTGGCAAAACAAAATCTCACCAAATGATCATCTTTACCGGATTGATAAAATGCGCTGAAAGGGATACAGGCCACACCGATTCCACGGGTTAACCATGCTGCAAATTCTTTATCCCCCAATGGACTGATTTTGTCATATCCCATGGTTTGAAAATATGTCCCCCGCTTCTTTCGTGGATGGTAAAAGGCAAATCACGAATTAAAGACAGAAAAAAATCTCTTTTGGCCTCATAAAAATCCGACAGTTGCAGATAAGGTTCCGGATGTTTTAAATATTCGGCCAAAGCATATTGCATGGGTGTATTGCAAGAAAAAGAGAGAAACTGATGCATCTTCCGAAACTCATTACTTAAACCATCCGGCGCAATACAATATCCCATTTTCCATCCAGTCGCATGGAATACTTTTCCGAACGAATAGATCACGAATGCGTTAGCATACAATTCCGGATAGGCCAATACACTTTCATGTTTCCGGCCATCAAAAGTAAGATGCTCATATACCTCATCACTGATCACATAAATCTGCCTTCTTTGTACAATTTTTTGAAGTTCAAGCATATCTTCTTTCGTCCATACATAGCCCCCCGGATTATGGGGTGTATTCATAATAATCGCTTTCGTTCGGCTTGTAATGGCCTCATTCACCTTTTGCCAGTCTATCGCAAATGTTGGTGCAATCAGAGGTACACATACCGGAATGCCGCCTTGTACAACAATATTGGGAATGTATGAATCATAAGCGGGTTCCAGCACAATCACTTCATCTCCCGCTTCAATGATGGTCGCCAAGGCTGTATAAATAGCATAAGTAGCCCCGGGTGTGATGGTGATATTTGTTTCTGCATGACAATGACAACCATATAATGAACGGTACTTCAGTGCTAGGGCTTCACGCAATTCAGGAATACCCGGCATGGGAGCATATTGGTTCATGCCTTTTTGCATGGCTTGATGAACGGCATCAACCAGTTCATCCGAAACGGCAAAATCCGGGAATCCCTGTGCGAGGTTAATGGCATCGTATTGACGCGCCATACCCGTCATCACACTAAAAATATTGGTACCTATATCAGGAAGTTTTGATCGCATTCCTTTTGAAGTATTTATTTATAAAAATCGGTCGCCTTTATTCCTTCTAACCTCTGCAACATAATCTTTAATTTGTTGTTCGCGGTTCCGTTCGCAAATGAGGAGCACATCATCAGTATCTATCACAATAAATCCCTCCAAGCCCTGTAGTACCAGCAATTTATTTTCAGGCGCTTTTACCATACATTGCGAAGCATCAATAATCATCACATTGTCGCCATATACCGCATTGCCTAAATAATCTTTTTGCGAATTATCATAGGCCGAATTCCAGGTACCCAAATCACACCACCCAAAATAGGAAGGAATCACCCACACATTTTTTGATTTTTCCATGATTCCGTAATCAATCGAAATATTGGTGCATTGCGGATAAACCACTTCAATGTCGGTCTTTTCATCGGGTGTATTGTAACTCTTCACGTTGGCAAATAACTCATTCATTTCCGGCAGATATTTCTGCATTTCATCAATGATGGTATTTACATTCCAAACGAAGATGCCGGCATTCCACAGGAAGTCGCCACTACGAATAAATGTTTCAGCCAATTCATGGGAAGGTTTTTCGGTAAAAGTTTTTACCTGATATAATCGTTCACTGCTTTTGTTCGTATCATATTGAATGTAACCATAACCAGTATCCGGTCGGGTGGGTTTAATACCCAGGGTCACCAAAACTTTATTTTTGGAAACAAAATCTAAAGAATCTATAATATCTCGTTCAAACTTCCGATCATCAAATATGAGATGATCCGCAGGACTCATGATAATATTCGCATTCGGATTGAGCGCTTTGAGTTTATGCGTGATATAAACCGTGCAGGGAGCCGTATTTTTACGGGAGGGTTCACTCAGGATATTATTGTCGGACAAACCGGGTAGCTGCTCCTTTAAAGTAGGTATGTACGCTTCGTTGGTGATGATAAAAATATTTTCATTCGGACAAATATTTTTAAAACGCTCGTAAGTCCATTGTATCAGCGATTTACCGGTACCTAAAATATCTAAGAATTGTTTGGGATGATCGTTGCGACTTTCAGGCCAAAAGCGACTACCTATTCCGCCAGCCATAATAGCCACATAATTATTTTTCAGACTCATGTTTATGGATCAAATCAGTTTGTAAAGGGTTTAAAAATAAATCAATTTCCATTGTCAGGCGTTCATCCTTCAAAATACTTTAACAGCCATTCATCTTCCAAGGCCCGCATTTTTTTGGCCTGAGCAGGTGTTTTGTCCCCAAATCCACACAAATGCAATGCGCCGTGAAAGATAACCCGATGTAGTTCCTGTTGAAAGGAAGTTTCGCTAATCGAGCATTTTCCTTCACCCGATCCACGCTGATATAAATATCTCCCATGATCATGGAACCTTTTGCTTCGTTCAGGTCAAAGGTGATGATATCGGTATAAGTATCATGCTGCAAGTATTGCAGATTCATTTCGTAAAGAAATTCGTCGGTCACAAAGGTATATTGCAATTGAGCGGGCTTCTTACGATAATGTTGAATAAGATCAAGCACAAATGCGCCTAGTTTTATTTTTCCGCCCAACGCTGTTCGCACTCCATGATTGGTAAACTGACAATATCCGGTTTCCAGATTTTCTTTCATCTTGCCTATTATGAAAGCGTTGCAATCACGTTTACACCTCCTTGCACAATATCACCAATTTTGGCATTGATTTTTGTTCCTAATGGCAGGTATAAATCAACCCTTGAACCAAATTTGATAAAACCCAATTCTCCATTTTGATGAACCTGCTCGCCTTCTTTTGAATAAGTAACAATTCGGCGGGCCACAGCACCGGCAATCTGACGAATCAATACTTCGGCTTTAGTTCCTTTTAAGACAACGGTACTTCGCTCATTTTCGGTACTGGATTTGGGATGCCAGGCCACCAGATATTTTCCTTTGTGATAACGCACATAATTTACAATCCCCGAAAAAGGATACAAATTGACGTGTACATTCAATGGCGACATAAAAATGGATACCTGAATACGTTTGTCCTTAAAATACTCGGTTTCCACAGCCTCTTCAATCACCACTACTTTACCATCACAAGGCGAAACCACCAATTGTTCATCCAAGGTTTGAACACGGGTTGGAATCCGAAAAACCAGAATACCCAAAACCACAAGGCCAGTCCGGCTATTTGTAAGGGCCAATAAATAATAGGCCACTGTTCTATACTGATATGTAACAACCAGGTATAAGCCAACATCAAAATGGTAGCCACCACACAATACATCCAACCTTCTTTATGAATTCGCATGATATGAATACAGTTTTATTTTCGCGAAGATAATCAGGAATTGATGGAATCGAAAAATAGGCCTTGGAATCTACCCGTACTGAACCTTTTTAATCATTCATTGTTTCTACCATGAAGGGCTTCTGAATGCATGCCCTTCTTTCAATTTCGGACAAACACTCACCGGTAACTGACCTTTTGGATTCATTTTCCGGGTAAATATTTCAATGGCAGCCATTTGAGTTTCTGTTTCTTCATCATAACAAATCAAAGCACATTTTACATCGCAGAAATTTCGGAGAACATAAGGATTTCCGAAAATGACCACACATACATTAGGAAGCTCTGCCAATTGTTGAATGAGACTTAATTTTAAGGAATCGAGACCAAAATTTTTTGCCGGCGACTGTAGCAAACCACTCACATTGACGATCACCTTTGACGCCGAACGAATTCGCTCCCATTGCAATTTGCGTTTATTACTATCGGGCAGATTTAATTGAACAATACTTTTAAGCCCCTGCCTGACAAATTCCGTTTCAAACATATTTTGTTTTTGGCTCAAAGTAACCATGGTGATGTCCTTGATATCCGACTTGCGAATTGATTGAATTAAATCAAATTCATCATTCACACAAGTGATGGCTGCTTGCGCAACCGCCTTGCGGATTTCAGGAAGGGAATCATTTAAATCCCGGGCAATATCCGTAGTATCCTTCTTAAAATTTTTTAATACCCCGACATCATATTTTGCAGCTAATACCTTCTTCACACTGAGCGACAATCGGGCTTCGCTGATGATTCCTTTTTCATAAGCCCTGCGGATAGTATCAATGCCCTGATCGCTGTGTTTGGAAAATAACAAAACATCATTGCCTGCCATCAAACTTCGTAAATCCAGGGCAGCACTTGAATACAGCTTTGTAACACTCGACATATTCAAGCCATCCGTAAATACCAGTCCGTCAAAACCCATTTTCTGAATCAATAAATCCTGCACCACCTTTGATGAAAGCGAACTCGGTAGATTGGGTGTGGCATCCAAAGCAGGTACACTTAAATGCCCGGTCATGACGGCTTTGAGTCCGGCCGGAATGAGTGAACGATATGGATACAAATCTGTTCGCTCCAGACTTTCGAACGACTCCTTGATGAGTGGTAAAGACAAATGGGAGTCTACATCTGTATTTCCATGACCGGGAAAATGTTTCGCACAGGCGATCACGCCCAACTCCTGCATTCCACGAATCACATACATAGCCATTTGGCTAACCTTTTCTTTATTCTCTCCAAAAGAGCGATAATTGATGACCGGATTATTGGGATTGGAATTGATGTCCAATACCGGTGCAAAATTGATATGAATACCCATGAGATGGAACTGCCTCCCAATGGCCCGACCAACACGAAGCGCTAAAGAGGTATCATTCGCTGCACCGATGGTAAGTGCCCTGGGCAGATTACCTACATTGGGCAAACGCATACCCATGCCCCATTCCGCATCCATCGAAAACCATAAGGGAATCTTCGCTTTTGCCTGTAATGCACGCATGATGGTCATTTGCTCAGCCGGGTCGCCTTGCATAAAACAAATGCCTCCAATGCCAAGCTCCTTCACCAACTTATCGACATGGGGCATATTGGATTTGGTATGGGCAATGGCCATGTATAGCTGGGCTATCTTTTTTTCCAGAGGCAGAGATTGATAAACACTATCCACCCACTGCTGGCGTTTCATCGTATATTCTTTGGGCGTTGGTTGAGCAATAGATTGACTAAATGCCTGCGATGAAGCCAAACAACAAATCATGACAAAAAATAATTGCTGAATGTTCATGGATATCTTCTTCCCTGCAATTCGAAAAATAATTTTCATTTCGTGGTTCACCAACAACCGCGATTATTTTATGGTTTTGGCCAATGCCATCATTTTACGTGCCAGCGACTCCTCATTGGTTTCGCTGCCTTCAATCAAATACTCTTTCCCTTTAATCACCCGAAGCAACAAAAACTTATAAATTTTTCCGCCATCGTCTTTGTACGTGCGTTCTATGAGTAAATCATTCCCGGAATTTACCAGGGCTTTGATGGTTACACTCTTGTGCTTTTTCGTAAGGACTTGTTTATACTGAGATTTAATGAGGGCAAGATTCATTTTTTTGTTCAGCTGTGTAATGGTGATTCGCTCACCTACATTCAAAAATATTTTAATTTCCGGTGTGCTCAAATCACTCTCTTCCTGTTCAATGCGCTCTACCGCCAAGGCACTATCTATTCCCATGCTGGCATTTAATCCGTATGTACTCAAACTCGTTTTGTCATTTTGTGCAAATACCAGCAAGGGCAACAACAAAGCCACTAACAATATTTTTTTCATTTGCTAAAAATAAGGGTAAAAAGTTTTTGAGGAAATTAATTCTATGTGGTGATTTAAACGATATTAAAGTTTTACAACAAGGCAGGCACTTAAAATGACAGCCTCATACCCCTTTCATCTGCTTCCTTCTGTCGAGTATTGCATTTTTATATCCAAAAAAGTATATTTGAGAGATAAAATATTACCCCGCATGAAAAAACTCTTACTTCTTAGTTTATTCCTTTGGATGGGCCAACAAGCATTTTCGCAATATTGGATACTTCAAATCCCAATGCCGGTACCAATCCCGGAGGCATCAATGTTGATAATGAATATCCCTCAGGCGGTGGTTTACCTGCGGGTTGGACCATCATCCTACCCGGTAACAATACTCTCCCTACCTGGTCGGCAAACCAAAGCATTCCTTTTAGCTTCTCATTCAATGGTACTGCTGTTACCCAATTTAAAGTATCCTCAAGCGGTATTTTAACCTTTGATGTAAGCACGGCACTATCTGCACCTTCTTATACCAAATCTACTTTACCTGATGCCAGCATTCCCGATCAGTCTGTTTGTATCTGGGGCATGGGGGGCATTGGTGCCAACGACAATGTGATTACCAAAACCTTTGGAAGCGCACCGAACCGTCAACTCTGGATTCAATTCAGTTCATACGGTTATGGAACCACCGTTTCCGATGGCAGTAATTTCACTTATTGGAGTATCGTACTCGAAGAGAGCAGCAATACCATCCATATCGTTGACCATCGTACCGGTGGATATGCCACTACCGACAAGGTGACTGCCGGCATTCAAATCAATAGTAGCAATGCCTTGTCAGTAGCAACGCCAGACATAAGCAGCCTTGCCGGTACCGATCCTACACCTATCGACAACAGTTATTACTCATTCATCAGCGGCACACAACCTGCGTACGATTTAACCGCCACTGAAATTACAACCAATCAATATTTGGCTGCAGGCAATACCAATATCAGCGGTAAAATTCGCAACTTGGGTTCTACGACCATCACCTCTATGGATGTGAATTATAAAATAGATGGAGGCGCTACGGTGACGGCTACCCTCAATGGACTGAGCATTGCTTCCTTGGCAACTTATTCTTTCACGCACACAACACCCTGGAATGCCACCGTTGGTAATCATACCATTGAAATATGGGCGACAAACCTCAATGGTTCAAACCCGGATGCCAATACTGCGAACGACAACAAAATCAAATCGGTTCAGGTGATGAGTGAAAACGTAACCCGTATTCCTTTGTTTGAAATTTTTACCAGTTCTACATGCCCACCTTGTAAACCCGGCAATGAAAACTTTCATGCGGTGGTAGATACCATTCCAGAAGCCGACTTTGCTTCTTTAAAATACCAGGAAGATTTTCCGAGCACCGGCGACCCTTATACCACGATTGAAACCGTTAACCGCCGCTCATCGTTTTATGGTATCACATCTATCCCTCGTATGGAAATTGATGGCGGATGGGACGATAACGCATCTTCATTCACCGCACAAATTTATGGTGCATCCAAGGCCATCCCTGCACAGTTTAAAATGAATGGTCGCTTTGTACAAAACAACAATAGTTTCACGGCTACCGTTGCCTTCTCTCCACTCATCAATATCAGCGGCGCCAAATTGTATATGGTCATTTACGAAAAGCGCACCGTGAACAATGTAAAAACCAATGGCGAAATAGAATTTTTCAATGTGGTGAAAAAAATGCTGCCCAACGAAAACGGAACCACTTTACCTGCTGTGAGTATTGGCGTATGGGATTCCATCACATCCAGTTATACGTTTAATGGCAACTATCGTTTACCATCCAATGGACAAGCGGCCAATGTCATCAATCTTGCTACCGAACATTCAGTAGAAAACTTCTTTACCCTGGGTATGATAGCCTGGATACAAGCGCCGAACAAATCGGTAATACAAGCTTGTCATCTGACATCCAATATCCTTGCCGGCACCCAAAATATCCTGAATACCATACAAGGTGTAAGCGTATATCCCTAACCCTGCTTCGAAAACAACACGCGTTCAATTTGAAGTTGAGGATAGTCAGGAAATATTGTACACCCTGATTGATATGCAAGGCAACGTGATCAACAGTGCACAAATCAATGCCACGCAGGGTAAAAACAATATTGAACTCAATGTACAGGAATTGGCGAATGGCATGTACCATCTCATGTTGTTCGACAACAAAGGCAATTCGCATGTTGAACAAGTGATGGTGAGTCATTAATTTTTGCAACGATACTTTTTAGAAACGCATCTTTTATAAGGTGCGTTTTTTTATGGGGCATAACCAAGCCTTGAAAATGAGAATTGATGAAAAGAAGTTATAGCTGCATTCAACCCAAATTTTGATGACCGCTAAAGTATATGCACAAAAAAAAGCCGAGTTACCCCGACTTAAAAGTTTTCACTACGGAATAATCCTTATTGTGAAAAGGTTCAAAATGTATTTCAAAAATAATTATTATATTCGATTTACAAAACTTTTTATCTATGAAAAAAACAATCTTAGGATTAGATCTCGGTACAAATAGTATCGGTTGGGCATTGGTTGATGCTGAGAATAAGAAAATACTAGGTATGGGAAGCAGAATCATACCCTATTCGGATACAGAAGGGGACGACTTTCTGAAGGGAACTGGTGAAAGCAAGAATCAAAGTAGAACAGCAGCCAGAACAGCTAGAAAATTGTTAGACCGATATCAACTAAGAAGAAAATACCTATTTAATTTTTTGAAGAAAAACGAGATGTTGCCGGATAATGAATTGATTTCGCTATCTGCTTTAGAATTATATAGCTTACGGAGCAGAGCGGCAAATGAAAAATAACCTTAAAAGAATTAGGAAGGTTGTTTCAGCTATTGAATCAAAAAGAGGTACAAGCATGCATCTACAGATGATAGCGAAGACAAGAAACAAAGAGATTTTGTAGCTACAATAAATAGTCGTTACACCAATATTAAAGGAAAACAAACCGTAGGTCAATTTTTTTACAAAGAACTAGAAGAACATATCTCTGCGCAAAAGTATTACCGTATCAAGGAACAAATCTATCATCGTGAAGCGTACATAGATGAGTTTAATCAAATATGGGAGCAACAAGCTAAATATCATTCGCTTTTAACGGATGAATTAAAAGTAGAAGTAAGAGATCGTATTATTTATTTTCAACGTAAATTAAAATCCCAAAAAAGGATTTAGTTTCTGTTTGCGAATTTGAAGGATTTATTACAAAAAAACAAAGGAGGGCAAAGAACTTTGTTGGCCCCAAGGTTGCCCCGCGTAGTTCTCCTTTGTTTCAAGTAGCTAAAATTTGGGAAAGTATAAACAACATTACGATTAAAAGAATTAATCCCAATGTCAGAAAACATGAAGTTTTTGATATTAGCCCATTCAAAAAAGAACTATTTGATTATTTGAATGAAAACGTAAATTTATCGGAAACGGAGTTGTTTAAAATTTTGGGAATTAAAAAAATGAAGGCTTCTATTCAGACAAAGAATTCAAGAAAAAAAAGGAATTCAAGGCAATTTAACTTTGACCTCTATAAAAAAAAGCATTAGATGGCTATGACCTAGAAGAAAAACTCACTGCATTTCATTTAACACAAATCCAAGGAAGCCATTTGGATAAAAGTACAGGAGAACTAATCGATATAGTGCAAATTGATAAGAATATAGAACATCAGCCTTTATATGTTTTATGGCATGTTTGCTATTCTATAAAAGATAAACAGGAGAAAATAAACGCCCTTCAAAAGAAATTTAATTTACCAATAAATTATGCAACTGCACTTGCCCAGATTGACTTTATCAAAAGTGGGTATGGCAATAAGTCGAATAAAGCCCTACGAAAAATTTTACCAGAACTAATGAAAGGTTCAGTTTATAGCACAGCTATGGAATTAGTGGGTTATAATCATTCGTTTTCAGAAACAAAAGATGAAAAATTGATTAAACCTTTAAAAGATGAACTGAAACCCTTACAGAAAAACGCGCTGCGCCAACCAATAGTAGAGAAAATACTCAATCAAATGATCAATTTGGTGAACGCTGTAATCAAAGAATATGGCAAACCTGATGAAATAAGGGTTGAATTATCAAGGGAACTTAAGCAAAGTAAAGAAGAGCGAAATGATTATTTCAATGCGATGAACCAACGTACAAAACAAAATGAAAAAATAGCGGAACGATTGGAGAAAGACTATAAGGTAAGGGCGAGTAGAAAAAATATTGAGAAATGGCGCTTGTGGCATGAGGTGGAAGGTAGATGCTTATATTGTAATGAAGCTATAACTGTTGCCAATTTCTTAAACGGAGTAGAGAGTGATGTGGAGCATATAATACCAAAAAGTATTTTCTATGATGATAGCTATGCCAACAAAACTATTGCTCATACTGCTTGCAATGGCAAATTAGCTAAAAATGCCCAGACCGCATTTGATTATATGCGCAGCAAAGGGGATGAAAAATTAGATACTTATTTGACTACTATTAATCTGCTGTATAAAAATGATAAAGCAGACAAGGCAAAAACCGAGGAAAGTGTACATTGCTTAACCGGAAAAATAAGTAAAAGCAAATTTGATAGACTCCAATGGAGAAAAGAAGATATTCCGCAAGATTTTATTAGCCGTCAAATTAATGAAACAAGATATATAGCACGAAAGGCAGTTGAAATCTTAAATACTATTTGTAGAAATGTGCATAGCACCACCGGTAATATTACCTCGCTATTGCGCAGGTTATGGGGTTGGGAAGATGTGTTGATGAACTTAAGTATAGAAAAATACAGAGAGCATGGACTGACAGAAATTAAACAATATGAAAATAATGGTCATAAGTATAATAAAGAGATAATTCCCAATTGGAGTAAACAGATGATCATAGGCATCATGCCATTGATGCCCTTACAGTAGCTTGTACACAACAAGGATTCATTCAACGTTTAAATACATTAAATGCAGAACATACGCGAAATGAAATGTTATCTGATATCAAAGACGAAGTGTACAAAGAAAAATTATCATTAATAGAAAGCACTTAGTTAAACATACGCCTTTTAACACTAAACAAGTGGAGGAGGCTGTTTCATCAATATTTGTGTCTTTCAAAGCTGGTAAAAAGGTTGCAACAATAAGCAAAAGAAAAGCAACAGGAAAAAATTTAGAAAAAGGCGTACTGGTTCCAAGAGGTGCTTTGAGCGAACAAAGTGTATATGGTAAAATAAAAACTTTAGCTAAAGACTTCAAGAAAAACGAATTGATAAAATTTCCGTTAAAATATTTATTCGAAAACTCCGATTTAATTTTTAAAAAGAACATAAAACATCTTGTAAAAAACAGACTCTATGCACATGGATTTGATGTAAAAAAAGCCATTGCCTCTCTTAAAAAAGATCCAATCTATTTAGATGATAAAAAGCAAATCAAATTGGAATGGGCAACATGTTGGACTGAAGAAGTTGTAATTAAATACCCAATAACTAGTATAACATCTAAAGACGCCGTTTACATCGTGGATGAAAAAATAAAAGAAAAAGTTATAGAACGTTTGTCTCAAAATGGTAATAAGGAAAGAGGCATTTAAAGAAATTCTTTGGGTTGGATGAAACTAAACAAATACCAATACATTCCGTTCGCTTATACACTGCCTTAAAATCTGTAGAACCTGTTAAGAAAGATCAAAATGGAAAACATTGGCTTGCTGCAAACAAAAACAATCATCACATTGCTATTTATAAAAACAAGAAGGAGAATTATTTGACCCCTGCAACCTTTTGGCATTGTGTGGAGCGCAAAGCATTCTTCCATACACATTTTACAAAGGAAGATCGACTAAACATTCAACATAATACAGTAATTACAAAGCCCAAAGCAGTTTGGGATAGGTTATTACAATTACCAGATGATACTGTAACGCAAGAGTTTAAAGAACAATTACCAAATGATGAATGGGAATATGTAACCTCTATGCAACGAAATGAAATGTTTATTTTTGGTTTAGGGCATGAAGAGGTTAAAAATGCAATTGCAGGAAATAATTATAAACTGCTCAATAAGCACCTATATAGGACAAATGCAATAGCCACCAAAAACTATCAATTTCGGCACCATATTGAAACAAAGGTAGATGACAAATACAATGGCCTAAAAAATGAGATGCAATCAAAACAACTTGGGAAACTGATAATTATTCAAAGTCTTGACGCGTGGAAAACAAGAAACCCCATTAAAGTCTTAGTAACCAATCTTGGTCGAATACAAATTATATGATCAAGCACCTCTATTTTGGAAATCCGATTATACTTGAGCACTAAATTGGAACAATTGGTTTGTAAGGCTTTTAGATCAAGACGAAAAACGATTCCCATAGAAGATATTGGCGTAGTAATACTAGATCACCAACAAATCACCATCAGTCAGGCCCTTATCGCCAAATTATTAAATCACAATGTTGCCCTTATCACCTGCGATCAAACCCATCATCCAAGTGGTTTATTACTTAACTAAGATGGACATACTTTGCAAAGTCAAAAATTTCAGGAACAAATTCAGGCCAGTAAACCCCTGCTCAAACAACTTTGGCAACAAACTATCGAATGCAAAATAGAAAATCAGACTGCATTGCTCGAAAAACAAGGTATTGAAGTGGGCAATATGAAAAGATGGGTACAGGAAGTAAAAAGTGGAGACACCACGAACCGGGAAGCACGGGCCGCTGTGTATTATTGGAATAAGGTTTTTACCCAATTCCTGAATTTGCCCGCGACCGTTTCGGCCTCCCGCCCAATCACCTACTCAACTATGGTTATGCCATTTTAAGGGCCATCGTAGCCCGAAGTTTGGTAGGAAGCGGATTATTACCCACCCTGGGTATACACCATCGCAATCAGTATAATGCCTTTTGCCTCGCCGATGATATCATGGAACCTTACCGGCCCTTTGTAGATCAACTCGTGGTAAAAATTATTGATCAAAACGGGCATTTTCTGGATATGGGCACAAACATAAAGACACAGTTATTACAAATTCCAACATTGGATGTGGAAATTGACCGACAGAAAAGCCCTTTGATGGTTGCGGTTCAGCGCACAACAGCCAGCCTGTCTAAATGTTTTGCCGGGGAGATTCGGAAAATTCAGTATCCGGTTCTCAAGTAGTTAACTCTTAAATCGGTACAAGATGTACGACAGATTTAATAAATATAGAATTATGTGGGTATTGGTCTTTTTGATTTACCAACTGAAACCCAAACAGGAACGTAAAATCTATGCCGATTTCCGTAAAAAGAATCCTGAAAGATGGATTTACCATGTTTCAATTCAGCATGTATTTACGTTGCCCGAGTAAAGAAAATGCGGAAGTACATATAAGACGTGTAAAAAGTATTCTCCCCGAAAAAGGCCATATCGGAATCATGTGTATTACCGATAAACAATTTGGTGATATGGAAATATTTTTTGGTCAGAAAGTACAAAAA
>JADJZY010000015.1 GCA_016715505.1 Bacteroidota bacterium
CAAGTTATCAATTTGCCTTTATTCTCCTTGAACCACAAATGGAGTAGGTAAGGGATTGGCTTGTTCAGGCGCAACTTGGATCACTTGAAATGATGTATTTTCCATTTGGGCCAGATTGGCATAGTTGTAGTCAACACCAGCCTTGGTCACACGAAACTGTCCCCAAGCACTATTCCATTGGAAGTTATAATTTTCTCCGAAAGCATTAAATTGTAGCTGCAAGGATTTTAATTGGAATCCTGTGATTCCCGTTTGAGACGAATAAAGCGGATGGTTCTTTTTACTCAGTAATTTGTTCACACTGATTATAGAACTTGTTCCATCACTGTGTTGTACAGACAGATCAATGGAGGATTTAACCAATCCGGGAAAATTTGCTTCCAGGTTTAATGTTTCTCCGGATGCGGAAATGATATGCACGAGGTCAAGCGTATATTTTCCCGACAATACCCGGTGTCGGCTTGATGTTGAAGCTTGGGCATAAGAAATTTGTGTCAGGGTGACGCATAATGTGAAGAGGATAATGAGCGATTTCATGTGGTGATTATTTAAAGGGTTGTTGCTTACTCTATACAGTTTTCGGCTTTCCTGTGGAGTCATGGAATTATTTCCTTTTGACAATACAAAGGAACCCATAAGTGTATAGATGAATCAGAGATGAAAAACCCGAAATTGAAAACAGGTAAAAAAGCCTGCTCGAAGGGAGCCCTAAAATAGCACTTCGAATATCCGATGCTTCACGGCAAAAAGCACCAAGCCTGCGGTGTTATGACAACCGGTTTTCGCCAATAAGTTATTCCGGTGTCCATCTACCGTGCGGACACTCAGAAATAATTTTTCCGCAATTTCCGCATTGCTGAATTCTTCACAGATGAGTTTAAGGACTTCTATTTCACGTGGCGACAAATCGATAGGTATGGATTGGATATTGGTGAGGCCTTTGGTATTGGCACTCGGTGACTGTATCGCCTGAAGTACATTCGGTGTTATATAATAGCCATTGTTAAATACTGCACGAATGGCACCCAGTAATTCGTTTTTATTACAATTTTTTAAGAGATAACCACAAGCACCGGCTTGAATCATACGCGCCATCAAACGTTCCTTAGCATGTACCGATAGTACAATGACTTTGATGGAAGGAAACTTTTTACGCAGTTCTTCATTGAGTTGCATGCCATCCATATCCGGCATTTCCATGTCCATGAGCAGAATGTCTGGAAGTTCCTGAGTGCTTTCTAGTTTAGAGAGAAAGTTTAATCCATTATCTGCTTCCATGAGCAGATGAAAATCATCTTCATTTTTAATGATAGAAGCAATGCCTTCACGGAAAAGAATCTGATCATCTGCCAAAGCGATATTGATTTTAGGTTGCATATCCAATTAATTGATGGGAACGTTTATAATAATTTCATATCCGCCTTTAGCAGGACTGTTTAATTGCCAATTGGCATGAATAAGATTTAATCGACTCTCGATATTATTCATACCCATGCCAGTAGAAGAGGAAGGAGCGCTTTTTGCCAGCCCTATTCCATCATCGCGATAGGTAAGTAGCAGATCGTTTTTAAGAACCTCTACCTCCAGGTAAATGCTTTTGGCCTGCGCATGTTTAAGGGTGTTATTGACCAATTCGGAAATAATCCGGTAAAGGGCCATTGAAGTTTGATCGTCTGAAAATTTAGGCAGATTGGATTCATCGAACTGAATCGTCATGGTTAAATGGTCTGAAATATTCACACTATCCGCCAGTTCATGAATGGCATCGTAAAATCCATAACTGCCTGAGATTCGTGGTGATAGGGCATGCGAGATATGTCGCATATTCGTAATAATTTTATCGATGGCTGATTTGTAGTTGGCCGTTACTTTTTCCGAACCGGGCAATTTTTCAGCATCCCGGTCTATGGTCATTCGCAATGTCGAAAGCGCGGCGCCCACTTCATCATGCAAATCCATACCAATTCTTTTTCGCTCGGTTTCCTGGGAGGTGATTACCGATTGCATTAAATTTTTCTGATGCAAAATTTCTGCTTCTTGCATTTTTTGTGCGGCCAGTAATTTGTTTCGTTTAGCGCGTTGGGTATAATAACAGATGCTCGAGCAGAGAATCACAACCAATAAGAGCGAAGCAAATACAAATCCATTTCGTTCTGCCAAACGTAATTTGTTTTTTGTATTTAGTAAATCAACTTCTTTTTGTTTTTTAGCTACTTCATAATCGGTTCTCAGGTCGGCTACTTTTTGTACGGTTTCCAAATTTGCAAAGCTATCACGATAGGTGATATAGTCTTTATAATAACTCAATGAAACGAGTCGGTTACCTGATTGTTCATACAATTCGGAAAGCATGGAGTAGGCGTCGCTAATTTCTTTTTTAAGGCCATAATTTTTTGCCATCGCTAAACTTCGAAGTGCATATTTTTTTGCCGCGGCGATATTGTTTTTAAATTGAAAGTTTTTCGACATCATGAGGGTAAACTCACAGATAGCTGCATATTCATTTAGCGATTCCAGGAGTGGTATGGATTGATTCAGGTATTCCTCTCCGCGTTTTAGATTTCCTTTCCTTAAATAAAGGACCCCCAAATTTCCCAAACAATATGCTTCCCCAATTTTATATTTTAAACGAGTATAGAGGCTTTGCGCTTCAAGGGTATAAGCAATGGCAGAGTCTGGTAATTCTGCTTTTAAATATTCATCGCCTAAATTATAGAGTGCTGCGGCCCAGGCCAAGGTATCTTTTTCATTTTTAAGAATTGTCAGTGCATTCTTGTAATATTTTACTGCCGAGCTATGATTTTGCATCAGCGAATACACATCGGCAATCTGAATATAAACTGATCCGGTTTGTATCCCTTTTTTGGCGATACGGGCGGCTACTAAAAAACTTTCTAAGGCTTTGGTATAATCACTTTTTAATAGAAATGCGGAACCTTGCAAGGTTAAACCGGCAAACACATGCCCTGTTGAGTCTACTTTTTTTGCTTCCCGAATGAGTAGCTGACTATAAAATAGTTTTTCTTCCGGTTCGTTATAAGCATCTGCAATGAGCTTGATGAGGTTTAAATTCGTTTGCTTGTTGTTCGTACTGGAGGAATAGCAGTTCAATAAACTATCCAATTCACGTTGTTCTTGACTAAAAAGTGGCAGAAAGGAAAAGAATAGAAAGACGAAAACCAGATACTTTTTATAGGAGCTGGTTTTCGTTGAAATGATCATGTGCTTTATTGTTAACAACCTATCAGGCATTCGGTCTGGCAATCACTTTAATTTTTGGATCCAGCAAACGGGCTCGATAGCTAATCACAAAGTGAATGGTAAAATTCTGGAAATCTAACAATTTAGGAAATGCTCGCTGAATGTCAAACCTTAAAAAATTTCCGCCATCCTCAGGCATATCTATTTTGTGTTGCTCAAAAATCCTGGTATCACTATTGTTATTTAGATTAGTAATTTCCCCCGACCATTCAATACCGGTAATGTTGATGACTGGTGTCGGGGTGCCTTCAGGAATATTTACTGCACTATCCAATTCACCTTTAAAAGTGAGCGTATCACCCACATATACAGTACTTTTATAGTCGGAGGGGTCCGTTGTGCCAGGTGGTTGATCCCCCACTCCATCACCCTCAAGCCTGATTTTGGCCCAGGAATTATTTAGTGGATTATAATTGTATTGGCTTCCGGCTTGCTGGGATAATTGCTGAAGAACATCTGTGTTTACGATGAGTTTGATGATTGTGTTTGGCATGGGGTTGATTTTTAGTTAAGAGTGTTAATTTGAATTTTGTTGATAAAAGTAATCTTATTTGTTTACCCTAGATAATGAATGGAAGTTTATTATTCCTTCTGAAAATATTTGGTTCGGGGAATTTATTGGATGACATCACAAAGGTGGTTGTTGATTAAATTCAAAGAATCAGGGAAAAGACCCGTTTTCAGAAACAGGCTTTTTTACCTGCTGTGCCATTGGTGATATATAATGCGTCGAAACGGAAGTTTGATGTGTATATGATAAAATCGACTTTCAAAAAATTAAGATGGTTTGCCGTCATAGTCGGTTTTAGCTTGCAGTTAATCGGGTTAAATACCTTTGGACAAATCGATAAATTATTTTTTCAGCATTATACTACCGAAGATGGTTTGTCGCAAGGGTCGATTTATGCGATTTATCAGGATAGCAAAAAATTTATCTGGTTCGGTACATGGGACGGTTTAAATCGATTTGATGGCAGATCTTTTAAAGTATTTAAACCCAATTTTAATCAGAAGAATTGGATTAAAGGTTCTCGGGTGGCAGCAATCATAGAAGATAAAGATGAAAATATTTGGGTAGGTACCTATGAAGCCTTAAACAAATATAATCCGGGTAAAAATACCTTTGAGCAAGTGTATTGTGTGGATGATTCTGGAAAAATAATCCGAGACCGTTATTACCCGTTTTTTATCGATCATCGGAATGAGTTATGGTTTACCTATCAAAACACCAAATTGGCATCTCTGAATTTGAAGACCAATAAAGTGACAAATTATTCGTTTGTACAGGGCCAAATGCAACACTTTGTTTCACCAAATGGAGGACGAAAACAATTTTATCAACCCTTAAAATTGATTCATACGGTTGGCAGAGATGGACTTAGATTGATCGACATACCTAGTAAAAAAATCCAATATTTTTTTTCATCCCACGAAAAAAATTTGGCAGGAACCAAACTATTATTCTGGGTCAGTCATTTCGATCAACAAGGGTTACTCTGGTTAGCGGGGCAAAATGGTTTGATGTCATTAGATACACAATCACATCAATTCGTTACCTATAAAGGTTATCAAAATGGACATCCTGCCGAAGCTTTTACCGCCATGGCACAAGACAGGGCCGACAGACTTTGGTGTGGTGCAGATGGGCATGGACTTTGGGTTTTTGATATGAAAACCAAAAGCGTATATCGCGCATTACAAAAAGGAGGCAGGGAATAAAAACAGTTTAAGCGAAAACGTCGTTACTTCCTTGTTTCTTGATGATGAAGATAACTTATGGGTAAATGCAGATCCTCAAGGAATTGATCAGGCCAATCTGGCTTTTCAACAATTTAAACTCATACAACTAGGAAGTGAATATAATACCGCAATGAATTCAGTTTGGAGTATGTGTGCATTAGACAGCAATCAGATGTTGATTTGTTTTAATCAGCTCGGAATTATGAAATACGAAATTCAAACTGGACAAAAACAGATTTATCATTTACCCAAGAACTTCAAGGAGAGTTCGGTGTATCATGCTATAAAAGATAGTCGAGGTACAATTTGGATGGCGTCCGATGTTGGTTTGTATTACTCCAAAGATCAATTGGCAAGCATTCACGCGCTCAATGACACCAAATTTTATTATTATGTTTATTTGTTTGAGGATAATCCACGCATTCTTTGCGGGACAGATAAGGGCTTGTTTTCAATTTCCAATGATTTGCATCAGACCGTATTTGATACAGTCAGCCAATTTCAGCATATGAATATTTCCACCATCGCCAAAGGGCCTCATGGGCAAGTGTGCGTCGCAAATATGAAAAATCAATTATTTTTTATTCAGTATGAAAATAACAAATATGTGACCAAGCGAAATTTTCAGTTTGAATTTTTGATAAAGTCAATCTGGTGTCAAAATGATCAAATTTTGTGGATGGGCACGAATATGGGTTTAGTTCGTTATCATTTACAACGGAATGAAACCACACTTTTTAACGAACAAAATGGATTGGCAAATAATTATGTATATGGATTACTTCCTGATGCACATGGAAATTTATGGATGAGTACTAACAAGGGTATCAGCGAATTTGAAAGAAATACCCAAAAAATTACCAATCATGGATTGAGTGAAGGATTGCAGGCTTGGGAATTTAATTCTCGTTCATATGCTTTGGCTGATGATGGAACGATGTTTTTTGGCGGTGTGAATGGCATGAATTATTTTCATCCTGATTCATTCAGGAAGTTCCCATTTTCACCACCGGTTAGATTATTATCTGTTTCGATGAATGGGAAATTCCTTCCACTCCAGGCATTTGAAATAAACCATCACCCCCTCCAAATGTCGCATAATGAAAACAACATCACCGTAGAATTTGGTGCCATTGATTTTAACCGGAATAGGCAAATTAACTATGCGTACAAATTGCACGATGTGCCGGATGAGGTATGGAAATCGGTTAGTACCCAAGGCGTGTTGCACCTTGTCAATCTTGCGCCGGGTAAATATCATTTACAAATCAGGGCCCAAATGGGAAATAACCAGTTTTCGTCAAATATTCTGCATTGTCATTTTACCATTTCTAATCCATTTTATAAGACCTGGTGGTTTGCTTTGTTGCTGTGCGCACTATTATTCGGATTTGTTTATAGTTTATATAAATACCGCGTAAACCAAATACACAAAATGGCGACGGTGAAAAGTGGCATTTCACAAGATCTTCATGATGATATTGGTAGCACTTTTAAGCAGCATTTCACTGTATAGCGAAATTGCCAGAAGACGAGAGCTGAGGCAAGAAAGTGTCACTGATTTATTAGAAAAGATACATTTGATATCCAGAGAGTTGGTCGTGCAAATGGGCGATTTTGTCTGGAGTTTGAATGATAAACATGGTAACCTAAAACAACTTAAACAACGCATTGAAGATTATGCAGCAATCACACTAACCAAACATGAAATATTCTTTCAAATTGAAATGCCGGAAGAATTGAATGCGGAAAAATTGAACCCAAAACAATTGAAAAACATCTTTTTCATTTTTAAGGAAGCTTTAAACAATAGTTTGAAATATGCACAATGTCAGCATTTTCGTATTGTCATTTCAAGCCAAAATCAGATGCTCCAAATTGATATAAACGATGATGGCAGCGGATTTGATATAGATGTTCCTAAACTTGGAATGGGAGGTTCCGGGCTGAAAAATATGAAAGCCCGGGCTCTTTCGCTCGAGGGAACATGTGAAATCAATTCCCAAATCAATCAGGGAACCAATATCCGGATTGTTATTCCAATGAATTCTAACTACCACTATTGGTAATATTTTATGAGCCATGGCTTCTTTAAATTTGATATTTTGATAAAACGCAAAGAATATGGGAGGAATTAAAGTAATTATTTTCGATGACCATGATATGATTCGTGACTCGATTACGATGTTATTCAACGAATCGAGTGATTTCGAGTTATTGGCATCCTATGGGGATTGTATGAATGTGATTGAACATATACAACAATTAAAACCGGATGTAGTTATTATGGACATTGACATGCCCGGTTTGAGTGGTATAGAAGGGGTAAGAATGATTCGAAAAAATTTTCCTTCGGTGCAGGTTCTGATGCAGACTGTATTTGATGACGAAGAAAAAATATTTGCAGCTATTGCAGCAGGAGCCGGAGGCTATATATTAAAGGGAATTGATTCATCAAAAATATTGGAAGCCGTCAGTGAGGTATATCATGGAGGTGCTCCAATGACCCCTAGTATTGCAAGAAAGGTATTAAGCCATCTCAAGGATTTAACGCCTCAAAAAGAAGATTATAATTTAAGTGCTCGTGAAAAAGAGGTTTTGGGCCTTCTTGTAAATGGCTTATCGTATAAAATGATAGCCGCTCAGATGAATATCACGTATGATACTGTAAGGGCACATATGAAAAAGGTATATGAAAAACTACATGTTTCATCCATGACAGAGGCTGTTGCAAAAGCCATTCATAAAAAGTTATTTGGAATGAGTTTGTAGTTAGGGCTTAAAGAGAAATTATTGAGTGAACCATAAATTCTTTCATTATTCATTGTAGGATGGAGCTTGTATTACCATATTCGGTAATTGATAGAGAAAATTGCCAAGCTCATCTTTGCAGCATAATCATCAATCATCACTAAAATACAAACACATGGCTACCATTTCAAATGCAACATTGGAAATTATCGCAACCCTAAATCCAAACGATCATCATTATGATGTCATTGTGCAAACAAAGATTTCCTATTCGGCAGCAGAATATGCAGCGATTAAATCAGGCACCATTAAATGCAAAGTAAAATGTGCAATTTGGGGTAAAGACTATGGTCAATTTCATTGGCTAAATCCCGACGATTTGATACACGAAATAGGCTATCGTGATTTTACACATCCAGAATCTAGAGAAAATGCAGTGACTTTTAAAACGACCTTGCCTAAAGGATGGTTGAACGAAGATATTGGGCAGGACGAAATCCATTTTAAAGGATTGAGCGGTTTGCCCAATCAATGAATCATGGATACTACCACATTTGGTAATTGACACGGGATATATCAACGAGTAATTTTACGACTTAAACATCCAAACCAACTATGAACTATTTAAATGTTTTCAAGCAACACTTAATCATTCTCCATTTGATCTTTTTTGTGATGGCCCAGCTTGTGGTGATGAATATGTCAGCTACAGTACGTACGGTCAATAACAATGGAGGCGGACAATTTTTGATATTGGGTCTGCGGTTACCGCTGCCTCTTCAGGTGATACCATTTATGTATGTGGATCCAGCAGCTCATATCCGGGTACCAATATCTCCAAAACGAATTTGGTATTTATCGGTGCAGGTTTTAATCCAGCCAAACAAAATCCGGTAAAAACAGTGATGGTAAATAGTTGGACCATCGGAAACGGAAATACGGTCATTGGATTCGAATTATCCAATATTGCTTTCGCCACTACCTCGCCAACAAGTATTCGTTTTAGCCGATGCAGAATGGCGGGCTTTAATAGCACAAATAATACTTTTGTAAATTGTATGTTTGATAATTGTTTATGGGCCGGATTCATTAATCCACCCTTTACAAATCAATTTTTGAATGGCCTAGTTATTTCGAATTGCCTATTCTATGCAATTTCTGGCGCTTCGATTATTCAAAACACCCTCTTGAATGGTAGTGTATTCATTGATCATTGTATCTTCATAAAGGATGGTAGTACCATTCCGCTTGTTTCCGGATCTACTTCAGTAAACGGATATAATTTTAC
The DNA here is from genome assembly GCA_016715505.1 of Bacteroidota bacterium. Classification (GTDB taxonomy): domain Bacteria; phylum Bacteroidota; class Bacteroidia; order Chitinophagales; family Chitinophagaceae; genus OLB11. The sequence continues at coordinate 9,041 of JADJZY010000015.1, forward strand.
AAATAACATTTTTATGAATGTTACGCTGCCTTTATCTGCGGCATATCAATATACCAATAATTATTCTGCTTCTGATCTTTCATTATTGGGAACGGGAAATATTACTGGCACAACATGGCCATTTATAACGCCACAAGCAAGCGTTACCGGGGCTTTTCAATATGCATGGAATTTTCACTTGCCTCCCGGATCCCCATTGTCGGGTATTGGAAGTTTTGGGAGTGACCTGGGTATTTTTGGAGGAGCAAATCCTTACAAAACGGATGGCGAACCGCCCATTCCGCAAATCGATATTATGATGCTCAATGGTACGCAATTTACTTCTGGTGGAACCTTGAACTTACAATTTCAATCGAGTGTGCAAGACTAGCGTAATATGATTATTAGACAATTTGGTAAGGAAATAAGATATCCTGTCAAAAAGTCTAACTCAATAAATTTAAATACTATCAACATGAAAAACGTAAAATATATCCTTCTTGCATTTATGATTTGTATGGCAGGTTATGCGCATGCAACGGTAAGAACATTAAATAATAATAATCCAAGTCCAGGGCAATACACTACTTGGGCGAATGTTGAAGCAGCATCTTCCATTGGTGATACCGTTTATGTTAGCGGCTCGCCACTAAGTTATGGCGATATTACAGTTAATGTTTACAATCTTTGTATAATAGGCACTGGATATAACCCACAAAAGCAAAATCCATTGGTAAGTGAGTTTGGGGAGATCGATGCAGCAGTTGGACAAATTAGAATGATTGGGTTGAAATGCAAAAGTGTTGATGTACAACCTATTTTTGGCGTGGCTGCATTACATGCAAGTTATTGTCACATGGTTAGAGGGCATATTTTCATCTACAGGTTATGATGGTGCAGTCTATTTACGCAACAATGTTATTACCGGAGAACTTTCCGGGGGGTATAATTTTTTACTAACCGGAACTAACACGAATAATTTATCTGGTGAAATTGCAAACAATATTTGCTTCGGAGAATTAAAAGTTCAGAATTCGATCATTATGGGTTTGAATATTTTTAATAACATATTCATTGCCGATTCTACTTATGGAACCCAATTATTCGGAGGTGGACCCCAATATTACTATAGCAGTGTGTTTAAAAATAATATCCTTTTAAATTATCATGATGATGGAATTATTTTTAATAGCAATCCCTCATTTATTGGTTTAAATGTTACGTTTTACAATAATGTAGTTTATTCTAGTCTAACCGCATTACCAAACTTTGGGAACAATATTGGCATGATTACTACCAATCCTTTATTTGTGAATGTGCCATGTGCAAGTATCATTGGAAATAATTGTCTCTTCGATCTAGGTTACGATTATCACTTGTCCGCATTGTCTCCTGCTAAAAATGCCGGCACGGATGGTACCGATATTGGTCCGTTTGGTGGCCCTTATGGCGTTACCTTTAACACTTTCGGCGAACCACCCATTCCGCAAATAAAACAAATGAATATGCCGGCTTCCGTAAGCAGCGGTCAAAGTTTTAACGTTCAAATTATTTCCACGGTTAAGTAAACACAATGAGGCAAAAAATATTTTTATTGTTTGTGCTAGGCTTGATTTTTTTATCGAATGTAATGCATGCACAGTGGTCTACAAACCCATTAGCAATACGCCTGTTTGCACATTGCCTGGTAGTTCAACCGAAGATTTTCAATCCATTGAAGATGGCATGGGTGGTACCTATATCGTGTGGGTTGATGCAAGATATGTTGTAACGTTAAATCTCTATATTTTTGCACAGCACATCGACTCAAATGGCGTTGCACTTTGGGGAGCGAATGGGATACCAATTTCTAATAATTACAATAGTACTCGCCCACGTATCGTTTTGGATAAAAGTAATGGTGGGTGTATTATTTCATGGACAGAAGAACATTTAAGCAAGTCTATCAAACTCCAAAGATTAACTTCATCAGGCGTTAAAAAATGGGTAGGAGTACTCGATCAAGGAATTCAAGTGAGTGAAAATACAATTACTAACTATGAAAATATGAGTATGGTATCTAATGGAGTGAATGGTGGCGTAATATGTTTTTATTATACTCAATAGATAATAATAATTTTAGGCTGATTGCACAGGCTATAGATAGCTCTGGCAACAAACTTTGGCAACCAAATGGCAATATACTTGTTGATACTTTTGCGAAATCGAGCACTTCCAGTTTTTGCGAGGATGGACTTGGTGGTGCGTATTATTCATGGTTATCACGACATAATAATGTGAAGGCTTTTCATCTTGGGCATGTAAATTCTATTGGAGGTATTATGAATGCAGATATTGTAATTAGCGATGTAAGCAATCTTTAATCACCAAGCTAATTTCGCTCCTTCTGTTTTAAGAGACAATCAAGGTAATTTAATTTATTTTTGGCGAGATGTTCGTGCTGGAATTTTACATAAACTTGAAATTTTTGCGCAAAAAGTAGATGCTTTCGGAAATACACAATGGATAAACAATGGAATTAATATTGGGGAGGTATATTATACGGAGGATGAAAGTCCTATGATGTAATTCCTGATGGAAATAATGGGGTTATAATTACATGGTTAGATTGTAACCCAAGTTTTTTAATAAAAAATTATTTGCACAACGGATTGACGGTGCTGGTATTAAACAATGGGCTACCAATGGGGTGCTTGTTTGTGATACAAATCAAAAAGGGATCCTAAAATTATTAAAAGCAAAAATAACGGGGCAATTATTGGTTGGAACAAAGAAATATTTTGGTGATTTACAAATTCTCTGCACAACAAATAATAGTGTAGGGCAGTTCAATGGAGTAATTCGGCGTGGAACTTGTTAATACGAACTGCTTTTATTATACAACTGGCAGCCTTTTCAACTTGTAGAGGATGGGAAAAAGGTTGCTATATGTACCTACTATTTATACTGCGCCTCTACACCAGCCCTTTATACTCAAAATTTATGTTCTAGCGGCTATCTCGCTTGCACCCCACCCGAAATGGAGGTGAAAGGAAATAATTTGCTTATTCCATCAGGTAGTACCTCAACTTCGCCACTAAACAATACTAATTTTGGTAGCGATACCATTGGCAATACAGTGACTCGTATTTTCAAAATACATAATTCAGGTACTGCTGATTTATCCATTTCTAATATAGCCATAACAGGAGCAGAAGCATCATCCTTTTCGTATACTTGCTCAAGCACTTCTTTTGCTGCCGATTCGGCTATATTAACGATATCTTTTACACCACTTAAAAGTGGATTTCACAACGCCATCATTACAATTTTTAATAATGATGCTGATGAAGGTGCTTATTCTTTTGCAGTCAAAGGGCAAGCTATTAATTGCGTTAAACAAGCAGAGTACTTTTGGGATGTCGATCCCGGCCTTGGACAAGGAATTAGTTTGAACCCAATTTCACCAAGTGATTCTGTCAATGCAGTAAAATCTATTTCTACTGTTGGCGTAAATGCAGGCTATCATATGTTGTATATTCGAACAAAAGATGCTACAAACAAATGGTCGCTTAGTGAACCTCGAAGTATTTATGTTAAACCTTACATTGCTAGCGCAGAATATTTTTGGGATGTAGATCCGGGTCAAGGCCAAGGCATGAGTTTGAATCTAATTTCTACCGGTGATTCTATCAATGAAATCAAATCAATTTCTACGGTTGGTTTAAGTGCAGGTTATCATGTTTTATATATTCGAACACAAGAGGGTGATGGTAAATGGTCATTAAGCGAACCCCGAAGTATTTATGTGAAGCCTAACATTGTAGCCATACAATATTTTATAGATACCGATCCGGGTTTTGCCAATGCAACCGAGTTGCCGGTTCCCAATGGCGACTCTATTAATTACAATTTATCTATCAATACAAGCGGTTTAAGTTATGGCGAACATTGGGTGTATACCCGCACCAAAAATTCAGATGGTAAATATTCATTAGCCGAGGGAAGAAAAATAATCGTGCTTAAACCATTGGTTGCTGCTGAGTTTTTTATTGATACCGACCCCGGTCAGGGTAATGGAACCGGTATTCCAATTCCCATTGACCATACGGTAAATTTTCCGAAATATTCAGTTGCCTGCACTAAGCACAGGGCTTCACAATTAGCTATTCGCACCTTAGATCAGAAGGTTATTGGTCACATCCCGAATTTAGAAATATATTTATTTCACCCGCTCAGGTGAATGAAAATAAACTGGTGGCCGCTGAGTTTTTTATCGATTCGGAACCTGGTGTTGGATTAGGCCAGGCTTTTAATATTTTGAAAGATACAATGAGTCAATTTTCAGGCGATATCGTATTGCCGACTTTGCAACCAGGTATTCATACCCTCAATATCCGAACCAAAGATAGTATAGGTGTGTGGTCGCATGTGGAACAACGAAACTTTTATTGTAATTCATCAGATGTAAAATGCTTCCACGATTGTAGCTGCTGAATATTTTATAGATTCAGAACCCGGTTTGAATGCCGGTATTGCATTCGCCATTCCCCCCGGCACAGTTACCGGGATCAATGGTTCTTTGGCATTGCCCAGCCTAAACACCGGTATCCACACTTTAAATTTGAGGGTAAAAAATAACTTTGGTCAATGGTCGCATACCGAAAAGAGAATTCTTTTTGTAAAACCTTTTGACCAATCAACAGAAATCGTTTCAGCCGAATATTTTGTCGACAATGATCCCGGTTTGGGAAATGCGGATACAATCCTTATACCTTTGCCCGACGATACTATTCAGCATTGTGGTATTTTATCTCTTCCTGCGCTCGCAAACGGAGTACATCAATTTTGTCCGAACCAAAGACAATCGAGATGTGTGGTCCTTGTCCGAACCAAGAACATTCTCAATAGTGCCTAATTTGAATGTAAATATTTTTCCATATTCGGTCGCAACTTTTTGTGATACAGGAAATGTAATACTTAGTGCAATAACGAGCGGTGGATATACAAATTATCAATGGTATAAAGATTGTGAAATTATCCCGGTGCCACGGCCAGCACCTACAGCGCAAGTACACCTGGTAATTATTATGTCATAGTTTCCAATGGATTACAAACACAATGCGATTTTGTTCAGGTGATGATGGTGCCCTGTCAAAGTACGCTCAATCTCACTTGTTTTGTACAAGCCTATTACATTGGCGCAAATACCATGCAAACGGTTCTTTTAAACCAAGGCGAACCATTTTCACCAAATGCATGTGATACGATTGATGTGAAATGGCATCAAGCAATTTGGCCCCATGAATTGTTTTATGCGAAACGGGCTGTTTTGAACCAGGATGGTACACTTACTTGCGACTTCCCATTTGCCAATGGCGCTTACTATCTGGCTGTCAAACATCGAAATAGTATCGAAACCTGGAGTGCAAATCCGATAAGCATCTCCTCCATTACAACCTATAATTTTTCAACTGCCGCCACTCAGGCATTTGGTTCAAATCAGCTCGAAATGGAACCCGGTGTATTCGCCTTCTTCAGCGGTGATATCAATCAGGATGGTGTCATTGACGGACTCGATTACAACGATTGGGAAAACGACAGTAACAATTTTGCAGGAGGATATTTTAGTACCGATCTGAATGGCGATGGTATTGTGGATGGTCTCGACTTTATTTATTGGGAGCAGAATAGCAATAATTTTGTAGGAGCTGTAGTGCCGTAACCGAACGAAAATTTATCCCGTGGTCTTTGTCCTCACAAAACACAATTACTTTTTATCTAAAGTTTGACATGCAGCAAGCCAAACAGGTTGAACAGCGGGGCGAGTGATATCTTGCCCATTTTTTTTGTCATGGTGATGTCATTCCATTTTGAATTTCCAACTACCTGAACTACTTTGTTGTCTATTAGAAAATGGAATGAATGAAAAAATTATTTTACCTTAATCGCGCTAATTATCTCTTTGCCCACGCACAAAAACACGTCCGTAAATATCGGCCCAAGTGCAGGCATGTTTAGACAGCACCTTCGTGATTCCAAGTGGAGCCAATGTACAATTTAATGCCTCCAACCATCCCGGAGCAGGACCTTACATGAACGCCGAAATATATCTTTGCCAGGGCGCTACATTGGAGTATGATTTTTCGATAGGTACAAGTAATATCGTTACATTTTACATGGATAAACATTCCATCCTCAATTTTCCTCCCAGCGCCTCAGGCACCCTCGCCAACTTCTACATGAAAGATAGCGCGACCTTGCAAATTCAATCTACCAGCACAATTTATGCTTACATGAAAAGGGAACCCAATGCCCAAGTTGCCAGCTTGCCTATTTCATTTATGTCAGATAGTATTTTTAACAACATTCAATTCACCTTCAATGGTTGGTCAAATCCTTGTGGCCCTACCGCGATTTCTCCTGAACTGATTGCTAAAACTTTATTTTATTCCAAAATCCTATCTCTTCCGAAGGCATTCATTTTACCAATACTTATCCCAGACCTTTAATTCTCCGTTTATACAATGCCTTAGGTCAACCCATTGGGCATCACACCATTCAATCATCCAATCGATTCATCCAAGGGCCTCTGCCTCAGGGATTCATCTACTATAAAATTTTGAGGGTGAGACCTTCTTAGAAGCTGGAAAATTATTGAACCGATAAGGCTGGTTTTATCCCCGTGGTCTTTCTCCTCACCAAACACAATTATTTTTATTTAGAATTCGACATGCCGTAAGCCGAACATGTGGAACGAGACCGTTGCAAAAGTCATTTGGCAAAAAAGTTCAAGGCTTTTTGAATTTTTAAGCATTGAGTTATCTTCTTGATAATGATATGGTTAAAAATTCAAAGTAACGCAGAAATTTGAAGCCAAATGACTTAGCCAATAATTTTTAATAGTTTTGCAACGGTCTCGGAACATAGTAGGTCACAGCCATCCATTTATTATGATCTCAATAAATCAATAATCTTTTGCGCTTCTCTCAGCCCGCTCAAGTACGCACCATGCACCGTTGAAAATAATCGGCTTCCGTATGCTCACCGGCAAAAATAAGCGGTCATTTACTTCTTCAGCCAAGTCATCAAAATGTTGCATTTCTGTTCCGACTGCCGTGTACGAGTACGCACCTAAAGTATGTTCATTCGATTGCCATTTTGTTCTTTAAAAATGTTTCGGGTAAGGGATGCCTGTTCCGTAAATATCTTTGAGGTGCATCATGATTTTTCGATGAGCTCCAGAATCTGTCATGGTTTCCGTCAATCGCGCCTGTTCGGCATAGGCAAAAGTCATTAACCCATTCAAGCCCGGATTGATTTTTTTTAAATTTACAAAATAGTTAAACAAATCTTTTTCATCGGGCGTATAGGATATGTACTGAACTTCATCCCAAAATGATGTATCCCAAATCAATAAAAATTTATTCACACAATTCATTCCAATTTTTTGAATGGCATTTTGTTTCGCTGCCGGCAACTCAGGCGTAAATGCAATGTGATTTGCTTTTAAACACCCAAAGGGAACAGTTACTATCACATAATCGGCCTCTGTGATATTTGTACCATGTGTAATTTTTATGCGGGATTGGGTATAGTCTATTTCTGTTACTTGATTGACCTGAATATTTACGCCTTGTGATAAAAACTTTGCCAGGGTGTCATAGCCATTCGTAACAATATGCTCAGGTCCACCAAATTCCTCGCCTTCAAAGTATAAGGTTGATGATAAACGATCTAAATCACCGGTATCAAAGGTGACATAGGTCGACAATAAAATTTCCAAAGCCTGTTATTTGCTTTGAGGGATATAATGCCTGAAAGACTGTCTCAAAACTGAGCGTCGGGTTACCCTTGAAAGTGTAAGCTGTTTAGAATCGTATATAATTCTTCTTCTGCAACATCGTATTCTACTGAACTTCTCAATACCCCGCCAATATCATAAGATTTTCTGCTTTCGTCATCTGTTTCAAAAGTCCCCATTCCGGCCTGCTGAGCAAGGGTTGTGATCGGGTTGCCATCGATACCATGTATCCAACTTGCCCCTTCGTCAAAAGCATATCCCAAACTCCTGTTGGTTCTTAACCGACCTCCAATCCGGTCCTGCGATTCAAGTACAATTACCCGAAATCCTTTTGTTTGAGAAGTTGGGCAGCAGCCAGTCCTGAAATGCCGGCTCCAACTACTACTACGGTCTTATCGTCGGCATGGTTCAAATCATCCTCTTTTACAGGCACTCGTTAGCAGAGTGGGTAAAAAAGAACAGGGGAAAACCCATTAAGCCTTCCCGTATAAATTCCCGGCGCTTCATACATGCGATTTACTAAATCTCAAATTCAAACGTGCTTGACCAAAACATTGATTAACTCAATCCGCTTATTTTGCCCTTGAGCATCAATATCCATATGCTCCGAAGCCGGAATAGCCGGTAGTCCCGGCATACGCATCATATCACCCAAAATCGGAATAATAAATCCCGCTCCCGCCGCAAATTCAAATTCACGCACATTAATCACAAATCCACTCGGGCGACCAACTACACTTTCCTTGTCCGATAAGGATTTCTGCGTTTTGCCATACATACCGGTAATTGATCATAACCCAGATTTTGAATCATCTTTAATTGTGTTCTCGCTTTTGAAGAATATTCAACGCCCGCTGCACCATAAATCTCGGTAGCAATCATTTTGATCTTTTCTTCAACCGGTAAACTCCAGTCATACAAGGTTTAAAATGGTTCACACCACTTTCAATCACATCACAAACCGCTTGTGCCAATTCGCGGGTTCCTTCTCCACCTTTGCAAAACCATAGGAGACAATGGCTTGTACACCTTTGTTTTGCACATTGTTCTTTTACAAAATTGATTTCTTCTTCTGTATCATTCGGGAAATGGTTGATAGCCACAACAGGCGTTAATCCAAATTTTTTACAGTTCTCAATATGCTTTTCTAAATTCCCGTATCCTTTCGAAACACGCTCCAGACTAGCCGTATTGTATTCTTCTTTTTTAGCCCCACCATGATGACGCAGCGCACGAATAGTAGCGACAAGTACAATGGCATCCGGAGCTAAACCACCATATCCGCATTTGATATTCATGAATTTTTCTGCACCTAAATCGGCACCAAAACCGGCTTCTGTTACCACATAATCGCCCAGTGAAAGTCCCATTTTAGTAGCCAGTATAGTATTGGTTCCTTGTGCGATATTGGCAAAAGGTCCACCATGAAGGATGGCCGGATTGCCTTCCAGGGTTTGTACCAGATCTTGGCTTAATGGCATCTTTAAAGTAAGGCCATGGCACCTTCGGCTTTCAAATCGCGGGCAAAATGGGTTTTTTATCAAACGTAAATCCAACAAAAATATTCCTAGTCTTTGTTTCAGGTCTTCAATGTTTTTACTCATACACAAAATCGCCATCACTTCAGAGGCCGGTGTGATATTAAAACCGTCTTCACGGGGTATGCCATTCGCTGTACCACCAATGCCAATCACAATATGTCGCAATGCACGGTCATTCATATCCATCACCCGTTTCCAGGTAATCGTGCGCGGGTCAATATTGAGGTTATTTTGTTTGTTCTGTAAATTGTTGTCGATGAGGGCTGCCAATAAATTATTGGCTTTTTCAATGGCTGCAAAGTCGCCGGTAAAATGCAGATTGATATCTTCCATCGGAATCACCTGGGAGTATCCACCACCGGCGGCGCCACCTTTTATTCCAAACACAGGCCCCAACGAAGGTTCGCGCAATACCACCACCGCTTTTTTGCCAATCTTGTTTAATCCTTCATTGAGTCCGATCGAGACCGTTGTTTTACCCTCTCCCGCTGGTGTTGATTGATCGCTGATACCAGAATCAATTTCGCTTTTTTTATTTTTCTTCATCAATCAGCTCCAGGGCAACTTACTTTTATATTTACCATAATACTGTAAAAATCATTTTCATCAATGCCCACCTTTATGAGCAATTACTTTGATGTGTTCAATCGGCGCATTTTGTGCAATCTCTAAATCGGATGGAAACATATTTTACTTTTTTTTTCGTTTTGTAATGAAGACATCAAATATAAACCTAAATTTTGCAGTTGAAAAACAGCCAAGGGCAAAAACGAATATTACTGTTTTCATATTCGTAATCCCGAAGAATCGGGAAACGGCTATTGTCACGGCATTATACCACAATTTTTGACTACTTTATATTTCGTTTTGGTCTAAGAAAATCAAATATTTGGGCTAATTGGCCACAGTATGATTTTCTAATACCAATTCAACGCTAAGAAGAAACTCAAGAAAACACCATCTAACTTTTATTGATTAGTAAAAATAATATCCTCGTAGGGGGCATATTCGGCCTTTGCTCTTTGGGCGTGAAAAAATTTGAATCGGGCGTAGCCTGCTTCCGGCTGTTCGAAGCCGAAGCCAAAGCGAAGGCAAGTTTCGGAAGTAGGCCGCTCGATGAGAATTTTTAATACCAATTCCAACGAAAAATAGTCGAATGACTATTTGAGTTGTGAAGTGGTTTATGCCGAGACAATTTGTGTTTAGTCCAATCAAAATTGGACTATTACAGAAATGGATTCGGTATTAGCCTAAAGAGCAACAGCCTTGAATTTTTGGCTCCACCTTTTGTTTTGATTTCATGCCGTAGCAGTATTTGTTTAGCCCGATGAAATCTGGATATTACAAATACGCTAACGGTACAAGACAACAGGTGGAAAACAAGATTGATAGCAATTTCTGCACTTAGGGAAATCCCAGCTTGAATTTAGTCAATATGAATTACAAGAGACCTAAATAAACTTAATATATCAACGATTGGCTTACGAGCTCTTACAGCAATTAGAGAGATGAATTGATAGATAGACCAATTCATACTGTTGTTTATACTAGCCTGTACCGAAGTACTCTTTGTTTGACGAGCAACGAGTATTTCGGTAATAGGATAGTTGTTTAGACCAAATTTATTGGTCAGACCTGTGCCGATGATGTGGATGTACCTGATGGAACGAGGTTACAGCCAAACTATCGGTATTACAAATATCACATCGGTATAATTCCCGGTTTCCGAGCAAATCCTTTACAGGCGTTATTTACAATAGCTTTGCGCCTTGTCACCGAAAATTCTCTGATAAAAAATCAATTCCTCACCACTGTAATTTTAGTCCTTTAAACCTTTTTTCTTTTCTTAACATGTTCAGGGTCAGAATTGGTTAAATTTGCCCACATGGACACCTTGGTCAATAAAGTGGCTGAAAGCGGAATCATTACGCTAAATCTCGAATCATTTCTGCCGAATCAGGTCATGCCTTTCGATTTAAAACCTTTTCTATTCATGGAGCTGATTCTGAAGGAAAAGGATTTTCGGGCTGCCTTACTCGCTCACGATTGGTCGCAATACCAGCAGGCTCACGTGGCCATTTATTGTTCTACCGATGCCATCATCCCGGTATGGGCATATATGTTGGTGGCGCAATATCTTCAACCACATGTGGCATCTCTGAGCATGTCTACACCCGAAGCAGCTGCTGTTCAACTTTGTTTGCGCAATATCGAGGCTATGGACCTGCAGCCGTATATCGATCAACGTGTGGTGATCAAAGGTTGTGGCGAAATTCCCATCCCCGATGCCGCTTATTCGGCCGTCACTTTCAAACTTCGTCCTGTCGTGAAAAGCCTCATGTATGGCGAACCATGTAGTACAGTACCAATTTTTAAACGCAAGGCCATTCAACCGGCCTGATTATTTTCACCCATCTATTTGATCTATTTATGATGTTACAAAAAACGCAAACGGCTCTTCTATTGCTCCTTGTTTCTGGCGGTATTCTTCAAGCACAGGAGCATAATCCACGATATATTAAGGAATTGCAAGTCGAACCAAATACACAGGTGGCACCTGCAAGTTCACGTGCCATTGGACCGCACATGCCCCTCAAAATTGTTTCGCCCAATTTGCCCAAAACCTTTACGCTGTTCGGCGAAAAAGTACCGCTCGAAATATGGGATGTGCGCGAACGTTTCGACCGCGAACTACTTGTGAATACTTATATGCAAGGCAGTACCAGTTATATCATCAAACTCATGGGGCGCTGGATGCCCATCATCGAAGAGCGCCTCAAAGTTCATGGTGTGCCCGACGATTTTAAATATCTCTGCATCGCCGAAAGTGCCTTACAAAATCAAACTTCTAAGGCCGGGGCAGTTGGCTTCTGGCAATTTATGCCCGGCACCGCACCTTCCTTTGGCCTCCATATCGATCACGAAGTAGATGAACGTTATCATCCTGAAAAATCGACCGATGCAGCCTGTCGTTACCTCAAGCAAGCCTACGATAAATTTGGGAATTGGACAGCCGCAGCCGCTTCTTATAATTGTGGAATGGGCGGGTACAATGGGGCCATGACTGCCCAGGGCGAAAGTAGTTTTTATAATCTCCTCCTGCCCGAAGAAACCATGCGTTATATTTTTCGGATTGCAGCCTTAAAATTTATTCTCGAAAATCCCCAGCGTTCCGGATTTCATTTCGAAGAAGATGACGTCTATCATCCCCTCAAACTTCGCCGCGAAACCATTCAGTTTGGGGTTGGCAGCCTCATCGCTTTTGCGAAAAGTAAGGGCACCAATTATAAAACCCTCAAAATGCTCAATCCCTGGTTGCGCGATAAAACCCTCAGCAACAGCAAAGGCCGCACTTACACCATTTTACTGCCAGCCGCACCTTAAGCTTTTTAGAAGGGGAGCATGGTGGCACTGCTTCTTTTTATCCTCCATCCTGCCTTTGCTCCAATCTGCGCCGCTATCGCCGGGCGCAGGATTTCCGCGACAGTCAGGCTATGTGGCAGCGGTTATCTCATCGGCGCTTCAAATTCAAGGAAGCGTTCAAAGGATAGTACATTGGTACAGCCCTTGGACGATGACGCGGAAGTTGATGATGCCGATGAGAAGTGAAAAATTAAATGATGAATGTAAACTTATTCGACTAAAAAGAAAGAAAGTCGTGCACCAAATGATAGCTAAATCCCCTTCAAATATTCTAGAATAAATAGTTTTCAAGTTAAACAGCAGCTTCCATTTAGGCTCACAACCTTGATGATTCCAACGGCATTGGTGGAATATGGGCTATATCAAAAATAAAAGTGCCCGACTTTTTTTAACTCTGCATATCAACGATTAACTTTAATGCATGGTACATCATCTGGCAAAAAACAATTCTCTGGTCAACGAGTGGGTCAACGATTTACGCAATGTTGAAGTCCAAACACAACGCATGCGCTTCCGTCGGAATATGGAACGAATTGGTGAAGTATGCGCTTACGAAATTAGCAAAACCATGCCTTATGAAGCGGCTGAAATCAATACACCGCTGGGTATTTATAATGCACAAACATTATCGCATCAACCGGTTATCGCCACCATCTTTCGTGCCGGCTTCCCTTTGTTTCAAGGCATGCTGAATTTTTTCGACAAAGCCGATTGTGCTTTTGTGGCAGCTTATCGCAAACACAATCAGGATGGCAGTTTTAATATCAACCAGGAATATGTCACTTGTCCTGATTTAAGCGGCCGAACCCTCATCATTGCCGATCCCATGCTGGCCACCGGAGCATCCCTCATCATGGCCTTGGATGAGTTATTCGAATACGGACAACCCGCTGCAGTGCATGTTGTGGTGGCTATTGCCTGTACCGAAGGCATCGAAAATCTGATTCAAAAATATCCCGACTTCACCATTTGGGCCGCAGATATTGATGATGAATTAACTGCAAAAGGTTATATCGTGCCCGGTCTCGGCGATGCCGGCGATTTATCGTTTGGCAGTAAAATGCAGTTCTAAAAAAGCCTAGCTGCAAAAACCTTCAATCATCTTAAACCCATCATGCGGCGGTTGCTGTTTCCAGAGGATGTCGTAAATCACATCCGCAATGGGGAGTTTGTAGTCAATACGTTCGCATATCCGATGAATGCCTCGGCTGGCATAATACCCCTCAGCCACCATATTTAATTCCAGTTTGGCAGCAGCAACACTATACCCTTTTCCAATATAGTTACCAAAGGTTCGATTGCGGCTATGCATTGAGTAACAAGTCACCAGTAAATCACCTAAGTAGGCACTGGTATTATAGTGGTGTAAACTTTGGGTACTGATCACATCCATGAAGGTTTGTAATTCGGCAAAACAATTGGTGATGTACACACTCAAAAAATTATCGCCATAATCCAATCCATGCGCGATGCCTGCACCCAAGGCATAAATATTTTTAAGCACCGCTGCATATTGCACCCCATAAATGTCTGTACTAACGACCGTATTTAAATGTTCACCCTGAAATTGTTTGGCTGCATCAATAGCCAGACGCTCATTGGACGAAGCAAATGTGAGATAGGATAGTTTTTCGGCGGCCACTTCTTCGGCATGACAGGGTCCACTGATGCAGGCATATTGTACATCCAAAACGCCAAAATTTTCATGCAGATACTCATTCAGCAATAAGGCTTGTTCCGGTAAGATTCCTTTTATAGCCGACAAAATATTTTTGTTCAAAAAACTATCTTTAGGCAGAACTTGCAAAGCATCTGCAATAAATGCAGAGGAATACCAATCACTACCAAATCAGCAGCCTGAACTGCCTCTGCCATATTTTCGTAAAAAACAATGTTGTCGACATTGTATTCCACCATACTTAGGTAATGCGGATTATGACCTTTTGTTTTTAAATGATGTAAGGCTTCTGCACTTCGCATCCACCAATTAATCGGATGCCCGTTATCATTGAGTAGTTTAGCCAATGCCGAACTCCAGCTACCGTTTCCCAATATGGTAATGCGTTGATTTGACATAACAAGTTGGCGCTAAGATAATCAATCGGAAGGCTAATCATTCTTCCAACATGGAATTTTTTACAAATGCGAACGCCTGAATTTAAAATAACTTTTTCGCCAGATGAATCCTAAAATTAAACCCACAATCCATATAGGCCATATATACAAACAAGCACTGACTAGGGTGGCCAGTATTTGCCATCCACCATCCAATGCATGAAACAGCCGTATACCGATGGGTGTATGATATTCATGCGTTGTAGCCAAAAAATTAGAGATATTTTGCGCACGCCCCTGAAGTTGAATATCGAACCATAAATAGGCGCTTTTGTATTGAAGCGATTGATTGTCTACTTTTCTTTGTGCCATTTGATTTTGCATTTGTAGCTGATCCATGTCAGGGTCTTTGCTTAATGCTGAATTGGAAGCATTCAATGTTTCATTCAATACCAACTGATCAGTAATGTCATTTTCGTCGAGTAAAAGATGTTCAATGGCAGCGTTGTTTTTCAGCATCGCATGAATGAATGTATCTCCTTGGCTAGCAGGAATCCTGACCTTTAATTCTGCAAAGGGTTGCAGGCGATAGGTATATCGGGTTGAGTCCAGACTCACTTCCTGTTCATTCAAAAATTCACGGTTCGATTTCATTTCATAATGGTATACATGACCATTGAGCGATTGAATGAGTTGCTGGAGTTGAGCCACTTCTTCATGAACATTTTCTACTTGTAATTCCAAAGCCGCGGTTTTAATCACCTGTCTGGATGAGGCATTCTTTGTGCTAGAGGCGGTACCAACACCGGGTGAAGATTCTTCGAAACTGGATTCACGAGTAGCTTGATTTTTGCAGGCCCCAAGTATAAGGACCCCTGCGGCTACTAGGGTAGCCCAATATTTTTTTTGCATGTAAAAGGAATTTTTAATTGATTCCTTTCAGGTTTATTTGTAACCTTCTTGTACTGTTATACAATTTATAAAATTCCAAAACAGCCTCGGGTATTTCAAAGTAAAATGAATGTTTGATTTATGGCATTGTTATAATACCGGTTCGAAAAAAGAATTGATTTCCTAAACATGACGAGCACAAAAAAAATCCGCACAAGGCGGATTTTAAAATCAGTGAGCTGATGAAATTACTTAGCAACTTTCGTGCTCAGTTCTTTACCCGCTTTGAATTTCGCAACTTTTTTCGCTGCGATTTTGATTTCTTTACCTGTTTGAGGATTACGACCTACACGGGCAGCACGCTTAGAAACAGAGAATGTTCCGAAACCTACCAATGTTACTTTGTTACCTTTTTTCAGGGTAGCAGTTACTGAATCAGTGAAAGCATCCAATGCTGCACCGGCTTGTGTTTTTGTGCAATCAGCCGCTTTGGCCATTGCTTCGATTAAATCCGCTTTGTTCATTCTTTTTAGAAATTTAAGGGTGATGAAATTTGTTTAGATGCGCTAAAGTACTACGTTTTAACACACAGCAAAATTTTTTTTCGGCTGAAACGCCCGCCATTAAAGGATTTGCACAAATTATTCACATTTGTTTGCTTCTAAAGCCCTATCTGTTGTGCATTTCAGCTAATCAATTGTTTCCATTAAACTCCGAAATGCGATAAATCGGTCACCAAAGCGATCAAATCCTTTTTGACGGAGTTTGGGAGCCTCTTCATCAATATATTGTTGATATCGTCGCGGGGTGCTGGTATAATACTGTACACTAAAGGTCAACCCTTCTTCATCGTGTGGTTCCAATAAGCGGGTAAAAACAGCCCGATCAAAGTAGCCGGTAGCCAACACTTCAGGAATATGTTCGTGCTGCATCCAGTTTAACCAGTTCGCTTCAATATCCGCATAAATTTTAATGGTCACGTTGTAAATAATCATCGATATTATTTTAGTTCTAAGCTAATCGGACAGTGATCCGAGTGTTTGGCATCGGGGTGTATGGCGGCAAATTGAAGTTGCTTTTTTAAAGCTTCTGATACATTAATATAATCGATTCTCCATCCCTTGTTATTGGCCCTTGCATTGGCTCTAAAACTCCACCAGCTATATTGATGTGCTTCCTGATTAAATACGCGGAAAGCATCCACCATACCGCATTCAAAAAACTGATCCATCCAGGCCCTTTCTTCCGGTAAGAATCCACTGGAATTTTTGTTCCCTTTCGGATCGTGGATATCAATTTCACGATGACAAATATTATAGTCGCCCGATAGGATGAGTTTTGGATGCCGTTTTAGTTGTTCCTTTAAAAAATGTAAATAGGATTCCAGAAATTCCATTTTATAAGCCTGGCGGTCTTCGCCACTACTGCCACTCGGGAAGTATGTATTGATTAATTGAAAATGGTCAAACTTGAGTTGAATCACACGGCCTTCATAATCGGCTTGTTCCAATCCACATCCCAAAATCACTTCTTCGGGTTTTATCTTGCTAATGACCCCCACGCCACTATATCCTTTTTTTTGGGCAGGAAACCAATAACAATAATATCCAATTTCTTCAAACAATGCGGATGGAATATCAGCAAGTGAAGCTTTTAATTCCTGAAAACAATAGATATCGGCCTTGTCCTGCTGAATCCATTCAAGGAGTCCTTTATTTAAAGCCGAACGAATACCATTCAAATTATAAGATACTATACGCATATTTATTTATTAAGGATGAGGCCGTTACAAAAGGTACTGACAAATATTAATGAAACATTGGCACCGCATTCAGGATGTAAATAAAAACAATACCTCCTAAAAAACCTATACGAGCGATGTTATCCAATTTGTAATTTATAGCCCAATTCTTTTTGCATCAGAAATCATTACGCTTGGTACGATGAAAGGAAGTTGGGAGTGGAATGCCATTGCAATATCAATAGGCAGGATTCGTCAAAATAAAAAAGGCTCCCTTAATGGAAGCCTCTCTATAAAATATGTTTAAATTAATTTTTCGTAACACGACGTACGCCAAGAATTTTTCCTTTGGCATCACTAAACTGCAGGAGATAAACACCATTTGCAACATGATCCAGGTTATAAGTTAAGCTATGATCACGACTGGGATCTACTTCAAAACGAGCCATTTTACGACCGATCACATTTACAACCTGCACACTGGCAATGCGTTTGTCAGTTAATGCAATGGTGATTTTATCAGTGGCCGGATTTGGATAAATAGACACTAGGTTATTATTTTCAAAGTCTTTCACTGATGTTGGCCATGTTTGGAACATATACACCATGTCACCATAGTTGGTTGTAATAGTTACCCATGAGGTACCATCTTGTGCAGTTGTGGCAGCCTTCATATCAACATACCATACACCTGATTCACCTGGATTAAGAATAGCGCTATGAGGATCTGAACTGTTCAAATAACAAGCAACAGGGTCGCACAAACCTAAAACAGACCATCCGGTAAGAATGTTTTCAGCGGATTTGTTCCAGGTAATGGTTACTGGTGATGCCGAATTATTGGTAATGGTATCTTTTAAAGAGTGTAAAACATTATCCTTAGGGAAACCTTTGTACCATACCGTATCATGTTTGATGACAACCTGAGCCTGAGAAATAAATCCCGTAACAGTAAGGGTTAATAAGAATAGTAATTTTTTCATTTTATATCAATTTTAGATTCTAAAGCAAAAGTAGTGCAAGTCAAATAAATTGAAACGCAGAACCAGACGCAATATACTGCCGAATTCATGGATTTGACCTTATTTTATGTTAAATTATGATTGGTAACGCTTAAATACGTAAATTTGAAGCCTAAAAAAAGTATTGTCAATGAAAAAATTATTACTTCTTGCGCTTGCTGCCTTTGGAATAGGAAGCGCCAATGCCCAGGTGATCTGGTCAGAAAATTTTGACGCTGTTACCGCCCCTAGCTTACCTGCTGGCTGGTCTCAGTACAACGGGGATAACCTGACCGTAAATTCTGGTTTGAGTGCGTACAATTTCGGTACCAATGCTTGGGTTTCCCGTAAACCTGCCGGTTCAACCAATGGTTATGCGGTAAGTACTTCATGGTACACCACTGGTGCAGCTTCCAATGATTGGATGATTACACCACAAGTTACGCCTACGGCTGGTTCATGGTTATTGTTTGATGCCGTTGCTCCGGATGGTCAATTCGCTGATGGTTATCAAGTAAGAATTTCTACAACAGGTAATAATTACACCGATTTCACTGCCGCTCCGGTTTATACCGTTGCTGCTGAAGGTCAGGTATGGGCAACGAAAGCAGTGAATTTATCAACTTATGTTGGTCAACCAATTTACATTGCATTCATCAATAACAGTAATGATAAGTACTTGTTGTTCCTGGATAATGTTCAAATCAAAGTATTGCCTGCCAATGATGGTGCTGTATTGGATATGACACCTTCTATCGCTTCTTATCGTTCATTTGCAACGGTTGGTAGTCCGGTAGCTGTTCAGGGTTTATTCCAGAATCAGGGTTCATCAACAGTAACAAGTTATACCGTAAAAATTAACGACGGTTCAACCACACAATCGTATCCTCAAACGGCAAACGTATTGCCTTACGGAACTCATATTTTCTCAATCAATTA
The DNA here is from genome assembly GCA_016715505.1 of Bacteroidota bacterium. Classification (GTDB taxonomy): domain Bacteria; phylum Bacteroidota; class Bacteroidia; order Chitinophagales; family Chitinophagaceae; genus OLB11. The sequence continues at coordinate 28,394 of JADJZY010000015.1, forward strand.
CAATATGGCTTCTACCGGAATTAAACCCATCAAAATGTGGGCAGAAGTAGGTGGAGATGCAAACCATCTGAACGATTCAACCAGTTCTGAATTTGGTGGCGCAACCTTTACTCCGTCTCCGGTTGTCGTAATCGAAGAAGCAACAGGTACTTGGTGCGGTTGGTGCCCACGTGGAACTGTATTCATGGATTCTATTCACAAAATTCATCCTGAAGCGGTTACTATCGCAGTACACAATAACGACCCAATGACGGTTGCTGCTTATGATGGTGGAATCGGACCATTGATTGGTGGATATCCTTCTGGTTTAGTTGGACGTAAAGTAGAAGCAGATCCTTCTGAATTCTTTACTGCTTATGATGCTCACAAGAGTGATTTCTCTACAGGTGATATCACGATCGGAACACCAACTATCAGTGGAAATAGCGTTTCTATCAAAGCTGATGTGAAAATGGCGGTGAATACAAAGGCATCTTATGATTATCGTTTGGCTTTGGTCATTACCGAAGATGATATGTATGGAACAACTGCTGATTGGGCTCAGGCGAACTATTACTCAGGTGCTGCTGCTCCAAGTTTAGTAGGTGCTGGTTTTAACTGGGATAATGAAGCAAATCCGGTTCCTGCCAACAAAATGGTTTACGATCATGTTGCTCGCGACATCGTTGGTGGTTTTAATGGTGTAACAGGAAGTTTACCTGCTGCAATGACTGCTGGTTCTACTTATTCTTATACTTTTAATTGGACCATGCCTGCTAATTTCCGCCCTTGGAAATCTCGCGCGAATGTATTGTTGATTTGTGCTTCAAACGGTGAAGTTCAAAACGGTAAATGGGTTGGTTTAGTTCCAACTGGTGTAAACGATATCGTTTCTAACGAAAGCCTGAAAGTTTATCCAAATCCTAGCGCTAATTTCCTGAATGTCGATTTCACTTTGAATCAAACAAGTGATGTTGTTGTTTCTATGGTTGACATTACTGGAAAAACAGTTTACAGCCAACAATTGAACAAGTTAAATGGTAATCAAGGTTTGGTTATCCCTACTACAACAATGGCTGATGGCGTTTATATTTTGACCCTGAAAACCAATGAAGGTTCTCTGACTCAAAAAGTAACTGTACGTCACTAATTTTTTCATAGATTTTATTGAAAGAGCCACTTCTTCGGAGGTGGCTTTTTTTGTACGCCCTATCTTTACAAAACGAAACATCTTATGCCTGTTTTTAGCTCCGATTTTATTTTTGATGGAAATCAATTTCTGCCACCCGGAAGTAGCATCCTGATCAATGAAAGGGGTGTATTGAAAGGGGTGTATGATCACATACCCTCTGAAACAAATGTGCTCCCCGGCTTAATCATGCCAGGGATGATCAATGTTCACTGCCACTTGGAGTTATCCTATCTTAAAAATCGAATCCCTTCCGGACAAGGGCTGATTTGTTTTTTAAATCATATCAATGCTTTGTATCGTGAAAGCAGAAACGAAAATCAGATTTTAAACGCCATTGAACAAGCAGAAGCCGAAATGTTTAAGTCAGGTATCGTAGCAGTTGGAGATATCTGTAATACCCCGGACACCCTGACACAAAAGTTGAAGAAAAAGATTCAGTACATCAATTTTGCAGAAACATTTGGTGTTTTAGATTCCAATGCAGAAAGCCGATTTAATCACGTGCTGACTTTGTTGGAAATTTTCCGGGAAGCCGGTCTATTGGTATTTCCCGTGCCTCATGCGCCTTATTCGGTTTCATCAGCCCTTTTTGAAAAAATCAATCAAGACACTTCATCAATCAGTACCATGCATAATCAGGAATGTTTGGCAGAAAATGATTTGTTCGCAAAAGGTGAGGGTGAATTTGTGTCGTTTTTACAACAATTTGGATTGTATGATTTACCAGGAAAGGGCAATACCTCCCTTCAATGGTTTTGGCCTAAACTCAGTCGAAAACAGCAAATTATTTTGGTACACAACACCTTTACTTCAGCAGAGGATATTCATTTCGTTCAACATTCTACTCAAAAGGTGTTTTGGTGTTTGTGCCCAAAAGCAAATCAGTATATCGAACAAAGGGTGGCTGATCCTCGACCCTTCATCAAGGCCGGCGCAAATATTGTACTGGGAACCGATAGTTTAGCCTCTAATGATTCCTTGAACATTGTATCTGAAATTCAATGGCTACACGCCCATTATCCGGAAGTATCCATAGAAAAAATGCTTCATTGGGCTACAGGTGCTGGAGCTGACGCCTTACAAATTTCAGATCAATTTGGTCGCCTAAAACCAGATTCAAGCCCGGGTATTTTGCATATCCCGGAATGGCAATCAATTGATTCGATTCCTGAAGTTTATTCCATCCATCGACTGGATACTCAGAAGGGATAGCCTAAAAAACATTCGGTTTACCACAACTTTCCACGCTCAGATTTTATCTCATTTCTGAATCATTTTGGATGAAAACGCATAGTCTCTGACTTTTGGAGATACGCTTGAATTTCTAAGAAAAATTCACGGCATTGCAGCGCGCTCATATTAACTTTGGCATCATGAATCAGAAACTCGTACAACGTTTACAACAGGAACTATCAGAAATCCGTGAAGCAGGTTTGTTCAAGCAAGAAAGAATTATCAGCTCCGAACAAGGCTCCCATATCACCGCGAATGGTAAACCGGTTCTCAATTTCTGCGCCAATAATTACCTGGGATTGTCTTCTCATCCTAAAACCATTGAAGCAGCCCATCAGGCAATCAATAACCGTGGATATGGTTTGAGTAGTGTTCGATTTATCTGCGGAACACAGGATATTCATAAAGAATTGGAAGCAAAGTTGTCAGACTTTTTAGGTACCGAAGATACTATTTTGTATTGCGCTGCCTTTGATGCCAATGGAGGCGTTTTTGAGCCATTGTTGAACGAACAGGATGCGATTATTTCTGACGAATTAAATCATGCCTCTATCATTGATGGTGTCAGATTGTGCAAGGCAGAACGACATCGTTATAAACACAATGATTTGGCGGATTTAGAAGAAAAACTAAAAGCCACTCAACATTGTCGTAGTCGTATGATCGCTACCGATAGCGTATTTAGCATGGATGGCACCATCGCTCAATTAGATAAAATTTGTGATTTGGCCGATCAGTACGATGCTATTGTGATGATTGATGAAAGCCATTCCAGTGGATTTATGGGCAAAACAGGAAGAGGAGTCCATGAATTATGCGGTGTCATGGATCGTGTGGATATCATCACCGGTACATTGGGGAAAGCCCTTGGCGGTGCCAGTGGTGGATTTACCAGCGGCAAAAAGGAAGTGGTAGAAATGTTGCGTCAAAAAAGCCGCCCATATCTGTTTTCGAATACTGTAGCCCCTGCTGTAGTTGGAGCATCCATTGCGGTACTGGATATGTTGCGCGAAACCACGGCTCTGCGCGATAAATTGGAACAAAATACCTTGTATTTCCGTGAAAAAATTCAGGCTGCTGGTTTTGATATCAAACCCGGTATTCATCCGATAGTGCCTATCATGTTATATGATGCGGTACTTGCCCAAAAAATGGCTGCCCGCATGCTCGAGGAAGGTATTTATGTGATTGGATTCTTCTATCCGGTGGTTGCAAAAGGCAATGCACGTATCCGGGTTCAAATCAGTGCAGCACACGAACGTGAGGATCTCGATCTGGCTATTGCTGCATTTACCAAAGTTGGCAAAGAACTGGGAATTATCCCTTCATAACTGAACGCTATTGAATAAAATGCGGATTTCCTACCGCAAATACTGTATATTCGCAGTCTTAAATTATTTTTTATGGGAAGAGGCGACAAAAAAACAAAGCGTGGAAAAATTTTCAAAGGTTCTTTTGGAAAACATCGTCCGCGTGCTGTTCGAAGCAAAGCAACTGAAAAGAAAGCATAAGCTTTCTTTTTTTTATGTCCGTTCATAGGGGGGCTATCATTGCGAGCCTATTACTTTCGTTGAATTTTAAATGCCAATATAGTGCATCAGCAGGTCGTAATTCTGTTGCAGGTTTTCCTGATGATTTTCGGCGGCATATGTTTCAACAATCTGATAATTAAATCGTTCAAAGGTAGCAACCAAGGACTGTATATCGGTTTTGTTCACTTTAATCGTAATTTGAAGCTGACCAGTATTTTCAATTGTTTTGACAAATAATGACAAGATAGCCAAATCATTGCTTTCGCAGATACGGGCTATTTCGGAAAGACTATAATTACGTTGTTCCAATTCAATCACTAAAATGGCGCCCGGTTCAAGGATGGCATTATTGTCGGTGAAATAGGAGAATAATCCTTCCATCGTAATGCATCCCAGATAGTGGTTGCTTTTATCAACCACCGGCAATGTAGACAAATTATATTGATGTCCGATTTTCAGGGCTTCATACGGATGCATGAACTCGAACACAGCGGGGCGAAAATTCACAAATTCAGAAAGGGATAAAGGCTCTTCAGGGGTGTCCCAATCCAGTAAGTCATCTTCAGAGATCAGGGCGATATAATTATTTTTCTGAACCAGGGGTAAATGAAATACCCGGTATTCATTCATCAGACTCAGGGCCTTTTCACCATTATCGTCCAGTGATAAAGCTGGTAAATGATTGCTGATCAGGGATTTACTGTTCATAAACGAATAACGAGTACGGAGCTGTTTTTAGGATAGAATGGCATTGGAATTTTAATGTTTTGATAGGAATTCACTCAACAGTTGATTAAATTCCTTGGGAACTTCCATCATGGGTGCATGACCACATTTATCAATCCAATGTAATTCTGAATTCGGCAATAATTTTTCAAATTCATGTGCAACCATTGGCGGAGTAATCGTATCATTCTTCCCCCAGATTAGGCAAACCGGCTGTTTGATATTCTGAAGTTCTTCACCCAAATGATGACGAATGGCTGACTTAGCGAGATAAATTATTTTTACTGCCTTCAGGCGGTTATTGACGATATTATATACTTCATCGACCAACTCAGTGGTTGCAGAGTTGGGGTCATAAAAAGTTAATTCAACTTTTTTACGAATATAGTCTTTGTCGCCACGTTTCGGATAGGTTTCACCCATGCCATTTTCAAACAACCCTGAACTTCCTGTGAGGGTAATTGTTTTAACCTTTTCGGGATGTTTGAGGGCATACACCAAGGCAATGTGTCCGCCGAGCGAATTTCCCAAGAGGTGCACATCCTGCAAACCCTTGTATTCGATAAAACGTGCCACATGTTTTGCCAACCCTGATACCGAAGTATCCAGATTGGTTAAATCATACAATGGCAACATCGGAATATAAACCGTATATTTTTCCTTAAAATAATCAATTAAATCTTTAAAGTTGCTGAGTGCTCCGAACAAACCATGCAGCAGTACCAGACTCTGACCACTTCCTTCTTCAACATATTTAAACTTCCCGGATTGTTTGATTTCGTATTGCATAGGCTCACTTATCGTATGCTAATGTAACGGATAAAATTTATAAACGGAAATTTTGCATGCTAACGGCCAATCTGAATCATGTACAGAAGTCATAAAATGATGCTTTGATTACCTTTTGGTCATAAAGATTTCAGGATTGGTGCTGAATAATTGGAATGAGCGAAATGCTTACCCGATATTTGGGGGTACTCATTCAAGATGTCCGATACCATCAGTCGTAAAAGCTTTTTAAAATGGCTGGCTATGTTGCCGGCCGGCGCATTATTTATGAATTTAAGAAATTTCGAACAGGAGATGCAGGAGGCAAGCAATTCGCCCAAAATGCCTGTTTTATTTTTAGGACATGGCAGCCCGATGAATGCGATCGAAGAAAACATTTTTGTCAAAGGCTTCCGGGAGGCCGCACAATCCTTGCCGATTCCTCAGGTGATTTTATGCATTTCTGCACATTGGTTTACGCAGGGAACCATGGTCACGGCGATGGAAAAACCACCCACCATTCATGACTTCGGGGGTTTTCCAAAAGCTTTGTTTGATGTTCAATACCCGGCACCCGGTCACCCTGCATTTGCACGGGAAATCCAGGAAATTTACCAACCCGCTCTTCAGGTAGGCCTGGATGAACATTGGGGACTCGACCACGGTGCATGGAGTGTCATAAAACACCTCTATCCCAAAGCAGATATTCCGGTGGTTCAAATGAGCATTGATTATACCCGCTCTGCAGCATGGCACTATGAAACAGCCCGTTCTCTGCAAAAATTACGACATAAAGGGGTCCTGATCATCGGTAGTGGGAATATTATTCACAATTTAGGACTGGTCGATTTTCAACGAATTCAGGAAATAGGTTATGCTTATGATTGGGCGCATGAGGCGCATCAATTGGTCAATACACATCTCAGAAATGGGAACGATCAGGCACTGGTGAAGTACCAACAATTGGGTAAAGCGATGCAACTGGCAGTACCAAGTCCGGATCATTACCTCCCATTGATTTATACGCTCGCCTTACGGGATGCTAAAGATGAGCTCAGTATTTTTAATGACTCATTGCTGGCCGGTTCACTCAGTATGACATCGATTAAACTAGCTTAGGGCGTTTAAGAAGTTGATCATTACATTCTGACGTGAATTTCGCCTATTTTAATGCACGGCAATTTTTCATATCTCTTAATAACTTGCGTGCGTACGGGGCTACCTGAACGCTTCCTAAATTTGAAGCGACAGCAGAGACTCATGGTATCCCGAAATTTGACCGCTTGCCGGCGCGAAATTTCAATTTCCTCTCCACCTTGTAATGTCACCTTGAGGCCACCATTATATTGGGTATCCATTTTGGTAATCATCTGAAGGTTGATAATATGTTTTCGATTTGCCCTGAAAAATAATTTAGGGTCCAGGCGTTCTTCGAGCGCATTGAGCGATTTAAGAATAAGAGGCTTATTATTCCCAAAAAATACCTTAGCGTAATTTCCGGCACTTTCAAATAATCGAACTTCAGACAAACGCACGAACCAGCAACGCTCTCCATCTTTTACAAAAACCTGATCATTTCCACCCAGTAAGTTCTTCTGTGCATGCTGGTCCTGATCCATTTGTTTTTTTACTTTATGGATGGCCTCTGCCATACGTTTTGTTTCAATGGGCTTGAGCAAATAATCCAGCGCATTGAATTCAAAAGCCTTGAGGGCATATTCGTCGTAGGCAGTCGTAAAGACAACTTTGGGCAAATATTCCAGCACTTCTAGTAAGTCAAATCCTGTTTTATTACCCGGCATTTGTATGTCCAGGAAAACAAGCTGAGGGCGTAACTCTTCAATTTTTTCGATGGCATCCTGCACATTGATGGCCTCTTCAATGATTTCGATTTCGGGAAAATCGGTCAATATTTTACGGAGTTCGTTGCGTGCAAGTCGTTCGTCGTCGACAATAATAGTGCGTATCATGATTTTGAAAGATTTATAGGTAGGATAATTGTTGCGCAAACAGCATTTTGATGATTTTCGAGGATGAATTGGGCCTCTGATCCGTACATGTAAAGCAGACGGCTTTCGGTGGCTTTTAAACCAAATCCTAAACTATCGGCATGCCTGTCGCCAGTATGAAGTTGTCCGGAGTTTTTAACTTTTAAATGTAGTTGATGCCCTTTGAGTTCCGATGAAATTTCAATAAAACCTCCTGCTTCCAATTTAGAGATTCCGTGTTTGATGGCATTCTCTACCAGGGTTTGCAACATCATGGTAGGAATAGGAATATCCAGTGTTTCAGGGGCTATATGTTGTGCATATTGCAGACGCTCTTCGAAACGAATTTTTTCAAGTAAGAGATAATCGTCAACGAGTTGTAATTCGTTTTGAAGGCTATCGGTTGTTTGTTGTTTGGATATCGAATTGCGAAGAATATTCGACATCGGGTTACAGCTTCCCGGGCGAGTGTTGGATCTTCATCAATCAAGGCCCGGATACTGTTTAACGCATTAAAGATAAAATGGGGTTGCAAATTGGCGCGCAGGGTGCGAATTTCCATATCCTTTAATTCGGATTCCATTTTTAGTTTGGCGATGAGGTTTTTACGGCTGTTTTCAATATAGGACCACATAAAGTAAAAGGTGTTCCACAAAACAAACAGAATAAATATTGAAACACAGGAACTTAAAACTTTATTCAGATTGAGTTGCTGCCTCAGTTCATTGTATAACACAAAAAGCAAAAGGTAATACCAAATGGCAAACAAGGCAGTGAGTGCGAAAATCGACAAAACAACTCTGTTCAGTAATTTTTCGAGGGGAAGTTGTTGCCAGTTTTTGCGAAGAATAATCGATCGGTAAACATGGGTAATATATAGTCCAAATACACTGATACCCACATTCATCAATACCAGTCGCAAACTAAATTCATCGACCAGCAAGGCGATATAGGTGCTGAACAGAAAAAATAATAACCATCCTACAACCTGAAATATCCAATATTTACTCCATTGGGGCACGCAAACAAATTTACATCTCCAAAGTCAAGGTGTATGGGAATAATGATGAAAGGTCGATATTCATTACAAAATTCGACATTCAACGATCTGAGTCAAGACCCTGCCCTAATCCTTTACTTTAACGCTTTGTTATAAGCCCGGAACTATATCTTTGCCGGCATCTTTCAATATGAAGTATTTATTCCTTGCCGCATTCGGCCTCATGCTTAGCACCACAGCGGTTGCCCAATCCAATAAAGACAAAAAGGATGGTTTTGCCATGCCTTCCCGCGATTATGTGATGATCCAAATTGGATATGATACCTGGAACTCCGCCCCGGATAGTATCAATATCACGGGAATCGGGCGAGCCTTCAATGCTTATATCTGTTATGATTTTCCGATACAGAAATCGAATTTTAGTTTTGCCGCAGGTTTAGGGATAGGTACCAGCAATATTTATTTAAAAAATCAGCAAGTTGTATTAACCGATACGACTGCTTTTATCCAATTCGTTCCTGAAACCCAGGATTACAAAAAGTACAAAATCAGTACCGCTTATGTTGAGGCTCCTTTTGAATTGCGATTTTTTTCGAACAAAGAAAACCGCAATGAAGGCTTTAAAGCGGCTTTGGGTTTAAGAGTGGGCGCTTTGGTGGGTGCTCATTCCAAAGGGAAAAGAACATTTAATAGCAAGCCAATCATCGAAAAAGTGAATACCAAGCGTTACCTGGATACCTGGCGTTATGCGATGACCTTAAGACTGGGCTATGGAAACTTTTCGGTGTATGGAGTCTATCAGCTCAATAGTTTATTTCGTGCAGGAAGTGGCCCCGAAAGTATACGTCCTCTGCAAATTGGAATTTGTCTGAGTGGATTGTAGTTTTCCGTACTTTTTTTCAACTTCTTTATCCCTTAAGAAATAATTAGGCTTCTCCGTTTGGTTTTCGGGATGATAGTCTATTAGATTTGTCCGAATTATTCATTGCATCCATGAAGAAAAAAGTTGCACTCGTTGCCGGAGGTTATACCGGTGAATACGAAATTTCCATTAAAACTGCTGTAACCATTCAAAACAATATTGATCCGGAACGCTATGAGGTTTATAAAATTATCATTGATCGGAGTGGATGGAAATATACCGCACCCGATGGAAGTGTAATAGAAGTAAATCGGCAGGATTTTTCCTTAAATATTCAGGGGCAAAAAATCATATTCGATACGGTATTTATTGCTGTTCATGGTACTCCCGGCGAAGATGGAAAATTTCAGGGCTATCTGGAAATGTTAGGCATTCCATTTACTTCTTGTAATGCCATTGTTTCAGGACTCACATTCAACAAAATATATTGTAATCGCGTCATTGAACAAAGTGGATTGGTAAAAGTCAGCCGCTCTTTGCATGTCATAAAAGGAAGAGGAATGACCACAGCGCAAATTTTAGAAAGCGTGCAGTTACCGGTATTTGTTAAGCCGGCAGAAGGCGGGTCAAGTTTAGCTACCACCAAGGTGAAATCGCCCGATCAGTTGCAAGCCGCACTGGATGCCGTTTTTGCTTTTGAGCCACAAGCCATGGTGGAAGAATTTGTTCAGGGCCGTGAGTTTTCGATTGGCGTTTATCATGACAAAGGACAATTACATATTTTGCCCGCTACTGAAATCATTTCTTCGAAAGAGTTTTTTGATTATGAAGCAAAATATACGCCTGGCGTCAGCAATGAGGTAACACCGGCCCAGGTAGATGAAGCAATTGCTCAAAAAATAGCCCTGGCTGCAGGAGGGATTTACGATTTATTGAATTGCAAAGGAATCTGCCGGGTTGATTTTATACTCGAAGAGGGTAGCAATGAGCTGTATGTATTGGAAATAAATACCATACCCGGACAAAGTGAAAACAGTCTGGTGCCTCAGCAGGTGAGGGCTGCGGGAATGACCCTTCTGGATTTTTATGCGGCCCTGATTGAAGAATCGTTGAAAAATGAATAAGCCCCCTAAAAACATTTGAAAAACCTTATTTTTACCCACTAATTGACAAAATCCTTTGCTCAAAAGATCTCTTATACTGAACTTTCTGCTGGTCCTGTTGGTCGTAACCGGACTGTTATTTGCTTTCTTTAATTCCCTGAATTTTCTTACCAAACATGGTCAGGAAACCAAAGTGCCCAAACTGACTGGTAAAAACATGAAGGAAGCCATTCGGGTTTTGGAAAACAAGGGTTTAAAATTTCGATTGATTCAACCTATCAATCCTACGAAGATCCGTTAGAGGTGCTGTTTCAGGAACCCATGGAAGGCGCAACTGAAGGTTGGTAGAACAATATTTTTAACCGTTAACCGCCGGTCAATCCCAAAGATTACCATGCCGAATCTGGTAAATCTTTCGTTTCGAAATGCCTTACTGACTATGCAGAGTTACCGCTTGGTGATGGGTGATACCACTTACCGACCGGATGTAGCTGCAGGGTCGGTTTTGGAACAATGGATGAATGGAAAAAGAGTGGCGCCCGGAACGATGATTCCTTATGGGAGCCGTATTGATTTAGTGGTTGGTGATATTTTATCGGAAGAAAAAGAAGTACCCAATTTGATTGGATCAACCTATACCGATGCAATGGCTATTATCCAATCATTGGGTTTAACAGCCAATCCAATTTGGGATGGTACAATTACCGATACCGCAAACGCTGTAATTTATCAGCAAACACCGGAAGCGATTAATGAGTTGGATTTTAAAAATACCATATTAGTAGGCGATTTGATGGACTTACGGATCATGCAAAATCCATCCAAGGAAATTTTAGATAAAAACCAACCCGGGTCACGAAAATTAATTGGTGATGAGGACAGTGCCGAAATGCAGCAAGATGAGCTTATACCGGTGACCAATGCTAAAAAGGACACGAATCGTCGGAAGATTCCGGGCATGAATGTTCCTTCGAATGCGCGAAAAACAAATCAAAAAGTTTCGGAAACGGATATCAAAAATGCCCTTACACCCGTTAAAGATAAACCGATAGGAACAGTACCTAAAAAGCCGGCAGATCCACTAAAACCTAAGAGTACGGTTCCTAAAAAGACCCCAACCCAGGCACCGGTGAATAAATCTGACGATCAGTATAAAAACGAATACGAATAAGTGAAGCATTTTATCATCAAATTATACCTGCTTGGGCAATTGGCCTTTTTGGTGGAATCCGGCCAGGCTCAGGAGTTTGTGCTGCCACTCCAATCGCAGGTGGGTTTGAAAGAACAAAAAAGTACTTTACTCAAAAAAAAGAGGGCCACATTGCCTTTTTTTGATGATTTTTCCTACCCGGGGCCTTATCCTGATCCAAGTTTGTGGACCGATCAGCAGGCTTATATCAATAATAGTATGACTGATGCCGCTGTTAGCCGGGGCGTAGCTACTTTGGATGCGCTAAACCAATTTGGCCGTCCTTATGTAAACAATCAATTTTCGATTAAACTGGCAGACAGTCTTACGTGTCAACCCATCGATTTATCGACGTATAATACCCAAAGCAAAATTTTCCTGAGTTTCTTTTATCAACCACAGGGATTGGGTTTCGCACCGGAAACTTCGGACAGTTTGCTCCTCTATTTTAAAAATAATCTGGGAAATTGGTTCAAAGTATGGGAACAAAGAGGCACCAATTATCAACCCATGAAAACGGTGATGTTGCCCGTGAGCGATACACAATATTTGCACAATTCTTTTCAATTTCGTTTTGTCAATATTGCCTCACCCAATATCAACGACGATACCTGGCATATTGATTATGTGAAATTAGATGCAGGACGAAATCCTTCTGATACGCTGGTGAATGATTTGTGCTTTACGCTTGAACCGGGTTCCATACTCAAGCCATACACGAGCATGCCTTACCGACATTTTACGGCGAATGCCAGTGCCGAACTATCTACCGGTCAGGATTTACAAATTCGGAATCATTACTATACCCCTCAAAATATGCAATTAACCCATGAGGCGAGAGAAGTAAATTCAGGCACTTTGATTAATTCCGGCGCCTTGCCTTCTGCAGTGGTTACGCCACAAACGGTATTGGGATTAAGTATACCCAGTTATCCAATCAATTATACTGCTCCGGGTCCTTACAGTCAGGTATTGATCCGAAATAAATATTATTTTAATTCCATCGGTCCGACGGATGTCAAACGCAACGATACCATTGTGCGTGAAACGGTGTTTGATAACTATTTTGCCTACGATGATGGCAGTGCTGAAAAGTCTTATTTTCTTTACCCGGCCCTGAATTATCCTTCGAAGACCGCCCTGAAATTTAAATTAAACGTAGCGGATACCCTGCGCGGTTTAGCCATTCATTTTGGTCCACAGGTGCCATCGGCTGCGAACAAATATTTTTCAATGGTTGTGTACAAACATCTGGGTGATTTGACCAGTGCAGATACCATTTTACGTCAACAGGATTTGTTTCAGGTGATGTACGAACCGGATATCAATGGGTTTACAACTTATGCTTTTAATCAACCCCTGGCTTTAGAAGCCGGGAATTATTACATCGGCATTACCCAACCGGCCAATTTTGGAAGTGATAGTATTTATTATGGCTTAGATGTTAATACAAATGCCAATTTACAATATCTCTTTTACAATGTGGATGGGACCTGGTATGGTTCAAGTGCGCCGGGAACGGTGATGATGCGACCACTGGTTGGGCAGGTGTTTAATCCATCGCATGTGGATGACTGGCCAAAGGAAACAACAGTGAGTTGGTGTTATCCAAATCCGTTTCAAAACGAAATTTATATCAAAGGGATGACCCGGAATAATGCGTACGAGTTATATAACTTAAGTGGGCAGTGCGTTCAAAAGGGCCGTCTCAATCAACAACGTATTTCTTTCAACCATCTGATACCGGGCACCTATATTCTGTATTTAGAAAATGATGAAGGCCAGGTACAAAAACAAAAATTGTAAAACGACCTTAATATGCAAACAATCACTGCAGAAGAACTTAAACAACGAATAAATCAAGGCGAGCAAATTCATATTCTGGATGTACGTGAGCCACATGAATACGAAGAAACAAATATGGGCGCAAAACTGATTCCTTTAGGACAAATTATGGCCGGGCAAATTGATGAAATTGAAGATTGGCGGGACCAAGAGTTGATCATTCATTGCCGAAGCGGTATGCGCAGTATGCAGGCTTGCATGATGTTGGAGAGTTTGGGATTTCAGAAAACAGTGAATTTGGCCGGGGGTATTTTGGCCTGGAATGCACTCGCTTAATTCGGATTTAAAAACGAACACCCCATAAATTATCCCCTTAAAAGGGCATGTAGGATAGGAACACTTTTTAATTCGCCCAAATGGGGCAGATGGATTCTTAAGTAAGATAAACTTTGCTGTAAAATTTCCTGGCGAAGCGATTGATGAATCATAAATTCCTGGGGTGAATTCCATTGATAAAGGATGGAAATGATTTGTGCAGTTTCTGCCTGAACAAATTGAGCGGTGTGTAAAGAATCCTGATTACAAAATAATCCATTTTGCAAATCCAGCAACTGAAGTTCCGGACTGTATTCGTTTTGAAGACCAAAACCCATCAGTCGTGCCAGTTGCCAACTAAACCATAAGGACATATTGACCAAACGATTGGCCGGCAATTCATCAATCCAGACAAAGGTGTTATAAAAAAAATCGAACCACTCCGCATTACATTCCGGTTCGGTGATGCATCTGTACAGCAATTCGCAACAAAAGATGGATAAACTATTTCGAACCAGATCCTGTGGCATATGTTTATAAAAATGCGCAGCCCTCACTTCTCGAATGCGTTGTAAATTTTTATGGGGAGAATGATAAACTTCTACATCCAGCAGCATACCGGGCTGATACAAACCGGCCAATGTGCCTGATTTTCGCATGGTACGAACCCCATTCACCAGGTAGGATTGTAATCCATACACCTCTGTATACATGGTACAGATAATACTGGTTTCGCCATATTTAACCGTTCGCCAAACGATGGCTCTGGTGGATTGCAACATGGGGTAAAATTCGTTTAAATACAGGTAGTAAACACAAAGAAGTTTTGAACGCTGAGCCAGGGTGGGGTTGTTTGGTAATATCGTAGAGATTCACACATCGCCAAGTCTTTTCATGATATCTGTTTTAGAAAATATGAAAACGATTTCATCTACCACAAGTAAACAGGCAAGGAATTAAGATGATTCAAAACGATTATGCTGAGATGGACAGAATCACAAATTATTGATTTCAAATTTGACCTGGTTGGTAGTATTCGGTTGGGGTTGTAATTCGAACTTCGTAACTTCACGGAATGAATCTTTCTAAGGAGGACTTAAAAATTATTGCCAACTACTTTAAATCCAAGCCGGTTCTAAGAGCCTTTGTTTTTGGATCTTATTCAAGGATGGAGGCCCTTGAGGACAGTGATTTAGACTTATTGGTTGAACTTGATTATTCTAAACATATCGGATTGGAATTCGTAAACATGAAATTTGAGCTTGAAGACCGATTAAACAAAAAAATTGATTTGGTAACGAGCCATTCTTTATCCGAACATATTCTTCCATTCGTTGAAAAAGATAAAAAACTTATTTATGAAAGGTAGGATTGGAGACAAACAGCGATTGTTACATATTCTGGATTCAATACGGGAAATTGAAATTTACATTTCGAATACTGACTTAGAAACGTTTGCGGGAAATTCTATGATGCGTTTTGCAACAATTAAACAAATAGAAATCATCGGAGAGGCGGCAAATTCTTTAACTGATGAAATAAAGGTAAAATACAATCAGGTTCAGTGGAAACAAATAATTGGGTTAAGGCACATTCTGGTTCATGAGTATTTTGGAATTGACACGCTACTAATTTGGCAAATTGTTATAACTGATCTGCCACAGCTAAGAGAATATATTGAACAAATGATGCCAGATTTTGAATAAGACTTTTATTCAAAAAAATGGGTTTAAATCAAGTAGGTTTGGCAACTAAAAGTGGGGTAAGTGACTGCATACTAAATACTTGGTTTAGGGCTTAGGATACTTACAGAATTTGGTTATGTCAACCTGGAAAAGGATTCCTTGACTAAATGGACCCTCAAAGCTTCATGGAGTGTATATCACATAGATAGAATTCAACATGAGTCCGCATGCTTTCAGGCCTTACATTTGCAAAAATTCATAGCATGTCTGTTCATTCTATTGGCCCGGAACATTGGTCGATCGACGAAATTCCGGAAATCCTTAAAGCTGAAATTCAATTAAGCCCTGAAGCGCAAAAAAATATTGAAAAGTGCCGCAATTACCTCGATCAAAAGATGACCGAACAAGATCGGACCTATTATGGGATTAATACCGGTTTCGGATCATTGTGTCAGGTGAAAATTTCTGAACTTTGTATACGGGCATAGCGGGGTGAGTTTGGATGTAGTTGAACGACTTTTGTATTTATTGAATCAGCAAATATACCCTGTGGTTTTTCAGCAGGGTTCATTGGGTGCAAGTGGCGATTTAGCACCATTGGCACATTTAAGTTTACCGCTGCTCAACAAAGGGGAGGTTTATCATCAAGGGAAAAAATGTTACAGTCATACACTCGGTTTGGAGGCATTACGATTAAAAAGTAAGGAAGGCCTGGCTTTGCTCAATGGCACACAATTCATGAATAGTTATGCCGTTTGGTGTTTATTAAAAATTAAAAAATTGGTCAAGTGGGCCGACCACATTGCGGCGATGTCTTTTGATGGTTTTGACGCTACACCTGAACCCTTCACAGCAGGTATACATCGTATTCGTAAACAGGAAGGTCAGCAAAAAGTTGCTCAAAACATGTTACGTATTCTGGAAGGGAGTGAAATCACTGCACAGAGTAAGAGTCAGGTTCAGGATCCTTACAGTTTCCGTTGTATTCCTCAAGTACACGGGGCTACACTGGATGCTGTGCAATATGCCGAACGTATTGTAGAGCAGGAAATGAATGCGGTTACAGATAATCCTTTGGTGTTTCCCGATGAAGATCAGATTTTAAGTGGAGGCAATTTTCATGGACAGCCCCTTGCATTGGTACTTGATTTTTTAGCCATTGCTCTTGCGGAACTGGGTAATATTTCAGAGCGACGTACCTATCTGCTCATTAGTGGACAACGCGGTTTGCCGCCATTTTTAGTAAAAAGTGCCGGGTTGGATAGCGGGCTGATGATTGCACAATATACCGCTGCTTCAATTGTGAGCCAGAGTAAACAATGGTGTACACCTGCAAGTGTGGACAGTATTGTGAGCAGTAACGGGCAAGAAGACCATGTGAGTATGGGAGCGAATGCAGCAACCAAATTGTATCAGGTCGTCAATAATACCGAAAAAATATTGGCCATTGAATTATTAAACGCTGCCCAGGCCTTGTCGTTCAGGCGTCCATTAAAAAGTTCAGCGATTTTAGAAAACATTTATCAGGCATATCGCAAGCAGGTTCCGGTGATTGAAAAGGACCGAATTATTCATGAGGATATGCAGAAAACAATCTCGTTTATTCAACAATTTCCATTAAGCTGAAATGAAAATAATTAAACTCACGGAATTAGGATTTCGTAAAAAAGCCATCATTCGAAGTTTTGGCGAAACCGAACTTTATGTGAAATTGCTGGAGATGGGATGTATCCCGGATGAAGAGATTTCCGTTGAGCTAACTGCACCATTTGGCGATCCGATTGCCATACAAGTGGCGGGCTATCAATTGAGTATCCGCAAACAGGAAGCCGAAAACATCATGGTAGAACCAATACAAACCGACTGAGGTGAATGTATATTTTATCAGCGGACTGGGAGCAGATTTTCATGCTTTTGACCGGATTGAGATTCCGTCCTTTTGTGTTAAACACGATTTGCCTTGGCTGGAACCCTTGCCATCGGAAGCATTGAATCATTATGCCAAAAGAATGGCAGAAAGGATCGATCATTCCGAGCCTTTTGTACTGGTGGGTTTATCTTTTGGGGGAATAGTAGCCATAGAAATCCATCAACAATTTCCTGCATTGCAGGTCATACTCATTTCGAGCATTTCTAATCGCAATGAATTACCCTGGTACTTTCGGTTTGCCGGAAGCGTAGGCTTACATCAAAGTCCGGTATTACCACTCATTAAAAAGTGGGACAAGGCTATGTATTGGTTTTTTGGAACACGATCGGCACGTTTAAGAGGGTATTTAAAAGAACGAATGGACCAAACCACTTTGACCTATTTGAAGTGGTCATTGAATGCCATTGTTCATTGGAAACAAGCAGAAAAGCCCATTGGTGTAATACATCTGCATGGAAGTAAGGATAAATTATTTCCGATTCAATACTGCCGTCCGGATTATATTGTTCAAGGGGGTTCACACTTCATGGTTGTAACACATGCCCGCGAAATATCCAGGCAATTCAGTGTGATGCTGGGTGTTTATCAGGACCACTCATAGTCTTTTTCAATCATGGTTTTCATATGCGTAACAAAACGAAATGTGGCCGGGCAATAGTCGATGTTTTGTTCGTGAATATGATTAAAATCTGCAAAAGGTTTGCGTTTAAAATGGGGGAATGCTGCGCAATCATGAGGCCTGATTTCGTAGATGTTGCACATATTGGTTTTTAGATCCAAAAACTGACAAGGTTGGGTATGATTCACCCAATCGCCACTATCCGGATCTTTCATGAGCCATTTATCTTTGAATGCCTGTGGAGTCATGTTCAAATGTGCAGATATGCGGGCAATGTCTTGTTTGGTAAAAGTAGGTGTCATCACCTTACATCAATTGGCACAGGATCAACAATCGGTCTCTGCCCAAGCCTGGTCGTTGGCCTGATCTACATAACGGCTAACACGGGGAATAAAAAAACGATCAAAGCGTCTTAGAAAATTTTGATACGCAATACGGTTTTTTTTAAGACTGCGTTTAAATGCTGGAATGATAGATTGCACGAACAATTATTTTGGATTGCAAAGATAGCAGTTCACTTTGGAAAATATTTAAGTTGTAAAACACTTGTACCCCAGTAAATGTTTCTTTCGGGATGAGGTCATTGTGAATAACAGGATGATCTAAAAATACGCTCAAGTACCACTATGTATTAACTGTTGAAGAAGATTTGTATAAATGTTGTTGAATTTGCCCGGCAATGGATGGCCATGAAAAGTAAGTATAAAAAGCGGCATGGTCATTCTTGATGGTTTGGTGTAATAAATTTTTTACGGCTTCGGCAAAGGCGGCCCAATTGCGATCTTCAACAACACTCAATCGTCCTCCGCATTGGTCTTCCGGAACCCCAAACGCACCGGATACCGTAGAAACCGCTTTTTTGCCAAAGCCAAGGGCTTCTACCAATTTGGTTTTAATACCTCCGCCATCGAGCAGGGGATTTAGAAACAAATCACATGCTTTGAAATACAAGTCAATATCCTGAACAAATCCTGCGTAGAATATTTGTTTACTGCGAAAAGCCTGAAGTTCTTCAAGTTCGGGAGGGAGGTTTTTGCCACATACAATGATGGCACAATCCAATGTCCATTTTCTAAGAGGGGATGAATATCAAAAGAATATGTTTGAGTGCTTCCAGGTTAGGAGAATAGTCGAGCGTGCCATTGAAAAATAAAATTTGTGTGTGAGTCGAAAGTCCAAACTCCGCTCGAACCGATTCCCTGGCCTGTTCACAGGCAAGAGGGTCAGGAAGTTGTCGGGCTTCGATACCGTAAGGAACAACAAACGTTCGATTGGGTAATAAACCATAATGTTGAATGGCAAAATTTTGGTCTTTCAGGGGTTTTAAACCAAACCTGATTGGCCAATCGATAAGCAAGTTTTTCGTAAAACCATAAGCCTTTCCACCACCATTTACCGATACTTCGGAAGCGTTCACTTTCAATATTATGAGAATGGACGATGCAGGGGAATGGCATGAACCATTTGCAAAGAAGAATCAACCAGGCAAAATAGGGGTGTTCAAAAAGCAAAAAGTGGGGTTGACTTTTCAGCGCATGTTTACGTAACAGCCAAAACAGGGCAGGATTGAGATAACGCCATCTGCTATCACTGATTACGGAATGTAGTTTATATTCTGTTGGTTGGGTGTTGGATTGGACACCCAAAGCTTGGAACGAACAAACTTGCGAGAGATATTTGTAAAGAAGGGCAATGCCTTTTTGTCCACCCATTTGGGCCGGGTAAATGCGATAGGGAACCAGTGCGAGAATTTTAAGAGGGGGCTTTGGCATGGATGCTGCGAAAATACAGTTCAAAGCTGAATGAATGAATGCCCTTGTTTAAACTTTAGGATCCGGATCTTTGAATTGACTTTCGATATCGGGAAATTGACGAATATTGGTAATGATCGGGAAAAGGAAAATGGTCTCAGTACCGATAATTTCACCCCGAGTGTTTTTGCGATTCTGAAAGGAGAAGTGGATATTTTTTTTCAGGAGTTTTTCCACGATAGCAATTTTGTCGGTGATGAGCCGCAACCCTTTAGAATTTTCTCCATTGAGGTCATCTTCCTTAAAACCGTCTCCGTTATCGTGCAAAACACAACGAATTTTATCATCGAGTAAGAAAAAGGAAACATGAAGTTCGCCCAATCCATTTTGACGAATACCATGTTTTAAAGAATTTTCGAGCACAGGTTGAATAAGCATGGAAGGGATATACCATTTAAGAATTTTGTCGTCATCCCACTGAATATCAAAATCGAGAATACCATGCCGTTTCACTTTTTCAAATTCCAGATAATTTTTCAGGTAATTTACTTCTTCCTGAATCGATATCATAATACGTCCGCTTTGGTCAATGGTTTTTCGCAGTACGGAAGAGAACTCAATGATAAATTGATTAACGGCTTCAAAATCATTATTATGAAAGAGACCCTGCATCGTATTGAGGGCATTAAACAGAAAATGTGGGTTTACGGTTGATCGCCATGCACTCAATTCAAGATTTCGCATTTTGTTTTCCGTTTCATGTTTGATTTGTGCTCTGCGGCGTGCGGCTTTTAGTAGGATCAGGTAGGTTCCAAGAAGAATCAGAACTACTAAAAGTACAATGAGCAATTTAAACCAAGTGGTTTGATAAAAATAGGGTTGCACGAATACATGCATCCGGAGAACCTGACTTTTCTGGAAATCTCCATTCAATGCATGAACTTCCAGGGTAAAGTAACCCGTTTGAGGGAAACGAAGTTCAAGATTCTGTTCACGGGTTTCTTTAAAATTGGAATCAATTTCTTTAATCCGGTAAAAGAAACGTAATGGAATTTTAGAGGTATAGGAGAGGGCATTTACTTTAACGAGTAAGAGTTTATCGGTTCGGGTGCTGACTGAATCAGGTTTATTCCAAAGGGTATCCTGGTATGTGATAACAGGTTGGGCGAAACAAGGAAAAGGGGGGCGGTATTTAAGAGCGTTCAGCGGAATAATTGAGAGCCCTTCTTCGGTGGCCGCGAAAATCGTATCCTGATCTACAGCAATATCGTTGATATTATTTGAAGGCAGTCCATCTGATTCAAACAAATAAGAAAGCGAATCATTTTTAAGGCTATAGATATGAATACCGTGGTTAGTTGCTGTATAAACGTAATTTTTATAAATAACGGATCTATTGCAAGTATTGCTAACCATACCGTTATCGGTAGTTAGGTTTTTAAGCACAGTATGACCTTTGATTATAAAGATTCCTTTTTCGGCAGTAGTTGCTACAAGCAAGGAATCTTGTACATCGAGATCCATTGCCCGGTAATGGAAGGGGATATTGAGAGGGTAGTATTTTAATTCTTTATCGAAAGAGTACAGCGAATCCTGACTACCAACGATTTTTTGGTTGAGATATTTGGTGTAGGAGTAGAAGCGTTTGTAGCAAATGATGGAGTCTTTTTTTTTGAAATCGTTATAATTGTAAAATCTCAGACCATCATTGTCCAGAAGAGTTAATGAATCGTTTTCCAGAATGAAATGTTTAAGCGCGCCATGCCAGAGGTTTAGTCTTCTTATCTTCTGATTAGTTTTATTTATTTGGAACATACCTATATCAGTTGCAATAATGAGAAATCTATTAGACTCTTGAATTTTTAAAATACGGAAATTTGAGAGTGATGGGGCATTTATTTCAATAGTTCTAATATGTAATAAACTATAACGATCAAATACAAGAATTTTCCCTCCACTGGTTCCAATAAAAATAAAATTTTTATTCAGAAAGACGATGGTACTAATAATTGTTTCGTTTAGGCTAGTTTTAGTAATATCGCGACTCCAATGCGATTCAAGTTTAAATATACCTCTGTCAAGAGTGGCGAACCAATAATCTCCATTTGGCGCTTTGTGGAAATGGGAAACATTTTCTTTTGTGAAACTAAACATCTATTTCTTTTAAGTTATAAGGACTTATTCGTTTGTATCCTTTCTGACTCAGTAACCAAAACGAAGAGTCAACCAGTGGAAGCTTCCATCTATTAGAAATTGAAATTAAACCACCTGAAAGAAATAGTGAAATGTGATTTTTACTAATTAAATTATCTTTGTTGATATAGTAAACTGTGTCACCAATAATTGAAACTCCTTCAGACCAGTATGCATTTTTATTTTTAAGTGTTTCAAAAGTTTCTTTTCTGAGATCATATCTAAGTACAAATTCGTTCCCGATAAAATATATACTTTTATTATATTCAGTAATGTTTTGTGCATTGACAATTTTGGCAGTATGTTCTATTTTAGATAACTTGTTTCTTTTTAATCGAAAGATATTGAAAGGAGTTGTCGAAATCCAAATTGAAGAATCGGGGTCTTGAAAGTACTTTGGCAGGACATTTTTTAGTTCAACTCCTTTGAGAAGTGTTGAATTCTTTTTTGTGAATACAGAATCGTTTTCAATATAACAAAGTTCGCTCTTAATAGTTGTTAGCCAAAGGCGGTTACTATAATCGCATATGATCTCAAAAATATCGTTAGAAGGTAATCCATCTCGAATAGTATATACCCTTCTTACGAACCCATCAAATTTTACTAGCCCCGCATCCGTACCAATCCATAAGAAGCCGTTCTTGTCTGATGTTATACAATAGACAATGTTACTTGGAAGACCATCTTTTTTACTATATTCCAAATAACTTTTGTTTGATTGTGCAGAAATTGAGAAAGAAAGTAAAATCAAGAATATAGATTTATAAAGCACAAATGTTTTTATTCTTTTTAGATTTTCTGACATTGTAAAGTAAGCTTTCAAAGTATTATATAACTAATCTAATTAGCGAGGTAAAGTATTCGTCAATATTCATCTAAAAAACGATATTGTAAATAAAGGTTTTTGACAAAATACTTATGTAATTGTTTCCGATTCGAATTTCTCAAATATTTTGACTAAAAAAGTTAATGAACGCATTTATAAGTCAAATTTTACTTTATTAAAGTAATATCTCCTTTTAAAAAAATTTTTCCGCAATTAGTTTCAGCTTTGAGGAAATAAAAATAAGTGCCAATTTCTACAAATTCGTTTTTGAACTGCCCGTCCCAACAATCATTTGTTGAATTTGTTTCGAAAACTCTTTCTCCCCAACGATTGTAAATAGTAAAATAATATTCTTTGAAATTTGCCTGATGACGTATACGAAAGCAATCATTCAGGCCATCACTGTTGGGTGAGAAAGCAGAAGGTATAAAATACTTGCTTCATCATTGTTGTAATGATAAACAACAATCGAATCCATATCGGTACACGAACCTGTTGTACCAGTTACATAAAATGTTGTAGTCTGAGCTACAGTAGCATTGGTCGATGAACCTGTTGGATTGCTTAAAAAATTTGCTGGTGTCCAAGTGTAATTTTGTGCACCTATAACTAGTAGTTGAACTGTATTGATATTACACTCTGCATCACTATTTTAGAAATTGAGATATCAATTTCATTGATTACATCAATGGTTACAACTGTTGTACCGCTACAACCTGCAGCATCAGCACCTGTTACAGTATAGGTTGTCGTTGAAGTTGGATATGCAAATACACTAGTTCCAGTATAAGAGCTTAATCCAGGTAGAATAGACCAATTATAGTTTGTAGCTCCACTTGCTGTCAGCTGTACACTATCGCCTAAACATAAAATTGAGGTAGGCGGTGTTACATTGATAGGGAGATTTAGATTTACATATACTGTAACTGAACTAGTATTGCTACATCCATTCGCATCCACACCAGTGACTGTATATGTAGCTGTGGTAGCAGGAGCAAATGCTACTCCATTGGTTACGCCACTCGTCCAAGTGTATGTGCTTGCACCTGAACCAGTCAACATAGTTGTATTACCAGGACAAATATTAGCAGGGTTAGCAACAGCTCCGACATTGGGTAATGGATTTACGGTTACCAAAACTGTTGCTGTATTGGTACACCCATTGATGTCAGTACCTGTAACTGTGTAGGTTGCTGTAGTAGATGGCATAAATGGTACACCATTGGTTACGCCACCACTCCAAGAATATGTATTTGCACCACTACCGGTTAAAGTGGTAGAACCTCCAAGACATACAACTGTTGGTTACAGAACTTAAGGGATGGATTTAGATTACAGAAAAGGTTGAAAATCGTAACAAGGTGATTGAGCCAATTAATTGAACTATTAATTGTTATAGTATAATTGGTAGTCACTAACGGTATGCGTTAAATGTAAATGGAATATTATCTGATACATTTAATACTGTATATGTATTAACTCCATCGCTAATTGTTGCAGAGTATAACCCCAAAATATTAGGAGTAAAGTCAACTGTAATTGTTGGATTTTGTCCAGCGCAAATTGTGTCATTAGTGACTGACCCATTTACAATAATTTGAGCGTTTTGGGAATAGTAATTTCCTATAAAAGCATCATAATTTCCTGCGTTTGTTTTAACTAGTACTGAGGAACTAGGATCAAAATCCATGTTATTGGATGAATAACTTCCACATATATAAAAAGAGTCTATTGCAACCGCTTTCATTGAAAAAATTCTATCTTCCCCTTGACCGCCAAACGAAGAAGCACATGAAAAAACCTGCGGTATCGTATATATATGCAACGGACACCCATTACTAGTTAGATTAAAACTATTAAGGGTAATTTGATAAACTGTAAATTATCTTATTGTTGACAATATCAAATGTCCATTTGTAATCGTTTAATGTATTAATACCAAAGCATACATATTGACCATTAAGGTATATTTTGCTAAATATCCATCTGCTCCCTCAATTGAGCTGATGGATTTTCAACTGAAGGATTGAAGTCGGTATTTAATCCTGAAAAACTTCCACTAATATAAACATTATTACTTGCGTCAAGTTGCAATTCCATGCCTAAATCTTGGTTTGAACTACCGACACTTAGCGCCCAAACAAAATTCCCATTGATGGAGTAACGTCCTGTAAACATATCTTCTGCTCCATTACTATTCAATGTAAAAACACCTGATCCTGGATCAAAATCAGCGTTTGTACTTATATGATGACCACATATTACAAAAGTAGTATCGCCTGGAATCATCTCGATTCTTTTCACAGAACTATTAAATCCATAAGTTCCTAATTGAAAAGCCCAAATAAAATTTGAGTTTGTTGTGTATTTTGCGACAAAAGCATGTCCCTTTCCTACACCTGCTAAATTATAAACCCCTGGACCTGGGTCAGCATCGGCTACTGTTGTACTTGTTGCATTAATTGCGCCTGTTAAATAAATATTGTCATTGTTGACTTCTTTGCTTCTCCAATGTCACTATTATATTGACCAAAATCACAAAAGCCCAAACAAACTGCCCTGGTGTATATTTAGCTAAAATATCTATGACCGGGTCTGTACCTGCTGTACCTGGAGCATTGAGCAGAAAAGTAGCTGGGCCTGGATCAAAATCAATGTTATTGTCTCTTACAAAACCAGTAACTAAAACTTCTCCGGCATTATTTATTTTTATTCTCATTGCACCATCGCGGTTTGATTGACCAATTTTGAATGCCCATAATAATTGACCTGCCGAAGTATATTTAGCAACAAACACATCTGTACTACCTGATGATGTTAAATTATACACTCCAGGTCCTGGGTCAAAATCTGCTTGTACCTCCAAACCAACCAGCCAAATAAACATTATTAGAATCATCTATATCTACAGAAAAATGAATGATCCTCAATAGAAGATCCAATTGTATTAACCCAAGACGGGGTTTGAGCTAATAATGAATAGGAAAAGAAAGTAAAAAAATATAGAAGGACTGTTTTCATAAAGATGTTTGGAACACAAAATACTACTAATTATGAACCTAACATAATTTCCCTATATCCTTGTCTAAATTTTTCTGCAGAAAAATTTGAAATAGCATATTCGTATGCATTTCGTGAAATTGCTTCTAACGAATCTTTTTGATCTGTCAAAGTTTGTATTTGTTGAACAGCTTCCTCTACCAATTTCGTTTCATCATTAACATGATTTAATAAATATCCATTTTGACCATGAGTGATGTGCTCCGGTATAGCGTCAATATTTGTAACCAAAGGAATTGCACCGAAAGCCATGGCCTCCATGATTACCAAAGGAAATCCCTCCCAAGCAGATGTCATTATTAAGATATCATTGCTTTGATGAAAATGATACATTTCTTGTCCCCCTTTTAACTCTCCCATATAACAACTATCATCTAGAATCACTTGTGGTAATTCGTCTTTAAACGATCCAGCTAATTTAAATTGGACTGGTAAGCTCAATGCTTTACATCGCTTTATAATTTCAACAATAATCCATACCCTTTTTTGAGGTCCACCTCGTCCAGCGTAATAAATTTTTAATGGCAAATCAAATGTTCGCGAATGAAATTGTTGTGGTAAAAATTCAAGTCTATAAAATACTATTCTTAATCTATTTAAATATTTATCTGGGATTCCTGCTTCTTTATAACATTGGGCAAATTTTGTTTTGAAAATCTCTCCAACAATTATTCGCGTATTTATAAATTGAATAAATGGAGCCCAAACCCATGTAAATCTTGGATCGTACATATGTATTAATTCATGGATTTTGATGTGTCGACTGATGTGTGGCGTTAATTTATACGCAAAATTGCACTGACCTATAAATACCACTGGCTTTTTGGATTGCGCATTGATAAATTGGCTACATATACCCCTATAGATCAAATTACCCCAATACATCCATTTGTTATCCGTCCAATGATTTATTTCTTTCAAGGTTACATGAGGTAATTCAAAAAAGTGTTTCATGCCTTCATTGGGTGAGTTTTTGGTAAAAAACAAGATGATTTTTTTATCATCAAACGACTTAATAATTTCAGCATTGACGCGCTCAGCACCGCCAATGGAAAATCCAGGGAAAAAGATAAAAATATCATATTCACACTTGAGTGGATAAAGTATTGCAATCAATCTCCCTATTAGAATAAAAGGAAACATAATTATCTGTTCGATATATCGTTTTATTGTAAAAAGTTTATACATATTTGCAAGGCTTAAATTTTCAGCATGAATTCTAATGATGTTGTCTCTCCAATAACTTACGGTAAAGTAAAATTACTTTATAATATTTCAAAACAAGAACTGATTGAAAATTATAAGGTTGAATCCAATATTGATATCACCAAATTCCTAGAGGACTGCGAATTCATTTCGCTCTACGAATGTGAATCCACAGGGTATCGATTTTTTTATCCATTTGTAATAGCGGGAGATGGAGAATTTTATGAGCAGTTAGAGCAAATTTCCTGGTACTATGCAGATTGGAAATGGGATTATCATATTGCTAAAAATTATATCTTAACCAGTGCAAGAGTTTTAGACATTGGTTGTGGTGAAGGTAAATTCTTATCATATTTAAAATCAACAAAAGGCTGTTTTGTTGAAGGACTGGAATTAAATGAGAAAGCACAAAAAATAGCAATCGGAAATAATATTTCTGTCTTTAATCTTACAATCCAAGAGTTTTCTGAATTCAATAATGAAAAATACGATGTGGTTACTCTATTTCAGGTATTAGAACATATTCCAAATGTTGACGATTTTTTAAAAGCAGCATTAAAAGTTGTTCGACCAAATGGCATCCTTGTTATTGCAGTGCCAAATAATGACCCTTATTATTTAAAGTATGAAAAAGATCATTTTTTAAATTTGCCACCTCATCATATGGGTTGGTGGAATCAAAGGTCTTTGGAGGCAATTGCCAAAATATATAATTTAGAAATAATTCATATAGTCAAACAACCTTTGGAACATTATTCTTCTTATACCAAAAATTTTTTGAATATTAGATTGAGACTTCCAAAATTTTTAGTCAAAATTTTATCGCCTCTAGTAAAAGTCTTTTTCTACATGAATAGAAATAATATAAATGGGGCATCTATAATGGCAATTTATAAAAAGAAATAGGTCAAGCTTTGATTGCGATTCGAGCGGTGTAGTCTATTTTATTTAAAAATAAACATTGGTTCGTATTAATTAAGTATTCGTCAAGTGCCTTTTTTGATCCAACCCAGTGTCCATAATCATCAATGATGAATACACCCTTTTGAACCAAGCATGGAAATAGGTAAATTAACTCATGTTTGGTAGATTCATACCAATCTGTATCTAAACGAAGCAAGGCAATTCCGTTATTCGGGATATGGTTGGGAATTGTAAACTCAACCTTGCCTTCAATGAAATTGAATTGATCTAAAGCGTATCCTGTGGTTCGAATATTTTCTTTAACTTCATCTAAAGAAGAAACACACCATCCGGATTTATTCTCAACTAGAAGTTTTTCCCAAACTTCATGCGCCGCAGCCCCCCCCCACATCTTTATCCTCTTCTCCAGGTTCACTCATTCCTTCATAGGTGTCATACATCCATATCTTTCGGTCGTTTACGCCGAATTTTTGTAGGGTTTTTGCGATCAACATCGAACTGCCACCCTTCCAAACTCCACATTCTACAAAATCCCCGGGTATATTATTTTTAACAACATACTCAACACCCTTGTATAAAGCGTACATCCGCTCTACAGAGGTCATCGTATAAGGTTTGCAAAAGTCATAGATATCTATAAATTCAGCATATTGTTCACGGAAATCATCTTTGACTATTTTATATCCAAATTTCCCAAATAATTGATTGAGGCTTTTTATTACCATCTGTTTCTTTAGTTTTGCAAAGCAATGAACGGCAAAACTAATCCTTTTTTTACCAACTCCTTTTCTTCGGTTTTTTTAATCCCCTTCATTTAACCCGTTCCAAATTATACACCGAAATTGAAGATTTGGCACCCCGGCTTAAAGGTAAGTTGATTGACCTTGGATGTGGAACCAAACCCTATCAACATCTGTTTACAAATTGCTCAGAATATTTGGGATTGGATATTGAGGTGAGCGGAAATAAGGACTCTAAGAGTTTGGTAGATATTTACTATGATGGCCGTACTTTTCCTTTCGATAATAATTCTATTGATTGTTTTTTCAGTTCCGAAACCTTTGAGCATATTTTTAATCTCGATGAAATTCTTGCCGAAATAAACCGAACGCTCAAGCCAGGTGGTTTTTTATTAGCAAGCTGCCCCTTTTTCTTTCCGGAACATGAAGTGCCATATGATTTTGCCCGATACACATCCTTTGGTCTTCAAGCATTGCTGAAAAAACATGGTTTTGAAATCACTGAATACCGTAAAACAGGTTCTTTTCTCAGTGCCATGATACAAATGACTGCTTTGTATATCTATTATTTTATTAATCGTATTCCCTTTTTCAAACATTTACTTTTTATTCTGCTCATCACGCCTTTGCTTTTGTTAGCTCTTTTCATTGACGCTGTTTTCCCGGCGTGAATTAAACGACACGACCTTTATCTCAACAATATTATCTTAGCAAAAAAATTATAGGTGGGCATCATCAAAAGACAAGGCCTTAAAACCAGTATCGTCAATTATGCAGGGGTATTGATTGGGGTCATCTTTTTTAATTTCGTTTTTCCCCACCTCATCAGCAAAGAGCATTTAGGCCTAATCGGACTACTGCAAAATCTGATGTATGTGCTTGCCATGTTTCCTGCATTGGGACTCGGCCATGTCCTTCTCAGGTATCATACCGATTGGAAGGATACAGAGGTCTTGTCGAGGTTCAATGGCCTGGCTATCCGGCTTACCCTGCTGGCATCAGGCCTTTTTGCCGGTCTTTACTGGCTTTTCCGTGAGCCGCTCATTCAATTTTATCAGGCACAATCCGCTCTTTTTGTCCCTTATTTTTACCTGGTTATTCCTCTGGTGATTATTTATGCCTTTACCCAATACTTCGAAATTTACGGAATGCTCAAATTACGGGTTGCCGTACCGGCATTTATTCGTGAAATTCTGGTGCGAATACTGCTCATCGGATTGGTTTATCTGTTTTTTCGAAAATGGCTCAGCGAAGAGCAGTTTGTCTTTGGTTTAGTAGGGGTGTATTTATTGGCTTTCCTGATTTTACTGGTTTATGTGCGGCAAAAGTTGGAATTCAGTTGGCGCAAACCTTTCCCATGGCCTGAGGAGCAGCAAAATTTACGTAGTCCGCTTATTTATGGAGCGGGTATGTTATTGCTCACCGTTTGTAGTAGTGTCCATAACTTTCTGGATGGCATTATTCTGCCTGCTTATCTGGGTTTGGGGGCATTGGGTATTTATTTGCGCCCTTTGGTATTGGGGCAAATGATTCAGGTGCCTTATCGGGCCATTTCCATGATTTCAATTCCCATATTGCGGGAGGCCCTGGCACAGAATGATCTCAAACGTTTATCTGAACTCAATCGCAGTTTGTCGCTCAATTTGTTTTTAATCGGCACCTTTTTGTTTACTCTGCTGGTGGTCAATACCGACGCCATTTTTCAGTTACTACCGGCCGAATTTGCAGCCGGCAAAACGGTATTGGTCATTATTGCGGTGGGGCGTTTGGTGGATATGTCTTTCGGACTCAATTCTGAAATCCTCAATTATTCCCAGCATTATAAGTATATGATCATTTTTACCATCGTTATGATGTTGATGACGGTTACACTCAATATCACCCTCATTCCCATTTGGGGCATGAATGGAGCAGCCTGGGCCGTATCTATTTCATTGGTTGTTTTTAATATCCTCAAATCAGTCTATCTCTATCATCGGTATCGGATGATGTCGTTCAGCAAAGCCTATATTCCACTCATACTCATCACTGTTGCGTTGATTGCGCTTTTTCATTTCATTCCATTTTTGCAGTTTTTGAACCACCATATGTTCATGAACGCCCTCCTCAATGTTCTTTTCCGCGGCACCTTGGCGGCTATACTTTTTTTAATACCACTTTACGCACTGAAGGTTTCGCCCGATTTTAACGAGTTTCTCCAATTAGTCATCAGCGGTAAAATTTTCCGGGGCGGGCATAAAATGCGGGAGTTATAATCAGGCTGTTCCATTTGTCGGACGGCATACATCGGGAATCCATAATTCGGGGCGGCCGGGCACGCTATCCACTTCAAGTCCTCTCCCGCTAAGGCGGGCTCCGGGCTTTTCGTTTCTATCGTTGCCGCAGGTGCCTGCTATCGGAAGGGCGGCCGGCGCCAATAAAATGTTTTTCGTACCAGCTTTCACTCAGTTTACTAATAATCACCCCTTTGCTTTCAGAGGCATGTACAAATTGGTTGTTCCCCAGATAAATTCCTACATGACTCACTTTTTCGGGGCTTTTGCCAAAAAATAATAAGTCACCTTCCTGCAAACTATTCCGGTTCACACGGGCACTTGCCTGATATTGCTGGCTGGAAGTGCGGGGTAATTTCATCTGATACAGGCTATCATAAATCCGACATACCAAGCCGGAGCAATCAATTCCCCGGCGGTCATTACCGCCATATTTGTAAGGGGTGCCCAGCCATGCCTGAGCCAGGGTATGTAAGCCGGGCCGGGCAGGTGCCGCTTTGTGGTGGGCGATTTTTCGTTGACTATGGCAGGCCATCAAGCCGGTCAACAAACACATCCACAAAAGAGCCGGAATATTTCGGGTGGCCATCATCAGTTAAAGGCTTAATAATATGCAAGGTAAAATAATCCTTGTTGGATTCTCCACCTACCTTCGCAAAAATGAAAATGATGAATCTTTTTGAACGCCTCAATCGACAGAAGGAAGAAAAACTCCGCGCAAATCTCGAAGCCGGTCTGGCTTTTTTAGCCGAAAATGGCATGCGTGAAGGGGTCACTACGCTTCCGAGTGGTTTGCAATACGAGGTTTTGGTTGAAGGCACAGGTAATATGCCAGCAGCACACGACTCTGTAACTTGTCATTATCATGGCACCCTCATTGATGGTAAAGTATTTGATAGTTCGGTGCAAAGAGGGCAACCGGCTACTTTTCCCTTAAATCGGGTTATTTCCGGATGGACCGAAGCGTTGCAGCTCATGCGCGTTGGTAGCAAATGGCGATTATTTTTGCCGCCACATCTGGCTTATGGCGAGCAACAAGCCGGAGCCCTGATCGGACCAAATTCCACCCTGATATTTGAAGTCGAATTATTGGGAATTTAGAAATAAACCCCTATTTTCGCACTCCATTTTCGAAATCATATACCGAGTGGTCGTGATAGCTCAGGCTTGACAAAGGAACACGTTCGGTTAAAACATATTGGTTTGGTGAGGTGGATGAGTGGCTGAAATCACCGGTTTGCTAAACCGTCGTACGGGTCAAACCGTACCGGGGGTTCGAATCCCCCCCTCACCGCCACTAACAAAAGAAAGCGCCAGAGTCTGGTGCTTTTTTTATGGATTAATTCCAACAACTTTCAGATGGTAAAAGCAAGCATCAAAATTTTCAGGGTTGTTCTTAGGTTTGTAAAGTTTTGTGGCTTAATATTGCACCTCCTAAAATTTTTGGTTTTAGGTGTGGTAAATCATTCGGGAGGTAGTTCAGCTCGGTAGAATACTTGGTTTGGGACCAAGGGGTCGCAGGTTCGAATCCTGTCCTCCCGACAAACAAAAAGCTTCGACATAAGTCGGGGCTTTTTTATTGGTTTGCGCATCAAGCTTGCTTGAATGTGCAAGACCAATAAAAAAGACACCTGAGCAAAGCGAAGAAGCTTTTTGTTTGTAACTCCCCCCTCTGGGATCATTGAAAATAATCCTGTCCTCCCGACAAACAAAAAGCTTCGACATAAGTCTGGGCTTCTTTTTCTTTTGCACATCAAGCTTGCTTTTATGTGCAGGACCAATAAAAAAGACACCTGAATAAAGCGAAGAAGCTTTTTGTTTGTAACTCCCCCCCTCCGGGATCATTGAAAATAATCCTGTCCTCCCGACTGCATTGCTTAAAAGCTAAACGTTTTTACTTGTGGTTTTTTTTATTGGAAGTTTATCAAGTTTAATTACAAGTGTCTAGGAAAGTCCATCATTTCATGAAGAATTCTATAAACAAATAATGTATGCTCTTTTTCTTGGTAAAAAATAAAATGGTGAGCAATCTTGTAATAATAAAATACTCGATTATCAATGGTGATTGGTTTGCCCAATTCAGTATTACTGGCTAATTCATTCAGCCCAATGAAAAAGTTGTCATGATAAAAATTTGCTTGGGATAACGACCATTTTTCAAATGTATAAAGCCAAATTTCTTCCAAATCTAATTCAGCTAAACGACTTAATTTAATCGCTATACTCATTACCTGGCGTATTTCGCTTCCATCCTTTTCTTAAAATCTTCATTATTGAAGGGCAAAGCAAACCCACTGCTTTCACCATCAAGAATCGCTTTATTTAATAGGGCCATTTGAGTTTGCTCTTTCTCCAGCAATGCTAATCCAGCCTGTATGACCTCGGACTCATTACTAAATTTTCCGGAAGCCAATTCCCGATGAATAAACTGACTGTAATGAGGTGCAATTTTTATTTCCATTTTGAAAACGGTTTCAACACAAATTTATCATTTATAGCCTAATGCTCCAAACTTTACCCCTTCCGCCAAAATAGCCTTGAATGCTGACCTATAGTGCCGATGAGTAAATAAGACACCGGAGCAAAGCGAAGAATCTTTTTGTTTAGTTTAAACAGATTTTTTTCTGGGCGGCCGGGCAGGCTTTTCGCTCCAACTCCTCACCCCAGCCCGAACTGCAGGAATTTCCGCGCAATCCTTGCAATCCTTATTCCGATATTGGTCATCTTTTGGCACTATCTTCGTAACCTTTAAAGGAGAGAAATGAATGAAATTACTCATCATCGAAGATGGTGCTGATCGCTGAAATGTTGGAAGGAAATGCAGGATATAGGTTATTCCAGGCCGGTATCGCCGAAAACTATTCTGAGCAACAGCTCAAGTCTCATTCGGATATTGATTTGTGTTTTCTGGATATCAATCTACAAATGAACAATCCGGATTTGATGTGGCCTGTTTTATCAACAGAACAAAACACATTCCTTTTGTGTTTCTCACGTCCTACGGCGATCGGCGAAGCCATTGCAGAAATACCAATTTTAAACCACAATCTTATCTATTCATAAGCCTTTTACCGAAACCGATTTATTTGCCACCCTCGAAATCATCAAAGCCCGAAAATCTGGTCGGAAGTTGCAAGAAGCCGGGCTGTCACCATTAAAGACGGAACATCCCCTGTAGAAATTCCATACAAGGAAATCAAACATCTCAAGTCTGAAAATATTTATGTAGGAAGTAGAAACAAATTCCAAAACTTCTATCTAGAACAGAACAGCCTCTAATATTTTTGGATGAACTCTCTCGATGCCCTGGTTCGCGTGCATCGCACCTATACTAAATAGTATAACAACCATATGAAGAAAGCCATTTCTGGCGTAGGCACCAGTTTGGGGATGAAAAATTCGCTGTCACGAATGCACCGCGATGTGTTGATGCAAAAATTTCACGCTTATTGCTCCGTACAGTGAATCAACAAAGTGCCTTAAAATCTTCTTTAACAAAATTGCAGGTTCAAGGGTGTTGTTTCGACTGCAGGTATATCAACATGACATTTGCTTGCTAAAATTTGCAAAGTCTATTTTGGATAAACTACGTCGGATGTCATACATCATCGTCAAACAAGTACAGTTTGACCATTCCAAGCCAGTGACCCCATTCTTTAAAAACCTTATTTCATTTGTATTTTGAATGAACCCATCTCCACTGTCCCGATTCATAACAAACTCATTGCACCCTCCGTGTTTTGGGTTCAAGGTTTTGTGTCTGATGTGGCTTGCTCACTAATAAAGGGTTCTGTTTCACTTAATCCTCAACTGCCCCATGTGCTGCTTGCTGAGCCCACACTCAACGAATGGCGCGCTCAGTTCACAATCAGCAACCGCTGATCGGAGCCGCGCTCGTATCAAAGCCGCATTGGCCTGGGAAGTGCGTGTCATCAGTTCTCGAACCTTTAACACAATTGATTGAAGAGGTCATTGATTAGCTATAAACACAACGATCCGCTTCCGTTTAACAGGAAGGCATTTCGGGCAAGGGCGACCTGTTTGATTGCACAAAAAAATTACTGCCGGCACTTCAAAACTATGGTTCCTGTATGAAATACTTTTGGGTGGCAAAGAGTGCTTTTACCTGTTTTGCCGCCTTACGATTATTACGGTATGTGCGGCGTTTTAGGCGATTATAATCAGGCCATTGAATATTATTATACCCTAGGCCTTGAACAAGCGAAAAAGACCAATAACAACTATATTCTTTCGGTACTTAGCAATAACCTCGCTGATGCTTATCAATACACCAACCGCAATACCCAATTGGTTCAGGAAAATTTGCGTTTGGCCATTCGCAATTAACTTTGGCCGATGAACAGTTTTTGGGGTGCAATAGCTGGGAGTGCCTCCAATCTGGCTCGCGAATTTGCGAATAATCTGTAATACGTTTCCATGCAAGGCTACATGGATCAGGCAGCCATCATTTTTCTGAAGCCCGATCTCAAGCCTTACCACAGAGGTTCGGTATCATACAGAATTTGCTGCCATCTATCTCAGCCTAAAAAAACCCGCAGAGAGCCATTCCCTATTTTGCACAAAATGCAATCAAGGTTTTGGATAGTCACAGACAAGTGTCGATAATGTATTGCCTTACATGGCACATCTGATGAAAGCCCATTGTGCGCTCAATCATTTGGAAGAAGCAGAAAGCGCCGCCCGTGATCTGCTCCGTTTGTCACAAAACAAAAGCCAAATTTTTTATCCGGGATGCCTATAAGACTTTATCTGATATCGCCCGCCGAAAAGAATGATTTTGCCTTAGCCTTGGAATTTTACGAAGCGTATAAACCTGGAATGACAGTATTTTTCAGTTGCTAAGGAACTGGGTATTCCCCGTAATGAACTTAAACGGCACTTTCAAAGAATTTGAAGCCCGTTATTCTTCCCGGCAAAGGCCGCTGAAAATAAATTACTCATTCAGGAAAACAACGCGCTCAGTCTATGAAAATATGGCTGGCCCTGATTTTTGGATTGGTTTCGTTGGCCCTTTAGTTTGCTTTTATTTCAGGCTTATCGGAAAAAGAAAAAATCAATCAACAATTGCGGCTGGAAAAAAGCAGATTGGAACAACAAGCCCGTGAAAATGTTACTCATCGGTGGGTTGCACCATCGGGTAAAAACAACAGGGCCATGCTGAAAGGTTTATTGTTTCTGGAGGCCCGAACTTCAACCAACGAAGATAGGGGACGAGATTCTCAAAGAAGTCACAAGCCCGCATCAACAGTATGGCTTTGGTGCAAAAAATTTAACCATGATGATAGTAAGCAGGCAATTCCATTTGTTTTCAGAAGCCTGTTGTCCGAATTAAGCTGCTTCTTATATCGATTCGCCTCGTGATTTGGAATTGTTGGTGGAAGGACATTTGTGAGGATTTAAACATCAAATTGGCCATTCCTCTGGCGCTCATGATGAATGAACTGGCGACCAATTCTTTTAAATATGCTTTACAAACAATGGTCAGCATTTGATTCGGATTAAAATCCAACAGGAGGACCGCCATAAAAATTCGGTATGCCGATAATGGCCCAAGTATCGAAAGACGCTTTGATTTATCCAAGGGCGGGTTTGGTTTCGGGTGTTGTCGATTTTATCTCAACAAATCAATGCCCATGTTTTTGTCATGGAAGCTCAGACAGATGATCTTTCTCATTTGAATTAACGCTGACTCAATATTTCGGAAATTAGTGGGAGTTAAAGTAAAGAGTCCCGAATCATTTGGCAAAGGAATTTGCAGTAGCAAGGCACGAAGCTGCTATAACCAAAACCTTTAAGGGATTTGCTCAGTAATCCGGAATTATACCAATTCAACGCTGAGACTTGACTCATTAAGCACCCCATCTAACCCTGGTCATTAGACAAAGTAATATCCTCGTGTGAGGCATCTTCGGCCTTTTTGCTCTTTGGACGTTAAGAAAATTTGAAATCGGGCGTAGCTTTGCTTCCGGCTGTTCGAAGCCGAAGCCAAAGCTAAGGCAAGTTTCGAAGTAGGCCGCTCGATGAGAA
>JADJZY010000016.1:0-15000 GCA_016715505.1 Bacteroidota bacterium
ACGCACCTCAACCTTACATTCATTCACAGCGCCGGCATGCACAAAGGCTTCCGGATGGATTTGTAGGCATCTTGTAATTCTACATACTTCCCAACCAATCCAACAACCACTTTGGTTTTAGGATGTTTCAATTTGTTCAAAATGATTTCCAGTTTTTTTAATCGGTTCATTGCGCAAGGGAGTTCAAGTTTCTCCAAACAGATGGCATCTAAATTTTCACGCATCATATGCAAGGGCACATCGTAAATAGTTTCTGCATCAGCCGCTTCTATCACCGCATCTTGTTTTACATTACAGAACAAAGCAATTTTTCGTTTAATATCTGCATTCAATGGTTCTTCTGTACGGCAAACGATAATATCGGGCGATAAACCATTTTCACTCATCAATTTTGCTGAGTGCTGCGTAGGTTTTGGTTTTTAGTTCTTTGCTGCTTTTAAGTAAGGGATCAGGTGAGATGCACGATGATACAATTTTTCATCGCCTAACTCCCAATAGCTGTCGGATAGATTCAATATAAGGGCGGACTTTCAATATCACCTGCAGTTCCTCCAATTTCAGTAATGATAATATCGTATTCATTATTTTGAGCCAAGAGAGTGATCCTGCGCTTGATCTCATCAGTAATATGCGGGAATCACCTGAACCGTTTTCCCTAGATAAGCACCTTCACGCTCTTTATTAATCACATATTGATAAATACGTCCTGTGGTAACATTGTTTGCCTGAGGTAGGCGTACTCAAAAAATCGCTCATAGTGACCAAGGTCCAAATCCGTTTCACACCATCATCGGTCACATAACATTCGCCATGCTCATATGGATTCAAAGTACCCGGATCAACATTGATATAAGGATCCAGTTTTGGAATGGTCACTTTAAAGCCTCTGCCCTGAAGTAATTTGGCCAATGATGCTGCAATAATCCCGCCCCAATGAAGAGGTAACTCCGCCCGTTACAAATACGTATTTCGCCATAGTCATGCTTTTTGCTTTGACCCGTCAGTGTTTTTCAATAAAATTGTTGTGGAAATTCCCTAAGGTCGCACAAAGGTAATCGAAAAAAGCAAAGGCTTAAAATAGTTCCTGCTCATCGTGGATATTTTGTGGGTTTTGGGGGGAATTCTAATTTTAGGAGCGCACAACTTAACCGAGAATTTGTAGCAGCAAGGCGCGAATCTACTGTAAACAAAGCCTGTAAAGGTTTGCTCCGGTAACCCCAAATTAAATCATACTGGAGACCAATTTGCCGGAGTATTTAACTTTCTGATTCGTTTTTGCTGAGACTGTGTCCAACTGCAAATTTTTAGGTCAAACCTAAAGTTTTAGTTCCCTCCAAAAAGCAGACAACCGGCAACGAAACGGTCAGCCCCCTGTCTGCTTCCGCAACACCTCACGGACTCAATAAATGGCTCCCTTAAGGCTAAAAAAATTTCCCAAAAAGGCCTCTGCCGGCAGCGAATTTTGTTTTTATGGACTGCATAGTTAATCTTAAACAATATTTAGTCTGAGGGCGTCTTCATCATGACTTTTTATTGACACCTATTAAACACAACATGAAACTCAAAGCACCTGTAGACGTAAAATGGATTGCCGACTTTGTTGGGGCCCGTTTGGTGGAGACGACAGCATTCAGGCTGACGGCATCAACGAAGTACACAAAATTACACCGGTGATATTTCGTTTGTGGACATTGAAAAATATTATGCCCGAACCCTCGAAAGCGGAGGCATCGGTCATATTGATCAACAAAGAAGTTGAATGCCCCAAGGGAAAACCCTTCTCATTACCAAAAGATCCTGCCGGGTCTTATGTAAAATTGGTGAAACATTTTTGCCCATTTGAGCCTTCCCATAAAATGATCAGCGATACTGAAATTGGCGAAGGCACCATTGTCAACTTAATGTGTTTATCGGTAACCATTGTAAAATTGGTAAAAATTGGTATCATTCATCCGGGAAAGTCGTCATCCACGATCGCACCTATATCGGCGATAACGTCATCATTCAATCGAATTCTGTCATTGGTGGCGATGCTTTTACTTCAATAAACGCAGCAACGAAGATCTGCTTTACATGAAACTAGAAAGTTGCGGACGTACTTTCATCGAGGACCACGTAGAATTGGCGCCTGTTGCACCATTGATAAAGGTGTAAGCGGCGATACCATTATCGGGCGAGGAACTAAATTCGACAACTTCATTCATATCGGGCATGGAACCATCATCGGCCAAAATTGTCTGTTTGCGGCTCAGGTTGGGTGGCCGGCAAAGTCACCATCGGCGATAATGTGCGGCTTTACGGACAAGTTGGTGTGAGTAAGGATCTGGTTATCGAAAGTAATACGGTCGTATTGGCCAAGAGCGGAGTTGGAAAAATCTTTGCCGGGCGGTAAAGTCTGGTTCGGTATTCGGTACAGGATGCCAAAGATAAAATGGAGGAATTGGTATAGGTCAAAGGATTCCCGAATTATGGGACCGTATGCGGAGATTATTAATTTTTTGGGGGGCACATGTTGCGCTCTTTTTTTATGGCTCCACCTGCTCTCGGCTTGTATCTTTGGTTGCGTCGCGGGAGCGGCCTTTCTTTTCCATGGCATCTTTCTGCCCGCGCCGCAACAAAGGATATCGCCTCCATCAGGGCGCGATGATAATAGTTTGAATGAAGGGGTATTGTTTTTCATCTTTACCGATCGGTTTAACCTTTCACCGATTCACAAGTCAGCTTAACAATTTTAATATTTTGTCATTCAATTCAAATTCCTCGTTTACAACTTCATGAAGTGCCTCCCATTTTTATTATTTTCTCTGTCACTCATGACGGATATGGGAACCACTTTTCCGGGGCGCAGAACAGCTTTTATCTCAAGCCTTCTCTCAGCTTCGGCCATGAGCAACTTCAAATACAGGATGATGTTTATCACATACCCGGAACGAGTCTCAAAATTGAAGTGCTTAAATTTTATATCGCCCATATGACAGTATCAGGCGAATGCGAAGCCTCTCTATCCACGGTAGATGATTATTCGCTGATCGATTTTTCGAAGACACAGCCCTTTGAAAATTCATAATCCTTGTTTTATTTCTCCGACTACAAATTTGTCCTTTCAACTCGGAGTGGATCCTGCAATTCAGGAAGCGGGCGTGCAATCCACGGGGTTTTGGATCCAATGAGAGGGATGTACTGGACCTGAATAGCGGCTATATTCACTTTAAACTGGAATTAAAGGATACCACTTTCAGCGGTCCGGATCGTGACATTGTTTTGCACCTTGGAGGATATCGAGGGGATCAGTCAACGATTCACCAAGTCCTCTGCAAAAATTTGTCAACCGAAAACAATCAACTTTGTTTTGATATCAAACCACTCATTGATTATTGCCAATCTCAGGGTATTCATAAAGTCATGTCGCCCTGTCAGGAAGCCGTTCAATTGTCCGAAATTATTGCTCACAGTTTTTTTATTCGTCAACCATGAGAACTTTATTACTGGCATTGGGATGGATGATATGTTGCGCACTCTCAGTGCATCATGAAGCAATTACATGGCGTATTCCGGCTCAATGGCCTGCTATTGTATATGATACCTCCCAAAACCGCCTGAGTGAGCAAAAGATTTTTTAGGAAGGGTTTTATTTTACGATCCTTTATTATCGCGGAATCATCAGGTGTCATGCGCGAGTTGTCATTCTCCTTATTCTGCTTTTACCCATGTCGATCATGCCTTGAGCCATGGCGTCGACGATCGGATAGGACCCGCAACGCGCCCGTTTTGTTGAACTTAGCTTGGCAAAATAAATTTATGTGGGATGGGGCGATTCATCATTTAGATCTGCAGGCCTTGGCACCCTTAACCCATCATGCGGAAATGGATAGTCATCTCGATTCGCTCATTTTAAAATTGCGTCATCATCCCAAATATCCATCTCTGTTTGAATCCGTTTATGGTTCATCAGATATAAGTGGAGAACGGATCTTAAAATCTTTGTCTGCATTTATGCTCACCTCATCAGTTCTGATTCCAAATATGATCAAATGCTCAGAGGGGAAGTCAATTTCTCCGATCCGGAAAAAAAAAGGTTATCATAAGTTCAAACAACATTGTGCTTCTGTCATACGGAACCACTTTTCACCAATCACTCATTTGCCAACAATGGACTTCCCCAGATGTCTTACTGCAGGATTCCGGGCGATATAAAATCACGCATCAGCCATCGGATGCCTTTTTATTTAAAGTACCTACTTTACGAAATATTGCCTGGAGTTATCCTTATATGATGGCCGTTTCAAACGACTTAAAGATGTGATGAAACATTATCGGCAGAGGATAGCGCATTCAGCTACTTTAGATCCTATTTTGCAAACGCCACCTGTGCTCAATGATTCCGATCAGGTTGAATTGATTGCCTTTTGCATACGCTCAGTGATTCCAACTTTATTCGAAATACCCAATATCATTACCCCAAAGATTTTTTTTCAAACTGATTTTCTAAACTTTTAAACCATTCATTATTATTCATATGAGAAAGCACATTTTTTTATTCGGTCTGATTCTTTTGAGCACTCGTTCAAAATCACAAATCAATCCTGCAATCACTTCTCGGTTTGCAGAACAATTCCTGACCGGTTCGTATTACGCAAGCGCAAATTCTACACCTATTGCCAATAATATATTGATAAACTGCCAGAAAGTAGAGTATTCTAATAATTGGGTATATATTCATACCAAAGGCATACCGGCTTACCCAACCGGTCCTTTTTTAGCTGGTAATCCATCATTGGCGCAAGACCAATCTGCAATTTTAAACTACCGCTGAATCCAACACAAAATACCGGTACGCTCACCGGCACTACACCCGGTAATATCGGCATCTTTATCAACGGAGTGGCTTTGTTCGATTATCGAGATGGAGTAGCCTGGAATGCCAGTACAAATAGTTTATGCGGCGGGCCGGGCAATCCCCTTTGTCCGGGTGGTATGGGTGCAACCATGCCTGGAACAGAGATGCCGTGCTTGCAGAAAAACTTCTGGTTTTGATTGCTCCAAAGGACATCCTGCTATGGGCAATTACCATCATCACCAAAATCCAGTGCGTTTAAACTAGACCTGAACGTTGTTTCTACCATTTGTAATTTATACGACGCAGATGGTTTATATGCCATCAATGCGCAACATTCACCACTCATCGGTTTTGCTTCCGACGGCTTCCCAATTTATGGGGCTTATGCGTATGCCAATGTAGATGGAACAGGTGGTATTGTTCGTATCAAATCTTCCTACCAGTTGCGCTCGATTACACAGCGTACTCACCATGCCGATGGTACCAATGTAGACGATGGACCGGCGTAAGTACCACTTATCCTTTGGGTTATTTTAGAGAAGATTACGAATTTATTGCACACCCCGGCGATGAGTCTTATCTAGATGAACACAATGGACGATTCTGCAAAACACCGGAATACCCCAATGGAATTTATTGTTATTTTGCTACCGTTGATGCCAACTACAATTCTGCCTATCCTTACGTTGTCGGCCCAAATTTTTACGGTAACAAAGTAGGTGTTAAAGTGTCAAGTGTAACGGAGCCAACTACCGTTTACGCACCCAATGCAGTTTCCAATGCCAGATGGACTAAAAACGACTTCAATATTTTTCCAAATCCGGCATCAAATTTATTAGCGATACAGGTAAATGGCTTGTTACAGAAAACCTGCTTTGTGCGTTTGCGCGATCTCAATGGACGAATCATTCAATCGACAGAAATTAAGGCAGGCAGTACAATCGCCTATCTCGAAACAGAAGCTATTTATCCCGGAATGTATTTGCTGGAGATCGATGATCAGGAACAACAATGGACAGAAAAAATAAACATCTTACCATAGGTAGTTCCTTATTTCAATCTATGATACCCATGCACATTTTCCGATTTTTTATGTTCCTTATTTTTGTTTTCGTTACAACAGCTCAAGGCCCAACAAAATGTTTTACTCATTATAGCCGATGATGTCGGGCCGGATTATTTCGGAAGTTTTATTCCAAACGGCGATACAGCTGTTATGCCTCATATAAGATCTCTGGCCGATCGAGGTATCCGCTTTACACAAGCCTGGGCATCGCCGGTTTGCTCACCTACAAGAGCAGGGATTTTTACAGGTCGTTATCCTTTCCGCACCGGGGTAGGGCAGGTGATTGCAAATAATATGAGTCCTCAATTAGATACTGCCGAAGTAAGCATCGCGCGTTTATTGAAGTCTTATGCCCCTCAGACCTATCAAACGGCTTGTGTGGGGAAATGGCACTTGCATGCCAATGCGCCTGCCAAACGCCTGAATCCAAATCGAATGGGATACGATTTTATTCCGGAAATTTTAATGGCGCCATTAGCGACTATTATTCTTATCCCATCATTGTCAATGGAATAGTTGATACAGCCAATGAATATGCCACTACGCAAACCATCAACGATGCCATTTCATGGTTGGATACAATCAGTAATACCAAACCATTTTTTTTGTGGCTTGGGTTCAATGCACCACACTCGCCTTATCATTTACCGCCTGCTCATTTATGTGACACGATTGGGTTAAGCGGAACTGCTGCGCACATCAACAACAACAAAGCAAATACTTTAAAGCAGCTTTGCAAGCTTTGGATTCCGAAATTGGGCGCTTATTTGCTTACCTCGAAACCAATGGGATGCTCGATAGTACCCATATTATTTTTATAGGTGATAACGGCAATGCTGCAGAGGTGGCTCAAAATGTTTTGCCATCCCATTGTAAAGGAACAATTTATCAATATGGCGTGCAAGTTCCGGTAATCATTTCCGGACCGGCTGTTGTAAATCCGAATCGAAATTGTACCGACCTTGTCAATACACCCGATCTATTTGCGACAATAGCTGAGCTGGCAGGAATGTCCAATTGGAATAGTTTTATTCCCGTTTCAAACAAAGTAGATAGTCGAAGTTTATTGCCCTTAATCAAAAACCAAAACCACCTTGTTCGTACCTGGATTTTTACCGAGCAATTTCAGGACACAGCCAACGTTAAGGATGGGAAAACTATCCGTGATTCCGAATATCAACTCTTGCGCTTCGATAATGGAATTGAAGAATTTTATCATGTACAATCCGATCCTCAACAAATGACGAATCTGCTCACAGCATCAATGAGCGTAGCAGATATCAGCCATTACCACAGTTTGTGCGATACCCTGAATACATTACTCGGGACGGGCTCTTGTTCCCCCGTTCAAACGCTGGATTGGTCTGTTCACTCCTTAAACCTTTT
The DNA here is from genome assembly GCA_016715505.1 of Bacteroidota bacterium. GTDB lineage: Bacteria > Bacteroidota > Bacteroidia > Chitinophagales > Chitinophagaceae > OLB11. The sequence continues at coordinate 7,290 of JADJZY010000016.1, forward strand.
TCCGAATCCATTTCATAATTCTATCCATGTTCAAAGCGCCCAATCGATCAAACAATGGTCCCTCATTGATCTGCAAGGTCGTTCTGTTTTGAAAGGAGAAAATACCGAAATAGAAACAAAATATCTTCCCAAAGGAGTCTATGTCCTTCAACTGATTCAGACCGATGGCCGTATGCATTTACTTAAATGCACCAAAGAGTAAAAGGGGCTAATGTTTATCTAATACAAGATAACAGAAATAAGGCACACTCTTAATTGGCGCATACATTTATCCACCCATTCCTTCACTCAACTTTTCCATCACTTCAAATACGGCCGGACAAACCTCAGCGTTTTTCAAGGTTAATGCCGGACGTTTTAATAACACATCTTCATCGGTATATGGATATCGCGCACAATCCGAAGGACGAACTTCATAAATACTGCAAGTATTATCTGAACCCAAAAAGGTACAAGGTTGATGTTGCAGTACATAGTCATTGTCCTCATCCAATCGTAAGTATTTTTCAATCAACACGCCCTCCTTCATGCCCAAAAATTTTGCAATGCGTTTGATATCCGGAATTTTAAACCGAGGGGAATGATTTTTACAACAATTCGCACAACTCAAACAATCGATACGACTAAACACTTCCTCATGTAATTCCGGCAATTGCTTAATCACTTTCCGATGATCGCAGCGTTGTAAAAAACGACTATACTTTTTTTTATTTTCCTTGGCAAGTTTTTGCCAGTTTGGAGTACTCATTATTACAGAATGCTTATTTCAAATTCTGAAACATATCGGCGGTCATGCTGTCCAAGTCATATTTCGGTTTCCAGTTCCAATCATTTTGAGCCCGACTATCATCAATGCTTTGCGGCCAGCTATTGGCAATCTGTTGTCGAAAATCAGGTGCATAGGTAATGCTGAAATCCGGGATATGTTTTTGAATACTTGCACTGATTTCTTTCGGAGAAAAACTCATGGCACTCAAATTATAAGAGCTTCTGATACTCAAACGATCTGCAGGTGCTTCCATCAATTCAATTGTCGCCCGAATAGCATCAGGCATATACATCATTGGCAAGTAAGTGTCTTCGCTTAAAAGCATTCGTAATCTCCATCGCGTAAGGCCTCGTGATAAATTTCTACGGCATAATCTGTAGTGCCACCGCCCGGTGCTGATTTATAACTGATGAGTCCGGGGTATCGCAAACTGCGAACATCCACTCCATAGTGATTAAAATAATATTCGCACCATCTTTCGCCTGCAAATTTACTGATACCATATATGGTCGTAGGTTCTATCACAGTATTTTGCGGCGTCATAACCCTTTGGCGATGTCGGACCAAATACAGCGATTGAACTAGGCTAATAAACTTTGGATAATTTCTCTTCTTTGGCAATCTCTAGTACATTCAGCAAACTTTGCATATTGATATGCCAGGCCAAACCCAGGTTTTTTTCACCAGTTGCCGAAAAGATAGCGACCAATAAATATACCTGAGTGATATTGTGACGAATAATCAATACATGAAGCATCTCTTTATTCATGACATCACAATTTACATACGGCCCGGTTCCTTTTAAAAGCTCATGCTCATCCCGCAAGTCACTGGCGATGATATTATTGGCGCCATAAAGTCGGCGCAATTCAGTTGTGAGTTCCACGCCAATTTGCCCGCAGGCTCCAATCACCAATATTTTCTCCTGTACGATTCTCATTGTATTTGTTTGTAGTTGCCAAAAATAATACCGAACATCTGTATCTCCGCACCTGTTGGCCATGTTTTCATAGCTATTTTTTAAAGGAGGGGCTCGCTCTTTTTGGCTGAATATTCCTCAAACAAATTCAGAAATTGGTTCTTGTAAAATAAAGTTTCATCCAATAATGGGGAGCCCAAGGTTTCCATTTCTCCTAATCGCCCTACCTGCTTTTCGTTGCGGCAAGGCCTTCAAGGCAATTAGGGCTAAAAATGATACTTTTTTTCTCACGGTCGTTTAACACGAATTTTGTTGTTTCGCGATAGTAATACCCATTGGGATAGGTAGTTCGACCAATTCCTATTCCGTCTCTGCTGCTATGGCGAGCCGGGAGTAAATACATGCGGCACTGAAATAATTTTTGTTTGCATGGAAAGATCATTACAAAGAGTTCGTCGGAAATAGGGTAGTTGTGTTCCATTTTTTACAAGCTACAAAGTTTGACGCGGACAAAATAATTCCGTAACTTCGGCACAGAAATATAGAGAAATGGTAATCGAAAGAACCAGCAAAGAGGTTATTATTAGACTTCCATCATACGTTGACACAAAAGGATTACAACGTTTGATTGATTATTTGACGTATAAAGAAGCAACTGCAAAATCCAAAGCAAAACAATCTGATGTCGATGCTTTGGCTAAAGAAGTTAAAAAAGGTTGGTGGTTAAATAATAGAAGTCGGTTGGTGAAATGAAAATTGTAGTTGATACAAATATTATTTTCAGCACTCTTTTAAATTCTAACAGTAATATCGGAGACCTTATATTTAACTCTGATAAACATTATGAGTTTTATAGTTGTAGTTATATGCGTTATGAAATTTAAAAACATTGGGACCGCCTGAAAAAGATTTCAAAACTATCTGACCATCAATTGCAAGTTTCTTACTCGCAAATTCTTACAAAATTAAAGTTCATCAATGAAGAGATCATACCTGTTGAAATCTGGTTAGCATCAGAAAAAATTCTAAAGAACATTGATATTGACGACGTTGACTTTGTAGCCCTCACTAAGTTTCTAAAAGCCAATCTTTGGACCGGAGATAAGGTTTTATTTAATGGACTTAAAAAACAGGGTTTTAAAAGGCTTCTAAATACAACAGAGTTACTTGCATTTCGCAAAACAAAAATAGAGAAGTAAAACGGCACAGAACAGCGGTTTGGCAAAGAAGGGCTACCCAAATAAATGAATCGATTTCACTTTATTTGGTAGGATGTTTTACGAACATCTGTCTTGCTCAAATACCCTGTCAAAGCTTAGCCTAGAACCTTGTTTCCGGATCAATTGATAGGAATTACCTTTATCACACTGGTTTTACCATAAGGCAATTCGGTTATTGAGGATTTAATTTTCTGGGGACAAAATATTTTACGTAGGAAGGGACTGCCCACTCAAGAAATATTCCGGGAATGGTGAGGCTCATTTTTATATCAATTCCAACTTCAATCAGCCTTCTCGCGTCTTCATATCCGTAAACCAAAATATATGTTGAATCGAAAATTTCCGATGTTGTTGTTTTTATTGCTCGCATGCTCTCTGAAAAATTTTGCGCTACCTTTCTCTTGGGCAGGTATGTTGCAACCAGCGAATGTGAATGGACAATCTAAGCCCAAAGGGATTAAATACCACAATGGTGCTATTTATGTTTTTGGAAATTTCAAGGACTCTATAGACCTGGATATGAGCAGCGGTAACCGCTTCGTGAAATCCTATAATTGGTACAGTGCTAGCGGGTATTTTGCCAAATACGATCTACAGGGGAATCTCCTTTGGGGAGGCAGTTTAATTGGCGTCAAAACCGGGAATCCCAATTGCATTGCTCCGCCTTACAACGAAATTTTAGATATTGATTTTGATGACAATCACAATGCCTATATCACCGGTTATTACGATGATAGTGTGCGCCTGGATTTTGGAGGCTTGGTGAAAGGATTAAAATGCCCTTGTGGTGTTTCCACCTTTGTCGCTAAGGTGAATCCTGCAGGGGATGTATTAAGTGTCAACCACGTTACCGGCATGCAATGTCCTACTTATTTTTCGGGCACTTCCATTCGCGTAAGTAGCAACCAAAAATTATATACCCTGACTGATTTCTATGGTACCGGAGATTTTGATTTTTCATCCGGAACAAAAATTTACGATCATCAAATTTATTCGCGCATGAATCTGGTCGCCTCACGATATCAGCTCAACACCATGGCTTTGGAGTGGAGTGGAATGCTCGAAGCAACGCATAATTTATACGGACAAAAGTTGCTCGTTGATGCGAATAATAACATGTATATCTGCGGTAAGTTTAATGGCAGTATGGATATCGATTTTTCGCCGGCTTCATATCTCATCACAAGTTTTGATACGAGCCATTTTGATTATTTCATCGCCAAATACAATGCGAATGGTGTTTTTCAATGGGTCAACCAATATGCCTATGGTGGCGGTTTTGCGTTCGACATTACCATGGATAATAATAATCACTTGCTGTTGGCTGGAAATTTTAAGGATTCACTGGTTTATTCACGCAACAAAATATATCAATCGGTTCTGCTCAGCAATGCCGCTTCTGAGGATTTATTTTGCATTAAAATCGACTTGAACGGAAATCAGGTTTGGGCCAAACGAATAGGCGGTACCTATGCTGAATATTTTCAGGGCATTTCTGTAGCACCGAATAATCAAATTTTACTCAGCGATTGGTTCAATGTAGCAACAAGTTTGAATCCGACAAGCTATACCAACGATTTTAATGTCCCCACCTATGCCACCAATGGAGCACTCATTTGTTTGTCCGATAACGGTTCATTTGTTTTTGGAGGAATCTCCGATGCACAGGTCAATACCTCAAATGGCGGTATTGGGGGTTTAATCTACAGTTGTTCTACTTGGGATCCTGCGGGCAATATTTATATAGCCGGTGAAAATATTTGGAATTCGGATGTCGATCCGGATGCCACAAGCAGTCATACCATTAGCAACAACAACAACTTTTTTAACAGCTTTGTGATGCGCCTCGGTAATGCAACCGCCACCCAACTAAATGATTTATCGGCCCCTTTTTCCATCACCTGTTTCCCTTCACCGGCCAATAATCAACTTTATCTCCATTCCGAAGAAACGATATCAAAATTGGAAGTGTATAATATTTCCGGTCAATGTATCTTCAAGGCCAACCCGCAGTTAAATAAAATTCAATTAGAAACAGGTAATTGGCCTGGTGGTTTGTATTATATCCACTATCAAACACCCAAAGGTTCTGGCATGCAGACGGTATCTGTTTTACATCCTTAATTTGCTTGAACCAAACCCTTAAACCGGGATTTCTTCTTTCAGGATGTCAATGATTTTGCGTACATCCTTTGGTTCACCCATTCGCACAAATCGCAAAACCATGGATGACCAGATACCAGGGTTTAATATGCCTTTGGCGATTCTTGATACGCCCAGATCAATACTACGGATATATGTTTCACGAGCCTGTATCGGATCTGCTAATTCAGCCAATGCAACCGCATTACCCCAAGAGGCCTTGCGCGCTGTTTGAATACTAAACGAAATGACCGCTTCGTGTCGGTCATTCACAATCCGACGGATCAAACGCAAGGGCCACCATATCTGCTCAAGTTTTGATTGAACACCATCGATTAAATCACTGATGATTAAATTAATCTTTTCAAAATCCGCTTTGAGTCCATGTATCTGATCTTTAGGTGCTGTTGAAGCAGCGGCAATGCATAAGTCAAGATTGATATGTGCATTAATACCCAATAAGAGATGTTGCAAAACAATGGGTTTATTTAAGGTGCAGGCGTCAAAAGCTATTTGCCAGGATTGGGTCAATGGACTTTTTTTTATATAAGCATGATATGCATCAATATATCGTTGGGCAAACAATACGTCCAGTTTCACCATTCGGTCTCCGTTTTCAAATTGTCCGGTTTGAACGCCTTTTAATACACGAGCAGTCATATGGCGGTATAGAATCGCAAAGTAAGCCATGCCCGATTGTTTATCTGTTTCTTGCTGAATAATTTGATCCAGACTCATGAGCACCTCTTCTATACTTTTTAACATCTGATAGGGTTTAATTCAGGCTAAAAATAAACAATAAGCGCGTTGCAACAAAACCGGCTAATCGTCTTTTATTCTCCTCATTCACAGAACTTCAACTATGGCTTTATGTATGACACGGTAATTTGCTTTCGAAATGCATGTCATTAAATAAAAAATGTATTGTTACTTTGTTCACCTCAATCATTCAATATGCGTATTGCAGTTTTTCCGGGTACTTTCGATCCAATCACTCGCGGCCATGAGGATATTATTCGCAGGGCAGCGCCCTTATTCGACCAACTCATTGTGGGTATTGGCGTAAATTCCTCCAAACAACCGATGTTTGAATTGGCTCAACGAATTCAATGGATCAAGGATGTTTTTCAGGATGAAATTCGCGTCAAAGTAGATTCCTATGAAGGACTCACCGTGGAATATTGCAAAAAAGTGCAAGCCAATTATATCATCAGGGGTGTACGGAGTGTAGGTGATTTTGAATATGAAAGAGCAATAGCCGATATGAACCACATGCTTTCTGCACACATCGAAACAATATTTTTTGCTTGTGCACCTCAGTATAGTTCATATTCCTCCACCATCGTACGCGATGTGATTCGCAATAAAGGCGACTACAGTAAGTTTATACCACAATCCATTCTGATTCCGGAATAGGCGTACTTTATGCACTTCAACTTTTAACACCAACAAACATGCCGGTAAACATCGAAGAATCCTGGAAGGGTTTATTGTCCGATGAATTTGAGAAACCCTATTTTAAATCGATTGGTACATTTTTAAGACAGGCCAAATCATCCGGGAAAATAATCTATCCTTCTGGTCCTGAAATATTCAATGCATTTTCGCAAACTCCGGTTCAATCCGTGAAAGTCGTCATCATCGGTCAGGATCCTTATCATGGCGAAGGACAGGCTCATGGACTGAGTTTCAGTGTGCGTAAAGGCATTAAAATCCCCCCTTCATTGCAAAATATTTATAAAGAATTGAACGACGATTTGGGAATTCCCATACCCCCGCATGGCGATTTAAGTGCATGGAGCCGACAGGGTGTTTTACTGCTCAATGCATCTCTTACCGTTGAAGCCAATCAACCTATGAGTCATAGTAAAATTGGCTGGGAAATATTTACCGATCAGGTCATTCAGAAATTAGCAAATGAACGGCAACAGATAGTCTTCATGTTATGGGGGCGATTTGCACAGCAGAAAGAATACTTAATTGCCCCCAATAAACACCTCATTTTAAAAGCTGCTCATCCATCACCTTTTTCGGCTTATCAGGGATTTTTTGGTTGTGCCCATTTTAGCAAAGCCAATGCATATTTTGAGGCACATGGCATGGAACCGATTCATTGGGATCCGGATAATGAATCAAACCGGAATTAAACAAGCCTGTTCGGGGAACATACCCAGGTTTAGAAGCAATCATCGTCGAATGTATTGCTTAGCTGAATTTGGTAGATGCTGAATGTTCTGTAACGAACGGTCAGATTTCATTGACCTACAAGATACCGGGGATTCCTCTTTTTCGAAACAAGGTTCTGAAAAACATGAATCCTTCCAAAAAATACTTTCTGTAAGTAAAACACACTATCACCGAATGCATGTATTTTCACCACTTCAAAAAAGGCCTCCGTGAAAGATATCCTTGCTCGCATTTACTTTATCTACGGCATGTTATTGTTTGCAATAACCATGATTCCCGTAGCCTTCATCATTTTTTTGTTTCGCACATTCGCGTCACAGCGCACAGCTTCAAAGGCTATTCAAACATCTTTTCAAATCTGGATGGGGTTTTATATGCCGGCTATATTTTGTCCGGTCAAACATGTGGGGCGAGAAAATTTTCGCAAAGGACAAAACTATGTGGTTACCCTAAACCATAATACCTTGGCCGATG
>JADJZY010000016.1:20000-84523 GCA_016715505.1 Bacteroidota bacterium
GCTTCGGCAACGCTGATAGTGATCCTAATCAAACCTCCAAGAAAAACCTCTAAGGCTAGGCTAAAACTGCCCGTACCGTAAACCGACACAGGTAGTCGAGATGAGTATTCTAAGGCGCTCGGGTGAGCCGTGGAGAAGGAACTAGGCAAATTAACGCTGTAACTTCGGGATAAAGCGTACCATCCTCGGATGGTCTCAGTAAAATGGTTCAACCAACTGTTTAGCAAAAACACAGGGCCCTGCAAAATCGAAAGATGACGTATAGAGCCTGATACCTGCCCGGTGCTGGAAGGTTAAGGAAGCTTGTCCGGAGTCAATCCAAAGCTTGCGACCGAAGCCCCAGTAAACGGCGGCCGTAACTATAACGGTCCTAAGGTAGCGAAATTCCTTGTCGGGTAAGTTCCGACCTGCACGAATGGTCTAATGAGTTGAACACTGTCTCCTCCACGAGCCCGGTGAAATTGTAGTATCGGTGAAGATGCCGGTTACCCGCCACGGGACGAAAAGACCCCGTGAACCTTCACTACAACTTTGCATTGATTTTGAGTAACAGATGTGTAGAATAGTTGGGAGGCTTTGAAGCAGTGGCGCCAGCCATTGTGGAGCCAACGTTGAAATACCAACCTTCTGTTACTTAGAGTCTAATCGCGTAAGCGGAGACATTGCATGGTGGGTAGTTTGACTGGGGTGGTCGCCTCCTAAAAAGTAACGGAGGCTCGCAAAGGTTCCCTCAGCATGGTTGGTAATCATGCGTAGAGCGTATTAGTATAAGGGAGCTTGACTGTGAGACTGACAAGTCGAGCAGGTGCGAAAGCAGGCTAAAGTGATCCGGTGGTTCCGCATGGAAGGGCCATCGCTCAAAGGATAAAAGGTACTCCGGGGATAACAGGCTGATCTCCCCAAGAGCTCATATCGACGGGGAGGTTTGGCACCTCGATGTCGGTTCGTCACATCCTGGGGCTGGAGAAGGTCCCAAGGGTTCGGCTGTTCGCCGATTAAAGTGGCACGTGAACTGGGTTCAGAACGTCGCAAGACAGTTCGGTCTCTATCTGTGGTGGGCGTTACGGAATTGAGAAGACATGACCTTAGTACGAGAGGACCGGGTCGTACACACCGCTGGTGTATCTGTTGTGCCGCCAGGTGCAGTGCAGAGTAGCTATGTGTGGCAAGGATAAGCGCTGAAAGCATCTAAGCGCGAAACCTTCCTCGAGATGAGTTTTCCTTTAAGGGTCGTAGTAGACGACTACGTTGATAGGCTACAGGTGTAAAGGCGGTAACGTCATAGCCGAGTAGTACTAATTACCCGTAAGCTTTTACTTTTTTTCTTATACATTTCGATCCAATATGTTAATCTTATTGCGTTTGTTTCCATAACAACGATTTCTTTACCTTGGGTGAACACAGGTAGTAATCAGGAAGCAAACTTACCTTATGGTGGTTTTACCGAGGGTGTTCACCTCTTCCCATTCCGAACAGAGCAGTTAAGCCCCTCATGGCCGATGGTACTTGGACACAATCCTGGGAGAGTAGGTAGCCGCCGTCTTATTGATCCCGCTAATTTTTTAGCGGGATTTTTTTTGCCCCAAAATTTTTTCAAAAGGGTTTCTATTTATTTTCCTTCATTCACTTCAATTAAAATTGTTTGTTTTAATGCAGTGCTTTTGCTTTATAATTAATCCTTAGATAGATATGAAAAATCGATCTTCTATTATTTTGCCGTTCTAACTTGTGCTATTCTTACCCTAAAATGATCATTTTCTGCAATCCCATAGGCATCGAATATAATTCTTCTCCCAGGTTTAAATATCTCTTCAAATAAATTGGAATTGGCCGTCACCCGACTTTCGCAATAATATGCTTCAAATTCTGATCTTTCTCCCAGAGTTAATCCAATGGCATTCGTTAATGAATCCCCTAGTCCCGTTATCTGGATGAGTATCGTTGCCTTTTTTTGATATTCCGGATTGATTTGTTCATTGTTATCGTCTTTTTTTGACAAAACAATTCCCTCTATTTCTAATGTTTTTAATAGTTGATTGTCATCATGTTCCGGAACCCAAGGGCCGAAATCATCACCACACATCTGAATGTCCCACATTTTATCCTTAGGAAGTTCTTTGTAAACATGCTGATCATGCGGTGGCGGCGGACTAGCCTGCTCCAGGGATAACTCTGAGGTCTTTAACCAACTTTTTGTATCGCTTCCAATCGTCTCGATTTCGAAGGATGTGTTTTCGTGTCAACCCGATTAGAGATTAATTTCGACCGTACGGCCAATTGGACCTGACTGGAATCTGCACCCATCTTGTATAAAATGGCCGCCGCGAATCGATCTGCCTCCAATTCTGCTTCCATACTATTGATGGAATGTAAATTGAATGACAGATGATGTCCAATTTCATGGGCAATGATAAAAACGGATGACCAATAACTATCGGATTCCCGGTCAATTCGGGAAAATAAATCTTTATTGTAAATGATGAGGCGCTCATTTTGGTACTGTGTGGCTAAAGCATTGCTAACATCACCCCGGTAAATACTAAAATTGGCAGGTAAGCCGGTGTATGACATGATACTTTGCACCAGTTCTGTTTCACGGGGATTGGCTGTTTCTAATAAAATATTTAATGCCATTTCTGTAGAATCCACATCGTCGAAATAACAAGCCCGGTTCTTTGAAATCAATCGACCGGTTTGGAGACCTTTTGGAATCAGAAATGTATCTCCATTTCGTGTAATTTTTATGGATGAAGAAACTTCTGGCTTGGGCGTTTGATTTCCACAATAAGTAAAAGGGATACTAATCATAGAAACAAGAATATACCTTTTAACCACGTAAAATTTGTTCATAGCTATTTGGGATAGATTAACTGAATAAACTCTTTATCATTTTTCGACAATTGACTATTCCAGGATGTACTGAACCCATCCGTGGTAAATTCCCGAGCCACCGCATATAACATAATGGATTGTGGATCAAATTCACTTGCCATCAATTGTTCATGTTCAAAACGCGTAAAAAAATTGGTGTCTACTTTCTCTTTACTCCAATTTTGAGTGACTTTATAATAATGATACACCTTTGCCTTGTTCCAATGGATCGGATTATTTTGTGGGTTCTGATGTTCATGGATTAAACCAAGGGCATGCCCAAATTCATGTAAAACATATTGACGAAGTTCTTCATCCGAAACTGTTTTATTCACCAAATCAAATCCCATAGATGGTTGTTTTAATTTCGATTGGGTACCAATATATGACCAATATCCTTTGGTGTTACAAGTTATTGTTATATCAGCCGCTTCAGTTGTACTAAAATTGAATTGAATGCCACAATAGTTTTCCCACTCTTTCGCATATTCAATAATTTTTTGCTGAATGTCAGGGGATCCATCCAAAAATTGAACGTTCAATATTTTTTTTGCTTCAGGCCAAAAATATCTTTTAATTGCTCCCATCGGACGCGAAGCATCTAGCCCTTTCCCATAGTTATTTTCCGGAATGAGGGTACATACCGGAAGATGTACATCCACCATTGTTTGAGAAACAGAATCTTCGGATTGTGAAACCGAATCATTTTTTTGAATCACATTCGTTTCCGTTTGTTTTGTTTCGCAGGAAATGATGGCAAATAAAAAGCCGATTAAATAAATTTTTCTCATGAAGATGGGTTAGGAGTCCGAAGATTTTTTTCAGTCTCTCAACAAATATAATTAAAATCCGAGCTTATCGTATAGGTATCCTATTCGACTGGGATGAGTATATTTCCATTATTTCGAAATGATTGTTGAAGCTCTTGTGCTTTTCACCGCACTGCTTACAAAGTATAGATGCTATTCAGCTATAGGTACATGCAACAAACAACCATCACCGTAACTCAAAAAGCGATATTCATTTTGTAAGGCATGCGTGTATATTTTTTTCCATTGTAATCCTGTTATGGAAGCAACTAACAAAAGCAGAGTGGAAGCAGGTTGATGAAAGTTGGTGAATATTCCTTGAATCATTCTGCATTGATAAACCGGCGTGATGAGTATTGCAGTCTGACATACAAGCTGTAGTTGTTTTGCGCTTTTCATTTTATCTATTAAGGCCTGTAAAGCTTCAATCACTGTATGATTTTGTGGAAGTTCATATGCTTCCCATTGTTGAACCGGCAATTCAGTGATCAACATATCAGGATTCACGATACATTTAACACCCATCCAATAAATACTTTCAAGGGTTCTTAAACTCGTAGTTCCAACACAATACACAGGTCTGCCGTCGATAACACTTTTAAGTAAGACATCGATAAAATCCAATTGTATTTCCATCCACTCAGCATGCATAGCATGTTCACCAATGGTTTCACTCTTAACAGGTTTAAATGTACCGGCGCCAACATGTAAGGTTAGATAATGAATGTCACATCCTTTTTGTTGAATATCAGATAATAACTTTTCAGTAAAATGTAAAGATGCTGTAGGAGCTGCGACGGACCCATCTTCTGAAGCAAATACACTTTGATAACGGGTTTCATCTTGTTTATTTGATGCCCGTTTTAAATAAGGAGGAATGGGCATTTCGCCAATCATTTTCAAAATTTCAGCAAAACTTAAATGTGCAGGTTCCCATTGAAAAACAATATGTGTTGTATCATCTTTATTTCCCATGATACGTGCAATTATTTTACAATTGCTTGTTTCTAAAGTCAGATAAGGCTCTTTCCATTTGGCCTTTCTTCCTACTAAACATTTCCATTCAACCTGTCCACATTGCATCATACCCTCATGCGGCGTTTGATGCCCGATTGGTTCAAGACAAAAAATTTCGATGCGGGCGCCATGTTGATTTTTGAAAATTAAACGAACCGGAACAACCCGTGTATTATTCAGAATCAGCAGGGTGTTTTTCGGTAAAATTTGGCTGACTTCGTGATAGGTTCTGTCGTCAATGGTATCATTTTCCCATACCAATAATTTACTTTCCGATCGTTCTTCAAGTGGATGTTGTGCAATTCGATGTTCGGGTAATTCGTAATGAAAGTCGGCAATTTCGATTTTTCTCGGATCCATATCTGGCCTGCAAATTAGTCCTAATCTTTTAATTTTAACCCCAAGTTCAACTACTTATCATGCATTTTCACACTTTGCTATTTTTAAATTGAAACGAAGCAAATTTATTTGAGTTTAAAAGTTTTTACAACGCTCTGATTTTTTTCAACTTCCGTCCAAACCATATACGTAATATTGTCAAGTGTGCTCACTTGTATATAATCTCCAAAGAACAATGATTCTCCGGGGATTTCAAATGGTTTGCGGCTGATGATTTGATGTTCGAATTTTTGAGCACCCGGTTGAAGACTGGATAAAATAACCTGAACCCGATGATCTTTGATTTCATAATAAAGGACCCGATACGTGCGACTTTTTTTGTCCCAATCAGCATGAGGCATGATATGATCTGCAGTTTCATCCAAATCAGAAACCCGGATTGCTTTCCAGTTTTTTCCAAGATCATGACTTTCATACAGCATAATCTGTTTTTTACCATTTACATCGTGAGCTGTAACAACCCGAATACCAAAATCAAGTGAAACATGAACAAATGGCAATCCATTACATCTCATAAAACCAGGAACATCTAAGTTCCAACCATCTGCGATAGAAGCTATGACCTGATCCGTTCCCCAGGTTTTTCCACCATCCGTACTTTTGTCGAAATACAGACGTCCATATCCCGCCCAAACCATGAACAATGTACCATCCGGCAAATTTCCTAACGTGGCTCCTTCAAGGGTTGAATCTCCATCAAGGCAATCTCCTCCTTGATCGTTCACACGAACCGGTGTAGAAAAATGTAGACCGGCATCTGTACTCTTTGAAAATAAAATTTGGCTGGAATCTCCCGGCGCAGAACTATTGTACTTATCAAATTGTGTCCAGGAAATATAAATGGATCCTTTGTAAGGGCTATTTATTTCCTCATCAATATGAATCCAGGGTTTATCATGCATTTTTCCATTCAGGCCAATCGCTGCTCCATCATTCCAGCTAATACCTTGGTCTGTACTTTTTTGAACCACAATACAATCAAACCATTCCGGCCACTTTTTCTCCGGGTTGCGCGACAAATGCACGAAGTAACATTCGCCATTTAACCCATATTTTAATACCGGATCACCATAAACACCAAAAGAAGATAGTACTTTTTGATGTTGGAATTTTTTGCCGCCATTTTTTGAGTAAAATAAATGATTGGTATTCGTAGCAATCAATATTTTTAAATGATTTAAAGGATTAATAGCAATACTGGGTTCATTGCAGTGCCAACTTCTTTTTCCAATTCGTTTTATTCGACTGGTCTTTTGTGATGATGCAGGAAATGCACTCAATACCGAATAAGCGAGGATCAAAATAAAAAGAATGCATTTATTGACATTCCTATAATCACTCATATTCAATAAACTTTGAAAAAATTTATTCAACGAAAACATCACTCAATAGAACTTGTTATTAAAAATTTCAAATTCAGTGTAATCATGTATTAGTGATCTTCATCCTTACATAAACCAACAATACGATGAAATACATCATGTAAGTCATTCAATGCCTTGGTCAAAACGGCATCCGATTGTTCATTTTTACCAATTGGTCCAGCTTTTTACTGTCCTTGCTCAGCTGCTTGATTGTTTCGATGATTTCCGAACGATTAAATGCAGGAGGTATAGGATTTGTTTGCAGGGCTTTTGCTTTTTCAGCCAATTCATGACTCCTTTGTTTTAAGGGTTCCAAGTTTCCTTCCTCACTTGGATGAAATGTTTGACTCATCACTTTATGAAATGCCAACAGCGCCGGCCAGTCATCAAATTTTCCTTTTGGCACATTTTTTTCATATTGTAAACTCACTTCATTCCAATTGATCACATTCCAGATGGCAGACAAGTAATCAGCTCTTCTATTTTGATATTTTAAATAGTAAGCATGCTCCCAAACATCCATTCCCAAAATTGGGAGTCCTTTTTCTTCAACAACATCCATGAATGGATTATCCTGATTTGGTGTACTCGATATGAATAGTTGATTATTTTTTCCAATGCTTAACCACACCCATCCAGAACCAAATCGTTTGAGAGCTGCTTCATTCATTCGCATTTTTAAACTATCTATTCCACCAAATTGTTGATCCAAAGCCCGTTTAAATCTCTCTGATAATTGTGTATTGCCTCCTGGTGTAAGAATGCGCCAAAATAAACTATGATTATAATGTCCACCCGCATTGTTCCGAACAGCTTCCGGATACTTAGATATTTGTTTGAGTAAATCTTCCAGGCTGACTGAAGTGGTTTCGCTATTTTGAAGGGCTTTATTTAAATTGGTTACATAGGCTTGATGATGTTTGCCATGATGAATTTGCATGGTTTCAGCATCGATATAAGGCTCTAAAGCATTGAATGCATAGGGTAGAGGGGGGAGTGAGTATGGACTTTGCCCAAATGAAGGATGAAAAGAAAATAAAATAAATGTCAGCGCAAATAGGAGTTGTTTTGATTTTTTCATCATGTAAAATTTTTTCTTAACTGGCATTTAGAGGGTTAAACAAATGAAATGAGAGATTCTAGATCAAGTGGGATCTATCATTTGTTCGTGGACTAGTCCCGGATTCTTCCTTAAATTCCTCAGGCAAAGATACTTTATTTCAACGCGATGTTAGGTCCAAGTCGGATGAACCCATTAATTTTTCAATCAGGGCAGGTGGAATTGGAATCTTACAACGCTGATCATAATCAAAGCAAACCATACAAGTTCGGGCAAAAGCGATATCCATGCTTTTCTCCTTCCGCACTGTTGTCAATTTGTAATAAAAATTAAAAGCAAAAGTTTCTATTTCATCTGCGTATAGGGAAGCTTGCAATACATCACCATAAAATGCTTCACCCCGATATTGTATCGCACTATCTGCCATGATAAGACCAGCCCCTGCCGCATTCATTTCGGTATAATTAAATTGTTTTAGCCATTGTAAACGACATTCGTGCAGAATCGATAAAATAGAATCATTACCGACATGACCACCATAATTGATGTCAGAAATACGAACAGGTATTTGCGCACTAAATCCGAAGGTTTTTAGAAATTGGATTCGGGTTCGGTTCATTGTTCTGCACTATTTTTTTTCTCTAAAAAAGCAGCAACTTCTTCAAATGCCTTTCTACGATGACTGTAGATGTTCTTTTGTTCTAAAGTCATTGTGGCAAATGTTTGGTCACTCCCATTTGGAATAAAAATCGGGTCATATCCAAAACCGGAATCGCCTGATCTACTTTCTGTAATATGACCATCACATCTTCCTTCAAAGTATTTTATGCCATGAATGTCGACATAGCAGATAACTGTTCGGAAATAGGCTTTACGATCATTCAGATTGTTTAAGTTTTTAAGCAATTTATCCATGTTTGCCAGACTATCACCATGTTCACCGGCATATCGAGCTGATTTTACACCGGGCTCCTCATTCAGCGCAGGCACAAATAAACCCGTATCTTCTGCAAAACAAGGTAGTCCACGAAACATAAAAACGGTCATGGCCTTGGTCTGCGCATTCTCATGCAAAGTTTCGTATGGTTCCGGGATATCCTGATGATAAGCAATATCATCGAGGGTTAGATATTCGAATTGCTGGCCCAATATTGAGCCGGCTTCCTTTAGTTTGTGGGCATTATGCGTACAAAAAACAAGTTGCATGGTTAGATTTTATACAGGGGTTTAAGTCCTTTGGTCCAAAGACTTGACTTTTTGGCCTGGTCATGTAATAATTCTGTCAACGATTCTCCCAACAACCATTTATTTCCATTAAAACGAAATGGTTTGTCTTTTTCTTTTTTGATATTAAAAACCTCGCTGTTTATTTCCAACCCGAATACCAGATTATTGGATTTTTGATGGGCACCCAAAGCGGAGAGTAATTGTTCAGTCTTTTGAATGATAATAAAACAATAATCTGCAGGTTCTAATTTACATGCTGCCAACATTTTTTGGAGAAATAATTCAGTTTCCTGATTTAAATCAACAGAAGGCATAAAAACGGCAGTAGGCGCAGTTGGATTTCCACGGAGTTCCCATCCAGCCTCATTCGAACTTACATTTACATATAAGACTTCATCAAAAATGTTGATAACTGATAAAGTGTCTTCTGTCTCCATGGTAAGATTATGGATTTTTTTTGTTGCTTTGCAAGTTAAGAATTGTTTTCAAATAAAGAGTTGTATCATGAATATTCAAACACTTAAAGTAGAAGAAAGCCGGATTAATGAAGTAGATGCTTCAAATATTCAATTTGGTAAGACCTATTCTGACCACATGCTCATTGCAGATTATGTAGATGGTCAATGGCAACCGGCACAGATTGTACCTTATGATGATATTAGCATGAGTCCGGCAACAACATTTATCCATTATGGTCAGTCGATTTTTGAAGGGGTTAAAGCCTACAAGAACGCTAGTGGCCATGTAAGTATTTTCAGACCAGCGGATAACTGGAAACGATTTAATATTTCAGCAGAACGTATGGCGATGCCGCATGTTCCCGAAGAAATTTTTATGGATGGCATGCGACAGTTGGTGGAATTGGATAAAGATTGGGTGCCCTCTTCCGACGGAAGCTCTTTATATATCAGGCCTTTTATGTTTGCCACCGATGCGTTTATTGGTGTTAAACCTGCAGATTGTTTCCGTTTCATGATTATTACTTCACCTGCAGGGGCTTATTACAATAAACCCACCCGAATTTACGTACAAAACAAATATGTACGTGCCTTCCCGGGAGGAATTGGTTTCACCAAAGCAGCTGGAAATTATGGTGCTTGTATGTTGCCAACGGCCGAGATCCGCAAATTGGGATATGATCAGATATTATGGACAGATGGATATGAGCACAAATATGTTCAGGAAATTGGTACCATGAATGTCTTTTTTGTTTTAGGAGATAAAATCATTACACCTGATTTGAGCGGAGGGACTATTCTGGCAGGTGTTACGCGCGATAGTGTTTTGAAATTACTGAAACAACATGGTTATGTGGTGGAAGAAAGGCCTTTAACGATTGAAGAGATTCGGGAAAGTTTTTACAAAGGAGAATTAAAAGAAGCTTTTGGTACCGGTACCGCCGCTGTGATTGCACCTATTGCCGAATTATTCTACGATGGACAAACCCTGGATTTACCTCCGGTTGAACAATGGGAAGTATCCAATTGGTTAAAAAAGGAATTGGCAGATATCCGTTATGGCCGAACTGCAGATACCCACCATTGGATGTATAAGGTGTGCTAGACGCCAAAATCTTTCGGATTTTAATTGAAAGGAAACTTGTAAGTGGCTTTTTTGACAAGTTTATTTTTCAAATCTCAAACAGGTTTGAATGTTGTTTTTTATGTAGATGCATGTTTAATAAAGTGATACCTTTTGCACATGTGCTGGGTCCTTAGTGAGGACTTTATGAAACAGAATCGAAAAAAAATAGGAAGGAATTTGAAGCACTTAAATATTCATTCTCATTTTCCTGCTCATTCTCCTTCTGTTATACACTGAAGAATGAGTATGAGAAAGAGAATCAAAATGAGTTTTTGTAGCCCCACCAAGAATCGAACTTGGATCAGAAGTTTAGGAAACTACCGTTTTATCCATTAAACTATAGGGCCAATGTTTATTCTGCGCGCAAATTTAGCCGAAATCTCATGAATAAATTTGAATTCTATAAAAAATAGAATGGACAATCATTGCACAGTCGACTTGGTCTTATTTCATTGAAGGTGAAACCAAACCTCAATTAGGAATAAATTCGTTCAATTAAATGTGCATACTTATCAGAGATTTTTTTCGGCGCAGCTTCATGGTGGCAGTCAGTTCACCACCATCAATGGTCCATTCATTCGGAACCAATTGAAACTTTTTCACTTGTTCGTGAGCCGCAAATAGTTTGTTGTATTGGTCCAATTCAGTTCGAATTAGTCGCAGAATATCTTTATCTGTGGTCATATCAAGGTCCTTATCAATCGCAATGTTTTTTCGACTAAAAAACTCCTTAATCTTGTCAAACGCCGGAACAACCAATGCACCTGCAAATTTTTCATTGCTGCCAACCACCATAATCTGTTCGATGTAGGGCGATTCTTTCATTTTGTTTTCTATAGATAGTGGGGTAATAGATTTTCCGCCCGAAATTTTAAAAATCTCTTTGTTACGATCAGTGATTTTTAAAAATTTACCATCAATCAATTCTCCAATATCGCCGGTATGAAACCAGCCATCTTTTAAAACCTCCTCCGTTAACTCCGGATGTTTGTAATATCCCATCATCACATTGGGCCCTTTGCAAATGATTTCTCCGTCGTTGCCCAATTTCACATCCACATCTTTAATCACTGTTCCAATCGTTCCAAATCTTCGACTATGTTCCTCAAAGCGGTTGACACTGATTACCGGAGAAGTTTCTGTTAAGCCATATCCTTCCATCACCACAATTTTGGCCGCTGTAAACAAGCGAAGTAATTTAACCTGGCATGCAGCTGAACCTGTCACAATGGCTTTTATTTTTCCTCCTACGGCTTCTCGCCATTTGGCATAAACCAATTTATCGGCAATGGAGAGTTGAATATTATAAAAAATACCTTTGGGTTTACCGATATCAAATTGTAGGGCCAGATTCACTGCCCAGTCAAATAATTTTCGTTTGAACCCTTGAAGTTCGCTGCCTTTCGCATCAATTTTCTCGTAAACTTTTTCAAGGAGCCTGGGCACGGTTGTAAAAACAACCGGTTTCACTTCCTTCAGGTTCGGGCCAATGGTTTCCATGCCCTCCGCAAAATAAATAGAAACATTTTTATTGATGTAGATATACATCACTGTTCGTTCAAAGATGTGATTGAGCGGTAAAAAACTAAGGATATTTTCATCGCTATTACAAAAGCTAAATGCTTCCATGCAACTCAACACATTGCTCACAATATTTTTATGACTCAACATCACCCCTTTCGGATTACCTGTTGTACCCGAAGTGTAAATAATAGTCGCCAGATGTTCGTGTTGAATTTGATCCTTGATTTTTTCGATTTCCCGCTGATCTTCTGGCGTATAGGATTTGAGTAACTTGGTCCAATGTTGAACGCCTTCAATTTCATCAAAACTAAAAACCATTTCAAACTAGGGGTCTGATCCAGAATTTTTGAAACTTTTTTATGGATGAATTTGTCAGAAATAAAAAGAACAGAAATTTGAGATTCATTGATGATATAAGCCCATTCAGCTTCAGTAATAGATGGGTAAATAGGTACAAGAACGGCTCCCGTTTGCTGTACCGCAAAATCTGTGATAATCCATTCAGGTCTGTTATTGGCAATGATACCCACTTTGCATTGCGTTTCAGGGGTGAATTCACCCTGATGAATATCCAGTTTGCGTAAGGAACAAGATAATTGCATCGCTTGTTCTTTTACCTGTACAGCAGTCATGGGTTCCCATTGGCCATTGATTTTAGCATGTAACATCCCCTTATCTGGATGTGCCGCCACATATTTATCGAGGAATTCAAAGAGTCGGGTTACTTGAGTCATACTCAGGATTTGGTTTGGTAATATTGATTCTCTTTTGGTTGAAGCTTCTGGTTTCTTAAAAACTGATCAAAAGCATTCATGGCCGTTGCAAATTTTTGAGTCCAGTTTTTAAATTGGATCTCATTATCCAGTTTTCCAAATAGCCATTGATTATAACAATCGTAATGACCTTTCTGAATCATCCGATGCTGGAAATCGATTAACTCGCTGGGATATTGAATTGCATAGTATTTATTCCATTCCAATAAAAATCGAGTTCGCAACATAATAAGATTATCTGTATGGATTCCACCGGTCACGACGTTTCGTAAACCATCATAAATTTTCATGCAAGCAGATTCAAAATCCTTTGGATCTTCATATCGATTGGTTTTTCCATCCAGTGCGATATTGTTGAGTTCAGCCATGAGGAATTTATAACTTTCAAAAACAATCTTTTTGACTTCCTGAGTACGGCTTGAAAATGATTCCAGATTCACAAATGTTTCGCCGTAAAGGATGGCCCATAAATGCCTTTTTGTAAATGCGTATACTTTGGTGAGGTTATAATAATTTAAATGAAAACCAGGTGCCATTTTTACACCTTCTTCCCAGGCTTTTGAAGCGCTCTTGTATTTTTTTTGCTGGGTATACAGTTCTCCTTTTTCACAATACAAGATGCCGGAGTGCGGAAATTTTTTGATGCCTTTGTTAATCGCATTTTCTGCTTCTTCAGCATTTTTTTTGGCGGCAAATATTTTACAGGCAATTTGAAATGTTTCCTCGTCGGCCCTTTCATCTTTTAATAAAGGAGCAATCATGACTTCTGCACGGTATAAATCCGAAAGCAAAAAATAGGTGTATGCCAATTCGCGACGATACAACAAATTATCCGGATCCGTTTGAACAGCCTGGTTAAAAACCATCACCGCATTGGACAGGTCTCCTTTCTGAACATAAAGCTTTGCACTCTGATACAAGTCATAGCCTTCTTTACTTCCTGTTAATTCTTCCTGGGCAAACAAATTGAAGCAGAAGAAGAGAGACAATATGCCTGTAAGCGTTTTTTTCATAAATGCTCACAAAAATAATGTGCTTTTAACCAAAAAAAGAATCAGATATGCCAATATTTCAATAGGGTTTGTGAGTTTCGAGATGGGTTTCTTTTGTGGTTTCAGGCTTTGTATTAGATTTAGGGAGTGAATAGAAAAGAACGTTACGATAAAATACTCTCTTGGTTTCAGCAAAACACACCGGAAGCAGAAACGGAATTGATTTATGATAATCCTTTCCAATTGCTCGTGGCTGTAATCCTATCCGCTCAATGCACCGACAAGCGTGTGAATCTCACCACACCACAATTGTTTCAACAATTTCCTGATCCGGAATCCATGGCGGCTGCAAGTCCTGAAGAAATTTTCCCATTGATTAAAAGCATTAGTTATCCGAATAATAAAGCCAAACATTTACATGGTATGGCCTTGAAGCTCATCAATGATTTTCATGCTGAAGTTCCGATGACAGTAAATGAATTGGTCAGTTTACCGGGTGTTGGTCGTAAGACAGCCAATGTGATTACATCAGTGATTGACCAACAACCCAATATGGCAGTGGATACGCACGTATTCCGGGTGTCAGCTCGAATTGGACTGACTTTTCGAGCGAAGAATCCCTTGCAGGCTGAACATCAATTGATTCAATTCATTCCTAAGGAATTGGTGCATAAAGCACATCATTGGCTGATTTTACATGGACGATATATTTGCCTGGCGAGGCAGCCAAAATGCGCGATCTGTGGAATTCGGGAATGGTGTAAGTACGGTTCCAAAATTAAGGAAGACGACAAGTCTTAGAAGCTCAAAAGGATATGAATCAGACAAAGTTTTATTGCATGGATTGATTTAACTTCGCATAAATTCAATTTTATGTTATCACAAACAATGCAGGAGGCACTCAATAAACAAGTGATGCTGGAAGCATCTTCATCTCAGGCTTATTTAGCGATGGCAAGTTGGGCCGAAATTCAACCGGGAATGGATAATGTGGCAGAGTATTTTTATATGCAAAGTGAAGAAGAAAGAATTCATATGCTGAAGCTCATGCGTTTCATCAACGAGCGGGGAGGTTATGCACTGGTTCCTGCTTTGGCTCAACCAATCGTCACGTTTAAAAGCCTCAAAAACATGTTTGAGTCATTTTTACAACATGAGGTTGAAGTGAGTAATAGCATCAATGAATTGGTGGATTTAACCTTGAAAGAAAAAGATTATGCCACCCACAATTTCCTGCAATGGTATGTGAGTGAACAAATAGAGGAAGAAAAAAGTGCCAGAATTTTAAATGATAAGTTGGAGTTGATAGGAGAAGACAAAAGTGGTTTGTACCTTTTTGACCGTGATATTTTAAACACCCGGAATCAATCCGAAAAGGCCTGATTTCATAAAACAATACACAGATGAAAAATCTGCGACACCTTGATCAAGCAGCGCTGCGAACACTGATGGATCAATTGAGCGAAAAGCCCTTCAAGGCTGCACAAATTCATGATTGGTTGTGGAAGAAAAATATTTCCTCCATTGAAGAAATGTCTAATCTGTCAAAAGCATTGAGAGAAAAGCTGATGACTGAATATGATTTATTTAAATTAAAAATTGACCATAGTCAATACAGTGAGGATACAACCATCAAAAATCGATTTGTTTTACATGATAAACATTTTGTTGAAGGTGTATTGATTCCTACCCCCGAGCGTATGACCGCCTGTATCAGTTCGCAAGTAGGATGTAGCCTGAGTTGTAAATTTTGTGCAACAGGTTATATGGACCGTGTCAGAAATTTGGAATTTGATGAGATCGTTGATCAGGTGATGCACCTCAATGAACAGGCTGAAAAACATTATCAGCGCCATTTGTCGAATATCGTATTCATGGGTATGGGAGAACCCTTGCTCAATTATAGTAATGTGCTAAAAGCCATCGAGCGCATCACTGCCGAAGATGGTTTGTTCATGTCTCCTTCCCGAATTACAGTTTCTACAGCAGGTATTGCTAAGATGATCCGGAAGTTGGGCGATGATCAGGTTAGGTTTAATTTGGCTTTGTCTTTGCATGCCGCCAACGACAAAAAACGGGATGAAATCATGCCGATTAATGAAAGTAATTCTTTAAAGGTCTTGATTGAAGCACTGAATTATTTTTATAAAGCGACCAAAAACCCAATCACATTTGAATACATCCTTTTTGCCAATTTTAATGATGGTATTGAAGATGCAGATGAATTAATCAAGATTTGTCGTCAAGTCCCATCTAAAGTAAATATCATCGAATATAACCCGATTGAGTTTGCCAGTTTCGCAAAACCGGATGAAGAAAAAACCAATGCATTTATGAAGTATCTCGAATTGAATCGAGTGAATGCCCGCTTGCGTAGAAGTCGGGGGAAAGATATTGACGCTGCTTGCGGGCAATTGGCGAATGTGAATCATCAAACATCGGGATTAAAGTAATATTCATGAAACAAACGAAAAAAGTTTCCACAGCTCCTAAAAAAGCATCTACTGATCGGGAGAAGGTCAGCGTCAAAAGTGAAACGAAACAGAAAAAAACGAATGCTTTTAGCAGAGAGCGAAAAGTAAATACACGCGATGGGGAGAAATCAAAGTCAAGTTCAAAAACACCTCGATCTCCGGAACGTTCTGCACTTCCAAAATCAGATGTATTGAGTGGTCAGGCCCCGGACGAAAAAATGCCCCTCAATAAGTTCATTGCCCATTGTGGTATTTGTTCAAGAAGAGATGCGGTGGAGTTAATCAAGAAAGGTCTTGTAAAAGTGAATGGTCTTGTGCAAACTGAACCCGGAACAAAAGTGAGCGAAACGGATCTGATTGTTTATGAAGAGAAACAAATTCATCGTCAAACGGAATTGGTATATTATTTACTCAACAAACCCAAAGACTTTATAACCACCACCGATGATCCAGAAGGACGGAAAACGGTTTTTAATCTTTTGCCCCCTGATTCTGCACATCGCATTTTTCCAGTTGGTCGCTTAGATAGAAACACCACGGGTTTGTTATTACTCACTAATGATGGTGATTTGGCTCAGAAACTGGCACATCCAAAGAATAAAATCAAAAAGGTATATCAAGTAGTTTTGGATAAGGCCCTTACAAAAAAAGATTTTGAGCGAATAGCACTTGGTGTTACGCTCGAAGATGGAGCGGCCTATGTGGATCAGATTGCTTATACAGATCCGAAAAGTAAAAATGAAATTGGACTTGAAATTCACATTGGTCGAAATCGAATCGTACGAAGAATTTTTGAACATCTCGGGTATCAGGTAAAACATCTGGATCGGGTGATGTATGCAGGTTTGACCAAAAGAATTTGCAAAGAGGTAAATGGCGCGCATTAACGCCACAGGAAATTATTTTTCTTAAACACTTTAGATAACTACATACGTCATGGCCATAGAACTAATTTACGAAAATGATTCGTATGTATTTGTCAATAAACCTTCCGGGATGCTCAGTATTCCGGACAGACATCAGGTGAATCTGCCATCTGTACAAGGACAATTAAAAAAGCGATACCCTGAAATATTCACAGTACATCGATTGGATAAGGATACCAGTGGGTTGATTTGTTTTGCAAAAAATGCAGAAAGCCATCAATATTTATCGGGCTTATTTGAAAAAAGAGGGGTCACTAAAATTTATTATGCCATTGTACATGGTACCCCGGCACAACCTAAGGGGATGATCGATAAACCTATTGCTGAACATCCGGGGCAGAAAGGAAAAATGATTGTACATGCCAAGTTGGGTAAGCCCAGTCAGACTGAATATGAGATGATCGAACAATTTGGAATGTTTTCCTTAATCAGATGTACTCTTCACACCGGTCGAACACATCAAATCCGGGTTCATATGGCTGATATGGGGCATCCTGTAATCTGCGACCCCTTGTATGGAGATGGGGCGGGCATATTTTTATCGCAGTTAAAGAAGAAATTCAAATTGTCAAAACTCGAAGATGAAGAACGTCCACTTCTGCATCGTTTGGCGTTGCATGCCGGTATATTGGGTTTCACAGAATTCAATGGAAATCAATTAACTATAGAAGCGCCTTTAACCAAGGATATGAATGCGATGTTAAATCAATGTCGCAAGTGGTTGCACTAACATTCGAAAGATTATTTTCGTATGAGTGTTGTCGACAGTATCATTGAATGATCTACTGAACTTTGAATCTTAAACCCTTCTGAAAATGAAAAATATCCTTCGCATCTTAGTACTTACAGTTCTGGTTAGTCCCGTGATGGCCCAATCTTATCGCATCGATCAAACGGAGAGCAATAAGCGAGCTCCTTTGCAAAGTGGGGCATTGGGTAAGAATATTATCTCATTGATGCCTATGCAAATTATGGTCATGAATTTGGAAGATGATGGGCCGGATTTTACAGTAGGTCTGAGTTATGAACGCATCTTCAATAATGAATTGATTTCATTCAGATTGCCACTTTCTATATCCTTAACCAAGCCTAATTACTATTATTTGATGCCCACCCTTAAGCTTTATCCGAAGAAACAGGGTATTGTAAAATTCGCCGTTGGGCCTCAATTTTTGTTTGCATACGGCAATGATGAATATAGCCGTTATGTAAATTCTCCTTCTGGTGGGTATTGGCAAACAGTTGAAGATTTACGCAAACAATTTGGATTCTTAATCAATAATAATGTGAATTTTACTTTTTCCAGAAATGTTTACCTGGCACTGGATTATAGCCTGGGGATTAAGTATTACGACAATTTTCCGAACGAGTATAACTCATTTTCGCCTTTCGGAAGTGAATCAAATATAGCGCCTGTGTTCCAATTAAATTTTAATATGGGGGTTCGCTTCTAGGGCGAGCATATTTGAAAGGCTTCGGTAAAATATCTCCTACGATCATATGCGTCAGAAATTTTGAAGCTTTTAAAGGCATTTGAAGGATATGAAGTACTTTGGACAAAAAATACAACATGTCTGTTCAATTGTATTATCATCATTTGGTTGATATTGAAGGAAAACGAATTTATCCCGCAGAAATAAAAGTAGAAGAGGGTAAGATTGTTGAAGTTCAAGAAACCAATTGGCCTTGCACGGATTATGTGTTGCCCGGATTCATTGATGCCCATGTTCATATCGAAAGTTCAATGCTTTTGCCGGTTGAATTTGCCCGTGCCGCGGTTCAATTCGGAACAGTGGCGACCATCAGTGATCCACATGAAATAGCAAATGTCTGTGGAATAAACGGGGTGCTTTACATGTTAGACAACGCAGCACAAACACCTTTTAAATTTCATTTTGGCGCCCCATCCTGTGTACCCGCTACCCAATTCGAAACTGCAGGTGCAACAATTGGCCCTAGGGAAGTGAATGAACTTTTGTGCCGGCCGGATATTTATTATCTCTCAGAAATGATGAATTATCCAGGAGTACTTATGAAGGATGAAGAAGTGATGCAGAAAATTGATTTCGCAAAAAAAGCGGGGAAACCCATCGATGGTCATGCACCTGGTCTGATGGGCGAAGATGCCCTTCGTTATATATCAGCCGGAATTACCACCGATCATGAATGTTTCACCATTGAGGAGGCCCTGGGCAAATTAAAAGCGGGTATGAAAATTCTGATTCGGGAGGGGAGTGCGGCGCGAAATTTTGATGCCCTGATTGATTTATTGCATGAATATGAAAATGATATCATGTTTTGTTGTGATGATAAACATCCGGATGAATTGGTATTACATCATATCAACCAACATGTTATTCGGGCGGTGGCTCGCGGAATTGATGTGTTTAAAGTTTTGAAAGCGGCCTGTATAAATCCTGTAAAGCATTACAAAATGCGTTCAGGCTTATTGAATCCGGGTGATCCGGCAGATTTTATCGTGGTCAAAGATTTGAAAAATTTTGAAGTGGTTCAAACAGTCATTGATGGTCAAGCTGTGTTTAATCAGGGGAAAGTACAAATGCCCAGCATCACTCATCATCCTATCAATCAATTTGGAATAACTTCTTTTGATGCAGAAACACTTCAGGTGCACACAAAGGAAGGCCTTCATCAAATACATGTGATTCAGGCTCTAGATGGGCAACTGATTACCAATGATCTGCTCCTTCCCCCTAAAGTGAATGAGGGCTTGATTATTTCGGATACGGAAAATGATATTTTGAAAATGGTTGTTGTAAATCGGTATCACGAAGCGCCCACCGCCAAAGCATTTGTAAAGAATTTTCAATTGAAAAAGGGCGCGATTGCCAGTACAGTTGCGCATGATAGTCATAATATTATTGCAGTTGGTGTAGAAGATCAATACCTGGCCAAGGCTATTGATTTGTTGATCAAACATCAAGGAGGTATCGCGGTTTGCAGTGATGAACAGGATTTGATCTTGCCATTACCGGTGGCAGGACTGATGAGTTTGCAAACTGCAGATGAAGTTGCCCGGGCATATACTCAATTACATGAGGCGGCTTGTCAATTGGGTTCAACTTTAAGAGCGCCATTCATGACTTTATCCTTTATGGCCCTTTTGGTGATTCCGGAATTGAAACTGAGTGACAAGGGTTTGTTTAGTTCAAAAATATTTAACTTTACTCCTCTTCAATTTGAACAACATTGATTAAAATGATGCGATACATTTTATTTCTTTTTTTTACTTTGTTCTTGCAGGATTACAAGGGGTGGTCGCAATTGCCCGAAACAAATATTTATCTTTTTGAGATTCAGCGAAATCCTCGTGGCATGACATTGAGTGCACCTCGAATTATCGGATCAAAAAAAGGATATAATAACCAACCTTGGTTTCTACCAGATGGCAGTGGTATGTTTTATGTACGTTCCATGGATACAGTGAATACAGAAATTTTTTATTACGATTTTAAAAAGAAAAAGAGCAAGCGGATTACCAAAACGAAAGAAGCTGAGTATTCGCCTAAACTCACTCCCGATATGGAACGTATTTCCTGCGTCCGGGTGGAAAAAGACAGAACAACGCAGCATTTCTTTTCTTATAACAAAAAAGGGAAACAAGCTTTTCTCATGCAACCCGGTTTGACAAGTATCGGATATTACGATTGGGTAAATATGAATGAATGGATTTCTTTTGAACTTCCTGAGCCCTTTTATCTGGTGCGCCATAAAGTCAGTCCTGCAGTCACGGATACCTTGGTCAATCGGGTGGGCAGATCTTTTTATTATTTGAAAAGCAAAAATGTATTGGTTTTTGTCGATAAATCCGATTCGATAAATTGGCGTATTCGTATGTTGGATAAAAATCTTTTAAAATCGCCAACACCATCTGAGCCAGAGCGATATCCAGTTTTAAGCGATGTACTCCCCGGCGAAGAAGATTATTGTTTTATGCAGGATGGGAGCATTTTAATGTTTCATGATGGTGCGATTTATAAAAAGCGAAATCCTTTTAAATTAAAAGATAGTAAGTGGGAGCTTTTATGGGATATGAAGCCTTGGGGTATCAAAAAAGGCTATCGAATATCATTATCTCCTGATAATACCCGTTTAGCTTTAGTGGTGTATTCCGGAGAAAAACCGTAATTTTATTTATCCATTTTTTAAATCATCGGATAGCAGCTATGATTAAAACAGCAAGAGGCTTCATATTTTTGTGCTTTCTCCTATGTGGTTTAGTGATTATTTTTTTTACGGCTTGTCAGAAAAAGTAGGCCAGCTTTACTGAAACAAGTTTTCCGGATGAAATTGAAGAAATTATTCTGAATAAATGTGCCACTTCCGGTTGTCATAACGATAAAAGTTATGTGAATGCAGCCAATTTAAATTTAAGTTCCTGGCAGACTTTATTTGAAGGTTCGGTAAATGGAGCCGTCATGGTTCCTTTTGCGCCTGAAAATTCGTCTTTTCTTCAATTTATCAATACGTATGAGGATTTGGGGATTATTGCAGAACCAACTATGCCGGTCAATGGCACTCCGCTTACCCGCGATGAAGTGATGCTGATGAAGTAATGGGTTATTCAGGGCTGTCCGAATAAAAAAGGGGACGTCGCCTTTGAATCGAATCCTGAAACCCGGGCCAAAGCATATATTTCTAATCAGGGTTGTGATTTGGTAAGTGTTGTTGATGCCCAAACCGGTTTGGTGATGCGAACGGTAAAAGTAGGCGCAGATGACTCGCAAATTGAATTGCCCCATTGTTTGCGCACCGCGCCGGATGGTAAATATTGGTATGTGTGTTTTGCCAATGGTTCGGTTGTTCAAAAATTTGAAACCAATGGCGATAAATTGGTTGCTCAGGTAAATATTGGCACGGGTGCATGGAATATCATTAAAATTGCACCGGATAGTAAGACCGCTTTTGTTTCGGATTTATCAGCTAATGGGAAGTTTGCAATCATCGATTTGGAAAAAATGGTTTTGAAATCTGTCCTCTCAGGTTCGGGCCTGTTTACTTTTCCCCATGGCATGGAAACCAGTGCAGACGGAGATACGCTGTATGCAACCGCTCAATATGGGAATCTGATTTATCGTATCATACCATCTGTACCGCAAGTGGATCAAATTGTTTTGGCTAAAGGTCAGGCGCCATCTACCAATCCGCAATTATTGGATCCTCATGAAATTTTAAGTTGGACCGAAAAGAAGTTGCATTTTATAACCTGTCAGGCCAGTAATGAAGTAAAGGTATTAAGGGCCGGGGTAGATACCGTTTTACATACGATTCCGGTTGGAACTTATCCCCTGGAAATGAGTTTGTCTAAAAAGCGCAATTTACTATTCGTGGTATGTCAGGAAGAGTTGAATCCGATTTTTCCATTTTTTAAAGGTTCTGTTTATGTGATAGATATCAATACCATGACGGTTGTGCGTAAGGTTTACGAAAAATTTTATCAACCGCATGGTGTGGCTGTTGACGATGATTTGGATATCCTGTATGTTGCCAGTCGAAATGCTGATCCAACGGGACCAGCACCACATCATATCTCCTCCTGTGCTGGCCGGAATGGATTCTATCATGTGATTGATTTGAATACCTGGCAATTAAAAAGACCACCCGCCGAAATTTCCGTGGACCCCTATAGTTTGGATATCCGTTAACAATAGACCATCATGAAGTGCTGCACAAGAGGATAAAGTTTTGCTTTATCTTTGCGGGGCATGAGTAAAAAAGGAAAAATATTGGTTGCTATGAGTGGCGGTATTGATAGTACTGTGGCAGCTCTCATGCTTCATGATCAAGGTTATGAAGTGATAGGAATTACCATGAAGACCTGGGATTACGCAGATTCGGGAAATAATAAAAAGGAAACCGGATGTTGCAATTTGGATAGTTTTAATGATGCCAGACAAGCTGCTGTCGAACATGGGTTTGCACATTATGTTTTGGATATCCGATCAGAATTTGGGGATTCGGTCATCGAAAATTTTGTGGAGGAATACCTGGCCGGCCGTACACCCAATCCCTGTGTAATGTGTAATACCCATATCAAATGGAATGCCCTGTTGAAAAGAGCAGATGCATTGGATTGTGAATTTATTGCCACTGGTCATTATGTGAATGTCAGACAGCATGAGAACCGCTACGTGATATCGAAAGGCAAGGATGAAAGCAAAGATCAAAGTTATGTGCTATGGGGTTTAAATCAGGCTTGTTTGTCGCGGAGTATTTATCCATTGGGTCAATATCATAAAACTGAAATTCGACAGATGGCTATGGATTATGGTTATCCCGAACTCGCTAAAAAAAGTGAGAGTTACGAAATCTGTTTTGTTCCGGATAATGATTACAGAAATTTCTTGAAAAAGAAAGTAAGCGGCCTCGAGGAAGAAGTGAATGGGGGAGATTTTATTCTCAGTGATGGAACAAAAATTGGTCAACACAAAGGTTATCCTTTTTATACAATAGGACAACGCAAAGGATTGGATATGGCTTTCGGTAAACCGATGTATGTAACCGAAATTCGCCCGGAAAGTAATACCGTCGTTTTAGGGGATGAATCAGACTTAGAACGTCACAGTATGCAGGTTTCCCGGATTAATATGATTAAATACGACTTCATTCCGGCAAACATGGAAGCTGAGGTGAAAATCAGGTATAAATCATCACCGGTTCCTGCACGTTTGCAACAACAACATACGGATGTAGATGTCGAATTTTTGCAGGCGGTGAAAGGAATCGCACCGGGTCAGTCGGCCGTATTTTATGAGGGCGATGACGTTATTGCAGGAGGCATTATCAGATAAATCGATATTGGGCATCAACAAAAAGTCATATTCTTACGTCTGAATATTCAAGGGGATAATGTAATTTTAAAAAATCATGAAATTGAATCGTTCCAACATAAACCTGATCCTATTGCTGTCCGTCGTTTTGATGGCTGCGTGTAAGAGGCAGGTGATTCCGGCAGATGAAATAGATTTAGGCAAAGAATATATGAAATTAGCCGTAGGCCATTCAATTGAATATGCGGTGGACTCCATTATTTTTGACGATTTCAATCAAAAAACAGACACCTTTCAATTAGAATTCAGAGATGAGGTAGCTTCCACATTTGAAGATAATGAGGGCAGACTTTCTTATGTAATCAATCGTTTTTATCGTCAGGATTCCACCTATCAATGGGAGTCATTTTATTCCTATTATGCCACTGCCACCTCCGACCGGGTTGAGGTCATAGACCGAAACTTGCGTTTTATCAAATTGGTTTTTCCGGTTAAATTAAATACCCGTTGGTATGGCAATTCGTATTTGCCAACTGCCTTAAATCCTGAATTGCAATGGATGGATCAATGGGATTATAAATATGCATCGATTAACGAACCTTATTCAACCGGATTTATGGTTTTCCCATCTACACTCACTGTGAATCAAGCCGATTATGTAGAGGGCAATCCTGCAGATGCGAACGCATTTAGTGCTCAGGGTTTTCGCAGGAAGTTTATGCGAAAAATGTGGGATTGATTTACAAAGAACTCACCAGATGGGTTTATCAACCCAGTGTTGTGAAATATAGAAAAGGATTTACTTTAATCATGAAAGCAAAAAAACACGCTTAGGAAATGAAAAGAATAATTGGCCTCTTCATCCTTCTGATGATATTTCAAACAGCTTTGCCCCTGGATTCTCAAGCAGCTCCCGCATATGCATTTCGAGTAAAATTTAAAGACAAGAATGGCACCTTATCTTTTGCAGATTCCTTGTCGTTTTTATCACCTAAAGCGATGCAGCGCCGAAATAAACAAGGAATTATGCTGGATAGTTCTGACTTGCCGGTGGTACAATGGTACATAGATACAGCCATGCAGACAGCCAACGCCGTTAAATTACATAATGTATCCAAGTGGTTCAATCAAATCGTGCTCATTACATTTGATTCGAGCAAAGTGACCCAACTTTCTGCATTGCCGATGGTAGCCTCCGTTAAATTAGTGGCACGATATCCGAATGGAAATTTTAAAACGGAAACATCATTTAACAAAACACCGGACGTAAGCTCTGTGCAAAATAAAACTGCCGGAAATTCCGCGCATTATGGTTTGTCGTTTCAGCAAATTGATTTGATTCAATCTGATTGTTTGCATGATCTTGGATTTTTAGGTGAAGGCATGGATATTGCTGTATTTGATGTTAATTTTCGGTATACCAATACTTGTGCTGCCTTCGATTCGTTGAACGCAGATGGTCGAATTAAGGATACGAAGAATTTTGTGAAGGATACCTCGTTTGTTTATTCGGTGAGCATTCCTAATGACCACGGTATGAATGTGCTTAGTTGTATGGCGGCAAATCAACCTTCTGTATATGTTGGTTCTGCGCCTAAGGCCAATTACTTTTTGTATATCACCGAAGACATTTCTACCGAACAATTGATTGAAGAAGACAATTGGTTATCTGCAGCCGAGCGCTCAGATAGTATCGGTGTCGATATGATTAATTCTTCATTGGGGTACAATATTTTTGATCAGCCACATACACCATATACCTATGCAAATATGGATGGAAATACAAGTCTCATTGTGAAAGCCGCAAATAAGGCTGTTTCAAAAGGTATTTTTGTCGTGCAGGCACAAGGCAATGAAGGGGCAGGTGCCTGGATTTATATGTTAACGCCAGCCGATGGCGATAGTGTGTATAGTGTTGGTTCGGTGGATGGTTCGGGCGCATGGGGACAAAGTGGTTATGGGCCAACTTATCATGGTGTGATTAAACCGGATGGTGTTTGTGTAGGAAAGGGAGTTGTGTTAATTGGCGGAAATTGTCAGACAGGAACCACGAATGGTTCTTCATTTGCGAGTCCGACCATGTGTGGTGCCATCGCCTGTTTATGGCAGGCACATCCTGAAATGACCGTTTGGGAATTGAGAGATTTATTACGCAAATCAAGCAGTTTATATGCCAATCCAAATAATACATTGGGTTATGGCATACCGGATTTTTGTAAGGCGCATCAAATTGTATTGGGAAATATAGATTACACAAAGATGGAAAATTCTTTCGTTGTATTTCCAAACCCTATCAACGATAACTTCTTTATTCGTAATGTTACAGATAACGCACCCTTTCAATATCAAATTTTCGATGCATCCGGACGCAGGGTTTATCAGTCAACACTGATTAAGTCCTGGCAAACAGAGAGTCAGAGTATGAAAGCCTTGCCGAGCGGTAATTATTCATTGATGATTGTAACCTGCAGTAAAGTTCAAACGATTCAACTCCAAAAACTATAAGGAAGCCTGGATGTTTTTGATCGCCTTGTGATATTCTTGCATCCAATTTTTTAAGCTCTCCTGAAATGATGGATTGTTCAGATTGGTTTGGAAATCGCCGGCTTGCATGACTTTCTCCAAAAGGATATCCTGAGCATGTTGGCTGCGAATAGCTTCGGAGTAGGAGGTATGTGAGAATGAAACCATTTCATATACTGAGTTGAAAATTTCAGGAAATAATTTGCCCAATTCTTTTTCAATAAATTTCCGCCGTAAGAACTCAGGATCAGCCACTTTATCGCGCATCTCTATAAAGTTTTGTAATGCCAGATCGGCTACTGCATCCCCGTTTATTTTGCGTTTGTGTTGGTATTTTTTCAGGAGCTCATGCCAATCCGGGTTTTCTGTTTCGTCCAGTAATTCTGCTAAAATTCTGCAGTCTTCAAATCCAGCATTCATACCTTGACCATAAAAAGGAACAATGGCATGTGCGGCATCTCCAATCAACAAATTTTTGTCTTCATGTATCCAAGGAAAACAGCGAACGGTTACCAGGGATGAAGTAGGATTTTGGAAAAAATCAGTTTCCAGATTTGGAATTAAACTTAAAGTGTCCGGAAAATGGATTTCAAAAAAGCGACGTACATCAGCAGGCGTTTTTAATTGTTCAAAGGATTCATCTCCCTCAAAAGGAAGAAATAAGGTACAAGTAAAACTACGATCCGTATTGGGTAAAGCGATGAGCATAAAATTTCTGCGCGGCCAAATGTGCAGCGCTTCTTTTTTAATGCTGAAATCACCATTTTCATCCGGTGGGATGACTAATTCTTTGTAACCATGTCCAATATAATGTTGTGAATAGTTGTAGCGGTCCTTTTTGACGTAGGCGTTTCGTAATGCTGAAAAGGCGCCATCCGCACCAATCAATAAATCGTGGTTGGCATAGGTTTGCTTTTCGTCTTTGGACTCGACATCAAATTGTATTTCATTCGTGTCGATATCCACCTGATGCACCCGATGATTGAAATGAATTTTGGCACCACAAGATTCCGCGAGCGACATCAGTTTTTATTTAATTCACCTCTGCTGACAGAATAGATGGCTTCATTGTTTTTACCGTATGCCTGGAAAATGTTTTCACCGTTTGCCTGATGTAATTCGCGGCCATACATGGGGATCGCTATACTGCGAATATCTTCTTCCAGACCAGCTTTTTGCAGCCCGGCCCATCCACGCATACTCATCGCCAAATTGATCGATTTTCCTGCCGACATACTGGCCAGGCGCATATCACTCCGACGTTCAAAAATTTGTACGGTGTATCCTCTTTTCTGAAATAAGACAGCCAGCAGAGAGCCAACCAAACCAGCACCTAAAATTGAAACTTGTTGTTTATTCTTCATCCTTCACGATATAAACAACGAAAATAAAGTGTTCATCCCATAAAATGGAGATTCTGCTAATGTGTTCTTTCGATGGTATATTTTACGAGGTTGGTTAAATGCATTTTGGCGGCGCTATCTGGGTATGTTTCCAGCAAAGCAAATGCCTCGTCGATAAATTCTTTCATTTTTGTTTCTGCATAATGAATGCCCCCATTTTGGACAACTGTTTCGATGATATAATTCAGTTCGTTTTTGTTTTTGGAAGGCTTTTTGAATATTGAAATAATGCGCTGTTTGGTGGAGGAATCACAACGTTGCAGCGTGTAAATGAGTGGTAGCGTCATTTTTTTCTCTTTAATATCATTTCCGGTTGGTTTGCCCACATCTGCCTTGCCATAATCGAAAAGATCATCACGTATTTGAAAAGCGATCCCCACTTTTTCGCCAAATTTTCGCATAATTCCAGTCTTGTTTACATCTGAAGAGGCGGCAAATGCACCTGCCCCAAACGCTGAGGAAATTAAGGAGGCCGTTTTGCAACGGATGATGTCGAAGTAAATTTCTTCTGTAATATCCAGTTTTCGTGCTTTTTCGGCTTGTAACAATTCTCCTTCAGCCATATCTTTAACGGCTTCGGCTAAAATTTCAAGAATTTCGAAGTCCTTGTTCCCTAAGGAAAGGAGTAGGCCTTTCGAAAGCAGATAATCGCCCACCAAAACGGCAATTTTATTTTTCCAAAGTGCATTAATGGAGAAAAAGCCCCGGCGTTGATTGGAATCATCCACTACATCATCGTGCACGAGTGTAGCAGTATGTAATAATTCGATTAAAGATGCGGCCCGAAAAACCTTTTCATTGATTTCGCCATTCATTTTGGCTGCAAGCAGAACAAACATTGGGCGGAGCTGTTTCCCTTTCGTTCGGACCACATATTGCATGATTTTGTCCAAAAGAGCCACTTTACTCTTTACCGCAATTTTGAAATTCTCTTCAAATAGTTTCAGGTCATCCTTGAGAAAAGATTTAATCTCATTCATGGCTCAAATACAATGATACTCTTGATTTTATAATTTGAAAAGAAATTGTAAATAATTCTTTTTAAAAGGATTTGTTTATATATTTGCGCCATAAAATTTTAACAAAACCTTATTTTATGTCAAGCAAAAAGTATTTAGTTATGTTGTTGGCGCTCTTCGCGGGTGCAAGCAATGTTATGGCCCAAGAAGAGGAAAGTTCCGGATCAGCTGGAATTTACCGGGGTGCAGGTTATGATGTGACCGACACATCGTTGATTCCAGAAAGAAGAATGGAACAGCAACGTGATTTCTTAACAAATCAGTACGACTTCCCTTCAAAACCACGTAATCAGTGGGAAATTGGGGTTAGTTTCGGTGCTTTCAACGTTTCTGGTGACGTTCGCTCCAAAAACCTGTTTACTGCCAAAAATCCTGGCCAAACTTTAGGTTTCGGCGTTCATTTACGTATAGCTTGGGGTTATATCATCTCAACCCGTTTACAGTATATCCATGGAACAGCATCTGGTTTTAACTGGCAGCCTTCAACAGGTTATTGGGGACATGGTGATAATCCTTGGATGAACACTGCGTATGGTACCGGTGGTGTTGGAAACCCTAATTCCACTGCAAAACCAGTATTTTACAACTACAAAACCAATGTGGATGAATTATCATTCCAGTTAGTAGCAGCTTTAAATAACGTAAAATTCCACAAAGCTCGTAACAAAGCAAGTTTATATGCTTTAGCAGGTATTGGTGGAAGTTTGTATGATACTTGGGTTGATGCCTTAAACGCAGCTGGCAAACAATATGATTTTAATAAAATCATCAACAAATCATACGAAAACGAAAAACCAAGTTGGTATAATACATATCGTACTCGTAAAGCAAAAAATACAGATTTGAAAAACCTGTTTGATGGTAAATACGAATCTCGTGCAGAACGTCATGATAACCGCCCTTGGTTTGGTAAAGAAAGAACTTATCGTACTATCCTGACTGCTGGTTTAGGTATTCAGTTTAAGTTAGGTCGTCGTGTATCATTGGCCATTGAAGACAAATGGTCTTATACCAATGATGACTTAGTAGATGGTCAACGTTGGCAAGAATGGCCTCAACCAGGTTATGGTGGATCGGCTATGACACGTGATTTTGATACATGGAATTATTTGTCACTTGGTTTGAACATTCACTTAGGTGGACGCTCCGTTGAACCATTGTGGTGGATGAATCCATTGGATTATGGATATACTGAAATGAAACGTCCTCGTCCAGGTGGAAATTGTGATATGGATACTGACGGTGATGGTGTTTCTGATTGTTTCGATCGTTGTCCTGATACTCCCGCTGGTGTAGCTGTAGACACTCATGGTTGTCCTGTAGATACAGACGGTGATGGTGTACCTGATTTCAAAGACAAACAATTGATCACTCCTACAGAATGTCAACCTTCTGATGCTGATGGTATCGGTACTTGCCCTGATCCTGAATGCTGCAAAAATGGACCTGTTCCAGTTGCATGTGGAAATATTTCTGGCGGAAGCGTTATGTTTAGCAGCGGAGCAACTCGTTTAAGTCCTAATGCAATGTCTCAATTGTCTCAATTGGCAAGTGCAATGAGAAGCAACCCAACTTGTAAAGTAGTTGTAATGGGTAACGGTAGCTCAAGCAAAATGGATCAGCAACGTTCATGGGATCGTGTGAATTCAGTGATTAACTATATGGTGGATAATCAAGGAATCGATCGTGATCGTTTCATCTTCCAATACGGACAAAATGGTAATCCAAACACAGTTGATTATCGTTCTGCTGGCGAAGGAGAAGAAGGTCCATCAAACATTCCTCCTCCATTCCCTAATTTAAGAAGAAATTAATCTTAAAATAAGTTTTGTTAAAGAGCCGGTTCAGTTTTGAGCCGGCTTTTTAATTTACCTTAAATCGGAAGGATTAATCAAATTAAATGTATTTTGAATTAAGCCCCAAAGCGTGTTCAGCTTAGCTCCGACTCATTTTTTGTTTGATTAAATCAAACGACTCTGAACGGCCTGGATAAAGCCGACACGCAAAATTTACATACAAGAATAAACCATAATTATTGGCAATCTCCTTGTGAAGATTTACCTTTGCGCTCTTCCAAATTTTTGAGGTTGCTGCTTAAAAAACAACTTTATAAATTTTTTTCCGCGGGTGTGGCGAAATTGGTAGACGTACCAGACTTAGGATCTGGCGCCGCGAGGCATGGGGGTTCGAGTCCCTCCACCCGCACAAAAAATCAGAGTGAGTGTAAGGAGCGTGAACGCTGAACACTACTCTGATTTTTTTCTTCGCACTCATTCTCACTTTAAATTAGTAAATGGATTTATTTTTCAAATCTTCCACCCAAAACTTCCATTTTCGTAAACTTGCCCGTACGACGATAAAAGAGAAACAAAAGGAATAAGAGAAAGGTGATAAGTCTTTCTCTTTTTTTCTTCCGCTTTCTTAAACTTAAAACAACAGCATTCTCTGCCTCCCATCAAAAGTTTAATTTCAGTAAACCTACCTGCACGAGTACGAGAGAGAAACAAATTGAGAAAGAGAAAGCACGTGGCTTAGGTCGTTCTCATTTTTTCATTTTACCATCAAGGGGGCATTCTCGGACCTTGGGACCATTAGTTAGATTAAAACTGCTAAAATTGGCTTTTAATTCGTACCTTCGCCCGCTCAAAAAAAGAACAAATGGCAGTTGTAACGCAGGAAAATATTGGTTTATACCACGAAAAAATAAGTATCAGTTTGTCGAAAGAAGATTATATGCCTTCTGTCGATAAAGCAATTAAACAATATAGTAAAAATGCGAGTATCCCGGGATTCCGAAAGGGTATGGTGCCGCAAGGTTTGATTCGTAAAATGTATGGTCAATCGGTTTTTGCTGATGAAGTGATTCGTGTAGCCGGAACCAAGTTGGAAGAGCATTTAATCGAAAATAAGGCTGAAATTTTTGCACGTCCTTTGGCAGTTGCCAGTCAGGATAAATTGGAATTCGATATCAATGCACCCAAAGATTTTGTTTTTGAATTTGAGATCGGCACAAAACCAGCTTTTAATATTCCTCTCATTGAACAAAAACAAACCGTTGATTTATACAAGGTGATTGTTACCCATGAAATGCTGGATCAGGAAATTGATAACATGTTGTACAAGGCCGGTGAAATGACTGATCCGGAAGAAGTGACCGAAGAAGATAATGTGTTAAACGTAACTTTTACCAATGCTAATGTAGAAGGAGAATCAACAGAAGAGCCTAAAGACAACTCCTTATTGGTGAAGTATTTTACACCAGAAATGCAAGCCAAATTAATGGGTGCTAAATCAGGAGATCAGTTTGAAATTATTTTAAAATCTGCTTTTAGCGACAAGGTTTTACCAGCCATCATGAAAGATTTAGGATTAAATCCCCAGGATGAAAATCAGCAAGCTCAATCCTATCAAATGAACATCACAAAAGTGGGATTGGTAAAAAAGCACCATTGACCCAAGAAACATTTGATAAAATTTTTCCGGGAAGAGGTTTGGAGGATGAACAGTCCTTTCGGGATGCAGTCACTGCAGAAATTCAAAAATATTGGGAGGATCAGGCAAAGATCAGATTACACAACGAACTTTTTGAAAGACTGGTACATGAAACGCCGATTGAATTACCCGTTCCCTTCTTGAAAAGATGGTTAAGTGTTGGTGGTGAAACTTACAAATCACCTGAGCAAGTTGAAAAGGAATTTGGTGGTTTTGAACATTCATTAAGATGGCAATTAATAACAGATCGTATCATTGAAGAAAACCAAATTCAAGTAGAACAAGAAGAGCTTGAAATGGCTGCAAGAATGCAAATCATGAGTTATTTTGGTCAATATGGGAATATGCCTGCAATGGATGCTGACTGGATCGAACCATTTGTAAAAAAACAATTGGGCGATCAGAAGTTTAAGGATGAACTTTATGGTAAAATCATTACGGACAAGGTGTTTTACACGTTAGAGAATTCGTTGACCATTGCAGAACATGATTTGAGTTTAGATGAATTCATCAACAAACCCATGCCTCACCATCATCATTAATCCAAATACATAAATAAATTGTTAAAGCACCCGTATGGTGCTTTTTTTTATGTTTATAAGATTTTTAATCTATTGATAAATAATGATGTACATATTTTATCTTACGTATATATAACTCAATAATAATTTAACCTGAATAAGGTTGCAATACCGTTTTCTTTGGCTTAATTTTGGCTTCTTTTAACAAAACACATATTATATGCTAAAACGTTTAACCCTTATGGCCACAGTTATTGTGGCATTATTTGCTTTGAAGGCAAATGCACAATGTGGTTCTGGCGCTTCAATCACTGTCGAGGAATCGAGGTGCGAGGCAACCGGAGTCATTAGTGCATCTGGTGCTTCCGGCGTAGGACCCTTTATGTATGATTTTTCGGCTTATCCGATTGATTATGCTTATACCGGACCAACCGCCACTTCTACCATCACCGCTTTAAATCCGGGAAGTTATACCCTTCGGATTATCGATCAAGGTGATAATAACTGCTTTACCGAGTATGTCATCAACGTACCTGGAAACTACGTGCAACCATTGATGAATACTTCAACGGTGGATGTTTTTAATTGTTATAACGGGACCAATGGCTCAATTACCGCCGCTTTGGTGGATGGTCGTCTGCCTTACAGTTACGAAATTATTGCAGGTCCAATGGGTGTAGGTACAACCAATACCACCGGGTTCTTTGATAATTTAGGCGCAGGTACTTATGATGTTCGTGGATATGACAGTTGTGGAAATTTTCAAACTCGTCAGGTAACCATCAATAATTTTCTCTTTGCTGTATCTAACCCCGTTGTGACTAAAACAGGATGCGGACAATATTCTTGGGATGCGGTTTCATTAAATCCTCCGGGAATGTCTGGTTATTCCTATCGGGTGAAAGATGCGGGTGGTTTTATCATCGCAAGTTCGCCAACATTACCCATCACTTTTTCACACCCCGATCAATCCATTGCAGTAGCTTCTGTTTGTGTGGTTGATGCTTGTGGCAGTGAAGTATGTTCAGGATTTACGGTTGCTGATTGGGGATTCTGCGGTGCCAATAGTTATTATGCATCATGTAATACTTGGACCATTGACGGCGTTTGTATTTCTGGTTCACCCATCGGGCCATTGACTTATGGTTGGGTTAGAGCTGCAGGAGATACCGTTTGGACTTCAACTGAGCCAACATTAGGAACTCCGTTTACCATTACAAAACCATCGCCATTGGATTATTGGTGGTCTTCATTCGTGGTAAAAGATGGTTGTGGTGTAATGAAAGGTGAACAAAATGAAATTTTCCTTGATATGTGGTCAGGACAAGACATCGCTTTCACTTCTTGTACCGAGGCGACTTTCACGGCCTATCCTTCACATTCATTTCAAGCTCCGTTAAATTATTCTTTGAACGGTGGCCCATCACAATCGAGTGGTACATTTACCAACTTAACAGATGGTAATTATACGATAACCATCACAGATGCTTGCGGAGAGACCGCTGAGCAAACCCGATTCTTTGATCATACTTGGGAAATATTTGGTTTCAGTGAACCTTATTGTACCCTGGGTGAATTTAATAATTACGTATCTGTAAATCGTAGAATGAAGCCACCTATTACTTATGAGCAATGGGATGCTTCATATTCATCTGTATTGGCTACGCAAACATGGACTGATCCGAATAATATGTTCAGTGCTTGGCAGAATTTTAATGATTGGTATGCAAATATGACTTTTATCGGTATGCCGAATACAGTATATAATTATGTAGCTACAGATGATTGTGGTCGTAAGGATACTGTTACAATCACGAATGGACCAAACGGCCACGTTCCCAATACATTGACAACTTCAGTTACACCACTTTGCGTAAATAAAGGAAACATTACCTCTGTTTATACTTCTGATAATCCTTATTGGAACTCTGCCATTTTTGATGTGTGGAATCTGAATACAGGGGCAATCGTGATGATGGGTGGAAATACCTCAAACACGAATGGTAGCATTTCATGGAATAATTTGGACACAGGTACTTATGTGATTAAAATGAAATTACAAAACTGTTCGGAAGAATTATTTGATACCGTAAAAATTGAAAAATATGTTCAGCCACGTTTACGTAAATCAATTGCATTCAATTGTGCGGGTGGAGATGTAAATGTTGTTGGTTCTACCAAAGGCGGTTTGAAACCATATCAATATGAAATTTTCCAAACCTTCCCAACCAATAATCCTGTTCCTCCCCAAGCGAGTAATATTTTTACCTTGACAGGTTCTTATACATTGGTGCGTTTACGTGTGATTGATGCATGTGGAAATACATCACTGCAGGATCTGGCGGTAAGACCTCCCGCTCAACCGCTCATTAAAGTTGTATAAAAATTACCGGTTTCTAACTTGAATATGTTGAATCTTTATGTTGATTCAATTTATACAGGTGCGACTTACGAATGGCGTTCACCCAACAACACTGTTTTAGGTACTTCGGCTTCTTTAGACTTACCCGTTGCTGTAACTGACACAGGCGTTTATTCTTGCCATGTTATGATTCCGGGAACTTGTTATGATGATACAGCGACCTTCCATTTACGTGCAAAAGAATTTGGTTGTTATGCCCATTTAGGAAACTATGTTTGGAATGATACCGATGTTGATGGTGTGCAAGATGCTGGTGAAGTTGGAGTTGCTGGTGTTACCGTTACATTGTATGATAATAGCAACACAATTATCGCAACAACAGTTACGGATGCTTATGGATATTATTTGTTTGCTAACTTAAATCCGGATACTTATCATGTTGGATTTACTTTACCTTCTAACTATGTATTTAGTCCATCAAATCAAGGCGGCGATGATACGAAAGATTCAGATCCGAATATCGTTAGTGGTCTGACAGGTGACTATACGTTGGTTGCTGGTGACAGCAATATGACTGTGGATGCAGGTA
Organism: Bacteroidota bacterium; assembly: GCA_016715505.1. GTDB lineage: Bacteria > Bacteroidota > Bacteroidia > Chitinophagales > Chitinophagaceae > OLB11. The sequence continues at coordinate 55,721 of JADJZY010000016.1, forward strand.
TTTATATGCCTGTACCTACTACTGCTTGTTTAGGTAATTATATCTGGAATGATCTGAATCAGAATGGTGTTCAGGATGCCAATGAATTAGGAATTTCTGGTGTGACTGTTACTTTGTATGATGCTTCTGGAAATCCAATTGCGGCTACGGTAACCGATGCCAATGGATTATATTATTTCTGTAATTTGACTCCGGCTACTTATAGTGTAGGTGTATCATTACCGATTGGATATATTTTCAGTCCGATTGACCAAGGAGGCAACGATGCTACAGACAGTGATGTTGATCCGAATACCGGAATGACTACTCAAGTAACACTCGCTCCTGGCGAAAATAACTTTACTTTAGATGCAGGTGTATATGCTCAAAGCAATATGCAGGCTTCATTAGGAAACTATGTTTGGTATGATAACAATGTTAACGGTGTTCAGGATGCCAGCGAAGGTGGTGTACAAGGTGTTACAGCTACCTTATATGGTTCAGATGGAACAACAGTGATTGCTACAACTATTACGGATGAATTTGGATATTATATCTTTAATAATCTGACACCGGGTGACTATGTTTTAGGTTTCAGTAATCTGCCTGCAGGATACGTTTTATCAACGAATGATCAAGGTGGAAGTGATGCTATGGACTCTGATGCGGATCCATTGACAGCTAAAACACCAGTGATCAATTTGTCTGCTGGTGAGAATGATATGACTTGGGATGCAGGAATCAATAATCCTGCTGCTCCAATTGGTGCTTTAGGAAATTATGTTTGGTACGATCAGGATAAAGATGGATTACAAGATCCAAACGAAACCGGTGTTCCAGGAGTTATGGTAACATTGTATGATGGTGCTAGCACAATATTGGCTACAACTTCTACCAATGCACAAGGCTATTACATCTTCAATAATTTAGCTGCCGGAAACTATCAGGTTGGATTCTCAAATCTTCCTCCTGGATATCGCCTGACTATTACTGATGCAGGTTCTAATGATGCGATTGACAGTGACCCGAATGCTGGAACTGGTTTATCGCCAATCGTAGTACTCGGTACTGCAGAAGTAAATTTAACTTTAGATGCAGGTATCGTAGAAGCAGGTGGACGAAACGGAACAGCCTCATTAGGTGACATCGTTTGGTTAGATGCGAATCAAGATGGTATTCAGGATGTGAATGAACAAGGTGTTTCTGGTGTTACAGTTACTTTGTTTGAATCAGATGGAACTACCGTGATTTCAACAACTACAACTGACGCTTTAGGTAATTATATCTTTACTGGATTGAATGCAGGAAATTATGTCGTTGGATTTAGTAATATTCCAGCGGGTCATACTTTCACAAATGCCAATCAAGGTTCTGATGATGCATTAGATGCAGATGCTGACGCTACGAGTGGTGGTAAAACTGGAGTTATTTCTTTGGCTACCGGTGAGGAGAACTTAAGTATCGATGCAGGTGTTTATCCAGCTCCTGGTTTAGCCAGCTTGGGTAACTTTGTTTGGAATGATTTAAATGTTGATGGTGTGCAGGATGCTTCTGAACCTGGTGTTCCGGGAGTTACCGTAACCTTGTACAGCACAGCTGGTACTCCTTTGGCTGTAACTACAACAGACGCGAATGGGTTTTACCAATTTACCGGTTTGAATCCTGATACTTATTATGTAGAGTTTACCAATTTACCTGCTGGTTTTGAATTTACCGACATCAATGCCGGTGGTGATGATGCATTGGATAGCGATGCAGATCCTATTACCGGTTCATCTCCTTGGGTGACTTTAATCGCAGGTCAAAACTATCCTGATTTGGATGCTGGTATTTTCACAGAAAAAGCCGGATTGGGTAATTATGTTTGGAATGACCTGAACAACGATGGCATTCAAGATGCAAACGAACCAGGTATTCCGGGAATCACTGTTACTTTATATGCTGCAGATGGTGTAACGCCAATCTCTTCTACGATTACCAATGCGAATGGTGGATATACATTTGTAAACCTGGAGCCAGGTACTTATGTGGTAGGCTTTAGCGGGTTACCTGCTGGTTCTAATTTTAGTAGTCCTGATCAGGGTAGTGATGATGCTTTAGATAGTGATGCAAATCCTGCCACGGGTAAAACACCTTCAGTGACATTAAATGCTGGCGACTACAATCCAACCCTGGATGCAGGAATTCATATTCCTCAAGGTGCTGGTTTGGGTAACTATGTTTGGTTTGATGCTGATCGTGATGGATCACAAGATCCAACTGAACCAGGAGTTCCAGGTGTGACTGTTACACTCTATAATGCTTCTAGTACACCAATTCGTTCAGCTATCACTGATCAAAATGGTTTCTACTCATTCCCGAATCTTGCTCCTGGATCTTACATGGTAGGATTCAGTACCTTACCTCCAAATCGTGGATTTACTATCCCGGATGCCGGTGGTGATGACGCAGCGGATAGTGATGTGAGTACCAACATTGTGCTTGGTGCAGGAGATATTCCATTGTCTGGTAATATTCCATTTGTAACCATCGTCGCAGGTGAATACAATCCTACATTGGATGCCGGTTTAGTGGTTCAATTCCCAACTTCAGTAACAATGTTACAAGCAAATGCCATCTTACAAGGGAATGTCACTAAAGTGAGCTGGACTACCACGGACGAAAAGGATGTGAATAATTTCAGCATCCAACGTAGTATAGATGCCAGCAATTATCAAACGGTTGCTGTGAAAAATGCGAAAGGCAATACCAACGGACAAACAACATACTCTATTTTAGATAATGTTGTTGAATTGATGGAATTACCTGTGATTTATTATCGCGTGATCGCCAATGATATCGATGGTCAACAAAGTATGTCAAATGTCGTTTCTGTTCGTCCTCTTCAGGGAGATGATGCCGTACAGATTTATCCAACGCCATTTACAAATGAATTCACCATCGCTTATCCTTCTGCTGATGCCGGTATCTTGAGTGTTACCCTGACCGATGTTCTTGGAAACATCATCACGGTGAAAACAAAAGAAATCGTTTCAGGCACCAATACAATCATCATTGATCAATTAAATAGCCTTGCAAAAGGAACTTATTTTGTCAAGATCGTGAATGAAACATCTGGTGAGCAATACATCAAAAAACTGTTGAAAAAATAAAACAGTTTAAATAGATATGAAAAGCCGTCCTCAATTGAGGGCGGCTTTTTAGTTGATAAATCTAATGAATGGATTGATCTCACTCTCTGCGATTTAGCATAACTTTGAGTAATAAAGATGAAGTTTTTTACATGGCCCAATTTTCCATACGAAGGATGGATTTGTGATCAGGCGATTTGCTATTTTCTTCAACCTTCTGCTTTTGTTCTTCAAATAAATACAAAGCAAGAGCGGAAGGTCTAAATCGGTTTATCTTGGTACGATTATGTAAAGCATTCATCGAAATCATTCAATTAAATAAACGACCCTATGTTATTTGGAAAAGAAATAAAATTACCGGAGAATGCCACTGAACAATTGGCAGAATCCAATCAGCTTTTAGATTTGATAACACCCGTTGTTCAAAAGGTAGATTCCAATCAAGCCCTTTATCTTCTGGGTAAGAGTTGGGATTATCTGGTTGAATATTTGATGTATATCTTGGCCGCACTTTGTTTCGGATTTATTTTTATCATGCATACGGTATTCCCATTTCATATTATGGATGAAATACTGCATCGGGATATTTTTAAAAATGCATTATCCAACGAAGGTGATTTTAAAACCTTTAACCTCGCTATCAAAGGTCTGGTGGCTCTAATCGCAATTTTGTTCATTGTGATAGGGTGGGGGAAACGAAGAACCCGGCAACATCGGCAAATGTTACGTGAAACTTCTCAAACTTTGAAAAAAATACAAAATCAGTTTTCGGAAAAACAAAAAACGCTTCAACAATTAGTCGGACAATCATCTACTCCGGGGGCTTTACACCGGGTAGAACCGAAACCATTTACAGACCTTCCATCAACGCAATAAATCCGGACGCCTTTCTTCTGTGCGTTTTAGCGCTTCTTCTTGTCGCCACTCCTCAATATTTTTAAAGTGGCCACTCAAAAGAACATCCGGAACTTTTATTCCACGCCATTCAGCAGGCCTTGTATAAACAGGGGGTGCAAGAAGTCCATCCTGATGTGAGTCGGTCAACGCAGAAGTTTCATCATTTAATACTCCGGGAATTAAACGTCCGATACAATCTACAAGCACCGCCGCGCCTAGTTCTCCACCACTCATCACATAATCGCCTATAGATATTTCTTCGGTAACATACACATCCCGAATACGCTGGTCAATGCCCTTATAATGCCCGCATATCATCATCAGATTTTCAAACAATGAAAGGCGGTTACATGTTTGCTGATTCAAAGTTTTTCCATCCGGGGTTAAATAGATGATCTGATCATAGGTGCGTTCTGCTTTTAAACTTTCGATGGCTTTCTCTAAGGGTTCGCACATCATCACCATTCCGGCACCACCACCAAATTGCGTATCGTCGACTTGCCCATATTTGTTGATGGCAAACTGACGTAATTGATGAACATGTATTTCTAGTAGGCCTTTTTCTTGTGCCCTTTTCATCATCGAATGTTTGAAAGGACTTTCAAGGAGCTCAGGCATCACAGTAATAATATCTATTCGCATACATCCATTTTATAGATCCAATAATCCTGCTGGAATTTCCATTTTTAAAATCTTCTGATCTTCATTCTTGTGTAAGACCAAATTTTCATTTAAGGGAATGGTCACTACTTTTTGTTCAAAGGCTACTTCTGCTAAAAATATAGCACCATGACTCAATACATCCTGAATAGGACCGATTGGTTTTTCATCCTGATCCATGACCAGATACCCTAATACATCTTTCCAATTGTGCGTTTTTGCCAATGGCAGATTTTTTGTGTTGATGAGATAACAGTCTTTATTGAGTAAATCACGCGCTTCTTCTCTTGATTGTATTTCTTCAAAATGAACCAGCCATTCTCCTTCGGCAGTATCCCGAATTTGATCAATAAAAAACGGGATACGACTACCGGGAAATAATTCGATCAATAAAGCATCACCCACTTGCAATGCAGCCTTTTTAGTAATCTGATGCGCTATCACCAAATCGCCACGAACTCCATGAACGGATTTAATATTGGCGACTTGAATCATTTGCATAAGCGTTGATTTTATATTTAATCTTCCATCCCCCCTTTAAGAAATAAACAGAAGATTAATCCAGCAGTAAGGCTTGTTTAAAATATTCTAACGTAACTTTTAAGCCCTCGGCCCGATCCACTTTCGGTTCCCAATTTAAAATATTTTTGGCTTTGCTGATATCAGGTTGGCGTTGTTTAGGGTCATCTTGCGGAAGTGGCTGATAAATGATTTGGCTATTCGTTCCTGTTAAGCGTTGTACTTCTTCTGCAAATTCCTTTAAGGAGATTTCGTTCGGATTACCAATATTTACCGGAAGGGCATAATCGCTCAGCAACAATCGGTAGATACCCTCAACCAAATCATCTACATAACAAAAGGAACGGGTTTGACTACCATCTCCAAAAACTGTAATATCTTCTCCTCGTAAAGCCTGACTCATAAATGCTGGCAGCGCACGTCCATCATCCAGTCGCATACGCGGACCATACGTATTAAAGATCCGAACAATACGTGTTTCCAGTCCATGAAAATTGTGATAAGCCATCGTGATCGCTTCCTGAAAACGTTTGGCTTCATCATAAACGCCCCTGGGACCAATCGGGTTCACATTGCCCCAATACTCTTCGTTTTGCGGATGAACCAGCGGATCTCCATATACTTCCGAAGTTGAAGCAATCAGCATACGGGCATTTTTTTGTTTTGCCAGTCCAAGCAAATTATGCGTTCCCAACGATCCTACTTTTAAAGTTTGAATGGGCATCTTCAAATAATCGATGGGGCTGGCGGGAGATGCGAAATGAAGAATATAATGCAGATCGCCCGGTACAAAAACGAACTTGCTCACATCATGATGATGGTATTCGAAATTTGGATGTTTGAAAAGATGTTCAATGTTTTTGAGATTCCCTGTAATCAGGTTGTCCATAGCAATCACATGATAACCTTCTTTAATAAACCGATCGCATAAATGGGATCCCAAAAATCCGGCACCACCTGTAATTAAAACTCTTTTCATATTTATCGATTAATGTTGGTTCGCTTGAATCGTTTGGCGACCAATCGAATTGTAATAATAACCCAGTTCTTTCATTTCTGTAGGTTCAAATAAATTCCTGCCATCAAATATGACTTTGGATTTTAAACGTTTCGTCATTTCTTCAAAATCAGGTGTGCGGAAAATACTCCATTCCGTACAAATGGCCAGTGCGTCACTATCCTGCAAAGCATCATAGGCGTTGTCAGAGAAATGAATTTTGTCGCAGATTGAAGCATGGTTTTGTTCAAAATGTAATTTGGTATTTTTCATGCCCTCGGGATCATAACAATAAACCTCGGCACCAGCCTCCACCAATTTTGGAATGATATACAATGCCGGAGCTTCGCGAATATCATCGGTGTTTGGTTTAAAGGCCAATCCCCAAATGCTGATTTTTTTACCCGCCAATGAACCGAAGTATGACAATATTTTATCTGCTAAAATGAGTTTTTGTGCATCATTCACTTGTATCACCGATTGAAGCAAGGAGTATGGATATTGATGTTGTTGAGATGTCTGAACAAGTGCCTGAACATCCTTCGGGAAACAACTTCCACCATATCCGATTCCGGGAAATAAAAATCGTTTCCCAATTCGATTATCACTGCCCATTCCAACACGCACCGTTTCAACATCTGCGCCAACTCTTTCACACAGATTCGCCAATTCATTCATGAAGGTGATTCGCATGGCGAGATAGGAGTTAGCGGCATATTTGGTAATCTCTGCACTTCGTTCGTCCATAAAGTAAATCGGATTTCCTTGACGTACAAAAGGCGCATACAATTGTTGCATCAATTTTTTAGCCCGCTCGGAACTACATCCAACCACAACCCGGTCAGGTTTCATAAAATCGTCAACGGCCACACCTTCCCGTAAAAATTCAGGATTGCTCACTACATCAAATTCCCCCTGATAATTTTCAAGAATCGCCTGATGTACTTTTTCTGCAGTTCCAACCGGCACTGTACTCTTATTAATAATCACTTTATACTGAGGGTGCTCCTTTAGAATCTTACCTATTTCCTTGGCTACGCCCAAAACATAACTCAGATCCGCACTGCCATCTTCGCCCGGTGGGGTGGGGAGGGCCAGGAAAATTAATTCGGATTTGAGTAAGGCATCTTTTAAATCTGTTGTAAAATGGAGCCGTCCTTCTTTTAAATTACGCTGAAATAGGACTTCCAGGCCAGGCTCATAAATAACAATTTCTCCATCCTTAAGCCGATTTACTTTTTCGACATTAATATCTACACAAATGACCTGATTGCCGGATTCGGCAAAACAAGTTCCCGAAACAAGTCCGACATATCCGGTACCAACGACTGCAATTTTCATCTTAATATATATTATACGTTTAAGGCCGCCTCTGTTTTTTGGACAGCCAATTCGTTTACAATGCTTAAAAAGTTTTCAGCAATATAGTTTAGTTCATCTTCCTGCATTTCTGTATGAATCGGAAGTGAAATGACCTGTGCTGTCAGTTCATCTGTATTTTTCATTTCCAAATTACCCATATCAAATGCTTCAAACATTTTTTGCCGATGCGCCGGAATAGGATAATAGATCATACTGGGTATCCCTTTTTCTTCCAATTTCTTTTTAACCTGATCTCTGTTGACACCGTTTAATTTCACCGTATATTGATGGTAAACATGATAGGCATTGGACGCTTCATAAGGGATTTCGATATTTGGATGATCAGAGAAAACCTGATTGTAAAAATGGGCTACTGCTCGACGGGCCGCACAATAGGTATCGAGGTGTTTTAATTTCACCAACAAAATAGCGGCCTGCATCGTGTCCAATCTGGAATTACATCCAACCATTTCATGCACATACTTCTGACGCTGACCATGGTTGGCAACCATCCTGATTTTTTCGGCAAGGGCATCATCATTCGTGTATAATGCACCACCATCTCCGTAACAACCCAAATTTTTTGAAGGGAAAAATGAGGTTGAACCAATATCTCCAATCGTTCCATTTGCACGACGGATTCCATCTTGTCCGGTATAATATCCACCAATTCCCTGCGCATTGTCTTCAATCACAAAAAGCTGATGTTTTTTGGCTATGGCCATAATCGCATCCATATTGGCCGCCTGCCCATACAAATGCACAGGTACAATGGCTTTGGTTTGCGGGGTGATCATTGCTTCGAGCGATGCAGGATCCATGGTGAAGGTTTTCGGATCAACTTCGCAGAATACGGGTTTGAGTCCTAATAAACCAACCACTTCAACGGTAGCTATATAGGTAAACGAGGGCGTAATGACTTCATCGCCGGGTTTCAGGCCTAAAGCCATCATGGCAATTTGTAAAGCATCGGTTCCATTGGCACAAGGGATGACATGTTTTACTTGCAGATAGGTTTCAAGTGCATTTGCAAATTGTTTTACCTGAGGGCCATTGATGAATGCCGTTGTATCAATCACCGTTTGTATGGCCTGATCAACTTCATCCTTGATTTTTAGATATTGCCTTTTCAGGTCAACCATTTGTAAATTTGTCATACGTATGAATAAATTGGGCGCAAATATAACTAAATCAGTACATGAATTATTGTATATTCAGGGCTTTACTGCAACTTTACATTTGTAATAAATAGGTATGCCAATAAAATCAGGAGTTGTTTTTTTATGGTTGATGATTTTGATGCCCGTTTGGTCATTTGCACAAGATCAGGAACCAGCTATGCCCAGTGGTGAAGATGTTTCAACCGGGAGTGATAAAATCTGGAATTTGGATGTGTTAGGCAGTATAGATTTTCCGGGAGGCGATTTGGCGAAACGATTTGGAACCAGTTATCGAATCGGTGCCGGTATTAAAATTAAAACGAAAAAGAACTGGATATTCGGTGCAAAATTTGATTTTATTACCGGAAATAGAATGCGGGATGATAGTTTGATGATTAACCTGAAAACCAATCAAGGGGGCGTCATTAGCCAAAATGGCGACTTACTGAATGTCGGATTATTTCAAAGGGGTTATATGGTTGGATTACAATTTGGGAAGGTTTTTCCTGTTTTGGCGATCAACCCGAATTCAGGGCTCACCACCATTTTGTCGATGGGTTTTATGCAATATAAAATTAATATTTTCGACCGTGACAATGCTTTTCCTCAATTGCGTGATGAATATAAAAAAGGGTACGACCGTTTGACCAATGGATTATTTATCGAAGATTTTTTAGGGTATATGTACCATGCCAAAAACAAACTCATAAACTTTCATGCCGGGTTTAATTTTGTGTGGGGATTTACCCAAGGAAGGCGCGATTATCTCTACGACCTTGCCCGCCCGGATTCAGGTGGAAGAAATGATCTCATGGTTGGTTTTAAATTTGGATGGACTGTTCCTATTTATCGTAAAGATGCTGAAGAAACTTACTATTGAGTTTTCACGAAACCTCTATCATATCGGGATTGGACTGTTCGATTTTGCTTTCCGCATTTATGCAGCTTTTTCCAGCAAAACAGCAAAAATCCTCACAGGCAGAAAGCATCAGAAAGTCGATTTGCAGCATATGTTCAAAACGGATGAAAGGCCGGTATTATTTCATTGCGCATCTGTTGGTGAATTTGAACAAGCCGTGCCGGTGATTCAATGGATGATACAAAAACATTCACGTCCATTTCTAGTCAGTTTTTATTCTTCTTCAGGATATGAATATGCCGCTCGATTGTTTCCGGATTGGAAACGCTGTTATTTACCTGCAGACCGCATTTCAGATGTCCGTGATTTTTTGGAAACGATAAAGCCTCGTTGCGTATTCATCATCAAATATGAATTCTGGTTAAATTTTTTGTTTGAAATTCAGAAAAGAAATATTCCTTCGATACTCATCAGCGGGATATTTCGGCCGGAACAGATATTTTTTCGACCCTATGGCGGCTTATTCAGAAAGGCATTATTGGGATTCAATCACCTGTTTGTTCAGGATCAACGCAGTGTAGATTTGCTCCGAAAATTAGGGGCTCATTCGGTTTCCCTTGCCGGCGATACCCGCCTCGACCGGGTACTCGCTTTGAGTCAGGCACCTTTTGAGAATGAGATTCTGGAACAATTTATCAATGCTCAGCCACTTTTTGTTGCCGGCAGCGTATGGCCTCAGGATGTGGAAGTGCTTCAATCTATCCTGGCTCATCTCCCGAAAAATTTTAAAGTGCTGATTGTACCGCATGAACCCAATCATTTTGATGCCAGTTGGATACTTGAACCCTGGGTGAAATATTCGACTTTTACGAATCAGGGTGAGCGGGTGATGATTTTGGATCAAATGGGGATGCTTTCCAGATTGTATCGATTTGCACATTTTGCTTATGTGGGCGGTGGTTTTGGCCGTGGACTTCACAATACCCTTGAGCCGGTGATTTACCGAATTCCGGTGATCATTGGCCCATCGTATCAAAAATTTCAGGAAGCGGTTTATTTTGTGGAGCAGGGGATTGCATTTTCGGTCAATGGGCCTGAAAAAATTGAAGAGATTCTCCGAAAATGCCTTGATTCAGGGGATGAACGAAAAGCCATTTTTTCGAAAATTGATCATTTTATTCAATCAGGTACTAACGTCATGGCCAAAATGGAAGTCTTTCTAAATGGTTATTTGCAAGTAAAAAGCGAAGATAAGTGACGGCATATTTTCGGGTTTTGAACGGAATGACTATATTAGCGAATTAAAACAGGGCATTTGGATCAGATCATGAAATCTTTACGCATTTTTATACTCGGTGTGGCAGGCTTGTTGGGCGCTCATAACGGTTTTTCTCAGCTCATTTACGGTGGTCCGGACACCCTTTGTATCGATAATTACATTCAACTAAGAACCACGGTTACCAACGCTTCATCCTATTATTGGGGATTTTGTTCAGCCTATTTAAACAATGTTCCTACAGGAAGTAGTATCGTAGCCGGAACCGGTTTAGATGCACCTTCTGCAACCGCTATGGCTAAAGATGGCAATAACTATCATGTTTTTGTCGTGAATACCGCCAATCCGCGTAATTTAATACGATATGATTTTGGAACACTTTTAGGAAATGTGCCAACAGCCGTGAATTTGGGAGATTTTGGTTCCACATTGCCTGTCAATGCCAAAGGTTTTGAGCTGGTGAATACAGGAGGAAATTGGTTTGGATTTATCACAGGCGGCGTTACCGGATTACATTCTCAACTTGTTAGACTTGATTTTGGGACCTCATTATCGAATGTTCCTACTGTTACAAATCTCGGTAATATGGGCGGATTACTCATCAACCCTCAAGATCTCTACGTTTTTTCAGAAGCCGGTAATTGGTATGCATTTACCAACAATGGCTTTACAGGAAATTTATTACGCATCAACTTTGGACCAACGCTTACCGGCGCGCCAACATTAACCAACTTGGGTAATCCAGGTGGTTTAGCTTTTCCAACCGGTATGTGGCCTGTGTTTGATGGAACCAATTGGCATTTATTTTTAGTAAACCGCATTGGATCAACCATCAGCCGCTTAGATTTCGGGACTTCCTTATTAGGCCCCTTTGTTGAAACCAATTTAGGTGGTTTTGCCGGTGCCTTGAATGGTCCACGCGATATCGTTGTGATTCGTGATTGCGGGAATTATTATGCCTATGTCACGAATGAAACCGACAATACACTCACGGAGTTGACATTTGCAGGTAATATTCTAGCTGCTCCAACTGCAACTAATTTGGGAAATTTTGCAGGATTTAACGGACCGCGTTATTTGACTCGCATGTTGCGCGATCGGGATAATGTGTTTTGTTTTACTGCCAATAACCTCGATAATTCTTTATCCCGCTTAACTTTTAATAGTTGCACCGCCTCTTCCATTCCAAGTTCAACCTTGCAAACGCCTCCGCCGATTACCTATACACAACCGGGTTTGTATAATGTGTATTTCGTATCTGATGAAGGCCTGCCAACCATGCAGGTCGATTGTAAACAAATTCGGGTTCTTGCAAAACCTATCATTGAAATCAATAACGATACCTTGATTTGTCAGCGTGATACGATTTTATTGGTTGCCAATGGCCCGAATTTATACAGCGCATTATGGTCGCCGGTATATAATACGATTCCTCCTTTTGATACAACTTCCATTCGAGTTCATCCTTTGGAAGATTATCGTTATAATGTTCATCTTGAATTTACGCAAGGTGGTGGATGTGCCTATGATACCAGTGTGCTTATTCGGGTAAGTAAAGTTTTTGCTGATGCAGGCCCGGATCGTTTTGTCGCAGATGGTGCTTATACTATTTTAGGTGGACCTCGCATGTCAATGGGGCAAGAGTATTCTTATGTATGGACACCACCAACTTATTTAAGTTCTATCGTAAAACCAAATCCAACCAGCCGTCCATTGGATGTCATGGCGTACTACGTTACCGTTACCAATGATTCTACCGGATGTTTCCATTCTGATAGTGTTTGGGTAAGAACAGAGTGTACAGAAATTCATTTGCCCAATGCCTTTAATCCGGTGAGTGATGTGGCCGTTAACCGCAACTTTGGTCTTTTAAATAACAATGTGGTTAAACTGGAATATTTTAAAATTTTTAATCGATGGGGTCAAGTGGTTTTCGAAACGACCGATACCGGTAAAAAATGGGATGGCACACAAAATAATATCGAATTGCCTCCCGATAATTATGTTTGGATCATCGATGGTTATTGTGTGAACGGGAAGAGAATCAAGAAGCAAGGCACTGTTTTATTGACCCGATAACATTTTTTATTCAATCATCATTTGGAAACTTAATAGTCTTCCAATACCATGATTTCTGTTTTCCGGAACCAATGTTTTTCGTCGTTGTAAATAAGCATGTTTAATTCAGGCATGAGCAATTTACAAGCGATGCCATGTCGTTCAAAAGACTCGATTAAAAACTGATTTTGTTGCATGGCTTTCATCAAACCATCGATGTAAGTTGTATCCGTATCGCTATCGCCGGAGTAATAATAAGAACGTATCCAAATCGAAACAAAAGCACTGTCGGCCGACCATTGCGGCCATTGTTTGAAAATGCTATCTAACAAAATACGACTGCTATCTGTTATGGTTTGATTGAGACTATCATACCAAATGCTGGCCTGAAACAAAGTATCCTTTAGGCCGGGCTCGCGCAATCGAATTTCCTGTTGCAGGATACGCGGGAGGCTATCATGGAGGAATATCTTTTTATAATAGGGGCGATAACCTTCTTCCAAAACAGAAATTAAACAACTTGTTCCATTTTGAAGAACCTTAAAATAACTGGCGTCACCTTCATTGCTACTGACCGGATCCAAATGAATATTGCCCGACAAGTTTTTAAAATAAATGATCTTATCCTGCAGCTTGGTTTTGCGGAATTTGTCGGTTAAAAATCCATGAATGGCCATGGAAGATTTTGGTTGAATGGCAGGATACAATTCAAAAGTGTATAAATCCAATCCGCCGCGAGTGTCCTTCCGGTCAGAAGCACAATAGCCTGATTTACCCTGGGCATCCACCACAATAGATCCGTCAAATCCTTTTGAATTGATGGGTTGTCCCAGATTGAGCGCAGTTTTCCAGGCGGTATCAGCCACCTTGCGGCTGACAAACAAATCGGAAGAGCCGAATCCCGGATGACCATCACTTGAAAAATACAGGGTTTGATTGTCGGGATGAATAAAGGGGGCTGTTTCGTTCCCATCTGTATTGATTTGTGCTCCCAGATTTACGGGTTTGCTCCAATAATTATTTTCAAAACGCGAAACCCATATATCCATGCCACCATATCCGCCTTCGCGATTGCTCACGAAATAAAGATCCTTATTATCGCTACTAATACAGGCCTGACCTTCATAAGCGGTGGTATTGATGGTGAATCCAAAATATTGCGGAGAACTCCAGGCTGTATCTTCCTTAAAACTGAAAGCAATATCACAACCCCCGCTTTCAATGCCATTTGGACTTCGCATATCACAACGGGTGTAAAACAAATATTTTCCATCGGCACTCAGCATGGCCGCACCATCCGGTAAGCCCGTATTGGGTGGGTATCCTAAGTTGACCGCTGCGATCCAATTTTGATTGCTATCCTTGGTGCTTACAAAAAAGTCCTCGTTACCAGAATGATTGCGGGTAAAAATGAGGGTTTGTCCATCTAAACTGATGGTTGGCAAATATTCATTTTCGGAAGAATTGATATTAGGCCCCAGGTTTTTTAATTGGACACCTGGAATAGGGGCTGTATTCAATATCCGGGTAGATTTTAGTTGATTTTGAACTTGTTTATTTTGTTTGGTCTTGGCTGTATCCACATCCGAAACAGACAACCGGTTTTGGAGTTTCAGGGCTAATGCTTCGTCCCCTTTTTTACGCATTAAATTCGCTAAGTGCATAACAGGGCCCAGGGCCTCATTCGCATTTAAATCGATGGCCTGATTGGCAAAAAGCAATGCTTGCTCTTTTTCGTTAAGTTGATAATAAATTTCGGCCAGTCGGATACAGGGTTTGATTTGCCGGGGGAAAGTTTTTCGGAGTTCCTCTAAACAACGAATAGCCTTCTCTGTTTTTCCTTTCTTGATCAAATCTTCACAGGTATAAAAGGCCGGTTTGAATGCCCGGGTGCTATCCTGAGCCTTTATTGTTTGACCTAAAAAAAGGGCATAACAAAAAAGCAGGTATTTGGGATACCGGCTGTATCGCAAGATGCAACGGAATTGCGACGCTCCCTTCAACTGTAACGCTTTTATCAACAGGTCAAAAATAAAGCAATTTTGAGCAGAATTCATTGAAATGACTAGCGCATCTTGTAAGCCTTCTATCATGCGATGCCATTCATATCAGGAAATAGAAAATGACCTCAGCGAGAAGAACAAAAAAGTTTAAACCCTTCGCAAATCCGAATGCTTTGCCGGGTTTAAATTTTGTTTTTTGAAGATTTATTTTAACGCAAAATTCCAAAATAGCTCTTCAAAGATCATTGCCAGTTAAGCATGAAAGTCTTACCTTCGCGTCACTTTGAAAGTAGGTTTTTAACATTCACCTGCCTGTCAAATTTTCAAACAAAAACTAAACGATATAAAATGGCATTTGATCTTTCCATGATTCAACAGGTTTATGCAGGTTTCCCTTCTAAAATTGCAGCAGCGCGACAAGCACTCGGAAAACCACTCACTTTGGCCGAGAAAATTCTTTATGCGCATTTGGATAAAGGCATGGAATTAAAGAATTACGACAGGCTCAAAAGTTATGTCGATTTTAATCCGGATCGGGTGGCCATGCAGGACGCCACAGCCCAAATGGCTTTGCTTCAATTTATGCAAGCTGGTCGTCCGTCGGCAGCTGTGCCAAGCACTGTGCATTGCGATCACTTGATTGTCGCCAAAAACGGGAGTCAGGAAGATTTAGAATTTGCCAATCAGGAAAGTAAAGAAGTCTTTGATTTTTTAAGTTCAGTTTCGAATAAATATGGTATTGGGTTCTGGAAACCCGGAGCCGGAATCATCCATCAGATTGTATTGGAAAACTATGCTTTTCCGGGTGGGATGATGATTGGTACTGATAGCCATACCGTGAATGCCGGTGGCCTGGGCATGGTGGCCATTGGTGTGGGTGGTGCCGATGCCTGTGATGTGATGGCCGGATTGCCTTGGGAATTACTGATGCCTAAATTAATTGGTGTTAAATTAACCGGAAAATTAAATGGCTGGACTGCACCAAAAGATATCATATTAAAATTAGCAGGTATACTCACAGTTAAAGGTGGAACAAATGCCATCGTAGAATATTTTGGAGAAGGTGCGCAAAGTTTGAGCTGTACCGGAAAGGGAACCATTTGTAATATGGGAGCTGAAATTGGTGCAACCACTTCGACCTTTGGTTATGATGATAGTATGGAGCGCTATTTACGGGCAACAGGAAGAGCCGCAGTGGCCGATGCCGCCAATGCCATTCGGGAACATCTTACCGGAGATGCTGAAGTATATGCCTCCCCTGAAAAATATTTCGATCAAGTAATTGAAATCGATTTAAGTAGTTTAGAACCGCATTTGAACGGGCCATTTACGCCGGATTTAGCCACACCAATTTCTGGAATGAAGGCGGCTATGGCTGCCAATAACTGGCCGGCTAAAGTGGAAGTAGGCTTGATTGGAAGTTGTACCAATTCAAGCTATGAAGATATTTCCCGTGCAGTAAGTTTGGCCAAACAAGTAAAAGAAAAAGGCTTAAGCAGCAAAGCGGAATTCACGATTAGTCCGGGATCAGAACAAATTCGTTATACGATTGAGCGGGATGGATTTTTGGAAACTTTTGAGGGAATTGGTGCTAAAGTTTTTGCCAATGCCTGCGGTCCTTGTATTGGAATGTGGGATCGGATGGGCGCTGAAAAACAAGAAAAAAATACCATTGTGCATTCGTTTAATCGAAATTTTGCCAAACGTGCGGATGGTAACCCGAATACCTATGCTTTCGTAGCTAGTCCGGAAATTGTGACTGCGCTGGCAATTGCAGGGGATCTTGGTTTTAATCCAATGACAGATACTTTGACGAATGACAAAGGGGAGCAGGTTAAATTGGATCCGCCAAGTGGGGATGAGTTACCTATGAATGGATTTGCGGTTGAAGATGCCGGATATCAGGCTCCTGCCGAAGATGGCACCGGCGTTCAGGTGTTGGTGAGCCCGGATAGCAAGCGATTACAATTATTGGATCCATTTGCAGCATGGGAAGGCACTGATTTAAAAGGATTAAAATTATTAATCAAAGCCAAAGGAAAATGTACCACAGATCATATCAGTATGGCTGGTCCATGGTTGAAATTCAGAGGACATCTGGATAATATCAGTAACAATATGTTGATTGGGGCAGTGAATGCTTTCAATGATAAAACCGATTCGGTAAAAAATCAATTAAGCGGAGAATATGGTCCTGTGCCGGCTACGCAGCGCGCATATAAAGCAGCAGGTATTGGAAGTATTGTGGTAGGTGACGAAAACTACGGTGAAGGATCATCACGTGAACATGCTGCTATGGAGCCTCGTCATTTGGGTGTTCGTGCAGTATTGGTTAAATCCTTCGCACGAATTCACGAAACCAATTTAAAAAAGCAAGGGATGTTGGCCCTGACCTTCGTGGATAAATCCGATTACGATAAAATCCAGGAAGATGATCGAATTGATATTGAAGGATTGTTGGCGATGGCACCGGGTAAAAATTTACAACTGGTATTAAACCATAGCGATGGCAGCAACGAAACGATTCAGGTTCAGCATTCATACAATGCACAACAGATTGAGTGGTTTAAAGCCGGTGGTGCTTTGAACATCATACGTGCCGGGATACAATAGTCGGGTTTTGTTTGACAAATAATGGAATAATGATTTTTAGTCAGCAGATAGCTGCCTGAAATTGAGTTGCGACTGTGTTGCTGTGCAAGTAAACCTTAGTTTTAGCTCCGCAAGCGCTTGTATATTTTAAGCAATTCGGCTGTCGAAATGTCTGTGAGCGTTCTGCGAAGCGTCTTTCGCTTCGTAGTATTATTCTATTGCTTTTAGCAATAAACGTAAATATGTTCTGGAAACATTCCTTCGTTCGCGCTAGTATATTTTAAACATTTCGGCTCAACTGTTCGAGATGTTCTACAATAATTCTGTTCGACATTTGTAATGTCGTATTACTATCGGCGGTTTTGTAAACCGCATAGGCATATCGTTCCGGGTATTGCCGAAGGCAGTTACATTATAAGGACAAATAAACACCGAACTACAACAATATTTCAAAGATAGAATCAAAACCCCGCTTTTGGCAATACCTTGTTGGAGGCAGTTGTTTATTTGTTCAGTCTGTTTTTCAAGTCCATCCGTTCGTGTAAGATTCTAACAACTTCAATTCTATCTTTGGAAATAACTTGATAGAAAATTATGTGCATCCCAGTCCTCAATCCAAGCAAGTTCTTGCTTATTCCTTCATACTCTTTTCCAAGAATTGGGTTTTTGCCGATTTGTTTACAAGCAAATTCCAAAGCCGCATAATATTTGTCAGCTTGTTTTTCCGACCATTCGTCAAATGTGTAAAACCAAATATCATTCAAGTCGTTAATGGCTTCTTGTCTTAAAATAACATTAGCCATCATTTCTTTTTTCTTCTTTTAATTTTTTCAAATTTTCTTTGAAGTCAAAATTTTCTACAAGTGGGCTATCTAAGCCTTTCTGAATAGCAGATTTCAAAGCCATTACTCTATTTTCTTCCTCTTCTAACAGCCTAAGCCCAGCACGAACAACCTCACTAACATTTTTATATCGTCCTGTTGAGACCTGACTGCTTATAAACTCGTCAAAATAGTTTCCAAGTGATATTGATGTATTTTTCATAATTGTTAAACTATACTCAAAGTTACCAAAAATTGGTAAAAACGTAGTTGTCAGACTTAAATTTTCAAATTTTGTTTACCAGTTCTTTAAGGCATGTAAGATAAAAAATGCAGCGTTCTGCGAAGCGTCTTTCGCTTCGTAGTATTATTCTATTGCTTTTAGCAATAAACGTAAATATGTTCTGGAATATTCCTTCGCTCGCGCTAGTATATTTTAATCATTTCGGCTGTCGATGTGCCTGTGCTTGGTTCCCAATTTGGCAATAGATTATGATCTTTATAAAAATTGGGGACGATTAGAAATTGAATTTGTTCTTGAATCAAGATTAAAGAATACAGGCACGGTTTGTAAATTAGTGACAGCCTTTGTGGTTATTAAAGACTAGAATTAGATGGGGCACTGGAATTGCGGAGTGATGCTACTCTTTTTGAAGTTTGATTAAATAACTTTGCTCCGAAACAATCAAATGTAAAAAGTAAATACCGTTACTCAATTTATCAAGATTGTTTATCTGAAAAGAATGAATTCCCGTTTTAATAGCATTTTGTTTTTTATCGTCAAGAATAATACTCCCATTCACATTGAAAAGCTGAAATGTCAAAACTTCATCATTTGTAAATGCGGCATTTATTGATATTTTGTCATGAAAAGGGTTTGGAAGTATAATTAAATCTCTAAAATTATCACTGATTAGTACCTTTTCAGATACGCTAAACAACTATTTGAATCTGTAGCTTTTACAAAATAAATTCCATCACCTTTTGTGAAAAGTGAGTTGCTATTCGTGTCTTCTAATTCAAAATTATTATAATACCATTTGATTTCACTGGAATGATTATTCAATAAATTCAATGTATGATTTTTATAGTCATTTCAAGACTGGAATAAGTGGAGAGGTTACTTCTAGGAAAAAACACTTTTATTGCTTTTGCAAAAATTTGTATTTGTGCCAGTTCTGTGTATAAAGGAAGGTGAAAAAAAGGTTGATTATTTGATATTCCATTATTCCACGAATAGAGTCAGTACCTTGTGCAAATAAATGACGAATCTCCTAGGCATATAATACTGTCCGATACAGCTAAATTCAGTAGTGGAACATGAAATACTGGCGGAAAAGTCCAAGCACCTTGTGCAAATAAAGACAGAATCTCCTATATAAACGCCGTCAGTTATATTTAATGTTGAATTGTTTTTGATTTTAAGTTTAAATTTTATGGCGTTTACAGCCATGGAATCAGTGGCTGTAACGAGGTAAGAATTATTATTATAATTAGCAATAAATGGAACACCTGATTGAATATTTGATGGCCAAAAATATGAATATCATGGGAATGCCACTATTGATATGGGATTGCCATGACATACAGAATCAGAAGGAGTTTGAGTGATGTTAAAATCTATATTAGAAGAAATTACAATTGAATCACTTGATTCAGGATAACAAAAATTGTCTTTACAAAAGTATAAACACCAGGTTTAGTCACAAGGATGGTATCATTATGTTTGTTGATAAGACGCTTTCCATTAAAAAGCCATCGGTCATTGGTAAGATGAAAAGGCAAAGATGATACTAACATGATAGTATCACACAATACTGTCACTGGCATAAATCTTTGGCTTGATTGTGTATCAGCCAAATTTATATTAAGATAATAATATGAAGTATCTCCATTGGCATTAGATACTGTTAGCTTATACTGCATACTTGTATCAATATAAAGATACATCATATTGCCAATTGTCGTGTCAGGTGCAGGATTCCAAGTTATTGTATGAGGAGTGTCCACACCTAATGCAGTAAGAACGTTCGAATAAACTTCAAGTGTGTCTCTTTGGCATAAATTTGCGATAAGAGGTATAGTTAACCAGTGATAAGTGTAAAGTGCTGATATTTATAAATTACCTTCCCTAGACTTAATATGTTAGCAGATATGCCACCAATGTAAATACTTTTATTAAATGTTGTTACAGAATTTGGGAGATTGCTAGGGTATGCATAAAATACAGGTTCTTTTTGATTATTTAAATCTATTACCTTTAAACCACTGCCATCCTCGAAGAAATCACAATCTATAAAAAGGTAATTACTATCAACATAGAATATAGGAAAGTCTTTTCCATTACTTTATCATAGTAGCCATAATACGTATATAAGTTCGCGTGCCATCAAATAAGAACTTACTGCTACTAACGGAATAAGTTGCACCACTTCCTGCATTCCCAGTAAACATATACACATCTCCTGATTTGGGATTAGATTTCACTGAATAGCATGTGGCGTTCTTTATAGGTTCTGATCGAATCCAAATATTATTTAATTGCAAGTCGAATTTACTGACAAATATCCATCCATAGTATGAATATTGATTTGGGTTGTAATATAATATTATGTTGCCAATTGTAAAACCATTGTTTACATTTCCGCCAAAGATTATGGTACTATCATAAGGTGAATAAGCTATGGACTTAGGGACACCGTTAGTAGAAATAAGATTTGTAACAATATTTCCTACGGAATTCAGTTTGTATATTCCATTTAAACCGGCCAAATAAATATTATCTGCATAATCTAAACATAAAGAATACCCACTATGGTTTGTAGACCAAATTTCGTCACCATCATTTTTTATTAAGTTTTTTTAATTTACCGGGAAATAATATGACCGGATTTCCTATCATGTCAAAATCCATATCAATTGCTGTGTCTTTTGCAGCAGTGGATAGATTTTTCACCCAAATAATATTTCCGAATGTATCTAATTTACTTATTAACATATCCTGACCTCCTATATTGTTAAAGTGAAAATCATCCATTTCAAATGTCGAATCATTAAATACACTGACATTGTATAAGTAACCATGATTTGCTTTAAGTAAGATGGTTCTATTTTTAGCATTATTCGCAGAGTATTGATGAAACCACTCAAATTCAATAGGAAAGGCGAAGGCCACGCCATGGTGTCAAAAACAAAAAAACACAATAAAGAAATAATAAATAAATGTCGCATTGCAATCTAAATTATTACCTAAGATAAAGTTTTAATTTGAATTTCCTGATTTTTAGTCTCCGCAAGCATCCAGTTCTTCAAGGCATGTAAGATAACAAAGGCAGCTTTTGCGAAGCGTCTTTCGCTTCGTAGTCTTTTTCTTTTGCTTTTAGCAATTCACGTAAATATTTTCTGGAACATTCCTTCGCTCGAGCTAGTATATTTTAAACATTTCAGCTGAAGATGTGCCTGTGCTTGGTGCCCAATTTAGCAATAGCTTATGATCTTTATAAGAATTGGCGACGATTAGAAATTGAAGTTATTCTTGAATCAAGATTAAATAATACAGGCACGGGTTGCAAATAAGTGCTAGCCATTGTGGTTATCTAAGACTAGAAGTAGCAGCGCACTTAATCTGGGGCATTTGTGGTTTGTGATGACACAAATCCATTGGTGAGCATTTGAGTTGCATCCTGGTTGCTGTGAAAGTGTGCGTATGTTTTTAGCCCTGATTGCAGCCAGGTGCCGTGCACAGGCGGAAAGCAGGAGGGCGCGTGCTATGAACGAAAAATGATGTGCTCCAAATTTGATAAAATCATTCTCAAATAATAGACAAAAAAAAGCGCCCAATAATCGGACGCTTTTTTTATTCAGTACTTTTTGATTAAGCCAATGTGATGCTTTTATCGAGATACACATCCTGAATGGTGTTCAATAATTCCACACCTTCTTTCATTGGTTTCTGGAAAGCTTTACGGCCACTGATTAAACCCATTCCACCGGCGCGTTTGTTCACGACGGCGGTCATCACAGCTTCTGCCATATCGGTTGCCCCTTTACTTTCACCGCCACTATTGATTAAACCAACACGACCCATATAACAATTGGCCACCTGATAACGGGTGAGGTCAATTGGGTGATCGGTGGTCAGATTTTCGTAAACTTTTTTATGTGTTTTTCCGAATTTCAGGGCATTGTAACCACCGTTATTGGAAGGTAATTTTTGTTTGATAATATCTGCCTGTATGGTTACGCCGAGGTGATTGGCCTGTCCTGTTAAATCGGCGGCAGTATGATAATCCATTTCGGCTGTTTTGAAGGCACCATTACGCAGGTAACACCACAACACGGTGGCCATCCCTAATTCATGAGCATATTCAAACGCTTTGGCGACTTCCTGAATTTGGCGCGTACTTTCATCGCTACCAAAATAAATAGTGGCACCTACCGCTACTGCGCCCATATTCCATGCATCCTTGATGGTTCCGAACATAATTTGATCGAAACGATTTGGATAAGAAATAAATTCGTTGTGATTGATTTTAACGATGAAAGGAATTTTATGGGCATACTTGCGGGCACAGGCACCTAAGACGCCATAGGTGGATGCGACTGCATTGCAACCACCTTCCAGTGCGAGTTTGACAATATTTTCAGGGTCAAAATAAATGGGGTTTGGAGCAAAAGAGGCTCCGGCGCTGTGTTCGATGCCCTGATCAACCGGTAAAATAGAAACGTAACCGGTATTTTTTAATCGGCCATTACCGAGCAGGGTTTGAATACTGCGTAATGTTTGTGGATTACGATTGCTGTTAATCCATACTTCGTCAACGGTTTTTTTAGAAGGAGTATACAAATCATCTTTAGAGATGGTTTGGCATTTGTGGTCGAGATAGTAAGCGGCATCATTGCCCAGGAGATCCAGAATTGTTTGGTTAGCCATGGTGTTAAAAATTGTATTTTGATTAAAAAAAGTGAGCAAAAGTAGTGAATCGGGCTCCAAAAAACGACTTTTTGAAGGGATTTTGCCAATTTTCGTGAATTCTTTGATTTGCTTATTTCAGCGATTACTGATTCCTGAAATAAACCCATCATTGGAACTTTAGGATAAATCGAGATGGTGGCAGCCCATGTCGTAAGGCCGATTGAGTAAATCCAGCAAACGATCCACCTGTTGGGGTTGATTCAAAAAGTCGGTTTGGGTGGTATCCAAAATGAGGGTTCGGTAATTATCGCCGGTGATGAGTTGTTCATAAGCATCCTGTAATCGCAACAAATATTCATCGGGAATGGCCTGTTCATAGCTCCGGTTGCGGTGTCTGATATTGGATTTGAGTTTATTTAAGGGCGTGTGCAAAAACAAAATCAAATCGGGCTGAGGGAGATTGGGATATATGATATCGAACAAGGTTTCATACAAATGGTATTCATCGGCAGGGAGATTGACTTTCGCAAATAACTTACTTTTGATGAACAGATAATCGGAAATGGTGTACTGGCTGAATAAGTCGCGGGTATTTAATACATCCCGAAGTTGTTTATACCGATCGGCCAGAAAACTTAGTTCGAGTGGGAAGGCGAATCGTTGTTGATCTTCATAAAATTTAGGCAGAAAAGGGTTGTCGGCAAACTGTTCCAGAATAAGGCGTGCCCCGAGTTTTTGTTGTAGTATTTGGCTCAGGGTTGTTTTGCCTGCACCAATGTTTCCTTCGACAGTAATAAATTTATAGGGCATCATATGAAACGGTGCGCAAATATAAGGGCTGAGAAAGAATGGACTTTGGAACGATATACACATCCTACTCATTCGAGTCGGTGTAGGGTTGAACCTGTAAAGGGTCTTCACATTGTTGAAGGAGGGTTCGGATATCGATACCCAGAACCGGATGCACCAGAAAAGGGGCTATTTCGGCCAAAGGTGTCAAAACAAATCTCCGTGATTGCATACGCGGGTGAGGAATTTTAAGTCCGGGTTGCTCCATAATGAGGTTGTGATAAAACAAAATGTCGATGTCCAGGGTTCGGGAATCCCATTTTTTTAAACGGGTTCTTCCTGCCGAAGATTCAATATTTAAGGCAGTTTGTAATAATTTTTCGGGCGATAATGAAGAGTCAACCCATAAAACCTGATTGAGGTATGGAGGGGCATCGGTTTGTCCCCATGCTGCTGTTTCGTAGATTGAAGAGCTTTGCAGAATGTGGCCAATTTGTTGTTCAATGGCCTCACGACCTTGTTTCAAGCATTGAATTCTATTGCCCAGATTGCCACCTATGATTAAAAAAATGCCGTTCATCCCATTTTATACTTCATAAAAAAACGATGCAGTTAATTTTGGCGGCAAAGATGGTTCAGAATTCGGAGAAAAACAGCCAAGGCATGATTCCGTTTTAAAATATCATCTGAAATAACTCAATCAATAAACATTCATTCGAATCGTCGTTCGGTCGACCAACAAATGGGTGAACAAAAAACAAAAAAATGAAACAATTCTTTAAAATTCTTTTTGCCTGTTTAAGCGCATTGGTGCTCTTTTCATTACTCATCTTTATTTCCTTCCTGGGGGCGGTAGCCGGCAGTGCAAAAAGTGATAAAGCCGAGGTTAAAAAGAATTCGGTACTCATGATTGATCTGAACGAAATCATGAGTGAGCAAGGCAGTGAGAATTCCTTCGGGGCCATTTCAGGTGATCCTACTTCCGTATTGGGCCTTAAAGATGTATTGCGCTCACTGGAAGCAGCCAAAAAGGATGATAAAATTCAAGGAGTTTTCATCAAATTGGGCGCCTCCATGAATGGTTGGGCATCTTTGAAAGAAGTTCGGGAAGCGATAAAATCGTTTAAATCCTCCAAAAAATTTGTGTACGCTTTTGGTGATATCGCTGATCAAAAAACCTATTACGTAGCAACCGCAGCAGATAAGATTTTTTTGAACCCCAAGGGGATGATGGAATTTGTTGGTTTGAGTATCAATGGGATGTTTTTTAAAGGTGCATTGGATAAATTAGATATTCAGACTGAAGCTTTTCATTGCGGGAAATTTAAAGGGGCCTATGAGCCATATGCTCTGGAAAAATTCAGTGAACCAAACCGATATCAGTTGGGTGAAATGTTGAAAGATTTGTATGCCGACTTTTTGATGGGGCTGCCGAAAAATCCGGGAAAGATACGGCCACCTTGTCGGCGCTTGCCTACAATGGCGCCATTCGCTTCCCATCGGATGCGGTTAAAAACCAATTGATTGATGGGGTGCTGTTTTCGGATTCGGTAGAAAACATGGTCAAATCAAAATTAGGCCTGAAAGAGGCGGATAAAATCAGTTGGGTAACTCCGGATGATTATGCCACATCTATTCCGGAAAAGAAATCAGATAAAAAAATTGCCATTCTTTACGCGGATGGAACGATCTACGATGGAGAAGGGAATGAAGACATCTATTCAAAAACCTTGACAAAAACCATTCGAAAAATTGCCAAAGATGATGATATCAAAGCCGTTGTATTGCGCATCAACTCTCCTGGAGGTAGTGCCTTGGCGAGTGAGAATATTTATCATGAATTAATGAATTTAAAACGCAAAAAGCCGATTGTTGTTTCGATGGGGAACTATGCAGCCAGTGGAGGCTATTATATGGCTTGTGCGGGTGATAGTGTTTTTGCCGAAACGAATACCATTACCGGTTCGATTGGAGTAGTTGGGGTGATGTTCAATATCACCAATATGATGAAAAATAAGCTGGGGGTAACAACCGATCAGGTAAAAACAGGGCCTTTTTCTGATTTTCCAAATATGACCCGTCCGATGACCGATGGCGAACGACAGTGGATACAAAATTATTTAGACAGTACCTATGTGTTATTTAAATCGAGGGTAGCCGAGGCGAGAAAATTGCCAATGGATACCGTCGAAAATCTGGCTCAGGGGCATGTATATAGTGGAACTGAGGCCAAAAAACTGAAGTTGGTAGATGATATTGGCGATATCCAGCGGGCTTTGCGTTCGGCGGCGAAACTGGCAAAAATGGATGAATATGCACTCGTCGACTATCCTGAAAAAATTGATCCATTTGAGGAGTTTATTTCTTCATTTTCAGGTAAAAAACGTGAGGAAGCGGCTGTTCGGCGATTATTGGGCGATGAATATATCATTTATCAGCAAATTCAAAAGATTCGCAGTCAGCAAAATCAAATTCAAACGATCTTGCCTTTTGTGATTGAGATTCGTTAGAACTGATAAAAGTCAATAGGACTTAGGAGAAAAAAATGAATAAGTTAGGTTTTTGATTCTACTTTTACCCTTTAAATAAAAGTGGAAGGATGAATCAGGATATACAATTGAGTCGGCAAGAGGTGATGCTGTTTTTGGAAAAGGAGGTTGAACAAAGTGCAGGTCAATATCTCAGTTCAGTAGAAAGCAATTGGCAACCAGGTGATTTGTTGCCGCAATCCGATGCCCCCGATTTTTTTGATGAAATACGAAATATACAGGAGCAAGCCGAAAATCTGAACTACGATTTACTGGCGGTCCTCATAGGTGATACGATTACAGAAGAGGCTTTGCCAACCTATGAAACCTGGTTAGGCGGGCTGAAAGGCGTACGTGAAAATTCTCAGGGTGGATGGATGAAATGGATCAGATCCTGGACTGCGGAAGAAAACAGACATGGGGATGTGTTGAACCGATATTTGTATTTGTGTGGCCGTATTAATATGTCGAAATTTGAAGCATCCACACAATACCTGATTTCGGATGGGTTTAATCTTCAAACAGACAATGACCCTTACCGCACATTTGTTTATACGAGTTTTCAGGAAATGGCGACCAATATTTCGCATCGCAGGGTAGCCACTTTGGCAAAAAAATCGGGCAATACTATTTTGTCGAAAATATGTGGAATTGTAGCGGCTGACGAAGCTCGTCACGCCAATGCCTACAAGTTTTTTATCAATCGTATATTCGGGCTGGATGTCAATGAAATGATTTTGGCATTTGAAGATATGATGCGTAAAAAAATTGTGATGCCCGCACAGGCCTTGAGAGAATTGGGTGAACAAGTGAATACATTTGCCAATTTTTCGGACGCGGCCCAGCGTTTAGGCGTTTATACAGCCACGGATTATACAGATATCCTCTCGCATTTATTGGAATATTGGGATATTGGCAATTTGCGAAATCTCAAAGAAAATGGAGAAAGAGCGAGAGATTATTTGATGCGTTTACCTGAGCGCTTGAATAAAATTGCTGAACGCATGATTATTCCCGAACGAGAATTAAAATTCAACTGGATTATTGGATAATCAAGGATATTCCATTGAGATCGAAGGAATGGATTGGAAATAATGCCATAAACCCCTCAGATAGTTGTTTAGGTTCGGTGTGCTTGACTTACCTTTGCGCACTTTAAAACAATCGTATGGCTTTACAAGTTGGGATCGTCGGATTACCGAATGTGGGAAAATCAACCTTATTTAATGCTGTGAGTAATAATGCGAAAGCGCAGGCCAGCAATTATCGTTTTTGTACCATCGATCCGAATGTAGGTCAGGTGGATGTACCTGATTTCAGGATGGATAAACTGGCAGAATTGGTGCAACCTCAACGAACCGTTCCTACAACGATAGAGTTTGTGGATATTGCCGGCCTGGTAAAAGGTGCCAGCAAAGGTGAAGGTTTAGGCAATAAATTTTTGGCCAATATCCGGGAAGTGGATGCGATTGTACATGTGGTGCGCTGTTTTGAAGATGAAAATATCTTGCGTGAAGAAGGTCCAATCAATCCGGTGGGGGATAAGGATATCATTGATACCGAGTTGCAATTAAAGGATTTAGAAAGTGTCGAGAAAAAAATTCAGCGGGTAGAAAAGATTGCCAAAAACGATCCCAAAGCCAAAGCAGAATTGGAAATTTTGATGGATTGTAAAAAGTGCCTGGAAGATGGAAAAAATATCCGTTCATTGCAATTGGATAAAGATGGGAAAGAAGCGGTATATGATATGTTTTTATTGACTGATAAACCGGTTCTGTATGTAGCCAATGTGGATGAAGGCAGTATTCATACCGGGAACAAATTTTCGGATGCTTTAAAGGTGGTTGCCGAATCGGAAGGAAGTGAGGTGATTGTGATGAATAATTCAATTGAGGCCCAAATTTCGGAAATGGAACAGGAGGAAGATAAACAAATGTTTTTAGCCGAATACAATTTGAAGGAACCCGGCTTGAATCGACTGATTCGTTCTGCTTATCAATTACTGGATTTAATCACTTATTTCACAGCTGGGGTGCAGGAAGTTCGGGCATGGACAATCCATACAGGTTGGAAAGCGCCACAGGCTGCAGGAGTCATCCATACTGATTTTGAAAAAGGTTTTATTAAGGCCGAAGTGATTGCATATGCCGACTATGTGCAATATGGTTCGGAAGCTGCATGTCGGGAAGTGGGTAAACTGCGGATTGAAGGCAAAGAATATGTGGTAAAGGATGGCGATGTGATGCATTTCCGATTT
>JADJZY010000017.1 GCA_016715505.1 Bacteroidota bacterium
GGAAGAATTAGCCGCTGATGAACAAGTGCGCAAATTATATTTGGGACAAAATTTTGAATTGAGAAGAAAATTCAAAACTGTTTAAGGAGAAGCTCATCTGTTTAAATCAATTTAGCAAATTCCCGCCCTTCGTTTGTAGTTGCCGGTCTGAGGGTTATTGCTATTTCAATGAAATAATGCTGCACAACCGGCAAGCTAACACTGCGGTCGGGGCTATTTTTCAGCTTCAACATCAACCTTCATCTAGGAGGGGCTGCTGTTTAACGTTAAAGGAGTTGATATCAGAGCAGGGCTTAAGGTCCGGGCGGGCTTGGTTGCAGGAACTTTGACTGGGATCCGTGAATCATATAAAGCAAAATATATGAATAAAGTAGATTAGCCCGTCTGGCGTAAAACCCTTGTTATTTGCTGTTACTTTTCAATAACTTCAATAATCTTTTTGGACTTTGCCGGTTATCCCAAAAAGCAGTAACGAGAATCTCATTTTCTGTTACTTTATAAAAAATACTAAAATGACCCATCGCTGCTATTCTTGTATCTTTAAACCCAGACTTTACAAATGACAATGGGTATTTAGATATAGAATTTGTATGTTTTTCACTGAGGTCGATAATTTTCTTTGCATATGTTGTCGAACCATTTCTTTAGGTCCAATATTTCAAAATCGCTCTTCTTTGATTTGCCGCTGTATTAGTCCATACTACATTTCTTGAAGCCATTTTAAATCCTTTTTATTCAGTTCAGATTCCAGGATAATTCTTCCATTTTCAATATCATCTTCACTCATTTGAAGCATTATTTTCTGTTCTTCACTCAATTCAACTATATCGGTTACACTTTGTTCTTTGACAATCGTGTTGATGGCGCTTAAGTATGATTTGTCCGATATTGTCAAAAGTTTTCCTATTATTTGATTCCTTAAAGTGTCTACTGCAGTCATTTCAAAATAATTTTATGTAAAAATAACAAATTTTGATTTACGATTTTTGGTTTTGTCATGGCACATAAGTTTACAAATTGGATTGAATTACCCAAGTTAAGGTGCATGGTAATTTTTCATATCTCTTCAACCGAAAATTTGTATTAGCAAGGCACGAAGCTATTGTACGCTTCTTCGAATTTGATGCGCCCCTGAGATAATCGGCTGTCCTTACTTAAATATTGAATAAATCGAAAAGTGGGAAATGACTGCTGCAAATGCTGAAGCACTTTGCTATTACTTATAGGTTCTCGTCCTTTCAAGAGAAGACAAAATCGAGGTTGAAAGAAAGCATCGTTAAAATTTAGGGTTTGCTGGTTACTCACTGGCGCTTCAAATTTAGAGCAGGATGGTACGATTGACCCTGCGAGGCCTTGAAGATGCCAGTGGGGTTTAAACGAAATCGCTGATTTCAACTTTCACATTAAACAGCAGCCCCTATTTAAGGCCGGGTGTACAAGCGAACAGCCGGAGGGGTGACCAATGGGAGCAGATAGCTTGATGCTCCTCAAAAAAAAGAGGCTGCCTTTGCAGACAGCCCCCACCCATAAATAAAAATCCCCTTAGTCTGGATTTTTGCCGTTCAAAAAAGTATTAATCGTACTGATATTTGATTGTTGACCATCGCCGGTTATTTTGACATTCGAGTATACCTCTTCATTAGACGAAGGATGATCCTCTAACGTTAGGTTTTTTCGGATATAAGCCGGAACGTTTGATTGTTCGTTGTCGATATCTGCCCGATTCACATTAAAACTCATGGAACGTAACTTCGATGCACGATCGTCGAATGCTCTTTTCTGAATTTCAAAATTCGCCTGATCTTCGAGCTCCATATCAGTCAGCATGCGGTTTCCCTTACGTCGATTGAGCGTAATTCCCTTGATGGTAACAAACTCATCTTTCATCTCTTCCTCTGTTTTTTCAACCATTTCGATAGGTGCAGAAAAAATTTGATTTAACTCTTCCTGAATGGAAGCAGTAGGGCTTTGAGTACTTTCCTCTTTCATTTCAAATTCCACCTCATCACCGGAGCCATTGGATCGACCGGGGTTTCTGTTTCAAGCACCACTGCTTTTGGCAAATGGGTATCATCATTTACTTCAATCTTTAAAGCTGGCTCAGCTGGCGTTTCTGGTTGAAGTGTATAAACTTCCTTGATGCTATCCATGATTGGCGTCTTTTTTTCTGCAGAATAAGCGGATGCCAATTGATTATATTGAAAGCCGGTTGCGATCACAGTTACACTGATATTTTCGCCGAGATTATCATCAAAACCTGTACCAAAAATCACATCACATTCCTCACCGGCTTGCTCTTGAACATAAGCCTGAATCATTTCCACTTCATCTAAAGTATGTTCGTACACACCTCTGGCGGAATTGATATTGAGTAATACCCATTTGGCTCCACGAATATTGTCATCGTTGAGTAAAGGTGAATTGATGGCTTTTTCGACCGCTTCATATGCCCTCTTCTCTCCGCTGGCTGTTGCACTACCAAGAATCGCTACGCCCCCATCACGCATCACGGTGCTCACATCGGCAAAATCTACAACGATATGCCCCTGTGAATTAATTACATCGGTGATACATTTTGTGGCCGTTGCCAAAATATCATCGGCTTTACAGAAAGCCTGAGAAGTTGGGATGTTTCCAAACAGATGACGTAACTTATCATTTGAAATGACCAGGATGGTATCAACATGTTCGCGCATGCGGTGGATTCCCTCTTCGGCCTGACGACGGCGTTTACTTCCTTCATAGCTAAACGGTGTTGTAACAATTCCCACTGTGAGTATGCCCAATTCCTTAGCGATTTTTGCAACCACAGGCGCACCACCGGTACCTGTACCACCGCCCATGCCGGCAGTAACAAAAACCATTTTGGTATTGCTTTCCAATAATTTTTTAATTTCTTCAATGCTTTCGTGACAGGCTTTTTGTCCGATTTCCGGATTGGCACCTGCACCCAGCCCTTGGGTCAGTGAGGGCCCCAACTGAATACGTGTAGGCACACTGCTATTTTGCAAGGCTTTCTGGTCGGTATTACAGACAATAAAATCGACACCTTCCAGACCAAGGCTGTACATGTAATTGACGGCATTGCCACCGCCTCCTCCTACTCCAATCACTTTAATGATGGATGAATTGTTTTGTGGTAATTCGAACTGAATCATGATTTTGAATTTATGGGTTTATGGTTTTTAATTGGGTTTATTTTAATCCAGGGGTTGGTCATCAACATCTTCAAACCAATACATGATCTTCCCTTTCACTGTTCCGAAAATATCTTTGATCAGTTTGCCTCGGTTTTTATTTTTAACTTCATTGATGGCTTTTAATTCAGCCGTATCAGCCACCGGTTGTGAAAACAAATCAGCTTGTTCGTTCACAGCCACAACTTGGGTCGTTGTTTGATCGGCCGGTTCCATTGTTTGTACGGGTTCTTCAGTATTGTTATCTACTGAAAAAATATGACCGGGAAATTCCTGACTCAGTAGTTCTTCCACACTGGGTTCATAGGTTTTGGCCATGGTAACAAATGTGCCATTGAGTTCTCCTTCCGCAACAGGATCGACACTATCATCACTGTTGTTGGAAATAAAACGGATTCTATCCTGCTCATAATCATCATAACCTCTTAAAATTAATCCGATACAAGTAGCGTACATGGGTTTCATGAGTTCGGTTACATAGCCTGTTGCAAGATGCTCGTTGGGCAATCCTACACGGGCCGACATACCGGTCATAAATTCTGTAAGTTGTGGTAAATATTTTAATTGGCTACCACCACCCGTCAGGATGATGCCCCCAATTAATTTATCCTGCAAATCCACTTGTCTGATATGATACATCACATACTCCAATATTTCCTCCATACGGCACTGAATAATATTGGCCAGATTTTTCGAAGAAATTTCTTTAGGCTGCTGACCTTTTAATCCTGGAATCGTGATAAATGCATTTGACTTCGCTTCTTCTGCCAAGGCCATTCCAAATTGAACTTTCATTTGTTCAGCCTGACTACGCAATACACCCAAACCCTGGCGAATATCGTTGGTGATATTAACACCTGCTATTGGGATGACTGCGGTATGTTTGAGCATACCCTCGTGAAAAATGGCCAGGTCTGTAGTACCACCGCCTATATCTACAATGGCGACACCCGCCTCAAGATCTTCAGGACACATCACCGCCGCCGCAGAGGCAAGAGGTTGTAAAACCAAATCCTTGGTGCTCAAACCAGATCGGGTAACACAGCGATGAATATTTCGGATGGCTTGTTTATCGCCTGTAACAATATGAAAGTTGGCGCCGATTTTTACACCGGTCATCCCAATCACTTGTTGTAAGGTAAATCCACCCCGACTATCTACCGTAAAGTCCTGTGGGATAATATCAATAATTTGATCACCACTTGGAATATAGGTTTTATACTGATCTTTAATCAAACTGTCAATATCTTCTTTTCGGATTTCATCCTCCACATTATTCAGTACACGATCACCTTTGGTTTGTAAACTTTGAATGTGCTGACCGGCAATACCAACGTATACTTCTTTGATGGTAAGATTGGGGTTGCTGGCCATACAATTTTCAAGGGCAATATTGATAGAGCGAATACACTCTTCAATATTCAAAACCATACCATGGTTGACGCCACTGCTATCGGCCTTTCCGAAACCGACAATTTCGAGTTTGCCATATTTATTTTTGCGCCCGGCAATGGCAGCAATTTTGGTTGTACCAATATCAAGTCCGACAATAACGGGTTGTTCGTTTTTCATGATCTTATTGTTTTAAACTGTTGGGTTTTATTTGAGTGGGTTTTTGTGCATTTTTTTTTCGACGTTGGATTTGCAGCAGGGTTCTTTTTAGAAGATGTTCCTTTTTTTACTTCGTTGTTGATTTTTTTACTTTTACCTGGATTGGAAACCTGTGTTTGTTGCTTTGATGTGACGTCCAATTTTCGAACAATCATTTTACTTTTATCATCATATGGGTCCTCGGCCAAAATTTCACCGCGGTTATTTCGGCAAACAATTTGTTTACTGAAACGTAAATCGAGTTCATCATATTTATCCCAGGGAAACTTATGAATCCCTTCCTGATAAAATCGTAATAAACGATTCATCTTATCCTGCAAATCACGGGTATCCCCCAATCGAATGAGTTGTTTACCCATGATTGGAATGAGTTGAATTTCATAGTGATCATTCACCACAATTTGGGCTATAGCTGCATTCCAAAAACTATCGGTTTGAATAAATTGAGCCAATTGAACCAATGAGGTTTTGAGTTTATAATCTTCATGACCGTATCCAAGAGCCGGAACCGCAGCGACTGGTAATCGCGGTGAGTATTGTTCGCTCCATTCGATGGTATTGCCCTGTGGATCGAGATAATAGGCATAGTCACTGCTATCGGACTGTTGCAAACGAACGACCGGCGTTTTTTGCACCAATCGGATACGCATTTGTCGGTTAGCAGTTAAAAAGATTTCAGCAGATTGTATCCACTTATTTTCTTCCATACGCTTTTCGAGCTGTTTTAGATTCAGTTGATGCAATGGCGTTTTTTCGGAAACAATGCCTTCTGCAGCAATCACTTTTTGAATATCCTGTTGATTGACAAAACTTAATTGTGGATTAATAAATTCAATCAATATTGAACCGCAGGTGTTTTTGCGATCTTCTTTGGACGCAAAAATAAAAGCCCCTGCCAAGAGTGGCACGGTTAGCATCATTAGCAATCGAATCAATATGTTTTGAATTCGTTTTTTCATGATTCGCTCAGGATTTTTTTAATTTGAGGAACTAACTGATCGATATCTCCTGCACCTGCTATCACCAACAATTCAGGCTTGGCAGCTTCCACCCAATGCAAAGCTCCTTCCTTACTCAAAATATTCACAGCAGCCATATTCATCCCGGCTTTGATCATCTCACTGCTCACCCCTTCAATCGGTAATTCTCTGGCGGGATATATATCCAGCAAAATCACTTCATCGGCCATATCCAAACTTTCTGCAAATCCTTCGGCCAGATCGCGGGTACGAGAATACAAGTGCGGTTGAAAAATGACCTGCAATTTTTTATCCTGAAACAAAGCTCTTGCACTTTTCAGTAACATGGCCAGCTCTTCGGGATGATGGGCATAATCATCAATACAAACATGTTGATCATTTTTAACCACATATTCAAATCGACGATGCACACCATTAAAAGCTGCTACTGCCTCTGACACCTGATCCATATCCAATCCCATTTGATCACAAACAGCCATGGCAGCCACACAGTTTTCAATATTATGCATACCGCCAATATTTAAAGAAATGCGTGACATCACTTGACCTTGTTTGCAGAAATCGAAAGTATAAGCCCCTTCTTTCATTCTGATTTGATCGGCATAGTAGTCGGCAGAATCATTTTGAAGGCTGTAGGTAAATTTCTTTGGTGCAATAAATTTCGATTGATGTTTTAAGCCGTGTTTATAAATCAAGGTATCTTTTACCTTTCCGATAAATTCGATATAACATCGTTCCATTTCTTCAACCGTCCCATATATATCCAAATGATCAGGATCCATGGCTGTAACTACCGCAATGGACGGATTCAGTTTCAAAAAACTTTTATCGTACTCATCGGCTTCAATCACTGCGCAATCGCGCTCGCTGCTCCAGTAATTCACGCCATAATTCGCAGATATCCCTCCTAAAAAAGCATTACAACCAAAAGTGGTATGCCGTAAAATATGAGCGATCATGGTAGATACGGTGGTTTTACCATGTGTTCCTGCTACACAAATAGCCTGCATATCATTTGAAATCATTTGCAATACATCACTTCGTTTAACCACGGTATATTGCTGATCGCGATACCATTTTAATTCTGTATGATTGGAAGGGATTGCCGGGGTATACACCACCAATTGTGCATCCTTATCCAACAAAGAAATGTCATCACTGTAATGAATGTTCATTCCTTCTGAACCCAGGGTCTTGGTTAATGGTGTTTCTGTTCGATCATATCCTGAAACATTGGAACCGTGTTGTTTAAAAAAACGGGCCAGTGCACTCATTCCAATACCGCCGATGCCAATAAAATAAACGTTTTGTATTTGTTTTAAGTTCATCATTTTTTTCGGATATTAAATATGGTTTGAGCAATTTGTTGATCGGCATTGGTTACCGCATATGATTGGATATTTTGACTCAATTCAAGCATCGTTGTAGGATCTTGTAAGAGCTGTAAAACACGTGGAATGAGGTTCACTTTTATCTCATGATCTTTGAGCATCCAGGCGGCTTTTTTATTCACCAATGCCATCGCATTATGTGTTTGATGATCTTCACTGGCAAATGGGAAAGGAACAAATAGCACAGGTTTGCCAACGATACAGAGTTCTGCAATGGAAGAGGCGCCAGCACGGGCAATGATACAATCAGCTGCTGCATAGGCATAATCCATTTCACGAATAAACTCCATCACTTTTACCTGACGCTCAAATCCTTTAACGGCATTTTTCGCTTTTTCAAAAAAAGGCGTGCCCGTTTGCCATAAAACCTGATAGCCTTGTTCGATTAATAATTGAAATTGCTCGGCCAGTGTTTCATTGATACTTCTAGCACCCAGACTTCCACCAAAAGCGAAAATGGTTTTCTTGGTTTCATCCAGTTGAAAAAAGTGTTTACTTTCCGATTGCGTGCGTTGGTTGGTACTGATTGTTCCACGAACAGGATTTCCTGTAATAATGATTTTGTCCTGCGGAAAAAAGCGATGCATATCATCATATGCTACACAAATAGCTGCTGCCTTTTTACCCAATATGCGATTACTTCTTCCGGCGTAAGAATTTTGTTCTTGCAAAAGTGTAGGAATTCCAGCCCATTGTGCCATGTATAAAACCGGAAAGCTGGCATATCCGCCCACCCCAATAACTACATCCGGTTGAAATTCTTTAAGAATCTTTCGGGCATGCATAAAACTGCGGAATAATTTCCAGGGCAGGGCTAAATTTTTAAAGAGCGATTTCCGTTCGAATCCAACAATATCCAGACCAATGATTTGATAACCTTCTTTAGGCACCTTTTCCATTTCCATTTTCCCTTTTGCTCCGACAAATAAAATTTCTGCTTTGGGATCTTTCGATTTTACTGCATTCGCAATTGCAATAGCCGGGAAAATATGCCCGCCTGTTCCGCCTCCTGCGACAATGATTTTAATATGTGGTCCCTTCGTCATGCAGATTGTTCTTTATTGAGTTGTCCTTCACTATCTTCTACAAATCGACTCACGCTTAAAATAATTCCTATAGCGATACAAGTAAACCAAATGGATGATCCACCCATACTGACAAGGGGTAAGGTTAAACCGGTAACCGGAACTAAATTCACATTTACTGCCATATTCAGAAATGCCTGAAACACGAGGGTAAAACTCAAACCCACAGCCAGAAATGCACCGAATGCGAAAGGACATCGTCTGAAGATGATAATACTTCGCCAAAGAAATAACAGGTATAAAAAAATGAGTCCGAAACCACCGATTAGTAAGCCATATTCTTCGATGATGATGGAATAAATGAAATCGGAATACGGATGTGGTAAAAAATTTCGCTGGGTAGAATTTCCAGGTCCTTTGCCGGTTAGTCCGCCTTTTACAATAGCAATTTTTGCCTGCAAGACCTGAAAGGGTACACTGTCTTTATCATTGGCGCTAAAGTTTCTGATTCGTTGTTCCCAGGTAGCGGCTCTACCAAAACCGGTCACCTTGGATATGGTAAATAAAATACCGAATAATAAAATAGCCGAACCGCCCAGAATGGCCAAGTGGGTCATTTTAATTCTTCCGATAAAGAAGAGAACGCCACATGACATGGCAATCATCAGCGCCGTCGACAAGTTGGCCATTGCAATCAGACCGCAAATCACGATGACCGGTAAAAATATTTTTAAGGCTACTTGTTTAAAATCATTCAATTCATTTTGCATCCGAGATAGCTGTCTTGCCAAAAACATAAATAAGGCCAGCTTCGCTAAATCAGAAGTTTGAAAGGTTAGGCCTACCAGGGGTAATCGAATCCATCGGGAACCTTCATTCAGGGTCGTTCCAAAAAATAGTGTATATAATAATAAAGGAATACTTAAAGCGAATAAAAGCAAAGCAATATTTGAGAACATGGTATAGTTTACCCGATGAATAAAATATACAATCGCCAAACCCGCCACTAAAACCATTAACTGTTTAATGAGATAAACTTCGGCATGACCTTTATGCACACGGTAAGCCAAAGACCCTGTGGAACTGTATACCGCCATTAAACTAATAACGGACAATACAATCAGCACGCCCCAAATGATGCGATCGCCTTTTACCTGTGTGAGAAATCGTTGCATATCAATTATTCCATTAAAGTGCGCGAACGGCTGTTTTGAACTGCTCGCCTCTGTCTTCGTAATTTTTAAATAAATCAAAACTTGCGCAGGCCGGAGATAATAAAACAACATCTCCTTTTTGTGCAAAATCGTAAGCCAGGCGGACCGCTTCTTCGGTGGTCGTGGCATCTACCATTTGTACCATATTTCCAAAAGCATCATGAATGGCTTTGTTTTCCAATCCTAAACAAACAATCGCTTTCACCTTTTCTGCCACCAGTGCTTCAATGGTGCTGTAATCGTTGCCTTTGTCGATGCCGCCCATGATCAGAACAACAGGTTTGGTCATACTTTCCAAAGCATACCATACACTATTTAAATTCGTGGCTTTGCTATCATTGATAAATTCCACCCCACGTATACTTGCTACGTATTCCATACGATGTTCAATGGCGGTAAAAGTGCGCAAACACTCGCGCAAGCTGGTATCCCGAATTTCTGCTACCCGCGAGGAGATTCCTGCTGCCATAGAATTGTATTGATTGTGTTTCCCCTTCAGAGAAAGTTCGTTGATTGAAATGGACACCGGTTCTCCATTGACGCGCAGCACCAATTCATCGTTGCTCACATATGCGCCATCGCCTTTTAATTGTTCGTTCATGGTTATATATAGAATTTTTGGGTTCGTTTTTAAGTCTTGCATGTATTGCATGCTGGCAGCATCGTCTTTACATAGAATCAAATAATCCGTAGGGCCCTGATTCAATGAAATGCGAAATTTCGCTTTGGCATATTGTCCAAAGTCGTACTCATACCGATCGAGATGATCAGGCGTGATATTGGTAATTACGGCGATATCGGGCCTGAAAGTGATGATATCATCCAATTGAAAACTACTGATTTCCATCACATACCATTGAGTAGGTTGTGTGGCGATTTGTCGGGCAAAAGAATATCCGATATTACCCACAACAGAAACATCATAACCATCCTGTTTAAAAATGGCATGGGTCAAGCTGGTGGTTGTCGTCTTTCCATTGCTCCCGGTGATACATACAATTTTACTATCTCCTTTGTATCGAAATGCAAATTCGATTTCGCTCATGATTGTTTTTCCCTTTTGACGCAATAATTGTATCATGGGTACTTTTTCAGGAATTCCGGGACTTTTAATAATTTCTCCGGCATTCACAATAATCTCTTCCGTATGTTGCCCTTCTTCAAAAGGAATTTGGGCGGCGATCAATTCAGATTTAAATGGCTCGGCAATCATACCACGATCACTCACAAATACCGAAAGGCCTTGCTGACGCGCAAGCAAAGCAGCACCTGTTCCGCTTTCTCCACTTCCTAATATGACGATATCGTAGTTCATGCTTTTCTTTATTGCAGTTTCAGGGTAACAACACTTAATACAGCCAATACAATTCCGATGATCCAAAAGCGTATGGCTATTTTACTTTCGTGATATCCTAATTTTTGGTAATGATGATGCAGGGGTGCCATTAAGAAAATGCGCTTCCCTTCACCCGATTTCCTTTTGGTCCATTTAAAATATCCTACCTGTATCATCACACTCAGGTTTTCTACCAAAAACACCCCGCAGATGATTGGTATCAATAATTCTTTTCGAATAATAATTGCCAAGGAAGCAATGATGCCCCCTAATGCCAAACTGCCGGTATCACCCATAAAAACCTGAGCCGGAAAACTATTGTACCATAAAAATCCAATACAGGCTCCAACAAAGGCCCCGATAAAAATAGACAGCTCATCCAAATTGGGAATGGGCATAATATTCAAATACCTCGCGAATCCGAAATTGCCGGATACGTAAGCAAAGAGGGCTAAACAAATTCCTATAATCGCACTTGTTCCGGTTGCCAAACCATCCAAACCATCGGTAATATTGGCCCCGTTTGAAACAGCAGTAATGATAAAAATAACAAAGAGCACGTAGATGATTGGAGTCAGAATATTGCTGGCACTTTCGCCGAACCATGCCGCTATTTTTGCGTAACTGATTTCATGCTTTTTGGCAAAAGGAATAGTGGTTACAGCGCTCTTCACGCGGGCATAAGTTCGAGTACGTCCTTTTTCATCGACACGTACAATTCCATCTTTAATAACCTTATCGGTAGAATGATATGTTGCTGGTGCACCACCTGTTGTTTCACGAACGACATAAACATTTTCGTTGTAATACATCGTCAGACCTACAATGATTCCCAAACCTATCTGTCCCAGAATCTTAAACCTCCCGGCAAGACCCTCCTTATTTTTTTTAAATACTTTGATATAATCATCGATAAAGCCAATGAGGCCCAACCAAATTGTGGAGATGATCATTAAAAGAATATATACGTTTTCGATTCGTGCAAAAAGTAAGGTGGGAATCAAAATCGCTGCGATGATGATGATCCCTCCCATCGTCGGTGTACCCTTCTTTTGCTTTTCACCTTCCAGTCCAAGATCGCGAACGGTTTCTCCAATTTGTTTGCGATGCAAATATTGAATCATTCGTTTACCATAAACCAGAGAAATGACTAAAGACAAAACAATCGCCATTGCTGTACGGAAAGTGATAAAATAAAACACCCCTGCTCCGGGCAGGCTGAAATGTTCGCGTAAATAGGTAAAAAGATGATACAACATAAGCGTTACTTTTCGAGCATTTCAAACATTTCGTGAAGAATAGATTTATCATCAAATGGATTTTTCACACCATTGATTTCCTGATATTTTTCATGTCCTTTGCCGGCCAGTAAAATGATATCCCCCTGTTCAGCTATGCTAACAGCGGTTTTAATCGCTTCGCGGCGATCGGCTATACATACATATTTTTTTCGTTGATGGACCGGCACACCCAACTCCATCTCTTTGAGAATCTCCTGGGGATTTTCGGATCGGGGATTATCACTGGTAAAAATGACCCGATTGCTGTGTTCACAGGCCACCATCGCCATTAATGGGCGTTTGGTTTTATCCCGATCACCGCCGCATCCAACAATGGTAAATAAAGTTTCGTTCCCTTTACGCAGTTTATTGATGGTAGCTAAAACATTGATGAGGGCATCGGGTGTATGCGCATAGTCCACAATGCCGAGGATTTGTTCTTTCTCAGACATCAAATAATCGAATCGACCTTCTGCACCTTTTAAGGTACTCATCACTTGAAGGACTTCCTGCTTATCAAATCCCAATTCCGAAGCAACGGCATAAACGCACAATAAATTGTAGGCATTAAATTCACCAATCATTCTGAAATAAACTTCTCCCAGATCGAGATGCATGTACAAACCATCCAGATTGTTCTCCAGAATTTTCCCTTTATAATCTGCGGGCAATTTGAGGGCATAAGTTTTCTTACGCGCAGTGGTATTTTGCAACATCACTGTTCCTCGTTTATCATCGATATTACTGAGGGCAAACGCGGAAGGTGGCAGATGATCAAAAAATAATTTTTTTACCCGGATATATTCTTCAAAAGTGTGGTGGTAATCCAAATGATCGTGGGTGATATTTGTAAAACAGGCACCGGCAAATTCCAACCCTGCAATACGTTGCTGATGAATTGCATGTGAACTCACCTCCATAAAAACATGTGTACAACCTGCATCCAACATTTGTCGGAGAAAGCGCTGTAATCCGGGCGCATCAGGCGTTGTATGTGTTGCAGGAATAACTTGATCGAGGATTTTATTTTCAACGGTTGAAATGAGCCCACAAGGAATCTGCATTGCACTAAATAACTGATACATTAAAGTAGCGCAAGTTGTTTTTCCGTTGGTACCTGTAATGCCCACCACTTTCATCCCTTTTGAAGGAAAATCGTAATAAGCCGCACAAAGCAATCCAAGACTCATAGCCGCATCGGCCACTTGTAAATAAGTTACTGAAGGATGGAGGTTTGTAGGCCATTGTTCACATACGATGACTCGGGCACCTGACTGAACGGCCTGAGGAATAAATTCATGCCCATCTGATTGCCATCCTTTAATTGCTACAAAAACATCACCATCTTTAACCTTTCGAGAATCAGCCGTGATTTGACCGATTTGCAAATCAATCTCACCCTGCGATTGCAGAAGAGAAACAGGGGACAATATGTATTTGAGATTTTTCAACTAACCCAATTGTATTGTTATGAATTGTCCTTTTCGATATTGAGTACCTGCAGCAACAGATTGATTTTTTACTTTACCCTGCCCCACCGGTATAACTTTAAATCCGGCATTCTCGAGTACAAAAATGGCATCACGCAAACCCATCCCTTGCACATCAGGTGTTTGATGCTTAGTCATTGCCAGCTTTTGGTATTTGGCCTTTCCAGTACTATCCGGATATATCCAATGCACCCAATCCTGAGGCTCTGTATTTAGCGCCGGCATATTCAGTTTTCCGGCAAGCAGTTGATAATCGCGACTGCGCATACTCTGCATGGGTAAATACGATTTTCGAGAAGCAATCAAGCTATCGGATTCCGATTTGTGCATATTAATTGCATACAATCGGTTGGCAACCTCTTTAAATACGGGCAAGGCAATTTGGCCACCATAATAGTTGGCGGAACCCTTTTTGGTTCGGATAACCACACAAATGGTATACTGTGGATTCTCTTTGGGGAAAAAGCCAACAAATGATCCATGATAAACCCGGTCGGAATAACGAATGCCTTTGTCTGCTACCTGCGCAGTACCTGTCTTTCCGCAAATTTTATAATACGGATTTTTGAGTGCCTTTCC
This sequence comes from Bacteroidota bacterium, assembly GCA_016715505.1. Lineage (GTDB taxonomy): Bacteria > Bacteroidota > Bacteroidia > Chitinophagales > Chitinophagaceae > OLB11. The sequence goes on from JADJZY010000017.1 coordinate 14,104, forward strand.
GGTACCTGTTTCTACGACTTCGTTCATCACTTCTTTTAGTTGCACTATGGACTGAGAATCCAAAATCTGATCTCTCCATACCTGTGGTTGATAAGAAATAATTTCTTTGCCATATTCCTGCACACTCTTTACCAAATAAGGTTTCATCATTTTACCATTATTGGCGATGGCATTATACACCATGCAAGTGTGTAGAGGCGTAATTAAAACCTGGTATCCCATGCCTAAATACGCTAAAGAATAACGGCCTTTACTTACGGAATCGCGGATAAATTTCGGCATCACTTCACCACTCATTCCCAAACCGGTCAGCGTATCCAATCCAAGTGCATGCAAATTATACCAATAGCTCGCCGGTTTTTCTTTATAATTTTCATGAATCAATTTGGCAAAAGCGACATTGGAAGATTGCGCAAAGGCATCCTTAATACTTAATACACCCAATCCTGCGTGGCTATCGCGAATGGTATATGGACCGAATTTACTAGTACCACCCTGGCAATTGACTTTGTCTTCCACACGAATCAATTTATCGCGCATCAGGGCAATGAGAGATATCAATTTAAATGTTGATCCGGGCTCCAGGCGCTTAATGGCGTAGTTAAAATTTTCGGCATATTGACCGCTTTCATTTCGTCCTAAATTGGCAATGGCCTTTATTTTACCGGTACTAACTTCCATGACGATACAAGTTCCAAATGCGGCTTGTTCTTTTTCCAATTGTTGCAGGAGGGCATTTTCTGCCACATCCTGAATATTGACATCTAGAGTGGTTACGATGTCACGACCATTTTCAGGCTCAATTTCAGAACCATCAATGGGCATCCAGGTACCACCGGCAATTCGACGAACAATCCGTTGTCCCTGCATACCGCTTAAGTGCAAATTATATTCGCGTTCAATGCCAACATTTTCAGCATTCTTACGCCATAAACCGATAACCCTATTTGCGAGTAATCCATATGGATTGATTCGCTTGGTTTGAGATTCGGCAATAAATCCGCCTTTATTTTGACCCTTACAAAAAGGTTCCATTTTTTTTACATTCAGATATTGGGCATAACTCGCTTTCTTCTTTAAGAGGAAATATCGATTCCCTTTCTGGTATTCAGTTTCGAGGATTTCCTTCCAGGCCGTCCAGGAGTGATCACCCAATTCAGCAGCCAGTTTCTTCGACAAAGGTTCAAGGTGCTTGTGAAAAGTATCTGGTTTAATAGATTGAAAATCGATGCGTAAATCAAATTGAGGAATGGATGATGACAACAGACTGCCATCTTCCGAATAAATGTTTCCTCTTTCGGGTTGAATGTATTCTATTTTGGTATGCAGACTATCGGCATAAGAGCGCAATTCTTTTCCTTCTTTAAATTGAATACTAAATCCCTTATAAAGTATCATAATACCAAAAACACACATCCCCATGAAGGTGATGTAAACACGAAACCGGATGTCCTTACTGATTTTCATGTTGAATGGATTGTGAAACGATTATTTTATGAGGAGGAACTTTTGTTTTTTGTAAATGCAAATGAGAAACGCTTTTTTCGAGTTGACTTTCTTTGATCATACCCATAATTTGTGTTTTCTCATCCACGTATTTCCATCTTAATTCTTTTAACTGCCGGCCTGTTTCATTGATTCGTCGGATGGTATTTTCAGCTTCATGATTCAGGGTGATATACAGGATGGCCAAAAAAGATCCATAAAGAATCAATGGAATATTTTGAACAATGCCCCTGTTACCAACAGTTTGCAGCAACTGTTTCCAGTTGGGTACTTGTTTGAGTATGTTGCTGTCCTGTCCGGGCATTTTATGATCATTTATTTTTACGCCTAAGCGTGTTTTTATAATTTATAGCTGTTGAAAAACTATTCAATCTTTTCAGCAACCCGAAGTTTAGCACTTCGTGATCTGGGGTTCATCTTGAGTTCTTTATCCGCAGCTAATATGGGTTTTTTCGAAACCACTTTTAAGGTGGCGCTTTTTCTAACGGCCATCAAATCCAATTCATCTTCAAACGTTTCCTGCTTCATCCATTGTTTCACCAATCGATCTTCCAGCGAATGAAAGGTTATCACACAGAGTCGGCCACCGGGTGATAATGCAGGTGTAATTGTTTGAAGAAAGGTTTTTAGTACTTCTAACTCCTGATTCACTTCAATTCTCAAAGCCTGAAACACCTGTGCGAGATATTTATTCGGATTACCATAAATACCCTGATCAATGCATTGCTTCAATCCATTAATCGTGGTGATTCGTTGCACCTGACGATGCTGAGCAATTTGGCGTGCCAACCACTTAGAATTGGTAACCTCCCCATATTTTTCAAAGATCCACTGCAACTCTTTTTCGTCATAGTTGTTCAGAACATCGGCAGCAGTTGTTTTACTACGTTGATCCATCCGCATATCCAAAAGCGCATCAAAACGAGTTGAAAAACCCCTTTCTGCTGTATCGAACTGAAACGAACTCACCCCTAAATCGGCCAATACGCCATCCAACCTGTTGTATCCATAAAACCTTAAAAAACGGGAGGCATATTGGAAATTTTCCGGAATAAAGTGCAATCGTTGATCATCGGGCAGATTTGCTTTTGCATCCGCATCCTGGTCAAAGGCAATCAGTTTTCCTGAAGGCCCCAGATGTTCCAGAATATGCCGGCTATGTCCTCCACCGCCAAATGTTGCATCGAGGTATACGCCGTCCGGTTGAATATTCAACTGTTCGATACTTTCATGTAAAAGAACTGCCTGATGATAGAACGCTTGACTATTGTCCATCTTGAACCGGATTTGATTGGGTATATCCAGAACCCAAAACATTTCTGCGCAATTCTTTTCTTCTTTCCAGGGTTCGTGAGTCTCTTTCTTTTTCGAATGTTTCCTGGTCCCAAATGAGGGTTTTAGTCAATAAACCCTGCACCACAATATCCTTGTTCAATTCGGCATACTTAATCATCCGTTTTGGCAAAGTAATGCGCCCGGCTGCATCAATGTCTACAGGTTGAAGCGTGCCGAACATGTCCAGCATCAGCTCTTCCACATCATCATTGTTGTTGTTTAAGGCAATCAGTTGATCTTCCACCACTGCCCATTGAGCCTCGGTATACAATTCCAAAAAGGGGCCTACTCCATGCATCAGGAAATAACTGCTAACACCTTCACCTACCTGCTTTTTTAATTGTGCAGGTAACATGAAGCGCCCTTTGGGGTCCAGCGTTACTTCAAAATTGCCACGGATTTTAATCATCTCTCTTCGTACGACTTAACGTGACACAAAGTAACTATTTTTCCCTCAATACGACATAATTTTCTACTTTTTAATTTAGGAGATGTTTTCCACAGCTTAAACAGCCTGATCTCAGTGTATTCAAGGGTTCTATTGCAGAAATTGCTGAAAAACTATGTGCAAAACATGTGAATTATCTGTTTATACTTAAAGTTTTATGTGTGAATTGTTGTGGAAAACATATAAAATACATTCATAATGTGTTGAAATGTGAAAAATTTAAGCCGTTTTAAGGTGCATAATGTATACGAGATACAAATTTGGCTAAAGTTACAACATAAAAAAATCGCTCCATAAGAGCGGCTCAATCTTTTGGCAAAAGGATTATTGCTTACTCATTGCCAATATTTTTTCAAAAAGCTCGTTTTCGGCACCCTCTTCATAACCGGTATGCTGATAAACGATATTTCCATTCGGGTCTACAATAATGGTGTAAGGTACATTTTGAAAATTGAGAGATCTTTTTAAATCACTATTGGGATCAACGTAGGTCGGGAAAGTCCAACCTTGTGATTTCGCGTATGTTTTAACCATTGCCGTGGCACGGGCATCGTCTATCGAAATAGTTACATAATTAAAATTCACCTGTTGAGTCCATTCGGGCAATTTTGTTTTGATATTTTTGATTTCCTGCTTACAAGGAATGCACCAGGTTGCCCAAAAACTGACTAAAGTATATTTCCCTTTTTCGAAAATTTCGTTGAATGAAACTTGTTTGCCATTCAAATCACGGACTTTCGTTGTGGGTAAGGAGGTGTTTTGAGCGATCGCGCCTGAAAAACTCAGCGCAAATAGGAGGGTGTAAATGATCTTTTTCATGTTCTTTCTTTTTAACCAAACCTGATATTTTTTTGCTTGTTTGGTAATATCAAATATAGACCTTTTGACGCTTAATTGGTAAAGCGAACCAGCGTTAATTTTTGACTAATGTTTAAAATGACGCATACCGGTCATCACCATAGCTAAGGAATTATTTTGACAATACTTGATAGAATCCTGATCACGAATCGACCCTCCCGGTTGAATAAAGGCCGCAATTCCATGTTCATGAGCAATTTTTACGCAGTCATCAAATGGAAAAAATGCATCAGAAGCCAGAACGGAACCTTGTAAATCAAATTTAAATTGTTTGGCTTTTTCAATGGCATGTCGCAATGCATCAATGCGTGATGTTTGTCCACAACCTTTACCTATTAGCTGACCTTGTTTCACCAGTGCGATGGCATTCGATTTTAAATGTTTACAAACGATATTGGCAAAAATCATATCTTCTTTTTCTAATTCAGTCGATGTTCTCCCACCTTTTTCAGTCCATTCCTGAAAATTCCCGATATCACTATCTTGTTCTAATGTCCCATTTAATATCCGCCGTTGCATTGAACCTAAAGGGTATGTCGTTTTTTGACGTAAGATGATTCGGTTCTTTTTTGCTTCAGGATTTCTAAAGCTTCTGCATCAAAAGAATCTGCAATCAGCACTTCAAAAAAAATATCCTGAATTTCACGGGCCAGTCCGGCATCAATGTTCCCATTCGTGATAATAATCCCTCCAAATGCACTTTCCGGATCTCCTGCAAGCGCTCTTTTCCAGGCATCCGAACCATTTTCACCGAAGGCAATTCCACATACATTGGTGTGTTTGATAATTGCAAACAAGGGTTGATTCTTTTGAAATTCAGCAATCAATTGAAGTGCGGCATCCACATCCACCAAATTGTTATAGGATAATTCTTTTCCATTTAATTGTTCGAAGATTAAATCCAATTGTCCGGTAAACTTGGCTTCCTGATGGGGATTCTCTCCATACCGTAAAACTTTGGTTTCCGCATTAAAATAGTTTGCGATAACCGTATCATAATGCCGAATGACTTCAAATGCTTTAGCAGCAAAAGATCTTCGCTGACTGAGCGTGGTACTCCCATTTTGGGCTAACAATAATTCGTTTAGTGAGGAATAATCTTTCTTATCTGCCAGCACGGTTAAGTGACTAAAATTTTTAGCCGCAGCCCGAATCATAGATGGCCCTCCGATATCTATTTTTTCAATGATTAAATGTTCTTCGTTTGTTTGAGCAATGGTTTCTTCAAAAGGATATAAATCAACAATTACCAAATCAATCATCGGAATTTCATAGGTCTGCATTTCATCCAGATCCTGCTGCTCAGTACGTCTGCCCAATATCCCCCCAAAAATCTTAGGATGTAGTGTTTTAACCCGACCTCCTAAAATCGATGGATAATTGGTAACTTCTTCAACGGGAATACATGGCAAACCCAGCCCTTCGATGAAAGTTCGGGTTCCTCCGGTAGAATAAATTTTAACGCCTTGTTGATTCAAGGTATGCAGCAAAGGTTCTAATCCATCTTTATAAAAAACTGAAATAAGTGCCGACTGAATTTTAAGATCCATAATGATTATTTGTGCGGCAAAATTATACCAAATGTTCACATATTAAGGATGTGATTTATGTCATCAAACAAATTAATTAAATCAACCTTTTTCTTGGATTAAAAATAATATGCCCCTTGCCAGCGCATTGCAAAAACTTGATAACCTGCAGACGAAAGTCGATCATGCCAATTTCGCGTTTTAGAATCGCTCAGTGTAGATTCCAGGATGATGTTGGCAACCTTAAAATTAGATTTCAAGTGTTGAATATTTCCGTTATAGTCACGTGACAAAATGAGATAATCCACATCAAGGGCTCTATCACATTTAAATCCGGCTTGCATCAAACGGAGGATTCTTTTTCCTTTCCAGGTAAACATTTGCGCATATTTATTGTTGGGTAAATGCACTTGTCGTTCTTCTTTGATTTGATAATACATTTTACAAGGATCAAAAACATATTTTTCACTGCGATTATCTTTTGATTTAGGGAGTAAATATTTTATTTGCTGTCCTTCAACGGAGCAAAGCATGGGGTTGTAATGATCGTTGATTATTACAAGTTGATATTGGTGCAAAGTCACCCATTGCTTCATCAAACCTATTACGCTGATACAGAGCCCAACAGCAAGAATCCCTCCCATTGCCCATTTATTTCTGTATTTCCAAAACACACCCATCATGAATAATAACAGGTACCAACAAAAAAGTTCGGTCTTATACATTTCTCCGGTACGCCAAATAACCCATTCACCTTGCGCAATAAATTGTATGACCACATTGAGCTTAAGAATCATCCATTGGGTCACAGAACCTAAAGCGCTTGCTATCATTTGAATCGGACTCAAGAGTACTACAGCAATTTCTAAATAGAGTATGAAGGTGGTCCATGGTACGGCAATCAGATTACTGAAAACAAACAAGAGGGGAAATTGATGAAAATAATATAAACACAATGGCCATGTCAAGACCTGTGCAGCAAGGGTTCCGGAGATTAGTTGTAGGGGAAAATTCACCCATTTATTGGAGGTACTTAGTCGGCGGTAAAACGGCGTATAAAAAATTACCAGGCTTAAAACTGCCAAATAAGAGAGCTGAAATCCAATATCAAATAACCAATTCGGATTCCACAGCAATAAACAAAACGCACTTGCACATAAATTATTAAAGACATTCATTTCTCTCTTCTGGCAAGCACCCATACCAATAAATGTAAACATCACCGCAGCTCTTAATACAGAAGGTGGCAGCCCGGTTAAGATAGCAAACATCCACATCCCCAATAATGCTAGGATCACGGATGATCTTTTCTTCCTTGCAAAAAATGGAATCAACATGAGTAGCCGCTGTAAACCCACATAAAAAATAGCCATATGCATACCTGAAATGGCAATAATGTGTGCTAAACCCGTTCTGCTGTATGAATCCCACAGTTCGGCGTCAATATTTTTCCGGTAACCAATCAGCAATGCCTCTGCCATTCCTGAAGCAGAAGAATCCACGATATTCTTTTTTAAAATTCCCCGACAAGTTTTTGTGTCTGATTTAATATTTTACCTACCGAGTTGACCTTATGGCTAATCTGTTGCCATTCATCATTTCGAAGGTATGCACTGTAATAAATTCCTTGTCGTTTACAATAGTCCGTATAATCAAAAGCACCCGGATTTCCGGAATTTCGAATGGCTTGAAATTTATTTTTACAAAAGATTTGGTCACCATATTCCAAAGACTTAGACTGACTATCCTTTTGAAGATAAATGATCGCTCGCGCATGTTCGGGTAATGATTTTTTTCCTTGTTGGATAAAGGAAGAAACGTTCACTTCACATTTTATCGTCTTTTCTTTTTCATCGGGCTCTGCCACTATTTGCGCATAGAAATGTCCTTCCTGCGATTTGAATAAACCTGAGTTGAACACCTGATCATTCATTTCGGCTACAATGATGGATAAGGCCCCCAATCCAAATAATATCATTTGTTGAAATATCCCAAATAACCATTGATAATATCTGGATTTACGGAAGATCCAACAGGCAGCTCCAAGCAGAAAAATCACGAATAAAACCACTATCCGGGCAGCCCATGCTTCCGGCAGAATTTGTACAAGGCTAATCCCCAACACATACGGCAATATCACCCTCAAAAAGGGTGCTTGCCTGATCAATTTAATCACGGCCCTTATTTTAAAATATGTACGTCTCCCTTTGGATTAAAAAATCTTCGGAGGGAGTCCACCAACTTTGTGGTGTCATTGAGGGGATGAGAGGCGTCGATGGTTACGACGAATGCGCCATTCATTGGAATGACATTTGACTTATTTCCGTATCGGGCCCATTTCTGCGATTTGGCATTCGCAGCAGCCTGATCGGTGGAACTAAAAACCACGACTCGATATTCCTTTCCGATTGGCGCAGGAGGAGGTGGAGTTGGGGTTTGAACAAGTGAAGTATCTTTATTGACATTCGTGTCGACTGGTGTGGTCGGCACCAATGTATCTGCACTCAAAGGTGTGCTTGATTGCTGTGTATCTGCTTGAGGAACACTCACAGGAGTGTTATTTTCTGGTGTTGCTTCCTCGGGGCTGACAGATTTGTTTTCCTGATAATAGGTGTAACCGAAATAAGAGATGACCAGTAACAGCAAGACTGCGGCAGCCGGCACAATGAACTTCATGACATTCAAATTCTTCTTTCGGCGATAATCTGATTTTCCGGATGAAGTATAACTATAATCCAACTTTGCTTCTTCTTGTGGTGGGGCTGCAACTTTGATTTCGGTAAAAACAGCTGGTACAGGTTCCACGCCGAGGTTTAAATCATTGGACTGAAAAAAGGCGATTTTTCCGTTTCGCATTTCAAAACGCCCCAGGTTGGGCACTTCAAACTTGCCTCCTTTCTGCAAAAGATCTTTTACTTCTATGCAATAAGTGCGAATATGATTTGAGGCATTGGCTATACTGACATTTTCTTTGGAGGCAATAAAGGAGGCGAAAGTATCATCAATTGAACCAACCGGATTAAAGGTGATATCATACATCGGCGGAGATACTTTTCCTTCGGCGCTCTGTGATGAAGCCCCCACCCGTTTTAGGTCGAAAACACCCAATCCGGGCAGGCTACAATACCTGTTTTTCAACAAAAACGCCCCGATATACTGATTGATGTCCATAAATAAATTATAATCCCCGTAGGGCGGTAAAATTAGAAAGTCTTGTTCAGATTACAAATTCTATTTAGCAAGTGGACTGTTACTATTAAATAAATACTGCGCACCTATAAAAAACTGCGTTCCCCATTGAGGATATCCATACCAGCGCTGATATTGGCTGCCCATCAGATTATTTAATTCCAAATACGCAAATATGCCTTTTTCAATACGATAACTTGCTTTCAGATTTAAATCAATTCCGGGATCATTCATCCTCACATAAGTATTGGCATCGCCTTTATACCCCATCGCTGCTGCGGATGCCCCCCGTAGGAATAAATCAGCATTAAATTGCCAGTCTTTGCGAAAATTGTATTGCCCGAAAATATTCCATTGAAATGGCAAATAGTGCCAAGCTTTAAAACCTGAACGTGTTTGCAATATAGGATGCCATTTAAATGAAGTTCCTGCTGTAATTTCAGGCTGGGGCTGAAATTGCAAATCCGCTTCCAGCATAAAAGCAGTTGCTCTGGCTTCATAATCAATCTGCATCCTTTTATAATCACCGGCTGTATCATTCACAAAAACCGGCAGATTATTCATGATCCGAACTCCGGACTTCAAACCATATTGAATCCCTCCTTCATATTGTCCTTTGATATGTCCGTATACCTCGGTGTTCTGCGACTGTTCTACCTGATAATGACTAAATACAAATGGATTTAATGTTGTTAGTGACCGAAAAGTATTGAGTGCTACAACGGATCTCCATCCAAGTTCAATATTTGCCTGCAGACTCGCCAAAGGATATCTAAAAAATATATCCGGTAACAAATGTAATTTCTGACCAATAGCCGGGTTCAAGGCAACTTGCAAAATACCTTCATCGATATTTTTCTGCAAGCCCATATTTAGCTGTAAGAGTGAATTATTTTGGACTGAAACGGATGAACGAAATACATTGAGATCCGCCAGAAGACCTGCAAATACTTTCAGATCTTTTTTAAACCATTTTCCAGCCCCCGCTTGTAGTTTAATCCCATTTTCGAAAGATGCATAACGATCGCCATAAAGCGAAATGGCTGCAGCGCCCTGATACGTAATTTCGGATGATTCATGACGCATCGAATCAGAATATGCTTGCATTCTTAGACCGGTAAATCGCTGCCTCAAATCAAGTTGATCATATTGATATTGACCTCGGTCATACCCATAAAATCCATACCCTTTACGATCAAATTGCAAGGCTCCATGTAAAGGAATTCCTTTTACAACATGCGACCCGTGAATGCCAAGCTCCGTTTCGGTATATCGTTGATGCGATAAGCCACCCCTGAAACCCTGATGTTGCATGTCGATGTATAATGGTGTTTTAACCCATTTACTCAGGTCATATCCCGATCGGAATCGGATGGCACGATGATGGCCTATGGCCAATTCAATATGATGTTTGTTCACCATTTCAGCAGTAGGACCATCCAGAACCAGCGGGGTTAGTGGAACCGGGGTATAAGCGAAACGGTATTTTTTTTCCTGAAAATCATTGTTCAAGGCCATTTTATTGAGGTCGACCTCTGGCACCATGTCAGGAATAAACTCCGGTTTTTCTTCATTCAAAGCTAAGGCCCAATCTGGTTTACTTAAGGTATCTGTATACAATGCATAACTCCATCCGGCGGAATCAGTTTGCATCAATTTCTGAAAAGCATGAGCCTGCAACAAGTATAATTGGGTTGTTCGCTCTTCACTTTTTACATCCCAGGCTTGTTGATTGTATTGTTGAGCCCATTCTATCGACTTCCGGTATTCGCCCATGCGATAAGCACATTCGGCCATCCAAAAAATTGCCGATGCCGCCTGAACAGGATTTTCCGGAATTTTTCTGCTCGATTCAAAAGCGCTTAACGCATCAGATGCCTTTCCGGACAAAAGAGATGCAAGCCCCTTGCTATATGCGGCCCTTTGATAAAGTTGTTTGAGCGTTTGATTGGTATCGCCCGAAGAATTGAGTTCCATTTCGGCTTGCTTAAAATTACCGGATGCAATATTGGCATGTATACCTAATGTCCGGATTTGTTGAAATGCCTTTGCGTTCGGATAATTTTTCAAATATTCGTTCAGATAATTTTCCGATTGATCAAAAGGTAAAATTTCGTAAGCAATTTGAGCCCGGAGCAAACTAGCCTGTTCTTTGATCATAGAATCTTTGTTCTGATCTATACAAACATTGAAGGCTTTGAGGGCTTCTTGTTTTTTATTCAATTTTAATAATGCACCAGCTTTTAAATAATTGGCTTCTTGCGATAGTGGTCCGTTTAAAGCAGCTGTTTGATCGAACGCATCGACAGCCTGCTCAAAATGCTGTGAACGCCAGGCAGAATAAGCCCACCGGAAATAATCATCTTCACGGGCTTTAATTCATTTTGATAATACCATTTATCCGGATTCGCCAATTGTTTTTCTGCCATTTCACGTGCCTTCTCATTTCTTCCTTCCAAGTACTCCATTTCGGTCAGATAAAATGGAACAACATACTTGTACTGATGATCCGAACTAATTTTTTGAAAACTGGAACGGGCCTCTGCAAAATTCTGTTGGTAATAAGCCATTAATCCATGGTAGTAATTACCTGCTGCAAAATTCTCTCCCGGTATATTTTTAACAGAGGCAAATAATGAACTTACCCTTTCCATTTGCCCGCTGACTAAACAAGCATAAGCCAATTGAAAATTACGTTCTGAAATTTGATCATTGCTGAGGCTGGCAATTCCAGCCGCATCAAAATATGTAATAGCTTCTTTAAATTGTCCTTTTCGGAAATAATGTTTTGCCAAAGCAAACTGTGCGGCATGCAATCCGGATTCATCGGACATATTTTCCAGTTCCCGAATTAAATCCTTTTCGGCGCCGGGGCGATTCAGATAAAGTGCGCTAATTCGATAATTCAACCGGGCTTGTTCATCCCAAATCGTTTGCATCTCGTTTTGTGCGTCCCAGAAAGGAAGTAATCGCTCATAATGAATAATGGCCTGATGATAGAGACCTTGATGAAAAAACTGAGCGGCTTCTTGATGTGTTCGAAGTGCATCCGTGTATTTCATGGTTTGTTGAGCCCTGGCAGCAAACGCACAAAAAAGCACTCCCAGTAGGTAGAGAGAGAATTTATTTTTCAACTTTGTTTGTGTTTTAAAACGACCAAGATAAGCCAAGACTCGGAAATATCGGCAATTGGTAAGTGCGTGTATTACGAATACGATCGATATAAAAAATGTTTTGTCGATTGTAAGTATTGCTAATACTGGCTGAAGCTTCAATAACAGATTCCGTGCTGATAAAAAATTTCTTTTTCATCGAAAGGTCCAGACGGTGATAAGGGGCTAAACGTCCGCCATTGATTTTATCGGAATACAGAATATCCAAATTCCCATTTTGCGTGAGGTAATTGGTACTGATGCCATTGGAGAAATCCACTTTTTCAACAAAGGCTTGTGTTTGCGTGAATGGAAATGCAGACCCATAATTAAATCGGGCCGAAAATTCCCAATCCCACTTTTTACCGGCGGTATAGGAAGCGAGTATATTCACATTGTGGCGTCGGTCGAAGGGAGTCGGATAAGTTTGACGACCATCGTTTCGGTCAACATACCCGTATGAATAAACGCCCCAAAAGTAATGGCGGGCTTTGGCGTATTTCATGGTAAAATCTAACCCATAAGCACGTCCTGTTTCGATACTAAAATCAGGGTCGGCTGGTACCAATTTATAACGGTTGATACCGATAAGCTGACCGAAATATTTGTACCAAGGCTCGAGGGTAAATTCGAAATCACGAATATCCACCTCAATTCCTGCTACCACATGGGTGGCCTTTTGAATATTGTTATTGGCTACAGTACCGTCGGGCTTTTCGATTTCAAAATCAGGTGCGGTTAAAAATCCGGTGAAAAAATTGACAATGTCCCGATCACTTTTTGAAGAAATAATATTTTGAGAATACATACCTGCAGATGCTTTAAAACGAACATTTTGGGTCGCATTATATTTCATTGCCAAACGAGGTTCTAATCGGGCAACCGGAAGACTGGCATAATATTGTAATCTCACACCGGGTTCAACAATGAGTTTATCTCCAAAATTTTTCTTGAGCTTCAAAAAAGGCACCCACCTGTGTGGTATAATCATTTTGTTCCTGAAGCAAACCAATAAAATTATAATATTGATACGCTGTTTTAAAACCGGTAAATTCAACACCATAATTAATTTCGCTATGATTGGGCAGGTATGAGGTCACTTTTACATTGGCATCAAAACCATTGATTTGACTTTCGCGGGGACGATTATCTGATTCCTCCAACCCAATTTTGTAATCAGAATAATAAAAACCTCCGGAAATGAGTGAAGCGCTACTACCCGGCGTTATCACGAAGTTGGTACCTGCACCATATGAATTCCATTTTAAATCTGAAATATTGGCAAAATTTACCCGATCGTTGAATGAAAAACCAAAGACATTGAACTTACTTCCATTATTCGAGCTTAGATTAATTTTTCCGTAAGCATCCGTAAATGTATAAGGCAAATTACTTTTATAAGGCTCACCCAATGCGCCATACAGCACATTTGAAGTAGTTTTCAGATAACTATGTTTGATGGAAGCGATATAGGTAATTGACACACTACTATCACCACGATCGCGCACCAATGGACCTTCTAAAAAGGCTTTCGCCAAAATTGGATTCACCGCGAGTTTGCCACTATGTCTTTTTTTGTTACCGTCTTTGGTAGTCACATTTACGATAGCAGAGGTTCGATCACCATATTCCACACCAAATCCTCCACTCATCACATCTGCACTTCGGAGGGCATCTGTTTCAAACACCGAATAAATTCCGATGCTATGAAAAGGATTATAAATGGTCATCCCATCCAACAAAATTTTATTCTGAATGGGTGAACCTCCACGGATATACAATTGTCCACCCTGATCACCAGTTGATACCACACCCGGCATCACTTGCAGATATTGGGCAATGTCTGGCTCGCCACCTACGCTAGGCAATAACTTGAGCTCTTTGGGTGTAATTCGGGTCATCCCGACTTTGGTTTCATAGAGCTTATCATCCTTTTTTGCAGATACGGATACCCCTTTTAGTTCGCGCGATTTTTTGGATAATTCAAATTTGAGAGAGGTCACTTCATCTGCTACAACAATCGCTTGTTTGGTCATTGATTCATAGCCCAAAGCTGTTACTGTCACATCATAAGTACCGGGTGGCAATTTGGGAATATTATAAAACCCTTCCAAATTGGATTGTGCACCTTTTTTCAGGGAGGTAATCGCTACGGTAGCACCACTTAAAGGTTCACCATTGGTTTTATCATATACAAATCCTTTTAAGGAACCTGTTTGTGCAAATGCACCAAAACCAAACAATAAAAAACAAAACCGTGAGCAATTTTTGCATATTCTCCTACTTTAAAACAAACGTCATTGAGCTTTTCTGATATTCGTCGGGGATAGTGCCCGATCCTTCAAATATAAGTTTAGAAATTAGATTGTCGCTAGTTGCAAGGAGTTGATTATTTTTGCCACCCCGTTTAAATGGAGTACTGTCGTGACTTTCAGCTTTCCAATGTCAACAGAAAAATAGGTTAAACTTAGAAAAAATGATGTCACAACCTGCTCTTTTAACCATTAATCGGCACTTAATTTTTTGAATAAACGCATTCCCGCATGAGCAACCTGAAACCCGGTCTACCACAAGGCACAAGAGATTTTGCCGCTGAAACGGTGTACAAACGTCAATTTATTTTTAATACCATTCGCCAGTATTTTGAACTGTACGGATTTTCTCCGCTTGAAACCCCGGCTTTCGAAAATCTGGAAACCCTCACCGGGAAGTATGGCGAAGAGGGAGACAAACTCATGTTTAAAATCCTGAACAATGGTTTGGAACGTCCCGAAAAACATGAACAAGCCAAAAATGACTTTGAAGAAGTATTAAAAGGTAAAAGCAAAAAGGGTATCACCGAAAGAGCCATGCGTTATGATTTGACGATCCCTTTTGCAAGATATGTGGCCATGAATCAGGGACAATTGACCTTTCCCTTTAAACGATATCAGATTCAGCAAGTATGGCGGGCCGATAAACCTCAACGTGGACGTTATCGTGAATTTTATCAATGTGATGCAGACATTGTAGGCAGTGAATCTTTATGGAATGAAAATGAATTAATTCAACTTTATACTGATGTTTTTAATGCTTTGAATATTCCAGTAAGCATTTGTATCAATAACCGTAAAATCTTGGCTGCATTAGCTGATCAGTGTGGTGGGCAGGAGTGGCTCATTCCGATTACGGTTGCCATTGACAAATTGGACAAAATTAGACTGGATGGCGTGATGAAAGAGTTGCAGGAGAAGGCCGGTTTGTCCGAGGGACAACTAGTGAAGGTTCAGGCTTATGTACAGATCAGTCAGTCTGCATCCAACCCAATAAACTGTATTGAACAACTCCGTTCCTTTCTAGGGAATGATTTGGAAGGAATTAGTGAGCTGGAATATTTAGCCCAATCTCACTCACACATATCGCAATTGATGTTACACTGGCAAGGGGACTCAACTATTACACCGGAACCATTATAGAGGTTAAGCCTACAACCGTTAAAATGGGAAGTATTGGCGGTGGTGGTCGTTACGACAATCTGACGGGATTATTTGGCGTACCGGATATTGCAGGAGTGGGTATCTCATTTGGTGTAGATCGTATATATGACGTGATGGAAGAACTGCAATTGTTTCCTTCAACCTTGCAATCTCAATGCACCGTTATGCTGGTGAACTTTGGTACGACCATGGAATCCAGAAATCGTGAAGTATTGACATCATTGCGCAAAAATAAAATCTCTGCAGAAATGTTTCCCGAAGCGATCAAATTCGATAAACAATTAAAGTATGCCCACAAAAAACAAATACCTTTTGTGGTGATGATTGGTGAAGATGAATTGAAAGAAAATCTGATTAGCGTAAAAGATTTCCGTTTGGGAACCCAACAAAAAATTTCTCTGGAAGAATTGCCGGCCCTCATTCTTAAAACACAAGTGTAAAAAGAAAGTCCCCCGTTTGCACAGAGGACTTTAAAACTGTTTTTGTTTTGGATTACTTCAAAGCGCAACTTCCAGCAGGAGTGCTCACTTTGTAAGTTGTATTCCAAGCTTCACACCATGTTTTTGCAGAAGCTTTGGTTGATTTTTGTGTATAAGTGAAATCTACAGTAGATCCTTCTTTACACTCGCAAGTCCAGTCTTTTTTGCAAGAAGTTAAAGTAAATGAAGCGGCAACAAAAGCCAACAAGAATAATTTTTTCATGTTCAAAAGTTTTAATTTAGATACAAACATAGCCTTTCAAGGCGAAATTTCAAATACCGTAATCAGGGTATTTTAATAAGTGTCCGGTAAATTCTTAATAAATGCCCAAAAATCAGGGCTTTTAAGAGGAGCAATGAGCAGGAAATGATAAAAATCAGATTATTCCTTTACTTTTAGGGCTGAAAACCCTTTAAAAATGACGAAAAGACCCTTAAGCCTGCTGGGCTTAGTTATCGTAATCAGCATGATCGTTGCGTGCAATAAAGTTCCCAAACATGCGCAATATATCCCCAAAGATGTGATGATGGTTGGAACCATCAATATGAAAAATTTGAGCCAAAAATTGGTCTGGAGTGCAATTACGGGCAGCGACTTATTTGAGGAAATGCAAAAAAATGTGGAGAATGAAGAATCAAAAGCGGCCATGAAGGACATTTCCAATATTGGTTTGGATCAATTATCAACCGCCTATTTTTATTTCACCGGCGATTTTAAAACCAAAGGAACGGCTTGTGTTGTGCTTTCCATGAAAGATGCCGGAAGATTTGAAAAGTTTGTCGGCAAAAATTATCCGCAAGCCAAAGTAGAAGATAAAGGCACTTATAAATGGTCGGCGCTGGAATCCGGACTCATTGCAGCTTGGAATAAAGAAGCTGCCTTGTTTTTTCCTACCCAATCCGGCACCGGAGGCATGTTGAGCATGGAAGAAGTACAAAAATCCATGGAACAATCTTTCAATCTGAAAAAAGATCAATCCGTGGCTTCACTCGAACATTTTAATACTTTACAAGGTGAGGACCATGACATGAGTTTTTGGTTGAATTATGAATCCATGTATCAAATGAATGCAGAATGGAATAGTGGCCCTGCTCAGGCATTTATGAAACCTGAATATTTTAAAGATGCGGCGTTGGCGACCGGTATTGATTTTGAAAAAGGATCGGTAGATGCGGTGATGGACTATTATATGAGCAAAGAATTATCTGAAATTTATAACAAATATGCAAAAGATGCCAATAGCAAAGAATTGGTAGAAAATTTACCTTCCGGTGATGTTGCCTTTCTGATGAGTTATCAATTTAAAGCAGAAATGATTAAAGAGTTTCTGGCAAAATTTAAATTGGATGGTTTGGCTGATATTGGTTTAATGGCTGTTGGCACCTCAATGGGTACATTAACTGAAGCATTCAATGGTGATATGGTCATTGCCCTTACCGATATGAAAAAAGTGAGTGATTCGGTTTCATCCAGCTTCCCGACGAAATTTGAATTTTTTATGGCCATGAAGCAGAACGATCCAGCGGCTATCGAAAAAATTTTAAAAATGGGTATTAAAAATGAGCTGCTTATTCGTAGTGGAAATGATTATAAATTAAGCCAGGGTAGTTCAGATGTTACCTTAGTGAATGATAAAAAATACCTCACTGTTTCAACAAGAAGTGATTACACCAAACAATTTTTAAGTGGACAAAAAGGACCAGCCACCACGATTCCAAAAGAAGTGATGGCCGAATTAAATGCAAACCCATTTACGTTTTATGTTAACATGCAACAGGTGTTAAATTCCTTCCCGATTGAAACATCAGATCCTGATGAAAAAGCCCTGATGGATGAAGGATTAAAAATGTTCACTTATGCTGAAATGCATGGTGGCAAAATGAAGAAAGGCGCCAGTCATATGGAAGGTCAGTTAAACTTCACGAACAAATCGGAAAATGCACTGATTCAAATTATTCATTTTGCCATGAAGGCTAAAAAATTAAGCGATAAAAAGAAAGCCACAGCGACCGAAGAAGTAAGTGCAGAAGTTGAGGAAGCTGAAGCTGATTCTTCATCTGTCCCTCAATGATCCGCCTGATCAAATATTTCTTTTTTCTACCCTATTTTATTTATTCGGCACTTTTGTTGGTTGTGCTGATTGTTTCGGCATTCCCGATCACCTTAATACTCTTATTGTTTCCTGAAAAAGTCACCAATCAGGGAATGTTTGTCCTATTAAAATTTATTTGCAATGCCTGGTATATACTCACGGGCATGTGGCCCAAAAATTTTAACCGGGATAAAATAGATTTTAATCGTTCATACATCATTACACCAAACCATCAATCCTTTATTGATGCGGCCACCATTTATACCAGTATTCCTCATTTGTTTAAATCGCTGGGAAAAAAAGAAATTGAAAAAACGCCGATATATGGGGTCATATACAAAACGGTGGTGATTACGGTCGATAGAAGTTCTTTAAAAGCAAGGGCATTGAGTTTTCGGCAAATGAAACAAGCGCTCGACAAAAAAATTTCCATCCTCATTTTTCCGGAAGGCACTTTTTCTGATACACCGATTGCCGATTTATTACCGTTTCAGAATGGGGCATTTGGATTATCCATTCTGCAACAAGCACCTTTACTACCCGTTTTATTTCCTGACAGTGCTTCGCGTATGCACCCAAGTAAAATTATTCGTTGTACGCCGGGATGGAATAGGGCCGTATTTTTACCGCCGATATCGGTCGAAGAATTAAAAAAAGAAGATCAGGAATCCTTGAAAAATTAACCCAAGCTTATATGCAAGCCTGTTTAAATCATTGCCGCAACCAAAGTGCCGAAAACGTTTGGAATTTTGCTTTGGATTGGATGAATACGAATCGAAAACAATTTTTAACTCCTCAGGTTTAACTTGAAATACGCTGAAGTCATACTCCTTTGTCTCTTGAAAAAGTGTACACATTTGGTGTACCCTATGAAATGCAATCAACCATCCGTATTGGAAGCCGGGTTGAAGTTCAGTTTGGTAAAAAAAAGATCTATTGTGGAATTGTAAAAAATTTGCATAACCATGCGCCAGAACAATATGTGGTAAAGCCAATACGATCACTGCTCGATAAGGAACCTTTAATGCATCCAGATCAGTTAAAGTTTTGGGAATGGATGTCATCGTATTATATGTGCAGCGAAGGCGATGTGATGAATGCGGCACTTCCGGCATTTTTGAAATTGGAAAGCGACACATTCATTCAGTTAAATGATGAATTCGACATCAATGCCCTTGAATTGAGCGACGATGAATATATCGTGTTACAGGCCTTACAAATCAGGTTGGAGAAACAAAGAAAAAAAACAGCCAAGGATTCATCGCAGGAAAATACAAACACATCCCTTCCCGCTGAGTAGAAATAAGCTTTTTGATTTATCTTTAAATATGATGAAGAAAATCAACGAACGCTACCCTGCTTTGTCAAGCATCTGCTTCATTATTTTCCTGATGCTTTTCGCTGTTCATAAACTCTCTGCAACAGAGAAAAACACTTTGATTCAAGCTTTTGTTCAGCAGCATGCCCCACATTTTTCCGATCCCAATTATTCATGGAAATTGTTACATGAAAATAAAACGGCATTTTCACAACATCAGACATGGGGATTGTTTTATTTTAATTGGCCCGTGAAGCAGGCATTTATCCAACTTCATTTAAACAATCAAGGCAAAATCATTTCGCATAAAATAGTATTACCCAATTCTCCGATCAGTGGGCAGATATCTGAACAAACCCTGAATTCATTTGTCCTGAACGAAAATCTACTACACACGATTCAGGCACAATTACCTGAGAACCTCATACAAAAAACGGAAAAAATTATTCATGGCCTCGAAACAGTTCAAATAGCGATTCAGGTTGAGGCTTATAATGCCAGCACAGATCAGACCTGGATATTTGATGTCAATGGTCAATTCCTGCAGCAGTATGATAATCGCCGCTTTTTAAAGAAAGACACATTGATTCAGGCGAAAATTTTTAACCCTGATCCGCTAACAAAATTGAATCAGGTTTATGGCTTTCCATACAAAGACAGTTCCGATTTGGATTTACCCTGGTTTCAGAGTGCCTATGATACTGTTTGGGTACCTGTTTATTATGATGATGTGGCTCAATTATTTATCCCTGAAAATGACTATGCCGTCATCGAAGACTTTGAAAATCCCAGCATCGCACCGAGTACAGGAAACAATCCAATTTTATTCTTTGGACGAAATCAGGGAGGCTTTGAGGAATACAATATTCTCTGGCATATTCATCAATTTCACGACCACATTTCTTCATTGGGGTATGATACCCTCATGGATTTACAAGTACGGGTAGATGCCCATGGTTTGTTTGGCGCAGATAATTCGGTGTTCAACAGGAATGGTGGCAATCCAACACTCAGCTTTGGGATTGGTGGAGTCGATGATGCGGAAGATGCCGATGTGATTATTCATGAATTTTGCCACGGAATTAGTTGGAGCGCAAATTCGAATGATAATTTTTCTTACGAAAGATCTGCCCTGGATGAAGGTCTTGCGGATTATTTTGCAACTTCCTATTCACGAGATATCAGCGCATTTAATTGGCAAAAAATGTTTACCTGGGATGGCCACAATGAGTTTTGGGGCGGACGTACCGCAACCAGCAGCAATGTTTATCCCAATGGTTCAGGTATTTATGCTTTGGGCGAAATTTGGAATGCTGCCATGAGCGCCATCTGGACAGACCTGGGCAGAACAGTAACTGATAAACTGATGCTGGAGTGCTTACATTTTTTTAATAATTCCACTACCCTTCCGGAGGCAGCCTATTACATGATGCAATGTGACACTTTGTTATTTGGTGGTATACATGCGAATACCATTTGCACCCATTTTCGTAACCGGAATCTACTTGACTTAAATTGCAAACCGGTAGGCATTGCAGATTACGAAACGAAGAAATCAGAACAAATTATTTTTGGAAATACGCTTGGATTCAGCCAGGGGGAAGGTGACTTATTCATTGAATTTCCGGAAGTACAAAATTGGGAAATTATATTGACGAATATTCAGGGGCAGATGATATTCACCCAAAAAGAAACCGGTGTTCAACGATGGACGCTTTCACCTGACCATCTTCAGCCTGGTGTTTATGTGATCACTTGCACCAATGAAACGAAGAAAAAATACTTTAGCAAATTGATTAAAAAATAAGGACCCCATTTCTGGAGTCCTTAAAGAAATAATTGAAGTTTACTTTTATTAGAATCGGAATCCAATATTTAATCCCATTCCTCTGAATCCTACTGCTCCAAAAGAACCTTTTACATTGACGTTGTTTGCATCAACGGTATAAGTGTATTTAAATAAATCAGATTGATTATTGGATAAATCTTCACGAATATCTGCTTGTTCCTGAGGGGTTAAAGCCTTGGATGTATTTGCTTTGAACTCACCTGATGAAGCCATATAATGTGCACCAATGATGAACCAATCCAGAGAAACCATTTTACCAATATTAAAATGTACTCCGATCATCAAACCACCACCAAAAGAACTTAAACGACCAGTCATATCCAATTTCTGATTAAGGCCCTGATTGTCGACATATTCTACCGGTGCATCCATCGACAAATTTCTGTAACGCAAATAAGGAGCTAAATAAAATCCTTTCATCGCATGACGAGGATAAAAACGGAATTCCGGTGTGATCGCGAAAGAACCTACTTTGATATCATACAAGTTGGTGGAATCACTGGCCCAATTATCAATAGAATTGGTCAATGGCAGAGAACCTTTAGGCATAAAACGGATTTGTGCAGCCACAGAAATTTTGCCTCCCAATGCACGCTCATATTGAACGCCAATATTTCGGAAAGCTAAACCGGTAAGATTCAATTTTACACAGTTCTTTCTTTCGGGTAAACCGCCCGACTCAGATTTTTCCTTTTTTTGGGCTTGACCCATCAAAGCCACTGAAAGTAAAAGAAGAAGAAAAGAAAATTTTTTCATATATAATTTTTTAATGGGGCAAAGTTACATGCAAACCATGGCCAAACAATACCATATTCAAGGTATTTTTAGTGTTGAGATGGCTGATTATTGTCGTTTTCGACTGGCGATACCCAATGAGGTGTATATCAGTGATTGCACTTTTTCCCGAATATTGAGTGAATTGATGAGTTTGTTTTCTGCATTGGGATAGGTGCGATTGGATAGAAAAATATACAATAAATCATGCTCAGGATCAGCCCAAACACAGGTTCCGGTGAATCCCTGATGACCAAAAGCCTTCGCACTGGTTTGATCTGCACAAGGATTACCCATCCCGGCTCTTGTTTCCGGTTTATCAAAACCCAATCCTCGTCGGCTGATTCTAGAAAATTTACCGGTGAATAAATCCACTGTAGATTGTTTAAAATATCGCTTACCGGCATAAACGCCATTGTTGAGCAACATTTGAAAAATGATTCCCAACTCTTCGGCAGTCGAAAATAAGTTTGCATGTTTACTTACTCCACCAAACATCGCTGCACCCATATCATGAACATAACCATGTATGGTTTGATAACGAAAATAATCATCATATTCAGTGGGTGCAATTTCCTGAACCGCTTTATTGTTTCGCGGATTAAAGCCGGTTAGTTTCAGGCCCAATGGTTTATAAAATTCCTGTTGCAAATACAGATCGAGGCTCTTACCACTAATTTGTTCGACCAATTTTTGTAGAAAAATAAAATCCAAATCGCTATACACATAGCGCCCAGTATTTTCGAGCGGACTCAGCAGAATGCGTTTCCACATCGTATCCACCCAATCTTTTCGCATAAATAAATTCGGTGCCACTTTCACAGAATATCTGGAGGATTCCGTTTTACTATAGATATCCGTGCGTGGACGTTTCAATGTATCCAAAGTTTCCTTATAAAAAGGAATCCAGCTTTTGAGACCGGCCTGATGGGTGAGGATATCATGGATTTTTAAATACTCCTTATTCGTTCCTTTGGTAAAAGGCAGATACCGACCCAAATTGGAGTAGATATCTAATTTACCCAATTCATACAAACGCATCACAGCCAAGGTGGTTGCAGCGGCTTTGGTAATGGAAGCCAAATCATAAACCGTTTGAATGTCGACTGTGTTTTTTCTTTCTGATGTCAGATATCCAAAAGACTTATCATAAAATACTTTTCCTGCTTGAGCAACCAAAACCCTACAACCCGGAAAAGCCCCTTTACGTACTGAAGATTCAAGATAATCATCTAATTGATCCAACACATTCAGATTAATGCCCAATGCATTCGGGCTGACACAACATTCCAGCAAACGGTCCGAATTCCATTTTCCTTTTACCACTCGGGATGAATCAATATCTTTAAATTGTTTACCAAACCTGGATTGTTCGCTCACTTCACCAAGTGGATTGATAATGGATACCACACCATCGCCATAAACAAATTTAGGACAAACACTCACGGGCAATCGTCCTTTAGCTTTCAACATACCTCCTACTAGTTTAGCGGCGGCGAGTTGTGTTTCTTCTGCTTCATCGTAGGCAACAATAACACCTTGTAAGTCGCAGAAATTTTTAAGCGCATAAGGGTTGCCAAATAAAACAGTCATGGAATTTTGATTACCCGAAAGAGCCTTGACCACCTCAATTTCCTGTTCATCCAATCCAAAATTTTCAGTGGGATAACCTGTCATATTATGAACGCCAATAATGACGGCCTGATAATTTTTATATTTTCTTTTAAGATCGGCAAATTTGTCCGTTGAATAAGAAGAAGCAAAATCGAATTCCTCAATGCCATTTTTCCTTAACTGCGCGGTAAAGGTATTTTCAGATGAAGTCCCCACCCCGATATAAACAACCCGATCCCAGGCACTGCGTTTTACTTTATCCAAAACGGCAAATGGATCATTTAATAAAGTCAAGGCATTCTCTGCAATTTGTTGACGTAATGGAGGAACCAATTGATTCAAGTCCTGATCGATATTCGTTGTATCTATTTCTTTCCATTCAGTTAAACCAGCCTGAAATTTCGCATGTAATACTTTTCGCACACTGTACTCCAATCTCTCTTGTGAAATTTTGCCTTTCCTCAGGGCTTTGTTGATTCGTTGAATGGCAGCTTCAACATCCTGTGAAAAAAGCAAAACGTCATTTCCGGCTTCGAACGCTTTCAGATCTACTTCACCCGGTTCAAAATATTTAGCGACCCCTTGCATATTGAGCGCATCGGTAAAAATCAATCCTTCAAACCGAAGATCATTTCGCAGTGTTTTACTGATTGTATGATAGGATAAAGTAGTCGGTAATTTTTCATTTTTTTCAAGCGCCGGAACTTTTAAATGGGCAATCATGACCGATTGAATTCCATGATTGATCAAATGTCGAAATGGAAAAAATTCAAGGGCTTCGAGTTCTTTGATGGATTTGTTGATTTCGGGTAAATCTTTATGTGAATCCACATCTGTATCACCGTGCCCGGGAAAATGTTTTGCACAGGCCATGACACCATTATCTTGTAAGCCTCGCATGTATTGCAACGCATAGTTGGCTACTTTAAATTTATTCTCTCCAAATGAACGGAAATTAATGACTGGATTGGCCGGATTGTTATTGACATCTGCAACCGGGGCAAAATTGATATGCACCCCCATTCGACGACATTGGGCAGCAACAGCAGCGCCTAATTTATACACAATAGTGGAGTCCTTCATGGCTCCCATCATAATTTGACGGGGAAAGTCCTTGACACCTTTAAGCCTCATACCAAGCCCCCACTCCGCGTCCATCGCAATTAAGAGGGGCACATTCGATGTTTTTTGATATTCGTTGGTCAAAAGCGCCTGTGCTTGCGGGGTGCCTTGCATAAAAATAAGTCCTCCGATTCCATACAAACGAATGAGGGAATCAATGGAAGACTGATTGTATTTTTCTCCACCACTATACGCAGCCACCATAATCAATTGGGCAATTCGTTGTTCTTGTGTGAGTTTTTGATAAACACTATCTACCCAACGATTTTCGGGTGACTGTAAGGCCGGCAATTTGGAAGTACGGTTTGCATCTTGCGCAAAAGCAAAATCACCGATAAAAAGCATCCAGGTGAAGAGAAAGAAAAAGAAGAATCGCATGTAGCTTCAAAAGTAAACCCTGTCGATTGAATTGCCTATGCCTGAGGAGTCAATCTGCTCAAGGAAGCTTTGGTTTAACATTCACTTAAAACAAAAACAGGGAATGGCTTACATTTGTTGTTGTCGCTCACTCACAAGGTTTGTTTGCGATACGTCTAAAACAAAAAATACAATGAAAAAGTTCCTATTCATGTCCTGTCTGATGGCATCCCTGATGCAGGTATCCGCTCAAAAGAGTTTACGAAAAACAGAACCTCAATTTGGTAAAAATATTATTGCCTTTGCACCGGTTCAACTGATGTCAAACAACCATGTTGGTGTGGGATTGAGTTATGAAAGAATCATGACCCCTTATATCGGTTTACGTATACCTGTGATGTTTGGAATTAACTCCGAATACATCAATATCGGTCTTGAAGCAAAACTATATCCTACCCGAAACAATGGACCGGTAAAATATGCCATTGCTCCTATGTTAATGTACGGCACCGGTAAAAGAACACGTACCGAATATCGTTACAATCCAACACTTGGATATAGTGAATTGATTAACATTGAAACCCCACGTACCCATGTCGGCTTTTTGTTGAATCAATCATTCAATTTTACCATTCTGAAAAATTTCTATATTGGAATCGATGGAGGTCTTGGTATGAATTATTATGATTCTGAGGCCACCACTAACACGGGAAGCAATGCGAAATTATCCGTTGCCGCCCAGTTACATTTTTCGCTGGGTTATCGTTTCTAGGATTAAACTCGAATGATCAGTTATTAAATTTTACCTGATCGATATCAAAACGACCATAAACCGGGTCAAGTTTTACCAGCATCACGTGTCCAAACCGGGCGGGTAAAACGGCCACTCTGGTGAACATTGAAAATCGTGGAATATTAAAACGATCCACGCTGATTTTTCCATTATCATACAACAGATTGCCCAAAGCAATTTTTCGGGCTTCTGCCTGAACATCTGTATAAACAAATGAGATTTTATCGTCCAATGTTCGGTTTTCTTTCAAGAAATAACTAATGTCAAGGCGTTGATTCAAATTCATGACCACGGCGCCCAGATGTGGTTTTCGATAAAAGGCCTTGGGTACTTTCGCTGCATCGCTTTTATTTGGCTCCACATGCATTTGAACGAGATTCGCTTTTGAATCCAATTCCATTAAAGCGATATTCTTTTTACTGAAATACACATACTTATTGACAAATGGTTTTGACCGAATTTTCGTGCGTTGAAATTGCTCTGCTGCTACCAACCAATTGCCGCTGTTCAGTCGAATGGCTTTGTGTAAGTATAAATAACTATGAATAAAAAGTTTATATTTTTTACAAAGAGAGTCTTTAATGAGTGTGGAAGTAAATTCGTTCATAGCCGGTGCCTCCTGTTGCCCATTGAAATACAATTGATGCACACTTGCTCCAAATTTTGTTTTAGCATACTTAGAAGTACGTTTCTCAAACTGTGCAAAAATTTCAATGCCCTCCTTTTTGATTTCTGCCGCGACCGGATAAACGCTTATACTATCAGATGAAGAAAGTATTTGTTCCGTGATTTTAACCCCACCGGCTGATAATAGTAAAATACTGGTAGAAATGCCGTCCTTCATGTTGGGTGTATCATAACGATATACGGTATTGGCAATGTATTGATGATCGGCTGCCAATAGTTGCATATGTCCTTTTTTACCATCGACTGGTAGAATATATTTCCAAGATTTAAAATCATTTCCTAAAAACATTAAGCACATTTCAGCCTTTCCGTCTTGAACAACATAGTTGTAATCGAGCACGCCCTGATTTGGAATGGAATACATCGGAGCAGAAGCAAAAGTTTTATAGGTTAATGCCTCTTCTTTTTGGGGTTTACATTGAATGAGGGTATCAAAAATTCGCTCCCCCTTTTGGTCAAAATAAAAATATCGTAAACCAGATTTAGGGTCTGCAAATTTTGCGATAAAATGGGAGCCGTCATAAATGGCTGCCTTGAAAATGTAACTGGAGGGCACCACTACTTTTTTTTCACCCACATCCCGAAGATATTCATCAAAAATTTGGAGAACAAAACTATTGGTATCCTTATTAATTTTATCCAGCAGATACATATAAGCATGCCCTTTTAAAATATTTTCTTCCATCATTGGAATGAGAAAATTCCGGTCAGCATCAAAATACAATCCATTTTGCGCATGTACCGCTTTGGAACTCAAATATGCCAAACAACAAAAGAGGAAGATTTTATTTATAATAGTTT
Organism: Bacteroidota bacterium; assembly: GCA_016715505.1. Taxonomy (GTDB): domain Bacteria; phylum Bacteroidota; class Bacteroidia; order Chitinophagales; family Chitinophagaceae; genus OLB11. The sequence goes on from JADJZY010000017.1 coordinate 41,484, forward strand.
TCATAAATGGTTTTTACTTCTGGATAGGACATGATTTTGGAGGAATAACGCTGTAAAAACTGATAAACGAGGCGCCTGAATTCAACGTAAGTGGTACGATCAATCAATCTTAGAAATTGATTATACGCTTCAGGCAACTCGTCTGATTCAATGGGAATAAAATCCTGAACAGTATGATTTTTTACCGCTTTTTGTAAGTGATTCAAAGCAGTTGCTGCATGTTTCAACAAATAAGTATTTTCAGGAAATTTTTGTAGTGCAGATAAACTGTAAAATACCATAGCACCATATCTTTTCTTTTGACAAACGTTTCGATTTCTTCGAAACGGGCCATTGCAACAATACTATCAAATGTGGCTTTGCTTTGCAGATAAAGGGTTTTACCCTGATAATCATATTTTGTCATCCGCAATTGACTATCAATCATGCGTATACGATTGGGGATATCCGGATGTGTTTTTACAGAATCTTTGTCAAATTCTATCACATCCCGATGTCCAAATTCCAGTAGACCGGTTTTAGCCGATAACCATTGTGGAAGAATCTTGGCACTATCTCCATCAAAATAATTCGGATATGAAATGACGGTAGCATCGGTATCGGATTTATCGAGAATTTGCATCAAGGATTTTCCTTCTCGGGTATCATAAGCGGTGGCAAGAAGTAAAACAGCTGCCATCGAATCCGCAGCCCTTTCTTTAGCCCTGCTATATTTTGCGAAATCATATTCCTGATTTTTCAGAAATTGCACGGCGCGATCCAGTTTATTGTACTTAGCCCGATTGATATCCTTGATTTCTCTTTTGATGGACTTATCTTTCTGGCGTTTTCTGGCTTCGGAAAAATTCTCCTGAACATGAAGGAGGAGCTGATGGGATAACTCATGACAAAGCAAAAAAGCCAATTGTGCTTCATTTTCGAGATGCTTTAAAATACCAATATTGACAAACAATTTGTTGTCGCCCATATTGTATGCATTTGGAACCGTATAACGGGTACAAACCACCTCATACTTGTCTCCTAATTTATTGAGTGTGACAACTGTGTCAATTATTTTTTGCAAATACTTTTTTACATAAGGCTCAATGATAAATTCCTTATTCTTTGAAGATTGCGCATAGGCGATGTGCAGACCGTAGATATATTTATTAAAATCCTGCACAAGACCCTTATCCGTTGAAATATATTTTAGTTTCAACTTTTTCATAAACACCTTTTCGGTTTGCTTTGATCCGCTATAACTATATTTAACCGGTGTATAATCTTTTTCGAACTGAGCATGTGTCACTTTAGAAATACTGCATACACTCAATAATAGAACTATCAAGAGGTATAGCTTCAATTGAAAAATCCGGCGTGTTTTAATTGTCTGCATCATCATTCTTTTACCAACCATAATTATCTTTTCTGCTGATTCGACGATCTTTTGGCATCATACGATAAAAAAGTCCAATTTGAAATATTCCAGGATTAATACCCAATTCCGTCGAAACCCCAACATTCCTGTAAAACAGGGTTCTTAATCCCATGCCAAAATCCAATGCCAGAAGGGAGTATTGACGAAATCCGGTAAGCGGATACTGATGAATATTCGCTCTGTTTCTTTCGAATGGTGTAGCACTGGATGTTAAGGAACGAAAACGTATTCCTGCCCCTGCAAAGTAATAAAATGCCGTCTTGGGGGTATGCAGCCAATATCTAGTTGCCCGCAATAAAACGGCCATTCGAAACCCTGAAGCCTCTATATCAATGGTATCTACCTGATCTGCGTAGCTCTCGGTTAAAGCAAATGAAAAATAATTTAAACTCAATCCGATTTGCGTATAGTCTGATACGGCATAGTCAAATTGCAATACAAAGGGATTTGTAAAAACAGAGCCGTAGTTGAACCTTTCGTTTGCACCCATTTGATTGTCGCGAAATTCCATTCTGCTTTCAAAACGATTACGATAAAAATTACTCGCCCCATACGACAAACTGATGCTCTTATTGCCAATGGCCATCATGTTTTCCTGCGCCAACAATTGAAGCGACAAGAAATAAAAGAAGATGAAGAAGTTTAAAATTGTTTTCATAATAAATCGAAAGAGCAGTGATTTTATAGAGTGAATCGCATGAAATGTTTTTCCCGAAAAGGTCCAAGTTTTGCCTTCAGTAAGGTGCTTTTAATAAAGTCCTGAAGATGATTCAAATATCTCAACCAAAACATCAATCGGTATTTCACTCTAAGTAAATAATAGAAAAACGAAAATCAAAAAAATAAAGCCGATTATTTTAGACCCATGATGACTTTCTCTCTCACCTGTGATAAATGAATTCTTTCCTGTTCCATACTATCACGGTATCGAATGGTTACCGTTTGGTCTTCTTTGGTTTGATGATCAATCGTTACACAGAAAGGTGTGCCAATGGCATCCATACGCCGGTATCGTTTACCAATGGCATCTTTTTCTTCATAAAAACAGAAAAAATGATCGCGACATTCATGCATGAGTTCACGTGCAATTTCAGGCAAACCATCCTTTTTCATCAAGGGGAAAATGGCCAGTTTAATAGGTGCTAACTTGGGTGGGAATTTTAAAACCACTCGGCTGTCCTGCTTTTCATCGGTACTCAAATCCTCTTCAACATAGGCCTCACTCAATACCATCAATATCGTTCGATCCAAACCGATAGAAGTTTCAATGACATACGGCACATAATTTCCAAAAGGTTTTCCGGTTGTTTCATCAATATCATTATCAAAGTACAGCAACTTTTTCTTACTATACTCCTGATGTTGTTTTAAGTCGAAATCCGTGCGGGAATGTATCCCCTCCACTTCCTTAAATCCCATCGGAAATTCGTATTCAATGTCGCAGGCGGCGTCGGCGTAATGGGCTAATTTGACGTGATCATGAAACCGATATTTATCGGCCGGAATTCCCATTTCGAGGTGCCATTGCATTCTGGTCTTTTCCAATGTTCATACCACTGTTGCTGTGTTCCAGGACGAACAAAAAACTGCATTTCCATTTGTTCGAATTCACGCATTCTGAAAATGAATCCACGTGCTACAATTTCATTTCTAAACGCCTTTCCTACCTGAGCAATACCAAAAGGAATTTTCATGCGAGCCGTCTTCTGTACATTCAGAAAATTAACAAAAATTCCCTGTGCCGTTTCAGGACGTAAATAAATAGTATCCGCATCTTCGGCAACACTTCCTAATTGAGTACCAAACATGAGATTAAATTGTCGAACATCCGTCCAATTGCAGGTATTACTCACCGGACATGGGATTTTATGATTTTCGATCAAGGCTTTCAGGCCTGCAAAATCATCTTTTGCCAACAAGGAATCCATTTCGTGGAGTAATGATTTGGCCGCTTCAGAGTCGGCACCCAATTGATCCGCAAAACCTTCGATCAAATGATCGACCCGATAACGTTTTTTGCTATCTTTATTATCAATCATGGGGTCGCTGAAATTATCTACGTGCCCGCTGGCTTTCCAGGTTGTTGGATGCATAAAAATTGCGGCGTCAATCCCAACAATATTTTCATTTTGGTAAACCATACTCTTCCACCATAAATCACGGATATTGCGTTTAAGTTCCACGCCCCATTGTCCGTAATCGTATACTGCCCCGAGGCCGTCATAAATTTCACTGGATGGAAAAATGAAGCCATATTCCTTACAATGAGAAATGATTGCCTGTAATTTATTTTGATCTGCTGCCATAGGGTCGCAAAGATAATGAGACCGCTGCAAAACCTGTTTAAATAACCTAAATAGTCATTTGGCTTTGATTGAAATACGAAATCAGCCGAAAAAACGAAGCCCGCAAAATACCGGTATCATCGGCATCTTGCGGGCTTTCTGATTTCAAATAATTTCCTGAAAATTGGACTTAACGCATAAAACGGTAAGTAAATTGACGGTTTTCGGATTCCAACTGGATGAGATAAGTACCCGGCGATAAGGATTGCGTAGAAATTTGTTGGGAACCGGATTGCAACTGACCTGTTTGAATCATTGCACCTTGTGTGGAAATGATGCGATATTTCCAAGATGCCTGATTATAAATATTAATCAGCAAAGTAGTCTGTCCGGTATAGGTGCGAATATCATGTGATTGCTGCAAAACCTGGGAGGTATAACCCACGTTAACAGCAGGCGCTTTATATGGTTTAAATCGATAAACCCTTCCACTTTGCGCATGGCCATTTAAACCCGGAGGTGTTACGATGCTCGAAAAATCATCCAATGAATCCATAGTGGGGTTAGATGGTGAACCCGTTAAGTAATAAAAATGTTTCATGGTAAAATCGCTGGTATTGATGGAGTCAAAAATTGCAATTAAAGGCCCCGGACCGCCATCATACAAGTCAGCAAAAGGGGAAACATAGTTACCGGGTCCGTATATCACATCAATCATATGACCATTTTCATGAAACCAGATTTGGAAGTTGGTTGAATCTGTATAAACACCATTGGAGATGGCATTAAAAAAACCGGCGTTTCTCCATTCCATTTTAAAAATCCGATTTGGTGCAGTACCGGTCAACGCATAAGAAATGGGCGAAAAACTTCCATTGGTACTCGTGTCTTTGTCCTGCAAATCAGCCCCATTGGGCATCATCCCTGAAATATTTACAGTAGACATAGTGCTAGGCTTAGTCAATAACATGGCCCCTGAACCAAATTCACCATCTAAATAAATGGTATTGGTGCTGTCATTAAAAAACTTAAACATAAATCCAATTGGAATAGAATAACTGTCATCATCCCAGAATACTCCATTATTCACTGAGGTGGCACTGCTTAAATAATTAAAAGAAGAAACCCAGGAGGTATCTTCATAGTGTGTGTATTGCGCACGCAGCGGAACATTCGAAATCAGACATAACAAAAAAGATGAAAAGACGGTTTTCAGGTGTAATGTTTTCATGATTATTCTTTTTAGGTAAGTTGTAGAAATTGAGATTGAATTTCTTGCATGTCAATACCGCTATGGCTTTCATCGTACACACAAGCGGCTTGATGAATCAAAAGCACTTGGGGTGATTCATGAGCAACCTGAAGCATATCAGCTATTTGATTTGAAATATCCCGATAACGAACCAGGTCTAAATAATAAAAGAGGAGTCCATGCGGCGATTCTGCACGTTCCAGACGTGCCTTAGCCATATGCGAAATCGAACAGCGGGTGCTGTGCTTGAAAATGAGAATGGGGTGTAGATGACTTTCTTCTATGATTTGCTTTAACTGAAGCGAATCATTCAAATCAATCCATTGCATATTTAACGGAACAAACCGATCAGTGGTTTTAAAGTGATGTGTTCAGGACAGCCATATTTTTTCTTGGTGGCACAAGATGTAAATGCCAGCGCACAGATAAAGGCTATTGCCCATAATCGGAATGTTTGCTTTTTCATTCTGAGATTTATTTAATAGATATACCTTTGCAAATGTACACTAAATCCAGAAATACCAACTAAATGACCAATATTTTAGTTTTCGGTGCAGGAAAGTCTTCCTCCTACCTCATTCGATACCTTTTGGAGCATGCACCCAAGCTGTTCTGGCAGGTTACTGTGGCAGATGCCAATATCAACGCTGCTGTCGAAAAAGTGGGTCGATCAGATTTTGGAACGGCCGTACAAATTGATATTTCGGATGAAAAACATCGAAAAAGACTGATTGCCAATGCCAATATGGTGGTTTCGCTCTTGCCGCCAGCCCTCCATATTATTGTAGCCAAAGATTGCCTGGAGTTAAAAAGACATTTGGTGACCGCCTCCTATGTTTCAGATGAAATTCAGGCGCTGCACCGAGATGCCAGAGACGCCGGTTTACTCTTCATGAACGAAATTGGATTAGATCCCGGCATCGACCACATGAGTGCCATGAAAATTATTCATGAGGTTGAAAGACTGGGTGGAGAAATTTATTCATTTAAATCCTATTGTGGCGGGCTCGTTGCTCCGGAATCGGACGATAATCCATGGCATTATAAAATTTCATGGAACCCCCGAAATATCGTTATGGCGGGCAAATCCGGTGCAGAATTTCAACTTAGTGGGTTCCAAAAACATCTGGAATATCCCCATTTATTTGCGGAGTATGAAAAAATAAAGATCCCCGGATTGGGGACCCTTGCTGCTTATGCCAATCGGGATAGTATGAGTTATATGGAGCTTTATGGTCTGCATTCAGTAAAAACGATGTTGCGCGCCACGCTTCGGTATGAGAGTTTTTGCATTGGATGGAATGCGGTGGTGCAATTGGGCCTGACCGATGAAGAAACAGAATATCCGATGGGTGATATGAGATACCTTGACTGGTTCATGCAAGCTTCTGCTCACCTGGAGGGAAAAACACCTCAGGAAAGGATAAAACAAATCGGAAAAAAAAGCAGTGAAGCCGTGGAACTCATCGAATGGCTGGAAGTTTTTTCTGAATCAAAAATTGATTTAAAAGGGAATAAAAAGAGCGCAGAAATTTTGCAATATATCCTGGAGCGAAAATGGGCGATGGCAGATACTGACAAGGATATGATTGTGATGCATCATGAGTTTGAATATGGGCGGAAAAACTTTGATGCCAAATTACACAGTTCACTCATCGTTACCGGAACGGATAAAACCTATACGGCCATGGCCAAAACCGTTGGTTTACCTATGGCGATTTTTACCAAACATTTTTTAGCCGGGAAGTTTAAAAATCTGGTGGGCGTACAAATTCCCGTTAGTAAAGATGTATACAAGCCTATCCTGAAAGAACTGAGCGAATATGGAATTGATTTTGTTGAAACCTTTCCGGCTTAACCCATCCAGTCAGTCAAAAGTAATCGCTCCAACTCACGGATTCCTTCAGTGGCTGGTTGTTCAATCTTGATCAAAGGCCCTTGTCGGGAAATGGCCGGAATTTTTTTATCCAATACAAATACCGGAACAAATGGCGCTGTGTATTGTAAGAGGGAAGCTGCAGGATATACCACCAAGCTGGTTCCAATCACTACAAACAAATCTGCATCCATACTGATGCGAATAGCAGGCTCAAGCATAGGAACCTGTTCATGAAACCATACAATATGAGGTCGTAATTGTGCGCCATCCTCGGCCAAATCGCCCCATTGAATATCGCCAATGATCGGATAAATCAAGGATTCATTTTTTTCGCTCCGCATCTTAAAAATTTCTCCATGCAGATGAAGGACTTTTTTAGATCCTGCCCTTTCATGTAAGTTATCAATATTTTGTGTGATCACATGCACATCAAAGTGTTTTTCCAATGCTGCGATTCCAATATGCGCTTCATTGGGATCGGCTTCCAGAATATTTTTCCTTCTTTCGTTATAAAAACGAAGCACCTGATTGGGATCTTTTTGCCAGGCCATTGGAGTGGCTACATCTTCCACCCGATAACCGTCCCATAAACCATCACTATCCCGAAAGGTTTTTAACCCACTTTCTGCGCTGATTCCTGCGCCGGTAAATACGACCAGTTTTTTCTGTTGCATAGAGGGAAGATACAATATTTAAACAAATTTTAAAAGCTGAATCCTTACTTTTGTAAGCACTTTTCAAGGATATGTATAAAATATTTTCTACCTGGATATTGTTGATGCTGGCATTGAATTGCCAATCACAAATGCCCCCGCTCAGCACCCAATTCCCGGATTTGACTTTCAAGAATTATCAGTTATCCTTCGACCGGGTTCGAACGGCTTACCAGAAATATGAAGCTGGTGTTCGGAAAATGTTTGAAGAAAAGAAAATCAAATATCCCTGTTCAAACATATTAATCAGGGGATTCAAAGGCAGTAATGATTTTGAAATTTGGGGTAGAAATTCTCTGCAAGACACTTTTATCTTGATCAAAAACTATAAGATTTGCGCACTATCGGGCATTTTAGGACCAAAGCGTTACGAAGGTGATCGTCAAGTTCCGGAAGGTTTCTACTTTTTATCGGATTTCAAACCAAATAGCGAGTATCATCTTTCCATGTTGGTCAATTACCCGAACTATTCAGATTTGATTGCTGGCGACAAAACCCGACCGGGTGGTGATATTTATATTCATGGCGCCTGTATGACCGTGGGATGTATGCCGATGACCAATGAACTGATTGAGGAAATTTACGTTGTAGCATTGATTTCCAGAATTCATGGGCAATTAAATATCCCGGTACATATTTTCCTTTAAAATACACCCAAAAAGGATTGGATTATTTAGGCAAGGAATATAAAAATGAGGTGGAGAAGCACAAATTCTGGATTAACCTGAAACGTGCTTATGATTATTTCGAAGCCACCCATAAAACCTTACCGGTGATGTATGACGAAAAAGGCAACTATGCTTTTTAAGGTCTGAATTATTTCACACTTTGCATCCCGGTACAAAACCCTTCTTCGGATCAAAACGGAGTTACCCCCTATACAAATTCCGGCAAAATCATACAACTTAAATCTTTTAATCCAAGTTGGCTGTGTTTGCAAATAAATCCTTCTCCGTAAGCCACCCCGATTTTTTTACCCATCATCACATTGCGATAGGTAACTTGATTTAAATAGTTTTCGGAAGAAATATACGTTTGAGGCCCGTCCTCGGTATCTGAATAAAACTGGGTGGAATAAGCTTTGACACTTTTCATTTTATCTTCAAACTGATTGGAAATATCGATGATAAAATCAGGCTCCATGTATTGATCTTGCACATAATTAAACACTTTCTTGGGCCTCCAGGCAGAAAGGGCTTTACCATCAACGATAGTTTCGATTTTCGATAAGCCGGACAAAAAGCAGGCATCCTTGACCAACTCAGCTGCCCGGGAATGATCGGGATGTCGATCTTTCAGCGCCGGACACAAAACAATATCCGGTTGATATTGACGAATAGCTGTAATGAGCTTCAGTTTATTTTCAGGATTATTTTCAAAAAAGCCATCCGCAAGCCCCAGGTTCTCCCGAATATCTAGTTGAAGAATTTCGGAGGCTTTACGGGCCTCTTCAAATCGTTGTTCAACACTCCCCCGACTTCCCAATTCCCCCCTGGTCAAATCAACGATACCAGTTGTCCAGCCTTTTTGTTTGTGTAATAACAAGGTTCCACTACAAGAAAGTTCAGCATCGTCAGGGTGTGCTGCAAAGGCCAACATGTTTATTTTCATCATGATTTAGTTATATGTTTAAACATCAAAGTAACGCCATTATCTTCTCATCTGCAAACCTCAAGAACGTTTGGCTTCAAAATGCCCTCTGGCAAGTATTTCCTGAACGATCTCCTCAATAGCCTGATCTTCACCTTCGGGATCGTAAGAATTTTTTAGATTATTATTAAACAGTACAGCAACTGCTTGCCAAATACCGGCATTAAATCCGCCTTTCAGGTCGCGGACAATTTGATAGCAAGGTTTACCCGTTTCCCGGGCTATGAGTTTAACCAGAATTTGTCCTTGAGAAATGGTGAGATTTTCCAGTTCATTCTTAAACTTTCGGTTCAGTTCATTTTCTTTATTTCGTTTAAATTGTTGTTTGGCTTCTTTACTATGCAATGAAGAAAGGACTGAATCCACATCCTTGAGGATCAATGAAGCGGCAACGGCATAAGGATAAACGATATACACGTTATAACGCAGTAAAGCCATCTGCTCCTCTTGCTTTCTCCAATTTCGTCGTTCGCGTACCAGCCAACGTGGGGCTTTTTCGCGAATGATGGTTTCCCGAAGCCACTGATGGGGTATGGTATCATTACCGATAACAATACCGCCTACCCGTATAGTATCATGATTGCTCTGTGCACGAAGAGGATTGATGCTACCCATAAAACAAAGTATCGAAATCAAACAAAAGCATGACTGTAAGCAGACAAATGGTCGGAGCTTTTGGATGAGCAGATGATTCCCTTTCATATGGTTACCTCGTTGATACTATATCCAGATGACCTCAAAGCCATACAGGATGCTGTATTAAACAAATATACGGCATGTAATATTGTGCCGGCCTACTAAAGGGCCACGTATTTTTTTTGGAATGAATAGGTTTATTCAAATTCCCAACCAATATCCGTGCGGAAATAAGATTGGTCAAAGCGAATTTTCTGAACATTTTGTTTGGCTGTGGATAGCGCATCGGTTAAGGTATGCCCGAGTGCAGTTATAGCCATTACCCGACCACCATTGCTGAGTAATTGCCCATCATCCAACCTCGTTCCGGCATGAAAAACCAAACAATGCTCTACCAGTTCCAATCCCTGAATCAATTTCCCTTTTTGGTAAGCTTCGGGGTATCCACCGCTCACCAACATGATAGTTGCAGCATGCATGGGAGAAATTTCACAAAGTTCCTGATCTAGTTTTTGTTCCTTGAGCGACAACAAAGCCGGCATGAGGTCGTTGGCAATACGTGGCATGACCACTTCGGTTTCAGGATCACCCATCCGACAATTATATTCAATCACATAAGGTTCTCCTGCTACTGATATTAAACCAATAAAAATGAATCCTTTGTAGGAAATTCCTCTTTGGATCAATCCCTGCATGGTTGGATCGATAATACGCAATTTAACTTTATGCATGAACACATCATCGGCAAAAGGAACCGGCGAAATAGCTCCCATGCCCCCGGTATTTAAACCGGTATCACCTTCTCCGATGCGCTTATAGTCCTTGGCAATAGGTAAAACCTGATAATTCTTGCCATCGGTCAACACAAAAACCGAGCACTCAATTCCTGATAAAAATTCTTCGATGACCACCTTTGAACTGGCTGCACCGAATTTTTGATCCTGAATCATTTCAGTGAGGGCTTGAATCGCTTCCTCCGTATTTTGAGCAATAACGACCCCCTTCCCTGCAGCGAGACCATCGGCCTTTAAAACCACCGGCATGGGATGTTGTCTGAGATAAGCGACACCCTCTGCGAAACGATCGGCATTAAATTCTTTATACCTCGCAGTAGGAATACCCATTTCATGCATAAATTCTTTGGCAAAGGCTTTACTGCCCTCAAGTTTCGCGCCTTCTGCACTGGGCCCAATCACATGAATTTGGCGAAGTTCATCTTGATTAAAAAAATCAACGATCCCTTCCACCAAAGGATCTTCAGGACCTACAATGAGCATATCGATTTGGTGTTGCAAACAAACTGCTTTAATGGCTTCAAAATCATTGACGGGTAGCGGTAAATTTTGCCCCAATGATGCAGTGCCCGGGTTACCCGGTGCAATAAAGAGACGAGTACATAAAGGACTTTGAGAAATTTTCCAGGCAAGCGCATGTTCGCGCCCACCGCTTCCAAGAATCAGAATTTGCATGCCAGACAGCTTTTGGAGACCAAAGGTAGTATGCCCTGCTTAAAAAGCCTATCAACTTTCGGACACTTCATCAGATTTTCAGTTTCCGAATTTAATCTTATCTTGGGCTTCAAATTATTCGAATGGAAACTACAAACACACAAAAGGGACATCCACAAGGCTTGTACCTCCTTTTCTTCACTGAAATGTGGGAGCGATTCAGTTATTATGGCATGCGGGCCATTTTTATCCTTTTCCTGACCAAGGCGCTTTTACTGAGTAGTAAAGATGGGTCAAATATTTACGGCAGTTTTACTGGTCTGGTATATTTAACGCCATTGTTGGGCGGATATCTTTGCGATCGTTATTTGGGAAACCGCCGAAGTATTTTGATTGGCGGAATCATGATGGCCATTGGGCAATTCCTCTTATTCATGAGTGCAAGTAGTTTGGGTACACCGGCATTGGCGCAAACCCTCTTATGGGGTGGCTTGACGGTATTAATTGTAGGTAATGGTTTCTTCAAACCCAATATTTCCACCATGGTTGGACAGTTATATCCAAAAGGTGACCGTAAAGTAGATAGTGCCTTTACGATATTTTATATGGGTATTAATTTGGGGGCCTTCTTTTCGCCATTGGTTTGCGGAGGGCTGGGAGATACCGGAAATGTCGAAGATTTTAAATGGGGATTTCTGGCTGCCTGTATCGGTATGATTATTAGTGTAATCTCTTTTGAGCTTCTGAAAAATAAATATCTGAAAGGACCGGATGGAGAAGCAATTGGTATGCCGGTTAAAAAAATCGACCTGCAAAATGTGGCCATCATTCTGGGGTCAACCCTGTTAATATTCTTCTTGTTAAGTTTTAAAAATATGTTCAAGAGTGATATTGACATTATCGGATACCTCATTTATGGTGCGATGATTTTGGTTCCTGCCATTATTATTACCGACAAGTCTTTGAGCAAGGAAGAAAGGTCACGTATTTGGGTGATTTTTATCCTGGCCTTTTTTGTGATCTTCTTCTGGAGTGCATTTGAACAAGCAGGTGCTTCTTTAACTCTTTTTGCGGATAAACAAACCGAACGACATATTGGTAGTTGGGAAATGCCTGCGAGCTTTTTTCAATCAGTAAATCCTTTGGCGGTTATTTCGATTGCACCAATTATGACCTTGATTTGGGGTTGGTTACACAAACGCAATGCCGAACCGGCCTCTCCTTTAAAAATGGCTTGGGGGCTTGCTTTACTTTGCCTGGGTTATGTGGTGATCGCTTTGGCTGTGAAAGGCGTGGATAGTTCTGTTAAAATTTCAATGTACTGGTTATTGGCTTTATACGTATTGCATTCAATTGGTGAATTGTGTTTATCTCCAATTGGATTATCTATGGTATCCAAATTGGCACCTGTTCGTTTTTCATCCTTATTGATGGGAACCTGGTTTTTGGCCAATGCAGCTGCGAATAAATTTGCAGGTACTTTAAGCGCATTAATTCCGGGCGGTGAAGATGGCAGTGGAGCTGCTACTTCCTTCATGGGATTCCAGATCACCAATCTCTACGAATTCTTTATGCTTTTCATCATCATGACCGGTATTGCAGCAGCCTTATTATTTGTATTAAGTGGCGTACTTCGTAAGATGATGCATGGTATTCGATAAATTCTGAATATTGTAAGATTCTAAAAATATAAGAGGGGCAGCCTGCGGCTGCCCCTCTTATATTTTTAGACAATCAAATATTATGCTACCGGAACAACCTTTGAAAACTTCATTTGCATACTTGGATTCAATCCTATTTCGAGATTTAATCCGGTAAATTTGTATTGAGTGGAAATAATGGACTGCTGAATCGCATTTGCTTTAAATAAAGCAAGAAGGATGGTATAAATGACTGTACGATCTTTATATTCTTCCAGCAGATTCTTTTCTTCATCATCACTAATGTTATTTTCCTGATCCAAACTCAAACATAAAGTTGGAGGTATACCCACATTTATTTGGATATTGGTGATACTGTAACCAGTGCGCTGAAAAATAGCTGCTGAATTTTCAATTTCTGTCCAGGTCTCATTCAATTTATCCAGGCCATATTGCTTTACAGAATCCAGGACTTCTGTTTTAAATAACCCTGAAAGATTGTCCTTGATTTCATTGATTTTATCCATTGCATTTTCGAGTGCTTCCATGATTTAATTTTCGACAAAGATACCTCGCAATCAAAAAGTATTTGCTGCCTTCGTGGGTAATCTGAATGTATCAAATGAATACGAAGCAAAGAGTGGCAACCTAGTTGCTTAAAACGCATACGACCCGCCTTCGGCGGGTCGTAACAATGATTTTAATGATTATTATTTAACAGTCTCTGCACCTTCAATCAACACAATCGTTTTATTCCGACTCATCTCAACAAAACCACCTTCAATACTATAAATCTCTTGGTTATTGCCTTTGTCTTTCAGAATTTTTAATTGTCCCTTACCCAATGCGGCCACAATCGGCGCATGGTTATCCAAGAGTTCAAAATATCCGGCAACGCCCGGCAAAAGAACGCCGTAAACATCTCCATTAAATATTTTTCGCTCGGGTGTTAATATATCCAGATGCATATTTGTTTTTTTGCTTGTTCATGCTTTAGGTCCAAACGAAGCTTAGCCCCTTAGACCCTCAGAATTAATTTTTAGCGGCCTCCATCATTTTCTTACCCTTAGCGATTGCATCATCGATGGTACCCACCAGATTAAATGCGGCTTCAGGATATTCATCCACTTCACCATCCATAATCATATTAAATCCACGAATCGTTTCTTCAATTGGTACCAATACACCTTTTAAACCGGTAAATTGTTCGGCCACATGGAAAGGTTGTGATAAGAAACGTTGCACACGACGAGCACGCGATACTGTTAATTTATCTTCCTCACTCAATTCATCCATACCCAAAATCGCAATGATATCTTGCAATTCTTTATAACGCTGCAAAATTAATTTCACACGATTGGCACAACGGTAGTGCGTTTCTCCTACAATAGCCTCAGTCAAAATTCGGGAAGTAGAATCCAAAGGATCTACCGCCGGATAAATTCCTAAATCTGCAATTTTACGACTCAATACCGTGGTGGCATCCAAGTGGGCAAAGGTTGTTGCCGGAGCCGGATCGGTTAAGTCATCCGCAGGTACATATACCGCCTGTACCGAAGTGATTGACCCATTTTTGGTTGAAGTAATACGTTCTTGCATCAATCCCATTTCCGTAGCCAATGTAGGCTGATAACCCACCGCCGATGGCATACGTCCCAACAAGGCCGATACTTCAGAACCAGCCTGTGTAAAACGGAAGATATTATCTACGAAAAATAAGATATCACGTCCTTTTCCGGTTCCATCTCCATCACGGAAATATTCAGCAACCGTCAATCCACTCAAGGCAACACGGGCACGGGCTCCAGGAGGTTCGTTCATTTGTCCGAATACAAAGGTTGCTTTACTTTCTTTCAACCCTTCTAGATCTACTTTTTCCAAATCCCAACCACCTTCTTCCATACTATGGCGGAATGCCTCACCATAGTTCATGATACCGGCTTCAATCATCTCACGCATCAGGTCATTTCCTTCACGGGTACGCTCACCCACACCGGCAAATACGGAAACACCGCTATATGCTTTCGCAATATTATTAATCAATTCCTGAATCAATACAGTTTTACCTACCCCGGCACCACCAAACAATCCAATTTTACCCCCTTTTGCATAAGGTTCAATCAAATCGATCACCTTAATTCCGGTAAATAAAATTTCGGACGCCGTACTTAAATTTTCAAATGCAGGAGGCATGGCATGAATCGGACGACCATTTGCTTTGCTCGGTTGTGGCAATCCATCAATCGCATCGCCTGTTACATTAAACAAACGACCTTTAATGGCGTCACCAACCGGCATGGCGATTGCGCGACCAGTATCAACCACTTCCATACCTCGCACCAAACCTTCGGTTCCTTCCATGGCAATACAACGAACACTATCCTCTCCGAGGTGTTGTTGCACTTCCAGAATCAAATCAGTAGCGCCAGGACGCTTGATTTCCAAGGCACTAAGGATATCCGGCAGACTTGTTTCTCCGGGAAAATGTACGTCAACCACCGCACCGATGATTTGTTTGATTTTACCTGTATTGGACATAAGTTTCGTATTTTGAAAGCCTGAAAAAGGCCCTTTTAAAATTTTGCGCAAAGGTAAGGCCCACCTTTCAGAAATCAAACTAATCAGGCTACCAAATATCCTGAATTGTGGATACTTCGTTGATTTCGCCTCTAATCTCGCGCCCGTCAAGCAATTGGTAACTCGCTTGTAAGCCATTTCGCGATATCTTTTCCCTTTTCCAGCGGATTGTCACCAATTCGGCACAAGAAAGATTTTGTCTTATCTCGAAGGATAAAACCTAAAAGTAATTTCAACATTTGGGCTCAAATGACTTTGTAGCACATCTCTCCTGCTCAAAAATCATCCTCCCGCTTTCCGCCTGTGCACGGCACTTGGCTGCAATCGGGGCTATCAAGAAGCACCCCGCCTTTAATTTTGTCAAAGGCCTGATTCCATTTGGGCTTTGTAATAACACTCAAAATATATTATTGCCCATTTATCGTTTTATCATTTGGTAATACGCCCCGGTATTGGTCATCAAAATATAATTGCCGGAAGCCATGCCTTCCAAAGATATCCACCCATTGGTTTGTCCATGACAAGGCACCTCATTCACGACGCGACCATTCAAATCTATCATTCGGATATACTTGATGGCTTCTTCGCTCACCCAAAAGAAGGATCCCTCCACCGGATTCGGAAAAAACCTAAAGCTTGGAATTTCAGGCTCTTCCACACCCTGTGCCTGATTTTGAAATTCAATGGCACCAATATCAATGCGTTGATTGATGATTCTTGTATTGAAATTAAAATCCACTGGAGAGGCAAATACCCCCACAGTATCTCCTTGATCAATCATGACTGATGGTGGCGTCAAACTAAAATCACGCAAACGGGCATCATCCATCACCGAAACAGATTGGCTCGGATTCACAAAATAAGGTGTTTGACCAATTTTATTTTGAACCGTATCAGCACTCAAACTGCCACTTCCTAAATAAATACTCTCGCTCAATGGTAGCTCAAAAGCATTGTAGTTCATATAAAGGGTATTAAAACTCAATGCATAAATATCATGGTTTGACAAAAAAGAATTGGCCGGCTGACCATTATTCAGATTGCCATAAAACAGATTATTTTTTACCATCACATCCGAAAATGGAGCAGTAATCGTCATTCCACACCCCAAATAATCCGAACTATTATTGACAATGGTATTATTCACAACCCGGGCATTACAATGGTATACCTTGATACCTCCGGTCAAATACACGGAATGATTATTGGCAATGACGTTATTTTTAACTAGGTACTGTCGACTTGGATCGGCTTGCATAAACTGGCCCACCAATGATATGCCCGCACCGCCATCCGAAACTCCACAATCACCATCATCCAATTGATTGTTACAAATGAGGTTCCCGTCAATGATGGTTTTACCCAGACTTACCGTAATGGCACCCAATACCCCGGTAGTATTAAATGCAAACTGATTATGATACACCAAACTTTCATCTTCATATAACCTTAAGGTACCATGATGAATTCCCTTGCGTGTATGATGTTCAAATTTATTTAAACGGATATCTGCTTTTATTTTGTGGCAATACAATGCATTCCCGCAGATATTGTGATGTAAATTGTTATTTCTAAAATCAAAACGACTCTGCGCGGCTGTCGAGGCATAACCAATTGCGGCAATCATTTGATTGGAAACGATATTGTCAAAAATCTCACAATGCTCCAAACGTACATACTTAACGCTGTCTAACATCAAATTGCATAACATCCCTGAAGAAGTGGACGTATTGCGGATATTGTGATAAAATTTACAATGGCTGACAATCAGATTTCTGTTATTGTTCAAGACGCCACCTTGTTCAAATACCAAGGATCCTGATTTGGTATCCCGGATTTCACAATATTCAAAAACATTGGTATCCGTTACTCCCTGATAGGTATAATCAAACAAATCAAACCCCTTCCATCCTCCGGCGGGTAAACTATCCACATGCCAGCCTGTAGTATCATTGATTTTAAAGATAATAGGTGCAGTGGCATTGCCTTTGCAACGAATCAGGCCTTTTACATCGAACTTGTAACAGCCCTGAAAAATCACTTCCACGCCAGGCTGTATTTCCAACATTTGATTTTGATTCACTACGATATTCCCCTGAATCAGATAGGGTGAACCCGATGCCGTCCATATCCCTGAAACTGGCCCACTATTGATGTTTGTCAGAGCCATGCCCTGGTAATTCATTGCCAACAAAAGCAATAAAAAAAGATAAATATTTTTCATCATGTTCAAATTTTGCCCCCCTTCTCCAGTCATTGTCTTGAAATAAAACGAACCCCTAATTAAGACGGCCATAATTGTTGGACGGTTTGAGCCTCAGTAATTTCTCTCCGACCTTTCTTTTATTCGGATATGACTTGGAAGCCGAAATCCCCCTTTCTTCTGGGACATCAAATCCCATTTCGACAAAATAGTATTGCGGCAAATAGTCCTCCGACAAAGTGACGATGACCCTCATTTTTTTCAATTCACCTGAGCGGCAAATCCTCAGGGCGGTGTATAAAAAAAATTTATTTTACCCTTTTTTATCTTCATTTTTGCGCGAGATGGGAAAGATTATTTCAATAGCAAATCAGAAAGGAGGAGTCGGCAAAACAACCACGGCCATTAATTTGGCTTGTAGTTTAGCCGTACTGGATTATAAAACACTGCTTATTGACTGCGATCCTCAGGCCAATACAACCACTGGAAATGGATTTGACCTCCGAAATATCCAATTAAGTGTTTACGACTGCCTGGTGAATGATACACCGATTGATAAGGTTATTCTTGAAACTGAAACACCCAATTTGTTCCTGCTTCCTTCACACCTGGACTTAGTAGGAGCTGAAATCGAACTGATCAATCATCCCAACCGCGAAAAAAAATTGCTTCAGGTATTGAGTGAAGTGAAAGATCAGTACGAATTTATCATCATTGATTGCTCGCCTTCATTGGGCTTAATCACGGTGAATGCATTAACTGCCAGCGATAGTGTAATTATTCCTGTGCAATGCGAATTCTTTGCACTCGAAGGTCTTGGTAAATTACTCAATACCATTAAAATTGTACAATCTCGACTCAACCAGCACCTGGCTATTGAGGGCATCTTAATGACCATGTATGATGGTCGCCTTCGACTCTCGAATCAGGTTGTGGAAGAAGTTAAAAATCATTTCGATGATTCTGTTTTTCATACCATCATTCATCGCAACACCCGATTGGGAGAAGCGCCTAGCCTGGGGAAACCCGTGTTGATGTATGATGCCGATTCAACAGGAGCTATGAATTACCTCAATCTGGCTAAAGAGATCTTGCAACGCAATGATATGACCCATATCCGCAACGCCGAAAAACTTTAGAAATCGAAGAGAATGAGCAATAAACCCAATACCAAAGCACAAATCGGCAAAGGCATCGGCGCCCTTTTGGGAAATATTAAAGATGAAGTGAATGCCTTCGCAAAAGCCAGTGAAAACCCAGAAGTGTTGGTGGGAAGCATTACCCGAATTCCTTTGAGTGCAATCGAAGTAAATCCTAATCAGCCAAGGCGCACCTTTGAAGAAGGCCCTCTCAATGAGCTGGCGGCCTCTATCAAATTACACGATATCATCCAACCCATCACAGTTGTTAAACTCCCCAATAAGAAGTATCAGTTAATCTCCGGCGAGCGTCGTTTTAAAGCTTCGCATATTGCCGGCCTGACAGATATCCCTGCTTATATCCGCGTGGCGAATGATCAGGAAATTCTGGAAATGGGCCTGCTTGAAAATCTGCAACGCGAAGACCTCAACGCGATCGAAATCGGCTTAGCTTATAAACGACTGATGGCTGAGTGTAATATGACGCAAGAAGAAGTAGCCGATCGCATGAAAAAAGATCGTTCAACGGTCACCAATTATATTCGTTTACTCAAATTACCGCCATCGATTCAAGTATCTGTTCGGAATAAAGAATTGAGCATGGGGCATGCCCGCACCTTGTTGGGCCTCGAACATATTGAACAACAATTGTTTGCTGCCAAAGAGATGATTGAACAACAACTTTCGGTACGCGCTGCCGAAGAATTGGTCAAAAGAATCCAACAAAATAAACCTGCACAAGCCAAAAGTGTTTCCGACAAAGGCAAGGATTTACCGCCTGCATATAAACGCATTGAAGATCAAATCGCTTCGCATTTATCGACCAAAGTCATTTTGCAACGAAAAAAAAATGGCAAGGGACAAATCACCATTGAATTTTATAACGATGCCGACCTGGAGCGCATTCTGGATCAAATTCATATCTGATCGCCCGATGATATGGGTTTGCTTATTATTACCCATTCTCATCACGCTGAGCGGTAAAGTCCATGCGCAAACCGATAGTCTGCAAAAAGACTCGCTAAAGCTTCCTATCCATAAACCGGCAATGACAGCAGTATTCCCGGATTCAATTTTTCGATTTCATACAAAAACCCCAATCCCAAAGCGTGCAGGGATGTATAGTGCCGCCCTACCCAGACTGGGACAAATTTACAACAGGCAATATTGGAAGGCGGGTATCGTGTATGCAGCAGCAGCAGTAACCGGTGCATTTTTAGTAGGCAATCAACGCAATTACCGTAAATATCATGAAGCCTATATTTATCGTATAGACAATAATCCCAATACTCGGTATTGTTTCCTGAATATTCTACCGACGATTTAAATACCCTTCGAAAAGGTTACCGTCAATACGTTGAATAAAGCGTGATAGCCGGCACCCTGGTATATGTACTCAATATCCTGGACGCCTATATCTCTGCCCATTTGCGCACTTTTGATATGAGCAAGGATATCAGCTTTCAACCAAGTGGTTCCTTACAAAATGGTCAGGTAGCTTTGGGTATTCGAATCACATTTTAATCAATCAACTATGAATATTGCACTCATTGGATATGGAAAAATGGGTAAAACCATTGAAACAATTGCCCTGAAAAGAGGACATCAGATTGTTTTAAAAATTTCCAGTCAGAACCCTCAGGATTTGAATGATGAGGAACTCAAAAAAGCAGATGTTTGTATTGAATTTAGCACGCCCGAAACCGCCTTTCCTCATGTACAGGCGTGCTTACAAGCGGGCATACCCACCGTGTGTGGCACAACAGCCTGGCTGAATAAGTTACAGGAAGCAGAAGACATTTGTCGACAGCAGGATACCTCTTTTATTTTTGCCAGCAACTTCAGTATTGGCGTCAATTTATTTTTTCGAATCAATGAGATGGTCGCTCAATTAATGGCGCCTCATCATGCATATCGGGTAAGCATGGAAGAAATTCATCATACCCAAAAGAAGGATGCACCTAGCGGAACGGCAGTAACCCTCGCTAATACTATACTCGAAAATCAGGTCAACATGCATAAATGGGTCAATCACCCATCTGATAAAAAGGATGAGCTGGCCATTGTTTCAAAACGCATTGATCCTGCACCCGGAACACATCACGTTACTTACCAATCTGAAATTGATGAAATTCAATTAAGTCATACGGCCCATAGTCGCGAAGGATTTGCGTATGGCGCGGTTCTTGCAGCTGAATTCATTGCAGGCAAAAAAGGAATATTCCAGATGAAAGATGTTTTGGGAATATAGTCGTTAACCACTATTGGCATATTGGCGTTCGATTCAGATATTCGCCCTTGATCATTCATCCTTCTCAACACCCGAAAAATCGGCTGAGATACCTGTATGATCTTTAAACCAATTAGCTATGAAAATTTATTGGGTGATTTGTTTTTTGCTTTTCGGCATACATGCACATTCACAAAGCCGCGATATACTCATTCAAGATTTTAATGCGGGTATGGAGCAATTGGATTCAATGAGCAGCAACCAACCTGCTTTATCCTTTGAAATTCTCCATCGGCTCAACCGAATTGCTAGTGAATTAAAAAATGATTCGCTGCAGTTTACGGTATCCTACAAAAAAGCCCTGGTCTTGTCGCAAATGGGCATTTTCGACCAAACACTTAACATACTTTATGACCTCTTGCCCATGATGGAGAACAAACAACTTCGGTGTAAAAAAGGAGAAGTCTTTTACAATATTGCCGCAACCTATTTTGCGATGAAAGATTTTCAAAAGTACATGGACTTCAATGTAAAAGCCAAAGAGGCCTTTATAGCATGCGGGCGATTGGAAGACACCCTTGCTGTAGATATTGAAATGGCGCTTGCCTGGGTCGGGCTGGATCAACCCCAAAGAGGCATTGACATGCTCCAACGTATTTTACAAGATAAAGGAATCAATCAAGAAGATGAAAATTATGCCATCGCACTTGACAATTTATCCAATGCATATTATGAAATGGGTGAATATCAAAAAGCCTTAGAAGCTGAATTACAAATTAGCTCTTTGCCCTATGCACAATCATCCATTGATGTGAAGGCCGGGCTGAATCAACATCTGGCTGAGATTTATATTCAACTCAAACAGTATTCCCAAGCCCAAAAACATTTAGACACAGCAATCATTGCAGCGCAGCAAATGGGTAGCTTGGATTGGCTGTTCGATTGTTACAAAAATCAAAGTGCGATATTCGAAGCCCAGGGTAATTATCGGGAATCATTACGCTTTCATCAGATGTACATAAAGGCCAAGGATTCTGTGTATCAAAAACAATACTATGCTAAAATGAGTGCAATGGCTGCTTTTTATGAGTTGGGGCAAAAACAAAATCAAATCACCCATTTAAAGAAGTACAACAATTGAATCAAGCAAAAAATCCAACGCCTTTCACTGATCATCATCATTCTGCTTCTATTGGTGGTGATTCTGATTCTTTTCGTGAATCATCGTAAAAATAAATTGGAAAGAAAATGGCGTCAGGCTTTTTCGGCACAATTAATACAAACTCAAGAAGACGAACGACAACGTATATCCAAAGAATTACATGATAGTGTAGGGCAAAACCTGTTGTTCATCAAAAACCAAATATACAAGTTGTTGCCTGAGCGCAACCCGCTCTTGAATCAATCCGTTGATTTGGCTCTGGAGGAAGTAAGGAATATTTCGAAAGACTTATACCCGAATCAACTTGAACAATATGGATTAATCAGTGCCGTGGAAAATCTTTGTGATAAAGTCAAAGAGTCGACCAATCTTTTTGTGAGCAGCGATATGAATATCAATGAAATTCAATTAAACAAACGCACAAAAATTAATTGTTATAGAATCATTCAGGAGTGCATCAACAATACGATTAAACATGCCCGCGCAACAGCCATCCGTATCACTGCCGAACTTCGCGAAAATAGTCTCGAACTTGTGATTCAAGATAATGGGCAGGGCTTTGAAAAAAACAACATTCATCATAAAGCGCAGCGATCATTTGGCTTGCTGAATTTGCAGGAAAGAGCCGCTTTACTACATGGTCGATTTGAACTGGAAACCCAACCCGGGCATGGAACCAAAAGCACATTCAGAATACCCTTGCATAAACAAGACCTTCATCCATCTATTCATACTTAAACCCTCAAATCATGCAAGACATTAATGTGATCATCGCAGACGACCATCCCATATTCAGAGCAGGTGTACGCGAAATACCATCACAAATTCATCGATTCATTTATTGGGCGAAGCAGGATACGGTTTAGCAGCCTATCAAATGATATTGGCCCATCGTCCGCAAATTGCGATACTTGATTTGGAAATGCCCATTTTAAGCGGCTTGGATGTATGCCAAAAGGTACTCAAAGAAAACACCAAACGGAATTTATTATCCTGACGATGCACAAGGAAAAAACATATTATTTGGAGGCGGTGAAAGCTGGCGTAAAAGGATATTTACTCAAAGACAATGCCAGCGACGATTTAATTAAATGTATCGAAGCAGTGGCAAAAGGCAATCAATACTTGGTCCAGCAATTGAGGCATTTTCAAGATGTAAGTGATGTCAATGAAAAAGATGAACATTTAGAAATAGCAATTCGACAGCTTACGGCCACAGAGAAAATTATTTTAAAGTTGATCGGCGAAGGCAAGACCTCTGTGGAAATTTCTCAAATGCTTTTGTAAGTCCGAATACCGTTGATAATCACCGCAGCAATATGTCGAAAAAATTGAATTTAGAAGGCAAAACTCTTTACTAAAATTTGCGATGGGCCTGAAACATCAGTTATAAAGGACTCAATCAGTCATTAACTTTTGAGATATCGTTCTATGACAAATTAAACAGTAAATTTTTCGACTCAAATCCATCATCCGGGCGGAGAATCTGGATAGATCTAAGATTAGTGGTTAACCACTATTAAAACAGAAGGATTCCGGATAGACTTTTGCGTTATAAATCTATCAATATGAAAAACGAATATTCATCGCTCTGCTGAGCATCATCAGCCTGCAATCCACATCTCAAATCACCCTCACACAAAGTAACTTTGGCAAACTGAACACCTATAACTACCTGAATGGCATGGGAGTTGGAGCATTCAATTACAATGGCAATGGATTAAATTTCGATTGGGCAAATAACGTATTACCCTATCAAGGCACTATGGATTACATTCCAGCCAGCGACCCATATTTTACCGCTCAATGTGATGTTTATCTGGAGGGGCACGCACTCTGTAAGTGGTTTAATGTACAATGTGGATTATTACTACACCACCAATGCGAATTTTTACGGCGAGAATGCCTTATACATTCCTGCACAAGCATATAATCAATCTGCAACTACAGGTGGCGCCAACGACAGTATCATTTTTCCTGAACAAAAATACTTAAGCCAGGCCCGCGAAATTGTTCATTTCCCGATGACCACCGGTTATACCCATACATCCGATTCCAGACGTGCTGTGAATTTTAATATCAGTGTAGCTGGATACGGTTGAGCAATGCACCGGCGCAAAACGTATTTCATACTGTAAGACATGACACCGTCGTGGGAAGTGGGCAGATGCGGGTTAAATCAGCTGCAGGAACCAGTACATTATAAATGCATTACAGTGAAATCGTGGCAACAAACAACCGATAGCTTTACCTGGGCGGTGCAACCTCGCCCCAGCCCCATTATTAAGTGCATTGGCGTTACCCAGGAATGACGACCAATACCAACAACCGATTGTACTTTTCAGAGAAAACAGAGCACAGGTCTGGCGAGACCGTTTATTATGGCGGTGCCCCTATTTGACAGCCATATTGCCATTGATGTGGATGGAGATAGCCTCAGCTTCCTGAACTCCGTAGTTGATCAATGTAAACAAACAACATTGCTTATGTCCTCTATCCAAATCCATGTCGAACCAATCAGATACAAATTGTTCTGTGGAATCAAACAGATGAAAAGCTTGATTATGTCATGTGATATACGTGGTCAAGTAATGAATTCGGAACTTGTCTCAACAAACAAGGCAAAATTGACTTGCCTTTGAGTGCTGAGTTAAAAATGGCACATACGTTTTGGAACCTTTGAACCGAAAAAAAGAGTCCCTCTCTCACATACGGTCTCAAATTGATCGATAAGCCCCTATTCAAATAAAGCCGCCTGATTTTAGGCGGTTTTTTTTTGCTTGTTAGAAACGAAAATTTAGACTGCCAATGGATAAGTTGCAAACATCGAACATTGTGGTTTACTTTCTACAATTCACAAGTTCAGTAGGGCTTGCTGATTAACGTGAAAAATAGATGAGATATCAGTCATACGATGGAGTGAATTTCGCTCATTTAGATGTACTATAATTTTTCATACCTCTTCAATTAGTTTGCAGTTTTTTCTAATTTTCATTTCTCATACCGTTCAGTTATCTCCAAACAGAAGAGGGAATTACTAAACTAATACGGTTTGGCCCCCTGTAACAATCGAAAAGCTTTGCTATTTCTCATTAACAGGGGTCACACATGCATCTTCAAATTCGGCGTCATAGTCTGAGGGCTATCCAAAGCACTTCCCCTTTAACGCCTACTTGAATTTGAAGAGTCTCTGAAATAATGAGCAAGCCCTATTCACGGATCAATACCATCACTCATTTTCTTACCTCGTTCAACAAAAAAAAAAAACGGTGCGTTAAACTCCGGCTCTTATTAAAAGTCAGTTTGAATATTCATTAATCTTGTTTAGTAAACTTACCAATACTGATCAATTCCTTATTTGCAAATACCTTCAACTGATAAACACCTTTTGCGAAATTCGAAACATCAACGGATACATTTTGTAATCCTTCAAGCAAATGCGATTGTACTTGATAAACCATTCTGCCTTGCATATCAAAAACATGATTGACCGCAGCGGATTCACTAAGTTGTAACCTTCAACATTTAATTGATCCTGGAACCGGATTTGGAAATCTGAACATGATTTTCAAAGTTGGGATTTAATATATCTGGTTTGTCCAGGTTTATTTGCCAAAGGTAAATCATCTAAAAATACCCATGAACCCGTTGGAAAAGGAGCAGGATTACAATCACTCTAATTTGCCATCATACTGTGTAGAAGCAGATAAAACTGATGATATTTTTACTTACAGCTAAACCTGATGCCGTTCCACTGCTGGTCCAGCACTCCGGCCTGGTCGGTAACGAATTTGATAATAATTCGCATTGGGGACAGGAGTCCAACATTGCAAGGTTGCACTAATTCTTAGTGATATTGCCGTGGACAAATTTGCGGTGAAGGACAAGTTGCTGAAGCTGGTAAAAGAAGCTCGTGGCACTCCAGGGTCCCAAGTGCTGGCATTGTTTGTACAAAAACCCCTCACTTCACCTCATAGGAGGTCCCTGCCATCAATCCAATGATGTTTTTGAAGTTAGTTGGCGCTGCTTGTGTGCCATTTCCCGTCCAGAAGCCGACCCTATAGTGCGGTAACGTATTTCATACCAGATTAACCTGGGAACACCATTCCAATTGACTGTTGCTGTATTTGCTCCGATATTACTCATCGTAACACCAGTTACCGGAGTGTATCATTTATATAAATATTGGCGGAACTGAAGAAGCTATGCAACCATTGTTATCCGTGTACGTATAAGTATATGTCGTTGACGGTCCGATATACTGACTCCGAAACACTAAACACACCACCTGCCGGAAAACCGTCACCCATTAAATTGACGGCCTGACCAGCACAAGCACTTACATCTGAAGTAATGATTGCAGGCAAGCCAAATATGGTATAGTGTTAATACTTCATTTTGACATCCATTTACATAAGTATAAGTTCACTTTGGGTATAGGTCATATTATTGATAGGCCAGAAATAAGTACCGCATGCAGATTGAACCGAACTGTTTGTCTCATTTCGCGGTGATGGTCAAATCCAAAATTTCTGGTATGACAACCATTCACTGAACTATAAATGCCGCTTTGCGTATA
>JADJZY010000018.1 GCA_016715505.1 Bacteroidota bacterium
TAAGTCGAAAGTGATTTTATCCGGCGAATTATCAATGATGAAATGGCTAAATACGTTGCCAAAAAAACCATTCAAACCATTATTAAAAATGAATTGTAGATGTTTCAAAGGCGCGTATATACTCGTTATGGGAACAACCTTTAAAGAAAATGTGACGGATATCCGCAATTCCAAGGTTGCTGATTTAATCAAGGAATTGAAAGGGTATCTGTTCAGGTGGATGTAAACCGATCCTCGTGCAGATCATGAAGAATTATGCATAAAAATGGATATGGGGTTTGAATGAAGTAAATGGAAATATCGTGCCATCATTGTTGCCGCTGAGCCATGAACTCTACCAATCCGGATGAAAACTACTTCAAATAATTGACAGAAGAAGGATTATTGGTTGATCTTAAAGGAATCTATCGGAATAAATTGGGCAACATCCAGTATTGGAGTTTGTAAGCAACAGTTTTTTAATCAACAAAATATTATGGGTTCTTCTGCGGAGAAGGACTCAGGGTAACAACACATAAACCTCTTCATGAGGGTTGTCTGGAAATACTTTACTGGGCATAACGTTCCATCACGGCTGAATCTTTTTGTATGGCCTCTTTCTTTTTTTAGCCATTCCACTTCCTTTTCTAGATATTCAATTTTAGCATTCACATTTCATTCAATTCCTTTTTTTGTTTGTATAAAGGGCAAATCATACTGGGCAAAGAAAATACCCATATCACACTAGAAAGCCAGTGAGCAGGAAAATTTTGCCTAACGAGTTTAAGTAAGAACATCCGGATTAAACAAATTAAGCAGCTCGTGTCTGCAGATTGTTTCTCACGATGCGAAGTCATTTCGAGAGAGATCGCACTCTTGTCCATTTTGACCACAGTGTTTCTATCCAATTCAACCGATAAAGTGCCATCGTCATTGATTCGAACAATTTTTGCCATAAAACCGGCTGTCGTAACAATGGTATCTCCAACTTCTGTATTGTTCGGAAATCCTTGTTGTTCTTTAGCGCGTTTCATTTGTAGGCGTATCAAAAAAATACATCACCGCAATCATGGCAACCATAAAAAGGAACACTGTTCAGGCCGGATTCGGTTTTATCGCCTGTTCCGAGCATTAAAAAGATTAGCTAATTGAAACATACTGAAAAAATATGGCCAAAAGTAATTCTTTCCGAAGGATAATTATCAAATAGAAGTCGAAACTTTTTCATGCTTTCAACAAGAAATACTCAACGTACCTCTGCCTGAATATAAATTTCTTGTTCGGCTGGTTCAGCGTTGGATTGAATCACGACCGATTTTTCGTTATATCCCGTTTGCCGGTTGAATTAAAACTAACCTGAGATCTGGATTTTTCGCCGGGATGTATTGGTGCTTTGGGGAATTGAGGAACAGTACATCCGCACGAGGCTTTGGTCGAAGCAATCAGCAAATCCTTGCTTCCGGTATTGGTAAATTCAAAATCGTGACTCACAATTTCCTTCTTGTATAGGTCCAAATGATAAAGGTATCTGTAAAGGTAAGAATAGCCTTTTTTGAATACCCGAATCAACAGGTTTCATGGAGGCGTCATTATAAACCAAATCTGCCGATAATTTGGGCGCTTGACTGCTGTCGGAGGAGGGAGGGTTTGATTGGAATTGTTTTCAGAACATCCCAACATGGAGATGCCGCAAACCATTAACCAAGGACCAGAATTTAGCCAAACTATTTTTCTTGACATAGTCAGTTTTGTGATTTGTTTGATCCGATAATTGTTTTCTGACATTATCCAATAATCCGTTCACAAATTGCCCACTTTGCGGGGGTGCTGTAAGATTTAGCAATATCGATGTATTCGTTGATACTCACTTTGAGCGGAATACTTTCGAAATACAACATTTCACAAACGCCCAGATGAAGGAGGATTAAATCAATCATCGCTACACGATCAGCATCCCAGTTCATGAGGTTGGGTTCAATCAAACTAAACATATATTCTTTTATCGTAGTATGCGGATAATAACTCATGCGCAAATTCACTTTTATCTGCACTCAGTAATTTGGTGAATGAAAAAATTTTCGGGACGTGACCAAAGCAGCGGAAACCATTGGTAAAATCATTTCAACATCGCTGTACCAATTGATGTATTTTTCGGCCATAAATTGGCGGGAGTCCTCATTTTCGAATAAAACAACCCGACTGATATGATTGAGAATTTCAATTTCATCTTCCATTTTCGGTTCGGATCTGCAATGTATCGAACATATTCGGGAGTATCGATAATTTGGTTAAAAAGCTGGCGAATCCATTCGTTTTCAAATAATAAATGAATATGATGGTCTTTGACAATCTTATTGAGGATGAATTGTTTTGAGTTTTTGTAAAACCAGATTCCCGGCCAATTTGGTGTTGATGCTCAGGTCTCCACTGGTGGGTAAATGTTTGGAGGCCTTTTGCTGGCATAAATCAGCACGTATTCTGCCACTAAATAATTCAGGTGACAACATGCGGCAAATAGCGCGTGAGACTGTTCAAATTTATGATCTAATGAAGAATGAAGTTTTTTTACATCCGGTGCATCTTCCTGCATGCCTGCTTCAAAATGGTTTGAAATACTTTGATTCGGATGTTTCATCTGCTTATCATAAAATTTAAGAACTTTCGGGCCTGCGAAGGTAATCAAATTTATGAGAAAACCAAGATTCCCAACGCTGTAATCAGAAATGAAGGAAAAAGGCTAAAAGATACATATAAATTTAACGTATTTGCATTTGAGAAATATTTATATATAAATGATTTTCATTTGATTAATTATCATAAAATATCACATAATAAATATATAAATTTTGTAATTTTTTTCCTAAGAATGCTTGTTTTTGCAAGAAAAAATCTGCTTATTTCACATTGTTAAAGAATCCTAAATACACTACAAAACTACGCTTCCACATGTTTATTAATAACCTCAGGGTGAAAATCGATGAAGAGTACAAAATCCTATGGGTAGGAATCGATTTACAGGATAAACTATGTTATTCTATCAATTTTCTCGACAATCTGACTCACGTAAAGGAGTTGATTGTTTATTTGATTAAGAAGGAGAATATTAAGTACGTGTGCGCCTATTCGCTGAACAAAGGCGTTTGGAATTTGGGTGGTGATTTGGAGTTCTTTGTGAGTTGTATTCGAAATCAAAAAAAAAGGGCTGAAGGAATATGCCTATAGGTGCATTGCCTTGTATATAATTACAACAGCAATTATGAAATGGACGTGATTTCTGCTTGTATTGTTCAGAAATACCTACGGCGGAGGATTCGAAAGTGCATTAAGTGGTAATTATATCATTGCTGAAGAATCGGCCCGATTTAGTTTTCGGAGGTGATTTTGGAACCTTCCCGGGAATGGAGCGTATAGTTTTTTGACCAAAAAAGTTGGTTTTAATAAGGCCAATGAAATTATTAATTCCAATAAAACCTATACCGCTGCGGATATTCATCAAATGGGCATTATTGACCGCGTTTGTGATGATGGGATGGGGGTTCCTCAAATGAATATGGATATCATTAAAGGAAAGCTGAATGAGCAGGCTGGTAATCCATTTAAAAATTTGTAACCGGGTTTCCAAACAGGAATTATTGGATGTTGTGGATGTGTGGTTGGAAAAAGCCTTCAACCTGAACGAAACCAATTTAAGTCGAATGATGAAAGTTGCCAATTTCCAAAAACGGAAAGTCACGGATACCATTAGCAAAAATGCTGAAGTAAGGAAGTGGAGGAGGAGAGCAAGATTGCCGAAATTAATTCCCTCATCAATAGTTCGTTTCATACCTGATTATGTGGTTAGACATGGGTGTTTAAACAAAGATTGTCTTATTTTGGTGTTGTCTACTAACTATCAAGCCACTGATTTCGTCTATTAAAAGCAACAGAATGTGGATATTAACAAATGTTAATGATTTGGATATTTGATACAATCTGGCTTATATTTACTTCATAAAATCAAAAAAATTACAAAAATGAAAAAAATTCTTTCCATTTCGCTGGCCCTGGCGCTCTTCGCTGGATTTACGGCTTGTAAGAAAAACAACTCAAACACGACAGGTACCAACCCAGTTTGGACAGCTCCTGTTGTTACCGAACCCGTAGCTTCAAACCCATTAAAGGATGTAGGTCCTGTTCCAACTTCTTTTGTTAAAAAGTTGTTGTAGAGGAATTTACAGGTGAGTGGTGTGGTGCATGTCAAGCGGTGCTGCTGATTTACATGATATCGTTACAACATATCCTGATAAAGCATATGCAGTAGCTATTCATAATGCGAATGGTGGTTCAGATCCTTATGAAGTGTCATTCTTCGATCAATTGAATGCCATGTTAGGTCAACACTCTTCTTATCCTGGTGCTAACATCGATCGCGTTAAATCTTCTGGAAGCTGGAAAAGCGAAGTAGATGCCCGTTTAAAAACATCTGTGAATATGGGAATGGCTTTAGTTTCTAAAACTTCAGGTGATAATGTAAATTTGGATATTTATTTTGGTCAAACGACTACCATCACAAAAGATTTGAAATATACCATCTATTTGATTGAAAATAACTTGCCTCAGTCATCTCAAGGTCAAACAAGCGCAGGTGCTGGTTACATCCACGAACACGTTTTCAGAAATTATTTGAATGCGAATATGCAAGGTGATGATATCACTTGGACTGGTGGTCAAAAATACACGAAGTTGAGTTTGAAAAACCTCAGCATCACTGGTCAGTACAAAGACAAAACAATTTAAAATTGTTGGTGCTTGTACATACACCTGGTAAAGTAGGTGACGCCGGTGTTGAAATCGTTAATGCACAAGAATGTGGATTGAACGAAATTAAAAAATGGAATTAATTTTTTTGGAAATATTGGAAAGCGCTCTTTTAGAGCGCTTTTTTTGTGTGTGTCAGGCATGTTCAACAACTCTAGGGTGTAAGTCCCGAATGAGAGTTTCAGTTCTTATCATTAGCCAACGGCAAGGGTGTTCATTGTGAAGTGAAATCTGAAGGAAGCCTAAGGCAAACACTTGAACCTACGAACAGAAACTACATATTAGGCAGGGTAATGGGGATGATGTTGCATAAGAAACAAAAGTCCAAAACTGAACGAACCATTACCAAGTAAATGTAGAGGTTACATGAGTGGAAAGTGGTTGAACTTACCCTGAGAGGTCTTATCACAATCTGTCGATGACATGCGCGAATGTCAAAGAAGAAACACTACTATAGAGGCTGACACTAATATAGTAGGGGTGTGATAAGAAGTCAGCAGAGGTCATAGTATGTATCGTTGAAGCCATCATCAAACGGTGGAAGCCTTTGGGAAACAGAAGGACTGAATGTCAGAAGTGCTTTGAAGTAAATTGGGATTTATGATGAAACGAGAAAAGCAGAAACAGCAACAAAGCAAATCTGTACACAGGAAAGTAGAGTGGAACTCGAGGATAAAATGTGTAAGAAGCCTAGTGTAATCATGTATGAACAAGAGAAAAGGGGCAAGTGTTTTTTTTGGGGGGGGCTAATATCAAATTTCTATGTTAGAAGAAGTATTAGACATACGAAATGTAAAGTATGCACTAAAGCAAGTGACTAGTAACAAAGGTGCTAGTGGCGTAGATGGTATGAGTTTAAAAGAGTTAAACGATTACATCAACGACCACTACCAGACATTTAGGCTAGATATTTTGGAAGGCAAGTATAAACCGCAACCAGTGCGTAGGGTAGAAATACCCAAACCAGGCGGCGGCAAACGGCTGTTAGGCATCCCAACAGTGATAGACAGACTAATACAACAGAGTATCAGTCAACGACTAACAGCGATATGGGAGCCTGAATTTCATTCATGGAGTTATGGCTTTAGACCCAATCGTAACGCCCACCAAGCAGTAACACAAGCACAAAGTTTCTGGAAGAGGGTTACACAAAAGTTGTGGAGCTAGACTTAGAGAAATTCTTCGACAAGGTGAATCATGACTACCTAATGAGTTTATTAGCAAAGCGAATAGAAGATAAACGACTCTTAAAATTGTTGAGGGCTTATCTAACATCAGGTATCATGGAAGGAGGGATTACATCCCCCCGCACGGAGGGGACGCCACAAGGTAGTCCTCTGAGTCCATTATTGTCTAATATTATTCTTAACGAGTTGGATAAAGAGTTAGACAAACGTGGTTTAAGGTTTGTTCGATATGCAGACGATTGTAGTATTTATACAAAGAGCCAAAAGTCGGCTGAACGTGTAATGACTAGTATCACTACATTTATCGAAGTCAAACTCCACTTGAAGGTCAACAAGGAGAAGAGTAAGGTTAGCTATCCAACATCAAGTACACTTTTGGGTTATTCATTTTACACATGAAAGGGAAGATGGAGGATAAGAATCTGTTCCAAACCCATAGAGAGACTCAAAGAAAAGATGCGTGAAATATTTAAACGGTCCAATCCGAAGAGTATAGAAATGAAGATAGAAAACTCAAGGGTAATACTAAGCGGATGGTGGAACTACTTCTCGTTGACAGAGAGTAAAAGCGCTCTGACTCAACTAGATAGTTTTATTCGAAAACGAGTTAGGATAAATGCTTGGTCACAATGGAAGCGCATAAGGACAAGGTATAAAATGCTTCGGCGGTTAAATGTCAATCATGATAAAGCATACCAATGGGCAAATTCCAGTAAGGGAAAAGCTAAAGTTGCGTCAAGCCCAATACTCCAAACAACATTAACCACAGGTGTACTGACCCGAATGGGATTAATTAGCTTAGAGGCAAACTTTACATTCAAACACCAACAAACAAAAACTATTCTGACAAACCGCCGTGTACCAGACCGGTATGCACGGTGGTGAGAGAGACGACAAAGATAGAATTCATCTATCTTTGTCTCCTACTCGATGTGTGTCAGGCATGTTCAACAACTCTAGGGTGTAAGTCCCGAATGAGAGTTTCAGTTCTTATCATTAGCCAACGGCAAGGGTGTTCATTGTGAAATGAAATCTGAAGGAAGCCTAAGGCAAACACTTGAACCTACGAACAGAAACTACATATTAGGCAGGGTAATGGGGATGATGTTGCATAAGAAACAAAAGTCCAAAACTGAACGAACCATTACCAAGTAAATGTAGAGGTTACATGGAGGAAAGTGGTTGAACTTACCCTGAGAGGTCTTATCACAATCTGTCGATGACATGCGCGAATGTCAAAGAAGAAACACTACTATAGAGGCTGACACTAATATAGTAGGGGTGTGATAAGAAGTCAGCAGAGGTCATAGTATGTATCGTTGAAGCCATCATCAAACGGTGGAAGCCTTTGGGAAACAGAAGGACTGAATGTCAGAAGTGCTTTGAAGTAAATTGGGATTTATGATGAAACGAGAAAAGCAGAAACAGCAACAAAGAAAGAAGTAATTTTACCCTATGCAACTCAGTTTTACAGAAGAGAATTATTTAAAATGCCTCTATCATTTTACTGCAGAAATAGGATGCTCTTCAACCAACACCAAAAACATCTCCAATGAGTTGAATGTGAAACCGGCCACCGTCACTTCTATGATGAAAAAGTTGAAGGAAAAATGCCTGGTTGATTATGAAAAATATGGGAAAGTAAGTCTGACAGATTCGGGAAAAAATACCGCCGTTCAATTAATCCGCAAGCACCGATTGTGGGCGGTGTTCTTGGTGGAAAAATTACAATTCAGCTGGGATGAGGTACATGAAGTAGCTGAACAATTGGAACATATACAATCTACTAAACTCATTGATCATTTGGATGCATTTTTGGGCCATCCCGAAACAGATCCGCATGGTGATC
Source organism: Bacteroidota bacterium (assembly GCA_016715505.1). Lineage (GTDB taxonomy): Bacteria > Bacteroidota > Bacteroidia > Chitinophagales > Chitinophagaceae > OLB11. The sequence continues at coordinate 7,813 of JADJZY010000018.1, forward strand.
CGATCCCTAACCCTCAAGGAAATATCAAACATCTCGATCGCGGAATCTGGCAGAAGCACAAGAAGGTGAACTATGTGAACTGGTATCGGTAGATGACTCTCACTCTGATCTTTTGCTTTTTTTGCATGAAATGGAAATTCATTTGCATTCAAAGATGGTTATCCGGCGCAAGATTGCTTTCGATGGGTCTTTATTGGTGCAACTGGAAAAAGGACAGGAAATTATGCTATCTGATAAAATGGCTTCACAACTGATGATTCGCTAAATGAACAAACAAAGAGATGTCCACTAAATCGAAACGAAAATACCTGCAATACCTGAATCCGCTTGAATTGCTCCAAACGAAAAAAATACTTCAGAGTAATCCAACAATCACTGAAAAGAAACCTACGCGTCAGGAATCTCAACTGAGTTTATACAGTTATAACGAAGGGCATTGTGACATACAGGAACATGCTTCTATTGAACATATTTTGCATTTGACCAAAAATGCAAATATGAATCATTGGCTGAATTTGGATATTATCAATAGTGAAACAGTAGAAGGGATTGCCTCTAAACTGGGTTTACATAATTTGTTGATCGAAGACATTTTAAATGTTCACCAAAGGCCCAAAATTGATGAGTTTGAAGATGCATTCAGTATGGTGATGCAGATGCTTTATTTTAATGAACAAAAGGAACCATGGGAAAGCGAACAGGTGAGTTTTGTTTTGAAAAATGGACTCTTGCTCAGCTTTCAGATGATGCTGCACGTGATTTGTTCAATTCAATCCGAGCGCGTTTAAAAACGACCGGTTCAAGCTAAGAATTCAGGAACGGATGCCTTGTTATATGCTTTGGTGGATGCCATAGTTGATCATTATTTTATTGTTTTGGAAAAAGTCCGGGCATTTGATTGAAAAATTAGAAGAAGAGATTACATCAGAGATGCAGGATCACTATATGATGAACCGCATCAACGTTGAGTAAAAGAATTGTTTTTTTAAACGGAATGTGGAACCGGTGCGAGAAATGATCAATAATATTTTGAGGACCGATAATCCGATGATTTCAGGATAATCGTAAAAAGTACTTTAAGATATTTACGATAATACCTTGCATGTGAACGACCTCACTGAAAACTATCGGGATATCATCAACAGCATACGCGATTTGTATTTAAGTCAAATGAACCTGAAGATGAACGAAGTGATGAAGTTTTTAGGTATTGTAACTACATTATTGGCGCCGGCAACGGTGATTGGGGATTTTCGGAATGAACTTCGATAAGATTCCCTACCTGCATCATCAAAATGGATTTTGGATTGCCAGTATTTTTATGATCCTCATTCCGGTGATCATGTTGGTTTATTTTAGAAGAAAAGGCTAGTTTTGAAAAAGATTTTGGAAACGGTCAACTTGTCCATTACCTTTGCGCCGGCAAGTCTTATACGACCAGCTCCTGTTAATCCTCCAGGGTGGGAACACAGCAAAGGTATACGGTTGTAGCGGTGCGATATAAGTAACTTGCCATTTTTTTTTCCTTTTAATCAGTCAGAGCCTTAAAATTTTGTTAGTCCGCTTCATTTTTTTTCGGATATCGTGAATGATTGTAATTTTGGCCACATAAATAATAAAACATGAAAAAAGTCATTTTATCCTCCCTCGCACTGGGTCTGGTTTTTACCATTCAGTCATGCGGTGAAAAAGCAATGGACCAGCAGCAGTTCAGGCAAAAGTGGATTCGCTGGCTGCCATCAAAATGCAGAAATCCAGGCAAATGCTGCTGCAGAATGTGAAACCCGCATGACGACTGAATTAAGTCGATGACCGATTCAATGGTCAATGCGATGCAAATGGCCAATGCTGCAAATTAATTTTTAAACATTCAAAATTACTACAATGAAAAAAGTACAATATATCCTTGTTCCGGTATTGGCCGGTTTGATGTTTACCGCTTGTAATACAGAGGTAAAAGGTCCTTCACAAGCTGAACTGGATACCCAGGTAGAAGCCAAAGTGAAATCTGAAGCGGAAAGATTAAAAGCAGAATGCGATAATAATCTGATGACTGCGGCAAAAGCGAAAGCTGATAGTATTATGGCTAAAGCAACGAATCAAAAGCACCGGTTGCAGCGCCTAAACCAGCACAAGTGGAAAATAACACCTAAAAATAATCCGCCTAAACAAACAACTCCGCCACCACCACCACCAAAACCGGCAACAATTGGAAATGGTAAACCTAAAATGAGCGGTGGAGGAAATACCAATGAAGTAGGAAATGGTAAACCTAAAATGAGCGGAACAAAAGACGAGCAAGGAAAAACCGACAACTCAAAGTAGGTAACGGTAAACCAAAATGTCTGGCAATCAATAGTCAACAAACCACCTTATGATAAAGGGCTGCCTGTAAAGGTGGCCTTTTGTTTTAATAAATGGTTCTAAAACTGGTTTTCCACATCATACTTTCGACCGGTTTGTTGGGTTGGCCGCTGTATTTTGCACCTGATTTATTGTTGTATTTCACTTCAATTTCGCCATCAACCGGAAAATAAATGAGCTGACCAATAGGCATGCCGGCGTAAATACGTACCGGTAATTTAACGGAAATTTCAAGGTCCAGTTTCCACAAAAACCAACATCACCTTTACCAGCCGTGGCGTGAATATCAATGCCTAAGCGACCGGTGCTGGATTTGCCTTCCAGAAAAGGAACATGATTGTGGTTTCGGTATATTCTTCTGTGACGCCTAAGTAAATGCACCCGGTTGCAATAAAAGCCTTCTTCAGGAATTTCGAAATGTGCAATGGTATTGTGCTTTTGGGATCTAATTCGGTATCAACATAAGTAGCCAGATGTTTGCCTAAGTGCACATCATAGGAATTACTACCCAGACAGGAACGGTCAAAAGGAAGAATTTTAATACTTCCGGTTTCCATTTCTTCGATGATGCGTTTGTCTGAAAGAATCATTGATTAGAATTTTTGCAAAAGTATAGTTTGAAGGCCATAAACACAATGAATAATTCTTCAAGCTGAAAGTACCGGCAAATCTGTATTTGCGGCAACGATAGGAACGTAAAGCCCGGACCTCGCGATAGCGGGAGGACTTGCAGTGGATAGCGGGCCAACCGCCCTCAAAAAAATGAGAATTAATGGGCGAAATCCTGATCAAAATGAAGCATTCGTTCTTTGGTGGATTAAAATAGCCATATTTAATATCCGGAAATTCCTCATGAATGATGTCCATAAATTGACGAACGCCGTAACGCTCATTGGTATCTTGAACATTAATTTTACCGAGATACCAATCGGGGTCAATATTGAAATTTCGCCATTGAATCATTTTAAGATTGGTTTCTTCGATCAGTTTGCGCAAAAGGGCATCCAGTTCAGCAGCACTATCCGTCCATACCCGGAAAACGAATAATTGATGGAAGTCCAGCCGCCCATTTCACCTGCTGTTTTGAGGCTTTGAACAATATCGTGGAAGGTGTAATTATTGGGGCGGTAATACTTTGCGTAAACATCTTCGCGGGCGCTGTTGGTGCTAACCCGGATGCTGTCTAAACCGGCATTCATCAAGGCTTCAACGGCTTTTGGATTACTTCCATTGGTGTTGATATTGATACTTCCACTGGTCAGTATGTTTCCAATTTCGATGATGGCTTCACGTATCGTTTCCCACATCAGCAATGGTTCGCCTTCGCAGCCTTGTCCGAAGCTTACGATGGGGAATGGGGCTGTTTGAAGATGGGGTACCGTATATTCAATTACCTCTTGAGCGGTTGGCTTAAATGTCAGGCGGTCTTGGGGGGATACGATGGTTTTCCTCTTCAGGGTTGAAAGGGACACATCAACGCAATTGGCATTACAGGCAGGCGAGGAAGGATGGGGCATTCCCACCGGCCCAGAAAATAATTGCGGGCGGCCGGGCAATGATAAGTAAGACAACAATTTTCGGCCAGGTGTTTGACCAATCGTTATTTGGGGTAGGCATTTAAAGAAACTGCCAACCCCTCTGGATTTTAATATCATCAGACCCACACTTATTCCTGACGAATATCCTGTTCAATGCGAATTGCGGGCACATAAAACTATCGTTATGCCATCCGGCGGCCGTATAGCAAAACCAACGAGTGTGGGCGCATCGGGCGGGGTTTCGCCCATGCGTGCAAAGCGTATGAGCAGGCGGTATAAATGCAGCGACGGCCATCAAAGCACTGCAGAGGCGTATTACGCCACTGAGGACATCCATACCGATTCCTCTGCGGCCGGGTAACTCAACCTGGGAATTACCAACACTTCGAATAAAGGATCCAATCTTCAGGATCCACTTCACAGCATCCCAGCCATGCCGAAAGCGTGTATAAGCAAGTATCTTCGAAAATATTCCCCTGACCGTCGGGTACAATAAAAGGAGAGATGGATGTGGCGCGTAATCAAACAATTCCTGCGAAATTAACTGAGATTTTGCGGTTGAAATAAAATCTGCCCGGGCAAGTCGAGCAAGGAAACGTAGTTTGTCGAGCACGAGGGCATAAAGCGTCAGTGCCGAAACAAACATTTGGCAAACTTTCCGGGTTAACCTGATAAATTTTCTGAGAAGAATTTCGTCAGCCGAAGAGCAAATTTTGCTGCTGAGAATTTGGTTGAAGTATGTAATCAGGAATCTGTTGTTTGAGAAAGATTTGTAATTCTGAATTTCTTCGGGATGATACGTTTGTTCGATGGCGTTTTCACGGATTTCTTATTCCCTAAAAATCAAGGTGAGATTGTTGATTAAATACCAGTTTTTTAATTTGGGAAAAAGGTATTTTTGATTTTCGGAGCGACCATTCAATATGAATGCCACTTGCATCAAATACTGATGAACTGTTCCTGAAAAATGCGCGATTCCATCCATAACAACAAGAAGAGGCAGGCAGCCTCAGAAAAATAAACAACAAGGCAATGAGGGCAGTTTGTTTTACCGCATTGCATACCACCCGCGAATTAAGAAACCCGGCACGAGAATGCGGAAAATAGTTTGGCTTCCCAGTTTATTCTGTAATAAGCGTGGGCGAAACACGAGAACAAAAACAACACCTCAATGAAGGAATGAGGAATTCCTATAGGATTCCATCCATTGAGGAGGTGATTTGAGGGCATACTCCAGGGCATAGGGAAGCAACATGAGGTCGGCAATGATGTGCATGGCACGGGCTTGTCGATATCGTTTTGGAAAGATTCTGTTAGCTGCACACTAGAATATGAAATGCGTTGTGCATTGGACTTCATAAACAAATTGCACATACGATAAAGAATACGGGCACCAACGCGCTGGCATCAATGGAGTCCTGGGCATCTTCGCCTGCTTTTTACTTCAAATTTTAAATCAAAGGCGATGATTCTTCGTCCACTATCAACGACCTTTTAAAGAGGTATTGAATTTGTTCAGCTTCGAAGCCACCTTGTACGAGGGTGCCGGTATTTTCCCGAAGTTTAGGGTCCGAACCATCGATATCAAAACTGATATAAAACTTGTTGGGGTAATTGATTGACGATATCCTCGCAAATATCTTTCCAGGTTTCGCCTTCATACATTCGGCTTTGTACCCCCTGATCGAAATATGTTTTGATACGGGGATGATTTTTTCCATGCGATCAATTCTTCGTCGCAATAATCGCGTATACCTACCTGGACCAATTTTTCGACTTGTGGAACTTCGTTGAGCACATTAGTGAACATGACAGAAGCATGGGGTAGAAGGTAAAACCTTCCGAACGTGTGTTCTTAAATCCGCATGGGCATCGATTGGAGAATTCAAAATTGCCAAAATGATCTCCGGCTGCTTTGATGAGTCCAAGGGAGTGCTGTGATCGCCGCCTAACAAAGCCACCAATTTACCTTGTTGGTAAGGAGACATAGCCTGCTGATAGATTTGGTCCTTTAACTCGAGGCTTCCTTTGTTGATTTCATCGAGCTTTTTTTGCAATTGTGCATTTTGGGCCGTTTCACCACCTTCGCTAAGATTAGAGATAATGAGTTCGGCACAATGACGGAGGAAATCATTTTTTTTGATGATTTTGCACATCCTGTTCACATAAATAATAACCTTCCTTCCAAAAATCTGGCATCGGCATCACATAAATCGATTTGGTAGGATCCTTCCAGAATTTTTTCAGGTGCACGTGCAGTACCATTTCGATAAGAAACAGTGACCCCTTCCAGGGCACCGGGGATAAATAATCAATCTGGAATTTTCGGGTGTGGATGGCAAACCGAAAATGTTGTTAGAAGGCGATGCCTATAGGTTGGGGTGAAAATTCGTAATGGACATGATGCGAAGGGTAATTTTTGCGAAGGCAAAGTTAGGGTTATTCAGGATTCAAAGCGCAGGATAATAGACTAAAAAAAAACATTTATTTGAGATGTTTTTATCCAGGTTACAAAACAAGAAGC
>JADJZY010000019.1 GCA_016715505.1 Bacteroidota bacterium
GATGTTTACCCGTCCTGTAACGGCTAAACCAAATATGGGTTCCGGAGAATCAATGGAATGTCCACCTGCGAGGGGGGATGCCAGCGTCCAAACAGACTTGAGAACTGCCTTCAATAACCCCAGTTGCCGCTACTTCGGCGGGAAAGCATTACCTTTAGCCATCCCAAAATGGCAATTGCAATGAGGCGAGTGCCACCCATCAAACAAATATCACGCGCGATCGCATTCGCAGAAAGCAATCCGACCAAAAGGTGAACGGATCATCTGCAATAGGCATAAAAAAATCAGCGGTTTGTGCTGATGATGGCAGTCCCATCTCCTAAATCAAATACTGCGGCATCATCTCTTTCTTCGTTGCCACCAATAGTCCAGTACCTGTGTTTTATAAGCAGAAATTGGCCAAAGATATGATCCAAAACAATAAAGACAATTTTGCATCCACAGCCGGCACCATGTGAGTATTGGTAAGTAGTATCGGTTCTTGTTGTGTCATGAAATATTGAATTGATTGGCACAGCCAATATAAGTTGATCGGCTATTTCTTCGTGTTAGCAATGATTCAAGAATCAATTGTGTTTTTCTGGGTGGATTCGTTCAAATCTGAAATTGATAGGTTTTATCATAAAGTGCAACGCGGCCCGAACTGACCTCGGCATAGTCATGATTATCCCAGAGCGCTTAGGGCTTTTTGTATAGATCTCCACATAGAATTTGGTTTAATTTTTCAAAACGCGCCTTTAATGGCTCCAACATGGATGCGCATAATCTAAACTCAATCAGATATTGAATCCGTGCCGATTCAAAATTTGATAATACATAAAACCCTGATGCATTTGTTGTAAAAAGTCGTCAGGCAAGGACAGCAACCAATTTTTTTACTTTCGTTTTCAATAAAAAACCGCTTTTTCGGATTGATTGTGTATTAAGCTTGTGAGCAAATTTTAAAATGTTCGGCACTAGGTTGTTTCTTGTTCACCCAAGGATCCAAAAGCAGATCCTTTATGGTGTAGGAAGTGATTTCCAAATCAATGATTTGCTCACCCACGTTTTTAAGGCTTGTAATACTTTGGTTTTCCACACTGCCTGTTTGCGCGCCAATCACAATCAATTTCAGCGTATGACCCTCACGAAGCTAGGTCGTCCCCATTGACGGAATGCTTTATAACCTCCGTTCAGAAGACGTACATCCATGCCACACAATTGAGCAGCCAACCCATACTTTCGCTTCGCTTACCGCCTCTCCAGCAATGAACCAGCACTTTTTATCCGGTGCTAAAATTGTACTGTTTCAGCATATTATTGGTTCTGGCGCCTGCGATGCCTAAGAAACCTAATTCCATCGCTTTTGTGGCGATTCTTGTTTATAAGCTGTATAACCAAAGCTCTTTCTTCATCACTGAATAAAGGTTTTGCACCAGAATATAGCCTTGAAGAAATTCTCCAGGCGAGCGCACATCCAGTATCCCTCGATCCTGATTATGTTTTCGCAGCCATATTTACCCGCACTACCCTGACGAGCAGAAGATGAGATGGGTTTCAATATCAGAAGAGATGGAATTTTCAATGAAGGAATTTACTAGGGCCTTGATAAAAATTGAAGTGGCGTGATTTTTTGTTGTTTCCAGTTAGTTCAACACCAGATCAGGAAGACGATAGTTCTTCCCGTCATAAACAAAGAGAGAATCCACTTCAATCGTCCACCATTAGTAAAGGGGTGATTTTGGACAAATAGTCCAGAATAGCCTCTTTGCTTTCTACGTTCATCAGGATCCATAATCGATAACCTCCATACTTACCGCATAATGCTCTACAACGTTTTTGTGAATGTTATCAATATAAGCCCGGTGTTCCGGAACATGCGACATAAACGTTCCATCCATTCCAAATCGAATAGTTACCTAAATTTATGCATGATTTTAGTGTGAGGTTTTAAATAATTTCAAATAAATTTGGTTCATATTTTCTTCGCCTTGGGCGGGGCGCTGAATACGAACATAATTGTCTGTATATCCCTCCATTTGTCCGGCTTCATTTTTTGTTCAAATAAAACGGTCTCAACTGTCCTTTATGTTTCTGGGTAAACTCAAACATCTTTAACCCGATAATTTTCTTAGTCGGGCATTCGTTCTTTGCACCCGCCATGGGTACGACCTCATCCAGCGTGGTGGCGAGGTATTGTCCCGTTCGGAGTAAGCAAACTACATGTAAATGGAAATGTCCAATGCAGTTAAAAACGCAAACGTTTCTTCAAAAAGTTCTTCGCTTTCGCCTGGATAACCCACAATCACATCAGCGCTAATGAAGGCATGCGGCATTTTACTTTGATACTCACCACTTTCTCTGCAGACAATTCAAGGCGATATCGACGTCGGATGTGAGGCCAACACGGTATTGCTACCACTTCCAAGGGAATATGAAAGTGGGGCATAAAGTGCCGGGACTCCAGACACAAAGGCATCACTTCCTCACCAATAAGTGGGTTCAACCGAGGAAATTCGGTAACGTGGAATGCCGTCAAAAGCATCCAGTGCCTGAATCAAATCATAAAAACTTTCTTCCGTTTTGCGATTGCCCTGATGACCTTGCCGAAATCGCCCAAGTTGATGCTGTTAATACCACTTCCTGAACACTACTCCAGCCAGTCCTTTCACATTGTCCAAAACGCCGGATACTTCGATCGCTTTGCGACTATGGCCTCGAGCGAGATGAATGGTGCAAAGAACAATTATAGTCACAACCATCCTGCACTTTCAAAAAAGTGCGGGTTCCGGTCGTTGATGGAATAAGAGGCGTGAAAGCCTTCAATAGCGGCAATTTCACAACTATGAATGGCTGCTACCCGGTTTCACGAAATTCCTTAACGTGCTTTACGATATTGAATTTTCAGGCTCCCAACACCAAATCCACGCCTTCGATTTCGGAAATCTGCTGTGGCTGAAGCTGGGCATAGCATCCGGTAATGACAACAGTCGAATCAGGTTTTGTTTTTTACCCGACGTATGAGCTGACGGCATTCCTTATCCGCATTTTCGGTGACCGAACAAGTGTTGATGACATATACATCAGCGTCTTCCTGAAAAGATTTTTTCTCATAACCTTCTTCATTGAACAAACGGTTCAAGGCAGATGTTTCTGAAAAATTCAGTTTACAGCCCAGGGTATGATATGCAATGGTGGGATTCGATTTCAAAGCGATGCAAATTTAGGATAAAGCAGGCTGAATTGTCAATTTCCTGAACAGCTTCCGGTAAATGATTGTTTTTTAAGCATTAATCCCGAGTAAATTTTTGTAATTGTTATGCGATTTTTACAAGAGAGATAACATTTAACCGAGAATTTGCAATAGCAAGGCACGAATCTACTGTAAACAAAGCCTGTAAAGGATTGCTCGGTAACTCCGAATTAGAAAATCATACAAAGGCCTATTAGCCGAAGTATTTGATTTTCTAATTCGTTTTTCCCCTAGGCTGTCCAAGAATTTGGGTTGATGCTCTTAGGAGCCTTCTCCCTTCCCATCTTTGAAAGAATGATAACTTTGAGATGTTCTCTTTACCTTGAAATAGGAATTCGAAATTAGGCGGAAGCAATGGTTGTCAGGAAAGCGTAATCGTATTTTCTTTAGTATCGATGCAAAAGTTGATTCCTTCTAAAAAATCAAGCCCAAGTAATCCGTTGTAATCTGAAAAAATACCATGGGCTAAAAAGTCGTAAACTTGAATTTGGAACTTTTTCTTTGTCAAGCCAGTGACGAAAAACATCTATTTCATAGACTTCGGTTTCAATAATTCCATTAGCAGTTTCTATTTCTACGGTTCCTATATTGTCTTTCAGGTCTTGCCCAAGCAGGTACAAAGCATTACTGTCAATGGTTGTATTTTTTTGCTCAGTATCTAAAATCATTTTCAGTTCATACTTGTAGTCAATTTCAATATTTACAAGAATTAGTCCGCTGTTCGGTTCTCGTTTAAATTTATAGGCCATTTTACAATACGATTAAAAATGCCTGTAATTTTTCTCTACGCCCTAAATGAACCGGTGTGATTAAGGTTATTTTGTCGAAATTAGATGTCTTATCTCGGCCGATATAACAAACTTCCTTTTTGTCTTTGCTATGAAACAGTGGGATTCCTGATAGAACCTCGATTTTACTATCGTCCATTATTAGATTACCAAGTAAAACCCATTCATCCGGATAAAGGGATTTTATATCAGCGATACTAATTGGTTGTCCCATATTTTGATGGCTTTTTTCATCGCAAATTTACGGAATTCCACATTAGCTTCCTTCGTTTGTATGTGATCTGTTGGCGTATATGCCATGCATCAGCTTTAACTGCTCTCCAATTCTTCAGGTTTAGCGGGTTTTAAAATCAAACGCAAACTGGTGTCCTTGGTTACATAGGCCCAGGCCCAATTAATAAAAATAATGAGTTTGTTTTTCACGGAAAGAATCAGCATGAGGTGTAAAAACATCCAGACCAGCCAGGCAATGTATCCGGTGAATTGTATAAAAGGCAAATCAACCACTGCTTTGTTGGTGCCAATAGTTGCCATTGAACCGAGATCTTTGTATTCAAAAGGGAGCAGCGCTTTTTGTTTGAATGCTCGCTTTAAATTCGAAGCTAGTAACTTAGCCTGATTAATTGCCACATTCGCTACTTGTGGATGTCCTTTGGGATACTTTGGTGTAGGCATATAAGCGATATCACCGATGGCATAAATGTGGGGTAACCCTTCTACCTGATTATTTCGTTCGACCCGAATACGCTCTCCCGGCATACGTACCTCATTCGGAATACCTTCGATAAAATTACCTTTTACACCAGCCGCCCAAATGACCGTAGAGCTGGGTATTTCTTGACCATCGCTCAGTAACAATGTATGGCCATTATAATCTTTAACCATTTTTCCGGTTAATAACTGAACGCCCATTTCAAGTAAATATCTGGTGGCAGCGGTTTTCGCTTTTTCGCTCATATTGTTGAGAGGATGCGGGCTGCCTTCCAACAAATAAATACTCAATCGTGAAAAGTCGATTCCGGGATAATCTTTGGGCAGGATGTTTTTTTTGATTTCTGCAAATGCACCAGCCAATTCAACACCTGTGGGTCCGGCCCCGACGATAACCAAATTCAGTAAGGCCTCTTTTTCAGGCCCACTTGCCGAAATGATTTTTTCAAAACTGCTCAGAATATGGTTTCGGATGGCGATAGCATCATAGGTGCTTTTGAGTGTATAAGTATGTTCTTCCAATTGTGGGTTGCCAAAAAAATTGGTTCGGCATCCGGTAGCAATGATCAATTCGTCGTATTTAAAATTGCCTATACTCGTTTCTACTTCTTGTGATGATGGATGAATTTTCCTAACTTCTGCCACCCTGATTTGTATATTATTTTGTCGCTTAAAAATATTCCGGAGCGGGAAAGAAATGCTGGATGGTTCTAATTGCGATGTAGCTACCTGATAAAAAAGGGGTTGAAACTGGTGGTGGTTGAGTTTATCAATCAACAAAATTTCAAATTCGCCTGTATTTAATTTTCTTGCCAACTGTATGCCGGCAAATCCACCGCCAATGATAATGATCTTCTTTTTCATAGTCGATATTCGTTTACCTCATTTGTCTTTTATCACCTCAAAGCTTTTCTGTACCCCCTTGCAGAACTTACAGTAAACATTGAAACAGTCAATTGGCCTCAATTTCTTGGGTAATGTAGATTTTTGCCCAAAAACTTTTGCAACGCTCACATTCCGGGAATTTTTTTACAAAATCATTCAAACTTTCGCCCCGATTGGAATTGAGACAATACTCTTTAATGCTCTTTTTAGGACAAACCAACTGCTGTTGTTTGGATGAAGGACACAAGGACTCCACAAAGCTACAGGGCTTTCTGCAGGCAGAAGCGTTTAAATGGTTAAAACAAAATCGTTTTCGCTGATACAGGATGTTTACCAACGATCGGTTTGGGCGTGGGTTCTTTTCCAGCGTACATCAAAGGCTAAACCGCTCATCACCATCCAGTGATTCTGGCTAAAACGTTTGCCGTTCATCGGGATATTTTGGTCCACTTTATATTCATTGCGGAAATAATTAAATCCTAAACGCCAGTACATCACTTTGTTCAGGCGGAAAGAACCGTAAATTTCAGACATCAAAGAGCCATAACTCTCCCAGGCAAACATATTCAGGTTAAAGGCATAAGGTTCTGTACGGTATTCCACGCCCGGAGGCAATGGTGCCGTTTCATAACTACGGAAATAGGTTTTTTTAGCATCTCCGAAATTAATACCACCAATATCCGTATTGATAAAAATATCCACGCCTTGTTTGATATGAATTTTCATGGCTACATATCCATTGAGCGAATTGGTTTGTACTTCAGGCATGTACATGGTGTCGGGGCCGCCCGGATTGATACTGCTCAGGTATTGACTGGATGTGGTATACTCCCGCTTTTCGGTACTAAACACATTGGCGCGAATACCCATTCCAATACTGAATGTTTGTTTTTTTCGACCTATCCCATGTAAATATTGAATATTGGCACCTACGCTCCAATGAGGATTTCCGTAATACCCCACACTCCCGTAAACCGCAGCTTCGGCTGTTCGTTTTTTTAATTTACGACGCATAAACTGGGCATCTGTATTGAAACTGACAAAGGAAATAAGCAGCAATAATAAAACTCGCTTCATGGATCTTTATTTAAATCGTTCAAGGGAGGCCCTTTACGATGGCTAAAAGTAAGCCTAAGATGAAATATATGCAAGATTTTTTGGTATCCTCGCCCCAAAACCCGGACTTTATTTCACAGGCAGGAGGATGAGTACCCAGGTTCCGATGGCTTCCTGATTCGAATCATAGAGGTCTTCAATCCGAATCGGGTCGCTTTTGTCCATGTCAAACAGCCTTCTCAGTCTCGAACGGGTAATGTCTATCCCTTTGGATTTATGCCGTTTCATGCCAATGTTCTGATCCATACTCTTTTTCCGTCCTATACCATTATCACTAATCACACATAAAATTTGGTTCAGATTATCCGGAATTTCTTTAAATGCTACAGTTAAATGAGCATCATCACTCTCTTTGGGCAGTAAACCATGCCAAATGGCATTTTCAATAAAGGGTTGTAATACCATCGATGGAATTTGGATATTGGAAGCCGATAAATGCTCGTCAACCTGAATTTCATAAGTAAACTTGTTGGAGAATCGCATCAATTCCAAACTCAGATACAATTTTAGCATTTCGGTTTCTTCCTCCAATGGAATAAAACTTTGTTGCGAAGCATCCAGGATTTTACGCATTAATTGGGCGAAACTAGCTAAGTAGTTACTGGCCTTTTGCGACTCATTTTTGATAATAAAATTTCGAATCGAATTCAGTGAGTTGAACAAAAAGTGTGGATTCATTTGCGATCTCAACGATTTTACTTCCAGTTCAGCCAGTTGTTGCAAATATTCTGATTGTTTGTGTGCTTCTTCCAGTTCGAGATTCTTCTTTTTGTGTGCAAAAGAACGCATCAATAAAAAGATGGATAATACCGCCAGTCCAAGTGCTAAGAGGGATGCCAGCAAAAAGGAATTTTTTTGCGATAGTTCTTGTTTTTGTAATTTTTGTATGGCCCTTAATTCTAAGTTTTCTTTGTCTTTAAGTTGGGTTTCGTATTTGGTTTGCACATAGGCCACATGCGCAAAATTCTTTTCATTCAATACCGAATCGCTTAGGGATTTGTGCATCTGCAAGGAGGCATAGGCTTGCTGATAATTACCGGCGGATGCATAAAAATCAGCCATCATCCGGGATATTTCGCTCTGCTCATTTCTGTTCTTCAATTCCACGGCCATTTGCATAATGCGTTTCAGAATAACCGCGATACTGTCATTTTTCCCCAACTGTTTGTAGGCCGTTACCATCGATTTTCCGGATAATATTTGCAGATATAATTCCGAACTCCGGCTGGCAATACTGTCTGCAATTTTTAAAAGACGCAGTCCTTTTTCTATCTGATTTTTAGCAATAAAATATTTACCCTGATTAATGATGATTTGCGCATAAATATTGGGGTCCGATGATACCTTGGCCAATTCAAATCCCTGGTTCCAGTATTTTAAGGCATTGTCCAAATCATTTTGTAAAAAATACACCTGCCCGATTTGTTCCAGATTAATAGCTTGACCTCTTTTTTCATCAATGCGTCTGTTGAGTTCCAGGGCCTTTTCGGAGTATTCCAGCACCTTATCAAATTTGCGTAATTTCAGGTAGTTATCCCCGATGTTGTTATACGAAATACTGAGTCCACGGGTATAATCTATTTTCTCAGCAATGGTTATCGCTTTGATATAATAGTCGGCGCTGTTTTGAAAATTCCCTTCATTGGTTTCTAAAATGGCATAATTGATATTCGACAGGCATTCTCCTTTGATGAATTTTAATTTACGTGCAAGTTGCTCCGTTTCGGTGGCATATTTCCAAGCTCGTGATGGATCTATTTCCGATAAACGGTAGGCAAGCCGATGGGTCGTCATCACACGCATGGTATCCTCTTCCGGATGGTTTTTCAGGTATAATACCAAGCTATCGACATAAGGATTTTGCGTCCAACCATGTAGGTTGAATGTACATATAAAAACGAAAATGGAGAGGGCCTTCTTGATGGGGTAAATCTAATCAAAAAATGGAAAAGATGTTTGTTTCAATCTTTGGGAGCGTATCGGTGGAAGCTAATTCAACAACGTTCGCGCTTTTCGTTTATAGTCCCTTTCGCTAAGGCTTCAGGGAGCTATCACTGCAATCGCGGCTATTTTTCATCGACAGAAAATAATCATCAGACAAAACCAATTCCATCACGATTCATTGGAATCACGCGCCTTCAAATGACTTCGCCAATTATTTTTGATAGTTTCGCAAGGGTCTCAGTCTTTGACCAATCGTACAGAATACCCAAAAGTTTTTGTTGCTCCGTTCATGGCGGTATTAGCCATATTTCGGTTCAAACTCATGTATTCAGCTTGAGTAGAATTTCTTTCATCGTTACCCCAGAAATAAGTGAGGTTACCCAATGATGAGTAGCCACCAGTGGTAGCTCTGAACCCGGCAGGCAAGGCATTGAACCCACTTGAGTTATCAGCGCCCAAATTGGGTGAATTCCAAAGGGTAGAGGTTGATTTTAAAGGTCCTCCTGCGGCATTACTTCCTCCCAGATAATTTACAAGGGTTGCCCATTCAGTAGAACTGGGAACATGAAATCCCGCTGGTGCAAGTTTACCTGTATTGACTGCATGCCAATTGTATAGTTTGCCATAGGTGATATCGTTTAATGGGTCGTCGTCGTAAAGCGCATATGCTCCGGTCGTTGCTGATGACCAATTTGAAGTATTCAAGCCTGTAGCAATAGGAGTGCCATCATTATACTTGGAGGTTCGTAAATTGCTGGTCGTCCAATATTGATTACCAATTTTGATGACCTCATAAACATTCCCATCGATGTCGGTGACCGAGCTTGGTACCGGATCTATAGTGGTGGTAGTAGATTTTTTACAAGAAGTGCTAAACAATGCAGCACAAACGCAAATGGCGTAGATTATTTTTTTCATATTTCCTTATTATGGATACAAATGTATGCTTAGCCTATTTTGCCAATGACTATAATGAGTATCTGGTCGGTTTAGGAGGGTAAAATGCCTTACAGACAAGAAAGTGGTTTGCCCAACATACTATTCACTGGGTTAACTTGCCACATACAATGGATGTGTGAAATGTCGTCGGTTCCTTTTTTTGTCTTCACGAATTCGGTTTCAATGATAGATCTACTTGATCAGCAAATAATAATCCTCAACCATTTTTTTATAGTAAGGCTTGAGTTCAGCGGGTACTGTTTTGTAGTAGTCGATCACGGATTGTTTATTTTTCAGGATATCTTTCAAAGCCTGTGGAATCTCTTTGGTAGGCTCTTGTCCGGAATTACTTTCCCGCTCATCACCCTGATCCTGTTCGCGTAAAGCTTCCTTGGTTTCGAGTAAACGGGTGAGGATTTCCGATTGTCGACGCAACATATCATTGGTGAGTCGTTTGTTCACAATGTCGGTTTCATTCCGATCCATATCCTGCTGAATTTTCGTCAAATTCGGATTGCTTTTGCCTTCCTTTTTTAGTTGGTTATTGATATCATTCAGTTGTTTACGTAAGGCAGCTTGTTGAGCAGCTATACGGGCCATTTGTTCGGATTCGCCACCTGCTTGTTCCGAATCACCACCTTCGCCGCTTTGTCCGCTTTGACCACCACCTTGACCTTGGGCGCCACCTTTCTGCCCACCGGGTTTCTGTCCTTCTTTACCATCTTTTCCATCCTTACCATCCTTTCCGTCTTTCCCCTGTTTGCCCATTTTATCTTTTAACTGTTTCATGGCATCACCCAGCTGTTGCTGTTTGGTGATAATATCTCCCAACTGCATTCCAACGCCCTGTCCGCCTTTTTTTCCTTTTTTACCACTCGGCGAATTGCCCCCGGGTTTGCTGCAATTTCCACTTCCCGGCTTGCCGCCTTGTTGTTGGGCCTGCTGATCCATGAGGTTTTGCAACATTTCATTGAGCATGAGGGCCAGGTTATTGGCACCGGTCATCACATACTGCTGATGCATGGTCGCCTGATTCACACCGCGGCCTTCCATTTGCTGAATGGCACTTGCCATGTTGCGGTTGATGGCATCAATTTCTTTATTCACCGTCGAAGCCATGCGTGCCTGCCGTTTACTGAGTTTAAATAAACTATCAGCAATCATTTTGGCGTCGGTTTTAATTTTTTGCTGAATTTGAATGTTGGTCACATATTTCGGGTCGGAGATGGCTGTTTTACGGGTGTCCGAAATCAGGTCTTCCTGGCTGAATGACATACGAATCAGGTTTTGTAAAATTTGGCGAACTGCTTTCACATCTTCTTCGAGTTCGTCGGGGCCACCACCGGCAGCAGCTTCGGACATTTTTTGCGCCATTTTTTGCAAACTCTCTTTTGCACTTTTTTGGGCTTTCGAGGCTTTGCTTGAATTGCTTTTGCTCAATTCATCCGAGCTATTTTGCATTTGTTTTTCGGCGTCTTCCTGATCTTTTTTAATATCCTTGAGGTCGGCTTTGTTTTCCATTTCCTCATTCACTTTCTCCATTTCCTTCATGTCCTTTTTCAGATCCTCCATTTCTTTGTTCAGCTTATCCTGCTGCGCTTTGAGTTCCTGTTCGGATTTGCTTTTTTGTTCTGTTTCTTTGTTCAGGGCATCTTCCTTTTTAGCCAGGTCTTCTGCTTTTTTGGCGAGGTCTTCAAGGCGCATATCACGTTCTAACTGTTTCATCAATTCAAGCATACGATCAAGATCTTTTTCCATGAGTTGATTGTCTTGCTGCATTTCCTTGAGTTGTTCAAACAATTTATCTTTGTTCAACATTTTCATCAACTCTTCCATTTTCTTCATGCGTTCATCGAGTTGATTATTTTTAAGCTCTTCGAGCAGTTTTTCCATATTCTCCTGTTTCTCTCTCAACTGTTCGGAGTATTCTTTTTGTTCGGATTTGCGATTATTTTCTTCAAACTTTTTTTGAATGTTTTCTATTTGTTTCTGGAGGTTTTCATTGCGCTGCATGATGTCTTCCATATTCTTTTTGTCCTGCCAATCGAGTTCATTTTTTTGCAAAAGATTCTCTTGCATTTCCTTGAGCTCTTTTTCAATTTTTTCGTTTTGTTTGGAAGCGCTGTTCAGGTCTTTATTCACTTGTTCCTGATTTTTTTCAACCAGGGAATCGAGTTTTTTAATGCTTGGTTTTTCATAGCTGAAGGTCACACTTTTGGCACATTTGCTGCCGTTCACGGCATCATTGTCGCAGGCCGAAAAATAATAACTCAATTGATCGCCGGCTTGAAGGTTTAAGGTTTCTATGTCGAGAAACTGATTAAAAGTGGTGAAAGTACCGGCGGTAATGGGTACAGGCAATGAGCCATGTTTGGGTGCACCTAAGGCTTGCCCTTGTTCATCACTTTTGAATGCTATAATGTAATGAAACATTTCGGATGCCATAATCATCGCCTGCTTCGCCAACAAACAAAACATAATTGTCGGTAAGGGTATCATTATATTGTTGCACATTGATGGATGGAAACTGATCCGGAATCACTGAAACCTGGTATTTCAGGGTGTCCTTACCGGCATAGTCTTTATTCGAAATGAGGATACTATAGCTGGTATCGCGCATAAAAGTTTGGGTATAAACAAATTGCTGCATTTGCCCAGGCATTTTTACCGGACTTCCATGACCCATGATAAATTCCATTTGCTCAGTATGTTCAGTTTGAAATACCCAACGAAGTGTTGTTCCTTGTGGAGCAATGATGTCGCCAATATTATCCAGCATTTCATCTTTACGTCCCGTATAATCGGGATAGTCAACCGAAACCCGAAATTGTTTAATCAGTGGTTTATACCAGGTTTGAATATCGTAAGTCTTGCTGAGTACATCAGCTGCTTTTAATTGAAACGAAATATTTTTGGGGACCTTATAGAAGGTATGCGCAAATGTTCCGTTTTCTTTTTTTTGCATTAATATTTCCTGACCATTGTACAACATATACATTTGATCGGGTGCAGATTTTCCTTGAGTACCGGCAATCACCTCAATATCTTCAAATTGAGCCACACGTAGATTTTTGGTCTTGAGGGTGATTTCAAAAGGAGCCGGAGGAATAAACGTTTTGGAGGGAGATAACAGACGCTTGGAAGATTGAATCAAAACATCGGGTGATGCCAATAAGATGAACAAACCGGCTAGTACCGGGGGCAAAATATATTTGAGGTATTTTTTGTTTTTGGAGTAATTCACGGCCGATTGGAAGGGAATCGGACTCAGTTCTTTTGTTTTTTGCTCAATACTGGCTAATAACAATTGCGATTCTCTGGCGTCTCCTACTTTAGACCGAAGTTGTAATACATTCAATAATTTATCCTGTACATCAGGGAAATGATTGCCGATGATTTGAGCAGCTTTTTCATGAGAAATAACCTTGCCTAATTTTTGGGTTTGTAAGAGTGGGATGATGATTAACCACACGAGTGCAAATCCACCGACGCTGATAAAAATTCCCAGCAAACTAAAACGCACCCAGGAAGGAAAATAAAAATAGTATTCACCCAAACTGACCAATAAATAATAGGCCAGGGCAGCAGCCAAAAACAAGAGCACCCCGCGAATAAGTTTATTGGTATAAAATCGGCGTATAAAGGCGTCCAGTCGGGCAATGAGTTGTTCGTACTGATTCATTCAAATCGCAAGTTATACCTTTTCTGTGGATATAATTTGTCAAGAAATTTATAATATAATTGCTGTGTTTGGCAAAAAAAGGCGTTGGAAATGCTTAAGACAATGGGGAAATAGACCAATTCTCATCCCACGTCGTCTATTCTTACAAGGAGGGCGTAAACATGCGCCAGTGCCGACCTGCGATTTGCTTGCAAGTTAAGCATATAACAAATACTCAAACTTTATGATGAAAGTTGTTTCCTGTTTAAATCATCGGAATAATTTGAGTTGATTTCTTTGTTTCCGGACCACATTGCTCATTCTGCATCGTTTCAGAGTCTCTTTCAGTAAAATGCGCTCTAGTGGAGCCCAACTAACTTATAATGAACGCCATTTTTTGAGGATAATTTTCAGGTCGGTCCAAACATGGTACTCCCTGGCATACAAATAATCCAGATGTTCTCGATTATCATAAGGGATTTCATAGTCCTGAGTTTCATGATAAGGGTTAAAAACCGGCTCACGTAAAGGGGGGAATTGTGGGTCACGGTAGCCAACCAGTGTTTTGTCGCCTTCCAGAACGAGCAATAACTGCCCAAAATATTGTTTTTTATTTTTTACGAACCAAATTAAAACAGGGCCCCCCAATAACATCAACAAGGAAACCAGAATGTCCAGTAAACGTTTGTTGCGTTTATTGGCCGGGGTATCAATGTTGTAAACAAAATCAGTGGTATATAAATCTCCGGCAGTGTCTTTTGAGTTACTACCGATGATGCTATCGGAACCCCGACTATGTATTTTGTACTCCAGTTGAGGACCGCAATCCTGCATACATTGGATGATTTCAGAAAAACTCAGTTCGTTTTGTACAAAAATCATTTCATGCAAATCATAAATGCGTGCCAATTGCCGGGTATGTGCAAAGACACCCAATTGCGAGGCTTGTTTAACCTTGCCCGGATGTATACTGCCCAGAATGGTTTTATAAATACCTGCTTTCTGTAATAATGCCCTGACTTCTGATTCTTCTTCCCAGGTTCCGATAATGACCACCGGTTTGTGGCTACTATCAGCCTGCAGACTCTTTACGCCCATTTGTCGTAAACACCATCGATAAGCCAGCATCAGCAAGGTTGCCATTAAGGCACCTATTACTGTAATGCCTCTCGAAAATCGCATGTCTTCGCTGAGTAAACCATATAAGGCAATACTTATCATGCCACCTACCAACATGCCACGCAGCAATCGCCCTGATCGGTAGGGTTGATCATAAGTACCACTAAAAAACAGGCTACTTAACCAAATTAGAATATATACACTGAAAAATATCGATAGGAGTGTGCTTGAATAATGGGTGCTGGTTTTTACTTGTAAGATCCAGATATTTTTGGTGACCCAGAGAGAACCCAACATCATCAGCGCATCAATGAGGGGGAGCCTGATGCGGGTAAACAAACCGGCCCCAAAAGCCAGCATGGCTTTCAGGTAAATGGCCAATTGAATCAGAAAAACATAGGCACGCTTCTGGGATGATTGAAAATGTTTTTTCGCAAAAATAATCATCGCCTGATAGAACATTTTTACATAATTCAGGCTGCCTTTTTTCGTACTTTCTCCTTTGTAATGAATGACGGTTGTTTCGGGAAAATAAATGTTTTTAAATCCTGCTTTCTGTATGCGGTAACTGAGGTCAATATCCTCTCCATACATAAAATAATCCGGGTCGAAGCTTCCACATTGATCAATGACCGATTTTCGACAAAACATAAAACATCCAACCAAAACATCTACTTCATGGATTTCATGCTCGGGAAGATATCCCAGATGATATTGATTAAAGCGTTTTGATTTTTTAAAGAATGCAGATAATCCGCTGATTTTGTAAAATGCTACCTGTGCAGAAGGAAATCCCCGTTTGGACTCCGGTAAAAATTGACCTTTACCATCAATTAATCTGCAGCCCAATGCCCCTGCATCCGGGTGAGCATCCATATATCGCAGGCAACGCTGAAAACAATCCTCCGGAACTATGGTGTCCGGATTCAGGTATAAGATGTATTGTCCTTTAGCTAATTCTACGGCCTGGTTGTTGGCTTTGGCAAATCCCGGGTTGTCCGGGTTGGCAATAAACCGAACCTGAGGGAAACGGCTTTTGACCATCTCTGCACTTCCATCCTGACTATTGTTATCAACCACAAAAATTTCCGCATCAATGCCCTGACAGGCTTTGACGACGGATAATAAACAATGCTCCAGAAAATACCTGACATTGTAGTTGACAATAATAACGCTTAATTGCATTGAAGAAAAAAACAGGATATCTTTGTGACAGTCCAAAAATAACCGAATACTCCGAATATTATGAATGATTTACTCAAAAACACCTTGCTGCGCGCTGTACATGCCGGTGCTGATCTACTTCGGCATTACTTTGAAGGGACTTTTGAGATTCAGAGTAAGGACTCGCTCAATAATCTGGTAACTGAAGTCGACAAAAAAGCGGAAGAAGCGATTATTGACGTGATTCGGGCTGAATTTCCCGAACATTTTATTTTGAGTGAAGAGGCCGGTGAAATGAGTACCGGGTCTGAATATAAATGGATCATCGATCCGATTGACGGTACAGTTAATTTTGCCCATGGCATTCCTATTTGCTGTATCAGTATTGGATTAGAGCATAATGGCGTCATGATGTTGGGGGCGGTATTTAATCCTTTTATGAATGAATTGTTCTTTGCTGAAAGAGGAAAAGGCGCTTTTTTAAATAATCGTCCACTCAAGGTATCCAATAACGATCAGATGGAAAGTGCCTGTTTGGTGACCGGATTTCCGTATCGCTGGGTTGAAGTTCATATGGACCCTATTTCGGTATTTGAACGTTTCATCCGTATGGGCTTACCGGTGCGCCGACTCGGCAGTGCAGCTATTGATTTGTGTTGGGTAGCCGCCGGGCGTTTTGATGGCTTTTGGGAATACAACCTGAATCCCTGGGATATCGCAGCCGGATATCTCATTATTGAAGAGGCCGGTGGACGTATTTCAAATTTTAACGGGGATCCATATAGTGTTTATGATAAACAAACACTCGCCACGAATGGCAAAATCCATGAGGCCATGCTAAAGATCATCAACACGCCGCCCACTTCCTGATTCTCGTGGGAATTTTGTTTACGGAAAATTCTTAACAGGGACTACCTGATAACCTTTCGATTTCAACAAGGCAATAAGCCCTTGTGGGCCACCCAAATGACCTGCCCCTACAGCAATCAAGGAGGAAGTTTGATTCATCAATTCGGGTAAAGCCTTCACCCAATTTTGATTTCTCTTGGTTAAAAATAAATCCTGATGATCTTTCATTTCAGCCGATTGTGCGACCATTTCGTACAAGCCCTGAATATCCTGATTGCGGTATAGTTGCGTCATGGCACTGGTTTGTTCAGCTACCTTTATTTCTTCCAGTGTGGCTTTGATCATACTGACAATGTCCTCAGAACTGAGTGCGTCAAAGAGATTGAGTTGATAACTGGCGCTTTCTAAACCTAAAATGGGTTTATCTACTTTTTGCGCCATTTGCGTCAGATTGTTTTCATAAGATGCCAGGTTTTCACATTGGAAACTTTTCATCGACAACATCGAAATCAACATCATCGGTTTGAATTGCATAAACTCTTCCAATGCAATTCCATGACGGGCACATTCTTCAGCAATAAATAAATAATCATCATCATTCGGAATCCAATGACGTAGAGTGGTATCACCTTGTAAAATCATTTTCGATTGCATGTCCGCAATGGCTTGTGGATTATTCATATCTACCTCAAGAATCAATTGCTGACTTCTTTCCAGCGCCTGATGAAGTAATTCCATTTCCAAATAATCTGACTGACAAATGGCATGGATGGTACCAAACAAATAGGAATCAGGTTGGCCTTTCATGCTGACTTTCCAGAGCAAACTTTTTTCCTGAGCCAACAAGCTTGATTGGGCCGCAAAAAGACCAATCAGGAATACAATAAACTTTTTCATGCGATTTTTTTAATGACTGTGAGTGCTGTGTGGAATGGTATCAAACAACAAAGTCAATAACGCAAATCCCAAGCCAATCACTACGGCCATGACTTTTTGTCGGCTGAGTTCATGTTTCTTAGTACCACTTTCATACAAAATGGTGGTCGCAATATGCAGGAATGCGCCGATTACAAAAGGGATGATATTGGTGAGTATGCTGGAAATGAAGTAGAACTTTTGTCCGAAAATCAATGCCAGAATGCCCGAAAGAGGAGAAATGAAGGCGAATGCGAATAAGAACAGCCACGCTTTTTGTTTACTGAAACCCGCACTCAATAATAAAATACTCAAGGTTAAGGCCTCCGGAATTTTATGAGCAGCTACTCCTAAAAATATCGAAGGCATGGTGATTTGATTCTGATAATTAAAACCCAACGGAATACCTTCCATAAAAGCATGAATACTTAAACCAAGTAATATAGCACCTATGCCATGCTGTTGATGATCGGCATCATGGGTATGGATATGCCCATGTTCGGCACCATGTGATAATTTTTGTAAAATGAGCTGCACGAAAAATCCCAAAAGGATATAGAGCCCCGCTTTATGACCCAGTTCATGAAAACTTTCAGGCATCAGATGTAATGTGGAAATGCCTAACAAAAAGGCGCCGGAGAATGCCAATAAAAGTGGAATCCAACTCGCCTTAAACCCGGAACGTATCAGTGGTAAGGAACCACCCAGGCAGGTGAGTAAAAACAATGAGAGTAGATAGGTCCAGATCATTTTGAAGCGGTAAAAGTACAACGATTTATTGGCTTAAATTGAAGTTGAACACAGCAAATGATTGGGGCGATTTTACCAGGAATGCCAATCATTCCTTTCTCAAACAACTCATGATTGCATACTTCATTTTTTCATGGGGTTTGAAGTGATGAAACCATTAGATATTTTGACTCAGGTTTGTTTTTGTGGCGCACTAAATGGGCCAAAACGTTGCAGATAAAGGCCTGACAAAATCCAGGCGATGACCGCACCTAATAGAGCCCCAGCTAACAAATCACTGAGATAATGGACACCGACGTATAGTTGAGCAAAACAAACCGCGCCAGCCCAAGCCAGACAAATCACCCATATCATGCCGGACTTTTTTCCCAACGTGAGTATGATAAAAACAGCCAGGGAAAAATGATTGGCTGCATGGCTGCTCGGGAAACTATAGCCCCCGCCACAGGGTATGATTCCTCTGTATACGGCCATTAATTCCGGATTACGGCAAGGCCTTGGTCGCATGACAAAAGGTTTGATGATACTGGCGCTGATAAAATCGGATAACACGAAACACAAAAAAAAGAAGGCACACCACCACAGCCCCTGATGTTTGTAACGGGTCCACATCCATACCAAAATATAGAGATAAACAGGTGCCCAGAAATATGGGTTTCGAAGTAAGAGGAATGAATACATCACCCCAATCTGAACCCCATTCCTGAACAATCGTATAGATCTGCTGATCGATATGTTGCAGAAAGTCCATGGTTTATTTTTCGAATATCAAAATCATTCGGGGACTCCCTGATTCATCATAAGGTTGCAATTGATAAGAGCCAAATGCTTCTTTCCAATGTAAACCAACGCTTTCAAACAACCGGATAGCTTCATCTTTACTAAAGCTATTTACTTTTTCTTCAAAATGAAAAGAGTGGTCGCCGTCTCTGAAACGAATCGATTTAATCATTTGTGAGCCCTGAACAGTGCGCTCGATTTCAAATGTTATCCCGCCTTTTTCAATTTTTTCACT
This sequence comes from Bacteroidota bacterium, assembly GCA_016715505.1. GTDB lineage: Bacteria > Bacteroidota > Bacteroidia > Chitinophagales > Chitinophagaceae > OLB11. Next base: position 19,089 of record JADJZY010000019.1, read on the forward strand.
GGGTTTGGCACTAATTTGTTGAAAGGCATAGGCCTGATTCACGAAATCAAAAACAAAGGTTCCGCCCGGGCGTAATCCACTGGCTATACTCCTTGCCGCCAGGATATGGTCGTGTTTGCTGCGGAAATAACCGAAACTGGTAAATAAATTGCAGATGATGTCGAAATAATTAATGCGAAAAAGATTGCGCATGTCATGTACCACAAATTCCAACATGTCATTGCCTTCTTTGCTGGCGGCTTCTATGCTCGCAAGCGACAAATCAGCGCCGGTTACCCGGAATCCTCTTCGTGCAAATTGTTTTGCATGCCGGCCTTTGCCACAGGCCAAATCCAGCAGGAGGGCCTCCGGAGGTGCGGAAAGATAATCGCAAAGCGTATTCACAAAGTCGACAGCTTCCGTTTCATTTCTGTGTTCATACAGCAAATGGTAGTAGCGCGAATCAAACCAATCTTTAAACCATTCTGACATAAGCCCCAAATTTAGTGTGAATAGCCTGCAAAGCGTTACAATTTTGCAATTGAATTGCCGTATTTTCGCAACCTCAAATTTTCAATGTGGCTTTAATCAAATCTATTTCTGGTATTCGTGGTACAATTGGTGGTAAACCTAACGAGGGGCTCACACCCATCGACATTGTTAAATATAGCGCTGCCTATGGGCGGATGATTCTCGAACAAACCGGTAATTCCAAGGTGGTGATTGGCCGCGATGGCCGAATTTCAGGCTCCATGGTTCGTAACCTGGTCGTTAGTACCTTGCAAGCCATGGGTATGGATGTGGTTGATTTAGGGTTAAGTACCACACCAACGGTTGAGATGGCTGTGAAAATGGAATCTGCTGGTGGTGGAATCATTTTAACGGCCAGTCACAATCCCAAAGGGTGGAATGCCCTCAAACTACTCAATGCTGTTGGAGAATTTATCTCAGCCGAAGAAGGACAAATGGTGCTCGAACGCGGTCAGCAGGAAGATTTTGTTTTTGCGGAAATCAATAAACTGGGGCAGGTCACCGAGGATGATTCTTACATGCAAAAACACTTTGATGCTATTTTAGCTCATCCTTTGGTTGATGCAACTGCCATACGTGCCCTGAATTTGAAAGTGGTGGTGGATGGTATCAATAGCACGGGTGCAACCTTTGTACCTGAATTGCTCCGTCAGTTAGGTGTTCAGGAAATATTGGTGATTAACGAAGAAGTGAATGGACGTTTTGCCCATAATCCTGAACCTCTCCCCGAAAACCTGCGCGATATTTCTACCAAAGTGGTTAAAGAAAATGCCCACTTGGGTATTGTGGTGGATCCGGATGTGGATCGTTTATGTTTTGTATGTGATGATGGAAGTATGTTCGGCGAAGAGTATACCTTGGTTTCGATAGCCGATTATGTACTGAGTTGCAAACCAGGCAATACCGTATCAAATATGTCCAGCACCAGAGCCCTGCGCGATATTACTGAAAAGCATGGCGGACAGTATTTTGCCAGTGCCGTTGGTGAGGTGAATGTGGTTAAAAAAATGAAAGAAGTTTCTGCGGTGATCGGCGGTGAAGGCAATGGCGGAATCATTGTTCCTGAACTTCATTATGGCCGCGATGCATTAATCGGAATTGCTTTATTTCTTACCCATCTGGCCAAATTTGGAAAATCAGTGAGTGAACTCCGCAGAATTTATCCGGACTATTATATGTCGAAGAATAAAATTGATCTGGAAGCCGGAATGGATATTCAGCGTATTTTTCAGGGTATTCAAGAAAAGTATAAAAAGCAACCAATGAATACGGAGGATGGTTTAAAAATTGAATTCGATAAGGAATGGGTGCATTTGCGTACTTCAAATACTGAACCCATCATTCGGATTTATACCGAAAGTACTTCAGAAAATACGGCGAATGCGATTGCCAAAAAAATCATGATGGACATTAGTGAGCTCATGAAAGAGCAAGGCTAAGATTTCATCGAAACGAATTCGAAAAGGTTACAACGAAACTATTTTTATTTCAACCCTTCTGTTTTCAGCGCGCAAAGTCTCGTCACTTTCTTCTTGATGAATTTTTTGCGTGCCACCAAAACCCTTGTAGCTGAGGCGTTTGGCTCCAATGCCCATGGATATGAGATATTCATAAATGAACCGGGCCCGGTTGAGCGATAAATCATGACTATCCGTATCCCAATCATACCCATCAGGTTCGGTGGTCGTGCAGCAAACATGTCCGTGTATTTCAATGACCAGATTTCGATTTGCCCGTAGGAGTTTTAATAAAGCATGTAATTCCGGTAATGATTCCGGCCTTAGAATATGTCTGCCTGGATAAAACAACATATTCTCCAGAATAATTTGTTGTCCGGCCTCCAGCTTTTTTCCATCAAACACATTTTTAGCCTCTTCAACTTTAGTCGCTAAAGTATCACGAACCACAATCGGTTTTTGTTCCAGATTCTGATAATAAAAAGTGACATGCACCCTTCGGTTTTTTTGTCGGGCTTCATTTGTGTTGTTGTCTGTATAGGGACGGTCTTTTCCGTATCCCACGCAGGTTTTAATCGAATTTCGGTCTATTCCGTTTTGAGTAAGCAGTCGTTGCACAGCTCCTGCTCTCCGACGCGAAAGATCCAGGTTGTAAGCCCGAGAGCCGATGCTGTCGCAATGTCCCTCAAGCAATACTTTTTCTACCTGATGCTGGTGAATCCATTTGATGAGTTGTAACATAGAAGAGTCCGGAATAAGATCTTTGTCGTAATCAAACAAAACAGTAATCACCTGCTCCTGCGCACGAAGCCATCCTGCATCCCATGTACAGAAAAACAACAGCGCGAAAAGAAAGGCTTTAAACATTTTTAAGTATTCAAATTCTGACAACAAATGGTTCAGTAAATTTTGAAAGCTTATTTGAAAATTACCAACTATTATTTTTCAGGCACAAGTATCGCAGATTGTGATATTTGGTGTTTCACAAACAAACCATTTTGTTGTTGATTGATTGTAAAGATAAATGAAAGTAGCACGATAATGAACAAGGCAAATAATGAAGCAAACGAATAGTTTGTATTCATGTGATGATGATAGATGAACACCACTTATTGAGGAGCGCATCGAAGTAAACTTTACCCGGCTATCTTCTTGCCTTCCGCCATGCACGGCATTTGGCTACAGTCAAGGCTAGTTTTCAGCGTCCGGTTAAGAATGGGGCAATTGTTAATGATACTGATGATTATCATCTACATGGGTTCCGTCTTTTAGCCCTTTTTGTAGCTTACTGTTCTTTCGACCATAACCAAAATAAATCAGCATACCAACTGCCAACCAGGCAAATAATCGCAACCAAGTATCGAGTGGAAGAAACACCATCATAAATAAACAAGTAATCACTCCCATGATCGGGATAAAAGGTACCCAAGGGGTTTTAAAAGCGCGGGGTGCATTGGGCATCGATTTGCGCATCACAATAACACCAATACAAACCAGTATAAATGCAAACAAAGTTCCGATGCTCGTCATTTCACCCACCACACGACCGGGTACAAAGCCAGCAAAGAGGCTTACAAATAACAAAAACAATAAGTTGCTTTTGGCCGGTGTGCGAAATTTCGGGTGAACATCACTGAATACTTTTGGAATGAGTCCGTCCCGACTCATACTAAAAAACACACGGGTTTGTCCCATGAGTAAAACCATGATCACCGAAGAGTAACCGGCTAATATGGCAAGAATGATTGCATTGTTCAGCCAGGGGTAATCTGGTGTAATGAGACCTTGTGCATTCGCAGTTCCCATATGATCAATGGCAACCGCAACAGGAGCAATACCGTCCTTGCCGGCAAAAGAAGTATAAGGGGTTACGCCGGTCATCACATGCGCAAACAAAACATAGAGTACCGTGCAAATGGCGAGTGAGCCGAGGATGCCAATGGGCATATCTCTTTTTGGGTTTTTGGCTTCCTGTGCAGCGGTACTAACTGCATCAAAACCGATATAGGCAAAAAATACAATAGCCGCAGCACGAATAATACCACTAAATCCAAATTCTCCGAAGGTGCCTGTATTTTCAGGTACATAAGGTGTCAGGTTATCCGAATTGACATAACCAAAGCCCAGAATAATAAAAATGAGTACTACTGCTATTTTTAGTCCAACAATAAAAGCATTGAATTTGGCACTCTCACTTGTGCCTTTCACCAATAATAAACTCATCAGAACGACAATAAAGATAGCTGGCAGATTAATGATACCCCCATCCCAGGGGCCGGATAGAATGGATTCGGGAATATGTACACCGAAGGTTTCCATGATTTTTTTGAAATACCGGCTCCAGCTGATACTCACGGTTGCAGCACCAACCGCATATTCAAGCACAAGGTCCCAGCCAATAATCCAGGCAATAAATTCACCCATGGTGGCATAACTGTATGTGTAAGCGCTCCCGGCAATAGGAATCATTGAAGCAAATTCAGCGTAACACAAACCAGCAAATGCACAACCCAAGCCAGCAACAATAAACGAAATGGTGATGGCAGGTCCGGCATTGGCTGCTGCTGCTGAGCCCGTAATTGAAAATAAACCTGCACCAATAATGGCGCCAATACCCAATGCAATCAGCGACCAGGCGCCCAGCGTTTTTTTCAAGCCTTTTTCACTATCGTCTGCTTCATTGATTAATTGACTCAATGGTTTTTTACAAAATGCTCATATCGATATTTTAAGGAATAAATGTAATCTCCTCATGGCAAAATTCCTAAAATCAATGATGAATCAAGGTTTATAAAATATTTCCTATTGGTTTCACTTAGCTTTGCCCAAACATGAATACAATGAATCCGAAACCGGCGAATGCCTCACTGACCACCATGAGTGAGTTGGTCTTACCGAATGATACAAATACCCTGGGCAATCTGATGGGTGGACGCTTAATGCACTGGATGGATATTGCCGCTGCATTGGCCTCCATGAAGCATTGTGGTTGTCCGGTTGTTACGGCTTCTGCCGATAATATCTCATTTGAAAATCCGGTAAAACTGGGTAATGTCGTTACCATTGAAGCCAAAGTGACACGCGCATTTTCTACTTCTATGGAGGTTTATATTAAAGTACAAGGTGAAGATTTACCAACCCAATTTAAGTATTTATCCAATGAGGCATACATGACTTTTGTTGCCCTCGATCCAAATGGCCGCCCCCGAAAAGTACCTGAATTAATTCCTGAAACAGAAGAAGAAATGCGTCGATTTGAAGGGGCATTGCGTCGTCGCCAATTGCGCTTGATTCTTTCCGGCCGCATGAAACCGAAAGACGCCACTGAATTAAGAAAACTGTTTGATGAGGATTTTATGCATATTGAAAAGGCCTAAAAAAAGGAACAGTCCCTTCTTAGACAAGAACGGACTGTTTTAACCCCTAACCAAATCAACCTATGAAAAAAAATTAATTTCTGCTGCGAAAATAAGAGAAAAATAATTAATGAAAAAAAAACTTATCGTTTGCGCGTCCTTTTTTAGTGTTTAACCTGTTAATAAACCAGCAATTGAAAATGAAAAAACGAATGTTCAAAAGTTATTCCATTTCTTACCTACTGATTATCATTTTATTGAGTGTTGTAATGGCGTGTCAGAACAAAAATGAGGCGACACTACCACGAAATGAACAATTACATCAATTATTTGATCAATATTGGGAACAACGCTTACAATACTTTCCACTTGAGGCAACAGCATATGGAGACTCACGGTATAACGATCAATTGCCCGTACTTTTTTCCGCAACAAATCGTGACAAACTTAGTCGCTTTTATCTACAAAATTTAGAGGCCTCTAAAAAAATGAAGGAGCCGCTGAATCCTGAAGATGCCATCAGCAAGGAGTTGTTTGAATATGAAATGCAAATCAATCTGGATGCATTCAATTTTCCGGGACACCTGATGCCTATTAATCAATTTTGGAGTTTTACCCTGGAGTTTCCTCAATTGGGAAGCGGTTCTGGTAATCAGCCTTTTAAAACAGAAAAAGATTACCGCGACTTTTTAAAACGAATGCAATTGTTTCAGGGATGGTGCGATACCGCCATTCTGAATATGAAAGAGGGAATCAGTCAGGGAATTGTTTTGCCACAAATTCTGGCCATTAAAGTCATTCCGCAATTACAACAGGTACTCACCACCGATCCGACTAAAAATATTTTTTATCAACCCATCCTTCAAATGCCGGCCTCCTTCAACGACTCCCTAAAGAAGTCTTTGAGTAATGCCTATTTTTATGAGATCAGTCATTCCATCATCCCCTCATACGCACGCTTAAAAGTTTTTTTCGAGAAGGAGTACTTGCCTGCATGTCGCCAATCATTCGGATTAGATGCCCTGCCCAAAGGAAAGGAATGGTATCAATACCTGATCCGATACTATACCACGACGAATTTGAGTCCGGATACGATTTATCAAATGGGTATAAAAGAAGTTGATCGATTAACGGCGGAAATGGAAAAGGTAAAAGCGCAGGTGGGTTTCAAAGGAGATTTACAGGCATTTTTTGATCACCTAAATACGGATCCTCAATTTTTTCCATTTACGACCGCGCAAGCAGTACTGGATAGTTTTTGGGCCATCAATCGTATTCAGGAACCCTATTTAAAAAAGATGTTCAAGGCCGTACCTAAAACCAAATTTGAAATCCGACAAACCGAAGCCTATCGTGCAGCAAGTGCGAGTGCGGAGTATAATGCCGGGAGCGAAGATGGAACTCGCCCGGGCATATTTTACACACCCATTCTCGATCCGCGTAAATTTAATATCGTTGGTATGGAGACTCTTTTTTTGCATGAAGCTATACCCGGACATCATTACCAAATTTCATTGCAACAAGAGAACAAGGAGCTTCCTGCTTTCCGTAAATTTTTGGGTTATAGTGCTTATGCTGAAGGTTGGGCTTTATACACAGAAACCTTGGGGCCTGAATTGGGACTGTTTAAAAATCCCTATCAATATTTCGGTCATCTGAGTGATGCCATGCACCGGGCGATCCGTTTGGTGGTGGATGTGGCCATTCATACACGACAAATGAGCCGGGATTCTGCCATTGCGTATATGCGCAGTCATGAACGCATCAGTTTGGAAGAAGCCACTGCCGAAATTGAACGTTATATGGCTATTCCCGGTCAGGCACTCTCCTACAAAATAGGGCAATTTAAAATCATGGAACTGCGGAAAAAGTACGAACAACAATTGGGAAATCGTTTTTCGCTGGCCGACTTTCACGAACAAGTACTCAACGGTGGAAATATGCCCTTAGAAGTTTTGGAGAAAAAATTACAGGGATGGGCTGATAATTTTTAACTTGCAGAACAAAGCACATTCATTTGCGATTCGTACCTGATTTTATAGCGCAATTTTTTACCAGTGGAAGTCCGCTGTATAAGGAGTTGCAAAACATGATCGGATTTACACCCGGCAATATTGCTTTGTATGAATTGGCCTTGTGTCATCGCTCTAACAATAGCAATACCACCGAAAACAATGAACGACTGGAATTTTTAGGCGATGCAATTTTGGGGGCCATCATAGGTGAACATCTGTTTGTAAAATATCCTACCCGCGACGAAGGATATCTAACGGATATGCGTACAAAAATTGTGAATCGTAAAACACTGAATCAAATTGCGCTTAAGATTGGTTTAAAGAGTATCATGAAATTTAATGAGCAAGATTATTATCTCCGTGATTCACTCATTTTCGGAAATGCACTTGAAGCACTCATTGGAGCCATTTATATCGACAAAGGATATGGCCGAACACGGAGTTTTGTGCGAAAAAGAATTCTCTTGCCATTTGTCGATATCGAATTGTTGGAAAGTCTGGAGGTGAATACCAAAAACAAACTCATTGGTTGGGCCGGCAAACAAGGGCGTAAAATTGAATTCATTTTATTGGAAGAAAAATTGGAAAGAGGTCGTAAAAAATTTGTGGTCGGTGTACAACTGGATGATGAAATCATTGCCAGTTCCACAGCTGGAAATAAAAAAGAAGCCAGTAAAAACGCTGCAGAAGAAGCCATCAAACTATTGGACATGACGCTCTGATCAGCTGATTCAAATACCCCGCATGAACCACGATTACAGGCCCGGACTATTGGAGAAGTTTGGAATTTTTTATCTCCAAATTTTTAGAAAAAGAATCAGCCCTGTTAGCGATTTACCACCAGACGATCTGCTAAAACAACGTATCCGAAGATATACTTTATGGGGTGTGATCTTATCGGGTGTGGTGGGTTTGATTTGTGTATTTCCGATGATTTGGGCCGATGTACGTTATCAGCATGAACCATGGTATATCCATTATGGAATCGTTGCAGCCGTCACCATTTTATTAACCTTGGTTGAGTTTTATTTTGTATTTCTGATTGCGCTTAAGTTGGTGCATGAAATTGCAGAAACCATTTATATCCATGCGCATGAAAAGGAGTATTTGTTTCAGGGGCCATTTTCCATCATCAATATTCTTTCGCGTACAGCACTGGAAATTCAGGAACCAGAAATGGAAATTTTTGGAATTAATCCTTTTGAGAAAATTTCCAAACGCAACCTCTTGGTATTGGGATTGTTGTATAAACTTAAAATTTTTATGACTAACCTGGTGTTGAAATACACCTTGCTTTTATTGGTCGGTAAACAAGTGTTTGGTATTTCTATTTTATACGAAGCCTTGTTGGTTGAATTTTTTTGGAATGCCGTGGTTATTTTTAAAGTGATGCGCGAAGCACGTCTCCGACTGGGCGGCTTTGTTTTGGCCAATGAAATGACCAGGCTGCTTCCGTTCAATCCATCCTTCATAAAACTCAGTGAGCAGGCGCGTCAATGTTGTTTACGGGCTATTGGAAATACCGTCGTGTTAACCCGGAATTATCATCCGAATATGGTGGTACTGTTGCTGGAGTTTAAAGAAATTATGCAGATGCAGGAATTGAAAGATCTGGATAACTGGCCTTTGTTTTTGTCGCAATTGGCTAGCCTCAGCGACGACGAAAAAAACTTTGTACTTGATGTATTAACGGTTGCGGCCGCCTTCGACGGCCGCATTTCCGATTTGGAATATGCACATTTAAAGGAGGCTTATGCAGAAGATGCGCCTATTTATTTAAAACGTATTCAAGCACTTCGTGAATATTTAACAGCCGGAAAAATACATGCCGCTATGCAATGCTGTAATTTCGATTTTCAAAAAGGTTAAGCCGCATGACGAAGTTATCAGTAAATATCAATAAATGGGCTACCCTGCGAAATGCAAGAGGCGGGAATAATCCAGACTTACTCAAAACAGCAATGGCCATTCAGGAAATGGGCGCTGATGGTATTACCGTTCATCCACGACCCGATGAACGACATATCCGCTACCAAGATGTATTTCAGTTGCGTCCGTTGATTCATACCGAATTCAACATAGAAGGGAATCCCCGGGAACAAAAATTTATCGAATTGGTTTTGCAAAATAAACCCGATCAGGTGACTTTGGTTCCTGATGCCGAAGGACAGTTAACTTCCGATCATGGTTGGGATACCATCACGCACCAGGGTTATTTAAAAGGCGTGATTCGAACTTTTCAGGAAGCCGGAATTCGGGTTTCTATTTTTTTAGATCCTAATCCGGAGATGATTGCTTCAGCTGCTGAAACCGGAACAGATCGTATTGAATTGTATACTGAATTCTATGCAAAACAATTTCATCAGGATACGGAGTCGGCCATACGTCCGTATCTATTAACCGCCGAAGCTGCTCGTCATCATGGTTTGAAGATGAATGCCGGTCATGATCTTGATTTGAAGAACTTGGCCTATTTCGTCAAACAAATACCTGATTTGTGTGAAGTGTCTATCGGGCATGCACTCATTTGCGATGCTATCGAATTTGGATTGCACAATACCGTACAAATGTATAAACGCAGTTTGGTTTAGGACCTTACCACTGTGGGAAGGCAGATGTGAATTTCTCCCCCCAATGAATTTTTTTGCCTCCAGGGCCAAATCCAAATAATTGATTGAGTTTAAAATTCAAACCAAATTCATGATAGGCACCGGCTAAATGATAATGCGATTGTGCGTAATGAATCACGAATTTATTAAGATAAATACCTGCACCAAATGCAAATCCAGACATGCCTTTTTTCTCATCCAGCGCCAATTCAGCTCTTCGCATGTGGTTGTAGCCCGCGCTGATTTCGATGCGTTTGCCCAAATTGACATCTAATGCAAATACCAGATGTCGGAATAACTTATCGGCAAAATAGGTTTTGTTTTCAACCGTGTTTGAGCTGTCACCCACAAAAAGTTGATTATCTGTTTGATCAGCTGGATTGTCGTAACGAACATCCCATCGATACAAGTGATGCCCCACAACCATGATGGTAAATGGTGCTTTTTTGAACTTTTTGGTCAAGCCGATTTGTAAATCGATCGGAAGGGGTTGACTCCCTTGCTGCAACTCATATTTTTTAATTTGCAAACCGGCATTTTTAACGACTGCCCCTAAATACCATTGACTATTGGTATCAGCATAAGCTACTCCAAAGTCCATCATCAGGGCTGAGGCCTTCTGGTCAACTAACTGACTTCGGGCATATTGTAGAGTAGCCCCATATCTCCATCGATTCAGGTAAGAACGGGATGCGCTTAACTGAAAAGCAAAATCACGTCCTTTGGCTTCTCCCTGAATTTGTCCCACCGGATCAGTGAGCGTAAAGTTGCCATAATTCAGGTATTGCAGGCCGAATCCGAAAGTGGTTTGAATGCCGGGTGCATGGTGTGCATAATATAAGTTCGAAATACCTGTTCCGGCATAATAAACATTGTGGTTAAGACCCAATTGGGTATGAAAATCGGGGCGTAGTAGTGCAGGGTTGCCTGTACTCAGCATTACATCACTACCTGGTGAGGCTACGCTGATACCTCCCAGTGCACTCACATGAGGACTTCGCGAAAGACGCAAAAATTCAAAAATATATTCTCCTCCATTGACCTGAGCTAACATGTTGAAAGCAATAAAAAGCGGTAGTAGGAAGATGATTTTTTTCATTGAGCAGAATAACGAATATTTGCCAAATATATTTTATTTCCTGCAAGTGAAGGGAAGCAATACAGGGCCAAGCCCGATTTAACTTTTAGAAGCGGAAAAGAGAGGAAAGTAAAAACAGGACATGGTGACTAAAAACCGCATAATTCGAGTGGCTGTTTTTGCCGGAATCATTGCTTTGGCCGTACTTGCGCAAAAGATTTTTTTTCAATCAGCCCCGGTCATTTATCCCAATTTTGGTATCCCGATTCCCGCTGGTTATAGTACACATGGTATTGATGTATCGCGGTATCAGCGTAAAATCGACTGGGGAATGGTGGCTGAAATGCGCGATCGGGGCCAGAAAATTTCCTTTGCCATCATTAAAGCGACAGAAGGCGTTCGACTCAAGGATCCACATTTTGATCGCAATTGGCGTGAAATTGAAAAAGTCCCTCTCATTCGTGGAGCCTATTTGTATTTCAAACCTCAAAAGATGGTCAGGAGCAAGCCGATTTTTTTATCAGACATGTACCCCTTAAAAAAGGAGATTTGCCGCCGGTAGTCGACATAGAAGAAACAAACCGGACCGCATCTCCAAAAATTCGTGAAAGGTTGAAAGAATGCCTGGATGCCTTACAAGCCCATTATGGCGTTAAGCCAATGATTTATACCAATGTAGATTTTTATAAACAGCATTTGGGCGAAGAATTCCATGTTTATCCTTTGTGGGCTGCCCACTACGAGCAAGCCGAAAAGCCGCGTATAGAGCGGGAATGGACCATTTGGCAGCATAGTTGCAAGGGGCATGTCAACGGGATTTCGGCAGAGGTTGATTTTAATGTAGTGAATGGGAGCATTTTTGCCTTACAGGAACTCTGTTTATAAGTAGGGACTACTGAATAACGCTCAAAATGGGTGGTGATGGTCATTCTAAAGAAAATTTATAACCTGGGTGCTCACTTTTTTAAGGCATACTGCTAAAAAGCGTTCACTTGATTTTCAGGATCTTTCGCTACTCAGAAATACTACATCTTCTTCGTTGCGGGCAACTCGGAGTATAACAATACAGCTTCCTTACCCGCGCCTTGAATCTAAAGCATTTCTGAGTTATTCAGGAGCAAATATGTAGCTGAAACCTGCTCAAGGAATTTTTTTCTATTGGCTTTAGGTGCTACTTTTGTTGCCATGAGCGATGTTCAAACTCCACCCAAGAGTACTTTAACGGTTACTATCGACAATATTACCATTGAGGTCGAACCCGGCACAACCGTATTACAAGCCGCACGTCGGATTGGCGGCGATGTAACTCCTCCGGCCATGTGTTATTATAGTAAACTGGAGGGCAGTGGTGGAAAATGCCGCACTTGTCTGGTTGAAATTGCAGCAGGTTCTGCAAAAGATCCCCGACCCATGCCCAAACTTCAGGCTTCTTGCCGGACTGCGGTTATGGACGGCATGGTGGTTAAAAACATCACTTCAGATAAAGTGCCTGATGCCCGGGCAGGTGTGGTTGAATTTTTACTCATGAATCATCCTTTGGATTGTCCGGTTTGTGATCAGGCAGGCGAATGTCATTTACAGGATTTAGGATATGAACATGGTAAGGCAGGAACCCGGTATGAATTTGAACGCAGAACTTTTGAGAAGGAAGATATCGGCCCATATATTAAACTGCATATGACGCGTTGTATCCTTTGTTACCGTTGCACTTATGTAGCCGATCAATTAACAGATAAACGATGTCATGGTGTTTTAGAAAGAGGCGATCATGCCGAAATTTCGACCCTGATTTCTAAAGCCATTGATAATAATTTCTCCGGCAATATGATTGATGTTTGTCCGGTGGGTGCCCTCACCGATAAAACATTCCGATTTAAAAATCGGGTATGGTTTACAAAGCCAGTATTGGCGCATCGTGATTGTAAAGATTGCTGCGGAGAGGTAACCTTGTGGTATCGGGGAGATGATGTGCTTCGCGTAACAGCCCGCAAAGATGAATGGGGTGAAGTGGCAGACAATACCAAGGATGGAAAACCGGGATGGATTTGTAATACCTGTCGATTCGATAAAAAAGATACCAAGGATTGGGTAATAGAAGGACCCATGAAAGTAAATCGTCATAGCGTTATCAATCAGGGGCATTATGAAAAATTGGTTCAACCTCAGGAAACTTTCAGTAAAGTAATGGATGGCCGTTCACCTAAATTGCTCATGGATATTCATAGTGTGAGTGATGTAAATAAGGACCCGGCATAGATTTTCATGTTCGAAAAACTCAAAAATAAGTGGAAAGTGGGTTCAGTGGATCTCACCTTGATTCTCTGCACCTTTGCCATTGGAGGGAGCCTCACAGGTTATTGTACCCGTAAGATTTTATCCTTCCTGGATCTTAGCCATTCAGGCGTCTCTATTTTTTTATATATCGTATTGCTTACGCTTTTATGGCCGGTGATGGTGATATTGGTGAGTATTCCTTTCGGGCAGTTTCGTTTTTTTATACACTATTTGCAGAAGATAGCTCGCCGGATGAGGCTGATAAAACCCAACTCCTCATCTGACTTTGAGAGATCGAATTATCCAAAACAAAAATTTTCTGCTCATTGGCATCATTTTGAGTATGCTAACCTGGGGTGTTTCATGGCCGAGCGCCAAAATACTGAGTCGATATGGAACACCTGTGGAGATTGCTTTTTTGCGATTCATTTTTACTTTTTTTGGTGTATTGGCCATTTTAAAATTCTCGCATATTCCGGTCAGAATAAATAAGCAGGGATACCGCCCGCTTTTGATGGCATAGATATTGATGGCTGCATATAGTTTGCTTTTTTTTACCGGGCTTAAAAAAGGACTGGCTGGGGCAGGTGGTGTATTGGTGACGACTACTACACCTTTGGTGACTTTTTTGATGGCGGCTATTTTTTCAAATCGTAAACTGATTACCCGCGAATGGCTGGGATTGGGAATCGGAATTATTGGAGGATGTTTTTTATTGAGCATTTGGAGTAAGTACGATCAGATACTGGCATCGGGGAATTTGTTTTTTTTCGGTTCTACCATTGTTTGGGCCATACTCACCCGATTTACTGCCAGAGCCAGTGACTATGGTGCAGCTCCTGCGTTCAGTTTGTGGATGTATTTGGTTTGTATCATTATTCTGGCATTTTTTCAGAATCAACATTTGTGGGAAGTTCTGCAAAAAGGAGATGGGCTCTTTTGGTTTAATATGATTTTTAATGCCGTGATTAATACCGGTATGGCTACAACTTTTTACTTTTATGCAACGTCAAAACTTGGGCCCGAAAAAACAAGCACTTTTATTTATATCGTACCTTTTGCGGCGGCCTTTTCATCACTGGTGATACTCAAGGAGACCTTAGCATGGAACACCATCGTTGGAGGAATTTTGGGCATTGCGGCTGTTTGGGTGATTAACCGCAGGAAGTAATCAGAGGATTGTTCTTAATGAAGGGTCACATTAATAACAAGCATACATCATTCAGAGTAAAGAAGTGGAATATTGTTGGTGAAGAACACCAACAATGGCTAGTAAGCAGCCCCTAAATATTACTATGTATAAACATGAGTTTAATCTTGGAGGATGAAGCTAATTGTTGCGCTTTCTTCATGATCGTAAAAATCTCAGATGCACTTTGGGCATTGTATATGAACTCAAGTCGATAATCCCAATGATAGCATACGTAAAAGGAATTGGACGATTGAATTTTTGGAGTGGACAGGTCGTCTACACTAACTATCTGAGAATTGATCATATATTTCTGGAAATTCGGACTCGCTGTATAAACATATTTGAAGGTGTCACTTTTTAAATTCACAATTAGATCGTCTAATGCATTCATACAGTTTCCTACTTGTAATGATCTCCCTGTACTGTCGAATAAATGTAAATCAGGCAATGATAATGTGCTGCTTTTCAGGGTAGAAAGGTAAATCTGTGATGGTTGGTATATGCCTAACTTCTTCGCATAATTCTGAATCAATATGGCATTGGAAGAAGTTGCTGTATCATCGCAACTATTCAATACAGAAGAGCTCAGCAGGAGCAGTAAAACCCTGCGTGTGATGATGTTGAGTTGTAATTTCTTAAGCCAATTCAAATACATGTCATTCAATAATTTTTTTTCTTTCAATTTTTGCCCACGGGATTTTAAAATATTCTTGGTATGCATTTAATAAATCTACAAGTTAAAATATCCTTTAACCAATTTAAGATGAATTGAGTGAACGAGATATATATGTTTCGTTTTGCCCCAAACCCCCCCCCCCCCTCCCCCCCCCTTTCTTCCTCCCCTCTCCCCCCCCGCCCCCCCCCCCCCCCCCCTCCTTTAAACCCCCCAATTTTCCCCCCCCCCCCCCCCCCCCCGCCCCCCTCTCTAAATCCCCCCCTTTTCCATCCCCGGTTTCCTCTCTTTTTTTCTTCCCTTTTTTTTTTCTTTTAAATATTTTTCTGACTAAAATTCTAACGCCTAAATCCGTTTCGGTTTTTGGGGGGTCCCAATCTTCATCAACAAATTCAATTTCTTCCCAAGGATATACATGTATCATAGTGGGTTTTAAAGTGTAAATCTGACTGATTTTTGTTTTGGAGATGACTGAGGCTATGTAACGATGATGACCGTCAATGATAAGATCCTCATATATTTTGATTGCTGCAAATTGAATTCCAACTTGCATTTTAGATGAAATTCAAAGTTGATTTTTTTGAGTTGATCTAAATTTTCCGTGAAATTCTTCAAGCAAGGATTGAATATCTGTAGAGGATAATTTTTTCAAGTCAATTTTTTTTTGATTTCAGTAATGATAGAACGAGAAATTTATATTTCTAAGGTGCTGAGGATAGAAGGGGTAAATGGCTAGGGCTAATCGGGGTTTCCTCCTTGATTATGGCATATCCTTTGTTCGGCGTGTGGGTGGATCCAATGGACCTAACTGATTAATTTCTAAATTTTTATGAACGATTTAATTCCGCAATGATAGAATTTGTTTGCTTGAGGAGAATTGAGAAGGAAGATTGCTTGGGATATTGTTGGTGAGGAACACCAACAGGCGAGAAAAGCTGAAACAACCAAAAAGCCCCGAATTCGCTGCCGCGCGAGGGATGCCACCCATAACTCACTTTCGGCGGCAAGGGGGGCGGGAAGCCGGAGGACAAATTATTTGGAATACCTTCGGTAAATGAGATAGGCAATAAAACTGAAAATGATATTCGGAATCCACACGGCAATCAGTGGATGCAGATTACCTTTTACCGAAAAGGTGGTGGAAAATTGCATGAGAAAAATATAGGCAGCCGATAACATTAAGCCGATGGCCAAGTGAATACCACTACCTCCGCGTACTTTACGGGATGCAATACATGCCCCAATAATACTGAGTACGAATGCAGAAAAAGGCGCGGCAGTGCGGCGATATTTTTCAATAAAATATTCATTCAAATTTTCACTGCCTTTGTCTAATTCCTTTTGAATGTAAGCATTGAGCTGAGGAGCCGTCATCATTTGTTTAATCTCCCGACGTTCAATGAGATCCGTGGGTTTAAACGAAAAATTTTTGTACACATAAGGGAAGGCAATCATGCTTTCGAGCGGGCCATTATTGTTTCGGGCAATGGCATCAAAAAGTTTCCATTCCTTTTTGGTACTATCATATGTTATTCGATCGGCGGTGATTTTTTGAATCAGTTTGGTGCCTTGAACTTTTTCATAACTAAAGCGGTATCCTGTTTTGCTTTCAGGATTATAGCTTTGCATATAGATGTATTCACTGGGGCCGATACGCATATGAAAATTATCATCTTTGCTGTATGACTTTTCCCATAAATATTTTTCTTCAAATTCGATACGATTTCGATTGGCAACCGGTATGATATAATGATTGGCCACATAAAGGGTGATGGAGATGAGGGCAGCCCCGAAAACATAAGGTCTTAAAAATCGTTTAAAACTAACTCCACTACTCAGTATGGCAATGATTTCGGAGCGATTGGCCAGTTTGGAAGTAAAAAATATAACCGCTACAAAAATGAAAATGGGAAAAAGTAAGGCCAGAATATAAGGGATGAAGTTTTGGAAGTATTGCAGGATTTGTAAAGCCGAAACTTTTTTGTTGACAAAATCATTGACTTTTTCAGTGAAATCAATCACGATAGCAATAGCCGCAAAGGCAATTAATAAAGCCGCAAAAGTGACCAGAAAATTCTTCAGGATATAACGATCTATTTTCTTCAGGAAGGCCATGTGTTTGCAAACCTAAACAAATATTTGTTATGCTGTTCCTAAAGCATTTGTGCACAAATAAGCCCTCGTCGCGTGTTGAGCTTGCCATGTTCGGTGATTTAGTACAGTCTCCGCTTTTGACCTGAATGCTTGAATTTATCTCACTTTTCCGCTACCTTTATCCCTCAAAACAAATACCCATGCAAAAAGTTTTTTTTCTTTCCTTGTTTAGTTTATTCCTGTTTTTGGGCACACAAGCACAGTCGGTTTATTATAAAGGCAGCCGTATTGCGGAGATTGAAAAGATGGAGATGTTTATATCAATGGTTCGCGGGTAGGTCAGATTGAAGCGGATGGCGATGTGTATAAAAATGGAGCTCGGATCGGACAAATAGAGGATGATGGAGATATTTACCTCAATGGTTCAAGAGTGGGCCAGATTGAGGACGATGGGGATGTTTACAAAAATGGGAGCCGCATCGGACAAATAGAAGACGATGGTGATGTGTATTATAAGGGCAGTCGGATTGGAGAAGGTAAATACATCCGGAAGGAATGGTTGGCTGCGTTTTTCTTCTTTTTCTTTTATCAGGATAAAATTTAAACCTTATACCACCCACAGAAAGGGACCATTATCCCCGGCTTTTATTCCTTGGATTTTGGAATATCCAGGTTTTTAAACAACTCTTCCATTTTAAATACATAGTCCAGGGTATCATCCAAAAAGTATTGGATGACCGGAATTTTTCGCACCTGATTTCGGATACGTTCCGCCAGGTGTTTACGCAATTCCCAATCCCGGTCTTTAATATGTTTTAGCATGGCCTGGGGTTGATCAATCTGAAAAAAACTCAGGTAAATTCGCGCTTCCATGAGGTCGGGAGTCACTTTTACCTTGGAAATGGATATCATACCATTGTGAATAATATTAAGTCCTTCGCGCTGAAAGATATCGCTCATCTCCTGCTGTATGAGGTTAGCAATTTGTTTTTGCCTTTTACTTTCTTCCATCTCCCATGATTTAAAATGTAAATTTACGGTTTATTATCCGAATGAAATCCCTTCGAAGTATTTTACCTTTTCTCAATGGTAAATGGAAATATGTAGTCATCTACGCCTTATCCAATTTACTATCCGTTATTTTTTCTACCCTGACCGTGGGTATGATCAGCCCTTTTTTAAATATGCTTTTCGATAAGGGGCAGGTGATCACTCAAAATCCCGGCTGGGTTTGGAGTAAAGAAGGGGTGAGTCAGTATTTTTTATATCAGTTGTCGAGTTTTATGGCAGCTCATGGGAATGACAAAACCTATGGCCTGATTTTTATTTGTCTGGTAGTGATTTTTTCCACCCTGCTTAAAAATTTATTTTTATATATCGCAAAGTATATGCTGCACCCTTTGCGCAACAATATTGTTTTAAATATTCGTAAGCAGTTGTACGATAAAGTACTCCACTTACCCATCGGATTCTTTACCAATGAACGCAAAGGGGATATATTGTCGAGAATGACCAATGACGTGAATGCCATTGAAATATCAATCATTAGCATGATGGAATTGTTGTTTAGCACACCGGTTACTGTGATTTTTTATTTTGTGATACTCCTCTTGATCAGTGCTAAATTGTTTTTATTCCTATTATTCCTGCTGCCCATTGCCGGCCTCATCATCGGGCGAATTAGTAAGAGCCTCAAACGCAATACCATCAACACCCAGGAAAGACTTGGTAATATTTTGAGTATGATTGAAGAAACGCTGGGCGGTTTGCGAATTATCAAAGCTTTTCGTGCAGAGCGTCGCAGGTCGGAGGTATTTCAACAAGAGAGTCGACAAATATTTGAACTCAATAACCGGATTGCAGCCCGTCGTGAATTGGCCTCGCCGATGTCTGAATTTTTAGGGATACTGATCCTGAGTATCATCATTTGGTTTGGTGGAAATATGGCATTAAAACAACCTGCTGAGATTGAACCGGGATTGTTCATCATGTTTATTTCGCTTTTTTATTTTTTAATTAACCCACTCAAAGCCCTTTCCCAAATTTTTTATAATATTCATCAAGGGAGTGCAAGTCTGGAAAGGATACAATTGATCTTAAATGCCGATAATCAGATTGTGGATCGTCCGGATGCCAAAGCCTTGACTTCCTTCGAGCATCAGATTGAATTTAAAAATGTTTCATTTGCTTATGGCGATAAAGTCATTTTAAAAAATATTCATTTGAGCATTGAAAAGGGAAAAACCCTAGATACCCCGTTTTCATGATACAACATCAGGGGATATTCTGATTGATGGTATTTCCATTAGAGATTATCGTTTGTCGGATGTGCGGGCATTGATGGGGGTTGTATCGCAGGAACCTATCTTGTTTAATGATAGTATTGCCGAAAATATTGCCTTAGGTAGCAGTCACGCGAGTGAGTCGGCTGTGGATGCGGCGGCAGGCATTGCCAATGCGCGTAGTTTTATTCTGGAAAAAGAGGAGGGCTATGCCACCAATATTGGGGACCGCGGTAATAAACTGAGTGGCGGAGAAAAACAACGGCTGACTATTGCTCGGGCCATCTTTAAAAACCCACCCATTTTGATTTTAGATGAGGCCACTTCTTCGCTGGATACTGTGAGTGAACGACAGGTTCAGGACGCCATACAGCACTTGATGGAAAACAGAACTTCTATCGTCATCGCACATCGTTTATCGACGGTTCAGCATGCCGATGAGATTATTGTACTGGAAGCCGGGGAGATCAAGGAAAGGGGAACCCATCAAACACTGATGCAATCCGGAGGCCTTTATAAACGTCTGGTAGAGATCCAACAAGAAATCAAATAAAGTCCGGGGTGATACAGAATGAATAATTTTCGTTTATATTTGACACATCAATTCGTAAATATGAAACAGATTTTTGTTGTTTTGTGCGGTCTTGGCGGAATTATTTTCCTGCAATCCTGTAGTAAAGAATATACCTGCTCTTGTACTTCTGCTGGGAGTGCAGAAAAATCATTCGAATTGAAAATGGAAAAAATGCGTAAAAACGACGCTAAAACCATTTGCACAGATTATGCCCGTTATCTGGATACCACTTCGACGCTAAATTTTAGTTGCGGCATTAAATAAGTTGGGATAGCAACATTTCTTGCTCAATTAGTAACCATACTTCTCTTTCCAACGCGATTTTAATAATTTTCGCATTTCATTTTCCCTTGTATTGGGCCCCGGCTCATAAATTTTACTGCCTTGTAAAGCCTCCGGTAAAAATTCCTGCCCGGAAAATTGTTGTTCATACGCATGATCATAGGCATAACCTTTTCCATAATTCAGGTTCTTCATCAAACCCGTCACCCCATTGCGAATATGGAGCGGTACACTCAAATCGCCCGTTTTTTTCACCAGGCTTAAAGCGTCTTCAATCGCCATATAAGCGGAATTACTTTTTTCGGATGAAGCCAAATAGATAGCACATTGAGAAAGGATAATTCTCGACTCCGGATGACCAATTTTATGGACGGCTTCAAAGGTGGCATTGGCGAGCAAAAGCGCATTGGGATTGGCATTGCCGATGTCTTCGCTGGCAAAAATGAGCATTCTGCGGGCAATAAATTTGACGTCTTCTCCGCCAGCCATCATGCGGGCCAGCCAGTAGACCGCGGCATTCGGATCGCTACCACGCATACTTTTAATAAATGCCGAGATGATGTCGTAATGCTGTTCACCTTTTTTATCATAAAGTGCAATGTTCTGTTGCGCAATTTGCATCACCATCTCATCCGTAATGGAGCTTTTAGGAGGTAATTGGCTGCCCAGCAATTCAAGTAAATTCAATAATTTTCGGGCATCACCACCGGAAATTCGCAGGAGGGCTTCCGTTTCTTCTAGCTGTAATTGTGCCTGTTTTAAAATTTCATCTGACTCCAGGGCGTAGTGGCACAATTTTTCAAGGTCTGATTTTTCCAGGGCCTTTAACACATATACCTGACAACGACTTAGAAGCGCACTATTCACTTCGAAGCTTGGATTTTCGGTGGTAGCGCCAATGAGGGTGATTTTTCCGGTTTCAACAGCACCCAACAGCGCATCCTGCTGTGCCTTATTAAAACGATGAATTTCATCAATAAATAAAATAACGCCGCTTTCCCGCCCAGCCTTCTCTATAATATCACGCATCTCTTTTACTCCACTGGAGATGGCGCTGATTGCATAAAAGGGTCTGTCGAGTGTATGGGCAATGATGTGGGCGATACTGGTTTTGCCCACTCCCGGTGGTCCCCATAGAATCATTGAAGGGATGCGCCCCTGATTGATTTGTTGATACAGAATACTTCCCGGAGCACAGAGATGTTCCTGTCCAATGAGTTCTTCAAGTTTAAGGGGGCGTAATCGTTCCGATAAGGGTATCATAGTTTGAAGCCAGTCTGGTTTAAAAATTCAATGCTTAGCAACATGCATTCTTGAAAAGCAAATAACCGGTAACCTTGTTTCCATGGCCCAATGGCCGGGATGCAGGAATTTTATTTTACAAACCTAATTCCTTCTTCTGTTTTTGGTCGATAGGGCCAGGTGCATCCAGCATCATATCGCGTCCGGCATTATTTTTAGGAAAGGCAATGAAGTCGCGAATCGATTCACTACCTCCCAACAAAGCACATAGCCGGTCGAAACCCAAGGCAATTCCTCCATGGGGTGGAGTTCCGTATTCAAAGGCACTGAGCAAAAAGCCAAATTTTTCGTCGGCTTCTTCGCGGGTAAATCCGAGTGCATCGAACATAATTTCCTGAATTTCGCGGTTATAAATGCGAATAGAGCCTCCTCCAATTTCGGTGCCATTTAATACCAGGTCATAGGCGTTTGCTTTGATATCGGCGTATTTGCTTCGATCGTGCATCCAAGCCAAATGTTCCGGTTTCGGAGAAGTGAAAGGATGGTGGCAGGCGATGTAACGGTCTTCTTCCGCATCATATTCAAACAAAGGAAAGTCGGTTACCCAAAGTGGTTTGAAATGGTCAGTAGCTCTCAGGCCTAAACGTTGTCCCATTTCCAATCGTAATTCGCTAATGGCTTTGCGCGTCAATGCGAGCGGTCCGGCTAATATGAAAATCAAATCGCCGGCCACAGCACGACAAGAAGTTGCAATTTGTTTTAAGGCGGTTTCGTCGAAAAATTTGTCAACAGAACTTTTAAAAGTACCATCAGCCAAACATTTGATATAGACCATTCCTTTCATGCCGATTTGCGGACGCTTCACCCATTCCGTTAACTCGTCGATTTGTTTACGGGTGTACTCACTACAAGCCGGTGCAACAATTCCGAAGATGGCATCTGCTTCATCAAATATCCCAAATCCTTTGCCCTGCACGAGTGAACGGATATGTTGGATTTTCATTTCAAACCGAATATCCGGTTTATCATTGCCGTAGTCCCGCATGGCTTCGTCATAAGTCATTCGGGGGAATGCCTCGTTCATTTCCAGCCCTTTTACCTCGCGGAAAACCTGTTTGGCCATTTCTTCAAAAATGTTGAGAATATCCTCCTGGTCAACGAAACTCATTTCGCAATCAATTTGGGTAAACTCCGGTTGACGATCGGCCCTCAGGTCTTCATCCCGAAAACATTTGACGATTTGAAAATAACGATCATAGCCTGCCACCATGAGCAATTGTTTAAATAATTGTGGTGATTGAGGCAGGGCATAAAACTGACCTTCATGCATGCGACTGGGAACCACAAAATCGCGGGCTCCTTCGGGGGTTGACTTAATCAGCATAGGCGTTTCCACCTCCATAAAACGATGTTTATCTAAAAACGTTCGAACTGCCCGGCTGACCTGATAACGTAGTTCGAGGTTTTTTTTCACAGGCTCCCTTCGCAAATCTAGGAAACGATATTTCATGCGGAGTTCTTCGCCACCGTCAGTATCCTCTTCGATGGTGAATGGCGGGACTGCCGATTTGTTCAATACTTTGAGTTCCTGTACCTCAATTTCAATATCACCAGTTGGCAGATGAGGGTTTTTATTACTTCTTTCAATCACTTTTCCACGGGCCTGAATCACATACTCCCGACCCAGCGAAGCAATGTCCGGTGTGGCGGTGAGCGTTTCGTTGAGGTAAAGTTGGGTAATCCCATATCGGTCGCGTAAATCAACGAATGTGATACTTCCGAATTTGCGGATGGTTTTAATCCAGCCACATAAAGTAACTTCCTGGCCTGCATCTGTGCTGCGCAATGCACCACAATCAATGGTTCTGAACATAATCTTCAATAAGGGCGCAAAGATACGTTTTGCCTGCTGAAAAAACAGCCCAAAGCTCTCCACTGAATCCATTAGTTTTACGCCCATATTGAGAATACACGACCGCTCAAGTATTGTTTTTCCAAGATGTGTTGCAGATTATTACAAATGCTGCCTGTGTTTCTTTTTGTTTTTTGCTTTTTTGTTGAAGGGCCTTAACACTTCGGCACAAGATACCCGGTCCATGTTACAAGCCTATCATCAGGCGATGGGTGCACGCGAGCAAACTGCACGTTACAAACAAATCTGGGAAGCCTATACCAAACCTTACTCTATTGAGAAGGAAGAGAAATTGTTGAAAGATCTGGCTGTGGCTCCCGAATCAGATCGTATTATTTTACAAAGTGTTTATGCTGCTTTGTGTGGGGTGAAAGGTTTGTTTGACGAGAGTAACCGGAATATTGATGAAGTGTTGAACGGACTTGACCGGGAGAAGTATCGTTATGTGTACCTGAAACTCATGATGGTGCGGGGAATCAATGCGCTCAAAAAACTTCAGTTTGATCGTTCCGGACAGTTTTTTACAGAGGTGCGCGATCTGGCTGATAAATATGGCTATACCGAAGATCGCTTTAGTGCGGAAATGGCTTTGCTTTCTGGATATCTGGTTGTGCGAAAACCAGATAAAGTGGTTCAGGAATTAGAAAAAATCAAAGCACGGATTAAGCCGGAAGATATGCCCATGGCCTTGCCTAAAATCTATCGAACCCTGAGTACGGTTTATATGTTGAAGTCCATTCAGGATACCACCGGATATAAAACGCAAATGTTGCAGTATTCGAATCTGTGCGAAGAAGCAGCGATAAATGTTGATGATCATCTCACTTTATTTGGAAATTATTTTGCCCTTGGAACATATTATTCCGGAATAGAATTTGATGCTGAAAAGGCTGGCTACTATTTGCGTAAAGCGGTGCAAATTGGTTTAAAGGCGGGTAGTTTGCGAGAGGTATATATGACATATAATTTCCTGATTCAAAATAGTATCAAAAGCAATCAGCTGAATGAAGCAGAGCAATTTGCCAAAGATGCTTTAACGATTTCCAAGGGGCTGGATATTGAAGAATTTCAGATGGAAAAATATTATTCGCTGGCTGGAATTTATCTGAAAAAAGGGAAGATAATCAGGTACTGGCCATGATTGACTCTATTCGCAGTACCACCATTCAGTCCTACAATAAACGGTATGATGAAAAATGTGCTGAACTTCAAACCCGGTATGAGACGGTGGAAAAGGAAAAACAAATTAACCTGCTCGATAAAGAAAATGCCCTGAAACAACTCATCATCGCAGAGCAACGAAATACCCTGAAACAAAAGACCCTGGATGAACTCAAACGAAGAAATGAAATTGATTTATTGAATAAAGACAAATTATTGCTCAACCAGAAAAATGAATTACTTTCCAAAGACAACGACCTAAAAAAAGCCTCACTCATTGTAAAAGAATCAGAAATCCAACAGGAAAGAGCAGCTAAGGAACTACAGCGCATTCAGATTGAAAAATTACAGGCTACCGAACAATATAATCGTTTGCGTACCTGGTTTATTTTCGGCATATCGCTCGCGGCATTAATCAGCATCAGTCTGTTTTATGTTTATCTGCGAAACAAACAACAGCAAAGAGCCACCCTTGAAAAACAACGTTATGAGGTTGAATTACTCGAAAGCCGTTTGTCGGTTTATAGTGCGCAGATGAATCCGCATTTTATGTTCAATAGCATGAATGCAGTCAATCATTTTATCCTGAATAATAACTCCATGGAGGCTTCACGTTATCTGACCAAATATGCAAAATTGATGCGACAGGTTTTAGATCATTCCAGAGAAATTCGTATCAGTTTGGAGCGTGAGTTGCTTACTTTGTGTCAGTATATCGAAATGGAGCAACTGCGCTTTGGCGGCTCATTTCAATATGAACTTCAAACATCAGAAGAGATCGATACCTCAGATGTGATGGTCCCTCCATTGTTGTTACAACCTTTTGCAGAAAACGCCGTTTGTCATGGCTTTTTGCACGCCGATTATCCGGGGCAATTAAATATACGTGTGTTCATGGATCTTGATTGGGTGATTTGTGAAATTGAGGATAATGGAATAGGCAGAAAACGATCCGCTGAAATTCGGGCACAACAAAATCCAGGCCATCAGAGTGCCGGTTTGGAGATTACCCGTTCGCGATTAAAAGTTTCTTTGGGCAAACGAATGCCGGAGCAACCCGTTCCCTATATAGATAAAATGCAAGAGGACGGTAAAGCAGCTGGTACAATTGTGCGCATTCAACTTGCACCTTACCAAGTGTGAGAACGGTGGCCGTTCTTTAGCAAGTTTCAACTATCTTCGTTCCACAATTTTTTATATGTCATTTAATATCAGTGAGCTTTCCGGTCGAAAAGGGTTAAGCGAAAATCTATTTGAAAAAATTGGCGAAGCTGCTCGCGAAACAGGAACAGTATCCGTTGAGGAAACTGAAAGACTGGCCAGGGAATTTTTAATTGGTCATGCCAACACTTATGGAACGGCGAGCTTTTATGATTTTACCCGACCTGAAAATAAAGGCAAAAAAGTATATGTATGCGAAGGCAGTGCTTGTATGTGTGCCGGAACACAAGATGAATTGCGAAATAAACTCAAGACCCATTTTCAGGAAGATGAAATTGGTTCTATGTACTGTTTGGGGCGCTGTCATGAAAATAAGGCCTTTTTTTATGAGGGAAAAAACTACTCCGGAGATGCGATTGAACGATTCAACTCGAAGGATGAAAAAATGCTTGAATCGGGTAATCAGGATACCTATCATGTGGGGCATTTAGGAACACCTGTACTTACGACTCCATTTACGGATATCAACTCCTATTATGCCTTGTTTAAATCTGCTTTAAACCAAAGTCCGGAAGCACTTCTGGCAGAATTAAAAACAAGTGGACTGCGAGGACGGGGTGGCGCTGGTTTTCCGACCGCATTCAAATTTGAAAGTTGTCGGAATACACCTTCTGAAACCAAGTTTGTGGTTTGTAATGCAGATGAAGGAGATCCCGGAGCCTATAGCGACCGTTACTTGCTCGAGCAACAACCTCACAGTGTGTTATTGGGGATGATGCTGGCGGGTTATATCATTGGGGCAGAATGGGGCGTATTATATATTCGGGGTGAATATCCCGAGAGTATTGGCATTTGCGAAGCGGAAATAAACAAACTTCATGATGCAGGTTTGTTGGGCGAAAATATTTTGGGCAGCGGATTTAATTTTCAATTTAAAGTCATTCATGCACAGGGGGCTTATATCTGTGGAGAAGAAACCGCATTGTTATCATCTATTGAAGGGCAGCGTCCGGAGGTGAGGGTACGACCACCCTATCCCGCTCAGGTTGGGCTATTTAATAAACCCACTGTGGTTAACAATGTGGAGACTTTAGTCTGCATTCCGTTTATTTTGCGCGAAGGTGGAGCGGCATTTGCGGCAATCGGCAAAGGAAAATCAACAGGGACAAAACTCATTTCACTCGATAGTTTTTTTAATCGCCCGGGCATTTACGAAGTGGATATGGGTACGCCTTTGCAGGTAGTTATTGAGACTTTGGGTGAGGGCTTCAAAGCGGATATCAAGGCTATGCATATTGGCGGTCCTTTGGGAGGGTTGGTGCCGGTGCAAAAAATCAATGATTTAAACATCACTTTTGAATCATTTCATGAAAATGGATTTTTGTTGGGGCATGCTTCGGTGGTGTGTATCCCTCAAACATTTCCACTGATTAAATACCTTCATCATTTATTCGAATTTACCGCTCACGAAAGTTGTGGCAAATGTTTTCCTTGCCGATTGGGGAGTACAAGGGGAAAAGAGATGTTTGACAAAGCAATACATTCAAACTATAAAATCGATCGAACCCTTTTAAATGATTTGTTAGAAACGATGGAAATAGGTTCGCTCTGTGCGCTGGGTGGAGGCTTGCCTTTGCCTATTAAAAATGCATTGATGTACTTTGAACAAGAGTTGAAGGAGTATGTTGCTTAGGGCACATATGGCATTTAGCTTGATCGAAATATGTATTATATAGTTCTTGATGTTATTCCTTTAAAAACTCATCCATATTATCTGGAGTCACAATTAATTTTTCAATGGGGTTGTAATTTGAAATGAATGTACTTGGAAATTTGGCTTTTGCCTTTGGGTTCCATTTAAATTCATATGCTGAAAGATTGCCGTTGCTTTCTTCAATGTAATCAATTTCTTGTTGAGCATAAGTACGCCAAAATAATTTCGGCCATTCCATTTTTGATATGATCTAATTTTAATTTTTTCTGCAATCAGAAAATTTTCCCACAATGCTCCTACATCTTGTCTGTTTTCCAAAGGCAAGTAATTTCTCAATATGGCATTTCGTATCCCATTATCATAAAAATACACTTTCCTGTTTGTGCTTATTTCATTTCGTACATTTTTAGCAAATGGATGTAATCGAAATACAATAAAAGCTTTTTCTAATAGTGAAATATAATTTTCTACAGTAAGTCGGTCTATTCTCAAGGAGTTGGACAATTCATTGTAATTGATTTCTGCGCCTACTTGTACAGCCAACGCTAAAAGTAATTTATCAATCACTTCAGGTTTTCTGATGGCATCTAATTGTAATAGATCTTTATACAAATAGCTATTTGCTAATTCTTTCAATATATCTTCCGCTTTAAATGGATTCATTAAAACTTCGGGGTACATACCAAATACCAAATGATGATTTAAGTTTTTGCGAACTTCTTTGTACCCTTGAAATTTGGTGAGTTCATTCCACGATATAGGAAACAATTGATGTTCCCATTTTCTTCCTGTTAAGGGCTCATTGACCGAATTTGCAATATCTAATGCCGACGATCCGCTTACAATTACTCTGACGTCAGGGATTCTATCATGTATGATCTTTAAAGTAGTTCCAATATCTTTTATCTTTTGGGCTTCATCTACAAAAACGGTCTTGTGATTACCAATAAGTAATCGTAATTTATTTTCGCTGGCATCGGTCAATAACATTTTATCCTCGTAATCATCGCCATTAAAAAATAAGAAAACCCATTTTTCTCACATATTCCTTTAATTAAGGTTGTAGAAATGGGCTTTTTCTTACCCCAAATTTAATTGATGAATTGGAATAGGTTTTGAACTTATCATGTTTGATAAGACTGTATGAAATAGCTTTGATTTATCGTTGAGATTTTACTGAAGAAGTACTCATCCAAATAATCTTGCAAATGCGTTACGTGATGATAAATGCCCCGCAGTGAGGCTTTGAGCATCATAATCTCTCTGTGAAGGAGTTTGAAATTTTGTTCTGGTTTACTTCGTTCTTGTATCATGTTTGGATAGTTTCTTTTAATGGGATTGTAAGCTCGCCATTTATCAACTCGAACAGTGGCTTTGGTTGAAACTCGTTGCTCGAAAAATGGCCTTAATTCTTTGCTGCTGGCGTTTTTAATCTGATGGGCGAAAGCCCTGACTATTTTCGTCTTCAACATTTGAACACCAATAACAAACTCCTTCTTCTTGCCTTTGCTACGGCCACGTTTACCAGGCTCTTTACCGCCTACACTGGATTCATCCACATCAACCCGGCCACTTAATTTAAAATCACCTTGATGCATGGCTTTCATGATTTTGCGTTTGAAGTAATAGCACGTTTTGGCTCGAATCCCTGTTCTTCTATGAAGTTCCAAACTACTAACCCCTTTCTTATCCGTACTCACTAAAAACACCATCAGAAAGGCTTTCACAATATCAAACTTCAGATGATGAAACAAGGTACCAGATGTAACCGAATGTTTATTCTTGCACTTATTGCATTTCAATTCCCCAAATTTTACTGTGTTGCAATGCCCTTTATGACCGCATCGAACACACTTGAATCCCGCTTCCCATTTAAGATCGAACAAATATTTTTGCACTTTTCAATGCTGTTGAACTCCATAATGAACTCCTGTAAATTGTAACCTGTGAACATATTCTTTGATTCTATGACACAAAGATTCTACCCCCACTACTCAACCAATTTACGTATCAAACATTTATTTGGGGTATCTTACAGCCCATTTCTATTGTTGAAATTGCGCTGGAATTTATACCAAAATGAACGTTTGAAAACAGTCCCGACAGACATAGTTCCAAGCTGAATTATTGAGAGAGAAACCTCGGAATTCAATAAAATTTCATTCCAAAATGACCAAGGCCATATCTCAAAATTGACATTTTCATCATGGCAAATACGGCCAATAAGATTTCCCATCTTTTCAATTTCACGTCTTTTTTCGCGCAATACATGCAAAGCAACTTTAAGTGAATCAATCTGAGGTTTGGTCATTTCTTTGTCCTTGCGTGTATACCCCTTATTCTCCAGTTGAGGGGTATACCATTGCTGCCGAGCATACAAATATTCTTTCATGAGGTCGATTGAAAATCAAATACATTGACTATTTTTTATTGAGCTAAAGCTTTGTTCAGCAGCCTAAAGGGCCTGTTCACCTCTTACTTCCGGCCCGTATACAAAACTTCAACCCATAAAATTTTGCCAAAATCTATTTTGTTTTTTTACAATTGTGTGACAAGATGCTGCATATTTTTTCCGAATACACAATATCTATTCCCGATTCAACAACACAAGCCTTCTTTAAGCTTTGAAATTTGCGAGCGAAGTATTTCTTCCATTAAACCATTCCAGATTTCGATGCAAATTTCTACTACACCCTCCTCCAAAAGCCGCAGAATCCTTTTAGGCATCCTGGCCTTTGTGATGGTTTACTCTTTATGCCCTTGGGCCACGCGCTTATGATTATCAATGAATGGCTTCCGGAACACTTGAAACTAGTTGGTGCCGGTGCGATTGGTATATTAGGATCCATTTTACTATTGATAGGTATCCGTCGCAACGAAAATAAAACGATGGCTTCCATGCTGGGGATGGTAGGTGGTATATTAGTCTGGACGGGGTGGATTGAGTTTTCATTTGTTTGGATCGCCGATCGTTTATCTGTTTCGCCTTTCATTCAAAATGGAGAAGTGGTCACCAAACCAGAATATCTGATATTCCTCCTTCATCAGGCTTATTGGGGGCCTGCCTCATGTAATTTTGTTTTCTCCAACACGAAATGCCGTTATTTGTTTGGACTCAAAAACTATTTGGTATACGACAGGAACTACAAACCATGAAGAGCAGCAAACCCTATGCGCTCATCACCTTTATGGAAACCATTATGATCATTTGGTTTTTTTATATTCTACTACTGTTGATTTACGACAATCATATCCTCGGCGACCGGCATCCCGTTACAGCGATGGTAGCCATAGGCTCGCTCATTTGGTCTATCATTTTATTCATGAATCTCCTTCGCATCCGTAGCTTTGATTATGCCATCCGTTATGCCATTCCGACTGTAGTGATTTTTTGGAATGGTTGAAATTCTCGGTCGATGGAATTTTCTCAAAGAAATTTGGATCTATCCTCAGGAATATGCCTTTAGCCTCGGCATCATGACTCTTTGCCTGCTTTCCTGGATATTCTACTTTTATCGCAAATCTTTCCAGTACTAATGAAAGCCCGGATTTAATGTTATAAAAGCCGTTAATAATCCTCGCCTTTGGTATCTTTTAATACTATTCATGACTACAAATGCATCCGGATCAATACGCTCCAATTCTTCGTTAAGTCGGCTTAGCTCCAATCGGGTAATCACCGTAAAGACGATATCCATATCATTTTTTTCGCCTGTGCGCCCATGACCTTTTTTGCCCTGATAAACGGTGACTCCTCTTCCCATGGCATTGATGAGCATCTGCTGAATTTCCTCACTTCTTACAGAAATAACAGTCACTCCAATATATTCTTCGATACCCTCCACAATAAAAATGATGATATCTCCAATGGTTGTACCAAATTTTTTACTCAAAAAAATAGCCAGTACTTCTGTACCATCAATAACGGCACCACCCCGTATAGCAAAACCGATTCCTGCTCCCAAAAAGAATCCACCAAAAACAGCCACCAACAAATTATCATTGGTAACATTAGGAAACTCCACCAATGCCAATACAAGAGCGAGTCCCACAATGGCTGCCATAGTCTTCCAGCGCGAATTGACGACCAACCACCTTAAAAGCCATAATCATGAATGGAAAATTGACCAGCACAATAAAAATAGACAAAGGCCATCCGCTGAGTTGTGCAATCAGTAAAGAAATACCGGTTGCACCTCCGTCGATAAAATGATTGGTCAACAAAAATCCTTTAAACCCAAATGCCGCAGAAAATATTCCAACCACAATGAATAAAATATCTCTGATCCATTTTTTTCCTTGCATAAGTGTTTTTTCAAAAGAGATGAGATGATGGTCTTCTCACTTCTCGTCTATTGTACAATTAATTTTTCAGTTTGAAATAATTGTTTTTCATCGAATAGCTTTAAAAAAATATATGCCTGATTTTAATGCTGATGTTTCTACAGAAAACGCATGCGTTCCATTTTTAAGTCGGGTATCGAGTATTTTTTGTACCAGTCTGCCATTCACATCATACAATTCGAATTTGACCTTTTTACTTTCATTCAATTCAAAACGAATTGTAAATCTATGATCGGAGACCGGGTTCGGAAATACATCCACCTCATCTTCTTTTACATTAACAACTGAAGTTGGATAGTCGGTATGATCTACAATACTCACCCAACTATTCATGGTAGTACTTTTACCCCAGGATCGATAAATAGGCCCGGTTACTTGTAGTTGTACTGACGTTGAATATTTGTATAATCACCCCATCTATCATTGGTATCGACCAATACATTAATAATCGATGTGCCATTTTTGACTGCAATGATATCAGAGTAATTTTCATCTGCATCTTTATACGGATAGATGTTCCGGAAAACTATCCGTGATACAATGCGAGAAGGTATAAAGCACCTTATGATCGTTTGTGCGGTTCCCATCAGGTCATCGAAGGATATCCGTATTCCATGCTTGCATCTGAAAAAATATCGGCAGTTACGGTAGGCGTTGTACTACTCACATTGGCAATTGTACCAAGATAGAACCCTGCATTCATGAATTGGGTGTTCACCGTATTCGACCCGAAATGAATATGATCATTTTCAATATCGCTGCCAATACCCTTGCATCATTGGTCATCAGATAATGATTCACCCCGCCTACCTTCTTTTGCCGAGCATTTGGCGGAAAGCCATATGATTTAGGCGTTGTAATCACTCGTTGCACCAATGCCGCATTTCCTGAAGCATAGGAGTCTGTAATTTCTGTAAGAAATATTGAATCATTACTGGCTGCCACATTCCGTAAGGTCAAAAAATGCATA
Organism: Bacteroidota bacterium; assembly: GCA_016715505.1. GTDB lineage: Bacteria > Bacteroidota > Bacteroidia > Chitinophagales > Chitinophagaceae > OLB11. Next base: position 51,989 of record JADJZY010000019.1, read on the forward strand.
TTGTTGCCCATGGTACTTGTTTGATACTTGGCCGGGCAAATATTTCTATTGTAAATACCATTGTGTTTGATATCACTCCAAAGGGTATACTGAAGGGGATTGCCATTGTAACCTGTTTGTTTATCGATTTGCCAGATGACAGATTGTTTAAATCCTACCGTCCAACTCACATTGTCTTTCACGAGGTTAAATGTCATAAACAAGTCTTTATCGGAAAGGGCAATAATGGGATAATCGCTCCAGGTACTATCCGGAAATGGACTTCCATTTAACGCATAAAAATTCCAGTTCCCTTCAGGTTCGGGTGTTTGTGAAAAGCCCACTAAAATGACACTTTCAGTACTGAGGTTTCCTGAAAAACAAACCAATACAAAACGATCAGCTGTAGGATCATACAATACTCTTGGGTCTGAAATCCAGGAATAATTTCCAGCACCTGCCACCAGATTGGTCAATGATTTACTGACGATAATGCCACCCGTGTCATCATATACCCGCATATTCGAATTCACCACACTCACCACTTTACCCGCATTGGATACCGCAATGTCATTGTCGTTGGGCGTTCCATTGGCTGTATTGCCTTGAATCCCTTCACGATATAAGGATTCGGCCCCTAGTCCTCTTTTTTTCATGGCCTGAGGATTTGATTTTTTTTGTGCCTCAAATTCGTTCCGCTGTTGATTCAACAACTCCTTCCGATTGGCATATTCTGAAGCAGGCAACGGATATTGGTCCAGATGAATCAGATTGGGTTGAAGATCAGGATTACTTTGATCCGAAACGTTTAATACAACCGGCTTTCCGCTCACGCCATTGGTTTTGGTAGCTTGAGCCCCACAAAATTGACTGAATAAGCTGAATAATCCGAAGAGGAAAATTTTCTGCATGACTTGAAGTTTTATGCTTCTACGATGATGTTAAATGTAAAACAATCCCTTTCACATACCACTCACAGATGGCAAATTTTATCGATTGATTGTTCTGATTCCCTTAAGTCTAACAACGCATTGATCAGCCCAACCCGGGTAAAGTATTTTAAATCATCAGGCCCTATTTCGCGTTCATGAATTTGTCTGCTTTGGAGCAGATGTTGTCGACGTACGCCCGCGAACAATGGGTTTTCTGGGTGTCCACAAGTATGATCATCCCCAAAAACCAAATTGGCATAAGAAGCATCCGTGATAAGGCCATCTTGCAGCATGATGATATCCGAATCCGGCGGCACCTGATTTTTTAATTCCAGAATGTCCTGTCGATCAAGGTATTTGTAGTAATGTATATGATTGGCCTTTAAAAGGTAAAGCCGCTCCGGAACGAATTTTGATACGGCTGAGCCAGTATTTTATATCCTTGTTCCCAAAGAAGCTTCGCAACTTCACCTTATCTGTATCAAAATTCAATTGATCTAATTCCCGCTGCAAATCATTCAAATCTTGGCACTTTATGTGATGATGTGCTTTAGGTGTATCATTCGGTTTTAAATGATCGTTCAAAAGCGCATCAGCGCCTGATTCCACATCAATTTTTCAACAAAGCGGTACATAAATTTATCAATCATTCTGCATTCCAAAATTGCCTTGCTTTTTGTGGTAATGCCCCCCACCACTTCGATAAACTAAACCTTGATTTTGTTTTTCGATGAAACGAATGAGCACAAGAGTCCAGATTTTGTCCATCATCGTCAAAAAAAGCAACCCCCGTATAAAATCCTCTGTTTTTGTTTTCCGGCTTCACGGATGATTTCCAATGTTTTTTTCTTGGGAGCTCCACTTATCGAACCGGCAGGGTAAAAAGTAGGAAGAGGATTTGCCCCAATTGGTTTCGATATTGATCAGGAAACGCCCCGGATTGCAGAACTCACCTGCAATAAATCTTTTTCACCTGTTTTATTTCATCTAAATATCTGAACCTATCGACCTTGACCTCTCTAGCCACCCGACTCAAATCGTTACGGATTAGTCGACAATCGTATAATGTTCGGCCATCTCTTTTCATCTTCCAAAATAATTTGCGCAGTATTGGAATACCTGCATCTATGGTGCTTTCATTGAAAGGACCATATATTGCCATCCAGAATTTGGATAAATGTTTCCGGCGAAAACAAAGCCATTGGTCTTTAAATAAAATTTTATAACGGGCATGTGCCTGGGTAAAAATTTCCTCCAGGCTGCTTTCCGTCTTTATGGGCGTAATACTGGTTAGATTGGTGAGAAAAGAATTTCCATAACACAGTTCCTGATGCACGTGTTCGAATTGGTTTTGATAGGTTTCGAAGTGAACGGGTGTTTTATTTAAGTGGATTTTTCCCTTTCTCTACTTGATTACCAGCACGAAATCGTGGAAATTCTATTCTGATTTGGTCCTGATCCAGTTCATCTGCTGCACACAAAAAGGGTTGTTGCATCTCGAAATCTACAAACAAAAAAAAAACGGACGTTTTTCGACGGCCCATTGGTTCACTGTCTGGAATGATGTTTTCAGATTTGCTTCATCGATTTGTTTTAATTTGCGTAAAAAATACAGTTTTGCCCATTCTGCTGATTGATAATTACGATTCCTTTACGTTCAATATTGTGGAGATGTTTCGTTGCTTGTCAGAAACCAGTATCACTATCGTTAAAATGATCAACTTGATTTTTCGACGCTAGGGCAATTCGAAACCATTCTTCTTTCACCCGGTCCGTCGCTACCAAAAGATGCTGGTCAACTCATGGATGTATTCACACAAATCCGCCCAACACAAAAAGTATTGGGAATTTGTTTGGGACATCAGGCCATTGCAGAATTTTTTGGAGGAAGTTTGATACCATTACCAGAACCACGACATGGACATGCCACTTCATTGCGCCTTGTAAATCCGCATGTAATTTACGAAGGCATCGACATGGCCAAAACCCGGGTGGGGTTATATCATTCCTGGACAGTAAATCCAGATACCCTTCCTCCTGAGTTGTGCATGACTGCTTTTTCGGACGAGGGGCATGTGATGAGCTTAAGGCATCGCACAAAGCGGATACATGGTGTTCAATTTCATCCGGAAAGTTTTATTAGTTCGGATGGAGCCACGATGCTTCGGAATTTTTTAAACCTGGCCTGATCAAACTTTTAAAAACTAAATCCTAAGAAAACATGAATATCTGTACCCCGTCCGGCTTTATCCGAAATAAGCGGTAACAGATTATTGGATGCAAAACCGAGTTTAAAAAAATTGGCTTTGAGGCTCAAATGTGCACCCGCCATAAATCCATTCAGTCCGCCTAAAGTCATACCCGTACCGATGTTGAGAATATTGAGATAACTATAAGTATATCCGGCATGCAAAACAGGTTTTGTGGTGGTATTGAGATAATCTGCCATTCCCTGCACATAGGTTGCCGAAAGATTATGTACAAAATAAGGGATACGTCGTCGCTTTTTCGCCTTCAGACCATATTGTCCGTTCAGGATTAATTTTGCACCTAGCGGAACTCGAAAGGACTCATAACTTCGTTCAAGTTTCAGGATTTCTTCCAGTTTGCCAATTTGCAAGAGCGAATCAGAGCCATTATTTAATTCATTGAGATTCACACCATCATAACGCAATTCACCTTGCTTGCTGTAATTGATCACATTCCGGTCGAAATTGATTCCACCCAGATCATTCAGGGCAGCATGTATTTGTAAATTTTTCAATAAATAAACGCCCACACCCAAATCGTAGCCCCAGCCCTGACCGCCTCCATTGAGAGAGCCCGCCAAGTTTTCGCCAAAGGCCCCGTTCAACAATGGGGTATCTACCACGCTTGCCATATTGATTCGCATATCTGTGGCAAAATCGATATACTTCCCTTCCGGATCCGTATACATTTCGAGGGTATTCGAAGGCATGCGTAAAGCGGCCAATCCATTCAAATACCGCACCCGAATGGCGGGTTTAACACGAATGATATTTTTTGATTTCCAGTCGGTAATTTGAAACTGGGCACTGGCGGTTAAAAAAAGTTCGTTATAGCTCAGGAGATTGATAGCCGGTGAAAGTGAAACGGTTTGTCCGGCGAAATTTTTGTTGCCTCGCAAAATCAACTCAAGCATTTCGCGATTAAAATCAAGGCTAAAATCTGTTTGATTTTTAGCCCCGAATCCGAATGCAATAAAAGGTTTGCGTTTCCTAGGAATATTAAAATAAAAATTAAACAGGGGTAGTTGGTATCCAGCCCAAATGGTATTGCTCGCCTTCAATTTAGAGAGATATGCGTTGATTTGTTCGCTGCCCAGGATATCGGCCGAAGTGAACTGATTGATATCTGCAGCGGAGATAAAATTGTTTCCAAAACCGGCATAAAGTGCAAATGGATAAAATTCACCCGTTTTGGTATGATCGCCCAACAAAGAAGGCAGGTTAGCCGAAGCCTGATTGGCCAAATGTGGATCGGTGAATGTGTAGAAATTGGTTTGTGCCTGTAATGCCCATCCACTATACAACAATGTGCAAAGGGTTAATAATATTCGCATAACGTTAATCGAGTTTGAGATGTAACTTAAGATCACCACTCAGTTGAAGTTTAAAAAAAGTTTGTTCACCCGCATGAATCAGGGGTTGCGGATAACCCAGGGTATTCAAATCGTAATTGAGCACTATTTGACGACATTGCCGGATTCGACGGATTTTATTCAATGAAATATCTACTGCAGATTGCGACTGTGTTGTATTCAAAGGGGTACCATTGAGATCAGTTTGACATCCGGAAAGATTGATCGCCGCAGTAAATAATGAATCGTAAATAAAACTGCTATTGGGCTCCAGAAAATAAATTTGTAAATACTGATTGAGCGGCATGGCATTTTCCATGTAAATATTTATACGGGCGCTCGACAAAGTATCTTCAAAATCTTCTTCCTGCTCACCCCATTCCACATCAATGGTATCGTAACTGCGAAGGGATTTATCGGGATATAAACTCACTTTTTTTAAATCCACTACCTTTAACTCAACGCTCAATTGACAGGGTGTTGTTGCAAAAGTTACTGTACCGCCCGGTGATTTAAAATGTTCGAGATAAATGTAAATAGTATCACTTAACTGGTTTTGTCCAATCACGACATCAAAACTGTACTGCTCCGTTGGGTTAATTTGTTGGGAAATGGTATGACTATAAATGATATTACTATTGCTGCTCGTATCTGCACTGTTTCGAAAAGTGAAAGCTGTTCCCTGACCAATTGCAATGGGGAATAAGTTAGTAAAACTCAAACGGATATTGAGGGAGTCGAACTGAATGGCCTGTATCCAATCGCTGAGCGCCTGTTTGTAGGGCCCTACCTGCGGAATATCCAGTGCCGGCACATTTACCTGAACCCCTTCTACAAAACCGATATCCATTGCAGGAATCAGATAAGAAGATTTCATATTGCTCAGTTCACGAATATCCTCGAATCCAAACTGGCCTTTGGCCAAAGGCAGTAACCACTCGGTTTCCAAAGCAGGAAGTGATTTTTGATCGAAGCGGTATTTGCTGCAGGAATACAGAATAATCATCCCGCTGAATAGCAGCATCAGGGTGTAGGTTCGTTTCATTGTTCTAATATTAGGGTCAGTCCTCCAAAATAATGCCAAAGATTCAACTTGATTTTGAATCCATCCTCGATTGCGTACTAAAATCAGACCAATCACTGCATTATTACGGATGAAGAGAAAAACGAAACAACATCTCTAGCCCTGATGGAGGCAATATCCATGCCGGCGGTAAAGGATACCAATTAAGAAGTTCGCGCATTTTGCCGGCATGATAACGCCGAGAGCAGGAGTGAGGATGATGAGAAATATTGGGCATGTGCTACCCAAAGATTTCTAAATCATTGAATGACTATTTCGCAATGGATAAAGCGAATTGGATACATCAGGCCAAAACGGGATTTAACCATTTTCGCATTTCATCGATGGGTTTATTTCTTCGCGCTGCATAATCCTGCACCTGTTCATCGGTGATTTTTCCCAATCCAAAATATTTACTTTCGGGGTGGGCAAAATACCAGCCGCAAACAGAAGATGCCGGATACATGGCCAAGGACTCAGTGAGCTGAATTCCAGCCACGGAACGGGCATTCAACAGTTTAAACAGGGTTTCTTTTTCGGTATGATCGGGACAAGCTGGGTAACCCGGTGCAGGACGAATGCCCTGATATTTTTCGCGAATCAAATCATCGGATGTGAATTGTTCATCGGGTGCATACGCCCAGATTTCGCGTCGTACTTTTTGATGCAAGCATTCGGCAAAGGCCTCTGCCAGACGATCGGCCAGCGCCTGTAACATAATTTTGCGATAGTCGTCGTGTTCCGCTTCGTAACGGGCAATATGGGGTTCGATACCATGAATACTCACCGCAAAGGCCCCCATATAATCAGGTTGATCGGCGGCAATAAAATCGCTCAAACAATAATTGGGTTGACCATCTGCCTTAAGAGTTTGCTGTCGCAGAAAATGTAATCTGATTTTTTGATCATGATCAAGGACCTCTACATCATCCGTGCCCACGCGCTGTGCCGGCCAAATACCTATCACGCCTTTGGCTTGCAGGCTGTTGTTTTGAACGATATCAGCGAGCATTTCCTGGGCATCTGCATACAAACGGGCTGCCTCGGTTCCGACTATTTGGTCGTTTAAAATTTCCGGAAAGCGTCCGTGCATTTCCCAGGTAATAAAGAAGGGTGTCCAATCGATGAAGGCACTAATTTCCTCCAATGAAAAATCGTTAAATTCAAACACCCCAGTTTGCAATGGTTTGTGCAAGGTTTGTTGGTTAAAAGTCAGAGATGCTGCATGATTCCGGGCATCCTGCAAGGAGCGATATTGTTTGCTGGCATTCTTTTTTTGAAAGTCATCCCGCAGGTTGGTATACTCCTGTTGAATTTGTTGCAGCAAGGGCATTTTTCCCTGATTGAGTAAATCGCTAACGATGGTTACACTGCGCGAAGCATCCAATACATGAATCACACCATGCGGATAGTTCGGTTCAATTTTTACAGCGGTATGCATACGACTGGTAGTGGCTCCTCCAATAAGCAGGGGAATTTGAAAATCGCGGCGTTTCATTTCAGAAGCGACATGAACCATTTCATCGAGCGAGGGCGTGATGAGTCCGCTCAAACCGATAATATCCACCTGATGATGAATGGCCTCGTCGAGAATTTTATTGGCCGGTACCATCACACCTAAATCAATGATTTGATATCCGTTACAAGCTAACACAACCCCAACAATATTTTTTCCAATGTCGTGTACATCTCCTTTTACGGTGGCCAATAACACTTTGGGAGCCTGTGTACTTTCCTTTTTTTCAGCTTCGATAAAAGGTGTCAGATAAGCCACACTTTTTTTCATGACGCGGGCACTTTTTACGACCTGGGGCAAAAACATTTTACCACTGCCAAATAAATCTCCCACGACATTCATGCCATCCATGAGTGGTCCCTCAATGATATCGAGTGGCTTAGGATATTTTTGACGGGCTTCTTCCGTATCCAGATCAATATAATCGGTGATGCCGTTTACCAGGGCGTGGGTGAGTCGCTGTTCAACAGACCATTGTCGCCAGGCTTCGTCCCTGACTTGAACTTTTGCATCCGATTTCACTTCATCAGCGTACCGAATCAGGGCTTCGGTGGCCTCGTTGTTGGTATTGTTACGATTCAGAATGACCTCTTCGCACAATTGTTTTAAGAGTGGGGGAATTTCGTCATACACGACGAGTTGTCCGGCATTGACGATACCCATATCCATTCCGGCGGCGATGGCATGATACAAAAAAACGCTGTGCATGGCTTCGCGCACCGACTCGTTGCCCCGAAAAGAAAAAGACAAATTACTAACCCCACCACTTACACTCACCCCGGGCATCCGCTTTTTAATTTCGCGGGTGGCCTCAATAAAATCAACCCCATAATTATTATGCTCCTCAAGACCGGTAGCAACGGCAAAAATATTGGGGTCAAAAATGATATCCTGAGGTGGATACCCTGCCTTTGCGTAAGCAGTTGATAGGCTCTGAAACAAATATCTACTTTTCGTTGTTGGGTGTCGGCCTGCCCATCTTCATCAAACGTCATAACGACCACAGCTGCGCCATACATCCTACAGATACGGGCTTGTTCCAAAAATTTACTTTCGCCTTCTTTGAGCGAAATAGAATTGACGATGCATTTACCTTGAACACATTGCAGACCGGCCTCAATGATTTCAAATTTACTGCTATCAATCATGATGGGAATGCGCGCGATATCGGGTTCGGATTGCAGCAGATTGAGATAAGTGGTCATCGCATATACTCCATCCAGAAGTGCATCATCCATGTTGACATCCAGAATTTGCGCTCCATTTTCAACTTGTTGTCGGGCAACGCTGAGCGCTTCATCATACTTATTTTCACGAATGAGGCGGGCAAATTTTTTGCTGCCGGTTACATTGGTGCGTTCGCCTATATTGATAAAATTAGATTCAGGCCGAACAATGAGTGGTTCAAGTCCGGAAAGATTTAAATATTGATTGATGATCATGAGATAGATAAGGTTTGAGGTAATGAACGAGGTTGCAGACCTTTGACATCTTGGGCGATACAGCGAATATGATCGGGTGTGGTGCCACAGCAGCCCCCAACAATATTCACCAAACCTTCGCGGGCCCATGACTGAAGGATAGAGCCTGTTTCGTGGGGCTGTTCATCGTATTGCCCAAAAGCATTGGGTAAGCCCGCATTGGGGTATGCACTCACATAACAAGTAGCGATTTGACTCAGCTCTTCGATATGAGGGCGCATTTGGGTAGCACCGAGGGCGCAATTAAAACCAATGCTCAAGGGTTGAGCATGCTGTACCGAAATATAAAAAGCTTCCAATGTTTGTCCACTCAATGTACGCCCACTGGCATCTGTAATCGTACCTGAAATCATCACGGGTAATTGCTGAAGATCTGGACGATCGGCAAAATATTTTTGATATGCAAAAATGGCTGCTTTAGCATTGAGGGTATCAAAAATAGTTTCGATTAAAATGAGGTCCACACCACCTTGCACCAAACCATCTATTTGTTCGGTGTAAGCCGACATTACTTCATCAAAGGTGACAGCCCTATAGCCGGGATTATTGACATCTGGAGAGAGGGATAAAGTCCGATTGGTGGGTCCGATTGCACCCGCCACAAAAACCCCTGGAGAATTTTTGCCTTCGGGCGTATTTAAAAATTGGTTGACAGCTTCGCGGGCACATTTGGCTGCAGCAACATTCATTTCAAAGCAAATATCCTGCATGTCATAATCGGCCATGGATATCCGTTGTGCGCTGAAGGTATTGGTTTCGATAATATGTGCGCCGGCTTGCAGATACTGCAGATGAATACCTGTGATGATATCGGGCCGGGTGATGCAGAGCAAATCATTATTGCCCTTGAGATCTTTATGCCAGTTGGCAAAACGCTCGCCGCGGTAATCGGATTCCTGCAACTCATGGCGTTGAATCATCGTACCCATGGCACCATCAATGATGAGAATTTGTTGTTGGAGTAATTCCTGTATCGTTTGCATCGGTTCAATTTTTTTTAACTGAACCTGTGTACACAACTTTAATCAAGCAGGGAATTGATTGAGAAAGTGAGTATTAGTTCAGTTGTTTGTAACAGGCCGAACAATAATCAAATCTGCCTGCGGGGCAAATGTACAGGAGAAAATGAATTTTAATACAAATCATCTTTGAAAATTTAAGTGGCAGGTGTACATCCGGTTTATTCATATCAATTTCCATTTCTTCACCCTTCGCGCATAGTTAGCTAGATAGTCCATTCAATTTGGCATCCTGTTTAATGAAGGACATTGCCTAATTTTGATCTTTATGAAATTCACCATTGCATACGGATTGGTATTTATGTACGTGATTGCCGCCATTGTTTTTTGGGGTTATAGTCTGCAAAAAGCCAGTCAGAAAGTGTATATGCTGGAAAAGGAAAATGTATCTCTTAAAAATGAACTTCATCGAACAGACGCCTACAATGCCGACTTACTAAAGGTGGAGGAAGGTCGAATTCGGCGCACAAGGCAATACTGGGGAGAGGGAACAACCTTTTTGGTTTTGACCCTCATCGCCTCCGGAATAGTTTATTACGCTTATTACCGGCAAAGGCAATTGAGCAAGTTGCAGCAAAATTTTATGCTAAGTGTAACCCATGAGCTCAAAACACCGATAGCCGGCATTAAACTAAATATGCAGACCATCGAAAAGAGAAAATTAGATGAAGAACTGCAGAAAAAACTGGTCCGGTCGGCGATACAGGAAACCAATCGACTCAACGACCTCTGCAATAATATTTTATGGGCTACACAAATTGAAAACAAAAAACTGGCTTTGTATTCGGAGCAGGTTTCCTTGGCCGAGTTGATTGAGGAAGAAATGGAAGAATTTATGGTTCGGCATCCACAAATGCAGATTCAGACCAACATTTCAAAAGACATTGAACCTATTTCCGGCGACCGTACCTGGTGGAAACTCATCTTGTCAAACCTCATCGAAAATGCTCGTAAATACACCGAAGCCGGAACACCCATAGCCATTAACCTGCTTAAACAACGAGAAGATATTCTCTTACAAATAGCCGATCAGGGCATTGGTATTCCGGATGAGGAAAAAAATAAAATATTTGATAAATTTTACCGAAGTGGTGACGAAAACACGCGTAAATCCAGCGGAACGGGATTGGGCTTGTTTTTGGTAAAAAAAATTCTGACCCTTTACAAATATGACATTTCCGTGAAAAACAATTCTCCCAAAGGTTCTATTTTTGAAATCCGAATTCGCCATTAATTTATTTATGAGCCACAAAAACGAAAAGACCAGGGGATGTATTTTACTGGTCGAAGATGAGATTAACCTGAGAGAAGCCCTGAAATTAAATCTGGAATTAGAAGGATATGAAGTGCGTGCTGAGGACAATGGAAAAAAAGCCATACAGGCATTTAAAGAAGAATATTTCGACTGTATCATACTGGATATCATGATGCCTGAAATTGACGGACTCATGGTATGTGAAACCATCCGACTCTCGAATGATCAGATTCCGATTTTATTCTTATCAGCACGGAACTCAGGCGCCGACCGGGTTCAGGGCCTGCGCAAAGGTGGGGACGACTATCTCACCAAACCCTTTAACCTGGAAGAACTTCTGCTTCGGGTGGAAAAACTCATCGAAAAAAACAAAAAAATAGATCAACCTTCTCAGGAAATAGAAATGTATGAAATCGGGCCTTGCCGAATTGATTTTCATTCGCATGAATGTATCGACATACATGGTGAGAAAAAACCGCTGACAAAAAAAGAAGTGCATTTTTTAAAATTGCTGATTGATCATAAAAATGAAGTGGTCACCCGTGAACATATCTTAAAAATGGTCTGGGGCTATAATGTATTTCCAACCACCCGCACCATTGATAACTTTATCATGACCTATCGGAAGTATTTTGAAGAAAATCCCAAACAACCCCGGCATTTTCATAGCGTACGAGGTATCGGTTATAAATTCACTGCCTAATGATAAGTACGCCGGTCACCGGGTGTTTTAAATAGCATTAAACAAAGGAATAGCAGAAAAAACACGCCTCCTGCCTGACTTTGCATAATATCATCAAATAAGCAATTGAATAAAAACAAAATCAGCAACCAAATTCCAAGGGTATCTCTTGCCCGAATGAGTCGTTGAAAAGCCCCTCAAAAAAGAATGCTTAAACTCGCTATGCCCAATAAACCTGTTTCGAGCCAGGTACGCAGTATTTGATTATGGGTGAACATGCCGTCCTCTGATAAACGCAAATATCCATCTTTCTTCAATTGACGATTCAGCAAAACATTTGAGCTACCCGTTCCGCAGCCGACCAACCAATACTTGCCCAACAACTTAAATTCAGTGAGATAAGCGGCCCGACGCGCATCGGTAGATTGCCCGATCCCAATTTCGGATTTACTGATTTTGCCACTGCGGTTAAATGTTTCATATATCCTGCTTCGCAACTGCGGAGAAAACATCATGAGCATAGCAGAGAATAGAAAAAAGGCCGCAAAACCTCCTATACGAATGAGGGGATGTTTGATAAAGGCGGTAAAATTCCAGATAACAAACGCCAGAAATAAAACGAGCACGATTAAGATAGTCCGTGATATCAGGATAAAAATAATGACTAAGAACAAGGGAATCATGATGCCATAAAACCATCGATATACTCGCTCCAAGTGACGGGTTTGTATCCAATCGATGCTCATAAAAAACAGTCCCAGTAAAAAGTAATTTGAATAAGTACCCGGGTGCCAAAGGGTATAACCAAGATTCATTCGATGTAAAACCTGCCACCACCCATGTTGATGATGATCGTAATAGGACATGCCCAAATTATACAGGAAAGATAAAAAACAAGAAAGCACAAAAATGCGCAACAGCATCCTGAAATTCTCTTTTTGCAGATAGGATTCCGTAGAAAATAAAATCGGCAGAATAACAAAACCTAATTTCACTTCAATACTATGCCATCCTTCGGCAGGATCTAATGAAAAAATCATCCACAGCAATTGAATCACAAAAAAACCCATGAAGGCCAATAATAGATAGTCCTTTCGGAGGGAGAGCACTTTTTCGCGAAAGTTTTTGTCTGTCAACCAATGAATCAATAGCAGTATGATGCCAATGGAACTGAATCTTTCATGCCAGGGAAGCATGATGATGGTTAGTGTGATGATAAAAAAACCAAACCGATGATCGATCCAGTTGCTGGTAGGCATTCATGAACTACGAAGGTAGAAATCTTCGTGAAAGTTGCAAAGCAGGAATAGTTTGTACCCCTTCGTGTTTTGTCCATATTCATCATGATTTTGAAATCCTCAAAAAAAGCATGATTGAAGTAGAGAAGATCTTTTCTCCATCGGGAAATACGGAATATCTTCAGGTCGACTCAACTTGATAGCCATTGGGCATGAGGCAGCGATTAAATCCCGGATGAACGGAAATCAATACCTTTGCGAACATGTTGGTTCAAATACATCCCAAAAATCCGGATGAACGAAAAATTCGGATGGTCATTGATTGCCTGAAAAAAGGCGGGGTCATTATTTATCCTACCGATACGGTATATGGAATCGGTTGCGATATCGAACACCCCGAGGCTATACAACGTATTTGCAGCATCAAAAAAGTAAATCCCGAAAAAACCCAATTATCATTTTTATGTGCTGACCTCAGCCATTTGAGTGAATACACCAAACCCATTGACACCCCGATTTACCGATTCCTGAAGCAGTATTTGCCGGGTCCTTACACCTTTATTTTGGAAGCCAACAAAAAGGTTCCCAAATTGCTGCGTACCCGAAAAGACCAGGTTGGAATACGTATACCCAACAATCCCATCAGCCAGATCATCCTGAAAGAATTGGGCAGACCAGTGCTGAGTACCTCTCTGCCCTTGCCTGAAGATCATGCCATTTATGCCGATCCCGAAGAAATTCATGAGATTTTTGAAAAACAAGTGGATATGGTGATTGATGGCGGTTACGGTGGGTTGATACCTTCCACGATTGTTGACTGCACTGTGCATCCACCGGTAGTTTTGCGCGAAGGTGCGGGAGAAATTGAATAGTTCGGCCCACATTGAAACTTAGACCTAGCGCCATTCCACGCAAAAATTGCCAACGAATTTTCATTTATAGCGAGTTTTGCTTTATTTTGGACCCAAATATTGATTCATGAACAGGATTTTTCTTGTAGGGTTGTTGATGCTTGTTTCCTCATTCGGTAGTCGTGCCCAGTTTTTTACCATCCCCAAATGGGATTATAACTGGGATTTGAAAGCCCACGAAAAAGGTCAGATTCATTTCACCTATGGTTACGGCTTGCCCCGTATGGATAAAAAACTGTTCGATTATCATAAAAGTGAAATTGACTTTCGAGTTGTTGGAGTCGGCCCTTTCTTTTGGCGGGTTGAACATGGCCTTTCTCGTAAATTGAGTGTCGCCTTATCAGCCAGTTATATCCTCTACAAATCTGACTGGAAGCGACTTCGACCGGATCCGCTTTATACTTTTGACCTTCCTTTTACCTATGGCAATACCTTGCATGATATCTCTGCCAACTTACGTTTCAACTACCATTTGTTTGTCAACAAAGAATGGGATGTTTACATCGGTGGGGGTGCCGGATACAACCATTTTATGTCGAAAGATTTTACGACGTATTTACCGGAAGACAGCACCTTTAAATCGCAATTCAAAATTCCTTATCCGGTTTCTTACGAGATGTCATTGGGTGTTCGTTACTTTTTCCTCACCCGAACGGCCATTTACCTGGAAGCCGGTTTAGGAAAAGCCCTGGTTCAGGGTGGTTTTGTCTTTAAATTTCGACATAGAAAAAGAGGATAATTGTTTTATATTTGCAGCACATTTTAAAACAGATTCATGTTAAAAAGTTTACTCTCCATTTTTGAAATAGGCAATGTGATTGGCTATTATGGTTGTTGGTTGTATATCATCATCATGTTTGTGGGATTGGTTTTCGTTATGAAAAACTACCTCAAAGACAACTAGTTAAACCTACTTCCTTTCGGGTCCCCCGGGATGGAATCTTTTTTGGAATCTGCCAGAACAAAAGATATGGAATGGTCATAGGACTAGATTCAATGGTCATTCTTCTACGTTTATAAAAGTCGGATTCACTTGGATTCCCAAATATCGTCAATGAACAGCGAACAAATAGCCGCCATCCGTAAGGAATATATGTTAGCCACACTCGATGAATCGGGCATGCATGCAAACCCCATTGATCAATTTCAACAATGGTTTAGGGAGGCTGTTGAAGCAGAAACCCCTGAAGTAAACGCTTTATCGCTGGCAACAGTGGATCAGGACCACAAACCTCATAACCGCATCGTATTACTCAAAGGCATTGAAAACAGCCAATTTGTATTTTACACCAATTACCAAAGCCACAAAGGACAGCAGATTCTTGCCAATCCGGATGTTAGTCTCAACTTTCTTTGGATTGAATTGCAACGACAAGTTCGGATTGAAGGTTATGCAACAAAAGTGGATGAAAGCATTTCAGATGCCTATTTTCAATCCCGTCCGTTGGAGAGTCAAATCGGAGCTTGGGCTTCATTTCAAAGTGAAAAATTAGCAAACCGTTCTGCATTGGAAGCCCGCTACGCAGCATTACAGGAAAAATTTGCCGGGCAGATCATACCACGACCACCACATTGGGGTGGATTTGCCGTAAATGGCCACCTCATTGAATTCTGGCAAGGACGCGCCAGCCGTTTACATGATCGAATTGTTTATGAAAAAGCAGATGGCCAGTGGCATCGTTTCCGGTTGAATCCATGATTTATCCGCCCATTAATCAGGCCACTTTACCAAATAGACACCCCCACCATTTCCACAAACCAAAACATCCTGGTTATTGACGATTTTGAGCGCCCTTAAATCCTTATCGGTAAATGGGCGAACGGTACGCCATTCGGATGCGCCGGCCCTTTTAAACGCCATAAAACCATGCTCTCCGGCAATCACAAAATCTCCCTGCATGTTCATATCCACGTTCAGGCACTTTCGATTCTTAGGCAAACCTGAAGCTGCAACCTTTTCCCAGTGATCGCCTCCATCTTTGGTTTGAAGAATAAGGCCGGCATAACCCACAGCGACCCCTTCCAAAGCATTGATCCAGGCCATTCCTTTGAAGTAATCATTGTTGGCAGCCGTGAAATCCCAATGCTGTCCTCGATTGGTTGATTTCATAATGGCACCGTATCCGGCTAAGTAATACACATCCTTTTCGGCGTGATCAATATCGACAATCTCAAAATTTCGCAAATCAAAATCCTGGATTTCGGGTTGATGCCATGTCGAACTTTTTTAATATCAATCCTTTATTAAAACTAATCCCTCCTACAATCAGTACACTATCCGTTGTAAGCCAGGCAATATCCTGATAAGGTTTACTTTCTATCTGCCTTTGTATGCGCCAACTCTTTCCACTATCATCACTCACATACAATTGGCCTTCATAACCCACTGCCGCGATATGGCCATCGGGTAAACAATCGACCCCATATAATCCCTTTTGCTGATCATTGACGTCCAGAGAGATTTCGGTCAATTGATAATTGGCGTTTAAACGAAGTAGACTCGATGCAGACCACCTTGAGCCTCCTGCGATAAAAAACGCATTGCCTAACTGAGCGATACTGCTGTAGATATAGTCGGATTGCGGCCTGCTCAAATCGACCACATCCACCGAAACACGATCCTTTTTGCAGGCAGAAAAGACGATTAAAAGCAACGCAAAAATGAAAAAAACTTACCCATTTTGTATTAAACGTTCCAAATCCTGAACACCAAATTTTGAAAAAACTTTTTTGCCATTCGGAGCGTACATGGGTTGTTCACATCTGAATAATTGCGCAAACAACTCTTGCATTTCATCATCCTGCAACACTTTACCATGCTGAATACTCCTTTGTGTTGCTAGTCCGCGAAATAATCGTTCGCGACGATCATCTTTCAATGCTTCATTTTCATGTTTCACCGCTTCCAATATTTGTTCCAAACTGCTTTTCTCTTGTCCTTGAGATAAATCGGCCGGAACGCCCTGAATGATAAAAGTATCTTTTCCAAAGGGTTCAATTTCGTAGGCCAGCGCATTTAAATCAGGCAACAGAGCTTGTAATAAAACGGCATCTGCAGGACTCAACTCAATCGTAATAGGCAAAAGCAATCGTTGTACGGACAGAGGTTGCATGCTACTTTTACGATATTGTTCATATAAAATACGTTGATGGGCTAAATGCTGATCGAGCAGTAAAAATCCGGAACGGGTACTGACGATGATGTAAGCCTGATGAATTTGAAGAAAGGTAGATTTAAACTCTTCTTCCCGATGAGGCAGTTCGGGTGCAGAATTCGTGCCTGACTTTGCTTCGCCTTGCAACTGAAAATCCTGCTGCACCTGGTATAGTTCCTTCCAGTTTCGGGTATCCTGACTGCGTTCCAGAAAATGAGCTTTACCGGATTCAGTGAACGACTGAAACAAATAATCGTTTTTGGTGGCTTCACGGGTTGTTTGATGAAAAGGCTGGGTGACCGCAGGCATGGAAACAATTTGGGCATCCAAACTAAAATCCAAGGAAGGGGCAATACTATATTTACTCAAAGCATGCCGAATAGCAGCATTCACAAATGAATACACGATACGTTCGTCCTCAAATTTAATCTCCTGTTTGGTAGGATGCACATTGATATCAATACGAGCGGGATCAATATCGATAAATAGTACAAACAAGGGAAATTCATCTTTTGAAATCATATCACTAAAAGCCTGACCAACGGCATGTGTCAGATAAGGGCTTCGGATAAAACGATTATTGACGAAAAAAAACTGATTGCCCCGTGTTTTGGATGCCGTATCAGGCGCACCGATAAAACCGCGAATACTCACTACCTCCGTAGGTTCTTCCACCGGTACCAGTTTGGTGTTTAATGGCTGTCCTAAAAGGCCTAAAATGCGTTGTTTTAATTTACCGGCCTCGAGGTTAAACACATCGGTTTGACCATTTGTAAGGCGAAAAGCAATTTCCGGAAATGCCATAGCCACACGGGTAAATTCATCCAAAATATGACGCATTTCAGTGGAAGCTGATTTGAGAAAATTGCGACGCGCCGGCACATTAAAGAACAAGTTTTTGATTGATAAACTGGTGCCAAAGGGGGCCTGACATATTTCCTGCGAACGTATGGTACTGTTTTCAACAGATAAGTGGGTAGCCACTTCATCTTCGGCCCTTCGTGTTTTAAGTTCCACCTGAGCAACCGCCGCAATGGAAGCCAGCGCCTCGCCCCGAAACCCCATGGTACGGATTTGAAATAAATCTTCGATGGTGCTGATTTTTGAAGTGGCATGACGTTCGAAACACATACGGGCATCAATCGGGCTCATACCCCGACCATTATCAATCACCTGAATCAATTCCTTGCCCGAATCGCGAATAATCAGATGGATGCGGGTAGCACCGGCATCGATGGCATTTTCGAGTAATTCCTTCACCGCACTTGCCGGGCGTTGAATCACCTCCCCTGCAGCAATCTGATTGGCAATATGATCCGGCAAAAGACTGATAGTATCCGTCATATTGCGAAGATAAAGCAAATGCCCCGTCCAAAAATTTTTCAAAATCGCGATGAAACTGAGAAATTGACCCTGCGGGAAAATGAACAATTTATTTCAAAATATTACATTTGGTAAAAATTAGACTATGCCCAATACAACGAACGGATATGTACAGACAGACCTGGACCATGGAATCGCAACCATCGAATTTTATCATCCGGCCAGCAACTCCCTCCCTGCTCAAATTTTAGGTGATCTGGCCAAAGCCATTGATAAAGCCGGTCAGGACGAGCGTGTAAAAGTTATTGTACTGCGCTCAGCCGGAAAAGGTGCATTTTGTGCAGGAGCTAGTTTTGATGAACTGATTGCCATTCAAGATGAAAAACAAGGCCTGGCTTTTTTCTCCGGATTTGCATTGGTGATTAATGCCATTCGCAAGGCCCATAAATTTGTGATTGGACGGGTTCAGGGTAAAGCAGTAGGCGGTGGTGTGGGACTAGCCTCAGCCTGTGATTATACCCTCGCTACGGAAGGAGCGGCCATCAAATTGAGCGAATTGGCCATAGGCATTGGGCCTTTTGTAGTGGGACCGGCAGTGGAACGAAAACTTGGCACTTCTTGTTTTGCACAATTAGCCATCGACGCTACTGAATGGCGGAGTGCTGAATGGGCTAAAAAACATGGCCTCTATGCTGAAATGTACAAAACCACCGACGAATTGGATGATGCTGTAAACCGACTGGCCGATAAATTAGCGCACAGCAATCCAGAGGCTATGGCTATGCTTAAAAAAGTATTTTGGCAGGGCACAGATCATTGGGATAAATTATTACCGGAGCGCGCAGCCATGAGCGGCAAACTGGTATTGAGTCAATTTACCCGTGACGCGATTGAGAAATTTAAGAAAAAGGCTTCGTAGCGAATGACTATAAATGAGTTGACTATTTTCCGCCAAAAACTTTGCGTAAGATATCATTAACGCGAGCTGCAGGGTTTTGACGAATGTTTAATTCCTCCTGGGCAACTGTTGTAAACAACCCATTCAGGGCTCTTTCGGTGACATAACCCGGCAAATCGGGATTCACTTTTTGGCGGGTAATTGGTAAACGATTGTAGATATTAAATACATCGGTCCAGTAACGAGTGGCGCCCACTTTACTCAAACTGTTTTGTATCACGGGTCGAAAGGCTTGCGTTAAAGCACCCGTAGTGGTTCGTTTGAGAAATTCGGTAGCTGCATTATTTCCACCTCGCAGTATACTTAAACCATCATTGATATTCATGCTGGTAATGGCATTCACGAAAATTGGAACAGCTTTACCGGCAGCATCCTCTGCAGCGCGGTTCAAACTCAGAATCAGTCTGTCACATTGTTTGGCAAAACCAAACTGACGCAAAGTAGACTCGACCTGACGTACTTCCTGCGGCAATAAAATTTTAATCAATTGATTCCCAAAAAATCCATTGGGTTTGTTTAAGGTTCCGGAAGCATTCCTGGTTCCCACGCGCAAAGCTTCTTTTAATCCATTCACGATTTCTCCATTGGAAAGGTTACCGCCGAGCAAACCGGAAATCGGATTATTGTTGTTGTTATTGTTTTGATTCCCCGAGCCTCCATTGAGGATGGTATTGGCCTGGTTAAACAAATCGTTGATGGTTTGTGCCTGGCTTGAATAGGTACAGGCGGAAATGAGTAGGATGAACAGTGTTTTTTTCATGATCTTATATTTTTATAAAAGACGGGCCTCAGACCTTTAAATCAGGAAAAGGTTAAATGCCTGAAAGGACCATCGAACAGATTATTCAAATGTAAATCCCGTATTCATATAGCAACGTTAACAGACTTTAAAACCTGAAGGCCTGACCAAAGCTGCGAAAGCTTATAGGAATAGCTCATTTACGGAAGCATTCTATCTGATAATTCGGTTTAAACTTCAAGAAAACATTCAATACCTAAAGTCCCTAATTACAAGTGCTCACAAATCATCTCCACCAATTCCCGGGCATGATCTCCAAATAACATAGTTTGGTGATTTCCATGCATTTCGTGAAGGGTTGCATGATGCATCCTGGAAACAATTTCCCGGGCCTTTTGATCCGGCAATAAAGGCATTTCCATCGTATATTCATCCAGTGCTACTACAAGTAAAACTTCATGCGTAATACTGGTAAAATAAGTATCCCAGGGTTCTTTGGAAACATGGGTGGCAATTTGAATAATATCGGATAGGTTACTGATGGGTTCAACACTTCCATCCGCAGCAGTTGCAACATCAGCCCGATAATAGGCTTCCATGGCAGGATCCCAAAAATGCAGGTAGGGTGCCTGACGAATCGTTTCGAGATAGGTTTCAAAACTGGCAAAACGCGTATCAATTCTGCTCAGTGCCGGACCTAACATTTCAGCCGCTTTCGGATTCATTTGAGGAGCAGCATCGAGAATCACAATTCGCTCGAAACGATCAGGAAAATGATAAGCCAGATAGGACGCCATCAAGCCACCAAAGGAATGCCCGCAAACATGAATTTTATCAATGCCCAAATGATCGAGCAAACCCATCACATCCGCGGCATGCTCGCGTATACTATAATGAAAAGCCACTTTGGAACTGAGTCCGCGGCCCCGAAAATCAATACTGATAACCCGAAAATGATCCGCTAAGCCTGCTTGTATCAGGCCATTAAATGCAAAAGCATTGGCGGTTAATCCATGCAGGAGTATAAGTGGTGGGTGCTCATTCTTGAAATCCAGATAATGGATATTGATTTGATTGACAGCGGCAATTTTACTTTCGTAGTTATACATCATTCATTTATTTATGCGGCCGTCCAGCCACCATCCACAGGCAATGCTACACCGGTTAAAGTGGAAGCTTTTTCGTCCGCCAACATCATCACTACATCCACAATGAGATCAATTGAAACAAATTCCTTGACGGCTTGTTTTGCGAGCATGACTTTTTCGATAATCTCTTCTCTGCTCATCTGATGTGCTTTCATCTGATCAGCAATTTGATTTTCTACAATGGGTGTGTGCACATAACCCGGACAAACAGCATTCACAGTAATATTATGTCCGGCACCTTCCAGCGCCAGGGCTTTGGTTAAACCAATCAGTCCATGCTTGGATGCCACGTATGCACTCTTATACGCAGAGGCGGTTAAACCGTGTGCAGAGGCCATATGAATGATACGCCCAAAACCGTTTTTCTTCATTCCCGGCCAAACAGCTTTTGCCAAATGAAATGCTGCCGATAAATTAATGGCCAGAATGGCATCCCATTTTTCATCAGGAAAATTTTCGATCGGTGACACATATTGTATCCCGGCATTGGCGACTAAAATATCAATGGTACCGAAACGTTCGATACCGGCTTCGACCATTCCACGAATCGCTGATGGGTCGCGCATATCAGCACCAGAAAATAAATATTCGGCCTGGTAACGGACAGCCAATTCTTCCGATAATTCAGCAGCATTGGGTTCAATACCATTTAAGATGAGCTGATACCCTTGAGCCGCAAAACGTTCGGCAATCGCTTTACCGATCCCACTGGTACTTCCTGTGATGAGTACTGTTTTTTTTGAGGTCATATTGTTTTTGATATCCATTTAAAAGCAAACATACACGCACATCGATGATTTTGTGCTGTTTAATAAATACACAATCCTTCTTTCTGATAGAGGATTTTTATAGATTCCTTTTCGAATCGCATTTGCCTACGCCATTGCTATCACTTGGTTGACATTCGGTAGGTGTGATGAGTTGTTTATCGAGATAATCCGGAATACCATCGGCATCTGTATCACGCGGACAACCTTTTGAATCCACACGAATGCCGGCAGGGGTATTGGCACATTGATCAAAACAATCGTTGATGCCATCATCATCTGCATCTTTGCGACAATCCTTTTTGGGTTGATCTTTCTGGGCTTGTATCGGTTGATTCGCAAACCAAAGAAAGAATATCAACATCGTACCTAGTAATAATTTCCAATTCATCGTCTTTAAGATTGTTTTACAAATATAGTCATGCCGAAGGAAGTACGTGTCCCTGAGGTGTGCGACGCAATTGCGATGAACATAATTACCTACGATGACCCCACAAAAAAGCCCCTTCGCAAAAACGAAGAGGCTTCTTTTTCATCCTTTGCCTGCACTATTCGACCTTACCAATGATAGCCGTGTGCGACAATTTTTGATCGAAGTACACCTGAATGGTATATTGTCCGACCGATAATTCTTCCATATTGATTTGCATCGTATGTGAACCCGGTATATGATTTGCCCGAATTTCTTTCACCAATCGACCACTCACATCCATGAGTCGAATCAGGGTTTCCTGATGTTGAGATGCATAAACATCGACCATCAGTTGACCTTGAACCGGATTGGGATAACATTGCACCGACTGAGGCATATGGATGTCGGAAGCAGATTCCTTTGATGACATTCCTGTACTGAAGTCGCCAAGAGCACTCCAAGCTCCGGTAGAGAAAGGACTTGGCAAACAAATTGCCCGGAGTTGCCATTCGTAGGTACTGTTATTAGTCAAACCTGTTATAAGCTTAGTAGCTGTTGCTGAAGTACCGCTCATCCAGGCCCCATTGAGCGGGCGATAACGAATTTGATAATAAGAAGCATTGGCAATCGGGGTCCAGCTTAATGTAGCCGTTGATGATGTGATATTGAACGCTTGCAAATTTTGTGGTGTTGCACAAGCAGCACCCGTTGTAAAGAGGGTTGGACTGCCCCATGAACCCGGAGAATTTACGGCACAAAAACCCCTCACTTCGATTTCGTAATCTGTGGCCGGTATCAGTCCAATCAGATTTTTAAACGTGGTTGGTGCAGCTTGTGTACCTCCACCTATCCAGGATGGTGTACCCACAGGTCGGTAGCGCACTTCGTACCATTGAAGTCCGGGAACAGGATTCCAATTCACAGTTGCTGTATTGGCTCCGATATTGGACAAATTCACTCCTGTAACCGGTGCGGCTGGTGTGGCAATGATATTGGCACTTGCCGATGCAGTACAACCCATGGCATCTGTAAAGGTATAAGTATAACTTGCTGAAGGACCGATATAGGGATTAGACACATTAAATGTGCCACCCACAGGAAGACCTTGCAGCGGGATAGGACTACCCGGACAACCACTTACATCTTGTAAACTCACTACAGGTAAGACGTGAATGGTGAGATATAAAACACTTGAATCATTACATCCCGAACCATTGGTCACCACGTGTGTGTAGGTGCCGCTTTGGGTATATGCGGTTCCGTTCACCGGCCATGTGTAAGACCCACAAGCTGTTTGGCTGGAAGTATTCAGATTACCATTGTTAATCGTAAGAATCAAGGTTTGCAAATCTGTACATCCGGAAGTGTTAGTCGAAGTATGGGTATATGTTCCAGACTGCGTGTACGTATTTCCATTGGCCGACCATGTATATGCGCCACAATGGGTGACTTGAATACTGCTTTGCACACTGGTATTGATGACCAGATTCAATGTATGTAACACATTACAGCCTCCTGCATTGGTACCGGTAAATAGATAGGTACCACTCTGGGTATAGGTATTCCCATCTATCGGCCAGGTATAGGTTCCACATGCCGTATCATTATAAACCAGATTGGTATTTTGACTGATGTTCAATACCAATACCGAGGTATGGGTACAACCCGCAGGATTGGTAGACATACTCATATAAGTGCCACTACTGGTATAAGTCATATTGTTAACCGGCCAACTATACTGATCGCAGGCACTGATGACAGAAGTATCGGTACTACTTTGATTGATGACGATATTGGCGGTCACCAAACTATCACAACCTGAAGCTGTTGTATAAGTATGCGTATAGGTACCGCTCTGCGAAATGGCCTGTGCGCTCCATGGCAGGATGTACGAATCACAGGCTGTATCGGCGAAACTGCTTTGAATGGTGGATTCAATGATGGATGCCGAAGCAGTGATACTCTGCCCATTATTATCAGTAACCGTAACGGTATAAGTTCCGGCACCTCCAACAATTACAGGTCCGACAAAGCCATTGTTCCAGCTAAAATAATACGGTGCATCTCCACCACTCACATTCGCAGTGAGGCTACCATTGTTACCACCACTGCAACCATTTACTGAAAGAATATTGAGTTGCATATTACCCAATTGTAGGTAACCCTCATTGTCGACATAAGTTGCTTCCAGTATGGATGAATTCACGATACGAGCCACGATACTTGTTTTATGATCCAACACCATCCAGGGTTGAATGAGGGGGGTGCTGTCGTTGGCATTGAGATTCACATGGTTGCTTCCGATGAATAAGGTATCCTGATTGTTATCGACATAGAACAATTGCACATCGGCTTCGCAAGGCAGATCACCATTGTTTCCGATGCGATATTCGAATTGTATATTATCGTTCAAGGCAGGTGTGTTATTGCTGGCACTGAATGTTTGAAAATAAAGATTCGCTGATTCGCCCACCACAAAAGCACGCGTGGCTTCATTGTTCATTTCATTGATTTCGGGAATAGTCGCATCTGCATCAATGATTGCCCGAATGATATGCACGCCCGGCAAGTTCGATGAAAATGTACCCGGAATTGGGATGGTGGTGTTATCGCCTGTTACCAAGCCATTCACCGGATATACCGTTGCAAATGGTTGATTGTCGATCAGCACACTCAAACGCATTTGATCGTTGACATTCGAAGCCCCGATATTTTCATAACTCACATCCATGCTGATGCTTTGTCCGGGTTGCGGATTCAGCATCGACGGATTGATGAATTGCGATAAGATGCGCATGTCCGGAAGATTGTTCACCGTTACTGAACGAACAATTACATTGTTGCCTTCATCACATTCGGCATAAACATGATCGGGATCGGCAGTCATCGTAAAAGTATAAGTTCCTGCTTGCGGGAAAACAAAACTGACCGGCAAACTCACACCCGGAGCACAACCACAGGTTTGCCCTAAATTGTTGTAAGTGCCATATCCTAAATTGATGATACCGCTGAGGCCGGGTCCGCTCACTTCAAATTTTACTTTCACGGAATCGGCATTGTATAGTTTGGTATTATAAATTCCAATAGATGGATAAACACTTTGATTGACGAGATAAGATAAATCCCAGAAATTGGCATAACAGAAAGGAACAGGTTGTAAGTCCCAACACATATGATTGGAAATGGCATTATCACCATTGGTCACCTCAGCAATTTGGTCCAGAGGATCAATCATCATGGTCAACAATTGATTGCTGACAGCAGGTACCGGAATCTTTTTGCTAACTGTCGCATTCGCATTTGGCAGGATGTTGAGATTATAACTTGCGGTGTAAACATCTCCTCCTGACAAACTAAACTGTATCTCTACAGGCCCGTTAAAAGCCAGATTTCCAGTATTGGTAATCACTCCCTGAATGGTTACTGAAGCACCAAATGCATAGGTGCCATTATCAGATTCCACATCAAAATTTTCACAACCAGATGCACTCAGATTCGGCAAACAAGGAATCACTGAATATCCGTAATTGCCTGTATTATTTGATTCGTTCGACTCAATGACCTGGTTACCCGGTGCATCACATCTCAACTGAAAACTATAAGTTCCTAATTGATTGAGCACATAGGGCACGCTAAAATCAACCCAATTAAAATTGTACAAATTGGAGGTCACATTACTGATCGCATGATTCAGCGTAGTTTGGAATACATTATTGTGATACACATCAATTTCGCAATTAAAAGGACCACTTGCAGCAGCACCATTATTATACACCCGGAATGAAAGTAGTCCCGGATTATTACAATCGTAAATGGTTCCGTTCGGACCATAACCCGGTACCAAATCTGCTATATTCGGATATACATTTATTTGAGCACACTGCCCGTTATTGGTTTCGTTGGATTCAATGATGAGAGCTGCTGCATCTACCTGAGCACATAAAGAATATTGTCCGGCATTGGCAAATGTGAGGCTTATCGCTGAAGTCCAGGAAGCACCCGGATTCAAGGCAGGCACAGTGAGAATAGTCGGTAAAAGAGGTGTACCGCCCACTTGTGATACACTCAGCTCGGTTGCTGGCGAAGCAGCACAGCCAACATTGGTTACCTGAAACTGACCATTGGTTGTAGTACCTTCTACAAAAGAGGTCGCGGCCAACTGAATCGACATATTCAAATCAGGCAGGCAAGGGGGTACCGGTGGTAAAATCACTTCAAACTCGGTGGTAAAATTTCCGGTGAGGGTGAAGTCGGTGATATTTCCCTGAATATGGTAAATACCCGGGAGTAGTGGACGTGGAAAGGCCATACCATACAATCCGTTGGAATTTGTAAAGGTGAAATAGGTTGCACCGGTTTCCACAATGGTATAAGTGACTGTTGCACCTGCCACGCTCGAATCAGGCAATGGTACAGCAGTACCCGTGTAATGTGCAGTGCCGTAAATGGTATTACTGGCTCCATATTGCGAGTACCCTACTACAGGAGTTACGTTCGCTGTCGTGAGTATAGAGCCTGGCAAATTATAAGGCCCATTGATGAAAGGACGAATGGCTGTATTATCTAACTCATTCGATTCAGCAATCACATTGAGATGATCAATACTCACCTGCATCGGACACCATGCCGGAGCGGCAGGCGTGGTAATGGTCCAGTTGACCGTTGTTGTGCTATGTGCGCCCAAATTGCTAATAGTGATATCCGGATAAACCAGGGTTGTATCATATTGATTCACCAGATGTACAACAAAATTTTGTGCATCAAAATCGGATACATTATGAATGGTTGCGCTTACTGTTAATGGTGAAGCAACAGGTGGATTGGGATCACTAAATGTAATATCGTTCGCGAAAATTTCAATATCGGGTTGAATCAAAACATCCGGATAATTGAACGGACCAAAGTAAGAAGCACACATGCCAATATTGGTTTGAACGATGGTTTGCCAGGTAGTTCCAATCGGCAAAGAGTTGATGGTTCCAATGTATTTTTTACCATCAGCGGTATTTAAATCATTGACATCATCCGGCGATAACATTACAAAGCGATCATTGGGATTGGTATAAATTCCATTGCCTTCATAATCGAGAATGATCCGCGGGAAGGTGACTGGAGGTAAAGCCCCATTCATATCATGATAAACCACTTCAAACTGGAAATTGGTATAACTATCGCCGTTGAGCGGATTGGCTAATACATTGCCATATCCTGAAGCAGCAGAGAATGTAAAATATTGAGCGCCGGGATTGATGGTCGGATCAAGATCATTACAATCGCCCGTTGTGGCGGTTAATTCAGCAGGTAAATAGCCATGCATTGGTCTGGCGCAAACAAGCTGAGTTACTCCTGTTCCATATCCGTCGTCGTCCTGATCGATAAACCAAACTTGCCCCGGAAATTGTAATGAATCATTGTCGTTACAATCACTGGAGTTCGCAACATAATTCAATGGTTGACTACATTGAGCCAGAGTATTGTTGATATCTCCAAAACCATCACCATCCAGATCGGCATACCACAGAGGTGCACCACTCAGCGAAGGATCGGCCATATCTATCAGTCCATCACAATCATCATCTTCTCCATTACAAATTTCACTGGCACCCGGGTTAATGGCATTGTTATTGTCATTACAATCGGTGTTATTGTTTGAATATCCTAATGGCGGATTAATCACACAAAGCATGGCTGTGGTAGTGGAACCATACCCATCCTGATCATTGTCTACATAATACAACTGAGGTGTATGGATTAAAATTTCATTGTCATCACAATCGGTAAAATCGCTCACATAGCCCAGTGGTGCTGAACATGCCTGAACAGATACAGCAGGATTTCCAAAGCCATCCTGATCAGCATCGGCGTAATAGGTATTCAGGAGACTTTCATCTACCAAACCATCACAATCATCATCTACCCCATTACAAATTTCAGTAGCACCCGGGTAAATGGCATTGTTGTTGTCAGTACAGTCGCCGCCCACTGCTACATAGCCTGAAGGTTGTAGACAATTCAGCACCGTAACTGTATTGTCACCGAATCCGTCATTGTCTGTATCGGCATACCAAAGGGTTTGCACATTTTCATCAATTTGTCCATCACAATCATCATCCACCCCATTGCACAATTCAGGTGCACCCGGATAAATGGAATTGTTATTATCATCACAATCGGTATTGGCAAATACATACCCCGATGGTTGCGAACAAGCCTGTAAGCTATCAGCAGGATGACCAAATCCGTCGTTGTCCTGATCACGGTAATAGGTATTGACCGGCAGCACCGATACATTCACAATATTGGATGTGGTAAAACTACTTCCGCAAACGGATCGGAGAGAATAAGCACCTGCTGCATTCACATAAATAAATGTATCCGTTGCACCCGGTATCGGTGATCCATTGAGCAACCACTCATACGATACACCAGCAATGGGTGAAGCATGCAACAGAATAGAATCACTTGGACAAACAGAAACGTTACCTTGCGGATAAACGGTAGCCGTTGGTACACCCGATGTGATGTCAATGGTATCACGAGCAATGATACTCCATACCCCTTTATCTCCTTTGGCCCTCACATATAAATAGTGTGTTCCTGAACTCAAACAAGGTACCTGAATATTCGCCGTGAAATTCACTACCGAATCGGCATTGACTGCAAGCGGATTGGCATTCCCCACTCCGGGATCATTGTCGAAATAATATTCCATGGCGCTCACCTCTTCTATGTAGCCACCACCAACAACCAATACTTTTTTATCGGTGATGCTCCATCGGCCATACTGATCACGGGCACGGATAAATAAATTATGTACACCGGAACTCAAATTAGAGGGTAGATTAATGGCAATCACCTGATTCAAACTGGATGTTGGGGTAATAGGAACGATGGCTCCGTTTCCTGCAATTCCCACTCCCGGATCGGTATCAAAATAATACTGATAAGCAGTGATTTGCATGGGATCGGTTCCGGGTTGTACAAACAACATCTTACGATCGGCAATGCTCCACCGGCCATAAGTATCTTTAAATCGAACATACAAATAATGAATACCGGCACTTAAATTAGATGGCACCTGCAAATTGACATTCTGATGAAAAGAATCAGTGGGTGTAATCGGCACGATGGCCCCATTTCCGGGGGTATCCACACCGGGGTCCTCATCAAAAAAGTATTGATAAGCCACCATTTCCTGTGTAGCATGAATCGATTCGATCAGCAACATGGTTTTATCTGCCAATCCCCAACGACCATATTCATCCCTGGCCCTTACATATAAATAATGCACACCGGCGCCCAGATTAGGAACGTTTAACTGAACGGTTTGTTGAAAACTACTTCCAGGCGTAACCGTTACCACGCCACCATTTCCGGGAATGCCCGGTCCGGGATCCGTATCGTAAAAATATTGGTATGCGGTTACTTGCTGCGTAGCATGAACGGCTTCTACCAAGAGGGCTGTTTTTTCGGCTACACTCCATCGACCAAATTCATCCCTCACCCGAACGTATAAAAAGTGGATACCACCGCCCAGCGATGCAGGCACGTTCACCTGTATCGTTTGCTGATAGTTAGCAGTTGGTGTAATATTCAACACAGCTCCATTCCCATTTTGTCCCAATCCCGGATCCGTATCAAAAAAATACTGGACAGCCGTCACCAATTGAGTTTGGTTTTGCGCTTGTGTATTTGTTGCAGCACCCAGCAATAAGCAGAGGATGATGCCTAATAATTTTTTCATGTTAATACATTTAATGTGAACAATCTTGCAGGGCAAATCATCACCACTGCAACCTTGAAGTGCTGCCTCACTTATTCGTTCGGCTTGGAAGCATGGATATTCACATTAATAGTACCTCCGGGTGCAGCATTGGTTTGGTTAATCGTCATTGATCGGATAATTGGTGTAATGAGCACCTCACCACTTTCATGAAATTTTGAGTAACCTCCATGCACGCCAATATCGGTACCATCGTTTGCTGCGCCAATCGCTGCAGAGCCTGCCTGTAAAGCATAATTATGACTATTGGCATACAAACTGCCCAGGGTATAAGTCACAAAATTCGGATTGGTATTGAGAAGATTGCCACTGCCTGAACTGCCATTTAAGGTATAAAAAACGGTACTGAAAGCCGAGATATTATTGATCCAGCTACTGTTGTTGGCCACAGGACTTGCATTCATAAAAATACTGTTTTTAATGAGCGCATTGTGGAGCGCCGAAAAAGGATTCAACGATGTTAAATACAAACAATGATCGAATAACATACCGCCAATGGTATTATTGTCGCCATTAACGGTACCATCAAAAACGCAATTCAAAAACTGCACATTGGTGAGTGAATTCGAATTACTTCCCAGGCTCACATTGGTGGTATTATCTGCATCAAAAATACAATTCACAAAAGCGACCCCTGATGCACTATAGCCATTGAAGTCGTAAAAGCCATTAAAATCGCAAGTTTCAAACAATAAATTATTTAAGGTGCCATAGGAATAAACATTCACGGCAAATTCAATACCGTAAAATCGGCTACCCGAACCACTGGCACCGATATAAAATCCTGCGGGCAAATAACTCGTATGGGCATTATTACCAATACGGGTTTTACGTGGATGATCTTTTTGCGGGTTAAAACCAATTCCTATGACCGTCAGGGATTTATTCCAGGGGCTATTCGGTACTGATCCGGCGTAGTTGTTATATTGTACATTGGTACCCTCGAGCAGGAGGGTATCTCCATTTGTGGCGGCATTGTAGGCTGCCAAGAGACTGCTGTATTGCGAACCACCTGAACCATCATTGGTGACAGTTAATACACTGGCCCGGCTAAATTGAGCGGTGGCACAAATCAAAAGAATGAGTAATAAAATTGGCTTTTTCATGGTAATATAATTTTAAGGATGAATTTGACCCCAAAATTATTGCCATGAACCTACCCGGGAAATACCCTGATGAGGGTATATTTCGCCTGGGCCGGCAATCAGGGTTTTGATTTCCAGATACGCTCGGAGGCATCCAGATAAAGTGGCAAAGCGGCCGAACCGTACCAATCCAGTAGTATCACATCAAAAATACCTTCGCGAATGGTGGGGTCGGCCTGAAGCAATTTTAATGCTTCGGCCTGATTATCGACCGACATAATAAAGATTCCGCGATACTTCTGCTCATTTTTTTGGAGTGGACCGGCCACCACCATTTTTCCCGCTTTTACTAGTAGGTTAATATTGGCCATATGTCCGGCAAACAAACTATCTCTTCGTTGTGGGTTCTTTTCCTCATTTTGTCCGGTTTGTAAAATAACAAGCACATATTTTTTCATGCCAAAGTCATCCGCTCCAAGTTTGGCCGCGAGAACAGAATCATACATTGGATTTTTTTGTTGCGCCCACGCTGGGGCTCCTATTGCTATGAAAAACAACCATACGAATAAGCTAGGCATGATAGAGGGTTTTAAACCCAGATTCGGCATTAGAAATGCCAAAACGATTAAGTATTTGTAAATCATCTTTTTGCAAAAGTATCAAAACAAATACTAAATCGTCTCGTTAAGAATTAACGAGACCAACTAACGCGATATCATTTTCGTTCCTCAAATCCTATCGTGTAATTTGGGTTAAACAAAGGTCATTTTTTTAGGAGGAAAATGCCATTTGCTCCACGCCATCTCCTCACCCGCCATACGCACTGCACGGCAGTTTGCTGCTGTCGGGCCTAGGATGGTGAGCGGGAGTTCTATGATGAGAAAATTAGATATGCCTTCGATGTTTAAGAATCAATATTTTTGCATGAAATCATGAATACCAAAAACAACATCCTGGGTTTGAGCAATCCCGAAAACGACGTGCCTTTGATTGCTGTGAGCAATGACAGTGCTTGCACTTCTGCATCTATTGAACCTTCTGATATGTTGACTGCAATAGGCTTAGATGAAATGGCTTCTTTTAGATCTATTCGTTTTTCGATTGGAAAATATAATACCAGAAAGGAAATGGATGTTGTTATTTAAGCGGTGAGAAATGTTGTGAATAGTTTGAGGGCAATGGTGAGTTAACTAAAAATATTTTAAAGGCAATACAAAAAAAAATTATCATTGTTAAAGGAACAGAAATAGCTCATTTTTACAATAAATAAACAAGATTATATTTCGCTGACTGATTTGGCCAGGTATAAAAATGCGGAAGAACCAAAGCATGTCTGTAAAAATTGGCTAAGAAGCAGAAACACGATTGAATTTTTAGGCTTTTTGGAACAACTCAATAATCCTGAATTTAACCCATCGAATTCGACCGTTTTGTTACAAGCAGGATTAAATAGCTTTGTTTTCCAGCAAAAATGGATAGAAAAAACCGAAGCTAATGGAATCATATCCAAAGTTGGGAATAATGGTGGAACATTTGCACAACATGATATTGCTTTTGAATTTGCATCATGGGTTACTTGGGTTTCAAACTTTATCTTATCAAAGAATTTCAACGCCTCAAAGAAGATGAAAATAACCGTCTCAAATTAGAGTGGAATTTACAGCGCACCTTAGCCAAGGTAAATTATCATATACATACCGATGCCATCAAAGAAAAGCTTATACCCGATGCCATCACCAGCAAACAAGCAAGCCTTACCTACGCCACAGAAGCGGATTTACTCAATATGGC
The DNA here is from genome assembly GCA_016715505.1 of Bacteroidota bacterium. GTDB lineage: Bacteria > Bacteroidota > Bacteroidia > Chitinophagales > Chitinophagaceae > OLB11. The sequence continues at coordinate 84,827 of JADJZY010000019.1, forward strand.
TTTGTTCGGTATCACCGCAGCAGCATGGAGAGATGCCAACCCTACACTTGAAGGCAATATCCGCGACCATGCTACCATTGAGCAATTGGTCGTGTTATCGAATCTTGAAAGTATCAATGCTGTTTTAATTCATCAAGGTTTGATGCAAAAAGAACGACTATTACAACTTAACCAAATTGCCATTACGCAAATGAAGAGTTTGGTTAATGCGAAGGGGGTGAAAAAGTTGAAGTGAGCTTTTTCAGAATAATTATTTCAATTTAGGCATTGCCTGATTTCTCTTTTACCTACTATAAGGCAAGAATGATGTTTGCGATTAGGAGAATTGTGAAGGCTGAAAATAATATTTAGATAACTGTCATTATTCAACTATTTTCTCAAAATTAAGTTCGGGAAGTACTATTCTCACTTCCTGTTCTTTGTCTTGGGCCTTCCAATGAACAATGAAATTAACTTTGGCAGCTTTCAACTCAAAGCCATTGTTTTTTATCTCTTGCAATTTATCTAGAAAACTCTTTGAGAACTTTAAAACCAATTCTCCTTTTTCGTTTTTACATCCTTCGTTAGAAATAATTATTGCATCTCCACTTGTCAAGGAGTCTATACGCTTCTGAACATACTCAAAATATCCTAAGTTTAAATCTTTGTGTGAAAGGTGTAGTGCCAATCCGTTTGGAGGTTGAAATAAGTGTCTTGTTTTCAATCCTTTCTAATTCTTCTGTCTTTAATTTATCAAGATAATTTCCATTCAAGTGAATTGTTAAATTTTTGTATAAAATCTTCAAGTTTTGATTCACGGATAAAAATTTCAAAGTCGGATTTATATTTCCTCTTTGTGTTTATTGCTTCAAAATCTTTAATAAGGTTGTTGCATATTTCATACTTTGAGCTTTGTTTATATCTATCAATCAACTTCCTTTTAGCATTCCCCCAAACATCATCACTGATAATAAATACTTCATCATCTAATTTCAAAGCATCTAAAAAGTAACGAATCTCTGCAAGATTATACAAACCAAAACTGTCATTACTCTGAATCAACTTTGCTTGGTGTCCGTATTTCGTCAAAAGTCCGGCAACTTGAAACGCTTCTTCGTTCTTATGTGTTAGAACGCAAGTCGTTCCCGCAAGTCCAGCACAAAGAATGTCTTCAATTAAAGGAATTATAAGATTCCCGCTTTTGTAGTGAACGATTTTAATTCTTCCATTGTATGCTTGCTTTGCCTCAATTGGAATTTCCTTAAGTCGTTCAGTAATTGTCTTAACAAACTGGTTGGTGAATGAAACCAAATTGCTTTTGCTCCTGTAATTAGTTATAAGTTCGTATTTGGCAGCATTTTTCTCCTTTATGAAACTCAACAAGTATTTTGAATCTGCTCCCCGCCATTCATAAATGTTTTGGTCATCATCTCCAACTGCAATTACCCTCATTTCTTCGTTCTTCTCCATCAGCACCTTGATCAATTCAAATTCTTCGTCGTCCATGTCTTGTGCCTCGTCTATTACTAAAACAGTTTTTGTAATTCTACTTACTTCAACTTCGTTGTTTCTTATTTTATCTACTGTTGTTTTGATAATTGTGTCTGCTCTATCAATTGTTCCAACCTTTCCCAACAAGTCAAAACAATACGAGTGAAATGTTTTTATGTCAATGAAGTTGGCTGCGTTTCCAATCAACTCAATCAACCGCTTTTTAAATTCTGTTGCTGCTGCTCTTGAAAAAGTAACCATGAGCAATTGCTCATGCTTTACATCTTCCATTAATAGCAATGAAGCTAATTTGTGAACCAATACTTTTGTCTTTCCGCTTCCTGGCCCTGCTGCAACAACAATGTATCTTGAAGTTTTGTCGTCAATTATTCTTCGCTGAATATCTGATAAGGAATCAAAGAGTTGTTTGTATTTCTTTGGTGTTATGTTTCTTCTTATTTCCAACTCTCTTGCTCCTTTAAAATATTTGCTTAGAAAAGAAGGGAAGTTTAATTGGAAATAGTCGTCAACAAATTTCAAAGCACCTGTAGAATCATCAATCATCTTTTTTGCATATTCACCTACGATATGAATTTGCTGAACCTTGTGGTCGTAATACTGACTTAACTTTTGATAATCCTGTTCCTTGTATTGAACTCGGTTGTTTTGCTCAACCCTGTCAATTGTGAGTTTATTGTAAACTACAAGAAATCCACCTTCAATTTTTATAGCTTCAATTCGTGAGAGATAAAACAAAGTATCTTCAATGTCCTCAATTGTTGCTTTCAAAACGAATAAACCTTGTGAATGCTTTTGAAACGCTGCTTGTAATTCAAGAACAGAAAATTCAACTAACACTTCGTCCTTTTCTGTTTCGCCTTCTTCAAAATTTTTGTTGCTCTTGTCATAAATATAACCAACAACAAAAGCAGCTAACATGTGTCGCTTCTCTAACCGTTCTTTTAATTCCTCTTTGGGCTGACAACTAATTGCTACAATATGGTTTTTTGAATAATCCTTATTATGTCGCTTAATCCAATTCTTGATTGCCCAAAAGTTGAGGATTGTTTTATTTTATTTGGAGTAACATCCTTATATCCCTTTTGCTTCCGCTTCTTGATTCAATTCTTTTATATGAAATGTCTTTTCTTGTTCATCAAACAAGGGCAAAGGAAATTTTCAATCATTCGATAAGATTCAGCTATTTCAAGTGAACTATTTTTTCTTTCTCCTTTTTTGATGAAAGCGATTAAATCTTTTGCATCCGCTAAAATCTTTTCGTCACGTAAAAGATTTACGACTGAAATCACATTCTTAATTTCAATGCCTAAACTATCCGATATATAATCCACTCTGGATTCTGCTTCGTCTGCATTTGCTCGTTTCCTGCTTTTGCTTGAAAAAAGATATTTAACAATTCTTGTTGCAGTAATTTTTTGCTCTTCACTAAATTTTTGAGAATTCATTATTTTATCTATCGCTTCTTGTGCAGTTTTTGATAAAATACTGTTGGCAAAAATTCTAGGCATATTTTGCTTCCGCTTTAAATAACCAGCTTCTTCCAATGCAGAAATTGCAGTTGTTACTCTCGTTTCAATTTCTTTTAAGTTGTCATCCCATCCTGCTGCTCTTGCTATTTCTAGAGCAGATTTCTGAACGCTTGATTTGAATTTTGTAATGAATTTTATTGTCTTCCAGATTTGTTGTATCTCATGTATGTTGATTTTAGTTTGGTTCAGCAAAATGAAATGCTTTCCTAAATCTTCCTCGTTAAATAGTACATAACAATCAGCAGTAATATTTTCATCTCGTCCTGCTCTGCCTGCTTCCTGCACATAGTTTTCAAGTGAGTCGGAAATCTCGTAGTGGATTACCATTCCAACATCTTTCTTGTCAACTCCCATCCCGAAAGCAGATGTGGCAACCATTATTTGAACTTCACCTGATATAAAGGCATCTTGATTTTCAGTTTTTTCCTGATTTTCCATTTTGCCATGAAATGCTCGGGCATTAAATCCATCCTTACTCAATCGGTTTGCAAGTTCTTCTGCTCTTTTTGTTCTTGAAACATAAATTATAGTCGGACAATCTTTTTCTTCAATCAAGTAACGAACGGAGTTATATTTTTCTTCATCGTCTCCTTTTTCAAAAACTTTGTAATGTAGATTTGTTCTTGTAGCTTTAGAAGGAAAAATTTCCAATTTAATTCCTAATTTTTCTTTGAAGTAAGCACAAATATCTTCAATGACTTTTTGCTTTGCTGTTGCTGTGAAACATGAAATTGGAATTTGTTCTTCAAGATTTTTGGTTTCCTGCAATGTCTTTATGAAATCACCGATGTATAAATAATCAACTCTGAAATCTTGTCCCCACGAAGAAAAGCAGTGAGCTTCGTCAATTACAAAGCGAACTATTTTTCTCCCTAACAGTAATTTTTCAGTTGTCTTTGAACGAAGTGATTCAGGTGAAATGTAAAGAATGGAAGCAAACCCATCTTGAACTCTTTGAATTGATTTTGCTCTTTCAATTGCATCAAGCAACCCATTTATTGTAACTGCATCTGTGATTCCAATTCTTTCAAGGTTGTCAACTTGGTCTTTCATTAACGATTGTAAAGGAGAAATCACAACTGTCAATCCTTTGGCGTTTTCTCCACTCATTAGAGCTGGAACTTGAAATGTAATTGATTTGCCTCCACCTGTTGGGAATACTGCCAAAATTGATTTGTTGTCAACTGCTGCTTGAACTGCCAACTCTTGAAGAGGTTCACCTGCGTAAGTTCTGTAAGCATCAAAACCGAAATAGCTTTTTAATCCCTTGTGTATGTCTAATGCTTGGTTGCAATAATTGCACCCCGTTAAGCATGGTTTGCTTCTGAGGAGAAACATAATCCTTTCAACCTTTGGAAAATTTTTCAAAACCCAAGGCGGAGTTATTGAATATCGGTTGTTGCAATTAATCAGAGCCAAACAATAAGCTAATTCAATCGGATGATCTGAAATTATCTTAGGAATGTCTGCATGTTCGCAAATAACCGAAGCAAACTTTTCACGAATTAATTTTTCAGTTTGCGTATCATTGCTTGTGTATGCTATGAAACGAAAAAAGGAGTGGAATTCCTTTTTGTCTTTCAATAGCAAGTAGAAAATTTGTTTAAGTTTTTCGTCTGTTTGATTGAAAACAGAAACTTCGTCAAAGAAAAGGTCTTTTGTTTTTTTGGAATCATTTAGGGGATTATTTGCGTCTTCCGTTTGTAGCTTATCGTCTTTGAGCAAAGCATGATATGGCTTTGTTGGAAATAAAAGGGGAGAGAGGAACAAAGTATCAATGATGTTTGCAGAATTAATACCCGCATCAATGAGCGCTGTGCCGATGTACTTTATGTCATGATTGAAAATGTTATGCCCACAAATGAATTGTGTTCCGTTTAGAAACTGGATAAACTCTGCTACTGAAGTTTTATGAAAAGAACTTCCATCTCCTTTCACACTCCCTATATCAAGTATTTTTCGGCTCTTTGGCTCAATTTCGGTATCAATGAAGGCAATTGAATTCATTTAAAAACATTGATTTTATGCCACTCAAAATTCTCCATCAAGGGATAATAAGTTTTCAATTTCGGCAATTGTATTTTCTTCCCCTCAAAAACCCGAATACTATATCTCGTGTCTTCTTCTTTAAAATTCTTTGATACCATAACTCGGCAATCCTCATCAATGCCGATCAAACCTCTATCGAATGCCCTGTGTAGATTCGGACATAAAGCAATTCCATTGGTTATCGTATCATCATAGCTCTCACTGAATGGCACAATATGACAAGCGTCTATCATCGAAATATTTGAAATTGTATCAATCCGCATTCCTGAAATGCAACAAGTATTGTTATAAATTTTAGGAATTTCACGTTTAAATACACTTCCCCTCAAAAATACCTCTTCTTCCTGATTGTTTTCCAAATAAGCCTTCACCTCTTGACGATATACTTCTGGGGATTCCATCAAAATCTTTTGTTCAATATCTTCAAACAATTTTTGTTGAATTTCATGAATTTCATTTTCAGGTTTCCGATTTTTTCCAAAAAAAGTGTCCAGCAGACAAAATCTTAGTATTTCATTACTGGATGGATTTCGCATTAAATTGAACAAATCCATACTGATTTCTGCATAAGCCACAGCATTGCTTAATTTCGAAAAACTTTTCATCACCGAACCCATCTGATCAACGTGCAGAAAACCTTCACGAGGTATCAGTTTCCAAAATCCTGAGCTTTTTAAATAATAAAATGGATATGAAATCAGGCAATCATGATTTGTATTTACAAATACATTCCAGTTTGACCTAAACATGGTTACCAGTTCTGCCGAGAGATCTATGCGGTTGGTTATCAATCTACCTTCTTTAGAAAGCTGAAGCACTGATAACAATAAAATAGGCTTGTGAGGGGCCCGTTCACCGTGAGTCCGATCAACCCTTAACCGCTGAAACGCTTTGAGGTATTTAGCCAGTGAATCTTGCAAAACGCAGAAATTTATTCACTAACATATATCTTTTGGATCATTTCTACAAATCCCCCTCTACACCATCTCGCCTGCTTTCATCTTCTCGGCGTTTTCAGCAAATTGCAGGGAGTCCAGCATTTCCTGTAGGTCGCCGTTTACAAAAGCATCCAGGTTATAAATGGTTTTGTTGATGCGATGATCGGTGATGCGGCCCTGGGGCCAGTTGTAAGTACGTATTTTAGCCGAACGGTCTCCACTGCTTACCAGGGTTTTGCGGCTTCGGGCTATCTCCTCCTCGTGTTTTCGAACCTGTTCTTCGTATAATTTGGTACGCATCATGGCCGTGGCCTTTTCGCGATTGCCCAACTGGGTTCGTTCGGTCTGACAGGTAATAACGGTTCCTGTGGGCACATGGGTTAATATCACCTTGGTTTCCACTTTATTCACGTTTTGTCCGCCCGCACCACCCGAACGAGCCGTTTCCATTTTTAAATCCGATTCCTTTAATTCAAAATCAATCTCTTCAGCCTCCGGCATTACGGCCACGGTGGCTGCCGAAGTATGTACCCGTCCGCTCGCTTCCGTAGCCGGTACCCGCTGTACCCGATGTACCCCACTTTCGTATTTGAGCACGCCGTATACATCTTCTCCCACCACTTCCAGAATCACTTCTTTATAACCACCGGCACTTCCTTCATTTTCATCCACCACAGATACCTGCCAACCCCGGGCCTCACAATATTTTAAATACATGCGATAAAGGTCGCCGGCAAAAATACTGGCTTCATCCCCACCGGTACCTGCCCGGATTTCCATCACTGCATTTTTTTCATCCTGTGGGTCTTTCGGGATCAGCAATTGCCGGATCTCTTCCTCCAGTTGCTCTTTTTGGGCCTCGGCCTCCACCAAATCGGTTTTGGCCATACTGCGCAGTTCCTCATCACTCTCGGTTTCAAGCACTTCTTTGCCAAAGGCGATGGAGTCTAAACAATTTTTATACAATCGATGAGCATCCACAATTTTTTCCAGTTTGCGGTACTCCTTACTCAGTTGCGAAAATCGCTTTTGATCCGAAACCACCTCGGGATTCGTGAGCGAAACGCCAATTTGATCAAATCGCGCTTTGATGGCTTCTAATTTATCCAGCATAGGGGCGCAAAGATAATTCAAATGGGCAAATGCACAGCATTCCGCTTCTCCGATCCCTGAATCAAGCGTCCGGCAAATCACATTCTCGTATCCAAGATGCTCAGGAATTGTTTACTTTTGCCCCCGAACCAGTCTGCCCAAACGGACCGGTTAAAACAAGATATGAAACACCTCTACCTACTGTGTCTGCTCATTTTTGGCTTTCTTGAATCTCAGGCCCAAAATAAACCTGAAATTCTGCGCGATACCATCATCAATAAATATGGCGTCACGGCTGGTCGTCGTCAGTTGTTGCTCATGATTGAACGCGAACAAAAAAGGCCGATGTCGTAGACGGGCAATATGACAAACTCGTCGGGATTGACGAAAATATGGACCGCACCGCCATCATCACCAATGCCGTATTTAACCGCACCAATAAAACCATCGCGTATATCGAAAACAACGAAACCGACGATATGGTGAAACGTAAATATCTCGGTCGTGTAATCGAAAACCTCAAAGTCTTTAATGCCGATGCCAACGATGGTTATGTGGATGTAGCCTATTACCAAACGGTATTTGAACATACATACCAAATCGTTCGCGGACTGCACAATGGCAATCTCAACGATTATGTAAAAAACAATATCGGCAAACCCCTCTACATACAGGCCGCTTTGTTCGATACCGATAGCGAAGCCACCAAAACCCTGATGTCGGGCATGGTGGATCTTTACCCGGAAGTGCTCATCAAAAAAATCCGCACTATTTCTAACCCCGAAGCCGCAGATATCGTGGTGGCTAAGGCCGCCCCACGCAGCCCGAAAACCATTTTAAATTTCGCAACCTCCACTGCTGTGGAACGCGAAATTGTTCGTCGCAATAAAGATCCCTATGTGCAAAAAATTGTACAAATCGCCGATGAAAGTAAATCGCCTTTAAAAGCCATCTTTTTTATCGAAGAACTGAACAAGGGCTCCATCACCCTCTAACAAATCAATCAAATCACCCAAAACGAAGATGCTTATTACAAAAAGCTCATCGAAATGCGACAGATTTATTTTAACAGTGATTTGCGTAAAGCTTACGACAAGGAGCTCATTCACGAATCATCACGTTATGTCACCAAAATGAATGAGTTGCATAATTCGGCAGATGCTGTGCGTTTTTAAATGCGTAGAATCGTTTAACAGTACAGAATTGTATTATGTATTGGTGTATGGCAGCGACGACCTCTATACCAGTAGTTTTCTGGTTGTTACAATCGCCTAATGGCCCGCATCAAACCCAAAAGTGGTTACGAATTTTTGCAGTCGGTTGGTAAAGATAAATTCCGCACCTTTCTCCGACTCTGTGCCAATTACAATACCATTGGCTCGTTTTTGGGCACCATGAAAGATTCCAGTAAAAATGATTTGATGAGCGAATTTGTTTCGAATCTCGACAATACCCTGGAAGGAGATTTGGAAGGTGCAACGGATGTGGCCAACTCATTCGGAAGTATCACCGATTCCAACCTCATGAAAAACATTGTTGAAACCATCCGACTCAACCGTGAAGAGGATAGTGTACAAAACAATGTAAAAGGTTTTAAGATATACGATATCCTCTATGCCATGCTCACCTATAGCAGTGATTCACTCACCAAAAAGCTTGGCATCCCGCCCATTACAATCATGCCGTATAACCAACTGATTAACGACAGCGGTGAAGTTGTTCAGCAAGTATTTTTTTATGGCGATACCGATGGCAAAGGCGTTTTTAATAGTTTCGTGAATGGTTTTGGCGCCCCAAACTGGAAAGTGAAACGCAGCGAAAACTGGGTTACCATCAGTAGTATCAAAGGAAAGCCGGTGGTTATTTATTGTAATGTGCCCCACGATGAACCCAATGATGAAATGGCTCAAAATGCCTTGCAGGAATTTTTAGATTCCAGCGATATTGCGCCCACTGTGATCATACATCGCGGACATAGTTATCATCTTTCCACCACCCTCGATCATATCAATTACCGCCACAAAGTGGTGATTTTAGGGGCTTGTGGCGCTTATCAGAATTTATCGGCGGTACTGAGCCAAAGCGAGGATGCGCATATTGTTTCCACCAAACAGATTGGTGTAGGGAAAATCAATGGACCAATTATTCGCGCTTTTAATCAACGTTTACTGGAAGGCAAGGATATCAACTGGGTGGAAATGTGGGCTGAGTTATCCAAACAATTCAGTTCCGGTGAAATGAAACAACTCTTCGATGATTATGTGCCTCCCTTCAAAAACATGGGTGCACTCTTCTTAAAAGCCTATCGACGCAGCGGTATTGCTAACGAGTCGATGGAATAATTTTTCGCTCTCGTAAAATCTCTTTCAGGGTATTGATGCGCACTTTGGCATAGTCCATGCTGGTATCAGGTGTTTCAAAATGCATAGCAAAGAAATACGGACGGTAATTCACTTCATCCTGCTTGGTGAGTATGCCTTTTTGTTTTTCAATACGCTCTACAAAACCAACAATCCATGCTTGTATACGCTGGCTATTCATAGAGGTCCCTGTTTTGTAATACAGTTTATAACTGGTACTATCTTCACGCAACATCGAACTGCGTACAATGCGATGTGAGCGCTGCGAAAAAGGCAATTTGTCGAAATACAATTTTTTCATCAGGCCTACTTGTTCATCCGGACTGATTTGCAAGGTATCATTGAGCCAAAACTGATCAATCGCTCCGCCGATGCGTTTGTTGCCATAACGAATCGTATCGATCCATCGTTGCATTTCTGTGGGTCCAATACGCCGCGCCAATTCCTGATAATAAGGTACACAACTTACTTCAAAAGCTTCTCGCATATTCATGTCCTTATTCCAGCTTTCACGACGAATTTGACCATCCCATGGAATCATCAGTTTTTCATCTTTGGCAATATTGGTTTCCAGCGCTATCAAAGAGTTCACAATCTTAAAGGTGGACGCCGGAGAATATCGTTGACTGCATCGATGTAAATTATACAGCAAAATCTGGTCGTGACTGTTATCGGAAAGTTCAAAACAGGCTGAATCAATACCCTGATTTTTAAAAATTGTCCCCCACTGGTTTTGTTCGAGAACATTATCTCTTCGGCAGGCAAACAACCCCAAACTCATGACCAATAACAATAATCCGTTTTTCATGGCGCAAAGGTAAGGGGCAATCGAGCTTGGCAAAATCAAAATTTATAATAGGAGTCATACAAATGTGATAAATTTCTGCATGGAGAATTCAGGTTGCCATATGTTCATTTCCTGAGTGCCTCCATTACCTTTGCACACATGTCACAAGAAAGAACGGAAATATCTTCATTGGGCGAATTTGGCCTGATCGATCACCTCACCCGCAACAACGAAATTCGCAATGCCTCCACCTTACTCAGTGTGGGCGATGATGCGGCTGTTATTGATTCATTCGGCAAACAACTCGCAATCAGCACCGATATGTTGGTGGAAGGGGTTCATTTCGATCTGATGTATACTCCCCTCAGGCACCTCGGATATAAAGCCGTGGTGGTAAATCTCTGACATTTATGCCATGAATGCCGAACCCAGCCAAATCACTGTGAGCCTAGCCATTTCTAATCGATTCAGTGTAGAAGCTCTTGATGAAATTTATGAAGGTATCCATCTGGCCTGCGAACGATACGGCGTGGACCTGGTTGGCGGCGATACGACCACCTCTCTCAAAGGACTCATTATCAGTATCACCGCCATTGGCGAACTGGCCGAAAACCAGTTTGTAACCCGGGCAGGGGCAGAAATCAATGATCTTATTTGCGTGAGTGGTAATTTGGGTGCTGCCTATGGGCATGTTGATTCTGGAAAGAGAAAAAGATTTTCCAGGAAAACCCGAATGTTCAACCCGATTTTGATCAGCAACAATATGTGCTGGAACGTTTTCTGAAACCGGAAGCCCAACGCGAAACCATTCAATTTTGCGGAGAAAAGCATCTTGCCCACAGCCATGATTGATATCAGCGATGGCTTAAGCTCGGAACTACATCATATTTGCCGACAAACAGCATCAGCACCTGCCCCTGGATATCGATTATCGGACATACCTGCGCTGCTGAAGAAGGGATCAAACTCATTACCACCGCCAACAATAAAGTAGCTATTCAGGCTCAAGGCTGGAATCCGCTGGCGGGGTAAATTGAAACACTTTCTATTTCCCCCTGCTAATTCAATTCTTAGACAACCATAATGGCTGACGTCCAGATGAATCGGGATGCCTGTATTCTTTCAGCATCATTCTGTAATACATTTAATTTCAGAACGTCCGCAATTTTTATATTGATAATCATCTTTTGTCAGAATTGGCACGGGTCACAAACCCGCGCCAGCCACAATGCTTAAAATACACTAACACGAGGGGTTTTGACTTATACCGTTTAAATATGAGATATACCTATGCGGTAAACAAAACCGCCAATAGCAGTACGGCATTACAAATGTCGAACAGAGCTATTGTGGAACATCCCGAACAGATGGGAAAAGTCTGTACCGCTGAATACACAGAAGGCTCAGAGTGCACAGAATGGTTTTGTGCATTTGATGAAAACGAGCTATGCCAGCTTGAGCCGTTCTGGTTATGCTGTACATTTGTCATGGGTCTCGTTTGATTTTTGATACTACCTATTAGAATACGGTACCGCCCGTTTTCTGCCTTGTTCATAAGTCTTTTATACGCAAAGTTACCTAAATCAGTGCCTTCTGTGAACGCTGTGTTTTCTGTGGTTCAGACTTCCTTACTCCACCACCACTTTCCTTACCTGGTCCTCACAACGCAATAAATAAAACCTTTTGGCAATCGGCTTAAATCCAACTCATTCTCTTTTGGTACGAAAGATTAGTTGGCCACTATGTGTAAAAAGTTCTTTAACACTCATTGACTTGCACCCTTTGATAAGTAATCTTCCTGTGGTTGGGTTGGGATAAACCTCCAACAGATTCGGTATATCAGTGACTGAATGATCAGCCAAAGGCCAGCAATTGATACTTGTATCTTTACCCAAATTGTAATTGGGTTGACAAGGAGGGTTTGTGGCACCTCCCAGTGTATCCGGGAAACGCAAACATTTAGGACACCAGCCACATGAAATTCCTTTGTTATCCGGACTATCAATCACACTCATGGTTTTGCCCAGTCCATGCCAATTTCCAATGTAAAGTTTTTTATCCCAACCCAAATAGCCCATACTGTAACCATTAAAATAATCATACACCGTGTCCATATTGGCAACATGATACCAGGCGGTTGAACTATCCGGATCCCAGGTATCATATTGCTGGATATTAGCATAATTAACGGTATAAATAAATCTCCCACTTTGGGAATAGCAAATTCCTGTAGAAAAAATATCATTGGGTTCTGTGGTCGGTGCTGTATAATTGGTAGGTAGAATTGGGATATTTTTTTTCTGCATATTACTAAGTTTCCCTGTGCAACGATCAAAATCAGCCAAAAACAATTCATTGTGCCCATTGTTGCAGGTAGCAGCAAAAATTTTTCCATCCGGGCTCAATTGTATCTGACCCATAATTTCCCAGTATCCGTTATTGGTACCTGTTTTACGTGGATAGGGAAAACTTTGTTTGCCATAGTTGTACACCGAATCTTTGGTAATTAAAAAGGTGTACACACTCACTATCGTGCATCATTTTAAGCAACCACCAGTCTTTGCCATTTGCATGTTTACAGGCCATCATTTGAGTTTTGCTAATAAATTCTCCCTGAACAATCGGCTTCATACGTTCTACTACCTTTCCAGCACCACCATTAGCTTTCATGTTTATTTTGTTCAAAAACAAAAGATCAAAAGGAGCTTTCTTTGAATTTGGGGCTAACCATACCGTATTTAAGTTAAATTCCGAAGTACCTGAATTTACAAATAAGTTGTGGTATCGTCTATTGGCAAGAAAATAGATGACTGGGATAGAATACTAAAACCATTGTAAAGTCAAATATAGCCGAATCCATCAAACGATATCCTCCGTCTAAATATTCTAAATCGGCACCATAAACGCTGAACCCATACTACAAAGTATTATATTTCCATTGCTGTCGCATATAGATGAGGAGCCGGTACTAAAATACCGTCCTGTGTGTGGAATCAACCTTTGTATTCACTACTCCGAAGTGGTGAATTGCGAACGAAATGTTCTGCCACCACCGCTGTACCAGGTTTATTAAAATTCTCTTGTGCACTTCCAAAAAAGAAAGTGGAATAAGAACCCATATCAATAGAGAAAACTTCATATTCCTAGAGTTTGATGAACTTCGAGTATTCAATTTTGATTATATTGAATACGAATACTATATATTCCAGGTGTCAGTGTTGAAACCGGTAAATGAATACTGCCATTTTGTAAATTCTCCTGCAAGTTCAAAACCTGCACAGGCCATGTCAAAACCTGAATTTGAACCGAGCCTTCACTTTAGTGGGATATTGATGAGTAACTCTGTTTGAGTCGGGTTCGGGTAAAGTATGACATTTAATTGATTCTCTTCATCATTCATTGCTGATGAATTCCCGAAACCATTTTTATATACACCCACTGCATTGCAAATTTCAAGATCACTATATGATAATCCAGGTTGAATATGAGCATATAGACTTCGTGCTTTGTAAACTGCACTTCCATTCACAAAAGGGCAACTGAGTGCCAATTCTTCAAGTTGTTCAAAGTCTGCGGAAGAAAAGTTCTGCCAGCCTTGGGTCAGGACCTCTAAATAAATACGATTGAGGTCCTTTTCGTAGTTTTCAAACAATCGACCAAGCGGCAAAGCTGTATTTTCCTGGGTTAACTCTTGGATTTGATTTTGAAACGTAGTGCTGTCATTGAGGGTGTTTTCTTGACACAGAATTTCCATATTCAAATCTAGTGTACGAATTTCATCGGTCAATAAAGATTCCTGATTGGCATAAAAAGCATTTAGGAGTGGATAGGTTGCCCTTATTGGAATTTTGCTTGTGCTTATTGTCTGAATCACGGATGATGAAGATTTAAAGATGTGCGCAAATCGATTCTAGTACCAAGTTCTAAATTAATCATTTTTCTCCATGTATTCACCATTCTGTCCCCCCAGCCTCTCCATTTCGGGATGCAACGCATTTGATGCCAATTGTCTGAACCGTGATATACAAGAATTAAGGATTGGCATGATTACTCCACCACCTTCCGCACTTGTCCTTCGCAGCGCAGTATATAAATTCCTTTG
>JADJZY010000020.1 GCA_016715505.1 Bacteroidota bacterium
TCCGTCATTGTCTGTATCGGCATACCAAAGGGTTTGCACAACCACTCATCAACTTGTCCATCACAATCATCATCCACCCATTGCACAATTCAGGTGCCCCGGATAAATGGAATTGTTATTATCATCACAATCGGTATTGGCAAATACATGCGATGGTTGCGAACAAGCCTGTAAGCTATCAGCAGGATGACCAAATCCGTCGTTGTCCTGATCACGGTAATAGGTATTGACAGGCAGCACCGATACATTCACAATATTGGATGTGGTAAAAACTACTTCCACCAAATGGATCGGAGGAATAAGCACCTGCTGCATTCACATAAATAAATGTATCCGTTACCCCCCGTATCCGGGCGATCCATTGATCAGCCACTCTTACGATACCCCAGCAATGGGTGATGCGTGCAACAGAATAGAATCCCACTCGGACAAACAGAAACGTTGCCTTGCGGATAAGAAGCAGTAGCCGTTTGGTACGCAGTTATGATGTCAATGGTATCACGAGCAATGATGCTCCATACGCCTTTATCTCCTTTGGCCCTCACATATAAATGAGTAGTGCGTTTCCTGAACTCAAACAAGGTACCTGAATATTCGCCGTGAAATTCACTACCGAATCAGCATTGACTGCAATAGTTTTGGCATTCCCCACTCCAGGATCATTGTCAAATAATATTCCATCGAACTCACCTCTTCTATGTAGCTACCACCAACAACCAATACTTTTTATCGGTGATGCTCCATCAGCCATACTGATCCACAGGCACGGAATAAATAAATTATGTACACCGGAAGCTCAAATTAGAGGGTAGATTAATGGCAATCACCTGATTCCAGGTGGATGTTGGGGTAAGCCAGGAACAATGGCTCCGTTTCCTGCAATTCCCACTCCCGGATCGGTATCAAAATAATACTGATAAGCAGTGATTTGCTGGGATCGGTTCAGGTTATTTAAACAACATCTTACGATCGGCAATGCTCCACCGGCCATGGGTATCTTTAAATCGAACATACAAATAATGAATGCCGGCACTTAGAATTAGATGGCACCTACAAATTGACATTCTGATGAAAAGAATCAGTGGGTGTAATCCGGCGATGTTTTCATTTCCGAAGTATCCACACCAGGGTCCTCATCAAAAAAGTGATAAGCCACCATTTCCTGTGTAGCATGAATCGATTCGATCCAACAACATGGTTTTTATCTGCCAATCCCCAACGACCATATTCATCACAGCCACCACATATAAATAATGCACCGCAGCGCCCAGATTAGGAACGTTTAACTGAACGGTTTGTTGAAAACTACTTCCAGGCGTAACCGTTACCCCGCCACCATTTCCGGGAATAGGCGGTCCGGGATCCGTATCGCTAAAAAATATTGGTATGCGGTTACTTGCTGCGTAAGCATGGACAGCTTCTACCAAGAGGGCTGTTTTTCAAATACACTCCATCGACCAAATTCATCCCTAACACGAACGTATAAGAAATTAGATACCACCACCAGCAGGTGCAGGCACGTTCACCTGTATCGTTTTACTGATAGTTAGCAGTTGGTGTAATATTAAGCTTGGCTCCATTCCCATTTTGTCCCAATCCCGGATCCGTATCAAAATGCTGGACAGCCGTCACCACGGTCGAGTTTGGTTTTGCGCTTGTGTATTTGTTGCAGCACCAGCAATAAACAGAGGATGATACCTAATAATTTTTGTAATAATACATTTAATGTGAACAATCCG
This sequence comes from Bacteroidota bacterium, assembly GCA_016715505.1. Taxonomy (GTDB): domain Bacteria; phylum Bacteroidota; class Bacteroidia; order Chitinophagales; family Chitinophagaceae; genus OLB11. Next base: position 1,740 of record JADJZY010000020.1, read on the forward strand.
TAGGGCAAATCATCACCACTGCAACCTTGAAGTGCTGCCTCACTTATTCGTTCGGCTTGGAAGCATGGATATTCACATTATTAGTACCTCCGCGTGCAGCATTGGATTGGTTAATCGTCATTGATCGGATAATTGGTGTAATGAGCACCTTACCACTTTCATATTTTGAGTAACCTCCATGCACGTTAATATCAGTACCATCGTTCCCTGCGATAATTGCTGAGGAACCTGCCTGTAAAGCATAATCATGACTATTGGCGCCTAGGCTGCCCAGGGTATAATTCACAAAATTCGGATTGGTATTGAGAATATTGCCACTGCCAGAACTACCATTTAAAGTATGGAAAACGGTACTGAAAGTCGAGATATTATTGAGTCAGCTGCATTGTTGGCCACAGGACTTGCATTCATAAAATGCTGTTTTTAATGAGCGCATTGTGGAGCGCCGAAAAGCTTTCAACGATGTTAAATACAAACAATGATCCCAGGATAACTGCACACCGCCAATGGTATTATTGTCGCCATTAACGAACGCCCCATCAAAACGCAATTCAAAACTGCACATTGGTGAGTGTGAATTCGAAGTACTTCCCAAGCTCACATTGATGGTGATATCTGCGTAAAAATACAATTCACAAACGCGACCCCCAGATGCACTATAGCCATTGAAGTCGTAAAAGCCATTAAAATCCGCAATTTTCAAACAATAAATTATTTAAGGTGCCATATGGAATAAGCATTCATGGAAAATTCAATACCGTAAAATCGGCTACACCCGAACCACGGGCACCGATATAAAATCCTGCGAACGGAAAATACTTCGTATGGGCATTTATTTACCGATACGGGTTTGCGTGGATGATCTTTTGCGGGTTAAAACCAATTCCAATCACGGTCAACGATTTATTCCAGGGCCTGTTCGGTACATTGATCCGGCGTAGTTGTTATATTGACCTGTTGGTATTTCAAGTAGGAGGAGTATCTCCATTCACTGCGGCATTGTAGGCCGCCAAGAGATTCTTTTGTGCGAACCACCTGAACCATCATTGGTAACAGTTAATTTACTGGCCCGGCTAAATTGAACGGTGGCACAAATCAAAAGAATGAATAATAAAATTGGCTTTCATGGTAATATTTGTTTGGGGATGGGTTGACGCAAAGTATTTGCCATGCACCACCCACCTGTGAAATACCACAGTAGAGGTATATTTCAGAAACGACAGAGGTATCAGGGTTTCATTTCCAGATACGCTCTGGAGTCGTCGAGATGAAGTGGCAAAGCAGCAGAACCGTACCAATCCAGCAGTATCCGCATCAAAACACCTTCGCGAATGGTGGGGTCGGCCTGAAGCAATTTTGATAGCTTCGGCCTGATTATCAACTGACATAATAAATATTCCGCGATACTTCTGCTCATTTTTGGAGTGGACAAACATTACCTATTTTCCCGCTTTTACCAGAAAGGTTAATATTGGCCATATGTCCAACAAACAAACTATCTCTTCGTTGTGGATTCTTTTCCTCAATTTGTCCGGTTTGTAAAATAACGAGCACATATTTTTTCATGCCATAATCATCCGCTCCAAATTTGGCTGCGAGAACAGAATCATACATTGGATTTTTGTTGCGCTTAAACTTGGGCTCTATTGCCAAGAAAAACAAGAATACGAATAAGCTGCGCATGATGGTGGGTTTGAACTAGTTAGTTTAGAAATGCCAAAACGATTAAGTATTTGTAAATCATCTTTTTGCAAAAGTATCCAAAACAAATACTAAAATCGTCTCGTTAAATTAACGAGACCAGCTAACCCGATATCATTTTGTTCCTCATCCTATCGTGTAATTTGGGTTAAACTGGGTCATTTTTAGGAGAGTGCCATTTTGCTCCACGCGCCATCTCCTCACCCGCCATACGCACTGCGCTTGGTTGCTGCTGTCGGGCCTGGGATGTGAGTGGGCGAAATTCCTATGATGTTTTTAAACACGAATTTTTTGAGGTGATTACAAATGAATCTTTTAAAAAGATGTCATCATTTCTAATCTACTCGCCCCCCCTACACCATCTCGCCTGCTTTCATCTTCTCGGCGTTTTCAGCAAATTGAGGGAGTCAACGCATTTCCTGTAAGTCACCGTTTACAAAAGCATCCAGAATAAAAATGGTTTTGTTGATACGATGATCGGTGATGCGGCCCTGGGGCCAGTTGTAAGTACGTATTTTAGCCGAACGGTCTCCATGCTTACATGGGTTTTGCGACTTCGGGCAATCTCTTCCTCGTGTTTTCGAACCTGTTCTTCGTATAATTTGGTACGCATCATGGCCGTGGCCTTTTCGCGATTGCCTAACTGGGTTCGTTCGGTCTGACAGGTAATAACGGTTCCTGTAAGCATGGGTTAATATCAATTGGTTTCCACTTATTCACGTTTTGTCCGCCCCGCACCACCCGAACGAGCCGTTTCCATTTTCAAATCCGATTCCCTTTGATTCAAAATCAGTCTCTTCAGCCTCAGGCTATTACGCGGCCACAGTAGCTGCCGAAGTATGTACCCCGTCCGCGCTCTCCGTGGCGGTACCCGCTGTACCTGATACTCTTACTTTCGTATTTGAGCACGCCATATACATCTTCTCCCACCACTTCCAGAATCACTTCTTTAAACTCTGGCACTTCCTTCATTTACAGCCACCACAGATACCCGCCAACCCCGGGCCTCCACAACATTTTTTAAATAAATGAGTAAAGGTCACGGCAAAATACTGGCTTCATCCCCACCGGTACCTGCCCGGATTTCCATCACTGCATTTTTTCATCTCTGGGTCTTTCGGATCAGCAATTGCCGGATCTCTTCCTCCAGTTGCTCTTTTGGGTCTCCGCTTGGGGCTCAAATCGGTTTTGGCCATACTGCAGTTTCCTCATCACTCTGGGTTTCGTACTTCGCCCAAGCGTTGGAGTCTAAACAATTTTGTACAATCGATGAGCATCCAATTTTTTCCAGTTTGCGGTACTCCTTACTCAATTGCGAAAACCGCTTTTGATCCGAAAACACCTCGGGATTCGTGGAGCGAAACGCCAATTTGATCAAATCGCGCTTTGATGGCTTCTAATTTATCCAGCATAGGGGCGCAAAGATAATTCAAATGGGCAAATGCACAGCATTCCGCTTCTCCGATCCCTGAATCAAGCCTCCGGCAAATCACATTCTCGTATCCAGATGCTCAGGAATTGTTTACTTTGCCCCGAACCAGTCTGCCCAAACGGACCGGTTAAAATAAGATATGAAACACCTTTACCTACTGGGTCTGCTCCTTTTTGGCTTTCTTGAATCTCAGGCCCAAAATAAACCTGAAATTCTGCGCGATACCATCACCAATAAATATGGCGTCACGGCCGGTCGTCGTCAGTTGTTGCTCGCGATTGAACGCGAACAAAAAGGCCGAAGTCGTAGACGGGCAGTATGACAAACTTGTCGGGATTGACGAAAATATGGACCGCACCGCCATCATCACTCAATGCCGTATTTAACCGCACCAATAAAACCATCGCGTATATCGAAAACAACGGAGCCGACGATATGGTGAAACGTAAATACCCTGGTCGTGTGATCGAAAACCTCAAAGTCTTTAATGCCGATGCCAACGATGGTTATGTGGATGTAGCCTATTACCAAACGGTATTTGAACACACTTACCAAATCGTTCGCGGACTGCACAATGGCAATCTCAACGATTATGTAAAAAACAATATCGGCAACCCCTCTACATACAGGCCGCTTTGTTCGATACCGATAGCGAAGCCACCAAAACCCGATGTCGGGCATGGTGGATTCACCCGGAAGTGCTCATCAAAAAAATCCGCACCATTTCTAACCCCGAAGCCGCAGATATCGTGGTGGCTAAGGCCGCCCCACGCAGCCCGAAAACCATTTTAAATTTCGCAACCTCCACCGCTGTGGAACGCGAAATTGTTCGTCGCAATAAAGATCCCTATGTGCAAAAAATTGTACAAATCGCCGATGAAAGTAATCGCCTTTAAAAGCCATCTTTTTATTGAAGAACTGAACAAGGGCTCCATCACCCTCGAACAAATCAATCAAATCACCCAAAACGAAGATGCTTATTACAAAAGCTCATCGAAATGCGACAGATTTATTTTAACAGTGATTTGCGTAAAACTTACGACAAGGAGCTCATTTACGAATCATCACGTTATGTCACCAAAATGAATGAGCTGCATAATTCGGCAGATGCTGTACGTTTTAAATGCGTGGAATCATTTAACAGTACGGAATTGTATTATGTATTGGTGTATGGCAGCGACGACCTCTATACCAGTAGTTTCTGGGTTGTTACAAAATCGCCTGATGGCCCGCATCAAACCCAAAAGTGGTTACGAATTTTTGCAGTCGGTTGGTCACGCTACATTCCGCACCTTTCTCCCACTCTGTGCCACTTACACTACCATTGGCTCGTTTTTGGGCACCATGAAAGATTCCAGTAAAAATGATTTGATGAGCGAATTTGTTTCGAATCTCGACAATACCCTGGAAGGAGATCTGAAGGTGCAACGGATGGCCAACTCATTCGGAAGTATCACCGATTCCAACCTCATGAAAACATTGTTGAAACCATCCGACTCAACCGCGAAGAGGATAGTGTGCAAAACAATGTGAAAGGTTTTAAGATATACGATATCCTATGCCATGCTCACCTATAGCAGTGATTCACTCACCAAAAGGCATCCCGTCCATTACAATCATGCGCATAACCAACTGATTAACGACGGCGGTGAAGTTGTTCAGCAAGTATTTTTTTATGGTGATACCGATGGCAAAGGCGTTTTTAATAGTTTCCGTGAATGGTTTTGGCTTCCAAACTGGAAAGTGAAACGCAGCGAAAACTGGGTTACCATAGTAGCATCAAAGGAAAGCCGGTGGTTATTTATTGTAATGCCTCCACGATGAACCCAATGATGAAATGGCTCAAATGCCTTGCAGGAATTTTTAGATTCCAGCGATATTGCGCCCACCGTGATCATACATCGCGGACACATAGTTATCATCTTTCCACCACCCTCGATCAGATCACTACCGCCACAAAGTGGTGATTTTAGGGGCTTGCGGCTTATCAGAATTTATCGGCGGTACTGGAGCCAAAGCGAGGATGCGCATATTGTTTCCACCAAACAGATGGTGTAGGGAAAATCAATGGACCAATTATTCGCGCTTTTAATCAACGTTTACTGGAAGGCAAGGATATCAACTGGGTGGAAAATGTGGGCGGAGTTATCCAAACAATTCAATTCCGGTGAAATGAAACAACTCTTCGATGATTATGCCTCCCTTCAAAAACACGGGTGCGCTCTTCTTAAAAGCCTATCGACGCAGCGGTATTGCTAACGAGTCGATGGAATAATTTTCGCTCTCGTAAAATCTCTTTCAGGGTATTGATGCACTTTGGCATAGTCCATGCTGGTATCAGGTGTTTCAAAATGCATGGCAAAGAAATACGGACGGTAATTCACTTCATCCTGCTTGGTGAGTATGCCTTTGTTTTTCAATACGCTCACAAAACCAACAATCCATGCTTGTATACGCTGGCTATTCATAGAGGTCCTGTTTTGCAATACAGTTTATAACTGGTGCTATCTTCACGCAACATCAAACGCGTACAATGCGATGTGAGCGCTGCGAAAAAAGGCAATTTGTCGAAATACAATTTTTCATCAGGCCTACTTGTTCATCCGGACTGATTTGCAAGGTATCATTGAGCCAAAACTGATCAATCGCTCCGCCGATGCGTTTGTTGCCATAACGAATCGTATCGATCCATCGTTGCATTTCTGTGGGTCCAATACGCCGCGCCAATTCCTGATAATAAGGTACAACTTACTTCAAAAGCTTCTCGCATATTCATGTCCTTATTCCAGCTTTCACGACGAATTTGACCATCCCAGGGAATCATCAGTTTTTCATCTTTGGCAATATTGGTTTCCAGCGCTATCAAAGAGTTCACAATCTTAAAGGTGGACGCCGGAGAATATCGCTGACTGCATCGATGTAAATTATACAGCAAAATCTGGTCGTGACTATTATCGGAAAGTTCAAAACAGGCTGAATCAATACCCTGATTTTTAAAAATTGTCCCCCACTGGTTTTGTTCAAGAACATTATCTCTTCGGCAGGCAAACAACCCCAAACTCATGACCAATAACAATAATCCGTTTTTCATGGCGCAAAGGTAAGGGGCAATCGAGCTTGGCAAAATCAAAATTTATACCGATGTGATATTTGTAATACCGATAGTGTGGTTGTATCCTTCGTTCTTTAGGTACATCCACATCATCGGTACGGGTGCTATCCTGTCGGTATAAACCATGTATGCATTGGTCCCATGGTATTATAATGTTCATACAATGCATGGAGAATTCAGCATGCCATATGTTCATTTCCTGAGTGCCTCCATTACCTTTGCACACATGTCACAAGAAAGAACGGAAATATCTTCATTGGGCGAATTTGGCCTGATCGATCACCTCACCCGCAACAACGAAATTCGCAATGCTTCTACCTTACTCAGTGTGGGCGATGATGCGGCTGTTATTGATTCATTCGGCAAACAACTCGCAATCAGCACCGATATGTTGGTGGAAGGGGTTCATTTCGATTTGATGTATACTCCCCTCAGGCACCTCGGATATAAAGCCGTGGTGGTAAATCTCTCTGACATTTATGCCATGAATGCCGAACCCAGCCAAATCACTGTGAGCCTGGCCATTTCTAATCGATTCAGTGTAGAAGCTCTTGATGAAATTTATGAAGGTATCCATCTGGCCTGCGAACGATACGGCGTGGACCTGGTTGGCGGCGATACGACCACCTCTCTCAAAGGACTCATTATCAGTATCACCGCGATTGGCGAACTGGCCGAAAACCAGTTTGTAACCCGGGCAGGGGCAGAAATCAATGATCTTATTTGCGTGAGTGGTAATTTGGGTGCTGCCTATATGGGCATGTTGATTCTGGAAAGAGAAAAAAAGATTTTCCAGGAAAACCCGAATGTTCAACCCGATTTTGATCAGCAACAATATGTGCTGGAACGTTTTCTGAAACCGGAAGCCCAACGCGAAACCATTCAATTTTTGCGGGAGAAAAGCATCTTGCCCACAGCCATGATTGATATCAGCGATGGCTTAAGCTCGGAACTACATCATATTTGCCGACAAAGTAAACTGGGTGCCCTGATTTATGAAGAGAAATTACCCATTCATGAGAATACTCGTCAAATGGCTGAAACCTTTGGCATCCCCGCCACAACTTGCGCATTAAACGGCGGTGAAGATTACGAACTGCTCTTTACCGTAAATGCTGCTGCATTTGCCAGCATCAGCACCTGCCCCTGGATATCGATTATCGGACATACCTGCGCTGCTGAAGAAGGGATCAAACTCATTACCACCGCCAACAATAAAGTAGCTATTCAGGCTCAAGGCTGGAATCCGCTGGCGGGGTAAATTGAAACACTTTCTATTTCCCACTCAAAATCTGATTATACTTCGCCTGATCGCCCAATACCTGAGTAGCCGCCGCCAACTCTGGGTCGCTCTGTAATAAATTTTCGATGCGGCCTTTTTGAAAATAATATCGTGAAATAATTTCTTCCTGTAAAGCCAGAGTCACCTCCTTGCGATGCTTCATCAGGTCTTGTTTTTTATCAGCAGCCAGGGCTTTGCGCAGGTTTTCATAATCGCCTTTGATGGCCTGAAAATAATTTTCTTTTTCAGATACTTCCTTGAACTTACTCAACAATTCTTCTGCACGGGTTTCGTACGAATAATCTTTGCCTTCCAGCCAGGTCACAAAGGCATTAAAATCCGTTTCACTCAGTTGAAAGGATGAGGCCGGAGCAACTGTAGGATGTGTTTTGACGTACTGGGTGGCATATTCAAAAATGAGGGATTTGGCATTCAAAGCAGCAATCACTTTTAAGGCATCTTTGCTTTCTACTTTAATATCCGGATCCACGCCACCGCCGTCCATCACAGTACGGCCGTTCTTGGTTTTGAATTTGGTTTTTATCGAATCGGGTACATGTCCAACACTACCATCTTCATTGCGATGCGAATAATCCAACATCTGAATACATCGCCCACTAGGTGTATAGTATTTAGCGGTCGTTACTTTCAGTTTGGCATTGTACACTAAATTTCGGGTGGTTTGCACAAGGCCTTTTCCAAAACTTCTTTGCCCGATTACAATGCCCCGATCGAGATCCTGCAGGGTGCCAGCCACAATCTCTGAAGCCGAAGCAGAATTTCGATTGATAAGCACAACTACCGGCATTTTCTCATCCCATGGACTTCCTGTGGTTTTATACTCTTTATCCCATTCCGCATTCTTACCCTTGGTACTCACCACCAGTTGACTCCCATTGATAAACAGATTACACATGTTTACCGCTTCATCGAGCAAGCCTCCGGGATTAAAACGCAAATCCAAAACAACGCCCTTCACACCTGGGTTGGCCTTTTTTAAACTATCCAATGCACTGCGTACAAAATAGGTGCAGCGCTCGGTAAATTGCGACAAACGCACATAAGCATATTCTTTATTGGCACCCACCATTCCGGCATACGGCACACTACTCACATTAATTTCTTCACGCTTAATCGTTTTTACACTTTCCTCACCGGTAAAGGCGTCCTTGATTTTGAGTTTTAATTGAGTGCCCGGAGATCCTTTTAAAAACTTGCTCACATCATCAATATCTTTTCCCTTGGTACTACGGCCTTCGATTTCAAGAATCAAATCGCCAGCTTTCATACCCGCCTTAATCACCGGGCTATTTTCATAAGGTTCACCAATACAGAGGTAGTCATCTTTTTTACGAATGGTACTGCCAATACCACCATATTTTCCGGTCGTTTGAAAACGGTAATCTTCAATGTCCTCTTCGGTGATATAATTTGTATAAGGATCCAAATCATCCAGCATGGCATCAATGCCTTTTTTTCACCACTTTACCCGGTTGTACCGGATCTACATAATAACTGTTGAGTTCTTTAAAAAGGGTATTAAAAATTTCGAGGTTTTTTGAAATTTCAAAATACGATTCACTTTCCGCAGTTTGGGCCTTCAGGAGACGCGCTCCGGGACCGGTGGCAAGAATTAAAATCAACAGGCATTTCGACAAAAAAGCAACTCTGTTCATGATTTGTTGTTAAGGTTTGCAAGTTAATTCAAAAAAAGTGGAAGCCTGAAAAGCATCCCCACTTGCGGGCTGTTAAAGTATTCAGAAAAGGTGATTCGGGCAGCGAAACAAATAAGGATATTTGAAAATAATTCCTTTGAAGATAGATAAAGTTGATTGGTCCTTTCTGGCTGCGTCCAACTACAAAATTTGGGTTCAAATACCCTATCGATTAGGGTAAGGGATCCTCACCATGCCCACCCCAGGGTGCACATCGCAGTATTCGGGCAATACTCAGATAAGCTGCTTTAAAAACGCCGTATTTGATAAATGCTTCTCGCGCATATTCGGAGCAGGTGGGCGTATACCTACATTTCGAAACTCCCAAATATGGCGAAATGGCCCCCTGATAAAAACGAATCAGTCCGATAAAGATTGTTTGGACGACCTTCTTCAGCATCTACACCAAAATATTGTTTTGCAAGGCCACCGGCTTGATATCATGCGTTTCATCCAACATATCCAACATGTCTATCTGAATATTCCGACTGATGGCTGTTATCGGCACATCGTTGGCACTGCCTTCAAAAGGATTTTCGGATGACTCCCCAATTTTTTCGAGGGTGGTAAATATCCAACCGGATAAGGCCGAAAAAGGAATACTTAACCATACCAGACATTCCCCCATTTTTTCAAATTCATTGAGCATGCCCATCGGAACCAGCAGTACAAATATTTTAATAAACCACAAATTCAGGGTCGCATATTGCCGGGGATAAGGAAAGTTTTTTAATCCGCTCCGATGCCCTTGTAAATTGTATAACTCACCCAGTATTTTTTCGAGCTCCATGTGACGGAAATCTTCAATATATCCTCCCTCGAGCAGGCGTTTCAGATGAGCCGACTGCAAGGCAATCAACTGGGCCGCTTTATTGCCTTTACGCATCACCAGCTCATATTCGGTCGCACTCAAATAAGGCTTGATCACATCGGCCAATTGATGGTCATGTTCTTCCACCCGAAACCATCGGTTCTTATATTCCGCATTGTGTTTTTTATAAATGGCCTCCCATTGACGGGCTTCCCTTAATTGAAAACGTAAAGCAGTGAGCCAGGCAAAATGCCGATGATAAATTTCTAAATGAATCCGTCGCAAGCCTGCTTCATCCAGCGGTTTTTGTGCATGTCGGTTGGTAATAAAATCGCGGCTCATAATCGCCAGCGTTCTGCTGCTATTGATGATGGAACCCCAAATTCGCCGGGCCTCCCACATCCTGTCGTACGAGGCATTGTTTTTAAACCCCACCACAAAAGCCACTGCCGTACCCAATAAAGCAATGGGCAGCCAGGGCAATGCCAACCAAGTCCAACCCAGCACCTTGTAAAGAATGGTCGGTATACTGGCCACAATCAATAAAGCAAAAATATCTCTGCGTGTCCAAAACACGACTTCCTTAAAACTGTAATGATTTCCGCTATGCATAAAAAAATAGTGGACAAAGATAAAGCCAATTTTGGCAGCGCATCCAAACAACATTTTTCATCAAAATTCCCGCTGTTCGCCGCACACGGTGCCTGGCTGCCATCGGGGCTGAATCTCAACTTAGGTACAAATATTAGGCGAAGAAATCCGCAATTGCTCACCAAACTTTTCATGAATGAGCCGCTTAAAGTTTTTACGAAAATACTTGACTCCTTGATTTGTGTCCTCCCCAAACCAAATGGGTCGAGGGAGCGGAGAAGAAATGTGAAAACTTCTTTCTATTTGCCATCCTCTTTCTATCCTTGATGATGGTTTGTGAGGACACAAACTATGGGGATGGAAAGCAGAGCGAGAGAACAGAGCGAGAGCGGAAGAAGTACGTGAAACAAAAAGAAAATCTACTCCTTGATTTGTAAGAGACCCCAACCTTGGGGTTAGAAAGCAGAGCGAGAGAACAGAGTGAGAGCGGAAGAAGTACGTGAAACAAAAAGAAAAGTATAGAACTGCGACGCGAGGACGCTTCGCAGAACCGAGTATCCTGCATCATCCAATACAATTTTTTTCTCAATGTGCAATCCATTACATTTACCGCTTCATGCAACTGAGTTTTGAGGTGTACCGTCATTTGTCCGAAGTACCGGAAATCTGGAAGGATTCCAAAGCCCGATTCAGGTTTAAGCCAACAACAATTACTGATTTTCGAAAAGGCCGGATTAACGCACTTGCGTTTTTTTATGTCATCACAAAATTTCAGAATGAGGCCATCCTGCTCAGCTATTATCAACATTTATCCGTTACACCCGATCATTTTAATTGCCGCGATAAACCCTTTCAACATCATAGCCTGAATGTGGCCCTTCGTACCGTTAAACCAACTTTACTGGTAGTAGGTAATTTATTCCGGCATGATACGCCTTTCCAACAGTTTATTGGCTCAGCCATTCCCGAATCCGAACAAGGGGCCGTGTTTCAACAAACCTTTGAATACATGCTCGATTTTTGCAAAGCTTCCGGCATTTTTTTAAAAGATGTACATGCCTCCTGGGCACAACATATTTTAAATGATGCGTCGTACAAACAAATGGAAGAGGATGTGAGCATGGAGTTTAAAGTGCCTGCACCTTGGCAAGGGCTACAGGATTACGAAAAACAACTCAAACATAAATACCTGCAACGGTATCGTAAAATTCGCCAACAACTGAATGGCATCGAAATTCGCGAAATACAAGCTGATGAAATGCAACACCGATCGGCCGATATTTATGCCTTATACTGTCAGGTAAGCGATAAACAACTGGTGAGTATGGGCAAGCTCAATGAAAAGAGTTTTGGGCTCATGAAACAAGTTTTGCAGGATAGGTACAAAGTGTTTGGTTGGTTTTTGGACGGCAAAATGGTTGCTTTTTCTTCGGCCATATTACACGACGGTTTTTACGACATGAATTATATTGGGTTCGATTATGCCGTCAACCAAAGCCATTCCATTTATTTTAATATCCTGTTTCATTGCCTAGAACAAGCCATCCTCAGTGGTTCGCACACCCTCGTATTGGGTCGCACGGCCCTCGAAGCAAAAGCTATTTTAGGTTGTGAACCAGCCTATCAGTATGGCTTTTATAAGCTGCGTCACCCCATCGTTAATTGGTTCTTTAAAAAAGTATCGGCAGGATTCCGCGAACAGATTGGTGAAAAATGGAAAGACCGCCACCCCTTCAAATCGCAGTTTTACACCCAACAAATATCGGCCCCTGAGTCGCATCAGGCAGCCGGGAGTATGGTAGCGCAATAAATTTCCTGAAAATTAATGAGCCTGTATTTCCCTTTTGTGCAGGGCTTCTGTATCTTCATAGCACTAAATAAAAAGGTATGGATAGTCAACAAAAGAGTCGCACTGGTTACAGGTGCCACAGGTGGTCTTGGAACGGCCATGTGTAAAGAATTGTATCAGGATGGTTATCATGTTGTTGGTAATTACCGCAACAAAAGCAAAGCCGATGAGTGGCAGGCTGCATTAAAAGCCGAAGGATTCGATATTGATATAGTAGAAGGAGATGTGTGCGATTTTGATTCCTGTGCCCGTATGATTGCAGATATTGAATCACGCATTGGTGCAGTGGATATCCTCGTCAACAATGCCGGTATCACCCGCGATGGCCGCTTTTCGCGCATGAGTAAAGATGACTGGCATGCCGTAATGGACACCAATCTGAATTCTGTATTTAATTGTACCCGCCAGGTGATTGAAGGGATGATTGAACGACAATTTGGTCGTATCATCAATATTTCTTCGGTGAACGGACAACGCGGGCAATTTGGTCAAACCAACTATTCGGCAGCCAAGGCAGGTATGCATGGATTTACAAAAACACTGGCCATGGAAGTGGCTAAATATGGTATCACGGTCAATACCATCTCACCCGGATATATTGCTACGGATATGGTCATGGCCGTACCCGAAAAAGTAAGAGATGCGATTGTAGCACAAATTCCGGTTGGCCGTTTGGGTGGCACCCAAGAAGTTGCCCACCTGGTGTCATTTCTGGCCAGCGATGCAACGAGCTTTATTACCGGCGCCAATTATAGCATCAATGGCGGACAGCATGTTTATTAAACCCTAAACCTTCCCATAAAAAAACCCCTTTCTAATCATAAAAGGGGTTTTGCTTTTTCATTTCATCAAACACAATGATGCCTCAGATTTTTCAATGGCTATTTGCCCTCACCCTCAGTATGGGAACAATTGCCCCCCTGATTGCCCAAATGAATTATACCCAAACACTCAAAGGGGCTGTGTTGGATCAGGATTTAAAATATCCATTGATTGGTGCCACGATTCAGGTATTAAAAGATACGCAATTGGTGGCAGGTGGTCGCACAGATGAGGAAGGCCGTTTTCGCATCGCGCAAATACCGGTCGGGCGATATACCCTCACTTGTTCCTACCTGGGATATCAAGACCGCATCTTACAAAACATCGAAATCAACTCGGGCAAGGAAACCCAAATACAAATTGAAATGCAACCGGCTCCAAGGCAGTACAACAAATAGTTGTGCGCCAAAAAAGGCCGGGTGAACAATACCCTTGCCAGTGTGAGTGCCCGCAATTTTAATCCCGAAGAAGCCAGTCGATATGTAGCCTCCCGCGAGGATATTGCCCGCATGGCTACCAACTTTGCCGGCGTAAGAGGCAGTGATGATTCGCGCAACGATATCGTGATTCGCGGCAATACACCCAATAGGTACTCTGGCGTATTGAAGGTTTTGATGTCAGTAACCCCAATCATTTTGCATCCTTTGGTACCACTGGCGGCCCCGTGAATATCATCAACAATAAATTGCTGGGGAATTCTGATTTTATGACCGGTGCATTCCCGGCCGATTATGGCAATGGCATTTCCGGCGTTTTTGATTTGAGACTACGGAATGGCAATCCGGAAAAAAATGAATTTACGGCTCAAGTGGTATACTAGGACTCGAAGCAACTGCCGAAGGCCATTTATACAAAAAATCAGGCGCCAGCTATACTTTCAGTTACCGCTATGCAACTTTATCCGTGATGAATAAACTCGGAATAAATTTTGGCAGCGCCGGCAATCCCAGTTATCAGGATTTGAATTTCAAAATGCATGTACCCTTAAACAAAAAACTTCAATTGGCTGTTTTTGCTTTAGGCGGAAAAAGTGATATCGCCCTCTTGGATAATGGAGATGATAGCAGCAAATGGACCTTTGGAAGAGCAGGACGGGATATTCATTTCGGATCTCGCTTGCACTTGCGGGCGCCTATTTGCAACACAATGTGAATCAAACCTTTTATCAGCGTTTTGGAATAGCCGCTAATCTCAATCAATCTTACAGTCGGTATGATACCATCAATCCCGATAAAATTAGCAGAACCGCTACTTACCGCAATCAGTTTATTGTGAACAAATACATCTTTAATTATCAAGGCACCAAACGCCTGTCCAATGTACATACCCTGAAAGCCGGATTCATTTTTACCCAACTGCAAATGAACCTGCTCGACAGCAATTTTATCCGGCACAAAACATCTGGTACAACGAAGCCAAATTTAAAAATGATGCCCAACTTCTGCAAGGATGGATGGCCTGGCAATATAGTCCGAATGAAGCGCTTCAAATGAATGTTGGTTTACATTATATCCGATTCCTCCTGAACCAATCGCAATCGCTGGAACCTCGTTTGGGACTGCAATATCAATTAAGCCTAAGCTCAATGTAAGTGCCGGATATGGTTTACACAGCAACCTGCAACCTATGTACATTTATTTTTTACAAATGAAAAATGCACAAGGGCAGGACTATTTACCCAATACCCACATAGGCTTCAATAAAACCCATCACTTTGTATTGGGTGGCGACTATCAGATTAATGCGACTCTTCACTTTAAAGCAGAAGTGTATTACCAGTCATTATTTAATATTCCCGCAGGAAATAAAGACCTCCACATACACCCTCTCAATCAGGGGGGCCTCCTTTAATTTTATATTTCCCGGACCACTGGTCAATAAAGGCCGTGGCCGGAATATGGGACTGGACCTGACCCTGGAAAAATATTTCTCCGGACAATTTTATATCCTGAGTACGGCCTCGCTGTATCAAAGTCAATACAAAGGCAGCGATGCAAAATGGAGAAATACCGACTTCAACGGACAATACAATTTAAATATCCTCTCCGGAAAAGAATGGATTGTTGGCAAAGCAAAAACAGCCCGCCTCATTGCAGGATTTAAGTTTAATTTGGCCGGTGGCAAATGGTACTCACCCATCGACTCGGCCCGAAGCGCAGCCAAACGACAATACGAAGGCATTGACTCACTCACCAATACCCTTCAGTTTCCGGCCTATCATCGCCTGGATATTCGATTGGGATTCCGCAAAAACCTAAAGCGTTATCATCATCATTTTTACATCGACCTGATCAATGTGTACAATAAAAAAAATCCTTTGGGCCTGAGTTATATTCCGGCTAGCGCTGAGGTCGTACAAGAAAGCAATTTGGGATTTTTGCCCTTGTTTAACTGGCTCATAGAATTTTAGAATGCCGTTCAATTTGCAGACAAGCGAATTGGAGGATGCATCAAAAATGCAACTATCTTTGTGCCCTCAATGCAATTACCATGAATCCCGACATTTTAAAACCTCCAGCCTCAAGCGCTATGGAAACATTTTAGTGCCCTGAATGCCGTACCCCGTGCCTCTAAAAAAGAAGAAAAAGTAATTGCATTTATGCAAGACTTTGCCGGGCGTTTGGGTTTAGACCATGAAACCGATGCGGTTGGGAATGTCATCATCCGCAAAGCAGCCACAGCCGGGATGGAAGATCGGCAGACCATCGTGCTGCAAAGCCATCTCGACATGGTACATCAAAAAAATGCAGATACCACCTTTGATTTTGACACCCAGGGTATTGAGATGTTTGTGGATGGTGATTGGGTAAAAGCCAAAGGAACCACACTGGGTGCCGATAATGGCATTGGCGTAGCCACCATCATGGCCTTACTGGAATCTACAGATATTGCTCACCCTGCCCTCGAAGCCCTTTTTACCATTGATGAAGAAACGGGCATGACCGGCGCCCTGGCCTTACAAGGTGGTGTGCTCAAAGGAAGCATCATGCTCAACCTCGATACAGAAGATGATACAGAACTGACTATAGGTTGTGCCGGAGGTTTGGACGTTACTGCCCACGGACATTATACCACCGAAAGCAGTATTATGCAGCATGGCTTAAAGGTGATGGTAAAAGGCCTCACCGGAGGACATTCAGGCATGGATATTCATAAAGGCCAGGGCAATGCGAACAAAATCATGAACCGTTTGTTGTATCAATTGCATCAACATTTTAAAATTGAATTGGGTGAATTAAGTGGAGGCGGTTTGCGAAATGCGATTCCCCGTGAATCAACAGCTCTTGTAAATACCAACCACCCGGATGAGGTACAAACTTTTATTGCTGCTTTTAACCAAACCCTTCAGTCAGAGTACCTGCTCACAGATCCTAAATTGATGATTAGCTGTGAAGCTCAGCCGGTTTGCACCCATGTGATGTCGGATACAGATTTACATCACCTCATTTGTGTATTGTATGCCTGCCCCAATGGAATTTACCGCATGAGTCCGGCGATTGAAGGCCTCGTACAAAGCTCGAATAATATTGCCCGGGTGCAAGTTGCCAATGGACAATATACGGTACAGTGCCTCACCAGAAGTTCAGTAAACAGTGAGAAAGAAGACGTGAAAGATGCCATCAGCGCAGCTTTTGCCCTAATGGGCGCTGAAATGATTTTTGGAGGTGCATATCCGGGATGGACACCCAACCCTCATGCACCATCGTAAAATCATGAGTGGATTGTATCAGAAATGTTTCCAGGCAGAGGCTCACGTAAATGCCTGTCATGCCGGTTTGGAATGCGGTATACTCGGACAAAATTATCCTGACATGGAAATGATTTCATTCGGACCAACCATTACAGGAGCGCATTCGCCCGATGAGCAAGTACAAATTTCATCTGTTCAAAAATATTGGGGGTATTTACTGGAAACCCTGAAACGTATTCCACATAAAGCCTAAACAAGGTTTATCGCGCTTAACACCTCAGATTGTCATTGCTCATGGTATGCGTTAGAAACAAAATTCTGAACGAGCAATCGCTATGAAACTGCAAGATGATATTCTTTCGGGTCTGCGAGTGTTCAATCTAAGCAAGTGAATCGCGGTTGGTACAGAACAATGTAGATTTCAATCTCTTCAGGGACAACTATATTCTCGGAAAAAGAATGATAACTTCAAACTTTGTTGATTAAAGGAGTGATTGAAGGGTGCTGACTAATTTACTCAATTGTGATCCATCTTGTCCTCCGGCTGTAGCCAATGTTTTTGACCACCACCACCGCCTTTTATCAGGGAGCGACTGTTTCACGAATTAATTTTGCCGCATCCAGTTCGCTTTCCTCATTGACACAAATAGCCACATGCGCTTTACCACCGATATTGGCAGTGAGGCCAATAAAATAGGGCGCCTGCAATTCATTTTTCAAATCGGTACACAGTGTTCTTAATGCCTCCGGATTACTGACTTCAAGCTGATCGGCTAAAAAGGTAGTACCGTTGATGTTTTGCTTTTGAGTAGTAATTCATTGCGCATACCTACCAGCATTTTGGCCTCTAATTTTTCGACTTGTTTTTGAAGGCGCGATTTATCTTCTTGTAAATTGCGGATGGAAGTGAGTACGTCCTTGGGATTTTTAAACTCCGCCTTAATCAGTTGCAATTGATTCAATTGCTGATTCATATAAGCCTCGGCTTTACAACCTGCTAAAGCTTCAATACGACGCACGCCGGCAGCTACGGCACTTTCAGAAGTAATTTTAAATATATTGAGTTCACCGGTCGACATCACATGGGTACCGCCGCATAATTCTATCGAGTAGTTTTCATCCATGATGACTACCCGAACCACATCGCCATATTTTTCACCAAAGAGAGCCATCGCGCCTAGTTTCATAGCTTCTTCTTTCGGCATTTCGCGGATGATGACCGGAATATTCTGACGAATTTTTCGGTTCACAATTTTTTCAACGGCTGCAATTTCTTCGTCACTCATTTTGGCAAAATGCGAAAAATCGAAACGCAGATATTCATCACTCACCATACTACCCTTTTGGGCGACATGGGTTCCCTAAAACTTCCCGTAAGGCACTGTGCATGAGATGAGTTACGCTATGGTGCCGGGTAATTTTACGTCGTCGTGAGGCATCGATTTTGGCCCAAACGGGTCCATTCAGGCTTTCTGGTAATTGTTCGGTAAAATGAATAATCAGGTCGTTTTCCTTTTTGGTATCCATCACATCCACAGCCCCTGACTCAAATTGTAAGGTACCCTGATCGCCGACTTGTCCGCCACTTTCGGCATAAAAAGGTGTTTCCTGCAATACCAACTGATAAAATGTTTTGCCTTTGGCACTCACCTTGCGATACTTAATCACTTCGGTTTGCGATTCGGTTTGAGAATAACCCACAAAACGCACAGCGCCTTGGTTATTGAGGACAATCCAATCTTCAGTATCTACTGCAGCTGCTTTTCGTGAGCGGTCTTTTTGTTGTTGAAGGGCAACATTAAAGCCGGCTACATCTACAGTCCAACCCTTTTCGGACGCGATGAGTTGGGTGAGATCCAAAGGAAAGCCATAAGTATCATTTAGTTCAAAGGCTACATCCCCGGCCAGTGTATTTTGTTCAACTTTTAATTCTTCAAAACGTTTGAGTCCATTATCGAGGGTTCGCAAAAATGCATTTTCTTCCTCGAGGATAACTTTGCTGACAAAATCCTGTTGTGCCTTGAGTTCAGGAAAAACATGGGCAAACTGATCGGCAAGCAGGGGTAATAATTGATGTAAAAGAGGTTGTTTATAACCCAGAAAAGAAAAATAATAACGAACGGCACGGCGAAGGATGCGGCGAATGACATAACCCGCACCGGTATTGGAAGGCAGTTGACCATCGGCAATCGTAAAACTGATGGCGCGGATATGATCGGCAATCACCCGGAAGGCGACAGCTTCGCGGCTATCTCTCAAATCGTATTTTCGACCTCTGATTTCTCGGCTGTTTTCGCGATCGTGGGTGTAAACACATCCGTATCGTAATTGGATGTTTTACCCTGTATAACGCGCACCAGTCGTTCAAAACCCATACCGGTATCCACATGTTTACTAGGCAATTCCTCCAGGCTTCCATCCTTTTTTCGATTGTATTGAATAAACACATTATTCCATATTTCAATCACTTGCGGATGGTCTTTGTTTACGAGTTCGTGACCGGGAACTGTGGCTCGTTCTTCGTCGCTGCGCATATCCATATGAATTTCACTGCAAGGGCCACAGGGCCGGTATCGCCCATTTCCCAGAAATTATCTTTTTTATTGCCAAACAAAATATGCGATTTGTCATGGATCAGTTTACTCCATTCCTGCAGGGCAATTTTAGCAGGAGATGCCCTCCTTTTCATCGCCTTCAAATACGGTTACATAAAGTCGATCCTTGGGCAATTGATAGACTTCAGTGAGAGCTCCCAACTCCAGGCAATGGCTTCAACCTTAAAATAATCGCCAAAACTCCAATTCCCCAACATTTCGAACATGGTGTGGTGATAGGTATCAACGCCAACCTCTTCCAGATCGTTGTGTTTACCACTCACCCGTAAACATTTTTGGGTATCGGCAATACGACTTGATTTAGGCTTATCGTTGCCTAAAAAATAATCTTTAAACTGATTCATACCGGCATTGGTAAACATCAGGGTCGGATCGTTTTTAACGACAATAGGTGCGCTGGGCACAATGAGGTGGCCTTTGGATTGAAAAAAATCGAGAAACTGCTGACGAATTTCGGAAGAAGTCATGGATAAAAAAATTGAGGGCAAAGTAGTAGAAGAGTTCAGATGAGGGCGTTTGGCCGATTTAGATTTAGGTTAAAGAATGGCTAGAGGGTTCTGGAGACATAAAACACGGGGGAGGAAACCAAAATACCCGCCCTCATTCTCTTCCTCATTCTCATTCTGTAAATGCCCCGGGCCAGGATGGTAAGAAGCTACCCCCGACCGACGAAGGAGGGCGGTGTAGCCTGAACAGCCCGGTGCCGCCAGAAGCCGGGCGAAGAAATAAGCAGAAATTGACTATAGGCGGCAGGCCCCCTGTTTACAAATCCTTTCGGATATTTATACGGCCGTTTATCATGGGCTCCACGCACGGAGTTGAATTTGACCTATATTTGTCCACCCAAAAAATCATTTCAATGAAGAAACTTATTCTTTCGCTGCTGGTTGTTTTGACCCATTTTGCCGGCAGGGCCGATGAAGGCATGTGGCTGCCCTTGCTGATATCGCAAAATTATGAAGCGATGCAGCGCATGGGCTTGAAGCTGACTCCTGAACAAATTTACAGCATCAATAAAAGCTCCATGAAGGATGCCATTGTGCATTTTTGGGGTGGATGTACCGGCGAGGTATTTCAGGGCAAAGGATTGCTGCTCACCAATCACCACTGTGGTTATGATGCCATTGCAACCCTGAGTACTGTGCAACAGAATTATTTGATGAATGGATTTATGGCCAACCGCTTGGAGGAAGAATTGCCTGTGCCGGGTTTGAGCGATAAAATTTTATACCGCATTGAAGATGTCACCAACCAGGTGAGTAATTATATCGGTGATGCCTATGGTAAAGATGTGGAAACCCGATTCGAGGAAATTGCCAAACAAATCAGCAAAACAACCAACGAAAATGGGGCCTATGAGAGTGATGTAAAATCGTTCTACTCGGGCAATAAATATTATTTGTTTGTGTATCAGCGTTTCACGGATATTCGCCTGGTTTCGGCGCCCCCTGAAAGTTTAGGTAAATTTGGTGGTGATACCGATAACTGGATGTGGCCCCGTCACACCTGCGATTTTTCGATGTTCAGGGTATATGCCAATAACGACAATAAACCCGCTCCTTATTCGCAAAAATAACCGCCCGTACATTCCCAAACATCATTTTACCGGTATCCAAAAAGGCGTTCGCGATAATGATTATGCCATGATTATGGGTTACCCGGGCCGCACCACCCGCTATCTGACTTCGTATGGGGTAGACCTTGCCATTAATGTGAGCAACCCAACGGTGGTAAAAATTCGCGATAAACGTTTGGCCATCATGCGTGAAGAAATGGAAAAAGATCCGGAAGTGGATTTAAAATAAACCTCCTCTTATGCTCTATCGCCAACTACTGGAAATATTTTATCGGACAAACCGAACAATTAAAAAACCTGAATGTACTCAGCCAAAAAGAACGCGAAGAAGACGAGTTTCAGGAATGGGCAAATCGTAATAATCGTGGATTAAAAAAATTATTGAACGATTATCAAAAAGCCTATGCCGATTACCGCCCCTATGTAAAACACCAAACCTTTTACCGCGAAGCATTTATGGCCCCGACTTTGAGCAAAGTGGCAGCCGGTTTTGAAATGATCGACAAAGCCCTTGCAGCAGGGAGCCGGTAGGGACTCCATCAATAAGTTATGTAAACGCCCCTAGGGAGTATGCGCCGCTCCGGAACCAAGGATATGAGTTTGGAACTGGATCAGAAATTGTTTGCCGCCATAGAACTTGATGTTTTATCAGGATGTTCCAAAGTCAGCATCCGGATGTATTTGCCATTGAAGTATTTGGCAAGTATGGCAATGACAACTGGCAAAAAACATTTGATGACTATGCCGATTATGTATACAGCAATACAGCCCTGCTCGATAGCAGTCGATTTAACAGCCTTTGCAATGCTGATCAAATTGAGCAGTTGATGAAAGATCCTGCCGTTGTACATGCACTGAGTGTGATGAAGAATTATAAAGGATATTACGAACCGAAAGTGAATGCCTTTAATTATGAAATGTTTGAACTGAATCGCGCTTATCAGGGTGCTTTACTGGAAAAAAATAAAAACAAACAAATGTATCCGGATGCCAATAGTACCATGCGTACGACTTATGGTAAAGTAAGTTCATATGCGCCCAAGGATGCTATTTTTATAAACTATTATACCTAGCAGAAGGCCTCTTACAGAAGTATAAAGCGGAGATAAAGAATTTGATTTACACTAAAAATTGGCGGAGTTATTGAAAACCCGCAACTATGGCCCTTATGCAGATGCTGACCTCAATTCGTTGGTGACATGCTTTATTACCACCAACGAACAGGGTAACTCGGAAGCCCCTGTCATCAACGGCAATGGCGAATTGATTGGTTGTGCTTTTGACGGGGAAGCGATGAGTGGCGATGTGGCTTTTGACCAACGCTTTAAACACACCTGTGCAGATATCCGTTACACTTTGTGGGTCGTTGATAAGGTATTGGATGGTCGCCGACCGATGGATGAAATGACGCTGCGCTATTAAACACTTTTTAAACAAGTTGTAAAATCAAGTCCCGCTGATTTCTTTATATGTGCTTTTTAAACAGAAAATTTGTTGAGGCTAGGCACGAAGCTATGGTGTAAACAAAGCTTGTCAAGGATTTTGTTGTACCGAGTTAGCCCATGTGAATCGTTAGATAGTACCCATTCCTACAGTTATCAAGTTAGTATTACTCGCACTTCTGAATTGCAAATTCTGAAGAGGATCAACAAGGTGTGTTGTTGGTAAAGAACACCAACAACGGCCAGAAAGTCGAACAGAGCTTAGGTAGATCCAAGCAGATACAATTTGGTATTACCTCACGAACGATTTTACCATGACTCCATGTTCAGAATAGAGCTCACAATAGATACCCGTTGTAAACCGTTGATATCTACAGCGTTTTCTGAATGATTTATATGTAGTGGTTGGCCCGTAGCTGAAAAAAGTTCAACTTTATTCACAGGAGCCGGGCTCCGAAAATAAATCAGGTTTTTAGCAGGGTTTGGGTAAATATCAACACCGGAAAGCAAGGTGGTTGTTGCTGTATAGAGCTGTGTAGTTAGCATGATTAAAATGTCTCTTAACATTTTGGTAAATGAGTTTGTCAAATATCTTGGTTGGATAAGACCGATAATACGGTTAACCGCCAGATTAAGCATTTGACTGACCTGTGTTCCGCCATGGCTAAAAATCTGATTGTTGAAATAGGTCATTTTGAAGATACCCAAACCGTAACCCTGATTTCCACCAATGCTTACAAATTGTAACATATCATTGTTGAGGGTTGCTGAACTCAGGAGTGAACCGTCGAATAGAGCTTTCCAGAATTTGGTCGTATGATTTAAAATTTGTCGCAAGGTGATTGAAGGATTCATTAGCTGCGCCAACAACCTAGGTGTCACCAGAGAAAGTGCCCACTTTGTACCAATTGCAATACACACACTAACAAAGGTTTTTGTGTTAACCAAGCCAATTAACATGTTTGTACAAGGCATAATTCGGGTCCGGAATTCTTCGAAACTTGAAGACCAAACCCATCATTGGTCGAACGGCCACATTCAACCCTCGAAATTTATACAGACTTCCTACATCTGTGAGTGTATCTTGTAATTCGGCAACGATATTGGCAGGAATTGAGCCTGAGTTTTCGCCAATACTGGAAAACAGAATCCGGTCAGAAGGAGATATTTTTTTTCATGGAAAATATATTTTGATTCAAATTTCCAACTGTAATCTTTACGATGAAAATATTTGAACGGATTTTATCCAGTTTAATCGGCAGAAACTTGCTCAAGTTGAAACGCTTTGGTTGAACTCAATTGTGCAGTTGACACAGCCAACGATAATAACGAATTAGAAAATCAAATACTTCGAGGTTACCGAGCAAATCTTTTACACGCTTTGTTTACAGACTTTGTTTATAGTAGCTTCTTGCCTTGCTGCTGTAAATTTTCGGTTGAATCGGTATAAAAATCAAGTCTCGTTTAAACGGGATTTTTTAATATGTGTCCTTTAAAATAATTGAGGGTAACCTATTTTTAATGGAAAAGATTATCTTTGGAGATGGGTTGCCTACTAAGGAACAAAAAAAAGTAATCCCAAAATAGACGCATCGGTTGTCTGGAGTTTGAACGTTAATTTAAACATGATTGAATTAAAATATGAAAACAATTTATTGATGCTCATCGCTTATTGATATATTTCAATTAAAGGCTACTGGGTTTATTATAAGATGGAATTTAGGATATCGGGTTCGGCTAATACGCTTATATTGGCATGAGCAGTACCGGTCCGGTGAATTATGCTGAAACCATCCCGAATCCGAGTTCCGGGATCGGTACCCTGATATACGGTACGTTGGCAATAGCGTATCAGGACTCGAACGCCTTGATTCGTTTAAAGATTGATACAGCTCATTTTAAAAGTTTCCGCTTGGATACCCTGAACGGCGATCAACAACGATTGATAGATATTGAACAATGGGGAACGGTGCGTTGGAACAGTATGGAGAAAGCTTTTAAAGGCGCCCGACATAATAGTTCTTCACGGATATTCCGGATTTGTCGCAGGTTGGTCAATGTCTAAAATGTTTATGACATGCTCTGCACTGAATGGCCCGGCAAATATCAACACATGGAATACCAGTCAGGCAAAGGATATGTCCATTTTGTTTGCCTATGACAGTCTATTTAATCAACCAATCGGCAATTGGAATACCTCAGGGGTTTGGAATATGTCGAACATGTTTCAGTTTGCGTATACCTTTAATCAACCGATAGGTAATTGGAATACCTCACAAGTTGAAACCTTTTATGAGATGTTTAGTTATGGTTGGCATTTAATCAGGACTATCGGTAATTGGAATCTGGCTAAGCGCAAACCTTATCGAGAATGTTTAATGGTGCCGCATCCTTTAACAAAAACATCAGCAACTGGAATAAGCCAAGGTAGTTTATATGGATTTTATGTTTGCCGGTGCAAAGGTTTTTTAATCAAGCTTTGAAACACTTGGAATACGGATGAAGTCGTTGATATGGGTGGCATGTTCAGTAAAACGGATTCATTTAAGCAAGCTCTTTCAAACTGGAATACCAGACAAGTAAAAAACATGTTGGGCATGTTTGAAGCTGCCCGGGTATTTAATCAAAATACTAGCCTGGAAAACGGATTTAGTAGAAAACTTTGGATATATGTTTCGGAATGCCAAAGCATTTAACCAACCCATTCACAACTGGAAAACCCCTGCGGCGGAGCGCATGGATCGGATGTTTGAAGGGGCAATACAATTTAATCAGCCCATTGGTCGCTGGAATACTTCCAAAGTATGGACTTTATCGAAAATGTTTAAAGGGGCAAAATCATTCAATCAGCATATCGGGCTTTGGTCCTTAGAAAGTAGACCGGAACTGGATGGATTTTTGGATTCTTGCGGGATGGATTGTAGCCATTATTCTTCTTTATTAAAACATTGGAGTACGGATACGCTCATCGGGCGGCCTTGTGTTCAGTGCACTTGGCTTAAAATACGGGAATAACGCGGAGGGCTACAGAACCTATTTGCAAAACATAAAAGAATGGCACATACAAGGTGATGCGATGCAAGCCAGCTCCTGTTGTTTGAGCGATTATATGATTTTCGATATCAAGACCTGTCCACCATATGTATTTCAACAGCAAGCCTATTTTGAAGGTGGAGAATATTTTTCAGATTTTAAAAATGTCGCCGGTTGTGACAGTTTGATTAAATTGGAACTGGAACTCCATCCCTTGGATACGACCATACAATATTGGGCCACGACGCTCAAGGTTAATCAGACAGACGCCGAGTATCAATGGTATCATTGTGAAGAAAATTTTGCACTGCCGGGAGAAACACAGCAGCATTTTATGCCAAGTAGAAATGGGAGCTATCGGGTTGTGATCAAAAAAGGAACATGCTTGGATAGCAGTGCCTGTTTTTTGGTAAACAATTTAGGTTTAACAGAAGCGGATTTCCGGCTATTTCCGAATCCAACCCGAGGTAGAATTAAAATAAGCCCCAGTGATTTTTTATCCGACAATGTGCGTTTACTATACAATGCAGTTGGTCAGCTTTTATATTATACCTATGGCGACTATATGGATTTAAGCACCTATGCCAAGGGTATCTATTATTTTAAATGTGGTACGATTGTCGTGAAAGTGGTTTTGGAATAAAATCTTTCCTGAGGAGAAAAGATAACTTTTACACGAGGACTTATTCTTTGATGATTTTTTTAATCGAATGATTTTTACCACTGATGATATGCAGAATATACAAACCATTGGGCAAATGATTTAAATCGAGCGTATGATTCGTTAGCGTGCTATTCAGCAGTTCTCCACGAATAGTATAAAGTTGTACTTGTAAATCTGATTCTTCCCCATCAATCCTAAGTATACCGGATGTTGGATTGGGATAAAACTGCCATTCAGGATGATTGGATTCAAGCGCATTCGTTGGAAAAGTTGTCGCCTTAAAATTCATCTGAAAAGAATTACTAAAATCGTTGGTATTTCTAAATCCAACCTTTACCGAACCTGAATCAGGAATGGAAGACGTGATGAAGTCGAGGCTAAACAATAAAGTATCCTGTGGTGCTAAGATGAGTGTAATTGAATCATCGGAAGGTGAATAACAAACATCCGCACAGAAGGCGGTTTGCCAGTTTGCCGGAAGATTTTGTTGTATTTTTTTAATCCCTAAAGTAACGGGATCATTTCCGGTGTTGATGAGATTGGCATAGTCATGCGAATGCTGCCAGCCGAACCGGAAACACTTTGATTGAGCACTTGCAGATGAAACTGTCCGGGATTGCTTGAACTATTGCTAAGCCGCTGGAACTGCCCAGTAAACTATCGATATCACAAAATATTTGATCATCATTGCGATGAAACCAACCATGTTTGGCTGAGATGATTCCCGTTGGTGTCGATGAGATAGGCATTATTAGGTGCCGGTCCGAATGCTCCACCATTCATTACAAGGTCCGTCGATGAAGATGGGTGCATTACAAGAACCCCAAAACGATAAGGTATCCACCATCATTTTTCGCCCGGCATAGGTTGTGGGCTGTGGAAACAAAATGCCGGCGCTTTGATTAGCTGTACCCACATTCACGTAGCCAAATAAACACTCGTATCGGTGGGATGTGCTTCGAGGGTATAAATAACAAATACCTGAATTTGGTTGCCATACGTTGAAATAACCTGATTGATGGTGGATAGTTTATTCATAAAAACAGGCAGGTTAAACTGCCAGCCACCAATAGAACCGGTTTGCCCAGGGCCAATTTTTTGCGACAATACCAGAGAATCGCCGCTGAGATTATATAATTTAAAATCATGAGCCGCATTTCCTTCGGACAAACCACTGGCATAAAAACTTCCCAGGTACCAGGGTATCGGGCAAATACTTGCTGTATCTGCCGGTAACTGATTCAGGCCGATGGGCGGTAATAGTTGAGCAGAAACTCCCGGTGTCAGACTTAGAAGCAATAGAAAAAGACGAATAAACTTTTGCATGGTAGATAGAATGCGATGTAAATGTAAAAAGTAATCAGGAGCAAAGACTGCCATTAACATGAGACGTTTAAAAGTAAAAACATACTCCATGCTACACCTGCAAAAACAACCACAATCTTACGGGACTGTGGTTGTCAACTCATGGTTGGTCGGTTATTGATGAAATGTTTTTTATGCTTAATCGGCGGGCTTGTTGCTCGAATGGTATTCCCCGCCCAGGCTTGAATTGTTTTGTATTTTTTTGAAGCGCTTCCTGACTAATCATGACACAATATGTTTTTTGTACCTCATCGATACAAACCATTCTAAAATCTGCATCAACATCTGATAAATGAATATTCAACTGTTGGGCAACCCGTTGTAATGTGGGCTTTTCGGCTTCCTGCCATGTCAGCGTATATAAAGAAAAAGCAAGCATGTTGAACAGATGATCAGATTGAATACAAAGTTGATTCATATTCTCGCATTCTTTGAGGTGTGTACAACCCAAATATGGTCCACAATTAACCCTTTTGCCTACCGTTAAATAACGGTATCATTCAGCAATTGGGAGATTTATTTTTTACCAAATACGGCCCTATCAATGCTTATCCCCTAAATGAATTCTTGCCTGACACTTTGAAAAATAAAAAGTTTGATTCCCTGAACTACTTTTGGGTGATAAATCCGTTTTGAACCATTTAAATAACAACCGATGAAAATGAATCGCCTTTTATTATTGAGCACCCTGGTTTTTATGGCCACCACTACTTACTTGTTGTACCGTTTAAATACAACAAGCAATCAGCCACCCTGTAGTACTTGTTTTGAAACCAATTGCGATACCCCATTTCAAAGTATGTCTTTGGAAACGGCACTACAAATGATTCGCAATTATAAATCCCAACAATGGAGTACCATCAATGAAGCGCATTTCTCGAATCAAGAGAAAACAGATGCCCGTTCAGTTTGGTTTAGTTTGCCGGTGCTGAAACGTTTTATTTATGAAATGGAGCATCAAACCATGACTACTTGTACGGACTGCGCAGCCGATCTGGGTATTCGATTCTATTATGGTAGCTATCCCGATCAGGAAACCATGCAAGGCAATCCGGCGTATGCTGAAGTACCTGCGGAATATGCAGGCATGCACACTTTGCTCATGGTGCCTACCATACGTGTTGACGAAAAAGATATAGATTTTAACCCCCACGACATGGAAGGATGTCAACCTCGCGGTATTCAATCTGGTGTGAATATGATTTTATCTGCACCGCTTTCGGGTGATGTCATGTTGCAGAACCACGGACACCTGATACCGCCCCTTAATGCCAATGCATGTTCCGGCGCACGCCTCTTGCGTATGAGCGATGGTATCACCGGCGACTGCAGCCCAGAATAACATGGAACAATTAAAGCCCGTTCTTCATCTTTTACTCATCCTGCAAAGTTTGGCTTGCCTGCAATGGATCAGGGTGAGAAAGGATTATTTTAAAACACCGCTTTATTATTTTGGTTGGTACCTTCTTTTTTTAGTCATTGCCGAAATATGCGGCTGGTATTTGAATCATATTGGCGATTTTGCATCAGGTGCCATTTTGTTTAAGTTTTTGGTCATACCCATTGAGTATTGTTTTTTCCTGGGTTTATTTTTTATGCTTTGGAAATCTTCCTCATGGAGATGGGTATCGCCTCTGATGATTCTTTGCTACCTCATTGCATTTTTTATAGAATCCTATAGTGGTTTGATGCAGGGATTAAAATTCTTCTCTCTCTCGTATACCCTGGGTAATTTATTTTTATTGGTGACCGTACTCCTATTTTTATTACGACTCGGCCTGACAGATGATATTCTGTTTCTCAAAAACAATCCGGTATTTTGGATTTGTATTGGCCTGATGATTTTTTATATAGGCTCATTTCCTTTTTATGGTTTGTATATGTATATCGGCACTACAAACCTGAGTCTATTTTATCAATATCAATACATCGTATCGATTCTAAACTGTATCATGTACTTCTTATTTATACTCGCCGGATTATGGGGCAAACCGAAATTTATATATTCATCATTCTCTCCTCGCTGATTGTAGGAACATTCATCACAGGTATTGTATTGTTTATGTTGCAATACCGGAAACGTGTGAAACTTTACGAACAGGAAAAACAACTCACGGAGGCGCTGCACCAATCAGAATTACAACATGCTAAAATAGAAATTCAACAATTAACCATGTCCGATATTGGCCGGGAATTACATGATGGTATCGGACAGCGCATGACGCTGGCATCTATTTATTTGCGACAAATCAACAGCCAGTTATCACCCAAGCTTTGAATGAAAAAGTAAAGAAGTGGGCCAAATTCTCCTTGAAACCCTGAATGAGTTAAGAGGCTTGTCGAAAGAACTGACGACCGACCAGGACCATCTCCTAAACCTGTCCGGATTATTACAAACAGAAATAGAGCGATTACTGGCACTTCAGATTTGTGAAATCCAATATGATTTTCAACAGGTGAGCTTGATACAATCGCGTAAAGCAAAATTTATCCAACGCATCTTTCAGGAGTTCGTTCAAAACAGTCTTAAATATGCCGCTTGCCAAAAAATGGATATTCGATTAATGCAGCAACAGGATACCATCACCCTTCAAATTTCTGATGATGGCAAAGGCTTCGACTTAAATGCCGAATTCCACGGAATTGGAATCGCGAACATGAAAAAACGTGCAGCCCTCATTGGTGCTGAATTGGACTTACACACTTCACCTGGGCAAGGGAGTCGTTTGCAATTACAAATTCATTTAAATGATCACTAGGAGTCATTCTAAATTTTCCAGGGTGTACGAAATTCAGGAAAGCGCCTCATGTTTTATATTGTATGAAATTAAAACGGCGAGTATGCAGCAAATAAAAGAACAAGAACGATAAACATATCAGCGTATTTCCGAAGAACCACTATTTCGCAAATGCTCATGTTGCGGGCTACTGCATGCGCGCGAAAAACAATTCAGAAGATTTTTAGAATTATCTTTTAAATTTGACAAATGAAGCATTATTCAGAGATCATCACCATTGAAGCTGATAGAAGATTTGGCAAACCTTGTATTAGAGGAATGAGAATATCAGTTTATGATGTTTTAAGTTGGTTGGCTTCTGGAATGTCGGAATTAGAAATCATCGAAGACTTTCCGGAATTGACAAAAGAAGATATTAAAAAGCAGTTTTAACCTATGCAGCTGATCGAGAACATAGATTAAAAGTTGTTGCATAATGAAACTACTATTTGACCAAAACATTTCTTTTAGAATTGTATCAAAATTAAAAATCTATTTCCCGGAATGTACTCAAGTACGCTTAGAGGGACTTGAGAATAAGTCAGATTGGAATATTTGGGAATTCGCAAAAATCAATGAATTTACAATTGTAACTTTTGATACAGATTTTTATGACATTTCATTAATTCGAGGAATCCCTCCTAAAATAATTTGGCTAAGGTTCGGGAACACATCCACTAGTCATTTAATTGACAAACTCATATTAAGTTCTGAGTTGATTAAAGAATTTATTTGTAATAATGACTATATTGAATTAGGCTGTTTAGAAATAGACTAATAGCACTGAACACGAAGTACAGTTTGATGTTTGGGCAATAATGATACCAGAAAATTCTTCGTCTACGCAATCCCACTCTTCGCCAATCGGCCAAAGCAAATTAACCTTCAAATCATCTAAATTCAATAACTTTCACCCTACAAAAGTGCCTTTTTCCTCATGTATCATATAGCCATTGTTGACGACCACGTTTTAATAGCCAAAGCCCTGGCTTCAATTATCAATTCCTATCCCGACTTTCAGGTTTTGTATGAAGTTGAAAATGGAAAAATGCTCCAGGAAAAAATGAAGGAAATGACATATCCCGGATGTGATACTCTTGGATATTTCCATGCCCATCATGGACGGTTTTGAAACGGCAGCATGGCTGAAACAACATCATCCCGAAGTGTCCATACTGACCCTTTCTATGCAGGATGATGATCAAAGCCTGATTCGTATGGTGAAAAATGGGGCTAAAGGTTATCTTTAAAAAATGTGGAACCCGACGAATTGATTCATGCCATGCGTCAGTTACTTTTAAAAGGATACTACTTTCCCGAATGGGCAGCCTCCAAAGTTTTTCTGAACTTAGGAGAAGAACATGGAGAGCAAACCATTCAAAAACTAAAAATCAGCGAACGCGAATTGGAGTTTTTAAAACATTGTTGTACCGAACTCACGTATAAAGAAATCGGACAGGTGATGTTTTGTAGTCCGCGTACAGTGGAAGGTTACCGGGATGCTCTTTTCCAAAAATTAGATTTAAACACCCGCGTAGGCCTCGCCATGTTTGCTGTTCGAAATGGAATCGTTAAATTGTAAAGTCCCGGATTTTATTCATCCAATTTCAAGGGGAAGTAATTTTTTTCAACCTGAAAACGGGCGAGCGTGATATTTTGTTTTTTGATGAATTTTTTCCATTCATCCCGATAAGGTGTACAAGCATCATTCTTTGTTCGAATAAAGTGCATGCGCGCAGTGCTGAAATTCACTTCATCGAGAGAAAGCGCCGCGGAACCCACATCCTCGCAAGCTCCATTGGTCCAGTAATTCATCTCGCTCATCCCGATTAATTCCCATTGTTTATTCTGAAAACGAAAGGTGAAGTTTTTGGTCCATCGCCAGACACTACCCCCATAATGATTCACGTTCAATACATTTTTTTCAGTTCAATACTTTCGTAAGGGTCGCCAAAAACACCCCCACATTGTTGACATAAAACCGCTTCACGTGAATAAGCCGAAAGCCGGTATTGATTCGCTGATAAACCTTGTAAAATAATTAAGGGCCTATGGCATTGTAGCATCCATTCTTGGGCCTGACTTATTTCTAACACCAAAACCAAATCACGCATACCATCATTGTTAAAATCACCTCCGGTGGAGTCCATGAGTTGCCATCCAGATGGTATATAGGCCAATAGATGGCCTTGTTTGGGTGGAACAGGATAGTTCGGACAAGCCTGAGCATTAAGCTCCGCTTGCAAGCCCATAAAAATAAGCAGAAGGACGATTGAGTATTTCATAAACGAAGACTGCTGCAAATCTACTCCTTCAACCCAAATTTTGTAGTAGCGAAATTTATCCCCTCATGTATTCAAGGGACTGGCACTTCGAACCATAACAGTTTGCCCC
Organism: Bacteroidota bacterium; assembly: GCA_016715505.1. Taxonomy (GTDB): domain Bacteria; phylum Bacteroidota; class Bacteroidia; order Chitinophagales; family Chitinophagaceae; genus OLB11. The sequence goes on from JADJZY010000020.1 coordinate 34,612, forward strand.
CATTCAAACAAAAAGCCTGATCATCGTTACGATCAGGCTTTTCTCATTGAATCTTTTAAGTATTAAATCCTACAAACTCAATTGAGCACTCAGGTATTCGCGATTGAGTCGGGCAATATTCGACAGAGAAATTTCTTTCGGACATTCAGCTTCGCATGCACCGGTATTGGTACAAGCCCCAAAACCTTCTTTGTCCATCTGCGCCACCATATTCAAAACCCTTGAATTCCTCTCAGGTTCGCCTTGTGGTAATAATGCATATTGAGAAACCTTGGCAGAAGTGAACAACATGGCACTTGAATTTTTACAAGCAGCTACACAGGCCCCACAACCGATACAGGCCGCAGCAGCAAATGCCGCATCAGCTTTATCCTTATCAATCGGCAAGGCATTGCCATCCTGTGCATTCCCGGTATTCACACTCACGTACCCACCGGCTTGCTGAATACGATCAAAGGCGCTTCGGTTCACCGATAAATCCTTAATCACCGGAAAGGCCGCTGCTCTCCATGGTTCAACGGTAATCGTTTCACCATCTTTGAAAGCGCGCATATGCAATTGGCAGGTAGTGGTTCCTTTCCAGGGACCATGTGCACGTCCATTGATATGCATACTACACATGCCGCAAATGCCCTCGCGACAATCATGATCAAAAGCAATTGGATCTTTTCCCTCTGTAATCAGTCGTTCGTTGAGCACATCAAACATCTCAAGGAAACTCATTTCCGTTGAAATATTGTTTGCATCATAGGTGACAAATTCGCCCGGAGCGTTGGTATTGGCCTGCCGCCATACTTTGAGTTTGAGGTTTATTGTTTTATGTTCCATATTGAACTTATTTGCATTTAGTTGATGATTTCAGTAAATGAATGATTTATTTTAATAAAATGTCCTTTGTTTGAGTTTAAAGGATCATTTACAATTCTACTTATTTTTACGATGGTTGTTTGATCCAAATTCCTTGGTGCTTCTGCTTCAGAAACGATTAATCGTACTTTACGAATGTGATTCTTAAAAACATCCTGTGTGGTTGTAAGAGTCGTATAAAGTTGGCGCAATCCTTTATTGTTATCCTTTCCTTTCAATTCAATAAAATGAATCGTATTCTCAACCTCTAATCCAAAATCACATTTATCTATTTTTGAATCAAAAACACAACTGTCCATTCGAATAACCTGAAACTCGCTGCCATTATTATTTTCTATTCGATAGACTGAGTTACTGAATGCCTTTGGATCCTTTAAGGTTTTCAATCTATCCGAATAAATTGAGCTACATGCTGATATTTTTTGGCGTAAACTCATCCTTGCAATTCTATTTCCATGATTTTATTAAACTCATCACTAAGAATATCTGATACACCATCTATTTGTATTGAATCAATCAATTTTGTTTCATCATCAATAATATTCTTGGCAATACAACCGCCTTCCTTTTCATCATAAACCAACATATAAGCGCTTACATCTTCAGGATTCAACCAATATTTCTCCGGAATAATTTCACTCACTTGATCCCTATGGCTTTGCCCAACTGAATAGGCATACATTAAATTGTTTAATGATGTGAGGATGTATGGGGAATGGGTAGTGAGTAGCGTATTATTTTTTGTTTGAAAATAATTTGCTTCAATAATATTTTTTACTGTTTCATTTTGAACATTAGGAAAACTATTCATTTCTAATTCTTCGATTGAAAGTAAAAATCTATCCCTTTCTTCAATTCCTTTTATTTTTAACAAATGATGCAGATATAAATAAATAGGCATTAAAGTTTGTACACCACTAGAAGATTCTTTAAGATCTAACAAGAGATTAGAGTCATTTATTAAAATCTTTATTTTACCATCAACAAATTTATATTTTACACCTAAAATTTTTGAAATATCAAGTTCAGTATAATCAGCACTAAGTCGGTTAAGTAATTGTGCATATTTATTAAAATACTCTGGTAATACAATGTCTAATTGATTTAATGCAAAAATATTTTCATACACCGTAGATATAAACATTCTTTCAGCTGGAATATAAACACTATTAGAATTATGAATATCAGAAAACGGATCTTCATTTAAATAATGGTATGATGCTTTAGAATCAGAATTTCTGTTATAAAAAAACGTTCCTGACTGCGACCGATTGAATTCGATGTAGGAATTAGTGTGCAAGTATTTAGACAAACCGTTACGCCTTAATCTATCTAAAAAAAGGCTGGTTCTGTCTGTCATTTGATCATCTGACCCAATGACCTTTGCAAAATCAGCCTCTTCAGAGTCAATACTAGTTGTGTACAAAATATGCATCAACTTAGCTACCGTACTTTTCCCGGTTCCCTGATCACCTATCAATACATTTACCTTACCCAATGCGAGATTTACTTCCTTGATAGGACCAAAATTTTTTATGTGTAAGGTTTCCTTCAATGATTTAAAAGCTATTTATAATTTCTTTGGCTTGGTTTGATCACTTCATAGTTCAGCTCTTCTTTGTGCAATTCCCATTGGTAATTGCCTTTGTTTTCCCAACAAGCTGCATACATGTATTTGTCATCATGACGCATCGCTTCTCCATCTTCTGTTTGATGTTCTTCACGAAAATGGCCACCACAACTTTCTTCGCGGCTCAATGCATCCATACACATCAATTCACCCAGTTCGAGAAAATCTGCAACACGGCCGGCTTTTTCCAATTCCTGATTAAACTCTTCTGTCTTACCCGGTACACGAACGTCTTTCCAAAACTCTTCTCGCAAAGCACGTATTTCCTGAATGGCTTGTTTTAATCCGGATTCATTGCGCGCCATTCCACATTTATCCCACATGATTTTACCCAATTGTTTGTGGAAGTAGTCGACCGATTTGCTGCCTTTGGATTGTATAAAATGATTGAGCCGATCTTTAACCGCCGCCTCTGCTTCCGCAAATGCCGACTGATTGGTATCGATTTTAGGGGTACGAATTTCATCCGCCAAATAATTTCCGATGGTATATGGGATTACAAAATACCCATCGGCCAATCCTTGCATCAAGGCACTTGCGCCTAAACGATTCGCACCATGATCGCTGAAATTAGCTTCTCCCAGAGCATATAGTCCGGGTACAGTGGTCATCAGTTCATAATCCACCCACAATCCACCCATGGTATAATGCACAGCCGGATAAATACGCATCGGAACTTCGTATGGATTTTCACCGGTGATTTTTTCGTACATGTCGAACAGGTTGCCATATTTTTCCTTCACCACAGCTTTACCCATGCGAATAATTTCATCTTTCGATGCATTGGCCATCCCGTTTTTGGTGGCTTCTGTTTTACCATAGCGTTCAATGGCTGAAGCATAATCCAGGTATACGGCCATTTTACTATTTCCTACACCATAGCCGGCATCACAACGCTCTTTGGCAGCCCGGCTGGCCACATCACGCGGCACGAGGTTACCAAAGGCCGGATAACGACGCTCTAAATAATAATCGCGTTCTTCTTCAGGAATATCTGTGGGTTTACGTGTATCATTTTGTTTTTTAGGCACCCAGATACGACCATCATTCCGCAATGATTCAGACATCAGGGTCAATTTACTCTGATGATCACCGCTTACCGGAATACAAGTCGGATGGATTTGGGTAAAACAAGGATTGCCAAAATAGGCTCCTTTTTTATGGGCCTTCCATGCTGCTGTCACATTACTACCCATGGCGTTTGTCGACAGAAAAAACACATTCCCATAACCACCTGTGCACAGCAATACCGCATGTGCTCCATGTCGTTCAATTTCGCCGGTTACTAAATTGCGGGCGATGATTCCGCGTGCTTTCCCATCAATCACCACGACATCGAGCATTTCGTGGCGATTGTATTCTTTGATTTTTCCCAAAGACACTTGTCGCATTTGAGCCGAATAAGCCCCTAATAATAACTGCTGACCGGTTTGTCCGGCTGCATAAAAGGTTCGTTGTACCTGCGTTCCTCCAAATGAACGGTTGCTCAGCAAACCACCATATTCACGCGCAAAAGGAACACCCTGAGCCACACATTGGTCAATGATATTTCCACTCACTTCTGCCAATCGATGTACGTTGGCCTCACGAGCCCGGTAATCACCTCCTTTGATGGTATCATAAAACAAACGATACACGCTATCACCATCATTCTGGTAGTTTTTTGCTGCGTTAATACCGCCCTGAGCTGCAATGGAGTGAGCACGGCGTCCACTATCCTGAAAACAAAACGTTTTCACGTTATATCCTAATTCTGCAAGGGTGGCTGCGGCCGAAGCTCCGGCTAAACCTGTACCAACTACGATGATGTCAATACTACGTTTGTTGGCCGGATTCACCAGTTTACAAGTACTCTTGTACATGCTCCACTTTTGAGCAAGTTCGCCGGAAGGTATTCTGCTGTTTAATGCCATGTTCTGATTTATTTTTTTCGCCGTTACATCGGCGGAGTTATGTTAATGGTTTTTCTTGAATTCTAACAACTCTGTTGGATTTAATCAATCCGGAATTGTCCTTGTTTTGGTTTTAGTTCAGCCATTCAAAATGAAATGCGAGTGGCATCAAGGCAAACAGCAAACAAATGATCACGGTATAGGCAATACCCACCGATTTAATGATGCCATTGTATTTTGGACTGTTGACTCCAAGGGTTTGAAAAGCGCTGGAAAATCCATGCACCAGATGCCAGAATAAAGCCGCAACGCCTAATAAATAAATCGCTACAATCCAGATATTGCTGAATTCTTCTTTCATTTCTTCGTACAAATTATGGGGTTGGTCGCCACTATACAAGGCAACCTTAGTTCCAATAAAAAAGTCCTTTAAATGGATCACTAAAAAAATCAACAATAAACTCCCCAACACGCCCATACTTCGGCTATACCATTTACTGGTCGCATTGCCCGGGTTGACTGCATATTTCACGGGTCTTTTGCGATTGTTCTCGGCCGTTAACATCAGGCCCTGAACAATATGGGCAATGATTCCGACAAATAATCCCAATTCGAGGAATCGGACAATCCAGTTATGGCTTAAAAAATGTGCCACGGCATTATACGTCTCACCCTGATCATTCAGGAAGATGCAACTATTGGCACCCGCATGTACAATGAGAAAGAGGACTAAAAAAATGCCGGTAATGGCCATGACTAATTTTTTACCGATCGATGAGGTGAAATAAGCTTTCCAGGTCATGCGTTTAATTTTATCTTTTTGTTGAAAGTGCCGCAAAGATAATCAAACCCGCAAGTAAAGTCAATAAGGTTTGTAGGTATCTCATAGATAAGATTCATAAAAGCCGACCTCAAACCGAAAAGTGATTGATTTCGGATGATGGGAAATTTGTTCAACCGGGATGATTCATGTTCCAAAAAGCAAGGGCAATAAGGGTTTGAACGAAAAAACAAACCTAACATGGGTCTGAATCCCCAGCGTAACTCCTATTCCGCCATTTGCACATTTTGGATGATCCTTGTAAGTCTACGGCTTCAGTATAATGCTTCCGGAAACAGCCCGGCCCTCAAATCGTGCTGCTTTAAAGTTTGATTTCTGCATTAAATAGGTCTTTATTTCTTCCAAACATGCCTGTTCGCAGGGCCCCTCAGCTTCAATCGTTTCCAGTTGACCATGCTTGTTAATAAGCAGACGAAAAGCACAGGACTTCCCACTTCCCTGAGGCGCCAGGCATGGAAATCGTTTGAGCAATTGAGCACTCAAATCGGCAGGTGCTTTAGCCGATTCATAATGCTCCACATATTTCACTTTATGGCCGGAACTGTCCCATTGGCGCTGAAAAATGACCTGTTTTCCTTTATGGCATTTTTCCCTTTTCATGGTTCCATTGGGCCAATATTCGGCTAAATATTGATGCCAGCTGCTTCTTTCGAAATGGCGTTTAAACATCAGGTAACCTTGTTGTGGGTGAAATTTCCAAATCGTATCCAGGTTATTCCCCGCGGCATCCATTCTTTGTTGAGAAATACAAACGCCGCTCAGCGTATCAAAACTTTGTCGCCAGTAGCCTCCTTCCCCATTCATGACCGAATCCCTGTTGCTCACTTGTTTTCCCGCCCTGGCATATTGTTTCCAAATGCCTGCCGCAAAACCACGTTCATTCAAATAACCTTCCTGCCGCCAATGACCCTCCGCCGTAAATACACAAAAGGCACCCAGCCAAACACTGCCATGCCTGTTTTTGCTCAATGCTTCTAGGCGCAACTGCCCGGACCGGTCGCGGGCCTGAATATAAAACAGATTCGTTTCTACAGAATCGGTTTGATACACCCAGTCAGCGTCCAGTTCCGGAACCAGTTGAGCGCTACCATGCTCAAAATCAGCACAGATTACCAAACCACAAATCAAGCACATCCAAGCCTTCATCATCCCTGAGATTGAGAAGACAAAGATGCTGATGGAGTCCATGAGGAAGTGATGGTTTTGAGTGAACCTGCATTTTATTGTGTCATTGTATCCAATCCCTGATTCAACTACTTGGGTATTGCAAAGGTCATATAGCAAAAAGCGCAGGTCCTGCCGTCAGACATACTTTGGTACACTTCGGCCGATTATTCACAGACGCTGACCACTATTCATAAATCCTCTTTTCGGGATTTTGCCGGGTATCGAATAACCGTAATAAAACGATATGCGTTCCAAATTCTTTATAGATTATCGTGTTGTGCTTTGTTACCACACATTTACGGAATCTTCGTTTTTTATTTAAAAATTGTTTGGATTCTGAAGAATTTGATCAATTGTATCTCGAAGCACTCTTAAATCGATCTTACTTTTGCGTCCATTTGCTTCTAAATAAAGCAAAATAGCATCCAAATCCGACTCCGCAATTTCCGTCCAAACGATTTCCTTCATTGACCACAAACCAGTTATTGTATCTTAGACATCACCTCACTATGCTTTTTATAATTACCATGAAAATATTGCTTTTCAGAATCAAATTTTCTGTTGATCTTGATTTGAAAGTGATTCCCATTCTTCAAGTTTCATTTCACTAAACAAATTCAATAGTGTACCAAGGTTTTCTACTTTTACGTATCTAATGAATCAAGCTTCCTAAACAAATCTAATTTTAACTCAGAAGGTGTCATTTGTCATTTCAACGAAATTAAGAATTTGATTCTTATGGCAAACCATTTTACGGTTTACGAACAGCGCCTAAATCCTTGAATCGGACAATATCTGAAATGCCTTTGATGGCAATAAGCAAATCAAATGGCAGGTGAATGATTTGAAAAAGACCAAGTCTAAGCTACATTTCTCGAAATCAATAGGCTATCAGGAGTATTCATCTTGCGAAAGCTGAAATCAATTATCTTTGTTGTCCAATATTTAAGCTATGCTGACAGGAGAAAACCTTTTTCAACAAAAAATTGATCAGGAAATAAAAATTGAAGCCCGCGACTGGATGCCGGAAGAATATCGAAAAACCCTCATCCGCCAGATTTCTCAACATGCACATAGCGAAATTGTGGGCATGCTCCCTGAAGGCAATTGGATATCAAGAGCTCCGAATCTGCGCCGTAAACTCATCCTTTTAGCAAAGGTGCAGGACGAAGCCGGACATGGCTTATACCTGTACTCAGCAGCCGAAACATTGGGTATCACCCGCGATGAAATGATTGATCAGTTGCATACCGGCAAAGCCAAATATTCCAGCATCTTTAATTATCCAACCCTGACTTGGGCCGATATTGGTGCGATTGGCTGGTTGGTAGATGGGGCCGCCATCATGAATCAGGTGATGTTATGCCGCACTTCTTATGGCCCGTATGCCAGAGCCATGGTTAAAATATGTAAAGAAGAAAGTTTCCACCAACGTCAGGGATATGAATCATTACTGGCCCTCAGCAAAGGCAGCCCCGAACAAAAACAAATGCTTCAGGATGCTGTAGACCGCTGGTGGTGGCCATCGATGATGATGTTTGGTCCATCTGATGCGGAAAGCACCAATTCCGAAAAAAGTATGTTGTGGAAAATAAAACGCCAATCTAACGATGAATTGCGTCAGCGATTTGTAGATGCAACCGTTGATCAGGCCCGCATTTTAGGTGTTACCCTTCCCGATCCGGACTTAAAATGGAACGAAGAACGAGGGCATTTCGACTTCGGAACTATCAATTGGGATGAATTCTGGAATGTGGTCAAAGGCAATGGCCCTTGCAATAAACAACGCCTGAAAGCCCGTGTAGATGCCCACGAAAAAGGGCAATGGGTGCGTGATGCCGCAATGGCTTACGCCGAAAAGCGTAAAAAGAAAGTGGCCTGATGCCGGCAAATACCCGCCCCGATTACCTGGAGGTGAATCGGGCAAACTGGAACCGTCGGGCCGAAGCCCATCTTCATACCGAATTTTATAATCAGGCTGCTTTCATGCAAGGGAAATCATCCCTCATGGACATTGAACGCAATCTCCTTGGTGATATTCAGGGAAAGAAATTGTTGCATTTACAATGTCATTTCGGACAAGACACCCTCTCTCTGGCCCGCCTGGGCGCCAATGTATGTGGGGTCGATTTGTCGGATCGTGCCATTGAAGAGGCCCGAAACCTGGCAGCACAACTGCACATTCCGGCACAATTTATCTGCTGCGATTTATACAGTCTGGACCAACATTTAAACGAACAATTCGACATCGTATTTACTTCCTACGGAACGATTGGCTGGTTACCCGATATCCAAAGCTGGGCAAAGGTGGTATCGCGTTACCTCAAACCGGGTGGGGTTTTTGTTTTTGCCGAATTTCATCCTGCTATGTGGATGTTCGATAATGACTTACAAGATGTGCGTTATTCCTACTTTAAAACGGATCCCATTGTTGAAATCGACCAGGGTACTTATGCCGATAAAAACACCCAAAACCAATATGAATCCATCACCTGGAATCATGGATTGGCCGAGGTCATGCAGGCCCTCCTGCAGGAAGGATTGACTTTAGAAGTTTTTCAGGAATTTGATTATTCTCCCTATCAACTCTCCGATCGGATGGAAGAGTTCGAGCCCGGAAAATTTCGGTATATCCACCTTGGCAATAAACTCCCCCTCGTTTATGCGCTTCGCATGTTGAAAAAGTAAAGGGATAGAGCTCGTCTGACGGCCTGTTGACTCTAAGAAAAATTCTCATTTATACCATTTCTCTCCAAAGACGAACGAACTACTCAATAAAACACCGTCCTACTTTAGATATTGGCAAAAAATCATCATCATTTCATTGGCATTTTCGGCCTTTGCTCTTTTGTATACCAGACTTTGTCTCGTTCAAAGGACGAGACAAGTTTCCGAAGCCGAAACAAGCCATTTCATGGCTTTCAGGTTAACCTAAAATTCCAAAAATTTCGTCAGCCAAATTACTCGTCAAAAGACGAGACAAAATTTGGGTTAAGAAAATTTGAAATCGAGCGTAGCCTGCTTCCGGTGTTCGAGCCGAAGCCAAAGCGAAGCAAGTTTCGGAAGTAGGCCGCTCGATGAAGCACTTAGCCTAAAGAGTAACAGCCTTGAATTTTTGGCTCCACCTTTTGTTTCAAGACAAAAGGTGGAAAACAAGAATAATGACAATGTCCGACTCCGGAAATCACGGTCTGATTTTAATCCTTCAGAATTACAAGCGACCGAGACAAAATAATAGATCATCTACTTATTTACAACTTGTTACAGCAAGTTAGAGTGATTTCATACCTGCAATCCCTATTAATTAGAAAACGTCTATTGTCACGGCATTTGACATAAAGGTCTCGTCCAAAGACGAACGAACTACTTGATATTTCGATTCGCTCTTATTTCAATTGAAATCGACAATTTGAGATAAAGTGCAAACCTTATCTTTGCACCCTTATGGAATTGTCAAAAAATTTTAACCCGCAGGAAGCGGAAACGAAATGGTATCAACAATGGTTAGATCAGGGTTTGTTTGCATCTACTCCCAACGAAAAACCAGCCTACACCATCGTCATCCCTCCACCCAATGTTACCGGTGTTTTACATATGGGTCATGCCCTGAATAATTCCGTACAGGACGTGCTGATTCGTTATGCCCGACTCAAAGGTTTTAATACCTGCTGGGTTCCGGGTACCGACCATGCCTCCATTGCCACCGAAGCCAAAGTGGTTGCCATGCTCCGCGAACAAGGCATTGACAAAAACAGCCTCAGCCGCGAAGAATTCTTAAAATATGCCTGGGAGTGGAAAGAAAAATATGGTGGCATCATTTTACAACAACTCAAAAAATTAGGTTGCGCCCTCGATTGGAAACGAACGGCCTTCACCATGGATCCGGATTATTATGAAGCGGTGATTGATGTGTTCATCGACCTGTATCAAAAAGGCCTGATTTATCGCGGTGTGAAAATGATCAATTGGGACCCCAAAGCCAAAACAGCCCTCAGCGATGAGGAGGTGAACCACAAAGAAGTCAACAGCAAACTCTATTACGTTCAATACAAGCTGGAAGAAACCCAGGCAGACGGAACTCAACACATCACAGTCGCCACAGTGCGCCCCGAAACCATACTCGGCGACGTGGCCATTTGTGTACACCCCGAAGATCCCCGTTACACCAATCTGATTGGAAAATATTGTTTTGTACCCCTCATCAATCGTCGCATTCCGATTATTGCCGACGAATATATTGATATGGCTTTCGGTACCGGATGCCTGAAGGTGACACCGGCCCATGATATCAACGACTACAATCTGGGTTTAAAACATCAGCTCGAAGTGATAGATACCCTCAATGAAGATGGTACCCTCAGCGAAGCCGCCGGAATGTACGTGGGTGAGGATCGTTTTGATGTCCGTAAAAAAATCATTGTCGATTTACAAGCCCTGAATCAGGTCGAAAAAATTGAAGATTATAAAAATCAGGTGGGCTTCAGCGAACGCACCGATGCGGTGATTGAACCCCGCCTCTCGATGCAATGGTGGTGTAAAATGGATGGACTGGCCAAACCGGCCCTCGATGTGGTGATGCAGGATGATATCAAATTCTATCCGGCCAAGTTCAAAAATACTTACCGCCATTGGATGGAAAATATCAAGGACTGGTGTGTGAGCCGGCAATTGCGCTGGGGACACCGTATTCCGGCCTGGTACGATGAACAAGGCAGAATGGTGGTTGCCAAAACCGAAGCAGAAGCCCGCGAAATATTCGGGTCTAACTATACTGATTTTAAAGCCGATGCCGCCTTACGTCAGGATGATGATGTTTTGGACACCTGGTTCTCTTCCTGGCTATGGCCCATGGAAGTATTTGGCTGGAATAAAAACAAATCGCAAAACGCAGAACTAAACTATTATTATCCGACTGCGACTTTGGTGACTGCTCCCGAAATTATTTTTTTCTGGGTGGCCCGAATGATTATGGCCGGACTCGAATACCGGCAACAAATTCCTTTTCAACAGGTGTACTTTACCGGTATTGTGCGCGATAAACAAGGCCGAAAAATGAGTAAATCCTTGGGTAATTCGCCCGACTTACTCGGACTCATCGATCAGTTTGGAGCCGATGCCGTGCGTTTTGGCGTGCTCATCTCTTCACCGGCAGGCAATGATTTGCTCTTCGATGAAGCCGGTTTGGAACAAGGGCGTATGTTTGGCAACAAACTCTGGAATGCACTCAAACTCCTGCAAATTCTCCGTCAGAAAGAACGCAGCGAAAAACAGGAAAATACGTTTGCATCTGACTGGTTCGAAGCACGTTTATCGGAAGTACAACATTGGGTAGAACAGGATATCAAAGAATTTAAACTCAGAGAGGCCCTCAAAAAAATATACTCCCTTATTTGGGACGACTATTGTAGCTGGTATCTCGAATGGATTAAGCCGGGTATGGATGAGCCCATGGATGCCCGACAAATAGAACAAGCCGGACGATATTTTGAAGAGTTGATGAAATTATTACATCCCTTCATGCCATTTATCACCGAAGAGATTTACGCCGTATTGGATCCGGAACGAAAGTCATTTATTCTGGAAAGCGGCATCAACACAGGCACAACAGCCGACAAAAGTTTGTTGCAAAAAGGCGAGTGGCTCAAAGCGATTATTACAGCCGTGCGTGATTTACGGGTGAAACAACAACTCAAACCAAAAGATCCGATTCGTTTATACCTGCCAGAAAGTTTTCGTGCACAACTGGAAGACCTGCTTCCGGTACTGCTGCGTCAGGTATTTGCCGAGGAAGTATTATTTGCCCAAAGTGCCCCTGAATCGGGCGTGGCATTTATGGTAGATACCCTGCAGTGTTATATCACCTTCGAGCAGGAAGTGGACAGTGAAAAAATGATAGCCGATCTGCAAAAAGATTACGACTACTTAAAAGGCTTTTTAAACAGCATTGAAAAAAAGCTGAGCAACGAAAAATTTGTACAGAATGCCAAAGCGGAAGTTGTTGAAGCAGAGTTAAAAAAGAAAAATGATGCCATCGAAAAAATGCGCCTTATTGAAGAAAACCTTAACTTGCTGCGTAAATAACACGGCATCAGGCAGCCACCTGGCACCACTTGCCGGAATCTGTCAATCAATTGAGTTATGAAAAAATGGTCCATGGCATCGGTTTTAGGAATACTCTTTTTACTGAGTGCTTTTGCTCCCGTGGGCAATGAACAACGCCCTAAAGTCAAGTATCAATATAAAGGCTATTTAGCTTGCAGCCTCTCCGACTCGCAGCAGGTAGATAAATTGGTATTTGATGAGTTAGTCCTCAAACCTCTTTGTGCCAAAGACAGTGCCGGTAATCAACTCAAGGTAGAAAGTTTTAATATCACCTGGGCCGAACGGGGATTGTATCAGGATTCAACAGGCCTGCCCATTATTTATACCGATTATACTGTGGGCAGCTTTAACGGCGATGCCATTCCGACTGATTGGTCCGAATCTTTCCGCGACCGCTCCTACAAAGGTGATACCGTTTACTTTGATCGTATCATGGTAAAAACCCCCGACAATAAAACGCAGTTGTGTAAGCCCTTGAAGATTGTGATACGGTAGGGGGGATACTACCATTATCTTTTTTAAAATGGGAAATACCATTTAAAGCTCCAACATTTATCCAAAAAATATGGGTATTTTAGATTTTAATTGTAACAACAATAATATTTAACTCCGAAATGAAGAAATTTAAGTTTATGGATTGATATATCGTTTTAAGGTAGCCTATCGCAATTCAGTTTCAGCTTTTGATTAATTAGTGTTGGCTATCATAATTATATTCAACCGTGTAAAAACAAAAGCATTCAATAAATCTGAGAGAGGCCGCAAGAATACAATCATTCCCTGATGATTATTTCGTTAAAGGAATTAGGACAACCAACGACAAACAAGTATTGCTTATATATTAATTAAGTAAAAAATGATGAATCTTTACGTAAGCTGTGCAATTATTGAAAATGAAGATACTGTACTTGTCGTTCAAAGAAGTTCAACTATGAGCCATCCTTTAAAGTGGGAGTTCCCAGGAGGTAAAATCGAAAATGGAGAGACAGAAGAAGAATGCATTACTCGTGAAATTAAAGAAGAATTGAATTTAGAAATTGAAGTTTCAAAAAGGTTGTGCCATTCAATATTTCATTATCCAAATTTTTCGATTGAATTGATTCCTTTCTTAGCAAAACAAATTGGAGGTCAAATTATGCTTAATGAACATTCCGATTATAAATATATCGAAAAAGACGAATTATTGAATTTAGATTGGGCTGAGGCAGACATTTCAATAGTAAAAGAATATTTGAACTTATGAACCAAGGCATTTACGAAGAATTAGTAACACAATTAGTCTCAAACAAGATTAACGAGCTCAATAAAGATACTTATTATGTCAACAAATCTAAGATTGACAAGGAAGAGGCCTCCATCATCATATCACGACATTTATCTAGAACCATCAAAGGAGCTCTTGAAGTATTAAAAGGGGAACATCAAATTGAGCATCAAATAGAAGTAGCAAATAAAATTATTCAATTTTTAAAAGTTGAACTAAGGAACAATGAATTTGACAGGGATTTAATTGAAAGTGAAGGTGAAATTTTAAAAGCGGTTTTTACGAAAATTGATGCACATTTTACTGATTTAGATTTGCATCTAAAGGAAATCACACCTTATACTAGATTAACCCATTCCGAACTTTTCACTGGTGGAAGTAATACAGGACTTTCTTTGGAAAGTGAACTCAAAAAAGAAATTCTTTCATCAAACAGAATTGATTTACTTGTATCGTTTATCAAATTCAAGGGCATTATTATTTTGGAGCGTGAGCTTAAGGAATTTACCCAAAGAGGTGGTCAGTTGAGGATTATTACAACAACCTACATGGGTGCTTCTGATTATAAAGCCATTCAATTGCTTTCTAAGTTAGAAAACACAGAAGTGAAAATCTCATATAACACAGGAAACGAAAGACTTCACGCTAAAGCATACTTGTTTTACAGAAACACAGGTTTTCACACAGGCTATATAGGCTCTTCAAATTTTTCAAGGTCTGCATTAACAGATGGACTAGAATGGAATGTAAAAATAACTACACAGGAAGTTGGTCATATCATTGACAAGTTTCAAAAAACTTTTGATTCCTATTGGCAAAGCGATGATTTTGAAATTTTGACGACAACATTCATAAAGAAAAACTTATAGAATCATTAAACAAAGGGAAAACAACCACAGTAGGGGCAACAATCCCTTCCGCCTTTTTCGATTTAAAACCTTATCCTTTTCAAAATGAAATTCTTGAAAAATTAGAAGTTGAAAGAACTGTTCATAATAGATATAGAAATCTTGTTGTAGCCGCAACAGGAACAGGAAAAACGGTGATTTCTGCTTTTGATTACAAGAAATTTAAAAAAGAAAATAAATCAGCAAAACTTCTTTTTTTAACACATCGAAAGGAAATACTGGAACAAGCACTTACCACATTTCAAGGGGTTTTGAGGGATAACAACTTTGGTGAACTTTGGGTAGACGGAAAAGTGCCCACAAACTATGAAAATGTTTTCGCTTCTATTCAAACGCTAAACAACAGACTTGAAAATCTGGAGTTATCAAAGGAATTTTTTGACTTTATCATTATTGATGAGTGTCACCATTTAACTGCTTCGTCATACAGAGGAATAATCAACTATTTTAACCCTAAAATTTTGTTAGGACTAACTGCCACACCTGAAAGAATGGACGGTGGAGATATAAAAGAAGATTTTCATCATAGAATTGCAGCTGAGATTCGATTGCCAGAGGCATTGAATAGAAAATTGTTATGTCCATTTCAATATTTTGGAATTTCAGACAGCGTTGATTTGACAAAAGTTAATTGGGAAAGAGGGCGATATATACCAAGTGAATTAAGTAATATTTACACTGGTAATGATAGACGTGTTGGTGAGATAATTTCTTCACTTAGAAATACACCAAAGATTATAATGAAGTTAGAGCTCTAGGCTTTTGTGTTACCATTGAACATGCCAAATTTATGGCTGAAAAATTCTCTATGGCTGGTTTTAAAGCTGATTATTTAGCTAGTACAAATACTCAAAATAGAGATGTTGTCAGAAATCAACTTCAGAAAAAGAAATCAATTATTTGTTTGTGGTTGATATTTTTAATGAAGGGATTGACATTCCTGAAATTGACACTGTTCTATTTTTAAGACCAACCGAAAGTTTAACTGTTTTCTTGCAACAACTGGGAAGAGGCCTGAGATTAGCAGAAGGAAAAGAATGTTTAACCGTTCTTGATTTTGTAGGCAATGCAAGACCTGAATATAATTTTGAGAATAAATTCAGGGCCTTAATCGGCAAAACTTCAACACCTATGAAAAAAGAGGTTGAAGACAACTTTCCTCATTTGCCACTTGGCAGTTCTATTGTTTTGGAGAAAAAGGCAAAAGAAATAATACTCAGCAATATCATTGCAGCAACGTCACTAAACCAAAACCAACTCCTTCAAAAAATTCAAACGTTTCAAAACCAAACAACACTACCATTGAATCTTAGAAATTTCTCCGATTTCTACGAGATTCCCTTACAATTGATTTACAAGAAAAACAGAATTTTTGGATGGAAACGATTTTGCCAAATGGCAAATCTTTTAGATAATTTCTCAACTGAGAATGAAAATCAAATTTTGTCTGCAATTAAAAATAAATGGCTTTCAACCGCTTCAAGTAGTTATTTCAGTTTTATTTTAAAACTCGCAAAAGAAGGTTTTCAAATAAGAATTGATGACTTATCTGAAATTGATCAATCTATGGCATTAATGCTACACTATGATGTTTGGCAAAATGCAGGAGGTTTTAAATCTCTTGAAGACTCCATAAGAAAAATTGGGGAAAACAAAGTTTTGGTTGATGAAATCATTGAATTTATGGAGATATTGATTGACAAAATTGACTTCAAAGAAGTGGATATAGACTTACCTTATCACGAACCGCTTAAATTGCACGCACGCTATACAAGAGATCAAATTCTTACGGCATTCGGTTTGAGTAGTTTTGAGAGAAAATCGCCTAATAGAGAAGGTATAGCAGAAAATACTAAACTCAATACAGAGCTACTATTCATAAATTTGGTCAAATCAGAGGAAGATTTTTCACCAACAACTATGTATGATGACTATGCTGTTAATGAACGCCTGTTTCATTGGCAAAGTCAAAATTCAGCCGGACCAGAAACCCCTAAGGGGAAATCATATATTACTCACAAACAAAAAGACAAAAAGATTTTACTTTTTGTGAGAGAAAAAGCAAGTGATGAATTTGGAAATACAATGGGCTATGTGTTTATTGGAGAAGGCTCGATAAGTCGTCATTATGGATCTAAACCAATGAGTATTGAATGGGAATTGAATGAACCAATGCCTCATTATCTGTGGAAGGATGCAGCAAAGTTGAGAGTTGGTTGATGACAAAATTTAAAAAATATATAATTATGACAAACTTCTGGATAAAAGACCAAGCTCATCAAGAAATAATTACAAAAACACTAATACCTAATAAGGGTAAATTTAATGTTTTGCTAACTATTATAATTCTAATATAAAATCTGATCAGAATTCAATTATAAAAAAAGAACAAGTTAAGGAGCAGGCATTAATAAAGGCATATGAATCAATTAAGAAGTTAAAGAAATTTGGCATTAAGGCTTAAATCAGATTCCTTGCATCATCATTGCGATTTCCCAAATACCCCCACTACAAGCCACTTCAACACCCCACCCCACCCAAGCCGCGATGACTTGCATAGGATCTTTAGCCAGGCCGCCCAACTATTAAATTCAAAATTGAAACCCAAGCGTTCAATAACCTAAGCGTGCTACTCAATTGTAAAAAGTCAATGCATCCAATCTACCTTATCTTTACTTGAATATAAGACCGTTGCAAAAGAATGAAACAGTCTCATTTGAATACCTGTATCTCAATAATCTCTACCTTCAAAAAATGAACATAAACTCTTCGCATAAAGCAGCCCGCTTCTGGAGCCTATTATTTTTCCTGCTTCTTAAAAATACATCCTTCGCTCAAATTATTTATACCGACATCCCGGATGCCACACCCAGTGCCACTTATCCGCTCGATTTAAATAACGACAATATTGAAGATTTTTTTATTCAGTATGGTGGAAGTTCAGGTACCATTGGCGTGTTCTGCCAACCCCAAAATAATAATGCCTACTCGGGGTCTTTGGTAAGTGGAAATTATTTACCCTGGGCTTTATCCGGCACAGCATCTATTTGCGACACTTTATCCACCTGGTACAATTCCGACAATCCCGGTACCTTGGCTTGGGGTACAAGCCTCGGTAACTGGGTCGGACAAAACAATAAATATTTAGCCTTAAAATTGATTGTAGGCGCAAATACCTATTACGGCTGGGCACGTTTGGATGTTGATGCCTCTTCCGCTTCATTCACCATCAAAGATTATGCTTACCAAAGTACCCCCAATGCTTGTATTGAAGCCGGGCAAATTGTTCTGGGGATTCCCGAAATTTCAACCCAAACTATTTTTTCGGTTTTTCCCAACCCGGTCATTTCCACCACAAGCATCCGAACCACAGGCCATCTGAACAATGCCAGCCTGACCATTTTTAATACTTTCGGACAAAGAGTCAAACAAGTTGATCACCTTTCCGGGCAGAGCCATACTGTATCACTTGACCATCTCCCAAGCGGACTTTATTTCATCAGGCTGAGCGAAGAAAACAACATCATCGCCGAAGAAAAATTAATCATCACTGATTAATGTGAATGGGTAGATCGTTTCAACTCCTGAAACACTTTCTTGAATTTGAAGCCAAATTTTGCAATTGGACACAGCCAACAGCAAAAGCTAATAAGAAAATCAAATACTTTGGATAATACCGATTACACATTCATAGTTCAATTTCGTCTCTGACTCATTGTACTAAATTCAGGTAGTATCCCCGCGTGTATGGCTGTATTTCTTCGCACCTCAGTAACACCCATAACAAGGGGGCGGGCTAGCATTTACCAATTCACATGTAAATCAATCATTTGCTTTCTCACTGTTGTAAGCTTTTACATTTCATGTGCTTCAACTTACTTCCACTCTTTGCAACATTGTATCACATGAGCCAATTGAGCCAATTATGAGCCAATCAAAAAATAGTGTGTTCCTGCTCCAATGTCACCAGTTCGTTGAAGAATTGAATACTTCTCAACCAATTCCGTCAAATCTCTTGTTGCTGTAGCCTTGGAAACATCATTCAAACTCTGATAGTCGCTATTCGTAATTTTACCGTTCTTTTTCACATACAACACAGCTTTTACTTGACGCTCGTTCAAGTCAAGTGAATGCAGATACTTTTCATTGTAAATGTCTTTTCTAAACTCCACAGAAATATCGCTAGAGTCGTAGCTAAAAACTGGTTCGGGGATTCCTGCTTGTTTACATTCCTTAATGATTTTGATTGTACCTCGTCCCCAAGATTCAATGTACCCACTGCGAAATAAAGCATTTGCAATATCAGGATTGTAAGGTCGTGAAGCGTGTTTTTCTAAAAGTGTTTTCACTGTCCAGCTTTCTGGCAGTTGTCCTTCATTCCAGAAAATGATTTTGTCGCTGTAAACGCTTATTTGAATGGGAACAAAGCCCGAATAATCTTTGTGAGCAATGGCATTCAGTAAAGCTTCTCTAGCTGCTTCTTTTGGATATTCAAACCTCTCTATACGGATAATGCCTTCGTAACTGATTTCGGCTTTGATATATTTGGTAAATAACAAATCCATTGCTTTCTCAATTTGCTCAAAAAGGTTTCCATGGATTTCATCTTGAAATTTCAAATCATCATCCGATTGAAAATACCCAATTTTGATAAATGCACCGGTTACAAATTTTTGGGGTCACCAAGCTTTTGATGAGTTGGCAGGGCCTGTGCCGCGCAAATTCTCGGTTGAAGCGCCCATGAGATAAGCAACAGCCCCTATTTAAATATTCTCTTGTCGAATGGAAATTTATCAATACGCACAATTGTTATTTTTGAAAAATCGATATGATTCGGATTAATAAGCACATTAAAGTCTCCCTGTGTAACAACGGATGGTATGATTAATACACCAAATTCATTTTCCGTCACAAGATACCGCTCAATTTCTTGAGTAGAAGCGGGATGTGGAAACTCTTGCCAGTCTGTTGGCAAGTCTGCTTCTGTTAATTGCTTAACTTTAATGTCATCAGGTATATCAATGGTGAGCATCATATAATCATCCGGCAATGTTGCCAAAGAAAGATGAACAGCAATTTCCGCCATTGCTAAAGACCTATTTTGCGCAGTATAAATCAGCTCTACGCCCACCGGGTTCCACCTTGCTCCGTACATAGCAGCTCCTTTTCCTGATAATGGTGTTGCATGTATTTCTCTTGCAAGTCGATATACTTTCATCTACACCAAGATTCCGTGATTAATTCGGTTAAGCTCACTTATAACCATTTCCTTTCCATATGAGTCACTTAGCAATTCAATCGGTTTTAGTTTTCCCAGCGCATAACTAGGTGTATTAAGCCATAGTTTGAGTTTCTCTATATTACCGAATACGTCAAGACCAACTTTAGTAACTTCCGCCATTTCAATTATTTTTTCAGAATGGATTGGTTTAAAGTGGTGTTCAAGAGAAGTCCTATATCTATGAAGTGATTTTGTGGATATGCCGAGGAAATTCGCCCACTCGTTTTCTGAAAATGGAGTGTAGTTCTGAATTAAGTCAAACAAAGAATAGGGAATCCCTGTTCTAATAGCAACAATAATAAGCATTTTGTCCTCCAGGAATTTTTCATAAGTAACCGGTCTGTTACGCACATTAATTTTGCTTGTTTTCAAGAAGGAAGCTATTTCCTTGTCAAGTTTTCCTTCAATTTTTTCTATTGTTGTCGCCATGATCTGAAATTTAGGACATTTGTCCACGAATTTAGGACAATTATCTAAACCCAGCAAGTTTGTTTCTGTTGCAACGTTCCGTCTATTTCTTTATGGTATGAATATTCTATGTCTGCGATATATTGTTCTAAACCTGCAGCTTCCATTGCAGATTGAAGGAATACATCTAACTTTTTATATTGCTCACGAGAGACTAGAATTTGGTACCTCAAATAAAACCTGGTGATAAAAACAGACCTCATCGCCTTGCCGAAAAAAATAACCCCCACCTTTTTTAGCCATCATAATTCAATTGGGTTTCAAATGCTGAGATAGTACTTTTGTGCACTCAATGCTTAAACTATGACCAGCGCTTATATCATCGATGCCCTGCGAACACCCATCGGTAAATATGGTGGTTCCTTATCCACCGTTCGCCCCGACGACCTCCTTGCCCTCACCCTCAAAGCCCTCGTGGCCCGCAACGAAAACATGGATGTTCAGGCCATTGAAGATGTTATAGCCGGTTGTGCCAATCAGGCCGGTGAAGATAACCGCGATGTAGCCCGCATGGCTGTGCTGCTCGCCGGTTTACCTATCACCACCGGAGGAAATACCGTGAATCGTTTATGCGCATCTGGCCTGCAGGCCATCATGGATTCCGCCCGTGCCATCATGTGTGGCGATGGTGAATTGATGATTGCCTGCGGCGTGGAAAGTATGACCCGGGCGCCTTTTGTCATGGGCAAGAGCGATGCCCCCTTTGCCCGTAAAGCAGAAATTTTCGACACCACCATTGGCTGGCGTTTCATCAACCCGGCCCTGAGCAAATTACACCACCCCTATAGCATGGGCGAAACTGCCGAAAATGTGGCCAAACAATGGCAAATCTCCCGCGAAGAGCAAGACCAATTTGCCTTTCAAAGCCAATCAAAATACGAAGCCGCTCATGCCCAAAATGCTTTTGCCAATGAATTGATTCCGGTGGAAATTGATTTAGGCAAGGGTAAAAAAATGATTTTTGAAAAAGACGAACATCCCCGCCTCAGCACCCCCGAAAAACTGGCCGAACTCAAACCCGCCTTTGCCAAAGACGGTACCGTAACCGCCGGCAATGCCAGTGGTGTGAACGATGGAGCAGCAGCCATTTTACTGGCCAGCCATGAAGCCGTGAAAAAATACGATTTTCAACCCATGGCCAAAATACGCAGTATGGCCATTGCCGGTGTAGATCCTTCTATCATGGGTATCGGTCCGGTTCCTGCCACCCAAAAGGCTTTGCAACGCGCCGGACTGCAGATGTCGGATATTGATTTGGTTGAACTCAATGAAGCTTTTGCATCTCAATCCATTGCCTGTATGCGTGAACTCGCCCTGGACCCCAAAAAAGTAAATATTCATGGAGGTGCTATCGCCCTCGGTCATCCGCTGGGCTGCAGTGGAGTGCGTATCTCTACCACCCTCTTGCATGCCATGAAGGCTCGTAAGGCCCGCTTTGGTTTGGCAACCATGTGTATCGGTGTTGGTCAGGGCGCAGCCATCATTTACGAAAATCTCCTCGACTAATCCGGACCTCCTGAATAACGCTCAAAATGAGTTGTTCAGGAGAGCCTCATTCAAAATCGCCATCGCCTCAAGGGCAAATCCGCTTTTCGAAAATATTTTTACTGCCCCCTATTGAAATATTTTATTTACTACTTGCCCATTGCAGATTACTTTTGCGCACATCATGAAAAGCCGTAAACTCAAAAGTATCCTCATCGGCAGTTTATTCAGTGCCTTAGTACCCTTGGCGGCTTTTTTGTTTCTGAAAATGAAAGGCCACGACGGGCATATTGCCATGCCTGCGTTTTACGGCATCGATCGGGTAGATAGTCAGCAAACCGATGAGGGCTGGAAAAAAGATACCACCTTTCACCGCATTCAGGATATTCGCTTGCAAAATCAATTGGGGGATACCATCTCCATTCATGAGGATTTGAAAGGAAAGATTTTGGTATTTCATTTCTTCTTTACATCCTGCCATACCATCTGCCCGGTAAGCAGCAAAAACATGAAATTACTCAATAAGGCCTTTATCAAAAATGATACTTCCATTCGTTTTATCTCCATCAGTGTGGACCCGGTAACCGATTCAGTGCCGCGCCTCAGAGCCTATGCCGAAAAATATGAAGCCAATCATGATAAGTGGATGTTTATGACTGGCGATCGGGATAAAATTTATGCGTTTGCCCGTCAGGAACTTCATCTGGATTTACCGGAACCCCAGGCAGGAGCTGATGATTTTATTCACCCCGATCAGATAGTGCTTGTCGATAAGTACCACCATATTCGGGGCTATTATAATGCTTTGGATTCCAATAAGGTGCGTTTCTGCGCCGAAGATATCGCCAAACTGATGGTGGAGAAACACCGCCTTTACGAACGTAAACGAAAATTTTAACGCACAAACATGATGTTACAAGCAGGCATGAAAAAAAACGACCGCAAAGCCCACATCCTCATCTGGATATTTTCGGCTATCGTATTTCTGGCGGTTACCATTCTGGATCGGATTACCCTGAAAGTAGAACTAGGTTTTAATCCCCACATTTTTGCCGCCCTGAGTGCCGGTGTGAATTCAATCGTGAGTGTATTACTCATCGTGGGACTGATATTGGTGAAACAAAAAAAGTTTGTCGCCCATAAAAATACCATGATGCTCACCATGCTGCTTTCGGTTTTGTTTTTGGTGTTTTACATCGCCCATCATCTGCTAACCGGCGAAACAAAATTTGGAGATACCGACCACAATGGCAGCCTCGACGAGCTCGAAAAAACCGCCGCTGGGAGTTTGCGCTACGTGTACTATTTTATCATCAGCACCCATATTACCCTGGCCGGTATTGTCATGCCCTTTGTATTGTACAGCGCTTATCGTGGTCTCACGGCTGAATATGATAAACACAAAAAACTGGTGCGTTATACCTTCCCTATTTGGTTATATGTTGCTATCACGGGTGTGGTGGTTTACTGGATGATTTCGCCTTACTATCAAGCGGCATAGTGCTGAGGAGTCTTTTTTTTTGAGGGCGATCAACCAATAAAAAGGATTCAGCTGAGTTGCCCGGGCTTTCCGTTTGTATGCCCGTATGATGCCTTCATTCCTTAAGATATCCCGACTTCGGGCATATCACTACAATCCCGGCGCGCTTGAACGCAGTCGCATAACACAGCCCTTCAAATGTTTATGGCTGGCGTCCTGAATTTAGGCTTGCATGTAAACCCTTTCGGGCAAGGGTTTCTTTTATTTCAAGTCAACTAATACATTATAGACCCTTGCACGCAGTGGAGAATTATGATATAACACCTCACAAATCAATGAGTCCAAAGAGTTGGATTCAAGTTAGCCCTATTTGAATTCAAGATGATTTGTCCAACTGAATTTTTCCTCTACTATTTTCGATTGATTGGTTTTTAAATACGCCAGGAAGGATTGAGCAATGGGTGAAAGCTTTTTTTGTTTCAGCCATATCAATCGCCAGGTGGTTACAATAGGCAATCCTTTCAGAGGGATGATTTGCAACTCTTTGCTTTGTAACTCATTTTTAATCCCAATCAAAGGCATGATCGAAAAACCCAAACCAGCCATCACCGCTTGTTTCACAGCCTCGTTGCCGGTGAGTTCCATCTTTTTAAGCACCCGTATATTTTTTGTTTCAAAAAATTGCTCCATCGCCTGCCGGGTTCCGGATCCGGATTCCCGAAATATCAGGGGCAAATTCCCAAACAAATCTTTCGCCTTCAGGGTTGGATTTAATTCCGCATGAGCCCCGCCCACCAAATAAAGTTTGTTCGACAACAGCTCCAGGGTATCAATGGAAAGCGAGGGAGGAAGAATCGAAACCAGGGCAAAATCAACCTGGTTGTTTTCAATGCTTTGTACCACCTGATCTTTGTTGGTCACATCCATCTTTAATTCTATCCCGGGATGTTGTTGGATAAAATCAGCTAAAAAATAAGGCATTAAATATTTCCCGGTCGATACAACCGACAATTTGAGTTTACCGGCCAGCTTGCCTTTATAGGCCAGGTTGTGATCGTTAATGGCATCTACCTGATTGATGATTTGTTCGACCGCCTCACTGATTTGCCGCCCAAAATCGGTGATATAAATTTTCCGACCAACGATTTCCGTGAGGGGAATATCAAACTGATCCTGAAAATTTTTTAATTGAATCGAAACAGCCGGCTGGGTAAGATGGAGTTCTTCCGAAGCTTTGGTGATGCTTTCGGTTTGAACAACTTTCAAAAATATCTGTAATTGGTTGAGGGTATATTTCATTAAAATTATTTATGCTTTGAATTAAAAATATAAATATTAAATAATGTATCCAAACCTGCAAATTTGCGGTTCAAAAACATCGAGTATATGACCAACATTACGATTGCCAGAGGAGATGGTATTGGCCCGGAAATCATGGAAGCAACCCTAAAAATCCTGGACGCCGCAGGAGCTAAAATCGCCATTGACGAAATTGAAGTTGGCGAAAAAGTTTACCTCAATGGGAATAGTTCAGGTATTGCCCCAGAAGCTTGGGAAACAATCAAACGGAATAAAATTTTCCTAAAATCCCCTATCACCACACCTCAGGGTGGAGGTTATAAGAGTTTAAATGTAAGTACCCGTAAGTTTCTGGGCCTGTATTCCAATGTAAGGCCATGTATGAGTTTGCATCCTTTTGTGAGTACCAAACATCCTGTTATGGATGTGGTCATCATCCGGGAAAATGAGGAAGACCTTTACGCGGGTATTGAACACCAACAAACGGATGAGGTGGTGCAATGTTTGAAATTAATCAGCCGTCCCGGATGTGAAAAAATTATCCGATATGCCTTTGAATATGCGAAGCAGCAAAACCGAAAAAAAGTTTCTTGTTTTACCAAGGACAATATCATGAAACAAACCGACGGATTATTCCATGAGGTGTTCAATGAAATTGCTGCTGAATATCCTGAGATTCAAAATGAACATTTTATCGTCGACATTGGTGCGGCCAGATTAGCAGACAGCCCCGAAATGTTTGATGTGATTGTCATACCCAATTTATATGGAGATATCCTCAGTGATGTAGCCGCGCAAATCGCCGGATCGGTTGGTTTAGCCGGCTCATCAAATATTGGCGAAGAATGTGCCATGTTTGAAGCCATTCATGGTTCAGCCCCAAATATCGCCGGACAAAACATCGCCAATCCCTCCGGTCTGCTTCAGGGAGCCATTATGATGCTAAACCATATCGGACAATCGGACGTTGCAGAAAAAATTCATAATGCATGGCTCAAAACCATCGAAGCCGGTATACATACAGAAGATATTTACAGCCCGGAAATTAGTCGGCAAAAAGTGGGCACTTTGGAATTTGCTCAAGCGGTGATTGATCATCTGGGCCAAAAACCTTCCGCATTAAAACCAGTGCGCTATGCGAATAATGCTGCCTTAAATTTACCTAAATACAAACGCAAACCAGCTTCTCTGAAAGAGTTGGATGGGGTCGATATTTTTATACACTGGCATGGGAGCGACCCCAATGAATTGGCGCAAAACTTCAAACAAATGCTGGGTGCGGATACTGAATTAACCATGATTACCAATCGCGGTATTAAAGTATGGCCCGATGGATTTAAAGAGACCTTTTGTACGGACCACTGGAGATGCCGGGTAAAAGCTGCTTCAGGCAAACAAATGAATCCATCTAACATCATTCAAATTCTTCAGGCAGCCATGGATGCCAATTTGGATACCATCAAAACTGAAAACCTGTATAAGTTCGATGGCAAGGCAGCATATTCATTGGGACAAGGACAATAAGGCCGGTAGCCGGATTCAAAAATGCCTTGGATTTTGAGTGAAATATAGTTATCGCATCCTCTGTATTACAAGTAATATTTTACCGAAATAAAACGATTCAGTCAAAACATCAAACATGCGTGTGTTTCATAAATCTCGATCATGATTTAAATTGAAAGATGAAAGAATCTACTTTTCAAGGCAGAAAAATTGTAATCGCCACCAAACATGAAAAAGAGAAGGTGATAGCACCCATCTTGCAGCAGACTTTTGATTTGGAAGTAATTGTTCCGCCTGATTTTGATACATATCAGTTGGGAACATTTAGCGGAGAAATAGATCGTGAGGAAGACCCGCTTTCTACCGCCCGAAAAAAATGTTTAATGGCCATGGAATTGAGTTCCTGCGATCTCGCTATCAGCAATGAAGGTTCATTTGGCCCTCACCCTTCCATTCCCTTTGCTTATGCCGATGATGAAATCATGTTTTTGTTGGACAAGAAAAATGAGCTTGAAATCTTTGTAAGGGTGCTAACAACTGAAACAAATTTTAATGCCCGAACCATTGAATCTAAAGAAGAATTGAAAGCATTTGCCCAATTGACAAAATTCCCCTCGCATGCATTGATTATCAAAAGAGAGAAGGATGACTTAACAGATATGGAAAAAGGAATCACCAACTCTTCCACCTTATTGGCATTATTCGATCGCTTTAAAAAGGAAAGCGGCGCGGCTTACATCGAAACAGACATGCGCGCCATGTACAATCCCACACGCATGCAGGTGATTGAGCAGGCTAGTCATAAATTGGTAAAAAAAATGCTTTCACTTTGTCCGCAATGCTCCACTCCCGGCCTGGGAATCACGATGATTAAAGAAGGACTTCCTTGTCATTTTTGTCATAGACCTACCCGCTCCATTTTAAGTTATGTTTACGAATGTCAGAAATGTACATACTCCCGTGAAGAATTATATCCGAACGATAAGAAGTATGAAGATCCCATGTATTGCGATTATTGCAACCCTTAAAATTGGTGGTTGAACCCAAATTTTGCAGTTGAACATCAGCGAAAGGGCACAAAAAAAACCCGCACAGAGCGGGTTCTTTTTAGTTGGTTATTTATTACAGTATGTTTTCAAGGATAAGGCCTGTTTACATCATAGTAGGATTGATGAGAGGCGGTACCCGTCATTAGTCTTTCAGGAACTTCACAGCACCTTTTACACCAGCTTCCTGTACAGCATAGCGTAAGAAATACTGACCAATGGCCACTGAACTTAAATCCAGGTTCAACACATTGTTGCCAGCCTGTAATTCAATGCCTTTGCTCATGATCTTGCGGCCTGTCATATCAACCACATCCAATTCCAAAATCTGACCAGCTTCTTCACTCAGGTAAACCAGATTGATGCTGCCTTTGGATGGATTCGGGAATACGCTGATTTGTTGCTCACTTTGACCACAATCTAATCTCAGGCTACGTACTTCTGACAATGTCCATTTCTGATCGATATCTACAAAACGTAATTGGTATTCGTACATCTCATCCTGACTCTTCACTTCCTTATCTACATAACTATAGTTGCGTGCCGTTTGGCTGTTTCCTGCTGCCAATACTACACCAATCTTATTAAACACCCCCTGCTTGGTATCCTTGCGGTAAATCTCCACATGAGATGTGTTTTGTTCCATCGTTGTTGTCCAGCTTAAAATCGCATTACAATTAAAACCAGTTACATAAAAATCTTTGTAGGTCGTTGGTAAAGGTCCTGTTGGAGTCGGTGTCCAAATACCAAAATCTACATTCTGACGTGAAAAGTTTGTAACCGGTACAAGGATTGTTCCGTCTGCTACGCCATCATCGCCAACACGATCACAACAATCTTCACCGGTATGAATCCAGGTAGATGGTAATTCAATCGCAGGAGCTGGTCCGCCAACGGTGCCCTGATTCATGCTCATCACCACACTGTAGTTGATTGGTGTTGAATTAGCACTGCCGGGTACGTTCGTAAATTCATAATATCCATTCTGGCCAATTGGCGTGATTGCCAAAATAATACCTGCAGGACTCATCAGATGAGCATACAATTGGGTATCTTTTGGATTATAAATCACCGGACCATTCACAGCATTATCGTTTGTAGTCGCATCATTGGTTGTATCGTTGTACACATGACCGGAAATTTTCAAAGGACAAAAAGTTTGCGTTTGTGTTGACTCATTGTCATCGCTTTGTGAGTTAAACTGATTCATATAACCAGGTACCTGTAAGTTCACATTCACAGCTAATACTGTTCCAATTGGGGCGGTATCAGGAACCTTTAATTTTACTCGAATCAATCCGCTCGATGCAGGGTCAGGGAAAATTGGATCAGGACCTGTACCAATCAATGGTTGATTCTGAACACCCACCAAACATTCCGGAGCGAATGAATCATACTCCCAATCGAAATTGCTGGCATATGATCCCGTTACCACAGAAGCTGCAGGGCCCTCCATCGTAAAACCACTCACACAAATGGTAATGACCAAAGGGTTGTTTTGCCATTGTGTAGCATTATCGGCTGTGGTTAATCCCATCGTGAAGACCACATCAGGGGTTGTACCACATTCAAAACCAAAAGCACTTGGTTCCGGCTCGAAGTGGATGTTTTGCGTAAACGGATTGTACGCGGTCTGGGCTGTTGCACTGCCGATAAAAGCTATCAGCGCCAGTAACATCATTTGTATCTTTCTCATATCTGAAATATTTATGATTGTTAATTGAGATTAGTATTAGTTACGGAAATAAATCAATTCCTCTGAATCCGTATTGTTCGTTAAATTGATTTCACCACCACTTCCCTGGAATATCTGACAACTAAAAGTCGTCGTACCATCTGTATTGTTCGGATCATAGGTTCCTGCATAACCGAATTTAGATGAACCATTGGCCGGGAATGTTGGATTACCGATATACTTCCAAACATAGAAGTTCGGGTTTGTGTTGAAGAACTGCCATGCCGCATTATTCACTGCACCTGTTGGGCCTGTACCAATTTGTGTCGCTGTTGGGTTCCAGGTGAAAGTATAACGTGGTTCAAGACGTGGTACAAACACATAAACCGGCGTACAAGAATTCATGTTCAACAATTCTGATACGTTGATGATTACACGTACCGGTTTGGCACCATTAATTACACCCGGTGTAATGGTAATGGTAGGCGCATAGTCAGGGATTTGTGGAACTAAAACAAATGAACCACTTGCAGTACACAAACCGTTGGTATAAGTATAGGTATAAGTACCCACGCTGACGTTTAAATTCGTGATTGCATTGCCATTTTGCGTCCATGCTCCACCTGTGAAACCAACAGGCTCAAGCGTTTGTAAGTTAACCGTTGTTCCGGCACAAACACTCACGGTTACAGGTGTCCAGTTATCAGGACATACGAAGAATCCGAAGTCAAGAGTCAGATTCGCATTGGCATCAGGTACACCACCATTGTTTGGTGTTTCACCGCTTGGTTCAGTACCTGCAATTAATTCAATCGCACAACTTCTGGTTTCGTTACCAACAGTATTGATACCATTGTCATTGTTATCGCCATTAGCATTCGGATCTGTTTCTTCACCAGCAGCACTGCTTGTGTAAGTTCCACCAGATACAACTGGAGGCGTAACACCTACAATGTATTTACCCGGGATCAAATCAGTGAACACATATAAACCATCGATATTGGTAGCAGTGGTTTGAATAGCAGCACCATCCGGTGTACAATCATTATTGGCATCTTCGTATAAGTTCACCACGGCATTTTCGATACCGCTTTCGTTGGCATCTTTGATACCATCGCGGTTTAAATCATTCCAAACCAAATTACCCAGAGATAATGGTTCGGTGATACCGAAGTTGACATTATTTACATCGCTTGTTCCTACTGAGAAACAAACTTGTCCGTTGGTAGTTCCGTCGTTTCCGGTATTGTCGCAACAATCTTCAGAAACATTTTTCCAACCTGATGGTAAAGTCGTTGAAGGAGCAGGGCTTCCGATATTTCCTTGTGATGTACTCAACACCACACAATAGTTTGTATTTGGCGTGACATCATCAAATTGATAAGTACCATTCGGATTTACAGGAACCACTGCAATCACAAAACCTGATGGGTTGGTGAGGTTTGCATACAAAGGTGTTGAACCGGCACTTCCCGTACCTGTACCATCCACATTCGTTGGTCCATTATTATCTACAAATACATTACCACCAATATTTACTGGTTGATAGAAGGCAAAATCCAAAGTCAGATTGGCGTGAATATCTGCAGATACTGCATTGTTCGGTGCTTCTCCGATTGGTTCAGCTCCCGGATTCAAGGTAATCGTTCCGCTGTAGGTTTGTCCAGACAAGGTATTGATACCATTGTCGTTATTGTCAACATTATTATCAGGATTTGATTCTTCACCATTGGTACTGCTGATGAAAGCATTTCCAGAAGCTGGTGCTGGAGGCGTTACACCTACGATATATTTACCCGGAGTTAATCCATCAAATACATACAAACCACCATTGGAAGTTGTTACATTGGCGATGGAAGGACCATCTGCAGAACCATCGTTATTATTGTCTGTATATAAATAAACGACTGCACCATCGATACCGGATTCGTTCAGGTCTTTGATCCCATCACGATCCAAATCGTTCCACACCAAATTACCTAATGACATTAATGAAATATAACCTGCATCGATTGTGGTATTGTCTTTAGCCACACCAGCACCATTGGTATTGATATTAAACACTGGCGACATACCATCGGAATTATTGGCATCCGAATTATTGTCCGTAGCAGCAGTTGCAGTTTGTGTCGTCAATTGATTATTGCTATTCGTAGCGGTTGGAAACTTCACATAGTAGTCACCACTATTACAAATTTTAAATCCGTAGTATCCGGGGTTGCCGGCATTATTGTTTGCAGTTGTAGTAGATGCAATCAACTGATCATCATTCGTTCCTTGTTGATTATCTGTACCTACACTGTATAATTCCACGGTCACACCATTGATGCCTTGTGAAGCCGCTTCGTTATTGATTCCATCACCATTCACATCATTCCACACAAAATTTCCTACACTTCCTTCACGGAAAAGAACGACAACCACATCTGTTGATGTACAACCATTTGTTCCTGTAACAGTTACAGTATATGAAATAGTTGATGAAGGATTTGCAGTTGGTTGCGCAATATTCGTTGCATTCAATGCAGTAGAAGGTGCCCAGCTATATGAATAACCCGCAAGGGCAGCAGTCCCGATTTGAACATTGTTTAAAGAACAAACTTCTTTATCCGAACCAGCATCAGCAGTTGGAGGAGTATTGTCTACATTTACGGTAACCACATCTGTTGCAGAACATCCATTGCTTCCTGTAACTGTAACGGTGTATGTGGTCGTACTCATAGGAGAAGCGGTAGGTTGAGCAGCAATACTAGAGCTCAATGCGGTAGATGGTGACCAGCTATAGGTACTACCAGGAATAGCGGTGCTTCCAATAGTGGTAGAAGTGGTTGTACAATTCAGATTCTTATCCGGACCAGCATCTACAACCGGAGGGTTGATATCTACATTTACGGTCATCACATCTGTAGCAGTACATCCATTGCTTCCGGTAACCGTAACGGTATAAGAAGTTGTGACAATTGGGTTAGCAGTTGGTTGTGCAATATTCGTTGCGCTCAAAGCCGTGGCAGGCGCCCAACTGTAAGTATTACCGGCAGAAGCAGCAGTACCAATCAATGTTGATGTAATGCTACAATTGAGATTTTTATCAGTACCTGCATTCGCAGTAGGAGGCGTAGTGTTTACGGTAACTGTGACCACATCTGTAGCGGTACATCCATTGCTTCCGGTAGCTGTAACTGTATAATTGGTAGTAGCTGAAGGAGATGCAACTGGCTGAGCAATATTGTTGGCACTTAAACCTGTTGATGGTGACCAACTATAAGAACTTCCTGCTATTGCAACGGAACCAATGGTGGTTGAAGTTGTTGTACAGTTCAACAATTGATTCGGACCAGCGTCAACTACAGGAGGAGTGGTATTCACTGAAACAATAACTACATCTGTAGCAGTACAACCATTCGTACCTGTAACAGTAACGGTATAGGAAGTTGTTGCAGATGGGGATGCAGTTGGTTGTGCAACTGTTGCTGAACTCAATCCTGTGCTCGGAGACCATGAATAAGAATGACCGGCAAGAGCTGTCGTTCCAATCACAGTAGAAGTCGTTGCACAATCTAAATTTTTATCCACTCCGGCGTCTGCTGTAGGAGGTGTAGTGTTAACAGTGATAAGGATGGCATCACTTGCAGTACAACCATTGGTTCCAGTTACGGTAACCGTATAAGTAGTGGTAACACCTGGAGAAGCAATAGGTTGAGCAATAGAAGTAGAACTCAAATTGGTAGCCGGGCTCCAGCTATAGGTATATCCACTGAAAGCGGGTGTTCCTATTTGTACGGAAGTTGTCAAACAGTTTAACGTTTTATCATTATCCGCATTTGCTGACGGAGGCGTGTTATTGACATTCACCAGTACAACATCGCTATTCGTGCAACCATTCGCACCCGTAACAGTGACGGTATATGTTGTCGTAACAGATGGACTTGCAGTAGGTTGAGCAATATTGGTAGCGCTCAAACCAGTAGCCGGAGACCATGAATAAGAATACCCTGAAACGGAAGCAACACCAATGGTTGTTGAAGTGTTTGTACAATTCAGGTTTTTATTGGGTCCGCCGTCAGCGACCGGTGGCGTGGTATTTACATTCACTGTTACGACATCAGAGGCTGTACAACCATTTGATCCGGTTACAGTTAAAGTGTAAGTAATGGTTGAAGTCGGTGAAGCTGTTGGTTGTGCAACATTGTTGGCACTTAATCCGGTAGAAGGAGACCAGTTATAAGTATTGCCTGCAGTTGCCGCTGTTCCGATTGTGGTAGAAGTCGTACTACAATCCAGGTTTTTATCCGGCCCTGCATTCACAGTTGGAGGTGTTGTGTTCACATTTACGGTAACTACATCTGTTGAGGTACAACCATTCGCAGCGGTTAATGTTACAGTATATGAATTTGTAACAGATGGTGAGGCTGTAGGTTGTGCCACCAATGTAGAGTTTAATCCATTTGATGGTGACCAGCTATATGTATTACCAGCAATAGCGGCTGTACCTATTGTCGTGGAAGTTGTTGAACAATTTAAATTTTTGTCGGCTCCTGCATCAGCAGTTGGAGGTGTGCTATTTACATTTACTACAACTACATCTGTTGCAGTACATCCATTACTTCCGGTAACAGTAACCGTATAAGAAGTTGTGGCGCTTGGGTTTGCAATAGGTTGAGCGATATTGGTAGCGCTTAATCCAGCAGATGGTGCCCAGCTATACGTATTACCTGCCAAAGAAGTAGTTCCAATGGTGGTTGAGGTTGTTGTACAATTGAGGTTTTTATCCACCCCTGCATTTGCAGTCGGAGGAGTTGTATTCACATTCACAATCACTGCATCTGTTGAAGTACAGCCATTGCTTCCGGTTACTGTAACAACATAGGTTGTGGTTGTAGTTGGATTTGCGGTTGGTTGAGCATTAGAAGTTGAACTCAATGCTGTTGATGGCGACCAACTATAGGTATTCCCTGCAACTGCAGCGGTTCCGATTGTTGTTGAAGTTGTGGTACAATTTAAGTTTTTGTCCGGACCAGCGTTGGCACCTGGAGGAGTTGTATTCACATTCACGACAACCACATCTGTAGCTGTGCATCCTGTAGTAGAATTGGTAACGGTTACGGTATAAGAAGTTGTTGCAGTAGGACTAGCCGTTGGTTGTGCAATTAAGGTGGAACTCAATCCATTTGAGGGTGACCATGAATAGGTATGCCCTGCTAAAGCCGTTGTGCCAATAGTGCTAGATGTTGTGGTACAATTTAAGTTTTTGTCGACACCCGCATTCGCAGTTGGAATAGGATGAATGGTAACTACCAGTTCATTTGAATTAATCCAATCACCACACAAATCTCTTTTTGCTTTACGACGGTAAGAGGTTGTGCTAGATAATTGAGGTGCATCATAAGTTTCTGTATTGGCTCCTGCAATATCTGTCCAAACACTTCCAATTAATTGTTGCCATTGATATTGGATGGTACCGCCTAATCCACCGGAAGCGGCTGTAGCCGTTGTGAAAACAGCAGGATTGCCTGCACCACAAAATGATTGGTCAGCCTGAATGGTTCCGGCATCGGTTAAAGCATAGCAGTTACAAAATGTTTGTGTTTGAGTCGCTTCAATATCATCAGATGCTGAATTAAACATGGCCATGTAGGTAGGAACCTGCAGGGTGACGTTTACACCAAGGATAGTACCAACCGGAGATGACTCAGGTACTTTTACAGAAATGTTGATAGGGCCTGATGATAGAGGATTCGGCATAACCGGGTCTCCGCCAGTTCCAGGCAAAGTTTGATTTTGGACTCCTTCCACACAATTGGGCATACCCAATACGTAAGTCCAGGTAAAATTACTGGCATAAGAACCAGAAATTGCGGAAGATGCCGGGCCATTAAAGGTGAAACCCGTTAAGCAAATCGTTACCTTGAGGGGGTTATTTTGCCATTGGGTGGCATCATCAGATGTGGTCAAACCCATGGTGAAGGTTGCAGTCTGTATGGTTCCACATTCGAAACCAAAAATTGTTGGTTCCGGCGCAAAGTGAATGTTTTGCGTAAATGGATTGTAAGCTACCTGGGCTTGCAGACTAAATGCCGAGAGAAACAAGGCCACTAAAAGAATTAAATTTTTTTTCATTTTGTGAAAGTTTGGCACAGATTTTGTATTAGATATTGGTTAGAATAAATCCTTGAAATCAAGGGTTGGCAAATGTACTATAGGTATTCGGCTTATGAAAGCCCCTACCTAGATGATGTATTATGCTATATAAAAGGGATACACATATTTTTAATTTATCATGTGTTATCTATTGCTTTTCATTTACTTATATAGTAATTAATTATTTGATGTCCCATAATGACGGGCTTTTGGGTGTTGTTAATCTCCTGTTATTGATTTTTATATTAATTTAATATTATATATTTAATAAGTTGTTTTTTAAATGGGCCAGGTAGGTTTATCTCTATTGTACTAGCCGCAGTAAGATATCCCGTCGGTAATGATTTGATATCCATAGAATTAAGATGTCTCGGTTTCAAACGATAGGGTTACAAGCCTACTCATCTCGTTCAAGCCAAACTTTAGCTTTTCCATATGTATTCCTTCAGTTTATAAAACCAACTAAAACATTTTTCCTTGAGGATTTGATGTAGTAATTCTCTGATAAATCCAATATACCGATTAAAGAGTGCATGAGCGCTGACCTGTAATTTGCCTGAATACCCCCCCTACAAAGCCATTATTGGTCTTGCCCCCATACCGACCGTGTAAGTCCTTTAAACAAGCATCGAATCATGAAAACTTTCGTAAAGAATTTGAATCACAAACGTTGAAAAGAAATTTGCCAGATACTTTACCTTAAAGGCATAAAAAAAAACCCGACTCTTTCGAACCGGGTCTTGATTATTTCATGGAGTTATTAGTCTTTCAGGAACTTCACAGCGCCTTTTACACCAGCTTCCTGTACAGCATAGCGTAAGAAATACTGACCAATGGCCACTGAACTTAAATCCAGGTTCAACACATTGTTGCCAGCCTGTAATTCAATGCCTTTGCTCATGATCTTGCGGCCTGTCATATCAACCACATCCAATTCCAAAATCTGACCAGCTTCTTCACTCAGGTAAACCAGATTGATGCTGCCTTTGGATGGATTCGGGAATACGCTGATTTGTTGCTCACTTTGACCACAATCTAATTTCAGGCTACGTACTTCTGACAATGTCCATTTTGATCGATATCTACAAAACGTAATTGGTATTCGTACATCTCATCCTGACTCTTCACTTCCTTATCTACATAACTATAGTTGCGTGCTGTTTGGCTGTTTCCTGATGCCAATACTACACCAATCTTATTAAACACGCCCTGCTTGGTATCCTTGCGGTAAATCTCCACATGAGAAGTGGTTTGTTCCATCGTTGTTGTCCAGCTTAAAATCGCATTACAATTAAAACCAGTTACATAAAAATCTTTGTAGGTCGTTGGTAAAGGTCCTGTTGGAGTCGGTGTCCAAATACCAAAATCTACATTCTGACGTGAAAAGTTTGTAACCGGTACTAGGATTGTTCCGTCTGCTACGCCATCATCTCCAACACGATCACAACAATCTTCACCGGTATGAATCCAGGTAGATGGTAATTCAATCGCAGGAGCTGGTCCGCCAACGGTGCCCTGATTCATGCTCATCACCACACTGTAATTGATTGGTGTTGAATTAGCACTGCCGGGTACATTCGTAAATTCATAATATCCATTCTGACCAATTGGCGTGATTGCTAAAATAATACCTGCAGGACTCATCAGGTGAGCATACAATTGGGTATCTTTTGGATTATAAATCACCGGACCATTCACAGCATTATCGTTTGTAGTCGCATCATTGGTTGTATCGTTGTACACATGACCGGAAATTTTCAAAGGACAAAATGTTTGCGTTTGTGTTGACTCATTGTCATCGCTTTGTGAGTTAAACTGATTCATATAACCAGGTACCTGTAAGTTCACATTCACAGCTAATACTGTTCCAATTGGAGCGGTATCAGGAACCTTTAATTTTACGCGAATCAATCCGCTCGATGCAGGGTCAGGGAAAATTGGATCAGGACCTGTACCAATCAATGGTTGATTCTGAACACCCACCAAACATTCCGGAGCGAATGAATCATACTCCCAATCGAAATTGCTGGCATATGATCCCGTTACCACAGAAGCTGCAGGGCCCTCCATCGTAAAACCACTCACACAAATGGTAATGACCAAAGGATTGTTTTGCCATTGTGTAGCATTATCGGCTGTGGTTAATCCCATCGTGAAGACCACATCAGGGGTTGTACCACATTCAAAACCAAAAGCACTTGGTTCCGGTTCGAAGTGGATGTTTTGCGTAAACGGATTGTACGCGGTCTGGGCTGTTGCACTGCCGATAAATGCTATCAACGCCAGTAACATCATTTGTATCTTTCTCATATCAGAAATATTTATGATTGTTAATTGAGATTAGTATTAGTTACGGAAATAAATCAATTCCTCTGAATCCGTATTGTTCGTTAAATTGGTTTCACCACCGCTTCCCTGGAATATCTGAACACTGAAGGTTGAAACCCCATCTGTATTGTTTGGATCATACACACCGGCATAACCAAATTTAGATGAACCATTTGCAGGGAATGTTGGATTACCGATATACTTCCAAACATAGAAATTCGGGTTTGTGTTGAAGAACTGCCATGCCGCATTATTCACTGCACCTGTTGGACCCGTACCAATTTGAGTAGCTGTTGGATTCCAACTGAAAGAATAACGTGGTTCAAGACGAGGCACAAACACATAAACCGGCGTACAAGAATTCATGTTCAACAATTCTGATACGTTAATCACAACACGTACCGGTTTAGGTCCATTGATTACCGCAGGCGTAATCGTAATGGTCGGTGCGTAGTCAGGAATTTGTGCAACCAAAGTAAATGAGCCACTTGCTGTACAAGAACCGTTCGTGAAAGTATATACATAGGTGCCTACACTTACATTGAAGTTTGAAACTGTATTTCCGTTCAGTGTCCATGTACCGCCTGTGAAACCTGCTGGTTCAAGCGTTTGTAAGTTAACAGTTGTTCCGGCACAAACACTCACGGTTACAGGTGTCCAGTTATCAGGACATACAAAGAATCCAAAGTCAACAGTCAGATTCGCATTGGCATCAGGTACAACACCATTGTTTGGTGTTTCACCAGTAGGTTCAGTACCAGCAGCTAATACTACAGCACAACTTCTGGTTTCGTTACCAACTGTATTGATACCATTGTCATTGTTATCGCCATTAGCATTCGGATTTGTTTCTTCACCAGCAGCACTGCTTGTGTAAGTTCCACCAGATATAACAGGAGGCGTAACACCTACAATGTATTTACCCGGGATCAAATCAGTGAATACATACAATCCAGTGCTAGAAGTTGTTGTTGATTGTAAAGCAGCGCCGTCAGGTAAACAGTCGTTGTTTTCATCAGCATACAAATTAACCACAGCATTTTCGATACCGCTTTCGTTGGCATCTTTGATACCATCACGGTTCGTATCATTCCAAACCAAATTACCCAGAGATAATGGTTCGGTAATTCCAAAGTTGATATTGTTTACATCGCTTGTTCCTACAGAGAAACATACTTGACCGTTGGTAGATCCGTCGTTTCCGGTATTGTCGCAACAATCTTCAGAAACATTTTTCCAACCTGATGGTAAGGTGTTTGAAGGCGCAGGATTACCAACTGTTCCCTGAGTGGTGCTTAACACCATACAATAGTTCAGGTTTGGATCTACATCATTAAACTGATAGGTACCATTTGGATTTACTGGCACTGTAGCGATTACATTGCCATTTGTTCCGATGAGGTTAGCATATAAAGGTGTTGAACCTGCAGTGCCTGTTCCAGTACCATCCACATTGGTTGGTCCGTTGTTATCAACAAACACATTTCCGTAGATACTTAATGATTGGAAGAATCCGAAATCAAGCGTCAGATTCGCATTGGCATCCGGAGCAGAAGCATTGTTTGGTGTTTCGCCGGTTGGCTCTGCACCTGCCTGCAAGTTGATGGTTCCGCTATACGTTTGACCAGAAATCGTGCTGATACCATTGTCATTGTTGTCTCCATTTGTATTTGGATTGGCTTCATTCACCGGGCTTGAAGCAAAAGGATTACCACTTGCCGGAGCCGGAGGAACTACACCAACGATATAATTACCCGGTGTTAATCCATTGAATACGTATTGACCACCGTTCGATGTTGTTACATTGGTGATTGGTGATCCGTCAGGAGTTCCGTCATTATTATTATCTGCATAGAGATAAACTACAGCGCCATCAATTCCTGATTCGTTAGCATCCTTGATACCATCACGATCTAAATCATTCCATACTAAATTACCCAGTGACAACGGCTGTGTGATACCAAAGTTTACATTTGGAACATCATTCAAAGCAACGATAACGGTTGTCTGACCATTTGTATTTCCATCATTACCCGTATTGTCGCAGCAATCTTCAGAAACATTCGTCCATTCGCTTGGCAATGTAGTTGAAGGCGCCGGGTTACCCGGAGTTCCCTGTGTTGTACTTAATACCATGGTATAAGTTGTATTCGGAGCAACATCCAGGAACTGATATGTTCCATTTGGATTCACTGCTACAGATGCAACCACGTTACCATTGCTTCCAATTAAATTGGCATACAAAGGAGTTGAACCTGCACTACCTGTTCCAGTTCCATCCACATTAGCCGGACCATTATTATCAACAAATACATTACCAGAAATATTGACTGGTTGATAAAAACCAAAGTCCAAAGTCAAATTCGAGTTCACATCGGTAGCTGTACCATTGTTTGGTGTTTCACCGGTAGGTTCTGCACCTGGTGTTAATGTAATAGTTCCACTAAATGTTTGACCTGATGTAGTTAAAATACCATTGTCATTATTATCGGCATTGGCATTCGGGTTATTCTCATTCACCGGACTTGAAGCAAATGGATTACCGCTCGCCGGAGATGGAGGCACAACGCCTACAATGTAATTTCCTTGTGTCAATCCGTTAAATACGTATTGTCCGCCGTTTGAAGTTGTCACGGTTGAAATGGAAGGACCATCCGGTGTTCCATCGTTGTTTACATCAGCGTATAAATACACAACAGCTCCGTCGATACCACTTTCGTTGGCATCTTTGTTACCGTCACGATCTAAATCATTCCAAACCAAATTACCCAAAGACAAATAAGATACAAATCCGGCATCAATTGTATTGTTGTCCTTGGCAATGCCAGAACCTGCAGTATTGATATTAAATACCGGTGACATACCTGTCGTAACGTTGGCATCAGAATTATTATCTGTTCCAGCGCTCGCAGTTTGTGTGGTTAATTGATTATTGCTTGATGTTGAGGTCGGGAATTTGACATAGTAATCACCACTGTTACAGATTTTAAATCCATAATAACCAGGATTACCTGCACCATTATTCGCAGTGGTTGTTGAGGCCACTAACTGATCGTCATTGGTACCTTGTTGATTGTCAGTTCCCAAATTATATAATTCTACAGTAACGCCATTGATTCCTTGTGATGCGGCTTCATTATTGATACCGTCACCATTTAAATCGCTCCATACATAATTTCCTACGCTGCCTTCACGGAAATTCACAACTACAACGTCTGTAGAAGTACATCCGTTAGCTCCGGTAACAGTAACTGTATAAGATATGGTAGAACTTGGATTTGCTGTTGGCTGTGCAATATTCGTTGCACTCAATCCTGTTGAAGGAGCCCAACTATACGTATTACCAGCAACAGCTGCGGTTCCTATCATCATTGAATTCAAAGAACAAACATCTTTATCCGGACCAGCATTTGCAGTTGGAGGTGCGATATCGACATTCACAGTCACTACATCAGATGCTGTACATCCGTTTGTTCCTGTAACAATCACTGTGTAAGTGGTAGTCACCGATGGATTCGCTGTAGGTTGAGCAATTGTCGTAGAGCTCAAAGTAGAATTGATTCCATTAGGCAACCATGAGTAAGTATAACCTGCAACTGCTGGTGTACCAATCTGAGCAGAAATTGTCGTACAATTTAAATTCTTATCCGGACCAGCATCTACTGAAGGCGGATTCGTGTTCACGTTAACAACCACTGCGTCAGTTGACGTACAGCCATTGGCAGCTGTTACTGTAACAGTATAAGTTGTTGTAGCACTTGGGTTCGCAACGGGTTGAGCAATATTTGTTGCACTTAAGCCTGTTGCAGGAGCCCAACTGTAGGAATTACCCGCAACTGCAGCTGTACCAATCATTGTAGATGTGGTTGTACAATTGAGGTTTTTATTTGGACCTGCATTAGCAGATGGTGGTGTGTTATTAACATTCACTGTAACTACATCTGTTGCAGTACAACCGAATGAATTGCTTACAGTAACTGTATATGTGGTTGTTGCACTAGGATTGGCAATAGGTTGTGCAATAGATGCATTGTTTAAGCCTGCACTTGGCAACCAACTATAAGTATTCCCTGCAACAGCCGAGGTACCAATTTGAGATGAAGTTGTTGTACAATCCAGATTCTTGTCAGCGCCGGCGTTCGCAGTAGGTACAGGATTCACCGTTACAAAAACAGAATCTTCATTATAACAGCCTGAGTTGTTGGTAACTTTTACTTTGTACCAGCCACTTGTTCCAGCAGTCAATGTTGG
Organism: Bacteroidota bacterium; assembly: GCA_016715505.1. Lineage (GTDB taxonomy): Bacteria > Bacteroidota > Bacteroidia > Chitinophagales > Chitinophagaceae > OLB11. The sequence goes on from JADJZY010000020.1 coordinate 76,237, forward strand.
ATTTGCAATCGTTGCATTGTTTAATCCTGCAGACGGTGTCCACAAATAAGTTACACCTGCTGACGATGAAGTTGGATTACCACCTAATGTTACATTTTGTCCGATACATGCTGCAAAATTGTTACCTGCTTCTGCACCTGGTCCCAATAATGTATTTACCGTTACAGTCATAACATCTGATTCAACACAACCATTTAATGTAGTTGTTAATGTATACGTTGTAGTTACTAAAGGATTTACAACAGGATTTGCAACCGACGTACTGTTGATGGCATAATTTGGAGACCATGAATAAACAGCTCCGGCAGGACCTGAAGGTGTTGCCCCAATTTGCGTTGAGCCACCTTGACAAATAGATTTATCCGGTCCGGCATTGGCGAACACTTCCGTGGTAACATTTATGTTTTTGTTGTAAGTGAACGAACATCCGTTTGTGGTATTGGTTACAACCAATGTAACCACTTGTGTTGTATTTGCAGCGGATGAAGGCCAAGTATAAGTTACTGTTGATGAAGTTGTTCCTGATGAAGCCGTTGCACCACCTGTTGCACTCCAGGCATAAGAATATGCGCTGTTTGTAGGAGAAGCTTGTAAGGCCAAAGATTCAGTAGCACAAACAGTTGGTAATCCACTAATGCCTGAACTTGGAGGTGTTTGATCAACGTTCACTGTAACTACATCAGTAGCTACGCAGTTACTTCCATTGTTGGTAACAGTTAATGTATAAGTTGTAGTAGCAGTAGGACTTGCTGTTGGTTGGGCAACAGTCGTTGAACTCAAACCAGTAGCAGGTGACCAGCTATAAGTATTTCCAGAAACGGAAGCAGTTCCAATTGTAGTAGAGGTTGTGGTACAATTTAAGCTTTTGTCCGGACCAGCATTTGCGGTTGGCACTGTTGTATTCACATTCACAATCACTGCATCTGTAGAAGTACAACCATTGCTACCTGTTACTGTTACAATATAAGTAGTTGTTGTAGATGGATTTGCAGTTGGCTGAGCAACAGATGTTGAACTCAATCCAGTTGCAGGTGACCAGCTATAAGTGTTGTTTCCAACAGCTGCTGTACCAATTGTTGTTGAAGTTGTCGTACAGTTTAAGTTTTTATCCGGACCAGCATTTGCGGTTGGAGGCGTTGTGTTCACATTTACAGTCACAACATCGGTTGCAATACATCCACTTCCTGCATTTGTTACAGTCAGGGTATAAGTTGTAGTTGCAGATGGGTTCGCAGTAGGTTGAGCAACGGTAGTTGAACTCAATCCCGTTGCAGGTGACCAGCTATAGAATTTCAACAACACCGGCAGTTCCGATTGTTGTAGAAGTTGTTGTACAGTTTAAATTTTTATCTACACCTGCATCAGCAGTTGGCACTGTTGTATTTACATTCACAATCACTGCATCTGTAGAAGTACAACCATTGCTGCCTGTTACTGTTACAATATAAGTAGTTGTTGTAGATGGATTTGCGGTTGGTTGAGCAACAGATGTTGAACTCAATCCGGTTGCAGGTGACCAGCTATATGTATTTCCTGCTACAGCGGCAGTTCCGATAGTTGTTGAAGTTGTTGTACAGTTTAAGTTTTTATCCGGACCAGCATTTGCAGTTGGAGGCGTTGTATTCACATTTACAGTCACAACATCGGTTGCAATACACCCACTTCCTGCATTTGTTACAGTCAGGGTATAAGTTGTAGTTGCAGATGGGTTCGCAGTAGGTTGAGCAACGGTAGTTGAACTCAATCCCGTTGCAGGTGACCAGCTATAAGAATTTCCAACAACACCGGCAGTTCCGATAGTTGTTGAAGTTGTCGTACAATTTAAGTTTTTATCTGCACCTGCATCAGCTGTTGGCACAGTTGTATTCACATTCACAACCACTGCATCTGTAGAAGTACAACCATTGCTTCCTGTTACTGTTACAATATAGGTAGTTGTTGTAGATGGATTTGCAGTTGGCTGAGCAACAGATGTTGAACTCAATCCCGTAGCAGGTGACCAGCTATAAGTGTTGTTTCCAACAGCTGCTGTACCAATTGTTGTTGAAGTTGTCGTACAGTTTAAGTTTTATCCGGACCAGCATTTGCGGTTGGAGGCGTTGTGTTCACATTTACAGTCACAACATCGGTTGCAATACATCCACTTCCTGCATTTGTTACAGTCAGGGTATAAGTTGTAGTTGCAGATGGGTTGGCAGTAGGTTGAGCAACAGTCGTTGAACTCAATCCGGTTGCAGGTGACCAGCTATAAGAATTTCCAACAACACCGGCAGTTCCGATAGTTGTAGAAGTTGTGGTACAATTTAAGTTTTTATCTGCACCTGCATCAGCAGTTGGCACTGTTGTATTTACATTCACTATCACTGCATCTGTAGAAGTACAACCATTGCTGCCTGTTACTGTTACAATAGAGGTAGTTGTTGTAGATGGATTTGCAGTTGGCTGAGCAACAGATGTTGAACTCAATCCGCTTGCAGGTGACCAGCTATAAGAATTTCCTGCTACAGCGGCGGTACCGATAGTTGTTGAAGTTGTCGTACAGTTTAAGTTTTTGTCCGGACCAGCATTTGCGGTTGGAGGCGTTTTATTCACTGTTACAACAACCACATCAGAAGCAGTACAACCGTTTGTTCCGGTAACTGTAACGGTATAAGTCGTGGTTTGAGCAGGATTCGCTGTTGGTTGAGCGGTACTGCTTGAACTTAAACCAGCTGATGGTGACCATGAATAAGTATTTGAAGTTCCGGGTGTAGCTGGCGTTCCTATAACTACGCTCGGGTTAATACAATTAGTCGTTTTATCTGTACCTGCATCTGCGCTTGGTGGTGTTTTATTCACCGTAATAGTTACTGCACTTGTTGCAGTACATCCTGAAGCACTCGTAACGGTAACCGTATAAGTTGTTGTAGCGTTAGATGTAGCGGTTGGTTGAGCAATATTCGTTGCACTTAAACCAGCTGATGGTGCCCAACTGTAGGTGTTACCTGCAACAGCCGCGGTTCCAATAACTGCACTTGGTGTGGTACAAGTTAAAACAGCAGGGTTACCAGCATTTGCTGTTGGACAAGATTGATAGCTAATACAAATACCTGTTGGAATAACAGAACCTGGTCCAACATAACCATTAGCTACATCAATATGTTCAATCACAATTTGATCAATACCATTTGGAGCTGTAAATGAAGTTCCCAAAGCACCTGACCAACTTGCTTGAGTCAATAAATCCGGAACATCTGTTGTATAAGGTGTTGAGTAGATGGTTGTTCCACTTTTCTTGAAAATCAGTCTCCAGCGTTCGTTGGTTTGAGTGACTGTATTTCTTCCAATATAACCATCATAAGATACCACATTGGTTACTTGTAATACAACCGCACCGGAAGTCATTGCAGCAGGAAATCCTGAAGAAATCGTATAAGAATTGGTTGAACCTGATATCAATTTAACTACTGAAGGATTACCGGTAGCTGGATCGATGGTTTGGGTCCATGAATAATTGGATGAAGGACAAGTGAATGAAGGAGCGCAGAAAGTCAATTCTTTTTTAATCCAGTTAGATTCTCCAACATAAGATGAACATCCTGCTCTTCGTGCACAACGACGATACCAGGTTGTTTGAGAAATTGGTCCCGGATCGTAAGAAGCACCTGTGGCTCCGGCGATGACCGAAGTATTGGTTCCACCATCATAAGAGATGAGCCATACATATTCCAAATTGCCTGTACCGCCTGTAGGCAAAGTAACATTCACGATATTGGCTGGATCTAAATAAACACCACAAACCGATTCGTCATAACCGATGGTTCCACCGGTTGTTACATTATCACAACAGCTTGACAATTCCTTTTTGATCCAGTTGGTTTCACCCGGCCAGCTGCTACATCCTGCTCTACGAGCACAACGACGATACCAGGTGGTTTGTGTAATGACACCCGGATCATAAGATGCACCACTTGCACCGGCGATAACGGTTGATGTGGAGCCTCCATCATAAGAAACCAGCCACATATATTCCAAATTCCCAGAACCGCCTGTTGGTGCAGTTAAACTGACAATATTTGCCGGGTCACCTGAAACACCACAAATGGTTTCATCATATCCAATCGTTCCACCCGTTGTAACATTGTTACAAGTTACTGCAGAATAGTCTAAACAAATGCTAACCGGAACTACTGAACCTGGTCCATTGTTTCCATTCGCTACATCATAATGTTCAATCACAACCTGATCAATTCCTGTAGGCGCATTAAAAGTTGTTCCTAATGCACCTCTCCAGTATCCTTGTTTCTGATAATCCGGTACATCGTTTGTATAAGGCGTGGAATAAACAGTAGATCCTGATTTTTTGAAAACCAGTCTCCATCTTTCATTCGGTTGTGTTACTGTATTACGGGTAGAATAGCCATCCCAAGATACCACATCACCTACAGTGATATTCACATTGCTTCCAAAAGCAGCAGGAAAGCCTGATGAAATTGTATAAGAATTTGTTGATCCAGAAATTAATCGAACGATGGATGGATTACCTGTACTTTGATTGATTGTTTGTTGCCATAAAAAACTTCCAGACGCACAAGTCGGTGTTGGGGCACAAAAACCATAATAGGCCCCTGCATCATTTGGATCGCAGGAAGGTGTGGTTGCTGTAGCGCACCAGGCATCGGTTTTTATCCAATCTCCATTCCCATTAAACCCAACCTGAATATAATGGGTACCGGCAGGTACAGTACTCGTAATGTTGTACAATTGAGGGCCAACCGGACTGGCAGAAAGTACTTTATTGACCTCCACAGCCGTTTGAGAAATCCAACCCCAGCTAGCGTTAAAATACATAACCTTCACTTCGTGATAAAACGAATTATTGTGGGTTCCGGGCATAAACACTTAAGTTGATGGTCGAACCAGCAGGGATAGTACCGCTGGCAATGGTTTGTGTAACCCAGTTATTGGAGTTGTTGGTAATTTGAAAATCACCGGAAAAAGAGCCGCACTTTACCGCTCCACCACCGGCACTTAAATTACCACCACTAGCAGACCAGTTACTGGTTCCGCTCTCAAAACTTGGGTTGAGGACTAAGTTACCTGCACAGGTACACTGGGCTTGGATTTCATGCATTGCAAAAATGCTGAAAAACGCCAATAATAAAGCCTTGAGTGCAGTACCGCGAGATTTTCCGGATATTTTTTAGTTTTTTTCTCCGTTTGTAAAGTTTGGCACATTTCTTGTATTACGTTTTGGTTAGAAAATAGAATTATTTATGTGGGGAGCAAATGTAATGATGATTGCATTTGTTTCAGCCCATCTTATGTTACAACATCGTTACGATGTCGGTTAAATTGTGTATGTTACATTATTTAATATTTTAATTTATTATCTTACAAAGATGTATACATTATATTTTTAGTATATACAATAAAAATATCCGTATTTACAATTATTAATAAGATGTTAAAGGCATTATGGCCTAGGCGTTTAGGATTGAATGAGGTCTTTTTCCGGCATACGCGACCTTTTTTCTTGCTATGAAAATGAAATATTTTATTCGAATATCCGTTTTCAGGTCATTTGAATGACTTCTCCCATTTTGAAATTCAATGATAACAATCACCAAAAGGAAGATTTTTTTACCAAAACTGTAACCTACTTTTCAGATTCTATTCCCAAAAATTTCATCTTTCAAATAAAATTCAACGGAACATCATTCCGAAAATAGACCCGAATTATAAGTCTTGATAAGACTTGTGGAAAGGTTCTGAATAATATTATGCCAATGCCAATGACTCCATGAATCACTGTTCTGAACCGGGTTTGTGTACCCGTTGGAAAAATAGCTTGTTCAACTTAATCTCATTGCGATACAATATAACTTCACCCTCATTTTCCATTTGCTTTAAAATTCTGGAAATAACCACACGCGTTGAAGCCAAATCATCTGCAATTTGATGGTGAGATACCAACACACTATTCCGATCATTTAAATCATGCTTGGCAATGAGGTATTGCCTGACCCGATGATGCATATTGCCAAAGGCCATAATATCTATCGAATTCAGCAACTCCAAAAAGCGTTCGTTGAAACTATTAAAAATATAATCCCTCCAACTATTGTATTGGCACAACCAGTCATTTAATTTCACAAAAGGAATCGCCAGCATTTCACCATCCTCCTCTGCAACAGCTTTTACTTCACTCTTTTTTGCCGACATACAACAACCATAGGCCATGCTGCAACTTTCATTGTCAGATAAGTAATATAATAAAATCTCCTTACCCTGTTCATCCTTGCGAAATACCTTTACCGTCCCTTTTAATATGACCGGCATGGATCGGATATATTTTCCGTAATCCATTATCATTTCACCGGCCGTAAAGTATTTTAAATCGCCATACTGATACAGTTCCTTGACCAATTCCTTTTCAAATAAGGACTCCAACTTTGCGTTATTAATGGCTTTTTTCATTTCAGAAATGGTAATTCAACACCAGATTATACAAGATCATATTCACCTTGTTGATTTCAAATTTACGTTCTCCATATAATTCGCCCTTGTTTAATTTCCCAACCAACAAAAATTGGGCATCCAAACCTTTCAAAATGCCCTGAAATGCATAACGAATATCTGCATTTATTTGAAAGTAAGACGGCATCCCATATTTGTTGAGTAAATAATTTTTCACATCCGGTAACTGATAATACCCGGCCGCCATGGAAGTTTTTAAGCCGGATTTCGGAAAGTGATAGTTGAATCTGGCCATGTAAGCATGTGTGTTGCCCAATCCTTCGTTTCTTTCGCGGGGAAGAAATGTAAAAAATGGCTCACGCCCCCATTCCCTGGGCATCAGGTATCGTCCTTGGGCAAAAATCCGATTATAATTGAAGCTCAACTCCCATTTCCGGCTTTGCATACCCAATCTCGCCCCCATGGTCATAGCCTGATGTCCTTGGTTGATATAAGAGGGGCCTTCTTGAATACTGCCTCCTTGAGCCATGGCATCCTGACGAATAAATTGACCTGCAGCAATCACCGTGCGTTCATGATTGAGTTTCTTTTTAATATCGGCCTGGATCAATACCGTATTCTGCACATTTTCAAACAACAAATCCCAAGCACTTAAACTCAACCAGGAATTTGGTCGATATTTTGCCCCGAGTGTAAAGACCCCTTTGCTACGGAGTTTATCCTTATAGTCCGATTTACTGCCATCAATATTTACACCAGAGGGGTAAACGCCAACAGAACCGGCAGTTGAATACCATTTTACTGTACTCCGCGGCGAGATAGCATAGAGCCAACCGCCTTCTAAATGAAGTTTTTTCACCTCATTCATCTCAAACCAAAGACCTTCAACCCCGGTGGGTCGCATTCGGCCATCCTGTAAATTAATAAATGGCGTATTAATGAGTTGTCGACCAAAACGAATAAATGATTGCCCGTACTGGTATTTTAGGTATAACTCTTCCAGCCGGTCAATATCCTTTTTATTGTTTGGATCTTCGATATCAAACAAGCCCAATTCATATCGGTTTAGTTGATTGGTGACCGAATCGCGTTGGGCCAGGTTAGAAGAATACAAGTTAAATACATAAAAGCCACTGATTCCCAATTGAAAACCATGGAATCGACCGGTTTCATATCTCAAGCCACCGCCCAAAGCCTGTGCATGGTAATCCGACAAACCAGCTGCATTATCAGTTGCGGATAGGTAATATCGAAAATGTCCTTCCAGATGACCAGATTTGAGGGCATGTAAAAGGGAACTTGAATCTTCAGAAACAGCCTGCTTTCCACGCCAAATACCCGGTTTTTCGCTCACTTCCTGATGTTGCGCCCGGGAGAAAATAGGCAGAAAAACCAGGCTGAACCACGCAACTATCCATGGATATTTGAATCGAATTCGCTTCATTAAAACCCTGATTTAATATAACTCCAACCCATGCGCTGCTTCCGCACGATATAAATAATGCCCGCTTCTACATAGGAAGCTGTTTCTAAAATTTGCTCCTTTGAAACATTTCTTTCCTTCATCGAAAATTGGCAAGCATTAAATACCACACCTTTGCGGGTAAACTCGGCAATTTTTGGCGCCACAGTCGATAAATCCTTACGTAACATATCTAATCCCGGTCCATGACACACCACCTCAATTTGAACGGTCGGTTCTACTGTGGTCATATTATTCAATTGTTTCATCAACGCCTTGTGCGCCAGGGTATCATTGGTGGTTAATTGAAAAATAATTTTAAGCGGCTCTTCTTGAATAACTGCCCCGTCCATAGACTGATTGGTATCAGCGTTCCGGTTTTGGGCATAAAGTGGATTCAGCGCCAGCATCATCATGAAAGCAAAAATTATTCTCATCTTCTTATATTTAAATGGGTTAAAAACAAATTACAGATTGGTTAAAAAGTACATCTTACGTTTATCTGAAAGTATAATCAACGCCACTCACCTGAGTGAGCAATGCATCAGACACATCCAAAGCCACTGCATTTTTTTGAGGTGTCGGAGTTACGGGTGATTGGGTTTTCAAATATTCCGTCATAGCATCATGCAAGGAGTAAGGTGTATTAAAGGCATTTTGTACCCCTTTGATACGACATAACATATCTTCAGGATCACCATCCCGTTCACAGGCACAAATTGAATAGATTTTATCATCCTGAACTGCTTCATCGGCAATCGTCATCTCCTTCACTCTTTTACCCTTTTCACCGAAGGCCAAAAACCGAACTTTCATGCCATTGAATTTAATCACCCAACCGCCCAAACGCTCAGCAGCCTCTTTGGCAAATACATTATTCAGTTCCTTTTCCATCCATTCTCTGAGCTTTTTTCCACTCACCTGCGCCCTTCTGATTGGACTATTTACAGGCAGCATGTCGTAGACAAAACCACTGTTTATTGGAATATTTTCTGTTTCATCCGGAGTGGTCCGGGGTGGGCAGAACCTGAATCCGTTCGACAATACCACATCCACATCTTTTACTTTCCAGCGAATGGCATTCAAAACCAAAGTATCAATAGGATTTTCGATCACAAAATACCTGTACAGCGGAATGGTACTATAACCGATTATCTGATTGATTTCCGCTTGAAAAGGTTGCTCCAATTCATTGATTAATGCCTTGACTTTTTTGTCGGCGCCAAATTGATTGGGATCAATTTCAACCAATTCATATTCATCCTGAATCACCTTTCCGTTTTGAATCGTTAAATTGAGTTTACCCACAAAAGATCCAAAAGCACCCGGTTCAACTACTTTGGCATATTTGCACTGAATGGGCTTACGCACTCTTTCATGCGTATCTCCACCTAAAATATAATTGACTCCTTTGCAAACTTCCAGATTAGCTAGATGAATTTGTTGGGATAATCCCAAGTGAGCCACGACCAATACATAGGCACATTGTTCCTGATTTTTAAGCACATCAATATAGTGCGCGATATTTTCTTCGGGTTTGGTATACGTTCTCCCTTTACTATAAATAGGTGATTGCCGGATAGGTACCAACGGATCAGTATAACCAATAAAACCTATTTTCACACCTTGCACATTCCAGATATGGTAAGGCTGAAACACCAATTCACCTTTTACACCGTTACCCAAATCATGGTACATATTGGCACAAACTTTAGGAGCTTTTAAAGCGCCCAACAGTGTTTATATTTTTTTTTCGAATAGATCACTTCCCAATTGCCGGGCAGGTACAAGTTGTAATCCAGGGCATCCAAAATAGGCACCAATGCTGTGCCGGTGGTTTTTACACTTAATTCACTTCCCTGAAACATATCGCCTGTATCCACCAAAAAGGTATCTGGATTCTTTTTTCTAAACTGCTTTAAGTAAGTCGCCAAATGGGCATAGCCGCCAGTTTTGCGGTAAACCTTTTCATCATTTTCCCAAAACAATTCGTCATGCGGATGAACCTGACAATGCACATCGGTTGTTTGCAAAATGGATATGGTAAATGGCTTGTCGTCTTCTTCGCTCAAACCTGATACAGGTAACTGTTCGGAGGCAGCTGCCAGCGCCCCTATCGGATGCACACTCACCAAACCGGCACCTGCAGCCAGTCCGATGGATTGAATAAATTTTCTACGGTTTTGTTTCATGATGCGGTGTTTTTTGTAATTTTTTGCGCTGCTTTATTTTCAGCATTTTTTTGCAGCGCTTCTATGGGTTTCCAAGGTCCGAATTTATGTTGTTGTTCACTAAAAGTATCCGCATACGGGCCAAATGGATGATCAATCGGTTTTTTGGAAATATCGGGCCAGTCATTGGGCACCTGAATATGTGGCCTTGATTTTGAATTCACAAATGCAGCCACATCCCAGGCTTCTTCATCGCTCAGTTGTGGATTATCGGCATTGGCACCCAACGGCATATTGTATTTTACATATTTGGCGAAATTGGTCATTCGATACAATCCGGCACCATCATTATAACTATGAGGACCCCATAATGGCGGATATGTGTATTCACTGCCATCGGCTTTGAGTGTTCCCTGTCCATCTGCCTGATGACAACTTTGGCATTTTTGCTGATACACGATTTCACCTTTAACCGCATCTGAAGCCCGATCTAGAAAGTCAAGCTTTTTAAACCCGGAGCCCTCTGCCTTTTTCCCTTTTTTTACATTGCTGCCCAAAAAAGTGATATAGGTATAAATGGCTTGCATTTCGCGACTATTCGTATCCAATGCTTTCCCATTTAAACTGCGTTCAAAACAATCATTCACCCTTTTATAAATATTTTCAACGGACCCGCTTCTTGCCCGAAATTTAGGATACATCGAAGCGACTGAACCATAATTATTGCCCCATACTTTAGTGCCTGCATCTAAATGACAATTCTGGCAATTCAGGCCATTAC
>JADJZY010000021.1 GCA_016715505.1 Bacteroidota bacterium
TGATTATAGATATTGTTATTCAGATTTGATTCAGGAAATGATAAACTGGTATTGAGTTTGAGTTGGGCGTTCACCCAAAACGGGGTAATATCTTTAATCTTCGTTACAATGGTATCGTGAATGGTATCGCCGGGCGCTAATGCAATGTAATTTGCCTTGAAATTCAGTTCCGTATTTTCCGACAAGACATTGTTTTGCAAATACACCGCATTGCGGGTTGAAGCTAAGTAAACATTGGAGCCGGCATTGGTATATGCAAAAGGAATGGATACCTCTTCGCCTAACAGAAAGGTATCTTTAGGAAATTGAAAAAAAGTCGGAACCAAATCCATATTGGAAGTGGTTTGGATATACACGTAATCCGACAAGGTATTGTTATTCCCCAACCCATTTTCATAAATGGTATTGTAAGGATTGGTGCTTAGGTTAAAATACTGAAATCCGATATAGGCATTGTGGATGGCAGGCACCAAAATACTATCCGTATAAGTTTGGTTAGGCAATAAATTTCTGATTTTCTGCTGCATGCCAAGGCCAAAATAATTATTGATACCCGGACCGGAATTAACCCTTAGTAAATCACTGACATTGACATTGTCTACATTTCCCGGCCCGTTATTCTGAACGGTATAACTGACATAAAACGCTTGTCCTTTGTTGATGGTATCAGGATATTGAATATCAATCACCTGCAAATCGGGGGCGGGAATTTGTGTATTCGTGAATGGAATGGCTACGATATTGTTTGCGGCATTTGAATCATTGGTGATTTCATTATATCCATCCAACAGAATAATCAAATAATAGTTTCCACTATTCAGCGAATGTGGTAAATGGATGGGAAGTGTATGCGTATATCCCTGCGTACTATCTAACAATCCATGATAATCTATACTCCCTGTCGGAAGGTCATTCACACTATACACAGGATCGTTTGAAATAAACATCCTGTTTGTATGGTGGGCACCACTGGTCGTTCCGTTGCCATCATTGTCTACTGCATAGGATAAAGGAAAAGATAAACCACTTGTGGTGGAAGATGGGAATGTGGCGTTGTGTAATGCGAGATCAGATGAAAACGGACGGATAAAAATGGTATCAGCAAATGACAAATTATTTCCTTCTTCAGAATGTTCATATTGCGTGTTGTTCATATCAGCTTTGACCTTAAAATAAAAGTATCCGTTTTTTGAAGGCGTATAAATGGACATGTTCCGAACCACCGAATCGCCCGGTAGAATAGGGAGTACATGATTCAGATCGCCGGCATATATGAGCGAATCCGGATCGATACTTGGGTCGATGCGATACAGAGCCTGCCTAAAAGCACCTGCAGTGGAGGCCGTGCCTGCATTTTTTATCGTGAAACTCAGGTTCGCAGGTACAAAGGATTGTAGGGTATCAAAATCGAAATGCACGTTGGTAATTTGCAAATCGGGATATGGCGACAGACTGATGCTAATGGGATTGGGTGTGCTGTAAGTATTATTATTCTCTTGTAAATACTCGAACACTTCATTGGAATCATCGGTACGGACGAGCATATAATAAGAACCGCTGATTCCATTGGGAATTTTCACCTGGGTTGAAACGATATAGCTACTGTCTTTTAATAAAGTTGTTTTACGACTGGTTGTTCCCAATAAGGTAGCACCATATACACCATTGTTGGTATTGAGGTAAATGCGATCCAACCAGTTTGATGTGGCAGTTTCGGCAATCCCTTGATTTTTTACGCGCCACGAAATATTTACCAGGGTACCTGATCCAAATGTGGAAGGACAAGAAAAACTATCGATGAATAAATCTGCAGGAGGAAGTTGAGTCAGGGATAAGATTATTGGCGACTTAGCCAGGTTGTTGGAAGCATAAGCACCTTCGTATAAAGCATGAGGATGATTGCTGTTGACTTTGACATAGATATAATATTGTCCCGACAACAAATAAGTAGGTAATCTGAATTTTTGATTCACCGAGTAAAATGAATCGTTTTGAATGGGATATGCCAGGGTTTCGATATGACTGATCACTGGTCCGTTTTGTGTATAGAAATAATTGGTATCCAGCGTAAAATTAGGACTGCCGATTTCGGCCAGTTTGATGGCGGATGAATTAAAAAATGGTAATGGTGAGATATATATTTCATCTTTCCACAAGCTGGCCGGCGTGGCAATGACCCCATCATTTTCAACCGTATAAGCAATGAGAATACTATCGCCGGCAAATGCATCAGCCGGACTACCCAATGCAACAACCTTTAAATCGGCAGCAGGTTTATGAACGACTTGAACATCTTTGTACAAAACGTTATTACCGGTGTTTAAATCCAAGCCCAATACATTGCCTGCTTTGGCATACAATCGATAATTGCCAGATGCCAATTCCGGAAAGTTGATCGTCTTTTGTTGGGTATATTGCATCCCGCCTGTAAGTGCGTATAAATAATTGAATTCGCCAATATAGGTATCATTAAAATTGCCATACACGGTATCCGGACTAATACTAATCTGATCAAACCAATAGTAATTTTTGGTACTTGATTGATTAGCCACATTTTTAACTACCCATGAAAGTGTATTGGGCGAGAAAGAAGAAAGCGTATTGCTACTTAAAATACTTTCCAGACTTAAATCGGGATGATTGACTTTAAAGGCGAAGGTATCACTCCACAAAGTATCACAGATTGAAGTGCTTAATAATTGCCAAAAATAACTGGATTGATTTTCCAAACCCGGCCATATCATTTGGGTAATATTACTGACATCCACGCCATTTGAAGGCCGTGTCTCGTTTTGTTTCCATACAAATAATTTCCGCGACGACAAACCTTGCCCAAGTGTCCAGTTAAAAGTGACCGGTAATTGTATGCCCTCGTCCTGATTGAATGGTAAAAGGGGTTGAGATGCGATACTTGTACCTGTGCTAAGCACCTCAATCAACAAGCTATGGTTGACCGGACATGAATAAATATCTGTACCACTAACTGTTATCGTTGTATTTGCGGTTGGTTGAATCAGAATCTGTTGTGATGTATCGCCAGTCGACCATGAGCCACTTAAAAGCGGAGAAGCCAACTGTAAGTTAACCGCTTTGCCCGGACAAATGGCTGTGCTGTAGTCTGTACTTAAGGGGCCTGAAACAGTATCCAAATGAACAAGTAAAGTATCCGTAAGCGAACAATAAGCATTACTGACATGCCAAACCAAAGTATTCAAACCAGTAACAAGCCCATGAACCATGGCGTTCGGATCGGTGTTAGAAGGGGTGAAAGTGAGTCCGGCTCCACTCCAGGTACCTGTAGTACCGACAGGGAGTGAGGCATGCAGCTGCAATGAATTCTGACAAACCCAAGTTTCCGGGCCGGCATCCAACAACAACCCTCCGTCAAATTCATCTATTCCCGGATCAGGTGTTAGCGCATTTCTACTTTCTCCGTCCATGTCGAGGATAACCTGAGGGATGGGCATGCCTGCATCATTAATCGCACAATTGCCTACGGTATCGATGTGCAAGTCGGTGAGTGGGTTCACAAAATTGGTCATGACATTTTTCGAATTTGCATCACGTCCGCTAAGGCTTTGCCAATTTAACAAGGTAGAAGAGGTACCGTTTGAAGATTCCAGAGTGGTTGCCATATTGGAAGCATACATTACATTATGATTGCTGTAAGCCCAGTTTGTTGCCGATCCTGTGCTATTACTCATGGCATAATTAATACCGCCGCTTCGCACATTTTGAAAAATATTGTTTCGAACGGTGTCTAACCAAATTGCTCCCTTTTGAAAAGCCCGGCTAACACTACCCGCTGAACCCGTACCTGAAATGTTGATGGCGTTATGAAAAAAGGAAAAAATCATGGCATCATACACCTTGCGTATTCCGGTAATATTTACGGCATTCGTTAAGGTATCATTCGAGAGGCATACACTGTTATTGAATACCGCCTTGCGGATAGAAGGATTACTCCAGCTCATTCCTACGATGTAAGGATTGGTTCCGCTACTGATACCCTTGTTGATCAAACGATAGATTTGGTTATGATGAATTTCGTGAATGGTGTTGCCTCCTCCATTGATTCGGGTTGTAAACAAGCCCAACAAACTATTTCCATTCGTTTGAGTGCTTGCTGTTAATTGAAGATCATGAATTCGATTATATCCCAGGTTTAAATAATCCGATTCGATGCTGAATCCCTTTAACGTAGCTTGTGAGGAATACGTGTTTTCTGCCACATAAAACAAACCATCGGCCTGAATATGCGCGACTTCATTGTAATAGGCTTGTGTGATGGTCTTCGATCGTAGTTGTAAAGCGGTTTGTCCAACACTGGTTGTAGGGGCTGTGAATTGAATACCGGCCACCAGGTTGCTATCAAATTTTGCCAGAGTACCCTGATTAAAATCCAAATGCAAAGGCCGTGCTTTGTTGGAAGCGAATTGGATAGCGTTGGGTGATTGCAATGAACCAATTCTGTTGCCTACCATATGCCAACTCGAAAGGTGAGAACCCGAATTTAAATAAACTAACCCACAATCATTAACGGTAGCTACTTGTGTTTGAATCACCGAATCGACCGTATTGTAAGAGCATTGTGCTTGATAAGAGTTGGTCGAATTGGCCGCATGCGTCATACTCAGGTACATCAACCAGAAGTGCTGCATACCGTTGTGTTGAATATTTCTAAATTGGTTATAATTCGTTGTTGTTTGTATATCCGTTGAAATTCTCAAGCCATAAAACCCTTGCGAATTTGAGAGATGATTATAGGTAATATTTGAAAACTGGTTACTGTCAATCGAACACACAGTATTTCTATTGGATGCCAGCGAAGACATATTCACAAAAATGCCCGTGAACTGTGATGCAGTATTACAGAGAATATCATTGGCAATCGTCTGATGACCAATTTCATTTTTATTTATATGCCACAACCCACCCGAAACATTCACCATCGTACTATTATGGATAGGTGTCACCAATAAATTCTTTATATGGTTTCCGCTAAAGACAGAAACGGCCTGCCCGCTATCTACATTGGAGATATCGAACCAATGACCCGTTCCACCCCGCATGTCCATTTTGGCTCCTCCACAAAATGGTGCTGTTCCTCCGAAGTAATTCCCTTCAAAGTGAAACTGACTAAATTGGGTTAAGTTATTATACGCCGCTATGAATTGATAAAACTGCGGTCCTGGATTGTTATTCACACTCCGGTACATGTGATTGTTGCTGATGCGGAGTAAGCCGTTTCTTCCAAATAGAGCAAAAATCCCCACTGCACAGTTATCAAAATAATTATTATCGATGTAAATCGCTTCGCTGTATATAGTAGGCGTGGTACCATAATGACTAAACCGAATTCCATTTACAAAACAATTGGAATTGTGCAAATTGGTGCGGGTCATTAACTTATTACAGGAAATATAAATACTATCACTTCCTTTTATTCCGCTTGTATTGTCGAAGCTGATTCCGTTGTCAGCAATTTCAATTTGTAGTCCTTGGATTGTAATTTGTTTAGCATCATTTTTCAACGAAATGGTGGTTACACCCACTCCGAAGCTTTGATTCACGATAGGGCTTTGGCTATTTCGAAGTATCAGCCCATAGGAAGAATGACAAGCATTATTCCCGATGGTTCCATCCAATGTGCAATATGTAGCGCCATCAAAAACGATAACCCCCACACCTGAAGAAATACTTTTTTCAATCAGAAGCGGAGAGCTTATATCACTTCGAACCTGAATTCTAAGCGGACGATTATGACTTGCTTTATAATTGATCACAATGGGTGCAGGCTCCGGCGCCCCTGAATAATTCTGTTGCAATTCCAACGTAACTGGTCCGGCACTTCCCAGTGTTTTGAGCGCTGCCAAGGCTGCTGTTATAGTAGGATATGGCGCATTAGCATTCATATACGTGGTACCCGATGGAGGAATGTAGGACGCCGATGGTCCGATACAATAAGTGCCTCCACTGAGTGGGCCATTTCCAATTCCGATAAACAAACCATCCGCCGTGAGCAAATCGTTCACTAAACTACCCGACAAAGGAAGGGACGTTGAAATGGTAGATGCATTGATGGCGGAGGAAATCCCCGTAAAAGAAGCCACTGTATTATTGGTAGAGATTCCCAATTTGGATTGGGCGCTTAGTGCGGGATTCATGCCATTCGGACTTACTTCGATTTGATCAATATCAAAAAGGTTGAGCAGCGATTCTGTTTTAATTTGCCAGTAACGATTGTAGAGACTGTCTCCCAGACTTACTTTATCGGCACTACCTGTAGGTTTGGATTCAAATACCTTCGCTGATAGAACCACCGGGCCTGCATTGCTGGGTGTAGACACCGTGAATCCGAGCGGTTGAAAGGCACTGCCTCCGAGCGGGAAGTAGATGTTTTCGTTATGGGTTTCACTGAAAGTTTCTACCTCCATTTTTAATTCGCCAATGACATAGCTGGAGGCATTTCCTAGCACCGGATCATCACTTTTTAAATACAAATAATGCGGGCCTGTGTTTAATTTTCCATTGAACAACTTAAAGCCTGCAAACGCTGTAACAGGGAGGGGATTAGTTAATAAGATGCTTGCACCGGATGTGGTATTGATGCTCAATTTATTCAGTGTGCTGATGGTAGAAGGAATACTTTGTCCGCTGGGAGCGTTATTAAAATGTAACTCGGCACGCGAACCCGAAGTGATGCTTCCACCTGAAATACTGAGGGCATTTCCTTTTAAGGTCAACGATTGATTGAGGTGAAAGATGCCGGCGTTCACTTGTACCGTACCGTATACGATAATGGCTTCCGTGCTGCTTACGACAGCTGTTGAAAGAATCGTGAGGTCGTTGACCGAACTATCTATACCTAGGTTCATTTCCTGATTCGCCGTTCCACTAAATATATAATTCGCTAAAGGATGCAGATTATATACCGCAAATTTTCGCAGCGCACCGAGGGTATCTTTCCGCAAACCGGATGCATTTTTAATTTCTAAGGTAGCACCTTGCAGCAATGAAAAAACGGAACCATTGTTACCTGATTCGCCTTGTATGAAATGATTGTCGAAAACGAGCGTCCCTGCTACAGTAAAAAAAGGCGCAGTAATTGGAGTTTGATCGTTCAGAATAAGATCTTGATTCAGAACAACCGCATGGCCTGCCTGTATGATACAGAATGGGTACCATCTACAGGTGCCGATAACAGCCGGTATCCAATTAATTCCATCTGAGGAACTTTCGCCAAATAGCTAGATCGTTAAAATTACCATTGGAGATTGTTCGGTATTGTGCAGCAAACATCCATCGACAAAAGCAGCCAGCCAGTTAAGGAGGATGGCTTTCATACGATCAATTTGTAGCACAAATCTATCCGTTCCTCCTGCGGCATACAACTGCCAAAAGTGATAGGTGGATGTTCAATGTTTATCGAAACCACTTATTTTGCAAGGCTTTGGCCACCACCTCAGTCATAGAGGCCACATGTAACTTGGCATAAATATTTTTCATGTGAAAACGCACCGTGGTATAGGTGATATCCATTTTGGCAGCAATTTGTTTATACGACAATCCTTTCACCAGATATTCAATCACTTCCATTTCGCGGGGCTGTAAGTGATATTCTTCCTTGCTCGGCGATTGGGTTTGAAAAAATCCCAATACCTTTCTGGCGATTCCGGGCGAAAAAGGTGCACCACCATAGTGTACTTCTTCGATGGCTTGCACCAATTTAGAAGTTGGTGAACTTTTCAGAATGTATCCGGATGCACCCGCAGTAATGGCATTAAAGATGTTTTGCTCATCTTCAAAAACGGTTTGCATGAGAATGGGAATATTCGGCGCTGTTTTTTTGAGCTTTTTAACGGCATCAATTCCGTTTAAACCTGGCATATTGATATCCATCAAGACCACATCAGGCTGTGAGGATAAAACGATTTCCGGTGCCTCTTTGGCATGGGCATAGCACCCAATAACCTCAATGCTGGCATGGTTTTTAAACACAGCCAACAGTGATTCCCTCAAATCATAATTGTCATCAAACAATACAACCCTAATTTTCTCCATACACGGCTCAAAATTACATGTAGTATTCCAATTAGTCGGCTACCTGTCACAATAGACAGGTCAGTTAATTCGGTAGCGGAACACAAATCGAACACGACATCCCTTCTGCGGTTCGCTCTCCATCGAGAAAACGCCCTGAATTTTTAAGGCTCGTTGCTGCATCGATTCCAGTCCTTTGCCACCTAATGTCGGTAAATGATGTTGCGCAAATCCCCGGCCATTATCCTGCACCGTGAGACACAGTTGCTGATTGCTGACCGATGCCTGCACCTGAATCAGTGAAGCGCCGGAATGTTTCAGGCTATTGTTTATGGCCTCTTTTAAAATCAGGTAAATATCCTTCATCACATGCGGCGATATTTTAACCTGGGTAGATGCCTCAGAAAATTGAATGTCATAGTCAACATCAATTGGAGCCAGGGTGAGGGCACAATAATTTTGTAATCGTTCCAGCAGCGGTTCTGTGGATTCATCTTCGGTATTCAGGCTCCATACAATATCACTCATTTTTGAATTCATATCGGAGGATATATTCTGAATTTTCCTGGACAAATTTTTTACCGATTCCTGATCGTCGGCTGTATTTTGCAAAGCCTCACTAAAACGGGTAATACTGCTGAGCGAGGATCCAATATCATCGTGTAAATCACGGCTGATGGCATTGCGGGTCTGCTCTAATTTCATCACCAGTTCCAATTTACGTTTACGTTTGTACATAAAGTAAGCCAGCATCAAAATAATCAGGAGCAGGCCGGAAACAATCAGGATGTAATAATTGGTGCGTCTTACCTAGGAATCACTTCCTTCCGGGTTTGGCGGAGGGTATCGCGCAATTCATAATTTCCGGAAATATTTTCTACCACTGCCGGAGTTGCCATAGCCTGCAAACTATCATCAGGTTTTTTTTCTCCTCCATTTTTTCTGAGCCGCGAGATAACTTCCTTCGAGGCTATCAATGGTAAGCCAGTTGAACCAGGGCCTCCTTTATTCACCTGCCGGATCTTTATATTTTCGACAAATTTGGATACTTTCTTTGGCCAGTTTTCTGGCCTGCGATTGTATCGCCAAATGCCAATCGGCATTTGCTCAAAATGATAGATGCACCACCCAGCAGCAAGGGAATATTCTGCTCACGGGCATACTCCATGGTTTTATCTGCATATTTAATTCCGCTCCTCTATACGATTTCATCTCATAATAATTTGTGGCCAGATTGGTATAGAGTACCCCTTGATTTTGCGGAGCTAACTGATCGCCAAATAATCTGAATGCCCTTTGAATGCTTGCAACCGCTTCTTTATGCTTTTTAGATTTTGAATACAATACAGACATATTAATAATTGGGTATGCCGGAGAGAGCGTGTCACCTAAATTTTCGTAAATCGTAACAGCTCTTTTCAGAT
Source organism: Bacteroidota bacterium (assembly GCA_016715505.1). GTDB lineage: Bacteria > Bacteroidota > Bacteroidia > Chitinophagales > Chitinophagaceae > OLB11. The sequence continues at coordinate 9,468 of JADJZY010000021.1, forward strand.
ATCGTTCCCCTCTTACATAGTCAGACATGGAAATATATACCGTACCCAATACGTTGCAAGTACCTGCAATGGATTTAGGCGACATCCCGATTTCTTCCTTGATTTTTAACGCTTCCAGCAAAGTAGCGATGGCTTCGTTTAATTTACCTTGATTGCGTTGATGTACACCCACATTTTGTAAGGTACTTGCCAAATCGCGGTCTAAACCGGGCTTGCGCGACAATTCCATGGATTTGTTGAACAGGTAATCTGCCTTATCAAAAACAGACTTATTGGAGTAAGCGATGGCCAAACCATTTATAAAACGAATGGTATGTGTATCGCTGGGTTGACTTTCAATCAGCTTCAAGAGAGAATCTCCGAGAAGAGGCGAATTCCATTGAGCGTGAATGGAAAAATCAATATCCAGTAAAAATACCAGTATTAACAAAAAGCGGTTGAAACCATTCGTATTCATAGGCATGTATTCAATTAAAAACCCTTGAAAAATTCATTTGGCAAAAAAGTTCAAGGCCTTATAAATTTTTTAGCAGTGATTTTTTTTGTCCCAAACTTTTATCTCCAACAAAGCAGGTGGCATTCATTTTCTATGCCAATGTTCGTTTCGGATTTTAAATATAATAAATTATCCGGTATGCCATGATGTCGATTCAATCAATGTGGTTGTGCCACACAAAAAAAACTCCGACTATGATAGTCAGGAGTTCTTATAGGTTGATTGATTTGTGTTTTAGGGGATTGCCGCGCCTATAAAATTATTGTTGTTCTCTTCCCAGAAGATGAAGTCCAATCCATCCACAATACCATCCCCATTAAGATCGGTACTAAAATACCCCACTGCAAAATTATTGCTGTCGTTTTCCCAATCGTTGTAATCTAAACCATCTACCACCCCATCCTGATTGACGTCGCCGGTGTATATCGCCCAAACACCCGGCTCTACTTCTCTTTGGTTGCCGGCATAGGCCTGAAATTTAGCTGTTGTAAAATCGTAGGTTGTTGTCGTTCCGCTACCAATGCTTGAGCCACTCCAAGTTTCTAAACTATTCCGATGTTTGATAACGATGTAATAATTCGAATTTGTTTGACTTAGATCAGTGTCGAAGACGCATGTAAAAGTTCCATCGGTTTGGACAATTACCCGAGAAGAAGCAATTTGTGTAGATGGCGCATTCACATCCCGAATTTCCACGATCAAACTATCCGTCAGATCTGTTTGCATCGATACCCCCTGATTCGACAATACAGGTTGCATGCTATATGCTCCGGCATAGAAACCCTGAAGGAGCACCTTGATATGTTCTTTCCAGATCAAACGGGCATTGGTAATACTCCATTGTCCGTGGGCATTTTGACTTCGGATAAATAAATGATGCAGACCTGTTTGTAAAGCGCTCATATCCGCATTGATATTCAGATTGGCGATATTGCTGCCGGGCGTAATTGCAGCAGATGTACCATTGCCAAAACCAGGATCGCTGTCGAAAAAATACTCCAATGCAAGGATGTCTGGAATAGTGGCACTCGTGCTGTTTTCGGTTTTGTAGAAAAAACTACGATTCGTGATACTCCATTGTCCATTCGCATCCTGACTACGAACATATAACTGATGAATGCCGGAGGGTAAGGCACTCACATCTGCATTGATATTCAGGTTGGCGATATTGCTGCCGGGTGTAATGGGAGCAGATGTACCATTGCCAAAACCCGGATCGTTGTCGAAAAAATATTCCAATGCAAGGATGTCTGGAATGGTGGCACTCGTGCTGTTTTCAGTTTTGTAGAAAAAACTACGATTCGTGATACTCCATTGTCCATTCGCATCCTGACTACGAACATTTAACTGATGAATGCCGGAGGGTAAGGCACTCACATCCGCATTGATATTCAAGTTGGCGATATCGCTTCCGGGCGTAATGGGAGCAGATGTACCATTGCCAAAACCCGGATCATTGTCAAAAAAATATTCCAATGCAAGGTTGTCTGGAATGGTAGCACTCGTGCTGTTTTCGGTTTTGTAGAAAAAACTACGATTCGTGATACTCCAATGCCCATTCGCATCCTGACTACGAACATATAACTGATGAATACCGGAGGGTAAGGCGCTCACATCTGCATTGATATTCAGGTTGGCGATATTGCTGCCGGGTGTAATGGGAGCAGATGTACCATTGCCAAAACCCGGATCATTGTCGAAAAATATTCCAATGCAAGGATGTCCGGAATGGAGCCCGAAAAGCGGTTTTCGGTTTTGTAGAAAAACTACGATTCGTGATACTCCATTGTCCATTCGCATCCTGACAACGAACATATAACTGATGAATACCGGAGGGTAAGGCACTCACATCCGCATTGATATTCAGGTTAGCGATATTGCTGCCGGGTGTAATGGGAGCAGATGTACCATTGCCAAAACCCGGATCGTTGTCGAAAAAATATTCGATCTTGACAATATTTAGTGCCATGCTGTTATAGGCGATTCCCAGAAACCAGAAAAGGAAGAAATAAAATTTCATAAAAATTTGATTGATTAATTACTTCTTGTACTCACCTGAATCTGCAAATTATTGCCGCTATTGATACCCTCGGCTTGCAAGAAATAAATTGAAGGTATGGCGGGTTGAATGCCTGGGATATAAGGATAATTGCCGGCATAAATACCAATATTTTGTTTAGGATAGGATGGGTTTAACTCAAAGTGATCTCCATTAAAATTATTCCAGTTTAAAAATACGGAACTCATATCCACTGCATTTTCGTTACTAAAACCAGCGGGTAGAGAAGAGATGTCGCAGATATTATTACTAAACGAACAATTGGTAAAATAAAAATCGCCTCCATTTTCTGTCCAGAAAATATTATTGGCAATAATGCTATTTTCAAAATTAGAACTCCATCCGTAAGTAAATTGACTAACACGTATGATATTATTTTGTACGATGGCCCCATAGTTGCCAGTGATATGACACCAACCCCAGATATAGCAATTATTCATGAGCAAATTGGGGGCATTGGATCCAAATATAGATTGCACGAAAGATTGCTTAATTTGTGTATTTGAAACGTTATCGGTGTAGATAGTAGTGGCGCGAGCTTTTTGAACGATGGTTGCATTCGCATAGACATAAATTGAGTTATCAACATAACATGAAATTTTACAAGAATCGGCGCCCGGATTGATGAAAATGTCCGAAACCCTGGATGATATTGTACCCACCTGTAATCCAGGATTATTTTCCAAAAAATCTCCAATACTTATGATGGTTATTTTTTTATAAACTTGTATTTGACCATAGGATCCGAAGGTGGTAGGTTCGAGGTGGATGGTATCGCCGGCATTGGCCGCATCGTGAGCACTTTGAGCATTTGAATAAACATTCGGACCCGTAACAAGCGGGTTATTGTTACATCGCACAATAGTGGCGTAGGTGAGATTGGATGTTAATAATAACAGGAGTAAGTAAACGATACATTTCATGATGATGTTTTTGTTTTATTGAATCATGATTGAGTTGTAAAAGTCCATTTTGATGATCAGGAACTTTAGTACCTTTTTGTGTAGTGCCCATCCTACAGAGAAAGCCGAACAAAGGGCTCAGTATTTGTATTCAGATATTTGAATCCAAATTTTGTCTCGTCTTCTTGGACGAGACAGTATAAGATTTACATTGAATTTATGAACATTGTCAATCACCATGTTATAATAACCAGTGATTCCATGATAATAGCCATGAGGTTATGCCGCACAAAAAAACTCCGACTTTGAAAGTCAGGAGTTTCTATAGGTTGATTGATTTGTGTTTTATGGAATTACCGCTCCTATAAAATTATTGTTATTCTGCTCCCAATAAATAAAGTCCAGTCCATCCACAATACCATCGCCATTGATATCTGTACTAAAATATCCTCCGGCAAAATTATTGTTGTCGTTTTCCCAGTCGTTGTAATCTAGTCCGTCAATAACCCCATCCTGATTGATGTCGCCGGAGTAAAATCCCCACAAGCCCAATTCCACTTCAAACTGATTGGAACCATACGCTTTATTCGCGGCGAGTGAAAATCATAAGTCGCATTCGCGGCGATGAGCACCGGATTAGCGCTCCAGGTTTCGATATGGTTACGATGTTTAATCACGATATACCGATTTGTTCCCAGCTCGCTCAGGGGAATATTCCCCATCAAAGTGCCGTCAGTTTGAAGCAAGGTTTTTACATTCACAGTTGGCAAGAGTGTGATTGGATGAACCAATTGCACTTCAATCGTATCAACGAGCAAGCTGTTCATTCCCACTCCTTGATTTTGTAATACCGGTACCATATTTCCCGATTGCCCCATATAACCTTGCAGAAACATTTTTAGTTCAAGAGATGTATATGGATTGATGACTCCATCGGATTCGATTTTAACGACCCAAAAGTCCTGCAAACCCATGGACGCTTCTGCCTTATCAAAAGAGATGGGTGAATTGGATATGGCTGACATCACATATCCTCCGTCATTTGCCTGAACCACACTACGTGCATCATCTAATCCCGTACCACCGATGCTATTTTCCCATAGGGTATTTCCACTTGCACTTAATTTCATCACCCAACAATCGGTACCGCCCATTAAATTTTCTGACTTAGTAGCAGATTGATTGGAATTGGTGCGGCCACAAACCATAATACTCTGATCGGCATTTCCTGAAACATCAAATGCCACATCGCTTCCGCCTCCCCCCATGGTATTTTGCCAGATGATATTGCCGCTGCTATCTATTTTTACGATCCAGAAATCTGTTAACCCATAATTGATATCTGTTTTATCGCCCGAAATTCCAGACTCCGAAGCACCGGCTATCACGACCTCATTATTGTTAAGGAGTGCGGACGACCATGGAAAATCACTTCCGGAACCGCCAATGCTTTTATCCCAAATAATACTCCCATCGGTATGTAATTTAACCAGCCAATAATCATAACTGCCTTTACTCGCTACAGTTTTGTCGGCAAATATTTCGGAAGAGGATCCACCTATCAGCAAATAGGTAGAATCTGAAAATTGAACGGCTGAAAACGCTTCATCCACCAAAGTACCGCCGATGGTATTCTCCCATTGCAAATTTCCTTGTGAATCAAGTTTCAAAACCCAATAGTCTCTTGCGGTTGAATTAGGATATCCAATATTAAACTCGCTTTTATCGCCAGATATGTGTGAATTAGATGCACCGGCAATGAGGTACCCACCATCCAGTGTTTCAATGATTTCGCCGGGAATATCATCGATGTTTCCTCCATAATTTTTTTGCCATTGCAGATTACCCAAACTGTCTAATTTTAAAATGCCATAATTTAAACCATTGGAAGGCACATTGATATCTGCTATCACGACGAATCCACTATCCTTGGTTTGTTTTACATCGCGCACGATAGAAGGCCCATAAGAGGCAATTCCCGAAAAACCTTTTTGCCAGACGATGTTTCCGGTTTCTCCCAATTTGAGAATCCATAAAGAACCGGCAACCGTTTTATCTCCGCTGATGGTTGAAGATGTTCGTCCTGCTACAAGGAAACCGCCATCATAGGTTTTAGTCATCTTATTAAAAGTTTCATTGCCGGAACCACCGATGGTGTTTTGCCATTGGAGTATGGGTTGGCTGTATACATTTAAGGAGAAAATTAAAAAGATAGAAGAAATAAAGATTTCATAAGGGATTGGTTTGTGGCACAAAAATAAGGTATCCCCTTGGAAATCATTGAGTTGATTGAGATATCAATTCAAACATTTAAAAAAGGGATTCAACATTCAATGGTTCATTTTCATGGGCGATTTATACCGAAGTGATATCTGTAATAGATCAATGTTATTGTTCTAAACAGCTATCATATCGGCATTTACTCTCGTCCTTAAGACGAGATAAGAATTGGTCTATCTACCAATTCACATTGGTATAAATTAAAAAAACTGCCTGTACGAGTCAGGCAGTTTTTATCGGGTTAGGGGTTTGGGTTGTATAAAAAATTATGGGCTTATTGCCCCTACAAAATTATTGCTGTTTTCTTCCCAATAAATAAAATCGAGACCATCTACAATTCCATCACCATTGAGGTCGGTACTAAAATACCCCCCTGCAAAATTATTGCTGTCGTTTTCCCAGTCGTTGTAATCCAAACCATCTACCACCCCATCCTGATTGATATCGCCGGTATAAAATGCAAATATGCCGGATTCGACCTCACGTTGGTTATCGCCATAAACCTGGTTGGCTGCGGTTGAAAAATCATATTGAGTGAGTGTGTTGATCAAAATAGGATTTGTACTCCATGATGCGATATGATTGCGGTGTCTGATCACGAGGTAGTATGATTGTCCGATGACGCCCATACCACGAACAGATAATGATCCATCTTGTTTGAGAATTACATTCCGTTGAAAAACAAGATTATGGGGTGCATTGGCTTCCCGCAATTCGACCTGCAAAGTGTCTGCATCGAGAGATGGGTTGGCATAAACGCCTTGATTCAGGAGCACATCGCCCATTTGACCTGAGCCTATATAGTACCCCTGCAAATAGGCCTTTACATTTAGCAGATTTATTTCGAAAGGTTGTTGAAATCCTTGTGTGAGCATATGTGTTGCCGAACTCAAAGTTTGGGTATTGGTTTCGCCGATGGTAAAGGATAGTGAGCCGGCTGAATTCGATTGGTAGCCTCCGGCAGATGCAATCACCTGTGGTGATAATGATTGTGCATGAATCCTTTTTTGTATAGTTAGAGTCAGCGCGAAGGCCATACCTGTTATCAATAAATTATTTTTCATTGTTGAAATATTTAAACTTAAAAAATCGTTCCTGTAAATCTGTCGGCAAAATTATGAGATGGATTGAATGGGCGTTCGTTCATCCTTCAACATTACAAACCTGAGTTGTCACATGCCGCTGTTTTTATGGTGATGCCAGCATTGAAACCAGTTGCCGAGATTGTTGTAGTGCCTTCAATATTGCATAGGTCAACGCCTTGAAAACTAAAATTTGAAAAACCTGAATTTGAAACCGAAGATCTTATAATAATTTCTCCGCCGTTGAAGAAACCACCAAAAGTAGGCGCAGCAAAAGGGATGATTATAAATCGGGAACTAAGAAGTCCTTGACAACTTGAGGTTGACAAAACATAACCAATCTCTGAAATGGATTGACTATGCCAATTCGTATTTGAACTCAACGATGGATACATCAGATTAGTTGTACTGGTTACATGAGTTGCACCCATGATATGACCCAGTTCGTGAGCCGTCAAGCTTGTAAATTGAGCAGTTGGCCAAAACAATGCACCAAAAACTGCATCGTACGTATTTGTTTGCACGATCATATACGAATCGTCCGATTGATAACCAGCTGTTGCGGCACTCATGCTACCAAGTTCGTAGGCCTTTCCTATAATTGAGCCATCAATATTTATACCCGTATAAAAGATACCCAGGTCTTTTACAATATTATTGTAAAAGTAAGAGTTGGGATTATTCCAATAATTCCGAAACTGTGAAAGCCTATCAGTACCACCTGCCGTAGGGGTTAAGTAAGTTAAAGTATACGGATCATTAGAGGTCGTCCACTCATGTTGATAACGAAGTACTAATTTTATCCCATACTGGTTTAAAAAAATCGGTTCCACATTATTTAGGTTGTCTATCATGTCGTTAAAGTATATCCGATAAATTGAGCTATTATAATTATCATAATCCGACTCCGTAACTATTTCAAGTTTTCTGCAGTTCGCAGCTTGGTTACTCAACATCGGTTGATAGTTACTATTGTTGTTCGTTGCCCCGGATGCTAAGGACTGAATACCACCGGACATCCATTGATTATCCTTAGCTGCGCCGATTTGTTGTTCCGCTTTCGGTTGAATTCGCTTTTTATTCAGTTCCATTTGCTCCATGATAGTAGTAAATCCGCATGAAACATCAGAAGAAACCAAATCATCCTCTGTATAAATGATTACCCAGTTTTCATCAACAACTTTAATAAATTTTTTAAGTAGCTCAACATAGTATATTTCATTATTGCTGCAAATCACCGCTGAATATGAGTGTTCACGTATATTCATTCTCACCCAGGATTCAGGATCAGAATTGGCATACCCTTTAAAGGTACCACACGCTTCTCGAGGCAATTCAAAGCGTCCACTATCTGTTGTTATTTCTCTTTTGTAATCGGGCGACCGTATTTCATTTTCTTCAATGACCATATTCCATGTATGCCGGCCGTCACTTAAGCTTACAGGTATATCTGTTTTTTTTGAATGAGACAATTGATACAGCGCCGGCAAATCAATTCGAACAATTTTTACCCGCTTAAATCTACTTTTCAGTAAGGCGTCTTGATCCGGGCTTAAGAAAATTTCCTTTTCAATTCGATTTTCAATATGTTGCTGTGCAATTCCTTGAATCGCTATACAAAGCATTAAAGCGATTAAGGTAAAGGTATTTGATGCTTTCATGGTTGCGCTTATTTTTTAATATTCTTCAATACCTCATTTAATCTTGTAATTTCAGCTTGCTGCTCTTTGAGTTGCTTTTGTTGTTGCAATAAGTACAAGGTTAACTCTTCCACCTTTTCCACTAACTTGAGTTGTATTCCACCTACATTCATACCTTCTGATTCAACCTCAGTGGCGGGAGGCATATTTGGTAACCTGTGGTGGTTTTTGATATGTTCTTCTACTTCTTCAAGCGGTTTCAGTTCATAGGCTGGATCAAAAACATAATCCGGAAATGGCAGGGCTTGCACCCGTAATTCGGTACACGCTACTTTACCATCTACTACCAAACGATAGTTTGAAGAAAATCCAGTACCATTTCCTATTGCAACATTGCCATTTAGTTTGGTGCGTCCTTCTACTTGTAATGCTGCTGTGCTGGTATTTGGTCCGTCAATAAAGGCGCCATACTGCAAACTACTTTTTACATTCAACATGCTGTTGGGAAAAATGGTGGAGGTTCCTACCGACAAAGTTCCCTGTGAACCATTCATGCTGGGTGAAATCACTGTGTTTCCATACAATCCGGTACTTCCTGCTACTGCTAATTTTTCATTGGGTGTATTGGTACCCATACCAATATTTCCACTTGGGGTAATCACCATCGATTCCCAACCATTGTTCGTATAAAAATACAAAGGATGATTGCTATTCGTACCCAACCACCCGGCAGTTGGATCAATATATGTACCCATGGAAATGGTGCCATTCTCCTGAACAATTCCGTAACCTGAATGGTTAATATGCATATTACCCATCACGTTGAGTGTACTGTTAGGAGTACTGGTTCCGATACCAATTTTTCCATCATTCGTGATAAACATCGAAGGACTACCACCGTATTTATCATTTCCTTGGGTCACAAAAGCTAAGGGGCTTCCAGTGGTTCCAATACGAGTCCAATGATTCACCGAAGTAGAGCTTAATTGTAACAAGGCGTCGCCTCCTTCTACATCCATATGTATGGCGTTTTGGCTACCGGAATCTACAATACTCAGTTTACTGGGTGGAGTTCTCGTACCCATTCCAATTTTACCATTCGCCTGTATCATCATTTTTATTTGGTTGAGCGATTTAGGTGAAGCCTGACTTCCACCATCACCGGAAACAGAAAAAGCCAAATTATCATTGTAAGTATCCCCATTATAATAATGAAAAACCGAACTCGCCCGCGTATTCGTATTATCGACCCACACCCGTGACAATAACATGCTGGCAGAAGCTTCATTTTGCAGTCCGGCTACATCGTTCACGTGCAGATTGGCCTGCGGGGTTGTAGTGCCAATCCCGACATTGCCCGTATTTGTATTCGAAATATCTGCTCCATTCTGCACCCATTTTTCATTGTCTGAACTTCCGGCATGCAAGGCATATGGAACGCTCATGAGTTGGGTTGTGCCCATATCCGCATAGTTACTTCCTCCTGCAGGATCGAATTCAACTTGTAAATGCTTGGCACCATTCTTCCAATCGATCATGGAAATTGTACCGGAAACAGGTGTACCTTCTCCGAGGTTGATTGAAAATAATCCCAAATTGTTATGTAACGTTATGGGTTTCCTGAAAAACAATGATCCCATTCGCGGTTAAGTCATGTAAACTTAATCGCAACGCAATCGATTGATTGATTATTGCAGCACCTGTATTGTCGCGGGCTATTGCCTGATAAGGAATCGCTTGAGGAGCCTGACAGAAAGCAGTGTGACAGAGAAGAGTGAGTGTAAAGAGAATCAAATTCAATGTGGTTGTTACTTTTTTCATAGTATGTAAATTTTGAAATTGTTGATTAATCAACGATACAAAATTGCGTGAATGTATCAGCTCCAACAATCCTCATTAAAGATGATTCTTGATGCTTAAACCGAACCTAAATCCTCCATTATCATCTGAATGGATGATATAGTCATTTAAAAAAAATGTATGAGGCCTCAGTGTATCCGATTCGAAAGTCGATTGTACGTGCTAAATACTTTCTGAGGCCAGTATATAATTTTACAAACGAAAAGCGCTTTAAGATGCTACATTACTTCAAACGCCAAAGAAAAGACTCAAGATTTCAAGAGTAATAATTATCATTGTATTGCAAATCCCTAAACATGCGTATCGCTTTGTATTTGTTTCTTTTTTTGATTCTTTTTAAAAAGTCGAATACACAAAGCACATTCCCTCAGGTTCAAATTCCTATCGAATTGTTTGGTGTCAAAGAAGGACTTTCACAGGGCTTCGTATCCAGTATCTTACAAGACAAAGAGGGGTTTATGTGGTTCGGCACGAGTGATGGTTTAAACAAATTCGATGGTTACAAGGTCACAACATATAGAAACAATCCGTTGGATTCCTTTTCACTTTCCGACAATATGATATCAGGTATTGTTGAGGATGAACAGGAAAATATCTGGATATCAACCAGAAACAAGGGGCTCTCTGTTTTTAACAAACGAACTGATCAATTTCATCCGGTATACTTAAAGGAAATTCCCCATCATGTGGGTATCGTGATGTTACGCCATCATCATCGTAAATTATTTATCGTCACAAATACGAATGCCCTTCTCTATGAAATTGATTCTATTCAAATTAAACAAAATGAGCGAAATGTAGGTAAACATGTTCGTTTGTTATTTGATTACAATCTGCAACAAAAAAATCCTTCACTACGCATAGAAATATCCAGGGAAAACTACATGCACTGGGATTCTAAAGGTGAAATCTGTTTGCTCAACGCAGATACACTCATAAAGTATAAACCGAATAACAAATTCACGCACTGGACATGTCAAGGATATCCGCTTTCCTTTTTGGGGATACAAAAAAATGAATGGTTCCTGACCAATCTATTAAACGATATCCGGAATAATCATATTCTTTATGTATTTACCAACAAAAAAATTCATCAGGTAGATTTCGAAAAAGGCAAGGTATTAAGAACGATACAATTTGATTATTCTAAGGATGAAAAATTATATCATATGCAACCTGCCATGTTGCCGGATGGTAACTTGATTTTAAGAAAAGGGGATAAACTTTTTCATTATAATCCACAATCAGGCACACTCTCTGAATGGCAAAAAAAACTGGTCGATTATGGAATTATCTGTAGTAATCTGTCTTTATCGAAAGATGGCATCACCTGGTTTGGCACTCCAGGTTTTGGTGCGATGAAGACCGATCACCGAAAATCTTGTTTTCATACCTTTCAAACGACCAATAATACAAACATTTATAATATGACCGATACAAAAAGAGTCGATCCTATTCCTTCACATATTCTTGCAAGTATTTTCAATTTTGACATGGCGAATATAGCACAAGATCAGGATGGCATCTATTGGGCACATTGTTGGAAAAATCATGGTGTATGGAGTTACAATCCTTTTACGCAAAAAGTGAAAACTTATTCACGTTCCTCTATCCATCCTTACCGTCGACATATTTTTGTGGACCAAATGAACCGATTGTGGGTGTTTTCCGATCATGGTGAGAATGAACAATATTTGTTTCACATCAACAAGCAAAATGGGACTGAGGAAAGAGTCTATAAAATTCCAATCGGAACCACCAATAATTACTTACAATTCGTGAGAGACTTGTATAGCGACGAGAATGGCTTTGTGTACCTGGCCACCGAGAAAGGATTATTCCGCCTGAATCCTCAGGCTACTGATAGCGCCAAAATGTGGAAAATATTTCAAAACAATCCATTGGATACAAACAGTTTAAGTTCAAACTCCCTATGGTGTATTTGTCCTGATCCTTTACAGCCAAACAAATACCTGTGGTTAGGTTCAACCAGCACCGGATTGGATCGTTTGGAAATTTCCAACGGAAAATGTATCCATATCACCGAAAAGGATGGATTACCGAATAATGTCGTTTATGGCATCCTGAACGACGAGGCCAATAACCTATGGATGAGTACGAATAAAGGATTGAGTTGTTTGAATCCCTCAACCCAGGAATTTCGAAATTTTACTTACGAAGATGGTTTATCCTGCGAAGAATTTAATCACTTTGAATATCGGAAACTCAAAAGTGGGGAACTGTTTTTTGGGGGCATTGGTGGTTATACCATTTTTAAGCCTGAAGAGGTTTTACAAAAACAGGGGCAAGTGCCGATTGTTTTTACCGGGCTCTCCATTTCAAATAAAAGCATCGAATTTAAAACCAATGGACATATCATCGATGCGCCACTTCCATATGCTCAATCTATCACACTGCATCCCGGGCAAAATATGTTTACGGTCAGTTTTGCATCATTGGAATTCAGAAGTAATCAAAAGAAATTTTATAAATACAAATTACAGGGTTTTCATGATGAATGGACCGAGCCAAGTAACAAAAATGAAGCCACCTTTACCAATCTTTCTCCGGGAACATATACCTTTTTTGTAACGGGCACGAATACAGATGGTGTTTGGAATACTCAAGGTGCTTCAATGCTGATACACGTTCTACCCGCTTGGTATCAAACATGGTGGTTCAAAATACTACTCCTTTCTTTATTCCTATCCGGAATATATTTGCTGTATCGTTTCCGAATCCGACAAATTACCAAGGTGCAGTTGTTTCGTGAAAAGATCGCCCGGGATCTGCATGATGAAATTGGATCAACTTTGAGCAGCATCTCACTGTATGGCGAATCGGCCAAAATGATGATAGACGTCCAGCACCCGCTCAATACCGTTCTGAGTAAAATTAATCAAAGTACAAATGCTATGATGGAATCGATGAGTGATATTGTATGGGCGATTAACAACAAAAATGACAAACTGGATAATTTGGTGAATCGAATGAATGTATTTGCTTTACAATCGTTTGATGTCAATAAATGTACCGTTCATTTTAGCAGCGATCAGGCCTCCGAGCAATTGACTTTGGATATGAACGACCGTAAAAATGTATATCTGTTGTTTAAGGAAATTATTCATAATGCGGCTAAACACGCTCAATGCAAAAACATTTGGATTGATTTGAAGGTCTCTAAAAACAAATTTATCATGCATATCAAAGATGACGGACTTGGCTTTGATTTGGAAAAATATTTGAACAATGGAGGTGAAAAGTCATTAGGTGGAAATGGTTTACAAAATATTCAGAAAAGAGCGGAAGAGTTAAAAGCCCATTTGAATTTGGTTTCGAAGGAAGGACAAGGCACAGAAGTTAACTTCGAAATGCGTTTACCCCGGCATCCTCTGAATTGATGATAGGTTTTGCGCGATAAAATTTGGAGTTTTACACCGTAAAAATTGCCTGCCAGTAAAAATTGTATCCATGAAAATAAAAGTTATCGTTTTTGATGATAATTCAACTCGTCGCGACGGATTGGAAATGATGATTAATCTGACCCCTGACATGGAATGTATAGGAACCTTTCCCGATTGCAGACGAGTGGTGGAAATTATTGAGGAGAAAAAGCCGGATGTGGTGCTCATGGATATTGACATGCCTTATGCCAACGGACTTGAGGGCGTAAAATTGACTAGAAAGCATCATCTGGATGTAAAAATTATCATGCAAACTGTCTTTGAAGATGATGAGAAAATATTCGCCTGTATTCGAGCCGGGGCAGATGGTTATATTTTAAAGAAAACACCACCTCACGACTTATTAAGAGGAATTATTGAGGTCATGGAAGGTGGTGCTCCCATGACACCCAGTGTGGCGCGTCAGGTTTTACGTTTATGCAGCGAACCCGGTCATCAAAAAGAATCGGATACTTTTGATTTAACCAATCGCGAAGCAGAAATACTAGGTTTGTTGGTCAAAGGATTGAGTTATAAAATGATTGCTGATAAATGCTCGGTATCATTAGCGACTGTGAGTACACATATTCGACATATTTACGAGAAGTTACAAGTTCAATCAGGTACTGAAGCAGTCGCTAAAGCGATTCAACAGAAGATTGTGTAACAGCCGTATTTATTAAAAGGATCGGGCCCGCTTCGCGGGCCCGATCCTTTTAAACTATCTGTTTATGCGTTTAACGCAAATCCAATTAGTCTTGTTTGCTGATCTTGCTGGTATGTTTCAGCACATCGTTACAGATGACCTGAACAGTGTACATACCGTTAGACAATTCACTCAAACTGATGGTCATGGTATGAGCACCACTTTCGTGTTGAGCTTGCATTTGTTTTACCAAACGTCCGCTGAGATCATACAATTTAACAACAGTTTGTTGAGCAGCTTCTGTAGTTACATCTACCATTACAACCGAAGTTGCAGGATTTGGATAAACAGTGATATTGTTTTCCAATGCAATTTCTTCTACAGATGGTTTGCTGGCTAAAGTTGTGAAACTAGCCAATGCACTCCAAGGACCTGTAGAGAATGGAGAAGGATTACAGATAGCACGAATTTGCCATTCGTATTCTGTGTTCAAAGCTAAACCAGTATAGTTTTTGCTGGTTGCAGCGCCAGAAGCAGTACCATTTACCCATGCACCAGGACCGGCAGCAGTGCGATAACGAACCTGATAATAGTTCGTAGTTGGCACAGCAGTCCAGGTAAGTGTAGCAGTAGTACCTGTTACATTAATCGCATTCAAATTCATTGGAGCAACGCATGCATTGCTAGTCGTGAAGATGGTGGTTGAACTCCAAGGACCAGGGAAGTTAGGATTACCGCAGAAACCACGTACTTCAATTTCATATTGTGTACCTGCTGTCAGGCCAATGATGTTTTTGAAAGTAGTAGGAGCTGCTTGTGTACCGCCGCCTGTCCAGCTACCAGCACCTACTGCACGGTAACGAATTTCATACCAAACCAATCCAGGGATTCCATTCCAGTTAACTGTAGCAGAATTACCACCAACATTACTCATATTGATGCCAGTCACAGGAGGTGCAGCAGTCATATAAATATTGGCAGGAGCCGAAGTATTGGTACAACCATTACCATCTGTGTAAGTATAGGTATAAGTTGTAGAAGGTCCGCTGTATGGATTTGCAACACTGAAATTACCACCGGCAGGACTACCGATCAGGTTCACTGAATTACCAGCACAAGCACTCACATCGCTGGCAGTAACCAATGGCAATGGATTGATGGTGAGATTCAGAATTTCAGTAATGCAACCATTTACACTGGTGTATGTTCCACTTTGGGTATACATCATGTTGTTTACTGACCATGTATAATTGTCACATCCTGATGCTACAGTTGTGTTAGAAGTAGACGGTGTAATGGTCAAATCCAAAATCTCTGTATGACATCCATTCACTGATGTGTAAGTACCACTTGAAGTATAAGTCGTGTTGTTGACTGACCAGGTATAACTATCACAAGCAGATTCAACGCTGGTATTTGAAGTAGACGGCGTAATCGTCAAATCCAAAATCTCTGTATGACAACCATTCACTGATGTATAAGTACCACTTGAAGTATAAGTCGTGTTGTTGACTGACCAGGTATAACTATCACAAGCAGATTCAACGCTGGTATTTGAAGTAGACGGTGTAATCGTCAAATCCAAAATCTCTGTATGACAACCATTCACTGATGTATAAGTACCACTTGAAGTATACGTCGTGTTGTTGACTGACCAGGTATAACTATCACAAGCAGATTCAACGCTGGTATTTGAAGTAGACGGCGTAATCGTCAAATCCAAAATCTCTGTATGACAACCATTCACTGATGTGTAAGTACCACTTGACGTATAAGTCGTGTTGTTGACTGACCAGGTATAACTATCACAAGCAGATTCAACGCTGGTATTTGAAGTAGACGGTGTAATCGTCAAATCCAAAATTTCTGTATGACAACCATTTACTGATGTGTAAGTACCACTTGACGTATAAGTCGTGTTGTTGACTGACCAGGTATAAGTAATGTCAAACCAATCAACCATTCACGATGTATAAGTCTGACGTATACATCGTGCTGTTGACTGACCAGGTATAAGTATCACAAGCAGAAGCGCTTGAAGTATTGCTTGTTAAAGGAGTGACAGTTACGGTTGCGTTACCAGTTGCAGTACAACCATCCGTGGTAGTAACCACAACTGAATAGGTTGTTGAAGCATTCATAGTAGTAGCTAAAGGATTTTGCAAAGCCTCTTGACCACCAATAAATGCACTTGGAGACCATGAATAAGAAGCAATACTTACCGAAGGAATATATCCAGTATTGAAAGTTCCGATAGTAGCTGGTGTAATCGTTGATAATACCCAGTCTGATCCCACATTATTATCTAATGCTGCAGTTCTGACAATACCCGCTGCAGAAGTAGTAGCAATATTACCTGACCAATCCGAAGCAGTTACGCCCGTACCGGCATTCCAAACATAAGGATTACCGCGTCCAACTGCATCAATAACTGATGAACCATTCTTTAATACAATACCATATGCGCTAGTTGATAACCAAACATCGTTAGTACCTCCAGTATTAAAATATCGATTGGCAATATCATCGGTTCCATTTCCTAAGTGAACTATTGCTACACTGCCTGATGGAATAACCGTTCCTGAAGGGAAGGCAAAACCAGCGTGAGTAACGGTAGCTGTATTATTCGCATAATCTTGTACAGTCCAACCAGATACATCCACTGAAGAACTACTTATATTTGATATTTCTACTAAATCTGCTCCCGTTGCAAAAACTGGATAAGGACTCGTTGCGCCCGTTCCTGTGCGGAAAGTAGTTACCTCAGTTATTTTAATGGCCCCGGCTCCAGGCGTTGGAGAAACGGTAACGTTTAATTGAGCATTATCTCCTTCACAAATGCTTGTTGGTAAAGCAGAGGCTGTTGCACTAATGGCACCACCAACCGTTATTACAGCATTTGCTGTATTGGTACAACCATTACCATCGGTTCCGGTAACGGTATATGTTCTACTTCCGGAAGGGTTAGCGGTTACATTATCACCAGTGGTAGCCGATAAGCCGTCAGCAGGAGTCCAAGCATAAGTGGTAGCACCAGCTGCAGCTAGGGCAATAGCTGATCCGCCAGGGAGACAGATTACTCCTGAATTCGGTGTAACAGTTACATTCGGTAAGGCATTAACTGTAACAGTTGTACTTGAAACGCAGTTGCTTCCGCAAGCATCGGATACAGAGCATGTTAATGTATAGGTACCCGCCGCCAAATTAGCAGTAATACTGGCAGCATTCGGGTAAACACCACCCATACCATCATCCCATGAATAACTATAAGGAGCTCCACCACCCGTGTGGTTTGCAGTAACAGTGAAGTTGGTGTTTTCACAGGTGGCCGCAGAGGTTGTAGCCTGACTGCAGTTTAAAGGTTCTACCGTAACGGTTACACTACTGGAAATTGAACATCCAGAAGAAGCACTGGCTGCAACTACGGTATAAATAGTTGTAGCCGTAACACCAGTTGCTAAAGGATTGGATAAACTTTCCTGACCAGCAATAAAAGTCGATGGCGTCCAGGCATAAGTGTAGGTATGTCTTTCAAAAGTATACATCGTTTGATCTGCAGGGAAAGTAGCAGTGGTTGAAGCAGTAGTACTTGAACCTGTTAGGGCATTTTTAAATGCTGTCGTTGCAGATGCATCTCTCAAACCCAGCGCAGCATTTGTAGCAGGAGCACCAACACTTGTTCCGTAAATTAAATCAATTCTTCCAGGTGATGTACTGGCATTTCCCCAAAGAACAATTTGGAAATTCGCCAATTGTGTCGCACTCTCATTTCCACCAGATGCTATAGCGAAATTAAAATACTCAAATACATATTTGGTACCTGTAGGATCCAATCCATGATTGATACTTCCCCCATTGGTCACGTTGATATTTCCATCTCGTCCAAATCCTATCACAGCATTGAAGCTACTTAATACTGTTGTGGTTAAAGTAGTAGCAATACCATTTAAGGCAGGTGCAGTTGATCCCATGACAACATAACCATTGGTACTGATGACGAAATTATCATAGTTGACGCCATTATAATTGAAATCGAAACTACCTGTGGTATTAACCTGTTCGAAACCATCATCGGCGGTACCTACAGTTGGTACTGTTAAAACATTCGGACTGGAAATGGTTTCAAATGAACCTGTTCCGGCAGAATAGATGGTACCTGCGGCTGTATTAGCGCCTACTACTTCTGCCACTACCTGCAATTGCGAATTATCGCCGTTACAAACTGTTGCGGGTGTTGCGGTAATGGATGAAACAGTCAAACCTGATTGAACCGTAATGACAGATGTTGCGGTAGCAGTACAACCATTTCCATCGGTGACTGTAGCCGTATAAGTTGTATTCGCAGTAGGTGTTGCAGAAACAGTTGCACCAGTGGTTGTATTTAAACCGGCGGCTGGAGCCCAGCTAATATTTGATGCCCCACTTGCATTCAATTCAACGGCAACCCCATTTGGATTACAATAATTGGCAACAGGCAAATCAATTGAAGCCGATGGATTTGCATTTACCGTTAAAGCGAGTTCATTGGAATAACCTGTAACCGGGCCATTTGAGCAATCTACCCGTAAACGATAATAATATACACCGGGGGTTAAGGCTGCGGTTGAATAAGATGCAGTTGCAGCGCCCGGAACCCCCGACACATCCGCAAATCCAACACCCCCACCGGTTGATGAAATTTCCCATTGGTAAGTGATTCCCGCGCCAACTTCAGCACCTGAAGATGTCATTGTATATGTTTGACCATCACAACGGTTCACAGTAGAAGGTGAAATACTACCTCCATTTGCGGCTAGGCAAACTACAGGCGTATATTCATCTGCACCCAAATCAGGATTCGTTCCATTACGTGTATCCCCATCAAAATCGGCTGTTACACCTGCGATTGGCGTTCCCACATTATTTACAGTCGTTGAACCTACACTAATATGCAAATCAGATGTAGAAATAAAACCAGGATCAGCTTGAATAGAATTGGCGTCTTGTGCAACAGTATAAGCAGCCTGCCAGTTAGCCAAAGTCGCAAACTGGGTACTTAAAGTATTTCCGAGGTTGATCCAAGCCCCCGGTTACACATTGAGGATTGAGTGGATTGATATAATAATCATTAAAGTTTTCGCCCCCAGTTCCAAAAAAATAAGCCGCTGAATTACCACTGATTGCGTAATACCTGCGCAGACGCACTCGAGGAGCTAAAGTCCATAAACATAATATTATTTTGCAATGTTAAATTTAAATGGGTAGTTCCATTAGCACCGCCATTCGAATTCCACTCCCAAGACTTGAGGTGGCAGTAGCCGAAGGATTAGGATCAACATCACCGGCCATTCGAATGGTATTATAAACTACTCGGTCTGAATGCCCTCCTGAAATTCCGATACCAGCTCTGATCTCCACCTGTTCCGTTAGCCTTCACATTATTGATAAAATTGTTAGCAACTAAATTATTAGTGGCGGAACCGCCATTAGTCGTTCCCAACAACAAACCAACTGCAGAGAAAGTTCTTTCCTCAACAATATTTAAAATGGTATTATTCGTTACTGTATAGTTGGTGGAAGTAAGTGTACTAAGTGATGTACTCCAGCTCTCTTGCCCAATACCAATACCCACACGATCTGCTCCAGCAGATGTATTCCCAAAGTCACCACCAACATTTTGAACAGTATTTCCTGATACAGTTGAGTTATTATCTGCCTGCATGAAAATACCAACTTTACCAATCTCATCAGCACCGAAAGCTGCTGCTCCAATGATGTTGTTAAGTACTTGTACATTTTCATTCAGGTTGGTTGTTGTACCACGTGTGCAAATACCATAACGGGCACGAATGATCCTGTTGTCGCGAATGGTGTTGTTGTCATTATCCACTCCATTAGAAGTAGTACTGATAGTTGTACCACTCATAATCACACCAAAGGTCGAAAGAGGCTGTATTTTGTGTTACCCCGCAGGCTAACTCCAAATTACGTATGGTGTTATTGGTAGCTCCATTTCCGGCTACCACACTCGCTAACCAAATTGCAGCAGTTGCAGCAGCGGTGCTATTATTTTGAACTGTAATATTCCTTCCTGAACCTCCAATTCGTCCGTCAATGGTAACATTATCAGCTCCATTTAATTTGATGATTGCACCCGTTATTGTACCTTGAACCGTTACAGGTACTGTTGCAGTAACAGTAACCGAAGCCCAGGTGAAATTGTCGAGAACAGCGGTACTTGTCTCGGTGGTGCTGTTTACCAACGAAACAGCGATAGGGCCTGAACCGTTGTTCGCTGCAACATTAATTGCGGCAAAAGCAGCTTGAAGAGTGGCATAGCTTCCGTTACCAGCGTTGGCTCCGGAAACATTCACATTTTGTGCCATAGCCTGCGTTGTCCATAATCCAAAGAGGGTTACCAAACAAAGAAGCCATCGACAAAACCGTGTTCGAATGGATAGGTGTAGTTTTTTCATCTGAACTTTATATTTATTGATTAAAAAATGACATGATGATGAATCAATCAAGTGGATTGAAATAGTTTTTGAAATAAGGAAAGGAGGAGAAAATAAAGTTTACGCTTTAGAATAAGTTTAAAAGTGACGTTGTTGAGGTGGTGAAATTAATTTGACTTTTTCGCATAGCCAACGATTTTAACATATGCCCATTTTAGTTATATGATACCGTATTCTTGATTTAAAAGAAAATACCGACCACGAAATCCAAAATTCGATTCCTCATTTTTATATGAACATATCTTTCAGGTATGCATAAACCTCTGAAAGATTTTCAATGCATTTTTGTGCATTAAAAACCCATATTGGTTTAAAACGGGTGATCCCGTAATAAATGCACTATGGTTGTGCCACAAAAAAAAACTCCGACTATGATAACGGCGTTCTTATTGATTGATTGATTTGTGTTTTATGGGCTTATTGCTCCTACAAAATTGTTGCTGTTTTCTTCCCAATAAATAAAATCGAGACCATCTACAATTCCATCACCATTGAGGTCGGTACTAAAATACCCGCCTGCAAAATTATTGCTGTCGTTTTCCCAGTCGTTATAATCCAATCCATCAACTACTCCATCCTGATTGATGTCGCCGGAGTATAAAGCCCATATACCATTTTCTACCTGCACCTGATTCGAACCATATGCCTGTGAAAGGGCTGTGGTGAAATAATAATTGCTGTTGCCGGATATCATGACCGGATTTGAACTCCAGGTTTCAATACTATTTCGGTGTTTGATCACCACATAGTACGTATTATTCATGGATGGAAATAAACAAGTGGCGGTTCCATCTGTTTGCATCAATGTTGTAACAGCGCTGACCAAATTAAAATTATTCGGATCATGCAATTCCACTTCTATGGAATCGCAATCATTCAAATTCATGCCTATCCCTTGATTCATCAGTACGGGATTCATCATGCCCGCACCGCTATAATATCCTTCAAGCATGATTTTTACAAAAAGGGTATCATTGGAGAGGCAAGAAACACCGGTAATGATGGGTGAACTTCCTACCCAGTTTGAAGAGGCTCCGGATAATGTAAAATTCATCAGGTTGCCGTCGCCATTGCCTGTAGCATTGACCAAGGTACTGATGGCTGAATTATTCGCATTGACAAATCCCTGGTTAAAATGATAATTGCCAACCAATCCATTTTGGGATGTAAGCAGTTCACAATTCATGGAACTTTGAATATCGCTCTGAGAACGGGCAGTATTCCAGATTCTTAATTCATCGATATCGCACTGCGCATAGCAATTCCCATCACCGGTCCAGGCACCTATTGTTAAGGGTATGGTTGAATTGCTAAATGTTCCGATTGTATTTATGGACGCAGACAGTTGACCATTGATATACAAGGCGTGATCTGCACCATCAAACACGATGGCTATATGGTTCCAGCCATTGCCCGGTGAAATATTGCTCACAAAAGCATTGCTCATGGCATAATAGGGTCTCCAGAAAATTTTTGCGGTATTTGGATCAGGGCCATCCAATGCTAAAAGGTAATTTGAAAAAACACCATTTTCTTGCCGGCCCATTATCGCACCATATGACTGAAATCCATTGGGTTGATTGTTGCCATTCCATTTCACCCACATTTCTATGGTACCTGTTGTTGATCCATTTATTCCGCCTCCGTTAGGTAGAGCAACGTAGTCATTATTCCCATCAAAATTTAAATGATCGGCGAGCACGCCATTGAATAACATAAAAGTATCGCGTTCCACAATACTCCATCGACCTTGATTGTCTTTTGCCCTGACAAACAATAAATGCATGCCATCTATTAAACCCGTTGTTGAAATTTGTGCTAGGATATCGATGGTATCATTCTGGCTGATGGAATACGGGATGCCATTTCCGATACCGGGGTCCTGATCAAAGTAATATTCCAGTGCAGTGATGACCTGAGAAGATTGATTCGCGTGAACATAAAAAACGCTCCGCTCTGCGATACTCCAAATGTTCTGTTGATTTCGGGTTCTGACAAATAATGAATGAAAACCTTCCGTGAGCGAATTAGGAATATTGAGGTTCAAATTGTTACTGAATAAACTATCTGGATTCACTCCAACGACAGCTCCATTTCCAGCAATTCCCAATCCCGGATCTACATCGAAAAAATATTGATACGCATTGATGTTCATGGCCTGTTGTGGAGCTAACTGATAAAACGGTTGACGTTCAGCTATACTCCAAACCCCGTCGCTGCTTCTTGTTCTGACAAACAACTGATGGAATCCGTCACTGAGGGTATTGGGCAAATTGACGCTAAGGGTATTCGAATAAATGCTATCAGGATTTACAGCCACGACAGCCCCGTTCCCCACGATGCCGAAACCCGGATCCTCATCATAAAAATATTGATACTGATCGATGTTTAACCCAATCTGTACGGGCAGGAGATAAAAGGATTGCCGTTCGGTGATGCTCCAAATACAATCGTCATTTTTAGTCCGGGTAAATAAAGTATGAAATCCGGGCAATAGACCTGAGGGTATTTGAATGGTAGTATTGAGCGAAAGGATCGTATCAGGCGAAGTAATCTGTACAAGAGCGCCATTTCCTGAAACCTGAGTTCCCGGATCCTGATCGAAAAAATATTGGTAGGCAGTGATGTTTCCGGTCGACACAATTTCGAAAGATTCGGTATTGGTCATACTCCATTTCCCCGACGCATCTTTTGTGCGAATATATAAACGATGAAAACCATCACCACAAAATGAGGCCGTATTTAAAGTAAGTGAAAGATTGCTAATATCATTTGCCGGATTCAGGATAATGGGTGTACCTGATCCAAAGGGCTGAAGCTGATCAAAAAAGTACTCTGCTTCCACCAGTGGGGCGACTACCGGAACAAGCGGATAATCCGGATCCTGATCCACATAAAATCGTTTGATATTGGTCATACTCCATTTGCCGGTGCTATCCATGGTTCGGATGTACAGTTGATGATACCCGCCTGATAAATTTGCCGTATTAAAAGAGATTGTTTGATTATTGATATCCAATTGAGGGTGTAAGGGAATGGATATACCACTGCCGATAGGGAGTAAATTGTCGATAAAATATTCTGCAGCGATGATATTTTGGTTGACAGGTGCTGACGCATATGCCGGATCCTGATCCACATAAAATCGTTTGATATTGGTCATACTCCATTTGCCGGTGCTATCCATGGTACGGATATAGAGTTGATGATACCCGCCTGATAAATTTGCCGTATTGATAGAGATTGTTTGATTGTTGATATCAAGTTGAGGATTCAAAGGAATGGATATCCCACTGCCGATAGGGAGTAAATCGTCGATAAAATATTCTGCAGCAATGATATTTCGTGAAATTGGCGAAATAGGATATTCCGGATCCTGATCCACATAAAATTTTTTGATATTGGTCATACTCCATTTGCCGGTGCTATCCATGGTACGGATATAGAATTGATGATACCCGCCTGATAAATTTGCCGTATTGATAGAGATTGTTTGATTATTGATATCAAGTTGAGGATTCAAGGGAATGGCAATACCAGTACCGAAAGGAAGTAAGTTGTCGATAAAATATTCGGCTTGTTGGATATTTGCTGGGGTTGAAGCCAATGGATAGGGAGGATCCTGGGCATGAATCACCATGGCCATGTGGCAAAGTATGAACACTAAAAGAGATCGTATCAGCATGATATTTATGAATGCTATTGATTACTTCTGGTACTGATGGTAACATTCATATTCGTACCGGCAGGAATGACTGTTGGAGTCGACAAACTATAGATGGTAGGAAAAGGAGGTATACCGGATAATTTGTAAGGGTCGGGGCCGCCAAACGCGCCACAATCAACAAGGATGGAACCATTTGGAACCCCTGCACCGATGGCAGGAGATGTACCAGACAACAAATAGTTGGCATCAGCTGCAACAGAAGCACTGAAAGGAACAAGCAATGAACTCACACTTACATTGAATTGATTGTTAACCATGTTCGAAGTGTTGTTAATGACAAACGGAACAGCGACAAAAATGTTATTCTTCAAATTATTCTCTGAAAAATTAAATTGAGTTGTGTCCGTACTCAAAAATATATTATTGGCACAATAAGCCTGATGTGCCTCGTAAATACCACCAACAATATTGTTCCGAATAATAAGATTGTTATTTACAAAAAAGAATGGAGAAAGATAGATGTTTCCACCGATTATATTATTTTGAATGGATATACCGTTAAAAACACTGCTGGAATCAATTAAGGTATTTGAAGACGCACTTATTGATCCTTCAATATAATTTTTATGTAATATTATATTCGTATAATTAATAACTGACCCAGGAGCACCCTGAACAGTGAAATTGTTATAAAATGATACTCCGCCTAATCTACAGGAAATTATTTTGATATTGTAAACTTGTCCTCCAAATTTATTAAAAAAAAATGTAGAGCCAAACGTCAGTCCAATACAAGTAGTTCCATTACTCACTTTAAGTCCAATCTGAGTGGTAGAAATATAACTTCCCATTTTGTTCGCTTGAATTGAATTGGGAATAGTCGGGTCTAAAAAGTATCCATTGCCAATAAGAACCTTTCCAGGTACATCTAAAAAAGCAATGGAAGAACCAACGTCTGTGGAATTAACCATATATGCAATATTTGAAGGTTCGACATACAAAGTATCCCAAGTTGATTTGCCGGCTATTGCAGCCACCAAAGTAGCATAATCTGCAACAACACCCGGATTATTATTGAGCCTCTTTAAAGTTGCGTATGCAGAATGATTCACTACAATCATTGTAGCAATGAGTATGAGAAGTAAAATAGACTTTTTCATTTTTAGAATGGTTTGAATAGGATTAATGATCATTGGGTTTGGTAGAATAGATATGCACATTCAATGTCCCATTTGGAACAACGGTCGTGTTGTTGATTAATAAGGTTCGCATGATTGGTGTAAACAATACCTCACCTGTTTCACTAAATTTTGTGAGACTACCATGCGGGCCAATATCACTCCCCACGGTGCCAGCACCAATACAAGGCGAGCCAGGCAGTAAATGATAATCGCGCGGATCGTTGGAAGAAAACCCGGTATTGATGGGGCAGTTGACCAACATCGGGTCTGTATTGTCGATATTACCGCCAAAAGTGACCGCCGTGCCCGAAGGTGGAAAAAGATTCGGTAATCGGGCAATATTGTTTAAAATAAAACAATTGGTAAAAGAACCCAAATAGGAACAATTCATAAAAATGCTATTGGAGATGGTGGTATTTTTTAAACTACTCGTAAGGGTTCCACTGCTTAGAAATAAACAATGATCAAAAATGATATTCGACACAAATCCATTACTTGCTCCATCAATAAATCCGTTAAAAATACAACTGGTAAATAGGACATTGTAATAACTGCCATAACCTAAATTCAAATGCGTAAACCAACAATTCCGAAAACTAAAATTGTTATAATTTATACTACTAAATTCATAGTTGGCCAGGAACTCACAATTCTCATAAACTATTTGACTGATTATCCCACTAAATGAATTAGGCGTTTGAAACTGCAGGCCATAAAATCGACTCCCACTTCCCGCAGCATTCATAAAAAATAATCCGTTTCCAATGCCGGTAATTTTTGTTCTTCGCATGGAAGATTTAGCCGGTCGGATTCCGATACCCACCACCACTAAAGCCTTCGACCAGGGATTGGATACGTCAGAAATTTGATAATTGATATCTGTGCCTTCTAAATAAAGTGTATCGCCGTTCGCTGCAGCATTGTAGGCGGCTACCAAGGTATTGTATTGAGCCCCTCCGTTGGGGTCATTACTAACACTTAATACGGTAGCCCGAATATGCACGTGACAAAGAAAAAGCAAACCGAGAAGGATGATTTTTTTCATAGGTATTGTTTAAAATATTGAATTCGTTGTTTCAAAATTTACTCATTGGGCTTTACACGCTTGCACACGATGTTTGAATCATACTGCAGGCAAAATGAAAGCAAGAGTTTTTTTGAAATGAAACGGTGGTTGATTTGAAAACAAATTTATTCCGAGCGGTGGTGCTGTACAATCCCCTAAAACAGGGATTTTTTATTTGGCTGAAAACTGGGATATCCGTAGTGTTTCGAAAATTAACCCATTCCTTTATTACTTTTGATTGACCGTGCCGAAGAGTCTCTATATACTAACTATTTGTTTCATCCTATTGAATCATGTTTTCATTTTTGCACAAACCGATAGTTTGTATCAGTCCATACAAGCCTTGCCGGATGATACCGCTAAAATTAAATTGTTGCTTAATTATGGAGAACCCCGTGAAGATGGTCAATTTGACCTATGTCAAAAAGTATACACCCAGGCTGCAGCCATTGCCGAAAACATCTCGAATGATTTTTATTTGAGCAAATCGAATAACTACCTAGGTATTCTTTGCCGGAAGTATGGTCGAAACAAGGAAGCCCTGGCTCATTTCAACAAAAGCGAGGAGGCTGCCAAAAGATGCAAAAATGAATTCAGGATTGCTGCAGCCCAAACCAATATGGCGAGTATTTTTATGAACGAAAATCGCCTTAAAGAGGCTGCTATAAAATTACAACAATCTATATCCACTTATGAAAAACTCAATATGGATAAACCGATGGTACAGGCCCTTGGTAACCTGAGCAATTTGTATTACTTGCAAGGCGCTTATACACTGGCCATGGAAACAGCTCAAAAAGGCCTGACCCTTGCCCAAAAAATAAATGATCTGGATTTGATTGCCAATCTTCAAATCAACAAAGCAAGTCCTTTGATTCGTCTGGAAAAAATGAAAGAAGCCGAAAGCCTGAGTCGGGAAAGTTTGTCCTATTTCAGAAACAAAAAGCCGGGCGAAAAATTATTTCATTGTTATCAATCATTGGGAGCTGTTCTGGGTAATTCTAAAAATTATGTCGACGCTTCACTGTATGCCGATTCGGCTATTGCTGTTGCGGTACAGCTCAATATGCCTAAATTGAAAATACAATCCATGTTGCAGCGTGCTAATCTGGCCACCAAACGTTCTGATTTCGGATATGCCGAACAATTGCTCAAGGAAGTTAAAAGCCTCAAATACAAAACTTCGGAATGGAGTCTGCTTTTAGAAATAGAAAGAACAGAATATTTACTGGATGCAGCAAAAGGAGAATACAAAAGTGCATTGGTACATTTAACCCGCGAACTCGAATTCAACGATTCGCTAAAAAATGAAAATACGGTTCAACAAAATATTGACCTGGACAAAAAATATGCCGTACTGAAAAAAAAGCAACAAATTGATCAGCTGCAATCGGAAAAAGAACATCAGTTAAAAGAAATTAAACAAAAAATCTTTGGATAGGATTGAGCATCGGAGTGGCCATTATTATTTTAGGATGGTTGGGTTTATTGTATCTCACCATTCAGCGAAAAAGGAGTCTGGACCGGCAAATCATCATCCAGTTACAACAGGAAAAACCCTTAAAGCAGCTACGGATATCTTGCAGGCTCAGGAAGAAGAGCGCCTCCGATTTGCCCGCGATTTGCATGATGGTTTGGGCAGTTTATTGAGCGGGGTCAAACTTTCTTTGTCTTCCATTCAAGCAGACATGTTCAGAAATTCGGAGCAAAAAAATCTATTCGAAAATTCTATTGTTCAACTGGAATATGCCATTCAGGAAATGCGTAAAATTTCCAGAAATATGATGCCCGAAACGATTCAACAATATGGCTTGCAGGCCGCCGTCCAAAATTTATGCGAATCCTTACAAACTACTTCTTCCCCAATGATTCGGTTTGAATGTCTGGATTTTAATCATCGTCTGATTGCAGATCAGGAAATCGTCGCTTATCGTATTATTCAGGAATTATTACAAAATGCCATCCGGCACAGTCGCTCTAAAACCATTTTCGTGCAATTGACCCATCACGAAAAGACCATGCATTTAGTTGTTGAAGATGATGGCATCGGATATGATCGTCACAACCCGCAAACAGGCATGGGTACAAAAAATATTAAAAGCAGGGTAGAATTTTTAAATGGTGTCATGCATTTACAAAGTCATCCTGAAACAGGCACATCTGTACATATTGAATTCCCCGCTACCGAACGATGAAAAAGCCCATTACACTGATTATTATCGACGATCACCCCATGGTTCTGACCGGGTTATCGGCCATTTTGGAGACCATAGCAGACTTTGAATTAAAAGGCAAATTTCTTTCTGCCGAAACTGCTCTTGAATATCTAACAGGTCAAAAAGTGGATTTGCTGATTTCGGACATTCATTTACCCGGTATAAATGGCATCGAACTTTGTAAACAGGTCCTTTTAAAATATCCCGATATAAAAGTTGTCATTATGTCAACCTTTGAAGACCGCAGTTATATTCGCGATATGATTGAAAATGGCGCACATGGTTATATGAGTAAATCGATCAGTGCCGATGAGTTAAAAAGTATTCTCTATCGTGTCATGGACGGAGAAATGTGTTTTCAAATACCCGGTACAGGTCTTACCCAAGCAAGTCAGCAACATGATATCATTTTAACCAGACGGGAAAAAGAAATTTTATCCTGTATTGCACAAGGTTTTACAAACAAAGAATTAGCAGATCGACTATTTGTGAGTCAGCACACCATCGATAGTCATCGTAAAAACCTATTGATGAAATTTAAGGTTCAGAATACGGCTGCATTGATTGCTCAAGCGGCTAAATCCGGATTTTTATGATGTGCATGAAGTCTCCTTTGTTGGAATGGTCTGAATCATTAGATGAGAATTGAAATTTGACGTTCCATTATGGCACCACCACCCCCACAAAATTGTTGCTGTTTTGCTCCCAGTAAATAAAATCGAGACCATCCACTATACCATCTCCATTAAGGTCGGTACTAAAATATCCTCCGGCAAAATTATTACTATCTGTTTCCCAATCGTTGTAATCGAGTCCGTCTACAACGCCATCCTGATTGATATCGCCGGAGAATATGCCAAACACACCGGGTTCCAATTCTACCTGATTTGAGCCATAAACCTGATTCGCGGCTTGGGTGAAAATACAAGGATATTCCATGGGTATTTCTATCCTTGTTGCTGCTGAATAAATCTCTGTTGAATTTCGATGTTTGATTTGAAGATAAACCGCATCCTGAATGGAATAAGGAATATCACTTGATAGGACTCCCTGTGTACTGATATAGGCATCTGTTTCAAATAAGGTTTGAGTATTATCTGAATCCTTTAAACTAATTTGTATCAAATCCGAAATACCGGGGTCCGCATTTAATCCCTGATTTTGCATAACAGGTGCCATGTGATGAGTCGTGGAAGTATAATACCCCTCTAACCATAAAGCTGCCTGGAGTTGTTTGTGATATGGATCCCGGGGGCCACAACCATCCACACAGGAGGCTATAAAAATGCCATTTTGCGGTTCAATGCTGATGCCGTCATTCAATTCAATATATCCGCCTTCCGGATTTGCATCCCAACGAATATTTAAATTGGGATCCGGTAATAAAGATGCCGATGTTTTAATCCAGGTAGATGATTCAACCGGTAATGTATTCATGATGGCGCTTGAAGAGATAATAATATCCTGCGCACAGGGCCGGCAGTTATACAACGAATAAGCATTTCCATTGCCTGGTGCCGATAAATTTAACTGACGGTTGGTGTGACTATATTCCAACTGCATGCCAGATAAGCCTGAACTACAAGCAGCTGAATTCAGCCTGATTTGCAAGGGTGGTGGGTCAGAAATATTCCAATCAAATGGTTTAAGAAAATAACAAATACCGGTGTCCATTGTAAACCCACAAACATTCAGGTTGTTGCTGTTTCCCTGACACACATAAACCTGAATTTCATATTGCTGTAAACTATTATTCCATACGCCTTGCGCTACCCGATGCTGTGTTATCAAACCGTCGGTAAGTGTGAGGCAAATGGGCATATTCTCAGATATCGTGATTTTAAATTGCCCCGGTGCGCATTGTGCCAATATCCATCCGGGAATTAAAGTGCTTAGGATAATAAAAAAGATATGTTTGAACATTTTCAATGATTTAATGTTTTGATTCCTGAAACCCATTCAATTGTTGACGCACCTGATCCAATTCCTTTTTGATTTCGATAATATACAAGGTGAGTTCTTCAATTTTTTCCATTTGCTGAATTTGTAAACTTCCAAGATCCATTCCTGAATGATCTATTTGTGCTGCCGTTGGTATGCCCGGTAAATGTTTATTTTCGATGATAAATTTTTCAAGTTGCAGGAGGCTGAGTCGTTGATAGTTCGGATGAAATACATAGTCGGGCCAGCTGGTGTATGATTTGACCACCAGTTTATCCGTCTGAATACCTCCATTTACAAAGAGTGCATAATTGGAGGCGCATTTTGTGCTTATCGATGCAGCAGGAACACCGATGATGACTTTTTGATTCACATCTGTCGGATATAACCAATGTTGCAAATTATTTTGGGTCCAGTAGTTATTCATATTAGAGACTGCCTCTGTAAGTATAACATCTCCATTTGCATCAACACTCAACATCTTACCATTTGATGGCTGGTATGTCGAAGAAGCGGTCAGTTGTGTAAATCTCAAACCACTTTGATTGAAACCTGCATTGAGTTCCAGTTTGTTATTAGGATTTGTTGTTCCGATACCGACTCTTCCGGTTTGTGGATCTACCAATAGGGTTGTTGCTCCATTGATATCGTTCATTTGAATGGTTGAGGCTGACATCATATTGATTGGCGTCAAGGTGGATTTAATATAAATATCCGAACCATGTAGCATCAGCCCATCTGTTCCAACAGGTCTTTCGATATATACTGCATTGTTTAAAAAGGTGAGTTTTTGTCCTCTATCTTGTAATAATATGTCGCCATTCACGTGTAAGCGGGCGCCCGGCGATGAATTTCCTAATCCGAGTTGACCGGATGGCGTCAAGGTCATAACATCAAGTGCAGCAGAGAAATTTGTGAATACCAATTTACCCGGGCCTGCACCATTGCCAGTGCCTGTACTGGAAATCCCCCATTTTGTTCCATTTAATGATACACTATGCATAAATAATGAAGCCCCTGTGATTCCACCTGTATTCAATATCTGTATCCCATTATTCCCATAGTATGGATTACCCAGAAAAGAAGCGTTTGTAGAACATTTTAGTTCGAATTTTACATCAGGCGCACTTGAATTAACGCCAACATTTACCCCATTATCTGTAATTTGGCTACATCCCAGCCCACCCTGAGGATTCAACACTTTAGGAAGCGTATGGTTGCTTGCACAGGTATTGGTGATTCCCTGGCTCAGACTATTCACACTCCTTTTATGAAAATTACCTTGTGCATCGGTCGTTACAAGCAGGGTATCAGATTGGGTTGATAAGGATTCTACACGAATGGGATTGTTGCCGCCTGAAGCCATGATATGAAATTGGGCACTGGGTGAAGAAGTTCCTACACCCACCTTTCCATTATTGTGTAGGAACAGACGGTAGTTACTCCCTCCTCCGGTTGATGGATTCCATGGTTGCCAAAAATTTAATCCGAGCGCTGTCGGTTCATATTCAATGCCCCATCGTCCATTAGGATAAGCTCCATTACTGGCGTCTTCTGAAAATAATATCATTGGCCCACCCAGCGCATTACTGCCCGAAATCATCGCAGCCCCATCTTGTACATGCCATTTATGTTTAGGACTATTGATTCCGATACCAATAAAACCATCCACCGGAGTCACCACCAATTTATAGCTTGTAGACATTTGATCATACAAACCAAAATTTTTATATCCTCCGCCTGAAAAAGCATTTCCAATATTCTTGAGCGACCATTGATTACTCGCTGTCGTAAGCGCGATAGCCGCATTCCCATTGGTTCCCTGATTCGAAATATTTAAACCATCATCACCACTGAATGTTGTACGTACCGTTAATTGCATGTCCGGATTACTGGTTCCAATACCCACCTTGCCGATATTGGTGATACTCATTCGTTTTGCAGAAGCGGTATAAAAATCCAGCCCATATTGATTTGAATTTCCAATCCGCTGCGAGGCAATCCCCTCACCAGAATTACATTTCCCAAATTTGAGTGCCATTGCCAAACTTCCATCGTTTAATCCATGACGATCTAGTAAAAGGCCTCCTCCAACAGTTAATTTTTCGCAGGAATCACAAGTACCCACCTGAAGCGACCTGAGTGCCGGACTGGTGCTCATCATCCCACCATTCGAAGCCCCTACCCGAAGTTTGGCTGCCAACCAGAAACAAGCCCCGAAAACATCGTTTGCATCAATTTCAAGGGTATTGGTTCCGCATTGAATCAAGCCCTGAGGGATAATGCCCTCGCCTCCACTCCCTAAGCTTAAGGCAATATTTACGCCATTGATATACACCGCACAGGAGTCATCGGCATAACTATAGATAGAATCTACTCGATTACACAAATTACATTCGGCGTTTGGAATTGTAAAAATCAGTCGAAATTTATACGTTTGACCGGATGTATTTGTGGCTCCCCATATCATACTGGCTCCAGAAACCGGATTGACCTGGTTGCAATAATTTCCAGGACTTAGCTGAGCAGGTACCCAGGAAGAACCATTCCAATATTGCCAAGAGGTATTGGTAAAGTAGTCGGTCAGTGCCGAAGCATTCGTTGCAAAGAGCATCAGGAATGATACCCATTGGAGCACCCTTTTTATTAAATTTTTTTTCATGAGCTGAATGTTTAAGTGAGTAAATCAAGTTTAAACATAGTCTGGGCTCGCCTGCCCATGTAGTGGATTGTTGAAGATGACCCTTTGGGTGTACCAATGACCAGTAAGGTTGTATGAATGGTATTGCGCTCAGGCCAAAATTTACCACATAGAATTCGCCTCATCGCTCATGATAGTTCATAACTCTCTGCCAAATGAGAATGATTTGTGTTGGAGATTGTCTAAAAATGTATGGGATCATTTAAAGGTCAGTAGGAGATATTCTGGCTTCCATCCATTTCTCATATAAGTCGGCAGGTAGGATGATTTCAATCTTGTGTCCCGGATGGGTATGACTTAAAAATGCGGTAGTTTGATGAAAGTGGATGGTATGTTTTGAAAAATGATTCAAGGCCTGTATCCTTTTCTGAATGAGTTCCATACCCCGGCTCTTATGTTGGTTCATTTGTTTGTTTGCCATGCTGTGTGCCAGCCCAATACCATTATCACTGATTTGAATCTTCAGGTCCTCATGCTGTTGTGAAAAAGAAAGCCTTATTTGTCCATCAGCATTAGAAGGCAAAATGCCATGAATCAGTGCATTTTCAATGAGTGGCTGTAATAACATACTGGGTATCATCCAGTCCTCTGGATCCAGGGATTCATGAACCTCCACATGATATTCAAATTTTTTATAAAATCGCATTTTTTCAAGGCGTAGATAGAGGCTTACATTTTCTATTTCTTCCTCTAGTGGAATAAAAGAATGCTGTGCCGATTCGAAATTTTACGGATCAAGGAAGCAAAATCCGTCAAATACCGATTTGCATTTTGTCGGTCCTGAACATTGATATAATGTTGAATACTATTCAGTGCATTAAAAATAAAATGGGGATTCAATAACGCGGTAAATGCCTGTTGCTCCAAAGAGGCGAGTTGTAAAGAGGCGAGTTCTTGCTCTTTTCTTAGCAATTGACGCCTTTTTTGGTGTTTATAAATCCAGATGGTTAGTACACTTTGTAATAGTAAAATGATGATGGCCCAAAACCACCAGGTTGAATAAAAGGGAGTTGCGATATACAGCGATACAGATTTTTGTAGTTGTATGTTCAAACCTTCTTCCTGAGCTACTCCTAATTCCAGGTTATACCTTCCTGAAGTGAGCTGATCAAAAGAAATGACACCCAAATCACTCAAAGGTTTCCAG
The DNA here is from genome assembly GCA_016715505.1 of Bacteroidota bacterium. Lineage (GTDB taxonomy): Bacteria > Bacteroidota > Bacteroidia > Chitinophagales > Chitinophagaceae > OLB11. The sequence continues at coordinate 44,289 of JADJZY010000021.1, forward strand.
ACGGTATCGATGGGCATCAAACGATAAAATAACTTTCTGGATTTTGCTTTTGCCAAATCGCGAACCAATACGGTGAAGCTGATATTGTTTTGAAACGACTTCAATTTTAAGGATACAATTTCATTCGCATTGGTATCCGGAATCCATATTTGACCGTTTACTTTTATTTCGTCAACATAGATTTGAGGCAGATAATAATCCTTTGATTTCAGGGACGGTTTTATATAATTGAATCCTGAAACTCCTCCAAAAAACAGGGTCCCATCTCTTGCTTTCAGAAAGGCTCTGTTGTTATAGTCCCAATCCTGTATTCCGTCTTCTTTTCCGTAATTGCTGATCTGGTAAGTATTTGCGTCAATTTTACTCATACCATGTTGATGGCTACACCAAACATGTCCGCTATCATCCAGCAGAAGTCCGTAAATATTTGTTCCGGCCAAATTCGTATTCGCATCAAATTTTTTCAGCTCATTGAAGTTCTGGTCCAGTAAATAAATTCCTTGATTCGTGCCTGCCCAATAGTGATGTCTGTTTGTATCTTGCTGAAGATATAGCGCTTGTACACCCGGTAAAATATCCTGAATGTATGCTGGCTCTCCATGTTTATTGAAACGAAATAATTTCATGGAGTGATGTATATAACTGATTGCCCATCGATGGCCACTGAGCGGATTTATTTTAAATGGGTCTCCCTCAGGTAGTGCCTGGAATCTTTCCGTTTTTTTTGTTGCCGGAACTAGACAGGTCAGGCCTTTCTGCGAAGAAAATAAAACACGGCCATCCGCCAATGGTAGCAGATCTTTAATCCGGCCCGGATGATGTAAATCCTGCTCCGTAAATTTCCATTGCACTTTGTTTCGAGCATTCACAAATAAAATCGATTCTGCATCTGCACTGGTGGGATTCTCAGCAAACAACCACAATCCTTTCCTTACAGTATCTAATACCTTATTGAAATGACTGTATTGTTGATATACTTGTGGACTCAGCGAAAAAGTTCCTTGAGGTGTAAACATTTCCGCTTGTTGCATCATGATGTTCCCCTCAGGCGTTTCGGCAAATCCGCTAACTCCTCCTCGAAAATTTGAATATGACAAGGTAGCAATCCCTGGTTCCTTATTGATTAATTTTTGACCAAAATCCAGGATGACTTGTCCGCGTCCATCTTCACACATCCATAAACGACCACTTTTGTCAAAGCGAAAGTCGTATGAGGCCATTAATTGATAGGGCTCTCTTTGCTCTTCATACACCACCAAATCTTTGATTAAATCGATGAGAATTATTTTTCCACGCACATCTCTGGCTACTAAAAGATTTTTGCGAATGATGGCATATGGAAATGGGGCAAAAGCACGCAAGGTTTTGGATTCAATTTTTTGAATCACTTTACTATCCAGGTCATATTGAAAAAGGCCTTGTTGGGTGATTAGTAAAATGTTATTTGTCAGGCTATCGTAGGAGCAATGCATCAATCGTAATTGATGTTGTTTGATATATTGTTCCAAATGAATTTCCTGATGTCCTGTATTGCAATCCCATGAAACAATCCTGGTCTCAGACATACACCAGATTCTTTGTTGCCGGTCGATGAAGGGATACCGGTAATAAAATATAGAAGAAGAGGTGTAATTGTGAACAGAGGTGATGGAATCCAGTTCCAATTGAGTTATTTGTTCAATACCCTGGGTCCGAACATCAAGGGTTGCCAATTGCCATTTAGGGTTAAAGCACCATATTTGACCATTGAGATATCCGATGGGCATAGCAACGTCTTCCTTATCGGAAAAAATTTTCTTCCTTAAGAATTGATCTTTTTTGCGATGATAAATATAAAGGCCTTTGGTGCTTCCAATGTATAGATGATGATTTTCATCTTCAGCAAATCCATAACCTTGTTGAAGTGGTTCACAGTCTTTAAAATACCGTGCACGATTATATACTTTAATCACCTTTCCATCAAAACGATTCAGGGCATCAATTCCGGTCATCCACATAAAACCAAGTCCATCCTCATATCGAAAATAATTGGAGCCCTGCGATAATCCTTGATCTTGCGTAATTCGGCTGATGGAGAAAGAAAGTGGGGGCTGTATACTTTGAGCAAAACATTTACCCTCCATGAATAGTAATAGTATCAGGATATGGAGTCGTTTGCCTTGCACCTCGAGGATTTCTTGGTATCAATGCGATTTCTTGAACGACAAACTCAAATCATTCATCCTTTTCAAAAATAAATCCAACTGCCGCCTGCTAATACTCCATTCACTACCATCATTCATTTTGGCAAGGCCTCCATCCATCGTACTATATTCTTTAACCTGAAACAGATTTATGATGCTCGACTTATGAATGCGAATAAATTGTGCGGCATCCAGTATTTCTTCAAAATCGCCGAGGGTTTTTGTAATCACCATCTTTTGCATATCTCTCTTATGAATAATCGTGTAATTGCCATCAGCCCGAAGCGCAATGATATCATCTACCTCGAGGTAAGTAACACTACCCAATTGCGGCAATGCAATTCGTTTTGGGGTTGAATGATGTAGACTACTTTGTAAAAGATTTTGGAGTAATTGTTGGTTCATCGAGGCTGCCTGTTGATTATGTAGTTGAAATTTTAATTTCTCCACCGCTTGTTGCAGTTCTGAAATATTTACGGGCTTTAAAATATAATCCACTGCACTGGCCTTGATGGCTTGCAAGGAATATTCGCTATGAGCAGTTACAAAAATAACTTTGAAAGGATGATTGGGAAGGCTATTCAGGAAATCGAATCCTGATTCACCGGGCATTTGAATATCCAGAAATATCACATCCACCGAATGGCGATTCAAAAATATTCGCGCTTCATCTGCATTTTGTGCAGTACCCAATATCTCAATTTGTTGACAATCATTTTCTAAAAGAAAACGCAAATTCTTCAAATTGTTTTCTTCATCGTCAACAAGGAGCGCTTGAATCATAGGATTGTTTGCGCTAAATTAATCAATTTCCCATTGAGAAGTACTTGGGTGTATGAATGAACAGCATGGGTGAATAAACGGTATCTGTTCTTTCATCTTCTTTCTCAACACCCAATTATACTACACGACATTTTACCCTTCTAAATCATTCAGGCTTCAAATAAAAACGCTACAAAGACCTGCATCTTCGTAGCGTTTTTTTGATTTGTTTAGGGGTATTGGAAACTGGATTATGGAGCAATCACGCCCACAAAATTGTTGCTGTTTTGTTCCCAGTAAATAAAGTCAAGGCCATCGACCACACCATCTCCATTGAGGTCGGTACTAAAATATCCTCCGGCAAAATTATTACTATCGTTTTCCCAGCCCGTTGTAATCCGAGTCCATCATCACCACCCACGCGGTTGTCGCGGACGCGGAAAATATGGCCCATACACCATTGCCGGCTTTCTCCAATGGGATTCAGGAGCCTCATTTGGAGCGATAGAATAATCTAGTTCGTGATTCTTCTGATCCTGAACCGGTTCGGCACTCCCTGTTTCAATCGCATTTCGATATTTCCACCTCAATATAATAACTGCCATTGATCGAAGTCGGGAATGTTACCAATGCAGATCCATTTGTTTTTAATGCAGCCGAAGAAGAAGCAACGAGGGTATATAGGGCGCCGGCGTTTTGTCGCACTTCAACCGTAATATCATCTACATCTGTACTGCTGTTTCCAACGCCCTGATTCATTTTTACAGGTAACATATTTTGTACATCGGCATAATACCCTTCTATAAATAATTTTAAAGAAAGATTGCTATTGCAGGGCAGCACAGTAATCTGAAGTGAAGTTGAATTGGAACAACCCTTTGAATCGGTCACAGTCGCCATGTAGATGGTTGAAGAAGCGGGTGTTACTATAGGATTAAATGCAGTGCTGTTGCTGAGGCTCGATTGATTTCCTGACGGATTGGCCAACCAGCTAATTGAATATCCATTGGTATCCGGTTGCGCAAATTCCAGTTGAAAGGATGCCAGACTACCCATATCCGGCGCTTCATCATCCCGAATAAATAGTTTCCAAACGCCATTGAGATCCCCCGTAAAGCTGCTCAAAGTGCTCAAGGGATTGATAGGCTCATCGGCTGAATTCACCGAATAATTTGTTGGAGAAAATACGCCCGGAGCCACATTGTTTGCGGATAGTATTGGTGTTTGGTTATCTTCTAAAATGATGTAGGCATTACTCTAGCTGGTAGCATTTTCCCTTTCTGCGATGTGGAATAAGGAATCGAGTGAATTTAAACTCTCTGCTTGCACAAAACTGTCTGCGAAGCATTGACTCCCGCCTTATGTCAAACCGCTGTTAGCACCATTTTTTCTCTGTCTAGTGGTGAACACCGTTGATTTAATTGTTATTCATTGGGGTCAAATTTTACCATCCATTCAATTCCGAATTTATCTCTAAACATAGCAAAATAAGTCCCATCAGGATTTTCGTCCAAAGGCATTTCAACTTGTCCGCCTGCTGAAAGTCCGTTAAATATTTGGTAGGCTTCTTCTTTGCTTTCTGCACTGATGGTAATTTTGCTTCTGTTTTCTTCTTCACTTACTTTACCCATTACTTCTAGAATGTCGTTTGCCATTAGAACACCATCGCCAATAGGCAAAGAAATATACATTAGTTTGTTTTCTTCGTTTGCAGGAATTGGATATTCAGGGCTTGAAATTTCTTTAAAGCGAACAACCTTTGAAAACTCACCACCAAACACTGATTTGTAAAAGGTAAATGCTTCTTCTGCATTTCCATTAAAGTTGATGTGTGGATTAATTTGTGCCATTTTAATTGTTTGTTTTGTTTATTATTATTTAAGTTCTGAAAGGATTATTTTCTTTTGTAGCAATGTATTTTTCATTGCCTTGTCTCGAACTTTTGGGTCATCGCTGTTTATAAGATCAAAATATTCAACAGGAACAACTTGCCACGATAAACCATATTTGTCTTTACACCAGCCACAAGAACTTTCTTGTCCGCCGTTTGCTGTCAATGCATTCCAATAATGATCAAATTTGCTTGGTCTTTGCAGTTAATGACAAATGAAACAGATTCATTAAATTTCTGAAATGGACCTGCTGCTAAAATACTTAATTCCATTCCTGCAATTTCTACAATTGCAGTTTCAAAATTGCCACCACCTGCTTCTGGTGGATTTGTATATTTATGGTGTTCTTTCAATTTACCCTCTTTAAAAATGGAAAGGTAATAATCTGCTACAGCTTTTGCGTCTGTTGTCTCTACCCAAATTGAAGGTGTAATTTTTTGTGAAATCCTATCTGTCTTCTTTAATGTGGTTGTATCCGTTTTTACTGTTTTCGTGTGAGTTTTATTGAGAATTTACACAACCCAACATTGTCGCCATTGTTATGGCTGTCAATAATTTAAGTGTATTTTTCATCGTGTTATTTTTTTCGTGTTTGTAATAAATAACCTAGTTCATTCAAAGTAGCTGTAAAACCTTCCTTGAAGCCCATTTCTATCATCTTTTCCATTCTTTCAAGCGATTCGTTATAAATGGAAATACTCACCTTTGTTATTCCATTTTTTTCGCTAAACGTTAAATCCCACGATGAGCCAGGAGTGAATGGATTTTCGTCTTTATCAGCAAAAACACTTTCAAACTTGAAATTAGTTTTTGGTGAAATAGCTGTATAAGTTTGAATTGAATAATTTAATTCCTGGCCTTCTGCACTTACCATTGCATAAAATCTTCGTCCACCTACTTTAAAGTCCATAACTTTTGTCCTTGATTCAAAGGGCTTAGGAGCCCACCATTGGTCAAGAATTTCTTTTATGGTAAAGGCATCCCATACCAATGATTGTTCGGCTTCAAATTCCCTTGTTATGAATACCGTCTTAGTTGATTTGTCAACTGTGAAGTCAAATAGTAGATTATTCATTTTGTTTAAATCTGATTTTAGTGTTTTATTATTTCGCTAATATGGCATCTAAGTTTTGCATAGCCATTTCAAGACCTTCTTTAAAGCCCATTGCTATTGTTTGTTCTAGTTG
>JADJZY010000022.1 GCA_016715505.1 Bacteroidota bacterium
TTTTAAACAGTCTCTTGTTCTTGCTAAATTACTTTCGTTAGGAACATCACTATCAAGTATGTTTACATGAATGTGTTGTCGGTATCAACATTTTGAGTATTGGTGTTTAACGCATTCATGAACACTTTGGAGTCCATATGGCGGGAATTAGTAATTAGTCCACAAGGAGATTTTCCCAAATGCTCTTCAGAAAGCATCATAAATATCTTTAGCAGTGATAAAATCATTAAGTCAATTTGAAATTTATATGACACTGTAGTTTTCTCTTCTTTTCTAGGAGTTCACTATAACCTTCGCCATTTAAAAATTAGAAGGGAAGAAATCGCATGATTTGATTTCATTGATGTAGTATTTTTTAATAACGTGATCATATATTCCTTACTAATCGTCGTATTTTTCTGAATACGTTAATTGCAACCACGTTGTGAAAATTTGAATTCCATCTACTGAATCTAAGAATCGTTGAATTTCGTAATTATCATTTAAAAAATGCACTGTGTGTTTTACTTTGATAATTGTATTTTTCATCAAACATCGAAACAATAATATTCAGCACATAGAATTTCGTAGAGTTTTCTTTATTCATATTTCGCTAAATTAGCCAATAAATTATCGATTTTCTGGCACATTTGTGCTTAACGAAATATCAAATGCATTAAAACGATTGTTCGAGGTGCATATTGGACCATGGTAGATGATGGATTCATAAACATTCTCGGATATTTATAAAATACTTGATAAATGTTGTAAGTTGTAAGGTTTGAAAAGTGAAATGATTCGCATAAATTTTATTACCCTCCTTTTATTCTTACCTTTTTGTGTAATAGCTAAAGTGCAGGTGAATCTTGTGCCGGAAATGGTGTTTTGTACTTTCCGTGATTCACGCGGTTTGATTTGGCTAGGAACCGAAAAAAGGCCTTAAACTTTATCAGAGCGATCATCTGGTTTCATTTCAGTTTCCACAAGATAGTGTGCATCATATCGCGCCTGGATTGATTTATGCTATTCAAGAAGATGAGGCCGGTTTTATTTGGGCAGCGAGTTATACCAAAGGCATAACCGTTTTTTAATCCATAGTAGCCAGTATCGTCAAATTCCTGATACAGGTTGTCTGCGAAACCGATCCATCATTTCTATGCAACGCATTTCAGGTGGTATGCAAATCAACACTGATAGAAGGGGCCATTCAATGTAATCGAAAAAAACTTTCAATGCGTTATTTGGCCAATGAATATTCAAAATCCAAATGTTCTGCTCAGCATAAAAATTTTCAAGGGGTAGATTATTGGTTAATCAATTCCGAGGGTGTGTTAAGGCGCAAGAAGGGTGTAAAGGATTCTCTAATGTCCATTCCGGGTGGTCAGGAAGTGCTTATGGGATTAAGCCAAATCGGGACTTCCATATTTGTATCAGGTACGAATGGGCTTTATATACTTCAAGCTCATGGGTTTAAAAAAATTCCAGTTCGTTATCAAGGAAGGGATATCTCTGGATTTGGAATCAATGATCTTCTGCAAACAGAAGATGGACATATGTACCTGAATAGTCTTAGATATGGTATGCTGCTTTGTCATCAAATGGAAGATTATATTGAATGCGAAAGTGATGCTTTGAATCATTGGTTTAAGGAAGGGAATTCAATTTATAGTAACTTCTATGATTCTCTAAACAGAACTTTTTACATAGGCACTCAACAAGGGCTATTTGTCGTATCACGTCCCGGACAATTTGTTCAAGCTGTCGAAAATCCCGCTGCGATTGGAACCGTTCGGGCTTTGTATGCAGATCAGGGTGGATTGTATATTGGTACTGAAGATGGCGTATTTCATTTAGGAGTTGACTTGAAGCGATTAAAGGAAAATCATTTGCCTGGTAAACCATTGGTGACAAAAATTCATGCTTGGGGGGCAACCACGGTCGCAAGTGGAAATGGCCTTTATACCCTGAATGAACAGGGGATACAAATACTAAATACACAAATGGGTCAACGATTAACAGGAGAATCCATTTGTGTTTCGGTCCCCATTGATGATTCGCAATTATTGCTGTTTTCTCGGATTTATAAGGGCATTTTTGTTTTAAACAGGCAATTTCCTGCCATCCGGATAGCATGAAACTTGATTTGGAATTCGTCAATTATGCCGAAAAGGATGGAGATGATATTTGGTTGATGGGCTTTTCGCAGGCAAATCGATTCAACTACAAGCGTAAGGAGATTAAACCTATTTATATTCCGAAAGCAGTCGAAATATCCCAATTGAGTATGCATAAACATTCAAAATGGATATCATCAGAAGTTTATGGCGCCATTCGACTCCGTGAAAATGAAGCTGCATCTTATTTTAGTTTTGAAAGTATTACCGGGTGCCAGGATTAAAAGCCCTTTATCAGCATGGTTCTTTTTTGTGGTACACCACCGCCGATGGGATTGGTTTTATCATTTGAAAAATAAGTGCAACCGCTATTTTCGGGCCGGTGAAAGTTTTCCTGAAGGGTCATTCATGCAATCTGCTATTTGTGTAAAAGGCGATACACTATTTGCCGGAGGGGTAAACCAACTGATCCGGGTGAATATGAAGGCTGTCGAAGAGTCTATTTACTCAGATTCTTGTTTACTCATCAATTGGACCTTATTAAAAGGCGGGAAACGCCAATTGATTGAACGCCCTGATATGCTTTTTAAGCATGATGAAAACAATCTGGAAGTTCAATTGGTTCAAAGCAATCTGCAAAATAAAAGTGGAAACAGTTATACTTATCAATTAAATGATGGCGAAGAACTTCAGGTTGAGAAAAGCGGGAATATTAAATTGGATAACCTGCAGAGTGGAAAATATATTTTACGGATAAAACAACTGAATGAGAATAAATTCGTTCAGGCTGTCCAGTTCCATATTTTACCCCCCTGGTACCAAACTACCTGGTTTCGAATCGCTTTGTTATTATTAGTGGTAGCCAATGCTATTTGGATTACACGCTTGTATTTTAAACGTCGACTTATGGCCCAGCAAAAAGAAATTGAAAAACAACAAGCCTTGCAAAGTCAGCGCGATCGGATTAGTATCGATATGCACGACGATTTGGGTAGCGGACTGAGTTCCATCAAAATGATCAGCGAAATGTTGAAACGAAAACATCAGGATGAGGAAACCAAAACGGATTTGAATCAAATAGTGGATGAAGCCTCGGAACTAACAGCCACCATGCGTGATTTGGTATGGAGTTTAAATCCAAGAAATGATACTATTCTAGGATTCGCAGATCATGCCCGTCGTTTTGTCAAACAATATTTTGAACGCGCAGACATCGAAGTTCATTTTCAGATGAACATAGCAGAAAACGATTTGGCCATGCATGGTTTAGCGCGCAGAAATTTGTTGATGATTTTAAAGGAAACCTGTACCAATATTTATAAATATGCCTGTACTACGAAAGTGAATATTCAACTTTTATTTCGGAATGACACACTATTGATTACCATACAAGATCATGGGAAAGGCTTAGCGCCGGATGTTAGAGAGAATAATGGCTTTTACAGCATGCGCAAACGGGTGCAGGAAATAGGCGGATCGATTCATTGGTATTCAGATATAAATGGTTTGAATACAGTAGTAGAATGGACCTTGGCTTAGTGTAGTTATTGGGAAGGAGTGGCAATTTTTTTAAGGTCAGATTTTAACGATTGCTACGAATAATAAATCGGTATTTGTGGTAGCCTTAGCATTTAAAAACTGCTTGATATCATTCATTTTTACAGGAAACAGAATGCCTTTAATGGCCCAGCGGATGATTAGATTGCTGAAGCAGGCAGGTCAACATATGTTTAAACATGGTTTCTTGCGGGTTCTGCACTAAATTTGGGGCGACAGAAAAATGGAATAATACAAGAATGAGCAAAACATACATCGGAGAAATTTGGAAAGAAATTAAATTCGACTTCGATTACACCAACGAAATAAAGATTGAAATTTCAAACTTCGGACGAGTGAGAAGTACTACACCGCAGAATGGTGAGACCATTTTAAAAGGGGCGATGGTCAGTGGATATCGTATTATTCGACTAAAATTTTACAAAAAACGAGATCCCAAAGACCAAAAACGTATTGACTTTTTGCGTGAGCAAATTGCCACACTTGTTCGGCAAATAGGTAAGCTCCGTACAAGGAACAAAGCCAAACGCGTACAGGATCAATCCTATTTCGACTATGAGCAGAAAATAAACGATTTGACCGCTTTATTGGACGGCATGAAAAAGAAGTATCAAAAAGAGTTCAAAGCAATCGAACTGAAACGTACAATAAATCATGGTGGACTCGTTCACAGAATGGTGGCAGAATATTTTCTGGATAAGCCGTCGGAGAAACATAACCTGGTTGCTCATTTAAACCATTCCAAACTCGACAATCGGGCAGATAATCTTCAGTGGATGACAAGAGCGGAGAATGCGGCCCATCAAATGACAAGTCCACACGTTATTGAAGCAAAAAAACAAAGAGTAGGCAAACGCTACGAGGGAACTAAAGTTTGTAAACTGACCTCTACGAAAGTTATGTTGATCAAGAAAAAATTAAATCAAGGTGCTAAATTAAAAGCACTTGCAAAGACTTTCAAAGTATCTGACATGCAGATTTCAAGAATTAAAAGTGGTGAAAACTGGGCAGGGGTTAACGCTGCGACGTAGGGCTTGATGATTATACTAGAGGTGCTTCAAATTCAAGGAAGCGTTTGAGAGGTAGCTCTGATGGCCACCCAGAGGATGACACCAATTTTAGAGATGAAAGCGAGTAGTAAATCATGGAGTTCGAAATGCAATTTTATTTTGAAAGAAATTAAAGCAAATAGCATTGAGTCTTTGCACTCACGCCAATTGTAATTATAAATTAGTCCAAAAAATTTCGATTTCTTTTTTGAATATACGATTCAATCAGGTGTTTCATAAATACCCTATACACGCCTTTTGAATTAAATGACCCTTTCCCCCTTCTGCCTTACCTTTGATCGCTTATTCATCTGAAGTTATGAAAATAATTCTCGCTCAACAAAACTATCATATCGGTCATTTCGAAGAGAATACCCGTAAAATGCGCGAAGCCATTCAAATCGCCAAAGCGCAACAAGCTGATTTGATCGTTTTTTCTGAATTATCTGTGTGCGCATATCCGCCACGCGATTTTCTGGAATTTGACGATTTTATTGAGCGTTGCCTGCAAGTGGTGGAAATACTGAAAGAGGATAGCCACGGACTCGGTATTCTTTTAGGTTGTCCATCACGCAACCCCGTTCGCGAAGGGAAAGATTTATTTAATTCAGCCTATCTGCTCCATGAAGGCGAAATACAGTCCATCGTCCATAAAACCCTCTTACCGACTTATGATGTGTTCGACGAAAACCGTTATTTCGAACCGGCTTACACCTGGTCCGTCATGCCCTTTAAAGGAAAAAAACTGGCTGTAACCATTTGTGAGGACATCTGGAATTTGGGCGATAATCCCCTCTACCGCATTTGCCCCATGGATCAGTTGATTCAACAAAACCCCGATGTGATGATTAACCTCAGCGCATCTCCTTTCGATTATACGCATGTCGAAGATCGACTCGCTATTCTCAAAGCCAATGTGAGTAAATATCAATTGCCCCTGCTTTATTGTAATACGGTGGGGTCTCAAACCGAAATCGTGTTCGATGGAGGCTCGCTCGTCATGGATGCCCAATGTAATCTGGTTGCCGAAGGGGCCTACTTTAAAGAAGATTTGATCAGCGTTCATTTACAGGATGATGGTCGTTTTCTGGAACCTGTGGTAAGGCCCGCCGCCGATATTCCGGATCATGAACTAAACCCTATCACCTATCAGGCCGAATTACATATCGATCGCATTCACGAAGCCCTCATTACAGGCATTCGTGACTATTTCCGGAAGATGGGTTTTACCAAAGCCATTCTGGGTTCTAGTGGTGGTATTGATTCGGCTGTTACTCTGGCACTGGCTTGCGAAGCCTTGGGTGCCGAAAATGTAACGGCCCTGCTTATGCCTTCGCAGTTTTCTACAGGTCAGTCCGTCGATGATGCTGTAGCCCTCTCTGCCCGTCTCAAAAATCCTTATCATATCATAGCCATCAAACCCATTTTTGATGCCTTTATGACGCAACTCGAACCCATCTATGGAGATTTGCCTTTTAATGTAGCTGAAGAAAATATTCAGGCCCGCAGCCCAGGGTAATTTATTGATGTCGGTGGCCAATAAATTCGGACAAATTCTTTTGAATACCACCAACAAAAGTGAATGCGCCACAGGCTATGGTACCCTGTATGGTGATATGGCCGGCGGTCTTGCCGTTTTAGGGGATGTTTACAAAATGCAAGTATATTCATTGGCTCGCCGTATCAATCTTCATGAGGAAATCATTCCGGAAAATATCATCCACAAAGCTCCTTCTGCCGAATTAAGACCGAATCAAAAGGATAGTGATTCATTGCCCGATTATCAGATACTCGATGCCATTTTATATCAGTACATCGAACGCCGGAAAGGTCCTGCCGAAATCATTGCGATGGGTTTTGATCAGGCCATTGTGAACAGGGCTTTAAAATTGGTGAATACCAACGAGTATAAACGCAATCAGTTTTGCCCCATCATACGTGTATCACCCAAAGCCTTTGGTGTAGGACGCAGAGTACCGATCGTAGCCAAGTATTTAAGTTGATGATTATTCGGTTCTTGTCATTCGTAAAGATTGGCAAACGGCTGTATGGGTACGAAAGGGATTAAAAATCCTGGTGATGAGGAACACCAACACGCATCAAAGCATGACCAACAAAAAAGGCCATCTTTTCAGACGACCTTTCTTTTAATTTCATTGTAAAAATTATCTTTTCAAAATCATTTCTCTGCGCAGTACAACACCATTGCTGTTCAGGTTTACAAAGTATTGACCGGTTTGTAACCTGGCCAACGAAATGTGTTGTTGATTCATACCATCTTCTGTCGTGAAGTTTTCTGACATCACCAAACGGCCTTGTAAGTCATAAACATGAATCTCGGCACGGCTGCTCTTTTCGTTGTAAAACTGAAAATGCAAAGCATCAACTACCGGACTCGGATACATCATCACATCTGCATAGGCTTTTTCATTTTCCAAACGGATTATGGCACTATACGTTGATTTTCCATCCACATCCATTTGCTGAATACGATAATGATTGATCGCACCCGGATTTGCATCGCTGAAAAGATATTCCAAAACTTCATCACTATTTCCATTTGCTGATTTAGATTTCAGGCTACCAATGTTGCTGAATGTAACGCCATCCACACTGCGCTGAATATTATAGTGCGAACAATTTTTTTCGGTAAAAGTTGACCATTGTAAAAGCGCTTGTCCTTCTGCACTCAAACTGGCATTAAATGCCGACATTTCAACAGGTAATGGCGTTGAAAAGGGACCTTCAATTTTCACCTGATAATTGCCATATTCACCCGTATAGAACGATGTAGATACCAATACATAAGTTACCCCAGCTGTTAATGCGCGTGAAATAAAATAGTTATCACCCGGATTGCCTGAAGAACCATCATCACTCCGTAAGATATTACTCAATGGAGCTAATGGATTGAATGCCCCCTGATACAATGCACCAAAATTATCAATGCTGGGTGTATTGGCTTCAAAGGTGTAGTTGCCACTCACAGGAGCCGTAAACGTGAATACATGGTATGTAGGACTGTAAATCGACAAACCCGAAGGAGGATTGCCCACATTGGGTCGCTGAAAGGTAGGTCCACCATTCACCAATGTCGCGGTGATGAATTGCGGAGATTGCGCCTGAGCCATTAAACTGCCCATGACAAATAGCATAGCGGCATAAAACTTTTTCATTTGTTTGTGTTTTAAAAATTTATCAGAAGAATAGACCAAGCCTCGAATGTTTTCATCCGGGTAAGCCTGTTTGTCCTGACAAATATAAATTATTTCGTGGATTTTTTCTTTTGTCGGTCAAACCAAACCAAAAAAGCCGGTAAAATGGTCAAATTGGTTACCATCGCCAAAAACAGGGTTAATGCGGTTAAATAACCCAAAGCTTTGGTGCCATCAAATTGCGAAACCAGAAAAACCACAAAACCTGCCGCCAATATGAGGGAGGTGTAAATGATACTGATACCCGTTTCCTGTATGGTGGCTTTTACGGTTTTTGCAATGTCATAGTTATAACGAGGAAGATCCTGTTTGTAATTCACCAAAAACCGAATCGTCACATCAATGGCAATACCCAAAGCGATGCTGAAAACAAGCACCGTAGAGGGTTTAAGCGGAATATTTAACCAGCCCATCACCCCGGCCGTAATCGCCAGTGGAATGATATTTGTAACGATTGAAATGAGCACAATGCGCCATGATCGGAACAAAAAGGCCATACATGCTATGATCATCAGTAAAGCCAGCAGCAAACTCTCCGTTAAACTCGAAATAATAAACCGACTTCCTTCCAGAAAAACCACACTCGTGCCGGTATAAGATATGGAATAACGCGAGGTGTCAAAAATTTCCACCGCCTGTTTATTCACCTCAGATAATATTTGCGGAAGTCGCACCGAGCCTACATCCTGCATACTCACACTGATGCGCGCATAACGGCGACTACTATCTGTAAATGAGCGTATCAATCGACTCATCTGCGATTGCCCCGTATCTGATTTCATCTTTAAATAAGGCAATAAAAAGGCAATATCAAAACTGTTCGGCACCCCATAAGAACTGCTATCCCCATCATAATAAGCCTGACGGGCAAACTTGATGGCTTCTACCACAGAAAGCGGTTTGGACATTTCAGGAAATTGAGCCAATACACCCAGCATTTCATCCATGCGCTTCAGGGTTTGTAAACTCACCGCCCCTTGTTTTTTTCGGGTATCAATCACAATTTCCAGCGGCATCACCCCTTTAAAGTGTTTTTCGAAATATTTTAAATCCTGATAAATGCGATTTTGTTTGGGCAAATCATCCACAATATGCCCCACACTTTTGAGTCGCAACATCCCAAAAACCGATAATACCATCAACCCTCCCCAAAACAAATAAATGCCCATGCGATGATTGATGACCCAATGATCGAGCCGCAGTAAAATGCCGGACAAAGTTTTGTTTTCGAGGTATTTCGTATGCCGGGCTTTGGGCTCTTTCAAAAAACTAAAAATAGCCGGAATAGCCAACAACGAAATGAAGAAAATGACCAGAATGCTGATGCCCGATACAAGCCCAAACTCCTTTAAAATCTGGCTTTTGGTAAAATAAAAAACACCAAATCCAATAGCGGCAGTGAGGTTGGTAAACAAGGTCACAATACCCATCCTTTCCACCATACTGAGTAATGCCATTCGTTTTTCGCCATGTATAGCATATTGGGTATGGTATTTATTGAGGAAATAAATACAATTCGGAATGCCAATCACCACAATCAAAGGGGCAATGAGGGCCGATAATAAGGTGATGCGATAATCAAACAACGATAATAATCCCAAAGCCCAGATAACACCGGCCAATACCACAATCAATGAAAAAAACATGGCGCTGAATGAACGGAAAAAAAGCAATAAAATGACCGCTGTCAGCAAGAGAGAACTCAATAGAATCAGGTTCATTTCATACTTCACACTTTCTGCAAATTCGGTACGGATAAATGGCAGTCCGGAAAAGTGTATTTCTAACTGATGTTTTTTGGCAAATGCTTCACCCCGCTCCCGAATGGCCCGCACCACACCAACACGCTCCGGCGATTTTAAAATATCCTTGTTGATGTACACCGCTGTCAAACAGGCCCCGCTTTCGGGATTGTATAAAAGATTGCGGTAAAAAGGCAGGTTTAAAAAAGTTTCCAGACTTTGGTTCCAAACAGAATCTGAACTACCGGGCATAAATATTTTTTCAGTGAGCAATCTTTCCGTGCTATCGCCCGATTCTTTACGAATATTGATCGCCCCCGGAATACTGAGCACTTGCTCCACGCCACGTATGGCCTTGATTTCCGATTCCCAATTCACCATATCTTCCAAAAAGGCCCTTTCGAACAACTGAGGATGGGTGAAACCAATCGCCAGCATCGTGCCATCTTCGCCAAACATTTTTTTAAAAGCCTGGTACTCCTGATATTTTGGTTATTGGTGGGGATGGCATTGGTAAACTCATAACTCATCTGCACCTTCGAGGCATAATATCCCATAAGGCTGGTGGCCCCTAAAAGGAATATCAGAATAGGGATTCGGAAACGAAGTATAAAATGAGCCAGTGCTGTCCACATAAGGGCCGCAAATATACTTCCTGAATCATGAAAAAGCTTGTTTCAATGTACACACATAAAATAGCTGTGCAATGATTCTTAAATTGTTTTCAGTTAGACTTTGTTTTTTTTTTGAGTCACATCTCAGAGTTCAATCGGTACAATGCAGATGCTAGACCATCATGCTGCACATGGGTTGAGCAGGCGGCCGCG
Source organism: Bacteroidota bacterium (assembly GCA_016715505.1). Lineage (GTDB taxonomy): Bacteria > Bacteroidota > Bacteroidia > Chitinophagales > Chitinophagaceae > OLB11. Next base: position 10,484 of record JADJZY010000022.1, read on the forward strand.
TGAGGGATGGAAGTGAAAAGCCCGACAGCGCCAGTAAAAGGCGCTAAGGCTTGTAACGAACAGCCCGACCCGACGCAGGAGGGGCACGCCCTTAAAAACCAGCCCTGCCATAATAATTCAGGCATTAAATCGTTTCTTTACCTGTAATTTTGAATCATGGGTTTTAGGTATTTATTTTTGGCAGTGCTAGTATGGATGGGCGTTCCGGCTTTATATGCGCAAACCACGCCGATTGGTAGTTAGCTCACACATATTTCTTCCGCACCGGCTTATACCATTGAGTCGATCGGAGATCAGATTTGGTTAGGCGGTTTGCAAATTCGTATTTACGATCGGGTGCAAAATGAATTCAGTACCCTCAGTAAGGTGAATGGGCTGAGTGATGTGGATGTGCGGCTGATCCGGCACGACGCCGCTTCGGGATATACCCTGGTGGTCTATGCCAATAGCAATATCGACCTCATTTACGAAGGTGCCGTATTTAATATGCCTGATTTAAAAAACTACAATATCACCGGAAGTAAAGTGGTGAATAACGTGTTTTTTAAAAACCAATTCATGTACTTAGCCACTGATTTTGGTATCGTGGTGCTCAATCCGCTGAAACGCGAAATCAAGGAAACATACACCCTGCAAGCCGATGCCAAAGTACTGGAAATTAAAGACCTGAGTGTGAACAATGCGCTGTTTTATGCAGCCACTCCGCAGGGTATTTATACCGCAAATGAAAACAATCCGGTGCTTCAAAATTTTGCCAATTGGAGTTTGCTGATGAATAACAACGCGCAACACCTCCTGGAACATGAAGGGCAATTATATTTTGCCGGAACGGATAGCCTGTTTCGTATTCAAGGGAATACCGCTCAATTTATTTACAGGGCCGAATCCACCATACGACGCATGCGAAGTGGTTTGTACGATTTTTATGTGTGTGAATCCAATGATGCGATTCGCGAAATAAGTATGTTTAATGCACAAGGAATCAAAATCGATTCAATGTCGGCCGATATCAATCCACGCGATGTGGTAGAGGTAAACAGTTCAGAAATATGGCAGGCCGATTTCTGGGAAGGCATGGTTCAACTCAAAAACCGCAAACAAAAAAATCTGGTCAAAAGCAACGAAATATATTCCAATGTAACCTACAACCTCAGTACCTATGGCGATGCCATGTATGTAAGTGGAGGCGGTGAAAAGGAATGGATTTTAACCTATAATTCATCGGGTTTTTATCGTTATCAGGATGGCACCTGGACCAACTACAATCGGATGAACGGAACCAGTGGTATGGACTCCATACTGGATGTGATGGATATAGCGGTTGATCCCAGTAATCAATATATCTATGCCGCCAGTTACGGAGGAGGTCTGTTGGAAATACATCCGGATAATACCCATGTCTTGTATCGCAATACCCCATATATCCAGAGTCAGGTGGGGAATCCGAATGGGTATATCATTGCCGGCCTGACCATGGACCGCAATAATAATTTGTGGTTATCGAACTATGCCGCCATTGACCAGTTGGTGGTGAAGAAAAAAGATGGAACCTGGCAGAAATTTTCTTTTCCCTACAGTACCAGCGAACGGGCAGCCAGTCAGATTGTGATTGATGATGCCAATCAGAAGTGGTTGATGGCGCCAAGGGGAATTGGCATTTTTGTGCTGAACGATAATAATACCATTGATAACAAAGCCGACGATAAAATCGCGAAAATCAATAAGGGCAGTGGCTTGGGAAATTTACCAAGCAATGACGTGTATTGTATTGAAAAAGACAAGGACGGTAAAATATGGGTAGGCACTGCAGATGGGATTGCCATTTTTAACTGCCCCGAATCCATATTTAGCAACAATGGATGTGAGGCCGAACTGAAAATTGTGAAGTACGATTTAAATGCAGGGTTATTGTTTCAGCGCGAAGCGGTAAATACCATTGCAGTTGATGGTGCCAACAATAAATGGATTGGAACCAATAATGGGGTGTGGTTGATTAGCGACGATGCTGAAAAAATTATTCAACGATTTACAAAAGAGAATAGCCCCCTGCCGACCAATGAAATACGAAAAATAAAAGTACACCCACGCACGGGTGAAGTATTTATCGCTACAACGATGGGGCTGGTATCCTGGAGGGGCAATGCAACAGATGGCGCTGAGAACAATGACCAGTTACTGGTGTTTCCAAATCCGGTACCATCAGATTATGCAGGCACCATTGCCATATCCGGTTTGGTTGCAAATGCCGATGTAAGAATTACGGATATTTCGGGTCAACTGGTGTATCGTACCAAAGCGCAAGGCGGTCAGGCGGTATGGAACGGAAAAAACTATACCGGACAAAAGCCCCGTTCAGGTGTGTATTATGTATTTGTCACAAACGAAGATGGCAGCGAAACCAAATCCGGCAAATTTATTTTTAACGAGTAGAAGACTGAATTATAAAGCCCGCATTTGATTGCCTTTGGCGTTATGGGTTAATTCGGCCAGTCCGAGGGCTTCCATGAGTGGCGGTATATACATCCCAAATCTTCCACGAAAACCTTTTTTGAGTCCGTACCAACCACCTACCGGATTTTGTTCGGAGCGTCCCCAGGCTTCTACACTTCCTTCTTTGGCTGGTTTTTGTTCGTCGGCACTTCCCAATTCCATCCAGTCGCCATGTTGTTTTAGCATCTGGTGTAAATCCTCAATACAACTCAAACGATAATGCAACACTGTTTTACCAACGGTACAAACTAGAATTTCTTCACCATTTTTTTCTTCCACGTGCATGGTGTATTCACTGCTGAGTGGGGGTGTTTTTAAAAGCATGGGTTGCTCTTTGCTGCCAATGTTGTATTTTATTTTTGAGGGTTTAATGATTAAAAATAAGGAAAAATGTTGAGTGCAATGTTATCTTATGAGCATGCATATAATAAATCTTCAATCAGAATTTGGGGTTCCACCTTCATTGAATGTCCTCATCCCTACTCAATAGTCACCCATCTGTCACATTTTGTGGCATGACAAACAAATGACACAGATTCTTAGGCATGCTGTATGAACCGCTCTAGTTTTGAGTTCAAATTTACAACTATGCAAAAAGGATACTTACTTCTTATCTTGCTGAACCTCTTCATGCTTCACTTCGGCGCAAGGGCTCAATGCACAATGACTTTAACCACGAATTACACCATGGATGAAACATGCCAGTTCATGTGTGATGGAGTGGCCGATTTTAGTTATCAGAACGCCACCGGACAAGTGAATTTTACTTTTTCCCCGGTAGCAACGCCCACAATTTAATTCAACCTTCACCGGTTTTTGTCCGGGTACGTATGTCGTAACGGCTACCGATGCGGTGGGTTGCTCGGCTACAACCATGATCAATATCAATCCGGCCAGTCCACTTTTTGTATCGCTGAACCCCAACGATGCAACTTGTGGTCAATGCAATGGAAGTATAGCCGTAAACGTAATAGGCCAGAACTTTCCTTATACATACATGATTTCGCCGGGAGGGACGATTCCGCCTACAAGTCCTATTACAAATCTTTGTCCCGGTACCTACAACGTAACCGTGATGGATGCCCTGGGTTGTATGACTTTTGCCGGAACCACAGTTGGGAATGGTCCTTCGCTGAGTGGTGTTACCGTGAGCGATGTGATATATCCTGAAAGTTGTTATATGGCCGGTGATGGAGGGGTTGATATCAGCGTTTCACCTGCCGGAACATATTCTTACTTGTGGAGTAATGGCGACACAACCGAAGATTTAAGCAATGCGATTTCGGGCTCCTATTGGGTCATCGTTTCAAGTGCAGGGGCTTGTAATCAGTATAACTACAATGTAGGAGTTACAGGTACAAATTGTGGCAGTATATCGGGGAAAGCCTGGGTAGATTCCAACAACTTATGTATCAACAATCCGGGTGATTGGCCAAACTACAATGCCAAAATCACCTTAAACAATGGGGCCATTGCTTTCACCAACAGTCAGGGAGACTATCTGTTTAGTCAGGTGCCATTGGGTACACATACTTTAAGCAAAGTAAATGCCTGGTGGATGACTGGGGTGCAGCCTTCAGCCTCTTGTGCACAAGGCAATGCTGTAACTTTAACATCCACATCCAACAACGTGGGGAATAACCATTTTATCGATAGCAGTTATCAAATTGCCGATTATCAAATCTGGGCATTTAGCCAAAATTATGTACCCGGCGATACATCGCGAATTAAAATTTATCCTGAACGAAGCTTTGTCACAGGAACCGCCATGGGCATAGTAAGTTTGGTCATCAACGATTCATTGAATTATTTGTACGCCAACCCTGCTCCAAGCTCGGTGAATTCGACACCCAATGGTGATTCGCTCAGCTGGACCCTGCCTATCCCACTTTATACAACATATTCCTGGAGCAATCCTCCTATTGAAGTTTTTGTGAGCACACCCACTACTTATACATTGGGGCCGGTATTGAGTAGTCCATTATCCATCACATCCATTGGATGGACAGATCCGAATTTAAACAATAATGTTTATACGGTCAGTAGTGCAATTGCTTCTTCTTTTGATCCGAATGAGAAATATGTACAACCTCTAGGAGAAGGACCACAAGGGAAAATTTTAAAGAAAGATTCTTTGATGGAATACACCGTAGTGTTTCAAAATACCGGAACCGCTCCTGCCCGCAATATTCGTATTTTGGATACCCTCTCCGATAAGTTGGACATCAACACGTTGTGGATCAGAGGCGGCAGCCATACTTATACGGCACAAGTGAGAAATGGAAATATTCTGGATATTTATTTTAAAGACATTTATTTACCGGACAGCAATCAGAATGAACCCATGAGTCATGGTTTTGTGACCTATCGTATTCATCAAAAACAAAGCAATGTAATTGGTGATGTGATTAAAAATACAGCATCTATCTATTTTGATTACAATGCACCCATTCGCACGCAAACCACCATCAATACATTAACGCTTCCTACCCGGGTGTCAGATTTGAAAAAATCGAATGACCTGCGGGTTTATCCACAACCCACAACTTCAAAACTCTATGTTGAATGTACAGCAGATGAAATTCTGGAATGTCGTGTAATGGATTTGCAAGGCAGAATGGTTCTCAAACAATCCAATACCAATAAGGGATTTCAATTTCAACTGGATGTGGATGCCTTGCCACCCGGAATGTATCTGCTTGAAGTTGAAACCAACAACGGGAATCAACATCAAATGGTGATGGTAGAATAAGGGCTTGGATCCTGGCAGTTGGGTTGGAAGCATACATTTCAACCCAACTGCTTCAATTTGATGCTGCCGGCACACGCGCTTTAAAATCCACAGCCAATACGATCCCGGAGAAATCCGTTTCTCTATTCGCGGAAAGTATTATTTTAGCAGGGTATGAATAGCTTCGAAATATATGGCGGCAATCCACTCAATGGAGAGGTTCAGCCGCAAGGGGCCAAAAATGAAGCCTTGCAGGTTATTGCAGCTACCTTGCTCACGCCACACAAGGTATTGATCCGAAATATTCCGGACATTGTAGATGTCAGGATGTTGATTGAATTGATGCAAGATTTGGGCGTGGAGGTCGAAAAAATTACCCCGAACGAATATGCTTTTGAAGCTAAAAACATCAATCTGGAATACCTGATCAGTCCTGAATACAAAAAAAAATCCGGCAAATTAAGAGGAGCGGTCATGCTCGCTGGTCCATTACTAGCCCGATTTAAAAAAGCCTATATTCCTCAACCCGGCGGGGATAAAATTGGCCGCCGGCGTTTGGATACCCATATTTTGGGTTTTGAAAAATTGGGTGCAAAGTATCATTATCATGAAGAGGAACATTTTTTTCAACTGGAAGCCGATCAGTTGACCGGCACTTATATGTTGCTCGATGAACCATCTGTAACCGGTACTGCAAATATTTTGATGGCAGCCGTTGTGGCGAAGGGAAAAACACGGATTTATAACGCCGCTTGTGAACCTTACTTACAACAACTCTGCCGGATGCTGAATCGTATGGGCGCGCATATTACAGGCATTGGTTCCAATTTACTCACGGTTTATGGGGTGGATCCAGAAAGTTTTATGGGTTGCGACCATAGAATTCTGGCAGATATGATTGAGGTCGGTTCTTTTATTGGATTGGCTGCTATGACCGGAGGCGATATCTGGATACGAAACTGCAACATCAAATACCTCGGATGTATTCCGGATACTTTCCAGCGACTGGGTATCGAAATGGAAATGAAAAAGGATGATATTCATATTCCGGCACAAGAGCATTATCGTATTAAACGATTTATTGGCGGCGATATCCTGACTATTTATGATCATCCTTGGCCGGGCTTTACGCCTGATTTATTGAGCATTGCCCTGGTGGTAGCTACACAGGCGAAGGGGACGGTCCTGTTTCACCAAAAGATGTTCGAAAGTCGTTTGTTTTTTACCGATAAGCTCATTGATATGGGCGCACAAATTGTACTATGTGATCCGCATCGGGCTGTCGTGGTGGGTTTGGATAAAACCTTTCCGTTGAGAGGCAATACGATGTCGTCGCCTGATATTCGTGCGGGACTGGCCCTTCTGATTGCGGCACTGTCGGCACAAGGAAAAAGTGTGATTCAGAACATCGAACAAATTGATCGGGGATATCAGTACATCGATACCCGTTTACAAAATTTAGGAGCTAAGATTCGTCGAATAGATTAGTGTAACTTTTTAAGGGGCGTTTTGCACGATATTGAACCATACTATAACTGGCGTCATTTATATACCGCTGAAGAGGATGAGCAGTCACCTTTTTACGGTAGAGTATATAGTGAGTTTGAATTTTCCAATACGGTGTATAATTATTATATCCATCCACAATGGGATGAAATTGGTTCGCGCACGTTGTATATAAAAATACTATTTGCTGACTACGACGAAAATTATGCCATCATCGAATTAATTGGCGAGTGGAATGATGCCATTGAAAATGATATTCAAACCTTGAAACGAAATATCATTGACCTCTTGATTGATAAAAAAATTTACAAGTTTATCCTCATTGGCGAAAATGTTTTAACCTTTCACAGTGATGGAGATGATTACTACGAAGAGTGGTATCAGGATGTGGCAGATGAAGGTGGTTGGATCGTGGCTCTGAATATGCACGTACAGGTGCAGGATGATTTTAGAAAGGCCCGCATCACCCATTACCTCACTTGTATGGAAGATGAAAACTGGCGCACCCTCAAGCCCGAACATCTTTTTTTAAAAATCGACAATGTGATGATTCGTTAAAGCTTGGAAGCAGAAAAGGTTGGATAGGCATTTCGAAGAATATCAATTCAGCAAATTTTACGAATTCAATATGCCTATTTATGCCGAAAGAATTAACATGAAAGGAATTTCTAATGTCGTAATATTATACTAGAATTACTTCCTATGAAAACTATTGTATGTATTGGTTTGATGATTTTTGGATTTTATTTTTATTCCAATGCCCAATCACCTAATATACTGTGGTGGTATGATGTGCTTGATTCCAGTTTTGGTCAATCTGCTGCCGGCGATATCGACAAGGATGGAAAAATGGAAATCGTATTCGGCTGCTACCGGAATGATAGTTGTATTTATGCTTTGAATGCAGAGAATGGCACGCTGCAATGGAAGTTTAATGCAAAAACAGCTTTTGCTGAAGGCTGTAATGATGTGGCCGTCTTGATAGCCGATACGGATAATGACGATACCCTCGATGTGGTTGTTCCTTCATCCTGTAATCCTAAAACCTATTGTTTTCGTGGAAAGGATGGAAGTATCAAATGGCAAAGCAACACAGCTGGAAGTGATTCTCCGCCAACGATGGCAGATATCGACGAGGATGGCAAACCCGAAATTCTTCATGGTGGTTTTGATGGTGGCGTGATGTGTTTTAATGCAGAAAACGGTTCAGTCGCATGGACCTTACCCGTGTATAATAATGCCTGGGTTCAAACGGCACCCACTATCTTAGACCTTGATAACAATGGGGTGCTGGATTTTGTGGTATCCACTTGGGCATTTAGTCCCGATACCAGTCGAATTTATGCATACAATGGATTGACACAGGCACTGCTTTGGTCTAAGCCGGTGTCAGATTATGTGTATCATGGCACCGCTGTTGGCGATATCGATCAGGATGGAAAACCGGAACTGATTTTTGGAGATTACAATGGTAAAATATATGCACTGAATGGAGAGAACGGGAGCACCTTATGGACGTATCAGGCACAGGTTTATGTGGGTGCTCCCACAACCATAGCCGATGTGAATCATGATGGATATTGCGATGTCATTTATTGTGATGGGTATGGTGTTGGGGCCTTAGATCGCTTTGGAAATTCGATGTGGTATTACAGTATACCAAATTTTGGACAGAGTTTTAGAGGTGTGGCCGTATCTGATGTGAGTGGCGATTATAATATGGATATCGTGTTTGGTACACAAACCGGCAAGGTATATGCCTTGAATGGTTCAAACGGAAATTTGCATTGGGAAATTGACTTGAAAGCCCACATCGGTAAAAAGTTTGACATCAATCATGCACCACTCATTGCTGATTTTAATGGCGATGGGAACATGGACGTTTTTGTGGTTGGTGGCTCAACTGATTATCCAAATTTTTCAATGAATTATGGAAGAGCGTATATGATATCGACCGCAGCCGGGCATGGACCGGAATGGTTGATGTTTCAACAGGATATCCGTCGTCAATCTAATGTTTGTAATTTTCCGGTAGGAATTCCAGAATCTGCTTCGAATCCTGTTGTGTATATTTATCCAAATCCGGCGCACGATAAAATGTATATTGAGGGTATCGGTGTTGCACAAGTATCGGTTTATAATACCTTGGGGCAGCGCATAAAAACGCAAAAAATAGATGCTGGCAGTTCCTCTATACAGGTTGCAGATTTAAGTCCGGGTATATATTTGATTGAATATATTGGAAAACAATTCAGCGGCAAGCAGGCTGTGACGATTTACTAAAATTCATGTCTGTATTTTCTTGAATGTCTATACTATCCTTCTAAATGTGGATGTATGGGTTAAAATCACATTGGACATTATTCAATCGAAACAATTAGAAACTGTTAGATAACCTTTTCAATGGCTTACAATATCCATGAGGACTTAAACGTATTCGTTACTTCCAAATTTTTAGTGAATAACTTTAACAATGATCAAAGCAAAGTCACAATAAAGTTCTGGCCTAAAATATTCAAGTAAGCATACAGCTAATATAAATCAGTTGGAAACTTGTTTTTTTATGATGGAGGTCATAAAATAATGTGGTTTACCTCTTGACCTTTGTATCCTAAATAAATCGAAATGAAACGTATAATTTATCTGTCCATCTGCATTCCAGCCATGGGTTTGTTGGCTTGCGGAGGAGGAGATTCGTCATCACAATCTAGTGCAGAAGCCCCGCAGAGCATGATAGAAACAAAAGACCCTGGATCATATGACCCCAAAAGAGGAGAAGGGAAATGGAACGCAGAAAATGTAAAATTGGAACCTAGTATAAATATTGAAATAGCCAAGAAAGGAGATGAAATACAAGCCGTCAAGTGCGCCTCATGCCATAAATTGAGTGAAGAAAAATTAGTTGGACCAGGATGGAAAGGTGTAACAAGTCGTCGAGCTCCCGAATGGATTATGAATTTTATTACAAATCCTGATCCGATGATTGAAAAGACCCTGAAGTGCAGGCGCAATTGGAAATTTGCCTGGTACGAATGCCGAATCAAAGTTTATCGGATGATGAGTCACGAAATCTCTTAGAGTTTATGCGAAAAAATGATTACTAATTTAAATTCGAATAACGATGAAAAATTTTCTTTATACATATGCTGCTATTTCTTTGTTCGGTATTGGACTCTTTCAATCCTGCAAGCCGAAAAATGCAGGAACAGCCTCACAGGGAGACGCCTCCAAAGCGTATGTGGCACCCGGAAAGTATGATGAGTTTTATAATTTCGTCAGTGGTGGTTTTAGTGGCCAGATGAGTGTTTATGGACTTCCAAGTGGACGATTGTTGCGAGTGGTGCCCGTTTTCTCTGTGGATCCTGAAAAAGGTTATGGTTACAGTGAGGAAACCAAGCCAATGTTGATGACTTCACATGGTTTTGTACCATGGGATGATTTGCATCACACTGAACTTTCTCAAACCAATGGTGAAATCAACGGGAAGTGGATTTTCGCAAATGCGAATAATACACCTCGATTAGCACGAATAGATTTAAAAACTTTTAGGACATCCGAAATTATAGAATTGCCGAATAGTGGTGGAAATCACAGTTCTCCATTCGGTACCGAAAATTCCGAGTACATTGTGGCTGGTACTCGGTTTTCAGTTCCTCCGGATGATGTGAATGGCGATGTTCCAATTAATACCTATAAACAGAATTTTAAGGGGCATATCAGTTTTGTAAGTATCAATCCACAAAATGGTTCAATGGATATCGCTTTTCAAATTAAAACCCCTGGTGTCAACTTTGATTTGGCGCGATGTGGTCGGGCAAAATCACATGGTTGGTTCTTCTTCTCATGTTATAATACGGAGCAGGCGAATACACTGTTAGAAGTGAACGCCTCCCAAAAAGATAAGGATTTTTATCATGGCGGTGAATTGGAAAAAGGCAGAAGAATATCTGAAGGCGGGTCAGGGTAAAAAAGTAAACGTCAAGTATGCACACAATACATGGAATGACGAAACACACTCTGCGACATCAGAGATTAGAACAGAAGTAACCGTTTTGGACGCATCAGTGTTGAAGGACATTTGTTATTTTATCCCATGTCCAAAATCCCCTCATGGCTGTGATGTTGATCCCAGTGGTGAATTTATTGTGGGTAGCGGGAAATTAGCAGCATTGATACCTGTTTTTAGTTTTGATAAAATACAGCAAGCAATTTCAGCTAAATCTTTTGATGGAGAATATGAAGGAATACCTGTGATCAAATACGAAGCAGCTCTGCATGGCGAAGTGAAGAAACCCGGATTAGGTCCTTTACATACGGAATTTGATGGAAAAGGGAATGCATACACTTCTTTTTTCGTAAGTTCAGAAGTTGTTAAATGGAATATTCAGGAGTTGAAGGTAATAGACAGGGTTCCAACGTATTATTCTGTGGGTCATTTATGTGTGCCAGGTGGAAATACCCGAAAACCATATCCCAAATACTTGATTGCATATAATAAAATCACCAAGGATCGGTACTTGCCTACAGGTCCAGAATTGGCACAAAGCGCTCAATTATATGATATCAGTGGCGAAAAAATGAAAATGATTTTGGATTTCCCGACCATCGGTGAACCACATTATGCTCAGGCTGCACCTGCAGATATTATACGAAACAATGGTCAGTTAAAAATATTTGAAATTGGTAAGAATAAACACCCCTATTTTACAAAAGGAGAGATTGAATCAAAAGTTGTCAGACAAGGTAATCAGGTTCATGTGTATATGACCTCAATACGATCACACTTTGCTCCGGATAATATTGAAGGAATTCGTTTGGGTGATGAGGTATATTTTCATGTCACTAACCTTGAACAAGATTGGGATGTGCCACATGGTTTTGCTGTAAAAGGGGCTTCAAATGCCGAGCTTTTAATTATGCCTGGAGAGACCCAAACTTTAAAATGGGTTCCTGATCGCACCGGCATATTTCCGATGTATTGCACTGATTTTTGTAGCGCATTGCATCAGGAAATGCAAGGGTATATTCGAGTTTCACCTGCAGGTTCCTCAGTGCCGATATCGTTTTCAGTAGGTAAAAATAACCCTGCTGAGATCAAATCTGATTCCATTAAGTAAACACCGAACGGGATAGTGTCAGTTTGGTTATTCGAATTGATTCTGTTCAGGTTTAAATTCGTTCTCTAGGAAACACACATCCTGCTTTCCTTCTTGGATCAACAGTGCACTTCAGGCATACAAACTACTAAGGTAATTTATACGATTTAATATTCTTTAACGGATGATTTAATTAATAAGCTTGTGGTGGGCGTCTTTTCACCGGAAATAATTAAAAAGTATGCACATAAAAACGAACAGCTTACCTCAGTTAACACGAACAGCACTTTTGATGGTGGCAGTATTTTTATCGATTGCCATATTTGTTCCACTCTGGTCTATCGATTTAGATGCGCCACAATATCCCGAAGGTTTGCGCATGTTAATCTACGCGGATGGAGTTAAAGGTGATGTTGAGATTATAAATGGTCTGAATCACTATATTGGAATGAAAACGATTCACAATGAAGATTTTTTGGAATTTAAAATCTTGCCATACTTAATTGCTTTTCTTGCATTATCTGCATTATTTGTAGCTATACGGGGTCGAAAGTTGGGATTGTATATTTTTTCTGTGATTTATATTTTGTTTGGTATTCTTTCGATTTATGATTTTTGGAAGTGGGAATACGATTATGGGCACAATTTAGACCCCAATGCGGCAATTATAGTACCCGGAATGGCCTATCAACCCCCACTCATAGGATTTAAACAGTTACTTAATTTTGGTGCATATTCTTTGCCGGCATTAGGGGATGGCTTTTTATCCTGGCCGGAATCCTCTTATTGGTCTCTTCAATGGACTAATGGGGCTTTTCAGGGTGATAAAGAATAAGACTTTGAAAATAGGCATCTTGTTGTTTATTGGTTTAAATGCATGTAACTCAAGCGAGCCTGTGCCAATTCGCATGAATCGTGATCAATGTGATTATTGTAAAATGCGAATTTCAAATGCTCAATTTGGTGCAGAACTTATTACAAGTAAGGGACGTGTTTTTAAATTTGACGACTTGTTCTGTTTATTCGGATTTCGTGCTGACAATCAAGGAACCAGAATATCGGCTATGTATGTTCATGATTATTTGGGTAAAAATGAACTGATTAAAGTAGAGGATTGTACATATTTAAAAGGTGGGAAAATTGTGAGTCCTATGGGTGGAAATATTGCGGCTTTCAGAACCCGATCAGATGCACAAAAATACATTCAATTACTGGAGGCATCAGAAACAAAATGGACAGGGCTTAATCCTTAAATATTTAACGGACTGTCATGAAAATTCGAATGGCAAATTGTTGTAAAAGAAGAGAATAGAATTTTATGAGAAAAATTCAAAACATATTTCAGTACAAAAATCGGAAACGGTTATTTTTATTGAAATGCGTGTCCTTCTTGATGTTCAATTTTTATCTTTTAATCCCGAGGGTTTCATTTGCCGGTATTTGTGAAATTGGACATGATAAAAAATACGGTACCATTTTGTCGGCAATAAGGGCCGCTCATTCTGGCGATACGCTTTTGGTTTATCGGGGATTTTATAGCGAAGGAAATATTGTTATTGATAAAGCACTGACTTTACGAGGCATTCAATATCCGATTATAGATGGGGGGCGCAGGAATGAGTGTCTGACGATACGAGCAAATGAAGTGATTGTTGAAGGCTTTCTGATTCAAAAGTCCGGTTATTCAACATTGGAAGATCCAGGAGGAATTAAGATTTATAATAGTCGGGGAACTATCATAAGAAACAACATTTTGTTGGATAATTTTTTTGGGGTATACCTTTCGTATTGCAGAAATTGTGTTGTTAAAAATAATTATATCCGGGATTATAGAGTTTTAGAACATCAAATTGGAAATGGGATACATTGTTGGAAAAGTGATTCTCTAAAAATACTATCGAATCGTATATCCGGACATCGAGATGGAATCTATTTTGAATTTGTATCTCAATCTTTGATCTCAAAAAATATTTCAAAATCAAATTTGCGATATGGCCTACATTTTATGTTTTCCAATGATGACTCTTACATCTTGAATCGATTTAATGATAATGGGGCTGGTGTGGCCGTTATGTTTAGTAAAAGGGTAAATATGTATCAAAACTACTTCGAAGAAAATTGGGGCGATGCTGCATACGGCATTTTGCTGAAAGAAATTTCTGATAGTGAGATACGTGGAAATGTATTCAGAAGAAATACGGCAGCTTTATATCTTGAAGGAGCAAATCGCATCGAAATTGACAATAATCAATTTGTCGACAACGGCTGGGCCATGAAGATTCAAGCGAGTTGTATGGACAATAACGTTCGAATGAATAATTTTCGGAATAACACATTTGATTGTAGCACAAATGGCGATTTGGTATTAAATAAGTTCGATTACAACTATTGGGATAAGTATGAAGGATATGATTTAAATAAGGATACAATTGGTGATGTTCCATATCATCCACTCAGTTTATTTAATGTTATTGTAGAGCGAAATCCTCCGGTAATGATACTGTTTCGAAGTTTTATGGTCGGACTCCTAGAGCAATCCGAAAAGGTAATTCCCAGTTTGACACCGGATCAATTTCAGGACAGCCATCCCAAGATGAAACCCTATCAAGGATGATCAATATACAAAATATCACGAAAAGGTACGGCCGGTTGGAAGTGCTAAGAAACGTAAGTCTTCAACTTCAAAAAGGTGAATGCGTAGCGCTGATTGGTCCAAATGGATGCGGTAAAACAACTTTAATCAAGACCATACTTGGTCTGGTAATACCTCAACAGGGGCATGTTGAATTTGACGGAAAGGATATTCGGGGAGAGGAAAGCTACCGAAGACAAATTGGCTATATGCCTCAAATCGGGAGATATCCGGATAACATGAATATAGATCAAGTGATGAATATGGTTCTCGCTGTGCGGAAAGAAGACAAGATAAAGGATGATTTATTATTTTATTCTTTTGAATTGAATAATATGAAAAAAAAGAGTATGCGTTCATTGTCTGGAGGAACTGTTCAAAAAGTAAGTGCAGTATTGGCATTTATGTTTAATCCGGATGTTTTGATTCTCGATGAGCCAACAGCTGGATTGGATCCATTATCATCGGAAATATTGCGCAACAAAATCATCGAGGAAAGGGAGCGGGGCAAGTTGGTGCTGATTACCTCGCACATATTGAGTGAATTAGACGACTTAGTAACACAGATTGTATTTATGCATGAAGGACAAATTTTGTTTCATCGCAACGTGAATGAGTTGTTGGAAAATACCGGTGAGCGAAGAATTTCAGCAGCAATTTCACATTTTCTAAAAAGGCAATCAAGTGATTAATTTAGCCAAATTGATATTATTGGACATAGTCAGAAACCGATTCGTTTTCATTTATGCGGCGATATTATTGGTTATTACAAGTATGGCTTTTTTACTTGAGGATCAGTCAGGAAAGGGACTTTTGTCTCTATTGAATTTGATTATGTTAATTGTGCCATTGGTTTCAGTGATGTTTGCTTCGAGTTATTTATTTAATAGTTATGAATTTATTGAATTACTACTTGGTCAACCTGTTAAGCGTTCTAAAATTTGGGGCAGCCTTTATTTGGGACAATCTCTGGCAATGAGTTTGGCATTTTTGGTTGGGGCGGGTTTACCGGTCCTGATTTTTTCAGCTAATTGGGTAGGTCTGATGATGCTGCTGGCAGGGGTATTGATTACTATGATATTTACAGCTTTAGCCATGTTAAGCTCCGCTTTGACGCGTGAAAAGGCAAAGGTATGGGATTAAGCATCATGATCTGGTTATTTTTTGCTTTGCTTTTCGATGGATTTATATTGTTTATCCTATTTCAGTTGTCAGATTATCCGGTTGAGAAGTTGGTGTTGATACTTTCGTTTTTGAATCCAATTGGATTGTCAAGGATATTAATTTTATTGCATCTAGATATTTCAGCACTGATGGGGTATGCAGGTGCAATTTTTAATGACTTTTTCGGAACAGCAGGAGGGATGTTATGTTCTTTATTGGCACTAATTTCCTGGATCCTTTTTCCTTTTTGGTTTTCGCTAAAAATTTTTAAAAGAAAAGATATATGAGTATTATTCAAAAATTACAGGAACAAGTATTGTCAACAGAACACCCATTAGCCAAGATGCTTTTCGATCAGCCAATTTCTAAGGTGCTCGGCATTGTTTTTAAAAAGGGGATGATCCTAAAGGAACATAAAACACCCTATGCTAGCAAACTAATCGTTTTATCCGGGAAAGTAAAATACACGGAAATGGAAAGAGTGGTTATTTTGCATCCTTTCGAAGAAGCAGAAATACTACCATCAAAAGTACATCAGGTTGAAGCGATTGATGACGCAGTTTGTTTATTGATCCAGGGAAATAAATAATGTTATGAAACGAGATATTGAAACCAAGGAGGATATTAAAAAATTAGTTGACCAATTCTATGAGTTTGTAAAGGCTGATCGGCAAATTGGACGGTTTTTTACAGTGGTTGTTGCTGTTGATTGGAAAAAACATTTGCCGAAAATGTATTCTTTCTGGGAACAGGTCATTTTTGGTTCTGGCGAATTTCGGGGTAATCCAATGGCCACTCACGCGACTATCCATACTAAATCACCTTTATCTTCTGAAGATTTTGAACAGTGGCTTTTTTTATTTAAAAAAAATGCTGATGAGTTATTTGAAGGTCTAAATACTGAATTGGTTAAACAAAGGGCGGAGAGTATTGCAACGGTGATGAAATTGAAGGTGGTATATAATCATCAGGCTCTACATAAATCCTGAGTCTTTTACTCCAAATGGTAAATTTAAAAAAGTTAGTCGTAGGCCCCAAATATATTAAAAGTAAGTCTGAGGTGTTCGATGAGCATATCTACCAAAAATTCTTTAAAGCAGAAGTTGGATCAATGAAAATGATCCATTAAAACTAAATGGGTTTGGATTGGCGCATGTTAGAATGATAGTGTTAAGCGACGATGCACAGAAATTTTGCATTATGGCTAAATTTACTTCCAAGATTTTTCTGCTTTTGCGTTTACGCCGGGCTTATCATGTGTATACCAAATGAGCCCTTATGTGATTCTTTGAATGTGAAGCGACCCTGAAATACTCTCAGTCCCTCCGACAGGTCTATTGAGGAAGTAACACCGTATTGATCACATGTACGACTCCATTTGAAGCAGGAACCGAAGCAATAATTTCAGCATTCGAATTAATCATTGTTTTTCCATCTTTTTTACTGACTTGAATGTTTCCACCATCTACCATTCCTAAGGTTTGTCCATCTTGTAGGAGTTCAGCCGATATGGAACCAACATACACATGGTATTGTAATATGGTTGCAAGTTTCTCCTTGTTTTCTGGTTTGAGTAAATCATCTACTGTTCCGGCTGGTAATGCATTAAATGCATCATTGGTTGGAGCAAAAACCGTGAATGGTCCGGCATTACTTAAGGCATCAACCAATTCAGCAGCCTTAACAGCAGTAACGAGCGTGCTATGGTCTTTGCTTCCTATCGCAATTTGAACAACATTTTTTTGCGAAATGTCGTCTTGTACACCGGATTGGCCAACCGCATCTATGGATGTTTCTGTTTCGCCAGAGTTGCTGTTATCCGCTGAATTGGATTGGCAAGAAAATTGAAAAAGGCAAATGATGATTAATGCGAAAAATGTCTTGTTCATGATGATTTATTTAGATGTCAAAAATACATGAGTGAGAGCTGTGAATTTTATGCGTTAAATCATAAATGAGGAATATCATTTTTTTGATTCCCCCAAGATGGGTAAAGAAAATCATCAAAATGCCGATGAACATTATGGTCGCCAGTATGAATAAAAATTCATTTACAAAAGGAATACGGATATATGCAAAAGATGCAATTCCCTGTATTCCTAGTATGAACTCTGTGGCATAAATTCCACAAAGCAACACGTATTTTCCGAAGACTCGAGATGATGATTGTGCCATTTCATGGGTGTCTTCTTCGTGGATAATACCGATTAGAAAAACAGAAACAATCCCTAATAGAACCAAATGTAAATAAGCGATGATAATTGGCCTGAAGCCAAAAGCTAATTTAGCAACAGATGGAATCACTGAAGCCGTTTGTAGTAGGAATTTGATACTCATGGCAATAGACAAGACCCATATGACCAAACGAAAAAAAGCGGTTAAGCGCGTTTGAATCAATGTATAAATAACACGAAGCTTATTTAATGTTATCATCCAGGCGCTCAACTGAACCAATGCAGAAACAACCACGATATAATATACCCAATTGGGTAATGGTAACCAAAGAGCTGACAAAACGTATGCCGGAAAACAACTTAAAGTAAACATCCAAAATACATAAGACGGGAGGGGCGAAGTGATATTTTGTTTCTGTATCATTACAATCAAAAGACCTATGCACGCAAAAAAGAACCAACCATTATACATAAAATGAAGGTAAAAATAGACTGAAGCCAAATACAAGTTCTGGGTGACTAATTTATTGACCATTAGATACGCCAAAACAAAAGTTCCAATAGATGCGAGGACGTTGAATATCAGCGCAGCTCTAAACCACCTGCTGGCACCACTCTGTAAAGAAACAGATTTGGAGTCTCGCAAAAAGAAAAAGGTAAATAAATAAGAAATTAAAATTGAGCCGGTAGAAAATGTAATAGAAATTGGGTGATATCCCCATAGAATAAAGGAGAAAAGCATACCATATCCGCATACCAAATTCCCAAATATCAAGTTATGATATTTGCGATTGATTGTCAAATTACTACCTAATTCAATATAAGAAACCATCAATACCATCAGTAAATGACTAACCCAACCGTAAAAGGCAAAATGAGAATGAGCATGTTGAAGATGCTTCTGATCTAAATATGGGAAGTCGAATCCAATTTTGTATCGCATGAGCACCCTAAAAGAGCAACTATCGCAAAATTAATCAAAGCGATTCGTATCCAATTGGTTCTATTGAACATTAAAAATAAAGTTTTCTATCTTCTATATGAACCAATTTCAAATAACTCATGGTCTTTAAAGTTCTGATAACCGTTTCGACTCTTAAGCCAACGAAATCAGCAATTTCCTGTCGGGTAAAAGGAATATGAATGCGTGAAGAGGGGTGTCCCTTTTTACGTTTATAGTCAATTAAAAATGCCATGATCCGGTGTTCCGTTTTTTGATTGATCAACTCGCGCGAAGTAACAGATTTGACATAACATCTTGACGCCATAAGCAGCAACAAGTTGTGCTCTATTTCCCGGTGTTCTTCAAGCATTTGTTGGAAACCTGATTCGTGTAGTTTGTAAATGATTGAACGATTCATACTTTGAGCAGAAGAAGGATACCTTTCCCGGATAAGCATTGGAGGTTCTCCGAAACTATCTCCGTCGGAGAACATGCCCTGTGTGAATGATTTCCCATCTTCGCTTGTACTAAATAATTTTATTTTGCCACGAATGACTTGAAAATAATATTTGGCATAATCGCCTTCATGAAAGATAAATTCATCCTTCTCAATAATTTTCTGGAGTGCCCCATAGTGCATTAAGATACTAGAATCTATCACTACTGTGAATTTATTACAGCAAAGTTATAACATAAAGACCCCTTTAAATTATGATATCAGTCATAGAAAAATATTCGTTATTGAATATACATCGTGTTTAAGAAATATGTAGGGGTTCATTCTAGTGTAGAAATTGATAAATCATCTATCCAAATCTGATTTGGGCTATTGGCATTCCAGAACGAAATACTGATAGCATCGAATGCTTCGGGGCATTGGGCATCCAGCCAGATTCTCTTTTTTTCGCCCGCATTCAAAAAACGGAAAATTCGAATCATATGACTTTGAATTTCAATATTCTTCCGGAAAAATCGAACGATGAAATGCGTTTGTTTCGATAAATCCCATTCTTTTTCCTGACACCAAAAGAGTGCGGAGGCTCGAATGATTCTGGGGCGATTTGTCCAGGTGGAACATGGATATTCTTTGGTCTTGTCATGGTACGCATCCAATCGAATACAAGGGTTGCTTGCTTCCTGAACAATATAGTTCGCTGTGTCGGAGTCCAGCGTATTGATGTAAATCAGAGATTCGACTGTGATGGGTTTTTCATGGATATAATTGTTATCCAGCAATTTGTTGTATTCAGGATCAATGCTCCAACGCCCTATGGTTTTTAAATAATACTGTTTGGACGCCTGCGAAACCTGTATCGTTCCGGCATGGGCCTGATAGGTCCACCAAAGGTTGATATATACTGTAGGTACGCAAAAGAGGATGAGAAGCAGGGCTAATTTTTTTCGTAAAACAAATTGTATCAGCGAAGCCAGTGCAATACTAATTGCCGGATAATATTGTACCATGGCCCGACCGGAACCTCCGCCATAATCCCATACATCCCATGCAGTAGTGATATAAAATGCCAAAGCAATGAAGATAAAAAAGACCAAGCCATTTTTTGTTCTAAAAAGCATGATGAAAACAGCAGGAAATGCGAGTATCATCAATGGGCAATAAAGCAGCCAACCCGAACGAAAGTTAATCAGAAAATCTCTGATATGGGGACTCAACCAGCTAAATCCCTGATTGCCGTATGAATACATTAACCAATGACCGGAATAAATTTTCCAATAGAGCATTTGAATAAAAAAGAAGAGACAAACCGGCAGGAATAGTATCAGTAATTTTTGAGGCGATTTCAGCCATGCCTGCATTTGTTGACGACAGGTACTGATATTGCGAATATGCCAGGCTAAAGGGATGAGCAAGGCAATGATTTCCGTCGGGCGAATCCACATGGCTATTCCACAAAGAATACCAATCCACCCCAAATATTTTGAATTAGGAGATTCTTCATGGTATTTACGACTCAACAATAAAATACCCACATAAATAGTAAACAAAACCTGATGGGTCATGGCCTGGTCGATGGAAGAGTAATTCAGGAAATTGCTTCCAAAAACAAGCAACAAAAGAACAACACCCGTTACCAAATCAGAAAAAGTGTACAACAGAAAACGGCGCAATAACCAAAGCCCGATGAAAGCATATATCCACATGCCTAATCCAATACCAAGTTGATACGGAAAAGAAAATCCATCGGCAGGATATTGCCCGCTCAGCAAAGCATACCCATGTGCGATAAAGAAAAAGGGGGCCATCATCAAGGCTTGACCACCCGAATATTTGAGAACTTTTTTCCCTTCTTGTGTAACATGAATTTGCTGAGGGTCTGGTGTTGGTCCATACTTTTGAATCATTGAATCCAGAAAACCAAATTCTTTTAAATCATGGTAAATAAATATGGCCGGGAGATACATGTAATAGCCCGAAACATCCCACGAAATGGTTGACTCTGTTTTGGATTGATTCCATCGCGGATAAAAGAAGAACCCGGTCCAAATCATTAACACAAAACAAAACCATAAGGAAATTTTTGAATAAGGATTGATCATAACAGGGAATGAATGACTAAAGTTAGAGAAAATTTTCGCTTTTGGTTTTATGAAAAAAAATCATAATGACCTCGAACTGAATGTTGTCCTCTTCATCAAGAATCTTCCTATCTTGCCGTCATTACTCGTAAGGACCATGCCAACTGATTTGTCTATTTGGGAAAGAAATCATTTTACACAGTATGATATCATCATCATTGGGAGCGGTATCGTTGGTTTGTGCACCGCCTACTATTTATCCGTATCTTATCCGGAAAAGCGCATCATCATTCTGGAAAGAGGATTAATACCCAGCGGGGCCAGCACAAAAAATGCCGGTTTCGCTTGTATGGGTTCGCTCACAGAATTGCTGGATGATTTACAACACATGCCCGAACAAGCAGTGCTTGATTTGTTTGAGATGCGCCGTCAGGGTTTGACCAGATTACAATCAATTCTTGGCAAGGATGCGATGGGCTATCAACAAAATGGAAGTTATGAATTAATCAGGTCCGATGAAATGGAGGCCCTAGACTATTTAGATCGTTGTAATTTATTGCTCAGGGAATTACTCCACGCCGACGCTTTTTCTTTGTGTAATCATTTGATACCCTCATTTGGATTTAAAGGTGTGGAAGCAATGGTACAAAACCTTTGTGAGGCAGAAATAGATACCGGTCAAATGATGTCAGCTCTGATTGGAATGGTTACAAAAAATGGGGTGCAGATTAAAACGGGAAGTGTTGTAGCCTATTTTGAAGAGCATGAAAGCGGTGTGGAACTTGTCCTGAAAAATCCATTGGATGCCTCAGATTTTAAAATGCAGGCCGATCATCTTTTCGTATGCAACAATGCCTTCGCTAAAAAGTTATTGCCCGAAGCAGATATCGCACCGGGTCGTGGACAAGTGCTTATTACCCAGCCAATCAACGGACTCCGTTTTAAGGGCATTTTTCATCTACACAAAGGCTATTATTATTTTAGGGCGTATCAAAACCGGGTTTTACTGGGCGGCGGACGGCATAAGGATTTTGAAGGAGAAACAACTTGCGAATTCGGTCTTCACCCACAGCTACAAAATGATTTGGATGAAATGCTTCGCCATTTGATTTTGCCCGATCAGGCGTTTGAAATTGATTTACGCTGGTCGGGGATCATGGCATTCGGGCCCAACAAAAAACCCATCGTTGAACAGTATAGTCCGCGCATTTTTGCGGGCGTTCGTATGGGCGGAATGGGCGTGGCCATCGGGTCGCAAGTGGCTTTCCAACTCAGCGAAATGTATCGAAAAAACCGGGCTTAAAAATTGTAACCAATATTGATGCCGAGTAAACGGAAGCCTAATCCTGTTCGGCTAATATCCGTATCGATTCCTTCCTGATTCCAACTCAGTGTTTTTGCATTGGAAATGATCGGTTCAATATTGCTTGAAATAATCGCACGTTCAAATTCATTGATGTTGTTTACAGGAAGTGTTGATTTTAGTTGTGCTTTATTATATCCAAACCAGGGCCCTGCAAACCAAAAATCAATGCTGAGGTGTTTTTTAGTTAGTACTTGTAACCCCAATAGGATGCCACCTCCAAAATGGTTTTCCCTCAATGTGGCTTTCCCGGTGCGTTGTACCACCGAATTATTTTCATAGTATTTGAAATCGAAACGGATTTGATCGCGGTTGTATCGAAAAAAGGGCGCAAGGTATAATCCTTTGGGGGCCTTCTTTTTAAAGTACAATCGAAATTCTGGAGTGATACTCAATCTACTCAGTACAGCACTCCGATACATATCGGCGGTACTTGGACTGATACCGGAATTAGCAGCATTATCAGCGGCCAGATCAAACAATTTTAAACTGGATTGTGGGCGGTAAATCACACCGATGGCCAGACTCATATTTCGCCTTACCTTGGATTCATATTGCACCCCGAGCGACTTGAACATCAAACTGCTCAAGTTGATTTTTACCACATTGGAAGGATAAACAAATTCCTTTTTTTTGCGTTTGTCCTTGTCTACTTGATATCGTTGAGCGTTGGATTGAAGGGCAAGGCTACAAAAAAGAGCCAGCATGAAAAGTCGCATAATCGTTTCTTTCTGCGAATATACGTGATTCGACCTTTGCAAAACAGGGCTTGTAAGTTGGAAATCGCGCTTGAACAAAATTTAAGGGACCATGGAGCTTTTAGTCCAATGGTGTAGGCAAAAGGTACATGAGGTGCATTGAATTGAGCCGGGCTTAATCGGCAGCAAAAAATTCAGGAAAGGAGCGCAACATTTTTTCGCTGTTTTGTCGGTTCAACAACAGAAAATCACGGTCGTTCCAATATGCGAAAAAGGAATCAAAATCATATTCTTCATTTCCAAGTTTGATGGCAGCTTTGGATCCTTTATCAGGCGGCCGAAAGTAGATCACTAATTTGTCGGGTGATTTTCCCTGACGTTTTACGATAACAGTTGCTAATTGATGGCCATGTTGAAGGATCGTATCTTTCAGGCGGTTTTGATTTTCAAATCCGGTACAGAAAATGCCATCCAGTAAACGTACATAGGATTCCACTCTTTTGAGATTTACTGGTCCAGCGGGATTTTGATTTCCACGTACCGTTTTTTGCAAAGCATCTAATTCAAAGGAATAATGAAGGGAATCTTTATAACTCACTTTTACTTGTTCGATTGCTGCGTTCTGATACATGATTTTCCGATCGCGCCAATCACTTAAAGCTGTAAAATAACGGATGCCTAAAAAGGTATTTTGTAAAGGCAATTTAACGATATAAGGTTGTTGTGCGCCATCTTGCAGCATATAAGTCACATTGCCCTCACCCGGTTCACGGGCCACATAAAAGGCATGCGTTTTTTCTTCCCCTTCATATACTTCAATTTTTGTACTATTCGTACTTAGTTTAGTGATGGCGTAATCGTGATAAGAATTCGGTACGGGCTGTTCGGCTTTCTGATGTAAAAGGGCATCCATTAAAAATTCGACAGCATCTTTTCTTGCCCGGAAACTATCATTGACCACCCAACCATCTGCACTTCTTTTTAAAGTGATGCGCTCATCTCTTTTACTCACCAAAAAAAGTGCTGTAACCCGACTGCTATCTTTTATTCGGAAATTAGCTTCTTTTTCGTCGAAGAGTTCCGCTTCTTTTCGGAAAACAATAAAATATGTGGCGATGGTCGTCCCGAGTAATAAAAGTCCATAAATCCAATTTCTCTTCATGGCGTAAAAGTACTTCAAAAGCCAAACTTCTGAATGGCTGCTTTAGAAATCTAGCGGATAAAATAACCGACTTAACCCCAAAATTTGCAACAATGGTTTGATGACTCATTGAAACCGGTGCTTTGCTCATCACAATCACCCCATGGTTTTAAAAAAGAAACAGCCCACCGTTGAGATGAGCTGATTTCCTTTCATACAGGGTGATGGAATTGGCATCGCTTTCACGCAGGTATGATGTGTAAACCCACTTGTTACTCGTGAAAAATTTCAATTTTACGGAGGATGGTTCCATTTGCGGTATGCAATCGAAGGATATAGCTTCCTGCCGAATAATTTTCCAGTTTCCAGGTACATTGATGGTCAAAAGTGATGCTTTGCAAACTGCGACCCGATAAGTCCATGAGTTCGGCTTTTACGGCCTTACCCGGATATTCAAGGTGAATGAATTTCGAGGCGGGATTCGGATAAATGAGCCATTTGTTTTGATTCTGTACTTCGGCGATATCCGTTGGATTTAAATTCAATTCGTATAAATCTTTGTATGCGAATTCGCCTGATTGAAACTTATACCCGGCTCCGGCATAAGCTTTACCATTGATGACGCCCGATACTGGCCAAAGACGCCCCGGATTCGGAAAGTTATACGTTGTGGGCGACCAGATTTTATTCGTCAAATCGAATTTCGCAAAACTGGTTGAAAAGAGGGCGTTTGAGCCACCAAGATCTTTGTCGCTACCCAATCCACAATAGGCATAATTACCAATCACAAATGCCGTGGCACTTTGAACGGGTCCGAGGAAACTTCCTTTCAAAGTCCAGGTATCCGCACTGGCATTGTACTCGTAAGTTGCACTTGTAACAGAATTGGATTCATCAATACCACCCACGATATATCCGAATGAATTGGTCGCAAATCCGGCTGCACCAGTTATTCCAATGGGTAAATCATTCTTCTTGGTCCAGGTATTTGAGCCGGGATTGTACTCCCAAACATCCTTGCATTCTATGGCATTGATTCCTTTTTTTCCACCTACTACATAGGCCTTGTTGTTTAATACAAACACAGCACTGCCGGTTCTGCCAGAGTCCGGAAAACTGGCCTTACTCGTCCAGGTATTGCTCGTGGCATCATACTCATTCAGGTCAGTCAGTAAAGTGGCACCCGGTGAAAAACTCAGGAAATTTTTTGAACCCAATCCAACATAGGCTTTGTTACCAATGCTAAACGCAATGCCGGCAGAACGGTTGGCTTCGGCAGGCGGTGTTTTGCTCGTCCACGTATCATTGGCCGGGTCGTACATCATCATATCAGGCGTATATCCTGCCGAAAAACCAACGTATCCGCCCAGAACATACATCTTGTTATTGAGAACAAAACTTTGTGCGGCACCTCGTCCGATTGCACTTTGGGTGATATCTGCTTTTTTAATCCATTGCGCAGCAGATGCATTTGGAACGATTGTCAGCATGCTTTGGAAAATCAATAAGGAAAATAAAAATTGTTTAATCATGTTATTATTTTTTAATACTCACAAGACCACTTCTTTAAAGGAGGGAGTTAGGTTTTAAACCTTAAATCATACCTAATTCAAGTATAAATCAATCTAAACTGCACAATGCGAAATACATTTGAATGATAAAATGAAATGGCAGTCATCGCAATGGACCTTGGGCCTGATCGCTTTTTTGCTGGCTACCTTGTTAGGGATGCAAATGCTCTGGCAATGGCAGTGGCATGAAAAAAAACAGAAGGAGTTTGATGTTCGTATGTTATACATTTTGAATAAGGTACGTGCCAAGTTGCACAATGTGAATGATTGTGTCAATTTGTTTAGTAAGCCTGCTGTAAATCCCCGCTAGTTCTAGTGTATTTTAAGCAGTTTGGCTGGCGCGGTGTCTGTGACCCGTGCCCAATCTGATAAGAGTTGATTATCTTTAAAAAATGGAGGACGTTTTGAAATTAAATGTATTACAGAATGATGTTGAAAGAATACAGGCATTCCGATTCATCTGGACGCCAGCCATTGTGCTTATCTAAGACTAGAACTAGCAGGGCAAAAATCTGCGAATCAGTAACAGTTACTGCCAGCGAACTTCCAGACCTATCATGTCCATACAAGTAGAAATATTTTTATTGATTTTAAAAATTTCTTAACTTAGTATTTACAAACAAAAAATTGAAATTATGAAAACATCGTTCTTTAATCGTAAAATCCGATTTGGATTATTTTATATGCTCTGTTTATCATTTATTCTTTTAAGAGGGAATCATTTGCTAGCTCAGGCATCCTCCGCTACTATCACTTTTAACCAATTTCAAACTAAAGCAGCATGTTCACCAGGAAACGCCAAAATAGGGATTCAACTTTTTATAATACACCCAACATCAACAACCGAAGATTTTGAAGTGGAGTTAAAGTTTAATTCAAATGTTGTTGGCTCTAATTCAGGATCAGTAACACCTTTAACATCCATGCCTGCTTCTAATCTAAGTGGGAACACAAATACCGGAAAGTGGGTTAATTTTACGAATTTACAAGATGGAGTTTACGAAATTAAAGCCACAATAACTACTGGGAATTTGACCGGAAATACAGCTTCTAGTACCATAACCATAACCAATCATCTTCCCTATTCGGCTTATTTCAATTTGACAAATCAACCCGGACAACTAAGTTTGGATTTAAAGAATGATTTTTGTGCCGTTGGTGATGGTATAACCAATGATGTTTTAAGTTTGTATCACGCATGTTACGATTTTATTAATCTAAGAGTCGGCCATGTGACTCTAAACATACCAACTGGCGTTTATTTAATTAACGCCCAAAGCCCTTTCATTAACTTAACACCTGCCATGGTTGGTAAGGTAGGTGGATTTATATTTAAGAATTGTGAATATGTATCTGTCATTGGAGCCGTTAACGCAAATGGCAAACCTGCTTCAAAATTTATCTATGAAGGGGGGGCAGAATTATAAATTATCGACTCAAGAACAACCTGGTAGTTTACTACAATTCCTTGATTGTAGTCATATCAATGTTTCAAATATCGAAGGTGATGGAAATAAGGATGCGATGAATTTTCAAGGAGGACAAGGTTCAGTACCTGGATATCCTATGATGTATAATTTGCTTTTCCCAAATAGTGGAATACTTATTTGGCCAGAATCAATAAACCCCAAAGACTACTTTGTAAATAATTGTATTTTCAATAACTTTTGTATGGATGGGATACAAATTAACGGCTCAAGCGAATTTTTTTTGGATATGGACCAATCAGGTACAATAAATTATAACACCTTTCAAAATATTATTTGTAACAGAAGTGGTAGAAATGGCATTAGTGTATCCGCTGGGCGATATATAAAATTCTTAGATTGCCATATTGACGAAACCGGCCAAGGAATAAATGCTCAAGCGCCAGTAACTGGAATTGACATCGAACCAGATGATGGAATTCCACCTAACGAACCATTAGATGCTTGTAGTCAAATTTTGATTGAGAATTGCACTGTTAAAAACTCTTTTGGAAATGCATTTACAATTTTGTCAATAGCGCCAGACCCAGGAGATTCTTGGTTTATTCCACAGCATATTTATTCTAAAAATTCGTCTTATTATGATTATGATGATAATGCCCCATTAAGTCTTGACGCCACCGTTCAATCAACAGGAATGTATGTAACTTTTGAGGGAGGAACAATTGTAGGTTCATTTTGGAGGGGTTGCCATGCTTTAAGTTCCACAGACCATCCAACATTCATCAATGTTACTTTCTTGGAAAATGATGGGCAGGCACCCCAAGGTGTCAATCAATATCAACAATATAATAGGTTATTTTATTCTGATAATTTATGCGAAAATATGTTCTTTGACCAATGCACATTTAGCGTGCAAAAATCAAAATCACCTATGTATATGCATGTGAAGGATGTTACTGATACTCTGAGGTATACATTATTTCGAGATTGTAATTTTATCTATGGTCCTGATCATGTTGAATCACCAAATACCAGTTCTGTTTTTGTTGGATGTAAATTTCAAGGTCAAACTACATTTACCAACCTATCTACAAATCCATCTACTTGGGCTAAAAATATTCGATCAGCAGGAACTATTTTAAATGGCTCTTTGGATCCTTGTCAACCCAGTCAATTTAAATTGGATAAAGCGCTAATTTTCACTTACAATTATTCACATAATTGCAATCCTGTGAATCAACCTTTATATATCGGCCCCAAAACGAATGTTTCCGGAAGCTTAGTACCAACTTATGCCAATATAGAATTTCCAGACAACTCAAGCTTTCTTACGAGTATTTATGAAAACTACACTGGGTCCGGTGGCTGTATGGCTGCGTTACCACCATTGATAAGTATAGGTTCAAAAAGTAGATTTTTAATGTATGGAAGCTCAGCTAACTCTGCTCCGTTATTTTTAGCGAATCAAGTTAACTCCTCCACACCGTCTTTTTTAATTGAAAATGATGGTCAATTGATTCTTGGGCCTCATACTCAAGTTGCGCTCAATAGTGCATCGGCACTGAATCCAATTGGAAATTCTAATACCTTTTACTTCGATCCTAGTATCATTCATCCTTGGTATTATCCAAATAGTTCAATCAGCATGGGGGGCAATTGCTCCTATGGCTTAACAAATGCTACTAATTTTACCGGATTAAATCCCTGCGCGACCAATTATGATCAAATCAAGTGGGACGATAAATTCACGGTTTATTATAGGCTCCAAAACAACCCATGTGCAGGTAATTCACTCGGTTCTATCCAATATTTATTAAAAGGCGGAACGGGAAATTATATCATAGACATAGACGGAAATACATCTTCTACAAACAATAACAATCTTGCCACAGGAACTCATACGTTTACAGTCACAGATGCAGTAAATGCATCGTGTACATATACTTTTCAATTCACTATCACCGAACCGCCGTCCTTGTTTTGGTCCAACATACAAGCTACTAACCCTTCATGTGCCCAAGGCTCAACAGGAACTATCACCGTAAGCGCCAGCGGAGGAACTGGTACTTTCAATTACAGTATTAATTCTCTATCAGGACAGTTTACAAATCTACTTGCCGGAACTTACATTGTAACAGCTACCGATGCCAACGGTTGTACGCTCACTACTTCAGTTACCTTAACTGACCCGCCTGCCTTGACTTGGACCAGCATTACAGCCACCAACCCAACCTGTGCCCAAGGCTCAACAGGTTCAATCAACGTAAGCGCTAATGGAGGAACTGGTACGATCAATTACAGCATTAATTCTCCGATAGGATCATTTGCCAATCTACTTGCCGGAACTTACATTGTAACAGCAACCGATGCCAATGGTTGCACCCTCACCACTTCTGTCACCTTAACCGACCCGCCAACCTTGAATTGGAGTAGCATAACAGCCACTAACCCGTCATGCTCACCTGGGAGCGATGGACAAATAATTCCTTTAACCACGGGTGGTACCGGACAGGTAAGCATGACCCCCTCGGTGCTTACTGGACTCAATGCAGGTATATTCCCGATCACCGCTACCGATGCAAACGGGTGTTCTATATCTACCTCTGTTACCTTATACCAACCCAATGCCAACCATTGCTGTTCCACAACTTCTAACCCCAATGCAGGTTCCAATATTGCCTCTCAGTCAAATATAATTCTGCTCCCTAATACACAGGTCAGCAGCCTCACCGCCGCCAACCTATTGAGCAACTATGGCAGTGGTGGAGTCATTCAAGGCAAGAAATTTTATATCGATGGTATACTTACGATTGATGCGGATATAAGCCTCGATGCCTGCGATATTTGGTTTACTCCATTCTCACAAATTATTGTACAAGGCGGACATATCCTAAACCTGAACAATACCAATCTTTCAGCTTCCTGCGACTGGTGGGTAGGTATCGAAGTGCAACAAGCACAAAATAAGGTTAGCTCTATAGGTGGTAGCATTAATCGGGCCATCATTGGTATTCATGCTTCTCAGGATGCCATCCTGGAACTGGATGGAACCACCTGGAATGAAATTGGTCAGGCCGGTATCATTTTTGCCACTATGAATACAACCAGCTATACCGGTTATGTTAAAAATTGTCAGTTCATTTCAATAGGCTTACAACCCAATAGTATAACCACCCAGCATGGCATTTTAATTCGGGATGCGGTACATCTGAATCTAGGCAATACCAATGCCGGAAATCATTTTGATGGAGTACGTTGTGGAATTTCTATCAATAACGCGGCTCCAATTAACAGTACCATTGGTTTATACGATAATACATTTGAAAATATCCATGCGCCGCTTTATCAAACCAACCTATCAACTCAGGAGCAGGAAATTGTCAACCACACCTATCTGGATGATCAGGGTACGGCCATTTTTGCGAATTTTAATATGACACAAAATGCGATGTTACAAACCAACAATTTGTTTGTAGATCACTTTGGGACACCCTCCCAGAACATGGTACAATGTGACCGTGGTATTGTGACGATTGGAGGACACACATCGGTTAAAAATCAGAAGATGCCTGCGGTACTTTTAGGAATAATGTGCCATAGCCCCTATCCAAGACAATATGATATTAAAAACAACAACATCCAAAACGCCCACATGGGTATTCAGATATCCGGGCAACAAAAAGCGATTTTATCAATGCCAATTCCATTGATTTAACCCAAAATGTTGTGCGACAAATTGCTCCAGTGGCTATTATACCTCCGGTTGGGGTTCATACCCAACAAGCACAAACGCAATCCTTGCCAGGTAATTACCTTCACCGCATCAATAACAATACCATCAACCTGCATACCATTACAGGGGTGGGTATTCGTAAACAATATGGGGATGTGCGATCCGAAATGAGCATGAATACCACCCATTTACTCACTACATCCTCCGCGCCGCCAAATAGTCATGTAATCAGAACGTTGATAGGTTATTGGACTGAACGCTGTTTTGAATCTGCAGTGATTGATAATGTGACTGCCGGGTTTGGCAATTTTTCAATTTATGAACAACGCAATGCCTATGGGGTGTATATAGATAATAGTCCGTTTTGCAAATGGCAATGCAATAGCGCCAATGGCACACGATATGGTTTCTATTCATGGGGAAATAATCAAACCAAAAAAGATGCGGTTAAATTTAACCATCAGAATGGCAATGAATTTCCATGGTATTTCTTAGATGGTTCTGCAACTCAAGTAGGCACTTTAGGAAATATTGGCGATCCAGGAAGTATGGGCAATGAACCGGCCAATGAATTTGTTGGAAACCTAGCCTGGATTGGTGCTTTGAATATAAACCCTTCTACTAATTGGAAGGTATTTCGCGCATCAACTGTTTCTATCCCTGACCAAATAGCCACAAATAATTCTTTCCTAACGCAATCTGAAAGTGGTGCATTGAATTTTTTAGCTGCATATCCGCGAATATCAAATGCAAATTTCTTCACGGAAAATTGTCAAAATCCCAATAATGGAATCTTGAATTTGCAGGAGGCAGAAGTAGAAGAGTTTGTTGAATATATACAAGCTGTTGTGGCGGATAGTGTGGAATATATTAATTATGATGAAGTAGGGAGTTGGATAAATCAATACCGAGTTTATACGACCCTGGATATAGATAGTGCCTTACGTTATAGTGAAAATGGCTTACTCAATTTTTATACTATCCGACAAAATATGAATATTGGCAGATTAAGGGAAACGGATCGCTTGATAGAGATATTATTCGACAGCTCAACCGATGTTGGCAATTTTAATACACGTTATCAGGCAGCCTTAACCGCAAACAATCAAATTAATAGCGGTGAAGAATGGGAATTGAATGAAAAACGTATGAATGAGGCCCTCATTCATAGTTCAGCCATACCCATAGATAGTTTAGAACAAAGCCTGAAAGATGATATTGCCATCTTGGCCCATACCTGCCCATTCATAGCCGGACAAGCGGTGTACAAAGCTCGCCGCATCTGGAGTTTTTGGCAACCCAATGCCTTTTTCGATGATCGGGTGCTTTGTTTGCAAACTGAAAACAAAAATGGAGAAGATGCGATTCAAGATATAGATGAATACTATAATCAACAAATACATAGTTTACAAGATGTTGTGACTGGCACTTTTGGCAACCAGAAAGAAAAAGAAATCCTGAAAAATTTTGAGGCCACCCGAATTTATCCGAATCCAATAAGCTCAATAATCAATATTGATTTAGGTAAGAAAATGGAAGCCGAGTTTATCCTCTACAACTCTTATGGTGAAGAAGTAGTAAAAGTAAAATTGAAAAATGCAAAAAGCACTTATAACCTAAGTCATCTTATTCCCGGACTTTATCACTACCGAATTCAATATAGTAATGGGGAAAATGAATCCGGTAAATTCACTA
>JADJZY010000023.1 GCA_016715505.1 Bacteroidota bacterium
AAATGAAAAAGGAACTTGGGGACTTCGTGAAAAAAGGTGATATAATAGCCGTAATAGGAGACCCGGAATTCATCTATGCCAAATTGAATATTGATGAAAGTAGTATCAACAAAATAAAACTGCATCAAGAAGTACAGGTTCAATTGAACACCAATAAGGACAAAACATACAAAGCCAAAGTTTTTGATATTTCACCTGCTTTTGATGAAACAAGCCAATCATTTGTTTGTAAAGCTCGATTTACAGAAACTTTGGATTTTGATATCGTAAAAACACCTTTGCAAGCCAATATCGTGGTGGGTACAACTAAAAATGCACTGTTGATTCCACGTAATTTTATCGACTTTGGAAGTCAGGTTAGCATCAAGGGAAAGAAAGGTAAAATTAAGGTGCTTACCAAATTTGTCAGTAATCAATATGTTCAGGTTCTGAGTGGAATCCAGATCAATGATATACTCTCAGCGATCAACCAATCCTTGCTACGACAAGTAGTTCTCAAAACGAATCTGATTTACTTAAAAGCACCATAATCATGAACTATACTAACCTGGACATTGCCTTTACCCATATTTACCAGACGCAAACAAACCATGGTTGCTGCCCTTGGCGTATTGATAGGGGTGGGCATATTTCTTTATGAATTCACTTTCATCCGGATTCTCAAAGTATAGCAGGGATGAAATATTTAAGAATTCTGCTCAAATAAAGATTTATAAGGATGACGAAATGAGTAATTCATTGATGAGCATTGAAAATGAGAACAATCTATCTATTATCACAAATCCGCAAATAGTAAGTGATCATAAAACCTTGCTAAATCCTGAAAGGTTATTGCGTAATATTAAGCAAGAAAATTACATCACGAACGCGATCCTGCAAGTTGACCTGAATGCTTTTTATAATAAAGGCACAGCGCAATTGAAGGGTACATGCAGTGGTGTGGATATGTTAGCCTATAATGAAATGTATAACACTTCCAAGTATATGGTTGCCGGCCATGTAAATGCATTGCAGGAAACATCAATGGAATCATAATCGGGAGTGGTATCGCAAAAAAATTAAGCCTGGGTTTAGGTGATAATATTCTTGTTTCTTCATCGTACGGGATTACCAAATCTATGAACATCGTCGGGATACTTGAAACTGGAAGTAGTATGATTGACAATGGCAAAAGCTTTGTGAATATATCCACCGCCCAGCAATTATTAAAAAAAGGAACAAGTTATGTAAGTACAATTTATGCAAATACCAAGGATGTTGAAAATGCATCCCTCTTTAGTCAAAGACTCCAACAACTCACAAAATATAAGGTGGAAGACTGGACCGTAACAAATGCTGATTTGTTGGCTGGCGATAAAACAAGAAGTGCCATGATGAGTGCCATTTCATTGTCAATTCTTTTGGTGGCATCTTTTGGTATTTACAATATATTGAGTGCTACCATTGCACAGAAAATAAATGACATTGCAATTTTGAAGGCAACTGGTTATACCGGCACTGATGTTATTTTCATTTTTTGTAACAGAGGCACTAATCATGGGACTGATAGGTACAATAATTGGCTTGCTTTTTGGAGCTGGATTAATCGCAATCATGCAAAAAAGTTTACATGGGTGGCCCTGTCGGGTATTTTCCCATTCATTTCGAAAGTAGAATATTTCTTACAAGTTTTTTTCTGGGCATTTTTTATTACCCTTTGTGCAGGTTTTTTTCCAGCAAGAAAGGCTGCTAATGTTGACCCGGTAAGTATTTTTAGAAAATAGGATATGCATATCAAATCAACAGTATTAGAAGTTAGAGAAATCAGTAAATACTTCACAGATCCGGTTAAATTTCAAGTGCTCAAAAATGTATCTTTTCAGGCCTATGAAGGAGAGTTTTTAACGCTTATCGGTAAGAGCGGATCCGGCAAATCTACACTCTTGTATTGTTTAAGTTCAATGGATACGCTGTATGAAGGTGAATTGTATATATGCGGAACTAAACTAACCGGGCTAAAATCCAATCAACTGGCGCGTATAAGAAACGAAAAAATTGGATTCGTTTTTCAGTTTCACTATTTGCTTCCTGAGTTTTCTTGTTTGAAAAATGTCATGTTGCCGGCATTGAAACTCGGAAAGCACAGTCCAAAGGAAATAGAGGAAAGGGCTTATCAAAAGCTTGAAATATTGGACTTGAAAGATCAGGCATTGAAGCCAGCATCTAAATTAAGCGGAGGCCAGCAACAAAGAGTTGCAATTGCCCGGGCGCTCATCAATGATCCAAAACTTATCATGTGTGATGAACCAACGGGAAATTTGGATAGTAAAAATACACAAATTGTATTCGACATCTTTCAGCAAATTTCGAAGGAAAATAATCAAACCATTATTGCAGTTACCCACGATATGGATTTTGCTCGAAATAGCGACAGGACCATTGAAATGGCAGACGGTACTATCGTATCAAATGGCAATGGATTTAACCTTCGTTCAGAATAACTGTTTTTGGTAAATATTTCGGGGTAGATTTCATTTTTTTAATCCTCGGCAATCTGACCTCTTGAATATATGAGATTGATGAATTGGGCGGCCGGGCAGGCTTTTCGCTCCAACTCCTCACCCGCCACAGCGGGCTGCGGGGTTTCCGCTACAATCCTTGCCGCAATCCTCATTCCGGTATTGGTCATCTTTTTTGGCATTATCTTCGTAACCTTTAAAGGAGAAATGAATGAAATTACTCATCGTCGAAGATGAATTGCTGATCGCTGAAATGTTGAAGGAAATGCTGCAGGATATGGGTTATTCCATTGCCGGTATCGCCAAAAACTATTCACAGGCAACTGCCTTGCTTCAATCTCATTCGGATATTGATTTGTGTTTTCTGGATATCAATCTGCAAGCCGAACAATCCGGATTTGATGTGGCCGGTTTTATCAACGAAAAGGTACAAATTCCTTTTGTGTTTCTCACGTCCTACAGCGATCGTAAAACCATTGCAGAAGCTGCCAATTTTAAACCACAATCTTATCTATTAAAGCCTTTTACCGAAACCGATTTGTTTGCCACCCTCGAAATCATCAAAGCCCGAAAATCTGGTCAGGTTGCAAGCCAGGCTGTCACCATTAAAGACGGAACATCCACCGTGAAAATTCCACTGCAGGAAATCAAGTATCTCAAGTCTGAAAATATTTATGTGGAAGTGAAAACAAATGCCAAAACTTATCTGGTTCGTAACAGCCTCAGCCGTTTTTTGGACGAACTCTCTCTCGATGCCCTGGTTCGCGTGCATCGCACCTATGCCGTCAATATGTATCATGTGAAGGCCATTTCTGGCGATAGCCTCTTGGTTGGGGATGAAAAAATTCCGCTGTCACGAATGCACCGCGATGTGTTGATGCAAAAATTTCACGATTAATTGCTCCGTCAATCATGAATCAACAAGGCACCCCAAATCTTCAAGGGCAAAATTTAGGTTCAAGGGTATTTCATTCTACAAACTACAGATATATCAACATGACAGTGGTAAAATTTGCAAAGTCTATTTTGGAATGCCAAATCGGATAACGACCAACATGGTCAAACAAGTACAGTTTTCGGCCATTCACAACAAAATGACCCCATTCTTTAAAAACCTTATTTCATTTGTATTTTGAATGAACCCATCTCCACTTATAATGATTCATAACCGACTCATGCACGCTCCGTGTTTTGGGTTCAAGGTTTTGTGTCGGATTGGCTTGCTCACTATCGGGTTCTGTTTCATAATCCTCAGCGCACCATGTGCACCTTTTGGCCCCACGCTCAACGAATGGCGTGCTCAATTACAATCAGCAACCGCTGATAGCAGCCGCGCTCGTATCAAAGCCGCATTGGCCTGGGAATTGCGTCATATCGATTCTCGGGAGTCTTTACAATTGGCCGATGAGGTCATTGATTACGGCTATAAACACAACGATGCGCTTCGTTTAACAGAGGCATTTCGGTCAAGGGCCACCTGTTTAGTTGCACAAAAAAAATTACTGCAGGCACTTCAAAACTATGATTCCTGTATGAAATATGCCCGGGTGGCAAAGAGTGCTTTTTACCAGGCTTCCTGTTATAGCCTGATGGCCGGTATGTATGGCGATTTAGGCGATTATAATCAGGCCATAGAATATTATACCCTAGGCCTCGAACAAGCGAAAAAGGCCAATAACAACTATATTCTTTCGGTACTCAGCAATAACCTCGCTGATGCTTATCAATACACCAACCGAAATACCCAACTGGTTCAGGAAAATTTGCGTTTGGCCATTCGCAGTGCTTTGGCCGATGATGATTTTTGGGGTGCAGCCATGAGTGCTTCCAATCTGGCTCGCGAATTTGCGAATAATCGCCAATACGATTCCATGCAGAAATACATGGATCAGGCAGCCATCATTTTTCAAAAGCCCGATCTCAAACCTTACCACAGAGGTTCAGTTTATGCAGAATTTGCTGCCATCTATCTCAGCCTAAAAAAACCCGCAGAGGCCATTCCCTTTGCACAAAATGCAATCAAGGTTTTGGATAGTCTGAACCGTGTCGATAATGTATTGCCGCCCATGGCACATCTGATGAAAGCCCATTATGCGCTCAATCATTTTGAAGAAGCAGAAAGCGCCGCCCGTGATCTGCTCCGTTTGTCACAAAAACAAAAGGCTAAATTGTATATCCGGGATGCCTATAAGACTTTATCTGATATCGCCCGCCGAAAGAATGATTTTGCCTTAGCCTTGGAATTTTACGAAGCGTATAAAACCTGGAATGACAGTATTTTTTCAGTTGCTAAGGAACAAAGCATTGCCAATAATGAACTTAAACTGGCACTTTCTCAAAAAGAATTTGAAGCCCGTTATTCTGCCCGGCAAAAGGCCGCAGAAAATAAATTACTCATTCAGGAAAACAACGCACTCAGTCTGAAAATATGGCTGGCCCTGATTTTTGGATTGGTTTTGATGGCCTTTAGTTTGCTTTTATTTCAGGCTTATCGGAAAAAGAAAAAAATCAATCAACAATTGCGGCTGGAAAAAACCAGGGTGGAACAACAAGCCCGTGAAAAAATGTTACTCATCGGTGAGTTGCACCATCGGGTAAAGAACAACCTGACCATGCTGAAAAGTTTATTGTTTCTGCAGGCCCGAACTTCAACCAACGAAGATACCAAACGAATTCTCGAAGAGTCACAAGCCCGCATCAACAGTATGGCATTGGTTCATAAAAATTTGTATGATGATAATGAAAACGGCCAATTAAATTTCCCCATTTTTCTTGAAAGCCTGTTGTCCGAATTAGCTGCTTCTTATATCGATTCGTCTCGTGATTTGGAATTGTTGGTGGAAGGACATTGTGAGGATTTAAACATCGAATTGGCCATTCCTCTGGCGCTCATGATGAATGAACTGGCGACCAATTCTTTTAAATATGCTTTTCAAAATAATGGTCAGCATTTGATTCGGATTAAAATCCAACAAGAGGACCGCCAATTAAAAATTCGGTATGCCGATAATGGCCCTGGTATCGAAGGGAGCTTTGATTTATCCAAGGGTGGGTTTGGTTTTCGGGTATTGTCGATTTTATCTCAACAAATCAATGCCCTTGTTTCGTATCATAAAACCTCAGACGAATCAGTCTTTCTCATTGAATTAACGCTGACTCCAACAAGCCATTTCGGAAATTAGTGTGGGGTTAAAACACGGAGTCCCGAATCGTTTAGCCGAGAATTTGCAGTAGCAAGGCACGGAGCAGCTGTAAACAAAGCCTTTAAAGGATTTGCTCGATAATCCCGAATTATACCAATTCAACGCTGAGACTTGACTCATTAAAACACCATCTAACTTTAGTCATTAGTATATAGTAATATCCTCGTAGGGGCATCTTCGGCCTTTGCTCTTTGGACGTTAAGAAAAATTTGAAATCGGGCGCAGCTTGGCTGGCCAGGCAGTTTCGAAGCCGAAGCCAACAACGAAAGCACAGTTGCGAAGGGTTATACCGAGACATGTGTTCAACTGGACTATTAGAGAAATGGATTGGTATTAGTCTAAAGAGCAACAGCCTAGAATTTTGGCTCCACCTTTTGTTTCATGACAAAAGGTGGAAAAGAAAAATAATAGCAATTTCTTACTTTGGAAATCCCGGCCTCAATTTAGTCGTTGTGAAATACATGAGACCTTGAAAAAACTAAATATATCAACCCTGGGCATACAAGCTATTACAGCAAGTTAGAGATGTGAATTGTTAGAAAAACCAATTCCAACAGATATCACTTAGGTATTAGAAAATATATTGAAGCCAAATAGTCGAAGTGTCAAATTTTCTTTTACCAAAACGAAATATAAAGTAGTGCTCTCATCTTGGGACGAGATGTGGTATAATGCCTTGACAATAGACTTTTCCCGATTCATTGGGATTACTTATATGAAAACGGTATTATTCGTTTTTCCCGTTGAGTGTGTCCAACTGCAAAATTTGGGTTTATTCATCCGTTGCATTCATCTGGAGTCAAACGCATACATTTTTTTGTTACTCACAACATTCAAATTTTATAGATTCTAATCTGTTCTATGTTCGCAGAACAAACGATATACATGCGACAAATTTTTAGCCTGCTTTTTTTAAATATTTTCTCCGGATTTCAATCTTCTGCTCAGGTATTGACAGAGAATTTTGATGGAGGAGTTTTTCCTCCTGCCGGGTGGTTTACTTACCATACCCTCAACAACGTTTCTTCGGCACCTTTATGGACCACAAGTACTTCAGCACATTCGGGCACCCACTCAGCATTTTTGTCGTGGCAACCTAGTCCAAGTGGCTTAAAGCGCGATTATTTGATCAGCCCACTCATTACACCCACGCTTACCAATCATATCATTTCGTTTTGGCATACTACCGGTTTCCCGGGCAATGATGGAACAGAACTAAGAGTCGGAGTTTCAACAGCATCTTCGCAACTCAATGCGGTTTCTTCAACGACGAATCTGCTGAGTATTTACGACATTCAGATGCCTTATCTCAGTCAGGGATTTATCAATCAAACCATCAATCTGACCGCCTATATCGGCCAATCTGTTTATTTGGTTTTTGAAGTAAATCAGTTTAATAATGGCGATAACTGGCATATCGATCATATTACCACCCAAACAAGCACAACATGTACATTAAATACGACCCTGAACCAATCCATTTGTCAGGGTGGTAGTCTTCTTTTTAATGGACAAAATTTAACCACAGCCGGTACCTATTATGATACTTTAACCAGTGTGGTTGGTTGCGACAGTATCATTACCTTGAATCTTAGTGTCAACCAAATTGTGAACAATATCAGTCAAACTATTTGCCAGGGTGGTAGTTTTCTTTTTAATGGTCAAAACCTCAGCACGGTAGGTGTCTATTATGATACACTGAGCACCGCTGCTGGTTGCGATAGTTTGATCGTTTTAAATTTAAGTGTCAATCAGCTTCGTGGGAATATCAACCACAGTTTGTGCGAAGGAGAGAGTGTAGTATTTAATGGACAAACCATTAATACAGCCGGTGTGTATGTAGATACTTTTGTGAATGCACAAGGTTGTGATAGCATCGTTACCCTTTATGTTTCTCAAAAACCATCTGTGTCTGTAACAACCCCCATCTCTGTAACTAATGTTTGTAAGGGTGGTTCTGTACACCTCAACGCCAATATTGCGACCACCAATAATTATTCCTATTATTTTAATGGTACGAACAACCTGATCAATGCCGGATATATCAATGAATTCAGCGGTGCCGGCCAGTTTACACTCGAAGCCATGGTGCGGTCAGACAATAGTATTTTGTATAAAACCATTTTGGCAAAACGATCCGGTTGGGATGGTTTTTCCTTGCAATTTGATCAAACTGTTGTCAACAATGGACTGTTATTCTTTTTAGGAACCGGTAGCGGATATTGTATGGCCCATACAGCGGCCAATTCGTTTACGTCGAATGTATGGAATCATGTGGCCGTTGTATTTGATGGTACACAAACAATATTAACTTTTATTTACGGTGGAGGTGTTACAGCTGTACCTGCAACAAGTTCTCTCACGCCAACTTTACCATTTGTCATAGGTTGCGCCGGTACAACCCCTGCTTCAAATATTTGTTTTAGCGGATATCTCGATGATGTCAGGCTGTGGGATGTTGCCCGAACAGCCACACAAGTTGCAAGTAGTAACAACAGTTGTTTAAATTATCAGGACAATGTGGGTTTGGTAGCAGAATACAATATGAACGAAGGTGGGAATCCTGCATCAATTTCTAATAATGCACGTCCGATGTATCCCGCAACCCTCTTAAATGCTAATTTTAATTTTAGCTCGACTACAAGTGGCTGTAATTTGGCGATTCCTGCGAATACCCTCACATTCACTGGGGGCTTGCCCAATGGTTCTTACGTTTATCCAACGGATACCACATTGTACA
Organism: Bacteroidota bacterium; assembly: GCA_016715505.1. Taxonomy (GTDB): domain Bacteria; phylum Bacteroidota; class Bacteroidia; order Chitinophagales; family Chitinophagaceae; genus OLB11. The sequence goes on from JADJZY010000023.1 coordinate 8,442, forward strand.
TTGCCTCATTAAGCTCAGCCAATGGATGTGTTGATACAGCTTCCATCCTTGTGAATGTTTTGCGCTCACCATTGGATAGTGTTTCAGTGAGCTCTAACTATGCTTGTTCTGGCAGTGGTTTCCGTTTGGTGGCACATACAACCGGGCCTTATTATTATGTGTTCTGGAGCGATCCTTCAGGGAATACGATTGCATATAATTCTCCATTAGATATCACACCGGCTGTTCCCGGATGGTATTCTGCAACAAGTGGCGGCGCAAATGGATGTAGTTCCATCGATTCCGTTTTAGTATTACCGGATAATGGCAATCAATCTGCAGTATCTGCCACTGGACAGTCAGATGCCACTTTAATACAAGCAGATGGTTCAACCATACGTTATACCGACGAAAATTGTAATTCCATTGCAACCATACAGGATGCACCGGGTGGCAATAGCCTCGGTGAGGTAACTGCTACTGTAAATAATTTACCATCAGCAGGAACATATAATGGCGAGGCTTATGTTCGAAAAATTTATACCATCACACCAACGAATCAAGGTCCGGCCAATGTGATTCTTTATTTTTCACAGGCTGATTTTGACAATTACAATGCCAACAATGGAGCAGCACCTGATTTGCCAACTGGCCCCGGTGATGCTGCAGGTATTGCCAATGTTCGTGTTACCAAAGTAAGCGGTGGCGCATTGGGCATTGGCACTTCCAGCCTGATTGTGCCAACAAGTGTCATCTGGAATCCAACGCATAGTACCTGGGCAGTGGCTTTTTCGGCAAGTAGTTTTAGTGAATTTTATTTGCACGGTACCAATCCAAGCAATGGTGCTTTACCGGTGGAACTTATCAGTTTTACAGGTAAAACAATGGGGAATACAAATAGCATTCAATGGATGACAGCCAGTGAAATCAACAATGCCGGTTTCGAACTGCACCGCAGTAACGATGGAAAAGGTTTCTCTCAAATAGCCAAACTTGCTACGAAAGCTTTGAATGGACAATCTGCCTTACCACTACAATACGAATGGGTGGATATGCAACCCAAACCCGGACATAATTATTACAAGTTGAAACAATTGGATATCGATGGCCGTGCTAACGAAAGTGAAGTGATTGATGTTTACCGATCTACTGATGGAAGTATGGTGCGCGTTTATCCGAATCCGGCAAGTGCTCAAATTTATTTGGAGTGGGATAGTCAGAAAGCGGAAAACATCGAAATCCAATTGCTGGATATGAGCGGACGTATGGTACAACAGGTCGTTGTTAGAGCCATGGAAGGAATAAACACACAGGTATTGAACGTGGAATCACTCAGTCCAGGGTTATATACCCTTCAACGAATTCAAGATAAACAGGTTATTTCTATACACAAAGTGAAAAAGCAATAACCCCTGACCAAGAGGAGGGCCGCCTGAAATGGTGGCCCTTTTTTTACCAATGGTTATTTTATATCCGTATGATTGAATACCGATTTGATTGGTAAAATGGTTTCGGGTATCATGCCTGAGCAGTAACTGTTTCCTTTTTTGCGAAGTGGCGGACTTTGAGGCACTTACTTTCAATTTAGCACTATACCAGCCATTTTGCCAAACTGTTGTTAGTGACTTCTTTTATATTTTGAATTTAAACTTCTCAAACTTTTCTTCTTTTATTTTATAAACACCATCATTTTCAGTTCCAAGCCAAATTGTTCCGTTTTTATCTTGGTAGATCGAGATTAACAAGATATTTTCTGTCCCTTTTTTTAATTCAAGGTTGGTGAGTTTTTTCCCGTCATATTTCCAAACGCTACCGCCATAAGTAGTCATCCATAAATTTCCGTCTTTGTCAACTAATCCTGCATTGAAATAATAGGGTTTGTCTTTTTCAATCCCCTTGATCTTTTCATAAATTAATTTGTTCGAGTCAATTTTATACTTGCTTTTAAAATTGCTCAACCAAAAATATCCGTCTTTGTCTTGAATGATTGAACGCACACCGCCAGCAGTCCCATCTGGTTGGGTTGAAAGTTCTTTCTCATTTATCCACATAAACGATTTTCCATCGTATCGGAAAGCACCTGCTACAAAGGTTCCAAACCAAATATTACCGTCTTTGTCTTTATTTATGCCATAAACTGAATAAGGATTATTGTTATTAAAAGGGCTGTTTAGGGTGTCAATTCCAAACGCTTTTATTAAATCTTTCCGTGGCAATTTTAATTCGAAAAGAGCATCGCCATCATAACGATATAAATCGTTTGCATTGTAACCAAACCACAGGTCATTCGGATCAAGTTTCCATTGGTTATGAAACGATTTTATTGCTTTTAAAGTAGTGAATTGATTTCCGTCAAATTTGCTTATTCCTTTGAATGTTTCAATGTATATATTTCCGTCCTTGTCTTCTTGAATACCACGTATTGTATCGTTCACTAATCCGTCTGTTGTCGTAAATTGTTTCAGTTCTTTTCCGTCTAAATAATAGACACCTCTTCCATTACTCCCAAACCAAAATTTTCCTTTTGAGTCTTGAAATATTCTCCAAATTTGATTATCGAATTCAGAAACTACTTTGCCAATTGCTATAGTTTCTTTTTCAGTCTTTTGGTGTTCAGATTTCACTTGTCCATTGCAAGAATGGAATATACTTGATACAAAAATTAGTAAGATTAATTTTACTGAGTTAATTGTCATTTCTGTTTTATTAAGTTTGGTCTTAAAGTTACCGCTATCGCTCATATAGATACACGGTAATTTTTCGCATATCTTCAATAAGCGTGCATTTTATTTCATGATTTTCGCTACTCAAGCCGTAAACGAAATTCTTTAAGATTTATCGTCAGAATCTAGCATTACAGTTGCGTATGGTTGCCTGTAACATTCGATATAGTTTTGAACTATTTCTCATGAACAGGGTTCTCACAGGCATCATCAACTTCTTCGTCATCATCCAGGGGTTGTCCCTTACGTACGTGACTATACCTTGTACGCTCTTCCTTGAATTTGAAACGCCTGAGAGATAATCAGCAGATTCAATTCACGCAATAACCATTTGTTTATTCAAGAGGTCTCATTGGTATTGGTTCTATTGAATCACTATTTTAGAAATTTCTTTCTGATTGATTAAAACATAATATAATCCGGGCTGGAGTGAGGCATTCAAGGTCATGCTAGCCTTGTTGGCGGATAAATGTTGAAAATTGACCGGGATTCTTGCTCCTTGTATATTAAACAAATGAATGGTGCTAATTTCTTGTTCGTTTTCAATCAGAATGGATTGATGGGCAAAGGCGGGGTTTGGATAAATCGTGGAAACATTGGCCGATTCAACCAAAGAGGAATTTAAAGGTGTTAATCCCGGCCATTTGTATTTGAATATGCCACTGCCGTTTCCGCCTATGCCCCAGGGCTGATTGGTGCAGGCCAGATACAAGCCTGTTTCATTCTTGGTCCAAATGCCATGTAATACCTGCGATTGGTTAATATAATCATCAGGTGTTCGGGGTTGGGTTTTACAAATACCCTGAATGCCGAAACCCATATCGGGTGTTCCGTTGACCTGAAAACGTTTGAATTCAATTTTTTGATCCGCAAATTGCGCACCATATTTTCTGTAATATGATAACAAAAAGCTGAGATCACTTTTAAAAATCAGAATAGGATATTGTCCACTCAAATAGCTGGTGGTTAAAGTACCGCCGGTTCCGAATGTGTTGACAGAATTCCCGGAGGCATCCGATTTTACCACACTCAATACCGTAGAATCCGGTGAACCGAAATATCTTAAACAAGAATAAAAGACAGAAGAACCATCAGTGAGTACCTGCGAATTGGTCAGGTCGTTGGTGGGTACCTGAAAGCCTACAGGGTGTGTATGTCTGCCATTGGATCCAAAGCTATTATCCCATTGACCGTTGGGAGATAAACGAAATGCAAAAAATGCACTTTCCACATAGTGTAATGCTCCTGCAACGGTTAACTGTCCGGAAGGCATCACCCGCATATCGTAAATGGTTGCCATCGGGGTTTGGGCAGTGGCTTGTTTTATGGCGGAAGCATCATCCTGTAAAATACCCGTGTTATTAAAACCGGTTTCGCGGGTACCATTGTTGTTGTATTTTGTTACACACCATCTTCCATATCCCATTGGACAGGAAGCATGCCCCACTTCATAGGCTACACTTCCCACATATATTTGATTTTTATTGCCCAATTTGTCAATAGCCATTGCTTTGGGATAGTAATAATAATTGGAAACAGGCTGGTCTACTAAATAGCCGCTACCGTTAAACGTATTATCAATACTGCCATTGCCATTAAATCGTACCAATACAATACGTGATTTGGATGAATCAAATTGCGAAATATTCATTTCAGATAACTCGGCCAATACGGTAATTTTTTGATCATGGGTGGTGTCGATATCAAAAATAAAATTCACATTGCCGGGTTCTGCATCAAGAGCTGGAATTGAAGTGGTGCCATTCGTACCAAAGCCCATCGCCGGATTTCCAAGTGCATCATATTTCCTTAAACGAAATTCGCCATTGAAGGTACCTGCTACTAAAATACTTCCATCACCCAGCTGCATCACCCGACTCCCACTGATTGAATTGTTTGAATCCGTTTGGATAAAATAACCATCCTGCGAAAAGGTAGAGTCAGGAAAAAGTTGGGCGTAAGAGATGGAGTGAATGCCACATAATAAAAGAAAGCTTAGTAAAATTTGTAAACGCATATTTGAAAGTATTTAGTAACAAGACTCTCATTAGGGTCGATCGGTTTGAATGGAAGCTCGCGCCAATCTTAAATGGGCTGCTCCTGCAGGTTCCCTCACTTTTTGATATAAAAAAAAACCGCAGACTAGACAGAATGCGGCTCATTAGGATAATGAAAAAAAACACTACTATTTTTCATAGAGATCGGTTAATAGACTTTTCATAGGTAACCTGGTTAGAGGTGCTTGGTTGATCTCGATTTCTAAAGCAAATATATTTGCACCCGCTTACTCAGCGATTACCAAATGAGTAAGTGGTCGGTTTGATTGAGAATTCGGTAAATTATATGTTTAAACATATAATACAAAGTTCAATCAGATTTGTACCTTTATCCCCTGACCAACAGGAAATATGCAAAGTACTATAGAATTGCTCAATTACACGTCCGATAAGGGTTTCATTGATCAGGATGACCAACAATACCTTTCTTCACAATGGGGCGCATGCGTACATCAAATCCATCGCGACGGGGTGGATGTCCGTGATATGGACCTCATTCTCATTGGTTGCGGTGAACGCCGGGGCCAAAATGGCACAAAATCTTCCAGTGCAGGGCCCGATGCCATTCGTAAAGCATTTTTTAAATTACATAATTGGCATCCCGCATTAAAAGTGGGCGATATCGGCAATATCATCGAAGGGGCTACCTTACAGGATACCCGCGCGGCCTTGCGCACCGTGTTGAGCGAAATACATGCCATGGGCAAAAAAGCATTGGTATTGGGTGGTTCGCATGATCTCACCCTGCAGCAATATGATGTGTTTCGTGGAAGTGATACCCTCACCGATTTAACGATCGTAGATATGTTGGCGGATATTGACGAATCGTCCGAAAATCGCTACGATAATTATCTCATGGAAGCCCTCACCCAAACACCGAATTACGTAAGGCATTTTAATCTCATCGGTTTTCAAAGCTATTATGTGAACCCGCAACTCATCGAAACCTTCGATAAGTTGCGTTTTGATTGTACCCGTGTTGGTAAAGCGCGCGAAAATCTTGAATGGTGCGAACCGGCTTTTCGTGATTCAGGTATGGTGAGTATCGATATCAATGCCGTTCGGTTTAGTGATGCTCCTGCCAACCGATTAGCATCACCCAATGGTTTTTATGGCGACGAAATTTGTAAGATCACCCGTTTCGCCGGTATGGGTTCCAATTTATCTTCGATGGGCATTTATGGCTATGAACCTGAGCATGATACCGACGAAATTACCGCCAAACTTATCGCTCAAATGATCTGGTATTTTATGGATGGTTTACTCATTGCTAAACAGGAATCGCCCCTCGACGATCGCAATCAATTTTTGGAGTACCACCTTCGCTTCACCGATCAGGATGCCTATTTCCTGAAAAGCAAACACAGTAATCGCTGGTGGATGCAATTACCCGATGCTCAATTTATCCCTTGTACCCATCAAGATTATATCACGGCCTGCAACAACGAAATTCCTGAAAGATGGATGCGTGCAGTAGAACGTTTGGTATAAAAAAATGAAGCTGTCAACGGAATTTATAGCATTCATGACTCACTTTTGTAAAACTGGATGATCATGCAGGTCTTCTTGATGTTTGTTATCATCCACGGAATCTGCTAAAAGCATGCATGCAATTATGGAAATGAAAAATAAGCTTCAAAAAATTCTGGATGCTACCGTCGACGAAAAAAAAGTTTTCGGAACATCATTTGCCATCAAAAAGGATGATTTTTATTGGCACGGAGCTTCCGGTAATTTATCCCGTGATCAGGCATACTTTATTGCCAGCACAAGCAAATTATTTACGACAGCCATTGTGATGCACCTGCGCTCTAAAGCACTTTTAAATCTTGATGATGCGATTAGTCGGTATATAGATGAATCCATCCTGCACAATTTGCATCAATACAAGGGACATTCATATTCCCATCAAATCAGCATCAAACATCTTTTGTCGCACTGCTCCGGTTTGCCTGATTATTTTCAGGGGAAAGTGGCCGATGCCGGAAGTTTGGAAGAGGCTCTCAAAAATGGACATGACCAATCCTGGTCTTTTGAAGATGCCATTGAACGATCTAAAGGAATGAAGCCGCATTTTATCCCCGGCGCAAAAAATAAAGCGCACTATTCCGATACCAACTTTCAACTATTGGGCAAAATCATTGAACAGATTACCCAACAATCTTTTGCGCAAAATTGTCGGGAACTGATTATTCATCCACTGGCACTCTCACACACGTATCTGTATCAAACCGCCGATGATCAAACTCCTCAGACCCTTTATTATGAAAACAAGAATTAAACATCCCACTTGCCATGACTTCGTTTGGAGCAGATGGTGGAATTGTTTCAACCGCCTCAGAAATGCTCCGATTTACAGAAGCTTTTTTTAAAGGTCAATTATTTCCTCCAGCCTATTTACCTGAAATGCAGGCATGGAACCGGATCTTTTTCCCCATGCGTTCCGGTATAGGCATACATCTTTTTAAACTCCCCTGTATCATGAATCCTTTTAGAGCTGTTCCTTATTTTCTGGGACATTCAGGTCTGTCGGGAGCGCTCGCATTTTATTGTCCGGAAAAAAAATTATACATCGCCGGAACTGTGAATCAAGTAGCACATCCCGATCTTTCGTTTAAAACAATGATTCGCCTGACACAGTTGCTTCTTAAAAATCAGCACGCATAGGAGCCTCTCAAATGCCGAATGGATGCCTATGGTAAAACAAATTCTGTTCGAAGATTCTGACGAAACGAAGTTTATCAGACAAAAATGGAATCTGTGAGGAGAGTCGATCAAACATCCGGCCTTCTTTCGATGAACCTATCCCCTAAAAACTCTTCATACAAGTCGCACTAAACCAAATATTGGAACCGGGTATGGATGCCTCTGCCGGATTGACCGGTATTTTCATCAGGGCATTCCCGGAAAGGATGGTTTTATGTAAATGCAAAATACTACGGCCTAATCCAACACTTGCACCGCAGGTAATTCCCAAGGCACTTTGGCTGTATGTTTCATCAATATTGGCCTGACTGCCCTGTACTTTGCTATAGGTTTTGGTATAATTGATGATACATTGCGAACCACTTCCGTTTACGGATGCCACATGCCGCGGTTCATGTCCATTGTCCTGTATCATGCCCCAATGACCGCCCGTACTTCGTACCACACAGGAAATAAGGTCGCTGCAATGTAATTTATCTGTGTGTAAATCATACACCTCCATATCAAAATCGGCACCCAGTAAGGTAGGAACGACAGGTTTTCGGGCGAGTTTTTCAGCCGAAACTGCCGACAGCCGCACAATGCAATGATTACCCACCGCATTGCTGATCTGATAAATTTCGTTGGGAATCAAACTTTTTTGCTGAAGCGCTTCCAAAGCCTGTTGTCGGGTAAGAGTCACCATATGCCTAATTTTCGACTAAGATAACAGGATGTCGATTTCTTTGTGTTTGAATCGCCGTATTTTTTTATCAAATTCTATTTCCAGCAAGCCTTGTTCACTCACACCACGCATAATACCGGTCATTAATTCATTGTTTTTTTTCAGGGTAATAGCCTGATTAAATCCATATAGCATTTTGTTGTAATCCATAAAAAGCTGATCTTCATTCTTCAGCAAGCGCTCGTAGGCTTCATTCAAGAACTTCATCAGGCGTTTGCCGACCATATTGGTCTTGAATGCTTTTCCGGTTTCGTTATACAGAGAGGTGGCCCGGTTCAAATCGGCAAATTTCTGCTGATTCACATTGAGGCCAATACCCACAATGGCATGACTCCATACCTGACCGCGAATAATATTTTCGATCAGGATGCCCGAAATTTTTCGATTGCCTGCATAAATGTCATTCGGCCATTTAATACTGATATTGGCCACCTGATATTCACTCATCAGCATTTCGCCCAAAGCCACACAGGTCATAGCATTGAGCAGGTATTGTTTCTCGATGGCAAAGCCGCTCGAATCGATCACCAGCGAGAGCAAAAGGTTCTTACTTTCTTCCGAAATCCAGCTATTTCCCAATTGCCCCCGACCGGCAGTCTGCCAATCAGCGCGAACAACCAGGCCATGTTCTGCCATTCCTTCATTCACTAGCTTCATGGCATAGTTATTGGTGCTGTCTATTTCACTTAACTCGATAATGACATCTCCTATGCGCGAAGTTTTCCGCATTCAGTGGTTTTTATTTAGATTTGTAAATTATTTTATTAACGGTACATAACAAAAAAAATTATTCTTGAAATCTGCTTCCGAAGAGCCAAAAACGGTACTTACAAGGCTCACCACCAATAGTAAAATCATCAAAACGATCATTGCTGCCATACAGGACAAAAAAGGAGAGGAAGTCGTTAGCCTGAATCTCAAGAAAATACCTGAATCCATCGCCGATTTTTTTATCATCTGCGAAGCCGGCAACCCCAACCTTTTGAAAGCCATTGCCGATAATGTCGAAAAAAAGGTGAAGGAAGAATGTGGCGAATGGCCCTATCGTTTTGAGGGCAAACAAGGCGATAAATGGATCCTCATCGATTACGTGAATGTAGTCGTACATTGTATGATGCCCGAAATGCGCGGTTTTTATAACCTCGAAGATCTCTGGCAGGATGCCCAAAAAAAAGAACACAACGACTAAAAGCAATGCTGTAGGCATTAATTTAAAATGGAAGAACAAAAAAATAGTCAAACCCCCACACCGGGTAGCCCCAATCCTTCACCTAAAAAAGGTCCGAAGTTTAACCTCTATTGGATTTATGGTTTGTTTGCTGTCGCGCTTTTAACCCTTCAATTCTGGGGTCCTAATTTCAGAGGAGGTGCCCGTCAGGATTCTTTTCAAACGATCAATGAGAAATATATCAGCCGCAAATTGGTCGATAGTATGGTGGTGATTGGCCGCACCGTAGAAGTGTATCTCGATCAGGATTCACTCAAAGCGCCCGGCAATCAGGCGATGCAGTCTGAATTTAAACAACGTGAAAAGGGTCCTCAGCTCGTCTTCACCATCGGTAATATCGAACAATTTCAGCGCGATATGGATGCTGCTGAAAAGGATTTCGCCCTTTCTGAACGTACCAAAATTTCTTATGAAGAGGATACCCGCAGCGGTATCATGAGTTTTATTCTGCAATTTATTTTGCCTATCGCTATCATGATTGCATTATGGGTGCTGCTCATGCGAAAAATGGGTGGCGGGAATGCCGGAGGCGGGCCGGGAGGTATTTTTAACATCGGAAAGTCCAAAGCCCAATTATTCGATAAAGGCACCAAGGTGAATATCACCTTCAACGATGTTGCCGGTCTCGACGAAGCCAAAGTGGAAGTGATGGAAATTGTCGACTTCCTCAAGAACCCCAAAAAATATACATCCCTCGGCGGTAAAATCCCCAAAGGTTGTTTGCTGGTAGGCCCTCCGGGAACCGGTAAAACCTTGCTGGCCAAAGCCATGGCCGGCGAAGCTCAGGTGCCTTTCTTTAGTATGAGTGGTTCGGACTTCGTAGAAATGTTCGTAGGTGTTGGTGCAAGCCGTGTGCGTGATTTGTTTAAACAAGCCCGCGAAAAATCACCTTGTATTATTTTTATCGATGAAATAGATGCCATTGGTCGGGCAAGGGGTAAAAACCAAATGATGACCAATGACGAGCGCGAAAACACCCTCAATCAAATGTTGGTTGAAATGGATGGTTTCAGTGGCGACAGCGGTATTATCGTTCTGGCGGCTACCAATCGCCCGGATGTATTGGATACAGCCCTGCTTCGTCCGGGTCGTTTCGATCGTCAGATTTCCATCGACATTCCGGATTTGGCCGGTCGTGAAGCGATCTTTAAAGTACATCTCAAAGGCCTTAAAAAAGCCGCCGATTTGGATATTCACAAACTAGCTGCTCAAACACCCGGTTTTGCCGGAGCCGATATCGCCAATGTGTGTAATGAGGCCGCACTGATTGCAGCCCGTAAAGGAAAATCAGAGGTTAATCTCGATGATTTTAATGATGCTGTTGATCGGATCATCGGTGGACTTGAAAAGAAGAATAAAATTATTTCACCCGACGAAAAAAAGGTGATTGCTTACCACGAAGCCGGACATGCCGTTTCAGGTTGGTTCCTCGAACATGCCTATCCGCTGGTTAAAGTAACCATCGTACCTCGCGGCGAAGCTGCCCTGGGTTATGCGCAATACTTGCCCAAAGAAAAATACCTCACTTTGCGTGAGGAACTGGAAGACCGTATGGCCATGGCCCTGGGTGGACGTGCGGTTGAAGAACTTGTATTTGGCCGCATCAGCACTGGTGCATTGTCGGACCTGCAACAGGTAACCCGCATGGCTTATGCCATGGTGAGTGTATATGGCATGAACGATAAGATTGGAAATATTTCGTTTTACGATCCGCAAAACGAAGGCGGTTTCCAAAAACCATATGCCGAAGAAACCGGCAAAATCATTGATGATGAAGTGCGCAAATTGTCAGAGAACGCATACAACCGGGTACGAAAACTGCTCATAGAAAAAATGGATGCCGTTAAAATCATCGCTGAGGCCTTGCTCGAAAAAGAAGTATTGTATAAGGATGACCTTGAGAAACTGATTGGTAAGCGCCCTTATGATGAAGTAATTGCACACGAAGCCCTTGTAACGGAACAAATCGTAACGCCGGCGGCAAACACCACCGAAGCCGATCAAACAACAACACCAAGCACCAACGCCTAATGTCCAGCCCTTCACGCGAAATAGTTCTGGGAAATATCCGCAAAGCCTTACATGGAAACCCGGCACCCATGCCTTTTCCGGAGGCCGACAAACAGACAAATTTTTTTGTGCATGAGGATATCAGCGCCGAAGAAAAGTTTGCTGCAGAGTTTAATAAGTTGGGGGGCAAATTTGTGTATTGTGCTTCCGAACAGGAAATGATTCAGCAGTTGCAGGCTTTGTCCGACACCATGAAGTGGAAACAAATGCATGTCAAGGATCGATTCCTTTCAAGCTTATTTGTAGAACACGATTTAGACTTCATCACTTCAAGTCAGGATATGTCGGATATTGAAGTGGGTATTTCATTGTGTGAGTGTTTAGTAGCCCGCACCGGAAGCGTCATACTCAGTGCAGCCGGTGATTACGGGCGAGCATTGCCTGTTTATGCGCCGGTGCATATCACCATTGCCTTTGCCAATCAGGTGGTTTGGGATATTTCGGATGGCATACAATTGATGCGTCAAAAATACCCGGAATCTCTACCTTCTATGATTAGCCTTACGACTGGTCCGAGTCGAACTGCCGATATCGAAAAAACATTGGTAGTGGGTGTTCATGGCCCCAAAGAGGTATATGTATTTTTGGTTGACGCACAATGGCGACCCAATACCAAGGAATAGGCTTCGTTAATTTTTTTTATAGGCAGCACATGCGCACAGCTTTGCGTCATCGGCCCTCCCGCTATTCGCCTGTGCACGGCACTTGGCTACTATCGGGGCTGAAAAAAAATACTGCATTTCTTTCATCCTCTCTTAAAAATATCTGCATCAAAGATGAACCCGATATTTAGGTTTGATGACGAATTTACTAAAAGTCATATCTTTATATCTAAACCAAAAAAAATCTATGAAAAAGAATTACATTTTGTTAATGGCTATGCTATGTCTGGTATTACCTGTAATAGGCCAGATGCCTCGTATGTTTAACTATCAGGGAATTGCCCGCTTAGCCGATGGCTCGCCCATGAGCAATCAAAGCCTGCATATTAAAATTGCAATTTTGCCGGAATTGAATGCGATTGAGTCTGTTTTTGAAGAAAAACATCAAGTGACAACCAATGCTTATGGATTATATACCTTGTCGATTGGAGGTGGACAGGCAATCAAGGGAAGCATGAATCAAGTGGCTTGGGAAAAAGGAAATCAATTTGTAAAAGTATCCATTGATTTGCAAGGCGATGGACAATTTCAGGAACTTGGCACCACCCAATTACTCAGTGTGCCATATGCATTATATGCCGAAAAAGCAGGCAATTCAGGCGGAGCCAGAGCTGGAAATCAACATTATTTATCTAAGTTTGATGCTAGTGGCAGCAATAGTTCAGAAATCAACTCACAATTGTACGACAATGGAAATCAAATCGGAATTGGCACAACTTCCCCGGTGGCTAAATTCCATATCAGTCAATCATCTGCTTCTGTGCTCGAACATTTTAGAATGCAAAATCTGAGCGCCAACGGAGCAGGCCGATTTACTTTGTATAATAATGGCGCAAGTTCGTATGCTACGTTTACCAAATATGGAACCACTTATGCCGGAAATTATGGAGGCTCCTCTTTATATCCAATTGCCAATTTATTAGCTTTTGGTAACAATGGCATCAGCGCTGGTGATGGCTTAGGCCGGTTTTTAATTAGTTCGGGTGGAAATATTGGTTTGAGTTTGTTTAAATCAGGTGTCAGTAAAATAAAATTTCATGCAGATTATTTAACGGAGTATGTCGGCATTGGAGGTGGCGCCGTTCCTAAGGCTAACGTACATTTCAACAGCGATTTGTTTGGAGATACCCTAAAAATATCAGATGCCGTAACAGGACATGGTGTAGACGACGGATTGGATATTCGAACTACCGGAGGCTCAGCCGAAATCATGAACCGTGAAATAAATTCTTTAAGTTTAGGAACATCAAACGCGAAACGATTATTGATTGATAATTTAGGAAAAGTTTCTATCAACAATACAGTGCCCATGATGCGATTTCATGTCACAGATAGCGTCGGCCAACATTTATTACTTGAAAACAATTTAGCCTTGAACACCAACCAAACAACTGATCTATTTTTTCGTCAAGGTAATTATTACACCGGTGCCCTCAAAACCATCGGCACATCTACATCCACTGCTCGTTTGGGTCTTTTTGCTGGAAGTCAAAATTCTCCCGGGTTAATTCCTGAAAGATTGACAATCAGCAATGATGGTTTTGTTGGAATTGGAGATACAACACCAAGTTATCGTTTGGATGTAAATGGGACCGGTCGATTTACAAATTATCTCTCTGTTGAATCTACCAGTTACTTATATGGCACCATTTACGGATACGCAAATGCGTATATCGATGGCTTACTGGATGTTGATGCGAACATAGAGGCGGGTTCAGATGTGAATGTTGTAGGTGAGGTTACTGTTAGTAATGGACAGGGCATCGTTAAAAGTAATAGTGCCACTCAATTAAGAATGGGATTTAGCTCCGGAACATTTACGTGGAACAATTTAGCAGCCGGCTCATCTTTTGATATAACATTCGCGATTACGCCCTTTTCAGGAAATAATTCAAATGTTCGGGTACATGTTTGTCAATTTATTCCTGATGCAGGCTCCGGCAATGGGTACAAACAATTTATATATACAGTGGATTCAGTGAACGATGCCGCCAACCAATGTACGATTGCGATTACAAATGTTGGAAGTACAGCCGCCTCCATTGACGGCACTTTGTATCTCATGACAGTCGCAACCGACTAATTTTTTGTTTCCAAAATAACCCTTCGCGAATGATGAGTTCATAGGTCATTTTTCAAATGTAAAACTTGCACTACCTCATTTATTCGAGATGTTCCACACTAGTTCTGTTCGACATTTGTAATGTCGTACTGCTATCAGCGGTTTTGTAAACCGCAAAGACACCTGGTATTGATTCGGAATTGCAAATTCCGTTTAATGGAAGAATAAATTGCGTATAAGGATTAAAAATCCTGAGATATTGATTCGGAATTGCAAATTCCGAACAGTGGTTACCATACTGCACACAAGGGTCTGTATTTATTACCAATTCACATTCGAATTATATTTTGTATCACCTCGTAAAAATATCTGCATCAAAGATGAACCCAATATTGTAATTGAAGCCTCGTAAATATCTATTGCTTACCTGCTTTTCATTCAAAAAGGTATGTCGAAAATCGGAATACACCTGCACCTTATTTACCTGAATGGAGAGCTTAAAACCCAGATTCCAAAAATTTGGCAGGGGAATCGTATTTCCAATAATATAATTGAAATCAGCTTCATCTTCGTTAGGGATGTTCACCAAACTGATAAATGTGGAAGCAGAGAAGTAGCACATATCTTCTTCCTTTTTGTATACTTCTTTCAGAAAAGTAATACCCGCAGACCAATCCATGTTGGTGAATTCTAATGTGGTGTCTCTGTCTGCATTGACTATGGGGCGTTTTCCTTGAATGCTTTTAAATGCCGCTTGGAAAAAAAAGCCAACATTGTTGCTGCCTTCTTTACCCGGTAGTTGATGCATAGAATGTAAGGTTCCTAAAAAGGCCGTTGTACCTACCTCCGGAAAAAGAATAGTAGAGGGCAATGTGCTATCACTATTGGTCGCGTTTTTATTCACCGAAAAAGCGAGTGAAATTTTATGTTTTTCCTTTTTGTGTAAACTGAATAGCCCCGAAAATTTGCCAGATGCGTTTAAACTCTCTAAACCTTCTGAATTTAATGACCCGACTCCGTACAAGGCAAATTTATTCTCGTTGCGGGGTAGTAAAAAATTCAGGGATGCCGATTGTTGGCTGAAAGAACTGTAGCTAATGAATAGCAGTAAGAAGAACTGAATAAAATTTTTCATAAGTAATTATTTTACACAAAACTAGATGGCACGCTACAACGGAATGAGGCACTTTTGTGTAAATGGGGTCTCCTGAAATACGTAATTATACTTTCGAGGCAAAGGTTTACGTCTCTTAGTACTTGTTTTTTATACCGAATATGCTTAGTTCTGTTCGACATTTGTAATGTCGTACTGCTATCAGCGGTTTTGTAAACCGCATAGACACCGGGCATTGATTCGGAATTTCAAATTCCGTTTAATGGAAGAATAAATTGCGTATAAGGATTAAAAATCCTGAGATATTGATTCGGAATTGCAAATTCCGAACAGTGGTGTAAATGGGGTCTCCTGAAATACGTAATTATACTTTTGAGGCAAAGGTTTACGCCTCTTAGTACTTGTTTTTATACCGAATATGCTGTTCTGTTCGACTTTGCAACGTCGCTATCGCACCCAAGACACGATTGTCGGTTGCATGGAGAATATGCTATTTAAATCCGAGATATTGATTCATTGCAAATTCCACAGTGGATGATAAATTAGATTGCACCCATTTATAATTACAATCGGTATGATTGACAATCCCATTCAATTGTCTTAATTTTATACAAACATTGATTATGAAACCATTTTGTTATTTGCTTTTTTTGTTTTTTGTAGTCTGCACTGGGGCCTTTGCCCAACCCGATTTAAAGCATAGTTTTTTTATTTCAAAAAAATTCTGCCATCCAAAAGACACTCTTACTGGAAGTGGAAGATTTTATCGGCGAGCCATTACAACCCAAAACAATGAGATGTACGGTGTAGGCCGAGAGCGGAGGACAGGAAGAGATGTAGATGCTATTTTTATCAAGTTTGATCAACAACTGGATACACTCTGGACTACCTATTTTGGAGGGACAGATTTTGATGATTTGGAATTTATCCGGGAATTACCCAATGGCAATTTGTTGCTTGCGGGAACCACAAGTAGTAATGATGGAGATGTTTGGTATGGACATACCTATAGTGCGCGGGAAATATGGATGGTAGAAGTTACAACCCAAGGTCAGATTATCAAGGGTAAGACCTTTGGGGGAGGCAATGGGAGTATGATACAGGATTTAGATATAGGCCCGGATGGCATGATTTATATGGCAGGAATGACGAATGCGGCGGATTATGATTTTACACATCCGAGTTTTGGTTTTTTAAATGCAGATGTTTGGTTTGCTAAATATGACACCGCATTTAATAAACAGTGGATACGGGTATTGAGCGGAAACGATGAAGAGAATTTTGCCCAGTTAAAATGGCTAAGCGCCAATAAATTGGCTATTAGTTATTATACTGTTTCCACCAATGCCGACATGTTGGGTTCACAGGCTTTAAGTCAAATGGACAATATGTTTCACATTCTGGATAGTAATGGAATAGATATCGTAAAGAAACGTTACGGCACTTCGCGATGGGATACACCGGTTAAACTTCAATGCGATACGGCCAATCAGGTATTTTATATCAGCGGGTATGTTGACACGGCCGAGAATGAACTGGTATATATGACTTCGATGAATTATCTACCTCAAAATAGGATGGATAATATGTACGTATATAAAATAGATTCAAGCGGACATATCCATTATGGCAAAGCCTATGGGTCCATTTATCAGTCTTTGCACGATGGAACATGTGTATTGTGGGATGCTTTATTTTTTAAAAATCATATGTATATCATAGGTCAGGTTGTGGAGGGGATGTAGAACAAAATATTACACCGGGACGCGACAATACCTGGATTGGTAAGGTTGACAGCAATTGTAATTTGGTCGCTTCCTATACGGTAAATGGCAAAGGACAGGATTATCCTTGGAGTCTTTTTGTCAATGACCATAAAATTGGCTGCATCGTAAATAGTACCGATTCCAACAATAATTTAAAATGCGCCAACAACAATTATGTCTATATCATGATGACTTTGGATGAATCACCTTTACAAGTTACACAAACCGATAAAGATCAAATTGGTGCAAAAATTTATCCCAATCCGGCCAAAAATGAAATACAGATTGAATTAGGGGATGAATGGGCATTGGGTTCAACGAAGATTCAAGTTTATGAGGTCAATGGGAATAGGATTTACAAGGGAACCATAAAAGGCAATCACTACCGCATCAATACCGAAGCATGGCCCCCAGGCATGTATTACGTGGAAATGATGAAAGGCTCACAAAAAGTCATTCAAAAAGTAATAAAACTTTAGTGCAAAGTATTAAATTCTATCGCCTGATGGAGGTTCATCTTTTACCCAAACGCTCTAGTCCGTCTGCATCCAATCGATAAACGGTCCACTCATCCATGGGCTTGGCACCTAAACTCTCATAAAATTGTATGGCAGGTGCATTCCAGTTGAGTACACTCCATTCCATACGCCCGCATCCTTGTTCATGGGCCAGTTTCGCCAAATACAAAAGCAGTTTTTTGCCGTATCCCTTACCCCGAAATACAGGTCGAATAAATAAATCTTCGAGGTATAAACCTTTCCGTCCAACAAAAGTGGAATAATTAAAAAAGTATAATGCAAATCCCACCACGGTGTCCCCTTCATACGCTAAAACACTATGGGCTGATTTTTCGTCGAATAAACTCCGTTCAAGATCTGCAGGAGAAGCTTGCATGGCATGCAATAATTTTTCATACACCGCCAGTTCCCGAATGAGTTCTATCAGTAGTTCGCAATCTTCACGCCGGGCCTCCCGGATTTGAAAATCAGGCATTAGGCTGCATTTTCTTTTTGTACAGCACCTCTAATTCCTAATCCCACTGCACCGGCCAATATCAAGAGAATTAAAATACTGGAAATGCGGGTTGCAGTATTCCATTTAAAATAAGTTGCCGGTTCGAACTTAAATTCAATTTCATGTTGTCCGGCAGGAATGAATAATCCACGAAGTACATAGTTCGTTTGAATAATTTCACTTTCTTTACCGTCTACAAAAGCCTTCCATCCCAGTGGATAATAGATATCCGAGAATACCGCAAATCCATTTTGACTATTTTGGGAGCTGAAGCTGAGTTTGTTTAAGCCATAAGATTTTAACTGAATACGTGCCGCACTATCGATGCTAAATTGTGTGGTATTTTGTTTCCAGTTTTTCTTTTTCACAATGGCCATTCCTTTTGCACGGAAGGGTTGTTCCACACGCATGGTATCACCCATGTTTTCAGCATTCAAGGCCAGAATTTCCTGATCAGCTGTTTCCACCAGTTTAACTTCAGGTACAAACCAGGCATTCCCGCATGCAGCCGGATTGGGTTGAAAAGCAGCCTGATTCTGCGCACCATTAAAAATCAGGTATTTGGTATTCAACATGTTCAGAACCTCTGCATTCATTTTTCCGCCTGATAATTGAGTAGAAATTAAGTCCTGATAAATTTCCATTTTTGCAGGATGATACCCACCTACCAGTTTGTGGTGATAGGCACCCATGGCATCGTTATAAGGATCTACAGTTAAATCCATTACGCGGTAATAGGGGTCAGGATCTTGTTTGATTTGCTGATCCACCGGTCGTGGATTAAACTGGGCTTCAAATTCTTCTGCCGGTTTATAGCTATCCGGATTTAAATAGCGGGTGCCAATGGATATCAAATCAATGGCTATCAGCAGACCAACACCGATGGCTGTTTTTTGAGCATCGAGTTTTTTACGCATAAACATCCAAAGCAGTCCTGCGGCCAATAAAATAAACACCAGAGATCGAATCCCGTCTTTCATGGCTAATGCTGGACGGTCTTCAACGAGGGCATTAAAAATATTACTACCCATTTGCTCATTCCCGCCTGTCATTTGAATCATTTGGGCTTTGAGTTGCTCATCTTTTTCACCTCTAAAATCCATAAAGAATCGGGAGCCTATGCCCAGTATCACACACAAGCCTCCGGTAATGAGCACCGATTTTTTCAAGGCATCCATTAATTGGTTTTCTTCGAGTTTTTCGGAGAGATAATCCTTTAATCCCCAAATCGCTATGATTAAAAATGTAAGCCCTGGTATCACCATCGCCATACTAGGCGTACGGAATTTATTGTACATGGGCAAATGATCGAATAAAAAGTAATTCAAGGCACTGAAGTGTTTTCCCCAGTGCCAACATAATACCGAAGATACCGGCGCCCAGTAAAACCATTTCATCTGACTACGAATCAAAAACATACCAAGCACCATGAGGAAAATGATGATGGCGCCAAAATATACTGGTCCGGATAAAAAAGGTTGTGGACCCCAATAGGTATTGGCATTGGCTGCAAAATTTTCGGCAGCGTCCTCGCCGGCCATACTGCTCACGGCCTCATAGGTATTCGATGATTTACCAACATTGGTTCGACTTCCACCTCCGTATAAATTGGGTACTAATAATGTAAAAGTTTCGCCGATCCCTTCACTCCATTGAAAGGCATAATCTTTATCCAATCCACCACTCACTTTATTTTTATCTTTTCCAATCGTTACTTCACTGATTCCACCCCGCATTGTTTGAGCGGTATATTCCTGGGTGAGCATGAGTTGATCTAAACTGGGGCCTACTGAAATAAGACCTACAGCCAACATGATGGCAGAGGAGATGATAAATGATTTTAAACCATTTTCTTTCAACGCCTGTAAGAGATAACCGATGGCCAGTATGAACAAAACAATAATGAGGTAATAGTCGATCTGATACATACTATTCGAAATCATCAGCGATAATCCTAGTAAAGCGGAGGCCGCTCCGATCAGGTATTTTTTTCCATACACCCAATGCATTCCGGCTACGACCAATGGCATGTAACCAATACTGAACATTTTGGTATTATGACCGGCTTCAATAATTTGTAAATTGTATGATGCAAACGCATAAGCCACTGCACCGGCCACAGCTATCCATGGCCTCACCTGCATGCTACACATCAGGATGTAAAAACAAATCATCGCGATGAGCAAAAAAGGAATAGGCATGGGAATATGGTCCGTCAGAAATTGCTGTATGGGATAAATCAAATTGGTGGTGCCGCGCATATAATGGGTAACGGTTGGCATACCCCCAAACATCGAATTGCTCCACATCGGATTTTCGCCGGTTTTTTCGTGCCAGGCCCGGGCTTCTTCGCTCATGCCCATCCAGTGAATCGTATCACCTGCAACCAATTTATTGCCCTGTGTAGCAGGATAACAAAAAACAAAAGCCAGTAAAAAAAAGATGCCGATGGCTATCAGATGTTGAGTACTCGTTTTCTTCATTGTACATTAAATTTTGATATCATCCCGCAATTCCAATTTGCGCGGAACAATAAGGGCATAAAAATAGGTCAAACAGGGTATTATACCAATTCGGTAAAATATTTGCAGCCGGTAAAATATTTCTATCCAAAAATCGATGACTGAAAGAATGGGGCGCTTGCTTGGCCGACTCAAAATACACTTTTACTTACCCAAATTGTGCTCTCACTAACTGACGCGATAATCGGACCTCCATTTCTGCATCTTTGACCCAGCAATCAAAAAGCCTCTACCCAAAATAATCAGCACCGTTTTTGTGTTTGCGGTTGCTTAAAAGCCTGATCTCCTCATCAGGCTTTTTCTTTGTATGACTTGGAGATGCCGGAATGAATCAAGTATCTTTGAAGCATGAGTATGTTGCATCATCCAGTGGATCAAACCGGTGTGGAAGAACGGATTGCCCGTTTCAATACACGCAGCATTAAAAAGGAAAGTAAATTACAAGGGCTCCGTTTGGCCCTTTCCATGATCGACCTCACCACCCTCGAAGGAAAGGATACCGCCGGAAAGGTGCGTCAGATGTGTTATAAAGCCATGCACCTCGCCGACGATTTACCGGACATTCCCCAAGTGGCGGCCGTATGTGTGTATCCCAATCATGTAAAAACTGCTAAGATAGCCTTGGGCGAGTCGGGTATTAAAGTAGCGTCAGTGGCCACGGCCTTTCCGAGTGGGAACAGTTCACGGAAAATTAAACTAGAAGATACGAAAATGGCAGTGGGGCAGGGAGCGGATGAAATTGATATGGTGATAAGCAGAGGGGCTTTTTTGGCCGGAGATGTACAATTTGTGTCCGACGAAATTGCAGCCATTAAAGACGCCTGTGGTGAAGCCCGGCTGAAAGTCATTTTAGAAACCGGTGAATTATCCACCCTCGATAATATTCGGCGAGCTAGTGTGCTCGCCATGCAGTCTGGAGCAGATTTTATTAAAACATCTACCGGTAAAATACAACCCGCTGCTACCATGCCGGTTACTTTAGTGATGCTGGAGGCAATTCGGGATTATTACGACGAAACGGGCATCATGATTGGCATGAAACCGGCCGGAGGAATTTCAACGGCCAAATCGGCATTGCAGTACCTCGTGATGTTGTATGAAACCCTGGGCCCTGAATGGATGAGCAATGAGTGGTTTCGTTTTGGTGCCAGCAGTTTAGCAAACGATATTTTGCTTCAGTTGGGCAAAGAAAAAATGGGGGTCTACTATTCACCCGATTATATTTCGAAAGATTAAAGTCAATTATGTCAATTCAATCTAAAAAATCGACCGACAAAAAGGTTAAAGCAACTAAGAAATCAATACCCGCTTTTGAGTGGAAGTATGCACCTGCTCCTGAATCGACCGATCATATCGACATCAAACCACAATATGAATTATTTATTGGGGGCAAGTTTGTGAAGCCTGCTACTTCCGAATACTTTGAAACAACGAATCCGGCCAATAATAAGGTGTTATCCAGTATTGCGAAAGCCGGAGCCTCAGATGTCGATAAAGCAGTGAAAGCGGCTCGAAAAGCATATGCCCAAAGCTGGCAAAAAATGCCGGCCCGTGAGAGAGGCAAATACCTTTACCGGATTGCCCGATTAATTCAGGAACGTGCCAGAGAGTTTGCTGTGATTGAAACCCTGGATGGCGGAAAACCCATTCGTGAAAGCCGGGATATTGATATTCCATTGGCCGCAAACCATTTTTTTTATTACGCCGGTTGGGCCGATAAATTACCTTATGCATTTCCCAATCGAAAACCCATGCCCTTAGGTGTGGCCGGGCAAATCATTCCCTGGAATTTTCCATTGCTGATGGCTGCCTGGAAAATTGCACCGGCATTGGCAACCGGAAATACGGTCGTATTAAAACCCGCAGAAACCACACCACTCACTGCACTCAAATTGGCTGAGTTGATACAGGAGGCCGGTTTGCCTGAAGGTGTTGTAAATGTAGTGACCGGTTTTGGAGATACAGGGGCAGCCCTGGTGAACCATGCCAGTGTCGATAAAATCGCCTTTACCGGAAGCACACCGGTGGGGAAATATATCCAAAAAGCGATAGCCGGAACGGGTAAAAAAGTGACGCTGGAATTAGGTGGTAAGGCAGCCAATATCATTTTTGATGATGCCCCCATTGATCAGGCTGTCGAAGGGATTGTGAATGGAATCTTTTTTAATCAGGGACATGTATGTTGTGCAGGTTCACGTTTGTTTGTTCAGGAAAATATTGCATCAACTGTAATAGCTAAATTAAAGCGCAGGATGAAAACCCTGGTTGTAGGGGACCCCATGGACAAAAACACCGATATCGGTGCAATCAACTCAGCAGCACAGCTCAAGAAAATACAACATTATATACAACTCGGTCAGCAGGAAGGAGCAGAAATTTATCAAACCGATCAGGCACTCCCGGACAAAGGATTGTTTTGCAAACCCACCTTGTTTTTGGGTACTTCACAAAGTCATCGTATTGTACAGGAAGAAATTTTTGGACCGGTATTGACGATACAAACCTTCCGCACCATTGAAGAAGTGATCGAAAAAGCGAACAATATTCCTTATGGATTAAGTGCAGGTGTTTGGACAGATAAAGGCAGTAAAATTTTTAATCTGAGCAATCGTTTAAGGGCCGGTGTCGTGTGGGCCAATACCTATAATAAATTTGATCCTGCTTCGCCTTTTGGAGGATATAAAGAAAGTGGATTTGGCCGGGAGGGCGGATTACACGGATTGTATCCTTATGTGCAGTTTGAACATTAATACCAATCTTTAAAAAATCGAGCATGTCAGCAACAGAAATTCGTAAGACGTATAAATTATTTATCGGTGGGCAATTTCCACGCACGGAGAGCGGCCGGTATTATAAAGTGTCCAATGCCAAAAATGAGGTCATCGCCAATATGTGTTTGGCCTCACGCAAAGATTTTCGGAATGCAGTTGTTGCTGCACGAAAGGCATTTGAATCCTGGAGTACAAAATCGGCGTTTAACCGAAGTCAGATACTCTATCGGATGGCAGAAATGTTAGAAGGACGAAAAGCGCAATTCGTGGATGAACTCATGCAAACAGGGATGAGTAAAACAATGGCCGAAAAAGAAGTTCGATTGTCTGTCGACAGAATGGTGTATTACAGTGGATGGTGCGATAAGTATCATCAGTTATTCGGAACAGTCAATCCAGTATCCAGTTCCCACTTTAATTTTTCTATGCCTGAAGCGATGGGCGTTATTGGGGTGATTGCGCCTGAATCGCACCCTCTCTTGGGTTTGGTTTCCGTGGTACTTCCATTGATAGCCGGAGGAAATACAGTGGTTGTTTTGGCATCTGAAAAACATCCGCTTTGCAGTATTTCTCTTGCTGAGGTATTGGCGACATCCGATTTGAGTGGTGGCGTCGTGAATATCCTTACCGGTAAAAGCCAGGAACTGCATACCCATTTTGCTTCGCATATGGATGTGAATGCGATTTTGTATGCCCGGGCCGATGCAAAGGAGAAGAAAACCATGGCTGAATTATCGGCCCTGAATGTAAAACGCAGCTTTTTTTATGAGCGCGATTGGTATCGGGCTGATGCCGAAAATCCATATGATATTTTGGATTTTCAGGAGATAAAAACCACCTGGCATCCCATTGAACAAATTGGCACAAGCGGAGCGAAATATTGATGGAGGGCTGACACGCAATAAGGATCATCCATTATTGTTGAAAGTTTGAAACAGAACATTTACCGGATTCAAGCTTGAGCGTGTGATCGATGTGTTTTAACCAAACATTCATACCGGCTGTATTCCAATGGGTATCGCAGGTGAAAAACACCTTATCCGTTGAAGATTGTAATTCATTCAAACAAAAAATCTGTGGGCCAAGTATTCGTGAGTCATGCAGAATTTCAAACAAAGTATTCACAGGTTTTTGATCAATTGGATACACCCGGATTTTATCTGGAATCAGACTAAAATAAACTTCATCAAAACCATAGGATTTAAACGTGTTATACAAGTCATTGATATGTTGAATGATATCCAAGGCTTCTGTATCGGTAATCGGACAAAAAGGAGATAGAATACTTTTAGGGTCCAGGGTTTCAGCCAAATATACCAGATGATTATCTTCAGAAACATAAATCTGATTTCCAGCGTAACCCATCACCGAAAAATTCAATTCGGCTTTGAGTTCCTGAAAAAAAGTACTGATTACATTGTTGCCTAACAAGTACTGAATCCGATCATTGATTTGTTTGGTATTAAAAAAATCGGGATTGGGATTTTGTGTTAAAAAAGTTTCAAGGCGATTCTGTGATTTTTTGGTTTTATTTTGTTTTTGTGTTTGAATGTTTAATCGAAAATATCGTTCGGTACGTTCGTAGATCAGAATATTACGTTTGCCATTTTCAAGGATATCTGTTTCAGGATTGAATGTATGTTGATAAAACCCTCCTCGAAACTGACGATGATCCATACGATCTATTTGGGTATAACTATCACCATCCACATACACTTTTAAACAACTATCGTTTTGATCGGGCTTGAATTTTGCGATGAGGGTATCATCAGCTACTGCTTCCTTATAATCACGAAGATGGGTATGGGTATAGAGATCGCCATATTCGTACATATTGGTAATTAAACCGCTTGATTCGATACTTCGAAAAAATGATTCATGTGTTGCAGCCCAATAGAGTATTCCACTCAACACAAAGAGGGTCATGAAAAAAAGATATGCCAGTAGCTTTTTCATCAGAATTGAAAATAGATGAATTGGGATTGATGATAAAGGCCGAGAAAATATAAGACACAAACCATGATCAAACTTTTTGTATAAAAATGTCGGGTATGAAGCACTTCATCCAGGCGGGAACTTTCAATCCATAACAGCATCCCAATCAGGCTCAATGCAATAACAATATGTGAAGCGCTAAAAAATAAATTCGTTAATTCACCACTCTGAAAACTAAAAATGCCTGAGAGGAAATCGAAAGCATGAGGAACAGATTCTGCCCGAAAGAATATCCAGGATAGGGTAACAAACAAAAAAGTAGCGATGTGGGGTCCGTATACAAAGGGGTTTTTTGGCAAAGAAATCAAAGGCATTCGTGTGGACAGTAACAAAGCGAATCCGTGTAAAAGACCCCATATGATAAAAGTCCAATTTGCACCATGCCAGAAGCCACTCACCAGAAATACGAGTAATATATTCAAGGCATAACGACCCGCGGAAACTTTTGAGCCGCCAAGCGGAATATAGAGGTAATCGCGAAACCAACCAGACAAAGAGATATGCCATCGTGTCCAAAAATCTTTCAGACTCCCGGCTAAATAGGGCAGATTGAAATTAACCATTAAGTCGTATCCCAATACCTTGGCAGCACCTCGAGCCATATCGGAATAACCGGAAAAGTCTCAATAGATCTGAAAAGAAAAAAATAGAGCCGCAAGGACTAATCCGATAGCAGAAAATGCGTTAGGGGCCGCATAAACTTCGTTCACATAAATGGCCAGCCGATCAGAAATGACTGCTTTTTTGATTAAACCCCAGGCCATGAGCAGCAAACCACTTTTTACATTTTGGCTTGAAAAAGCTTGAAGGACATGAAATTGACGGAGTAGGCGATAAGGTCGTTCAATAGGGCCAGCTACCAATTGCGGAAAAAACATGACGAACAAAGAAAAGACCCAGGGATTTTTTTCAACCGCCTGAGGATGTCGGTACACTTCAATACAATAACTCATTGATTGAAACGTATGAAAAGAGAGACCTATTGGCAGGGCAATACTGAGGTAGTCAAACGTTTGGTTGATTCCTGAGAGTCCGGGGAGATGTCGGAGATTCTCGAGAAAAAAATTATGGTATTTAAAATAGCCTAAGATGGCCATATTGGAAAGAATACTCAAGGCGAGAATACCCTTACGAATTGGAGGGCTTTGGGCATAGTGTAAACCTAGACCGCAGGTATAATCAATCAGGATAGCCGCGCCGAGTATACATAAATAATAAGGGTTGAGGACGGCATAAAAATAACAACTCACCAATAACAACCAGAACCAGCGTAGCTTGAGCGGTAGTATAAAATACACCGGACAAACGATGATGAAGAAACAAAGGAATTGGAGACTATTAAATAACATGATTTACAGGGGTACTACTTAGGGCTTGCTGATTAACGTGAAAATAGTTGATTTCATTACATGATGGAGTAATTTTCGTTCATTTAGATGCACAATAATTTTTCATATCTCTTCAATAAGCTTGCAGTTTTTCTCATTTTCCCTTCTCACATGCATCTTCAAATTCCGCGTCATCGCTCAAGGGCTGTACCACAGTACTACCCCTCGAACGCTTCCTTGAATTTGAAGCGCCTATGAGATAATCAACAAGCCCTACTTACTGCCTGGAAACAAATGTATGGATTACGCTGTAGGAAAAATAGCTGTTTGGTGGAAATCAGTGAGGCCATTGGAAATAATTATTGGTGTCTATACTGAATCCAATTATTTTTGTTTCAAGCCGTTCGAAACTTTAAAACAACAATTATGACTGAAATGCTCATTCCGTTAATCTCACTCATTGCATTGGAGGTCATCCTTGGTATCGATAATATTATCTTCATTTCCATACTGGCAGATAAGTTGCCCGAGCAACAGCGCAATAAACTACGTTATTGGGGTATTGGTTTGGCCATGGTTCTGCGTTTGGGCTTGTTGGCATTTATTTCCTGGATATTAAAACTGGATCAAACCCTTTTTGTATTGTTTGAAAAAGAATTTACCGGTAAGGGCTTGATATTAATTCTTGGAGGATTGTTTCTGCTGTATAAAAGTACGAAAGAGATATACCATAAAACCGAACTACATCAGAAGGATACGCCCGTGGTTCCTCAAAAATCTACTTTTGCTAAATTGCTGGCAGAAGTGATTGTATTGGATTTGGTTTTTTCTATCGACTCCATTATTACGGCAGTTGGTATGGTGCAAGAATTATGGGTTATGTACACGGCTGTGATTCTGACGGTCGTCATCATGTTATTCGCTTCCAAACCAATTAGTGGTTTTATCAGTAAACATCCTTCATTTAAAATATTGGCCTTATGCTTTTTGATGATGATTGGCGTTGCATTATTGGCCGAAGGGTTACACTTCGAAATCCCTAAAGGGTATATTTATTTCTCGATGGCATTTGCCTTTTTAGTAGACATCATACAGATGAAAACCGTGAAAAAGCATGCTTAAATACTTAGGCGTTTTATTGACTTTTTTACCACTGCTGATACAGGCGCAATCATTTGATTTAGGAAGCTGGAATATCCTCAATCTTAAATGGAATGTAGATTCGAAATGGAGTTTATTTACTGAGACTCAATTAAGATCGCTCAAATTTTATCACCATTTTCATTATTACGAATATAAGGGCGGCATTAATTACCGGATTGAAAAAGGGCTTACTGTATCCATTGGTGCCGGCAGTTACCAAACTTATAAGGAGGGTGGTAACTTTGTACTTCCGAAAAATAATGATGAGTTTAGAATCTGGCCTCAACTCATTTTGGTTCAATCTGTAGGCCCGCTTAAAGTTGAACAGCGTTATCGGATGGAGTTTCGTTTTACGAGTCAGGGATATCGAAACAGATATCGTTATCGGATGGGTTTGTCCTATCCCTTTGGGAAGAACAAAAATGGGACACAGGCCTTTCAAATCAGCGGCAGCAATGAAATATTTTTTACCGACCGGGAGCCCTATTTTGAAAGAAACCGGCTCTTATTCGCACTGAGCTACAGATTATCGCGGGCCTCCATGTTTCAAATGGGATACTTACATCAGTTCGACTATAAAATCAATGATGAAACGGGCCGCGATTTTTTGCAATGCGGTTACTATGTGGAGCTGTTCCGAAAATGATATTCTTGGTTAAAGCACAAAACATTGTGGTTTATTTGGTATCATTGAATTCATTCAGGCTGATGTATATTTATCCATACATTTACAAGATCAGCAGACAATCAGCAATCATTTATTCTAAAACAAACTTAAATACAAGATCTATATGCAATACCGTCGATTAGGAAAATCAGGATTAAAGCTTAGTTTACTTTCATTCGGAAGTTGGGTGAGTTTTCATAAACAAATTGATGATAAAAAAGCCACGGAGCTCATGGGTTTGGCTTACGACCATGGGGTTAATTTTTTTGACAATGCCGAGATTTATGCACTTGGAGAGAGTGAGCGGATGATGGGCAGGGTGATTAAAAAAATGAAATGGGAACGCAGCAGTTATTGCGTAAGCAGTAAGGTATACTTCGGCTGGCGGGGGGAACAAAACAAACCCAACCAAACTGGTTTAAGTCGGAAACATATCATAGAAGGATGTCATGAAGCCATGCAACGCTTACAGGTAGATTATCTGGATTTATATTTTTGTCATCGACCGGATAAGGAAACACCCATCGAAGAAACGGTATTGGCCATGAACACCTTGATCCAACAAGGAAAAATTTTATATTGGGGAACGAGTGAATGGAGTGCGGCTGAAATCATGGAGGCTCAAAGAGTTGCATCGGAATACCGAATCATCGGGCCAACCATGGAACAACCACAATACAATTTATTTGAACGCGAAAAAATGGAGAATGAATACCTCACTGTGTTTCGGGATGCACGCATAGGCACAACCATTTGGAGTCCTTTAGGAAGTGGTTTGCTGAGTGGAAAGTATCTTGAAAAAGTACCCAAAGGTTCGCGTTTGGGCATGAAGGGTTTTGAATGGTTGAACGAACGATGGCTCAACCCAACGAATCTGGCTCGTGTAAAAAACTACAGAAGCTTGCCACAGAAATGGACCTGAGTTTACCCGCTTTGAGTATTGCTTGGTGTATTCAAAATCCTCATGTGAGTACGGCTATACTGGGAGCAACCCGCAAGGAGCAGCTTCTTGAAAATTTAAGTGCTTTGGAGGTGATGTCAAAACTCACGCCTGAAATCAATGCAAAAATTGATCAGATCATGGGCAATAAACCCAAGCTTCCCGCATTCTAAAAGGGTACCTTATTAGAAAGGATTCTGATGTAAACTGTTTTGTATAAAAACAGAATCATTCAGGGTATTTAAAAATTGGATGATTTGATTTTTTTCAAGTTCGTTGAGTGGAATACCTCCTTTTAACTGAGGATCCAGGGTTTCACTCTGTTTAACACTTGAACTGTAATGGTTTAATACCGCTTGAAGAGAATTGAATTGTCCTTTGTGCATATAAGGATAGCTTAGTCCAATATTGCGCAAAGAAGGGATTTTGAATTTGCCTTTATCATCGGGGTCCAATGTGATTCGATAGCGACCTTCGTCTGAAAAAACAGAATCCAATCCATTATTGGCAAAACCCTGATTCGTGAATAAAGGTTCGGTATGACAACGATTACAATGAACTTGGAATAACTGATAACCTTTTTGTTCATCGCTGCTGAAACTGATTTTTCCCTGCCGGAATAAATCGTATTTGGAATTGGCCGAAACAAGACTACCCATAAATTGAGCCAGGGCGTAAAAAAAATCTTTACTGCTGATTTCTCCCGGTCCAAAGGATTTTTCGAAAAGGGGTTTGTACTGCGTATGCCGATTGAGTTTAGCGAGAATATGATTCATGTCCTCATTCATTTCGGTTGCCAGCGTGATAGGGGCGAAGGGCATGATTTCGAGGTGATTGATGCCGCCATCCCACATGAATGAAGTAGACCATAAAAGATTAAACAAGGCCGGAGAGTTGCGATTGCCTATTGCGCCATTCACGCCGGTACTCAGGGCTTTTCCAAAATCGGAGAAAGCATGAGAAGCATGGTGGCAGGAAGCGCAGGAAACGCTGCTATCAGAAGAAAGAATCGGATCGTAAAATAAACGACGGCCAAGTTCAATTCGATTTTTTTGCCAGATGTTTTCTGCAGATTGGTAATGTGGTGCCGGAAAATAAGCGGGAAAATCCGGCCCTTCGTTTGAAGAGACCGGATTTGGACTAAAAGGATCTTTACTGCAGGCAGCCAGCAGCATCAACCCCAAAAACAAGAAAGAAATCATTCTTTTCATGCCTGCTTATTGATGCAATTCATCAAAAGAGATATTGGTATAAAAATCAAGGGCCATGGTTTTTGCTTCGGCACCGGGCATGTGAATGGTGTTTTTAGTAGAAACACTTGGAGAGGAATGCCATAAGCGGGCAGGATTGGCCACCAGA
This sequence comes from Bacteroidota bacterium, assembly GCA_016715505.1. Taxonomy (GTDB): domain Bacteria; phylum Bacteroidota; class Bacteroidia; order Chitinophagales; family Chitinophagaceae; genus OLB11. The sequence goes on from JADJZY010000023.1 coordinate 39,272, forward strand.
TGTACGTGAGGTGTTTTGTCGGAAGCAATGCTCATTGTTGCACCATTAAAATTGGTGGTTTTGACTGTCACAATGTTATTACTTCCACTGAATCCGCCTAAATGAAAGAGATAGGTATTGTTGGCTGCATCCGGTGATGTACCTTCTGCTTTTAGCATGATATAACCCGAGTTCCAATTCCAGAACATACCTTCTGTTACAGACAAGGCGCCGTCTTGTGCACCACTTACATTGCGCAAACTATCCACACCCATAGTATATTGTAATTCGGTGTAATTACCTGCCGGAACATCATCCAGTTCGATTTCCAATGAAGCGGTATTGGCTAAGTCGACAATATGATAACTATAGGGTTCAGACCACCAGGTACCATCGTCTTTTTTTACTTTGATATTGGATACATAATATCGGAAAGTGGTAAAGGTTAATGAATCACCTGTCATTGGATGAACCTGTAAGGTATTTAAACTAAATGGAGTCTGCATCATGCCCCATTTGTGTTCGAACTCAATCGCAAATTGACCCGGCGCAGCAGGTGTGGGAATAGGTTCGTTTGTTGTTTTTTTACAAGCTGTTTGAAGTATAAGGATCAGGGCAATGGCCATCAGGCTGGCCCATTTTATAAATTTCATGTTTAATATTTTTAAATGAATGATTAATGAAAACTGCTTTGAACTTGAATGCCGTAGCAGCAAGAATAAGACGGCATGTACGAATCGTCGGGTTGGAAAGGATGATGCAGGTATGCTCGTTGGTCAATAAGCATAAACTATAAGCCATAACTCAAATGAGTTTGCAGGGCAAATTATAGAATCAACCCCTAACATTGACACACGCACCATTGCATCGTGCTAAAAAGATGGATACAAATAGCAGGCATTTCAACCTAGATGAATGGATGAGTGTGGTATGAAGAATGATACCTGCGCCTGCTTGGAAGGCGGACGCAAGAGCTCGTCCAAATGACCTTTGCAAACAAGTTGCTTAAGCCTTGTCAGGTGCTTGATTGGTTCAATATTGGATGTTGGATGAAAAACAAAAAAATCAGGAGGAACGTTCAGGTCCTGAAATTTAATTTTAAAAAAATGTTGGAAAACCTCTTTCAGATTCAGTTCATCTTTGGCCAGTCCTAACCAATTTAATTCTTTTTTAATTTGACAGGAACCTTTACAACAACTGTTTTTTTGCGCTTTATTGACACACAAAACATTGGCGTAATAATCATAACGCACTACATAATCAACCATCACCACTGTTTTGAGCAGACTGTGAAAAGCAAAAAAAAACAAAGGTAAGGGAGAAAATTTGTTGACCTGCGGATTCGAATAAGAATCAGTGAATGATAAATATCATCGAGCGGAAAAATTAAGGTTCATTGAAGGCAGGGTTATTGATGAACTCCTCATCGGTCAGGGTGTTTAAAAATGCAATCAGGTCGTCAATATCGGCATCGTTCATACGATTTTTGGTGACCGTTTTGAGTTCGAAAGCAAGATTTGTCGTGTAGTGAAAATTTTTATTATAATGCTGAATACATTCTCTCAGGGTTTGAAATCGTCCATCATGCATATAAGGAGCTGTTTTGGCGATATTGCGCAAAGTGGGGGTTTTAAATTTGCCTTCATCGCTACTCAGTTTAGTGACCAGGGCCAGGCCTTTGTCGACAGGTATACTATCCAAAACCGGTATTGCGGAATCCGAAATCGGTAAAAGTGCTGCCATACGAATGGCAATGGGTACAATCGCCTTTTTCTTCGGCGATGTAAACATTCATGCCTCTGGTTTCCTGGTCGGTGAAACTCACTTCACCACGCCGCCAACGA
>JADJZY010000024.1 GCA_016715505.1 Bacteroidota bacterium
CGTCATCGTCAAAGGGCTACCCCGCACGAACGGAACTATCCCTTGAACGCTTGCTTAAATTTGATGCGCCTGTGAGATAATCAGCTAGCCTTAGATAATTCTAAACAAAATCGCCACCAAAGATTTCTCTTCTGTGGCGATTTGCAAGTGTTGATTTGATAATAGTTTGTTGAAATAAGATTATGGAGCGATCACCCCTACAAAATTGTTGTTGTTTTGCTCCCAATAAATAAAATCGAGTCCATCCACAATCCCATCTCCAGTGAGATCGGTACTAAAATATCATCCGGCAAAATTATTGTTGTCGTTTTTCCCAATCATTATAATCAAGGCCATCTACAACGCCATCTGATTGATATCATACAAGTAAATGGCCCAAAAATAGATCCTACCTGAACCTGATTAGAGCCATAGGCTTGTGAAGCTGATAAGGAGAAATCATAGTTTGCAGTATTGGAAAGCAAAATCGGATTTGCACTCCATGTTTCAATACTGTTACGATGCCTGAGCACGATATAATACGACTGACCCATAACACCCAATCCTTTTATGTTTAGGTTGCCGTCTTGTTTCATCGTTGATTTGGTTTGAAAGGCTAAAGCATAGGGTGAAATAGGGTTGCGGAGTTCAACTGTAATACTATCGGCTATTAAAGATGGATTCACATACTCTCCTTGATTGAATAACACATCTTGCATTTGACCACTACCTACATAATAGCCCTGAAGAAAAGCTTTTACATTCAATAAGTTTAATTCAAGGGTTGCTGAAAACCATGGGTGACATATGGGTAGCTGAGGATAATGTTTATATTAGTTTCTCCGATGGTAAATAGTAAGAATAGATGCATTTGTTCCATAACCACCTGTACTTGCCATCACCTGTGCACTGATGGATTGACTTTTACTATAGATAGGCATTAGACTGAAAAGAAATAAAAATGAATTACAAAGTAATTGTCTTAATGCGGGAAAGAAATATTTATTCATGGTGTAATATTGATAATAATTAAAATGACGTAACCATTTAACTTAATAGTTACTATAAAAACATTGATTTGTCCTGGCAGTGAAAAATGCTCCAGCACTAGTGTTGAACCCAGGTGATATATTGACAAAATCTCCCCCATCGTATCTTACCTCTAAACCATTTCCTGTGATTGTGGTAGCGCAATTACTTGGCGAAATAAAATAAGGATCATTACTTTGATTAACTACATAACCTGTTTTAGTTCCACATATATTATTACCATAGTACCAATAACTCCCAACGCCAACGGCCTCCCATGCCTTGCCAACCGCTTGACTTTGTGTGCTACAATTTCCGTATAAATCACAACAGCATGTACCCAGGCATCTCTTGCTTCTACATGATTGAAGGTGGCATTCAAATAGCCAACAGTTAACCCCTGATAAGCTATTAATCGAGCCTGTGCAAAGCCAATACCTGATATTGAATACGCTAATCCATTTGCATTCGTGCCACTACCACCTGTTACTAATAAATAATACATATAGTTTTGAACACCACTATTGCGATGAACTCCTCCATAGTCATAGGCAGTTGCGGTAGTGTCAAACCAAAAAGCATCTGTCAAGTATGTGTTAGGATCACCTTTGCTATGTGGATTTTGCATGTCTCTAAATATTTGATGGATACCATTCACATCCGTCATATGTATCAATTTTCCATAAATTGCCGCAGAATAACCACCAACATACTGATAAGTATTAATTCCAAAAATATCTGAGAATGATTCGTTTTAAAGCGCCTGATTCACCGCTGTAAACTAAGCCAGCAATAAAATAAGTTACTCCATGTGTCATTTCATGGGCCAAAACATCTATTGAATTTATATCGTCAGATGTAATGGTGTTACTCGTTAGGCCCACCACTTTCATTATTGCCCACTTTGCAAATACCTGTCCCTCCGTTAAAGAGGCATTCCGATAATATGGACTATCAATGGAAGGTAACATCTGAATAGAAAATTGCATTTTGCCTAAGATCGACATCAAAACCACTACTATCCCAGCCTGGTCTACTATGAATATTATAGTAATATTTTTTTCAGCTTCACCAAATGCCCACGTACTTGTGGCTGCACTAATAAAATTATTGTATTAGGCCATGCTGAACCAGCAAATTTTAAATAAGGATTTATTGCAGATTGATTGTCAGACGTATAAATAATATCACCAACACCACAACTATCCACTAATTTTATCAAAAGAAGAAATACTAGAATAATAGGCAGCACTTTTTGTGCCATTGAAATTAGTGGTAAAGGAATGATTACCACAATTATGTTCTAAATCCAATGCATTTAGAGCTTACCAGACTGTGCATCAATATATACCACTTTACTAAATGATGGCAGAGAACTTGATATCGTCATTTTATAAGCAAGCGTATGATTGAAACCTAAAATCATTTCCAGGTAGACACGGCCCATATTAATTCTTCTTTGGCATATAGGTTTGATGTTCCTCTACTTCTTTTTCTAAGGGATAATTCTTCCATGCTATCTTGCCACATATATTTTTCAGAAGGAAAATACTGCTTCGCAAAATTAAATGCTTCATTGAATGAAATTATAGTGGGTATATCTTTATTAAACTGAGGGACATAATGTCCATTTCCTTCAATTGTTTTATCTTTAAATTCATGAATTTTGAATATAGCAAATTGTACAGGATAGCCTTTATATACTTGCTGAAAAGAATGATGTATTATTCTTAAATCATCTGTATCAGATTTTATGCATTGAAATGAATTGTTGTTATCCATTTCAAAGTATTGTTTCATTTCAAGAGAATTCAAATTTTCTTTCGTTGGCTTTACTCCTTTGTCAAATCGATACCAATTACTATTCATTTTGTGTGTAGTAATTAGGCTTAGTGGTGATTCCTTTTCAATATTTTGCGATCGAGTTACCGTTGAGTAAATGAATAGTAAATCCAAAACTGATAATATATTTTTCATTGTTATTTAGCTTTTTTAAGTTCATTTAACTGTTTTTGCAAATCAATAATGTACAATGTAAGCTCTTCTACTTTTTCTGTTAATCGCTTTTGCATATCACCTGCATCTATACCTCCTTGTGCTGTAACCTCCTCAGCGGAAGGGATATTTAAAGTAAATGCTACTCGGTTTAGAAATATAATCTTGCAAATCATTCAGGCATGAGTTTATAGTCATCTGCAAATACATAGTCGGGCCATGCACCATTTGTTTGAACTCTTAATTCTGTACAAATTACTTTACCGTTGACTCTCAATTTATATCCAGCACCTGCGGTTTCATTGATTGTTCCAATTAACACATCACCAAGATCTGTAATACTCATGCGTTCTACTAAACCATTTGTAGTTCCTGAGGCATAGGTAAAGAAAGAAAGTCGTGCTGCATTGAAAGAAGTACCGATTGTCTTTATTTGACCTGTATAGGTTGAACCCGTTTTAAACGTCATTGCATTTTCTATAGCATTCGAAAGATTAACGGATGTTTCTAGTTGTAATACCTTTGAATCAAAAAATAATGAGTTTACGGATAAGGCATGATCCACAGGGTTCGTATTAATTCCTACTTTACCATTTCCCTTAATGCGCATTCTTTCTGTAAAACCTGCGGTATAGCCATCATAACCAAATGTGATATCAGCATTATTATTATCTGAATGAATCCGTAATTCATTTCCAAATACACCAAACCCTACATCCCCTGTTGCACCAGGGTATAATGAAATTTTCTTTTCTAAAGTTGCAGGAAATGATAATGTTCTTGTAGGGTTTGTTACACCACCTAAACCTAACTTCCCATTATTTACATTCATGCCAATTTGCCAACCTCCAATGCTTCCAGAAATGCCATAAGTTGTATCATTTATTAAACCTATAAAAGCAGCTTCAATAGTGTTGTTTGCATTATTCAACATTAAACCTGCTGAACTTCCATTGTGCCTAATTCTCATTCTGCCATTCACATCAAGTATATATGCTGGTGTTACTCCAATGCCTAAAAAACCACCTCCTGTTAATTGCATACGTTCAGTATAGTTGGTATTATTGCCTATGCCCCAAGAGAATTTACTTGATGCCGGAACATAATGTTGTAGCGTAGATGAGCCTATGCCTAATCCATAGATTTCGGTAGCACTATGATTATACAAGTTTATTTTGTTCCCGTTACTATTGCTAAAACTCAATGGTGATGCAGGAGTTGTATTACCTTGTAAACCTACATTTCCGGTGTTGTTGTTATAAATATGTGTTCCATTGTTAGTCCATTGACTAGCACCACTTGAGGGAGTTTGCCATGAGGCTAATCCTGAAGCATCACTGGTTAATACTTTATTTAATCCTGGTGCACCACCGGTTATTTTTACTTGTCCATTCACCTCTAGTTTCGCAGTTGGCGCAGTGGTTGTTCCAATACCTACATTTCCGGTGCCATTCAGATTTTTGAAAACAAACTCCTTCGCTGTTAATTCCATTCTATCGTCTGCTATGTTTTCAGCAATATTGACATAATCGCCATCACCAAATTTCAATTTATGATTTACGGCAGCATTCCATGTTGAATTACCAATTTTTATAGCGCCACTATCTACTTGTAGTTTTTCTATTGGCGCAGCTATGCCGATACCCACATTAGAGCCATTGTCTACAATTTGAGAGTTTGTGCCAACATTAGCACTTGAAAATTTTACGACTCTATTAATCGTTCCTGAAATATTAGCTGAACCTGATGCACCTGTTAACCCTTGAGGACCTTGTGCACCTTGCGGGCCTGTTGCGCCCGTTAACCCTTGAGGACCTTGTGCACCTGTTAATCCAATCGGTCCTTGTGCACCTGTTGCGCCCGTTGCTCCCGTTACCCCTTGTAGACCTTGCGGGCCTTGTGGGCCTGTTGCACCTGTTGCACCCGTTAAACCTTGAGGACCTTGTGCGCCCGTTGCGCCGGTATTTCCTTGTGGACCTTGTGGGCCTGGCAATCCTGGCACATTCGCCTTTTCAGCATATAGTGCATAAGGAACGCTCATGAGTTGAGTAGTTCCGAAATCAACATAATTTGTACCACCGGAGACATCCATCTCCACTTGTAAATACTTGGATGCAAGGCCCCAATTTATTGTAGAAAACGTTCCAATGCTTGGTGTTCCCTGACCAATGATAAGGGTAAATAAACCTAAGGTATTTGTTGAAGCTGCATGGGTTTCTCTATATAATATAGTTCCATTGGAACTTGCGTTGTGCAGGGTAAATCGAACAGAAATACTTTGTGCAGATAATACTTCGCCACTGGCATTTCTTGCTACGGCCTGATAGGGCAACCCTTGAGGCGTTTGCGCTATCAAAGGGTTTACTTGTAGCAATACAATCAGTATCATTACAGTTAGATAAATTAATGGCGAAGTTTTCCTGTTCACTATTTTTCGTAAATCAGTCGAATGATATGTGCAGAAACGACCTTTATTTTGTGGGCATGTTAAAGAACGATTTAGCGTTACGTTTAACAAATTTTCATTCGGGTTAAATTTTGATGACATATAGATTGATATTAATAATTTAGTTTTTCCTTTCTTTCGTCGATTTTAATGAGTCCTGTCAGGCATTAAAACCATCAGAAACGATGAAAAGCTTATTTCGTTTTGAATTAAGTTTCGCTACATCAAAAGTACACGAGGGGCAATGCGATCTAATTCGCAATCGCTTAACGGCGATGGGTAATCGACCAATGGCAACCACACAGACAGGATCTATATGTTCGCATGATTAAGACTATGAGCGACTATTTATAAATTTGGAAACCGAATATCAATACAAGTGCCTGATGGCTCGTTCGATGAAATTTCGATATGTGCATGAATTAATGCAATCATTTCCTTCACAATAGTCAATCCTAATCCAGAGTTTTTGCTATCTATTGGCATCGAAGGTTCGTTAAAAAGACGACGAATTCGTTCAGGCATACCCGCGCCATCGTCAATTATTTGAACCACACCATGTTGATTTTCTTGCTTGGCATAGATCTGAATAATCGATTGATTGCTTGAATACGTTATGGCATTTTGAATCAGGTTTCTTAATACAACCAATAGGATGTTTTTATCCGTGTGCAAAATTAATTTTGGTGGTATATTCAGATTGACTCTCATTTGCTTGTGATCTAATTGCGATTGTAAAAGATCTTGTACGTGTTGCACCGCATCCTTAATATTGATCAGCTCTGCCGATACATTAAATTGCTGTAACTGGCTTTTAGACCAGAGCAATAAATCTTCCATCGTTTCAAGAACCACGCCGGCCGCTCTGCTAATTTGTTCCGAATACGCTTGCCTGTCCACTTCACTCATTAAGTTAGGATTTGTTTTCTGTAAATCCAAAAACTGATAGACTTGACTAATCGGATTTCGCAAATCATGACTAATGATACTAAATAATTTTGCCTTAGTAATATTTGCCTTTTCCAAATTTTCATTCAACAAATTCATTTCGGCATTTTTCTGTTCAAAATTTTTTTTTGCTTTTAAGTTTATTACGATATACAATAATCATGGAATCGTCATGCCCCTATAAGCAACATCAAACCGATGGTGAAATATATACGCTGGCGTTTAGCATCTGCTAATTGAAACTTCTGTAAACCATTCTCAGTGGATAGTCCTAATATTTTTTCTTGTTTTACCTCATTCTGATATTTAGCTTCCATATTGGCTATATTTCTTTTACTCGCTTCCGCTTGCAAACTATCATTTAATCTTGCATGAATGTATAAATGATTATATGCTTCATGCCAATTACCTGTTGCGGCATAGGCTTCGGCAAATAATTTTTGATGCAGAATTATATACCTCCGGAATACCCTCCTTTACGATTTTCTCGGATTTAGAGATAGGCTATTGCTTCGGGATAATTTTTTAACGCAATGGCTAATTTGCCTTTCAAATATTCGAGCTCACCAATTACAAATTCATCTAGATATTTTGGTGCTAAGGTGGTTGCATGTGCCAGAGATAATTTAGCATTTGCTAAATCATTATGGGTTAAATAGTATTCTGCAAATTCTAAATCACTGGATGCTACATTGGCCCAACCCATCGGTTTTAAGGTCAACTAAATATTTTTGAAGCTTATTATAATAATGATCTGCACTATCTTTTGCTCTAAATTAAGAACGCTGAGCTATAATCCTTATACCTATGAGCAATTCCTTCTACATAATCCTTTAAGTAACCTTCGCTTTCTCTAAGGTACTCTAATGATTTTTTGGCTGATTAAATGAAGTATACAATTCAGCTACGTTTATCAATTTAACAGCATAGTTAATCGAATCGGTATTGTTGGATCCTTTTTTTAGTTTAGAAGATCGAGCTTTGATACCAGCTAATAAATACTCAAGGGCTTTTTCGTATTGGCCATTCGTGGCATAATAATCAACTATGCCTTCCTGCAACAATGCTTTGGCTATTTCATTTTTACTGGTATCTATAATTATTTGCATGGCTTCCAAAACGCGTTGGCGCTTATCGATTTTACCAACATTTTGTATGCAAATAATAATTCCTTTAAGGCTTCTGTAATTCTTCTGCTATGTTTTGCCCTACGACCGTATTGTTCAGATTTCTTAAATACACAACTACTATCTGATTCAGTATTATAGTTGAAGGTAACTCCAATATAGAAATGAAATAAAGACAAATTGTAAACGTCCTCATTAGGTGTCATACCTAGTCCTTGTTTGGCTGCGTTTCTCAGACCTCTATAGTCTTCCACAACAATAAATTCATCACAGTAGTCTGACCATGCTTGGAGTTTTTCCTTTGAAGTTTTATATTCTGTGAGGTCAGGTTTTTTTATAGCATAACCCAGGGAAACATATAAAAAGCAAAACGCAAAAAGACATTTTTTCAAACATGTATTTATAATTTCCATTTTGATATTTCGCTTCTAAAGGTTTTTCCTATGGGCAACGCCTTGCTGCCAATAAATAATTCATTGCTTTGTAAACGCGTTACCTTACTGCGATTGACCGCATAACTTCGATGAATTTGAACAAATTGTGACTCAGGCAATTGCTTCATAAATGAGGATAAAGGCATAAGGGTTAAATGTTTCTTGTTAACAGTAACAATTTTGGTATAGTCCTTCATGGATTCTAAATGATCAATTTCTTTTACATTTATTTTTACCTGATCGTAGCCTTCCTTTATCGTGATTGTTTCATTTTCGAATTGCACCGAATAAGCTATTGCTTTTTGTTTCATGTCTAAGTAATCAAATGCTCTATCTATGCAGGCTTTAAAGCGATCGGCCTTCACTGGCTTAAGTAGAAAATCAAATGCCATAAGATCATAACTTTCCAAAGCATATTCCATGTGTGACGTTACAAATATCGGAATGGGAATGTCATCCTTAACGATGCGCAAGAGCTCCATACCATTCATGCCTGGCATATCCACATCAAGAAAAACTATATCAGGTTTTTTATTTTTAATTATAGCTATGGCGTCTGTTGCGTTTTCACATGTGCCTATGCAATTTAATTGAGGGAAGGTATCCGCTTTTGCTAGTAAAGTTAATTGGTCTAGCTTATTATCTTCTACAATTAAATAATTAAAGGCCTTATTCACCATTCAAATATAAAGCTTATTCTATAAAATGAACTTTAACCATGTTTGCGAGGCAACTAGCTGCCTAATGAATCTTAGGTTATTTAAGATACATTGAATACCTTTTTGTAACCGAATCAGGCTGTATATTTCATCGTATATTTTTAAAGTTGTATCATGGGGCTGGTTGGGCTTCCAAATTGGCGAATAAGTTTGGCGAGACCTGGCTTTTCTCCAGGTGATGTATGTATCATTAATAAAATGGAATAAGCTGATAGAACACATGAAATGTAGCCGAATGTTTGATTTCCGGCCCCGATTGCAGCGATAGCTCCTGTCTCGTCTCGTCTCGTCTCGTCACGAGACGAGACAGGATAGGCTATGAAAAGCGGTGATTGGATGAACGAAGCAGAAACTTATGTGCCGCCAAAACTGAAAAATCTTACGGCACCACCGCTCCAACAAAGTTGTTGCTATTGTTTCCCATAAAATAAAATCAAGGCCATCTACCATCCCATCGCCATTGAGATCGGTTCTAAAATATCCTCCGGCAAAATTATTGCTATCGTTTTCCCATTCATTATAATCAAGTCCGTCTATCACGCCATCCTGATTGATATCGCCGCTGTAAATGGCAAATACGGAAGGTTCCATTTGTAAGTGATTATTCCCGAAGGCCTGTGTTACATCAGATGAAAAATCGTAGAGCATCAGATTGGAAACCGAAATGGGGTTGGCACTCCAGGTTTCTACACTATTCCGATGCTTCACCACCAAATATCGATTGCTGCCAATTTCGGAAAGGGGCAGATGGCAAGTAATGAATCCATTGCTATGCAGAATTCCCTGAACAGAAGATGAAAGTGGGAATCCGATGCCGGTTTCGTGTAATTCAATGGTGATGGTATCGGTATAACTCAGAGGGCTCAAAAATCCACTTTGCGTGAGCACCGGACTCATTTTACCATTGCCTTCATAAAAGCCCTGCAGGTAACATTTCACATACAATAAACCTCCTATGCAAAGCGGAATGCTATCATTGCCTTGTACCTGTTGCCCCGACTGATCGAAAACCGTAACGCCATAGGTGCCCGGTATTCCTTGCATGGTTGCTGCATTGAAGTTATTGCTCCAGGCATATGTGAAGGGTGGACTTCCTCCTAAAATATGTGCTGTGATGCTTCCTTGTCCGTTGGGGTTACAAGCAGGTACAGCTTCCGTAATAAGTTTCATTTTACCAAAAGCAAATGAGGCGGTATTATCGGCATAGTCGAATTCCTGCACGCTTGAATTGCTGAGTTTGGCAAGTACAACGGTTTTTTCATCAATGACTTTCCATTTAAAGCTGATGATTTGATGCCCATTGGGAGCGATACTCAGGGTATAATTTCGAATGAAGAGGGTATCATTAAAATCATTTAAAAAATAGAATGTCAGCAAACTTGTACAACCCAAAGTACCATTATTTCCGATGTCGGCATAAATCAGTGCACTGTCGCCCAATTGCGGATACAGATTTAAACTTCCCAATGAATCAAAATACATATTGGCGGCATCTCCTACAATGATCGCGCGTACAGCCATATTGTTGCTCTCGTTTAATTCGGGAATGTTGTTGTCTTCATCGATGCTTGCTTTGATTAAATGCACCGGGTTGGTTAGATGACCACGGCGTATTAAAGGTATAGGTATTGGTGGCATTTGACGGTAAGCCGCTCACATTCAGGATGGAATCAACTGCAATATTATCGATGTACAATTTTAATTTCATGGTGTCACTCACATTGCCCACACCCAGATTGCCATAGGTAACTTGTGTGGTTATACTTTGTCCGGCTGCAGGATTTAAACTGCTTGGATTAATAAAAGTGGTATTCAGATGCATGTCTGGCAAATCCTGCGTGGTGATACTCAACACCAGTTCATTGTTCAATTCGTTGCTTTCAGGAATATCATTATCCGGATCTACGCTGATATGAACCTGGTAAGTACCCGGTAATGAAATCAAATGCAAGGTTGGTATGTTCGCGACTTGAGGACAAAAACAAGTGGGTGATACATTATAAATAAAGGTAGATCCCATATCCTGTATTCCTGTAATACCCGGACCTGACAATTTAAAGTTGACCTTGACAGAATCTCTGCTCAATAAATGATTGGAACGGATGGAAGAATAAAAATTAATAAAGCCGCCTGTATAATGCAGGTAAGAACTGGTTGGAAGAATACAACCTCCCGCATCGGGCGCAAAATCCCAGGCAATTGTTTTAGGATCGCTGAGATTATTGGAATTATTTGTTTCGTCGATGGTATTTAACGGATCAATGATTACCTGCATACTGCTTGCATTAAGCGGCAAGGCCGGAATGGGTAATACAATGGAAACGATATCGTTGGGTGCAATGGCAGCAGTATGAACTGCATCGAAGAAAGTATTGTTATCAAAAATAAATCGAACTGTTACAGCTTGGGTCGTGGTTTGTGTACCGCTGTTTTGTATAATCGTTTTTTAAAGTAACCGGGCCAGTATAATTATTCCCCGGACCCTCGATGGACACATTGTTACAAAAATCTGCAAAGATTAAATCAGACTTACAGGTGTCGATATTGATGATAAATAAACCGGTGTTCTTGTTCTCAAGCGATGCGGGAAGATTATTATTGACATCTGTAACCAATTCAAGGGTATACGAAGCCAGATTATAGGGCACCGTAAAGGTATGTGAAATGGAGGCCGATGCATTGCTCTGAAGAACAGGAACGGAAAAGGTTTGTGTAGCTAATACAGTAGAGCCCTGTTTCAACCTCATCAGGGATTGATGGCCCTGAGTGGTGGCAATACTTCCGGTATTTCGGATAGCGCCTGTCACCGTAATTTGTGTGCTGTTACATAGGGTATTGCCACCTGCAACCTGCACATTTTCGCCAATTAAATCAACCTGTTCCGGAATCACTTCTATCACTTGTGAAACACTGTTGTTGGATTCATCGGATTCAATTTCTTCATCATCCGTATCTGTACTCACGGTAAGCACATAAGTACCGAGGTTATTTAAAACACCCGTTTGTATACTAATTTCCGGAGAGCTCTGTCCATTTGCCAAAACGGATATTGTAGTAGAATCTTCAAAGATGAAGCCCCCGGGACCTGCAATACTTAATTTACATTTATGGTTTCCTGCGCTTGGGATAAAACCATTGTTACTCGAACGATATTTCGCCTGAATGGTTTGACCGGGAAGCATTTGACTATTGGATTGAATGCTAAGAATCGCTTGTAAATCCGACTGACCAGTAGTAGGTACCACTGTAAATTCATTGGAGTCGATATTCATATATCCGGCCCAGGTGAAGTCGTAAACCGTGCCACTAAAATGGTAGGTGCCTGCCCCAATCGGAGCGGTGAATGGAATGGAAAAATTTCCATTGGCATCGGTGACGCCCATAAATGTTTCTCCGGTTTCGATCAGTGTGCATGATACCTCTGCTCCGGGTACCGCTGCTTTATTTAAGGCCAATGCCAACCCTGTATATTGTGCATTACCCGTGAGCGTTGCATTACCCGCATTGCCGGCACCTACTAATACTGTTTTAGGACTTACAGATGAACTCACAGCAATTCCACCGGATACAGAACCACTACCATTTACAAATCCGCGAATGGCGGTATTATCATTTTCGTTGGTTTCGCTCAGGGTATTTCCTTCATCCACGACGACCTTCATCGGACATAAAGCGGAGATGGAAGGCGTTGTGATGTCCCAGCTAATCACTGCTTCACCATTGCTCGGGATGAAGGCAATGGTTTGAATCGGAAAAATCTGGGTCGTATCGAATTGATTGATTAATCGAACCGGAATATTTGTAGCAGCGTAGGATGAAGGATTTTTCACCTTTGCCGTAACGCTTATTATCGTTGATACATCCGGATTGTAATTGCTAAAAGTAATATCGGCTGCCACAATGGATAAATTAGGAAAATTTACCACGAGTGGTTCATCTAGAAATGGACCAAAGAAATCACAATTGATTAAATGTGGACTCACATAACTTTGAAGAGCCACACCGGGTTGTATGCCGTTTACGTTTAAAAAATATTTTTTGCCATCCTGGGTATTGGTATCATTGACATCGTCTTGTTGCATACTGACTCGTTTGTCGCCGGGATCTAACACATAATCCTGTCCCAAATCAACGCTTAAACGTGGGGCTCCGTTTTCAGGCATTTCGTTGTAGATATTAAAGTACATCACTTCATAACGGAAGTTGGTGAATGCATCGCCCAGTAAAGGATTACAAATATGATTCACAAAATTATTTGCACCGGTGAAGGTTAAATATTGAGCGCCAGGATGTATATGGTTGTTATTATCGTTGCAATCACGTTGATTCGATAAAAGTTCTGAGAAAGTTTTATAGTTCAATGGCCGGGAACATTGCGTAATGGTTGAATTGTTTGCTTTGTAGCCATCATCGTCGGCATCCAAATACCAAATCTGACCTGGTTTTTGAAGCGTATCATTATCATTACAATCTGCATTGTTGCTTAAATAACCTATCGGTGCCGTACAGGCCTCGACCGTATTATTCGGATCACCAAAACCATCACCATCTATATCCGCATAAAATGTAGTTCCGTTAATATCCATGAATACGACATTACTGTATCCTACTTCATTGTTCACATTCATGACTTTTCTTCTAAAATATTTATCTGCACTAACCAAAGTAGGTTGATAGCTGAGGGAGGTTGCGCCGCTGATATCGTTGAAGTTTATATTATCATTACTCTCCTGCCATTGATAAGTCATATTCAGTGAAGAGCCTCCATATGCAGGATGTAGATTGTTTAATAAACCAGGCGTGAAAGCTTCGCAGTTAGATTGATTGTAACCGATTGTTCCGCCCGTTAGATTTTGCGGGAAAATGTCGACCACCATTTGACCGGGTCCACCTCCGCTATTGGTCATGCGGCATTCAATCACCGAGTTAGCATCCAATGTGGTGAGTGTGAAAAACTGTGATCCCATATTATTACAACATATTGCAGAAATTAAAAGAACGCCATCTTTAAAAATTTTAAGCTCATCATCATGTTGAGCAATATTTAAAGCATAAGAGCCTGATGGAAATCCTTTACGGACTGCATATAAACTATACGTATTATTAGGTGCAGACATGGCACAACCGGCATATCCACTCGCTGCACTTGGATTGTTACCACTGCCATAATCGGTGGTGGTATTGACGCCTAAAGTTGTTTGGGTATAACTTCCTTTATAGGTCAGTCCAATGCTATCGACACTTGTGCCCTCATAAGCATAAAAATTCCATTGATTATTAGGAATGATGTTTGGTGCGATAGCGCCCAGAATATCCAAGAATACAATATTGCTTGAAAGCGTTAATGAACCAGAGGTGGCTAAGCGGCGATAATATTTAGGCGTAGAAGCCAAAGGTAGCATAAGGGGTGATACCATGGTAGCACCTGAAATCGTTTGCCATGTTCCGCCTACGATACTATCCTGCCATTGATACGTTACACCCGGTGAGCCGTTGAAAGCAGCGGTTCCAATTAAAGGACTGGGTACGATAGCGAAACAACTACTTTGATTGGAAGAAATATTACCCGGGTCATTGGCACCAACGATAAATTCTTTTTGCGAAGCGCTTATTCCATTTTTTGTGAGGGTATTGGCCGTAGTATTGATGCTGGCTAGTTCACCCGTCCAGGCGCTTGCACTATTATCATTTCTTGAAAAAAGTGAGAGCCCATTTTCATCTAAAATATTTGGAATACCATCATAATTGTAAACCGTATTAAATGTTGTTGAGCTGCCACCTATTACAAAAGTTCCGAAGTATCCATCATTGGTTTCCAGGCCCTGAGCACCGGTTCTGTTGTTTGGTGCTTCACTCACTTGATAGACTTGTACACCTTGCGCAGCGCCTGAAGCCAAGGTAACAGTAAGATCATCGCCACGGGTAGGATTCGCTAAATTGACTGAGGCAGAAGCGCCTGAGTAATCATGAGAAGACGTATTTCCAATCGGTGCTCCGCTGATGACCCTGGTTGCACCATTGTTCAGCGTTGCTGTATTCCCATTGGTGCTGCCATCAAAAACAGTCGTGCCTGAGATTTCATCGAAGTTTAAATATTCAAAAAGGTTTGCATACAAGACATCGTTGTCTGTAATTTTCCGACACATTCTATCTCGTATTTGTGTTTGAGTGAGCGCGATGTTCCACATTCTAAATTCATCCAATGTACCTTGATGAGGTGTATCTCCAGGACAACATGAATGAATCATTCCTAGTCGCCAGGGGCGTGCGGCATTTTGCAAGGCACCGCCTCCGGTTGGTATACTGCCTGCTTGCTGAATGCCATCTACATATAAAATTACATTACTTCCATCGTTTACGGCAGCAACATGATGCCATTTGTTATCATTGATAGCCGTGGTGGTTTCGAAACTCTGATCGCCGCAACAGAACCCATGCCATACGCCGATAAATCCATTACTCGTACTGATTCCAAAATCACCATCGGGCCCGCTTGGGTTTCCATTTCCTAAAATACTCGGCTTTTGCCAATAGGTTGCACTGGAGCGGTTTTCGGTTGTTTTAATCCAAAAGTCAACCGTGAACTGAGTTGCCCCGTCGAGTACAGGTGGTAGTTGCACATAATCATTACTTCCATCTAAGCTAATTCCATTGCCACTGCCAGGCTGAGTGGCTGCTACTTCATTTTTGTACACATCTAAAATTTGCGAAGCGGTCATGGCATTCCCATAAATTTTAATATCATCTAATTCACCATCCATTGGAAATGCCAAACCTCCATTTTCAATGGCGGCACCGATGTACATTTTGC
The DNA here is from genome assembly GCA_016715505.1 of Bacteroidota bacterium. Classification (GTDB taxonomy): domain Bacteria; phylum Bacteroidota; class Bacteroidia; order Chitinophagales; family Chitinophagaceae; genus OLB11. Next base: position 15,489 of record JADJZY010000024.1, read on the forward strand.
TATTGTCGTAACCAATGGTACTATTGAAGGTATTGGTCGATTTCAAAATACCATCCACATACAATTTATGTTGTTTGCTGGCATCGTCAAATGTATTGACAATGTAATACCATTGATTCGTACTTGAGGGCGATGTCACTTGTGTGTATGGACTGGTAGTTGTGTTATTAAAATGCCAAGATGAAAATTATTATTCTCTGTGCCAAAGTGCCAGGAATCGCTCACATTTCCACCAAGGGGTTTGTCAACCATTGTTTTGATTGATCCCAGCGAATTTAATTTTACCCAAGCACTGATGGTAATACTCGGTGTATGCAATAATATATTATCGTCTACCTCAATGCGATTGGCGACATTGCCGTTAAATGCGATGGCACTATTGGCATTGCCGTTTCTATCAACTACATTAGAAATAGTACCAATGATGGTTCCATGTAGATTATTACCACTACTATCTACGGCATCTCCGTTTAGCGGATAATGCGCAATCAATGTTGGTAAATTATCGATGTTGTTAACCGTATTTTGGAGTATTCCAAAAAGTATATCTATATCCTGTGAGTTAGCTCCGATACCACCTGCACAGGTCACAGATGCATTAAAGCCACCGCCAATTCCACCACCACCTCCTCCTCCATTATCGCCTGAAGTTCCTTTCCCATTTCCACCCATTACACCACCATCACCACCACTAAAACTTCCGCCAACTGCATCTGTATTATTATTAAAAAGTCCACCATTGCCACCATTACCCATGATCGTAATGCCATTCAATGTAGCTTGGGTGTTTGTACCTGCGCTCCCATTATTTGCATCCATTCCACCAGCACCACCTACGCCGATATTATAAGTCATGATATCACCAGGAGCAACTGTAAATTTTTTAAACGCGATACCACCAGCAGCACCTCCACCACCGGATGTGCCATCCGTGTTAGTTGCACCCGCGCCTCCACCTCCGGCACCGATTGTAAATACTTTTACCTGAGCAACGCCGGCCGGAAAGGTAAAACTAGAGCCAGAGACCAGAAGTGCATTCAATAAAATACTACCGCTGCTATTGGCTAATGCCATGGCGATTGCGCCTGACCCACCATTCCCACCAATCCGATTTGGCGCATTTAATCCAGCAGCTCCACCACCACCGCCACCAAAGTAACCATTACCGCCATGTCCGCCCCAGTAGCCTGCACCGCCACCTCCGCAACCTACACCACTTGCATTTCCACCATTCATGTTATTAGTATTTGCACTATTACATGTGCCATTGCTTCCACCATTTAAAATAGCAATTGGCAACATCATTTGGTTTGCATTCGAATATTCTGCTAACACTTGTGCAGGACTCAATGCAGTGTTGTAAATTTTTATTTCGTCAATTTTTCCATTTAAGTGATATATCGGCGTAAAAGCACTACTCATCAGCCTGCCAAATTCAAGATAAATGGCACTACTAATATTGGTCGCAGCCACGTCAGTTATAGTATTGTCAACTACTCCGTTCACATAGTAAGTCAATGTTGTTCCTTGTTTTATACAAGTAACGAATTTCCATTGTCCCAAAGTCAAAGTTTGAATTCCAGCTAAATTAACCCCGCCAGTTGCTCCCGAAGGATTGCGGTGTAAAAATCTTCCAACTCCACCACTGAACCCAGACAGCATAAATGTTTGATTCAATGCAGCAGGGTCGTTACCGGAAACTACAGCTATATCTGTTGCAGTTGCATTTACATTTACCCAATAGGAAATAGAATAATCGTTAGTGGCAAAATCCAAACTGCCTATGCCAATAAAATCATCCACCCCATCAAAACTATATGCACTATTGGCATTCCCAAAGCGATCAGTAGTCAGTGTAGCACCATTTGCCGTACCGTGGTTGGTGCCGACTGCATCGTTGGCATTGCCATTAAAAGGATAATAAGCAACTAAACCACTTTGGCTATTTCCATATTCAGTTAATATTTGCGAGGCACTCAATGCCATATTATACACTTTCACTTCATCCAAACTTCCATTCAAGTATTCTGTTGAAATGGTATTACTACTCATAAACATCGTTGCAGATGGTGTAAATACGGCAGAGGTACTTCCATTATAAACTAATTGTCCGTTTACATACACTTGGCTATTCCCACCGAGCAATTCTACCAACGCGAGATGATACCAGGTATTTGTAACCAAATTCGCTGTGGTGGTATATAACGCTATTCCACCATGGAGTACTTTCAAATTACCTCCACTCGAAACATATAATCCCCATCCATTTTGAGATGAATTTCCATTGTAAAAAAGCATTTGGTTTGAAGCCGTGCTATGTAGCTTTACCCAACCCGACATGCTTACAGAATGTACGGCCGTGGTGGCTAAAGGTGCGGTAATTTGATCATCTACCCCATCAAAACTATATGCACTATTGGCATTGCCAAAGCGGTCGGTGGTGAGGGTGGCGCCATTGACTGTGCCATGGTTTGAACCTGCTGCATCGTCCGCATTGCCCGTAAAGGGGTAATAGGCTATAGGGTTTTGAGCTTGTATTAAAATACTCAGTAGGCATAGCGAGAAGCTCAAAAAAAGATTTTTCATAGGTTGAAGTGTTAGGTAGATTCAGGTTAAAATCGAACGGTAAAGTTGTCCTGAATAAACATTTCAGGCAATAGCTAAATCTAGCTATTGGCCAGTTAATACCAATATCACCCCATGAACCCTGATTTTTTAGTTGGGCTGCAAACGATTGAGCCTGCGTTTGTCTGTTGAATCCATGCTCCTTTCTGTTGACGAAAGAAAATCCCGGATAAAAAGATGATTGAAAACAACCACCTGTTCCTTACTTGGGTACTAAATCCTCTGTTTATGGCACTACCGCCCCAACAAAGTTATTGCTGTTTTCTTCCCAGAAAATAAAATCTAATCCATCAACAATGCCATCACCATTCAGATCGGTACTAAAGTAGCCCCCTGCAAAATTGTTGCTATCGTTTTCCCACTCATTATAATCAAGTCCATCTATGACGCCATCCTGATTGATGTCGCCCGAGTAAATGGCCCAAATGCCGGTAGATACCTGAACCTGATTACTTCCATATGCTTTGTTTGCCGCTGAAGTAAAATTATAGAAGACCGCACCCGGACCAACATTAATCGGCGAAGCACTCCAGGTTTGAACGCCATTTCTGTGTCGAATAACAATATAATAAAGCCCACTTGCTGCAGTAAAATGACAACTTACTGTGCCATTCACATTCAATATCGCCTTAGTCTGTGCAACGAGCGTATAAGGTACAACGGCACTTCGCAGTTCAACCTGAATGGAATCTGTAACATTCAAATTAGTCGTGACACCTTGATTAAATAGTACTGGATTCATAGTTCCTGCACTCTGGTAATAACCTTGAATAAATAAGTTGAGGCTTATGGATTGACAAGGAGCATTATTGATAATGGAAGCTGTGGTTCCGCCGGTTACAAATACCCTGTTATCTGTACCAAAGTCAAACCAGGTGGGATAACCACTTGAGGTTGTGATAGCCCATTCGGATGCACCATTGCTGTTTACTTTGCATACACCCATTAACGACATGGTACCTCCTGCTATGTAAGCGGCATTGCACGAATCTAAACGCATGGGCGTGAGCGCCAGCAACGACAAACCGGGCCCGTCGGCATCCAGATTTTGCCAAAGAAAAGTACCGGAACTATCATATTTCTTCATCACAACCCCAAAACCCGACATAGGATAACCTGCAACAACTGGTTTATGATCAGTGCCTACTTCCACTTTACTGCCATTCATATTATTATTTGATTGCGACCAGATCAGTGTACCTGTCGGGGAAAGTTTTTTAAGCTGACTGGGGGAGCCATTTACCATATAGGTATTGCCAAAGGCATCACCTGCGGCATCGCCCACTGTGGTGCTGCTTATTCCTCCCAAACTCCATACATTATTTCCATTTAAATCAATTTTAGAATAACCATTCAAAATGCCTGTTATACTTCGGTGCACAATGAGGATTTTATGATCCGGTGTGAATTTAAAAGTGATGGGCGCTCCAATTCCTGCATCGAAATAATTCCAAACGCTTACACCTGAGGGATTAAACTTTTTCACTTTCGTCACCTGTCCATTCGGGCCTGTTCCGATACCCAGCACATAAATATTGTTATTCGCGTCAACGAGGCATTTTGTTGTGGAAGAACCATCGAAGGCGCTTTCATAAACTACCCGCCATAATAAAGTACCGGCAGGGCTAAACTTCATCAGCACGCTAGCTGCATTTACCGGATTCGAGTATCCCGATCGAATGGTTCCTGATACAAGTATATTGCCGGCATGATCCGTTGCCACCCAGGTAGCCATTTCGTGCTTGGTATTATCTGTATTATTGTAGGTGGCATTCCAGAGGATGGTACCGGCTACATTGCGCTTAGTTAGTGTGATATCACCGGCAGGATTGTAATCCCAGTAGGCGGTGTACACGTTATTTAAACTGTCAGTTGCAACGGACACACCATTGGGGTAATTAAACCAATTGACGCTTACCTGGGCCTTCACTATGGAAGCGATGAATACGAAGACGACAAGCATGTTTTTTTTCATGATATTTATTTTTCTTTTTTGTGAATGATATTGTTGTGATTATCATTTGGATGAGCAATCCTAATTTGAAGTGATTACCCAGACATAAAATAATCAACTACTTCATCTCACCTATTTTATACTATAAAGTTACCCAGGTATATTTTATGAAAAGGTGACGAAAGTCATCCTTCGAATACCCATTTTGACGAGCCGGTGGCTTGTTTCAGAAGTCGGTGTTTTTCCGCTTTGCGTATGCAACATAAAAATTTAACGGTAATCATGCGATTACTCGGTTTCAAACGGAAAGCTGTTTCCTCATTCTCTTTCTCATTCTCTTTCCGTTGCAGTGTCTTATCTGCGGACTCCATAAAATTCATCTGGAGAGTAAATCTGAAATTGGAGTACTTCACAGCGAAGAATGAATACACCCCAGCTGAGAACGTATGGTGTAAGCCGGCTTATTTTAATCTAAATTTTAATTCACTTGGATTCCTTCGGGTATCCCAAATATGCTCTATCACAATTTCTGTTGGCGCAATTTCAAAAAATATAAAATAATCCCTTACAATGATGTATTTCACTTTAGGATGTTCTGTATCCCGGCCTAATGACGGTTGGTCTCTAACTAACTTGGTCATCTCCTTAAATATCCGATTGAGAGATTGACTGTAAATATTTGATTTGTTTCTTTTATTCCAATAAATTAAGATTTCTAACTTATCCTCTAAAGCCGGCTTAGTCCAAACTATCCGTTTAACCATTGATCTGTTATTTTATCCGCTTCTTCTTCCGTATAAAATTCACCTCGGGCATATTGCTCCTGAGACTCTTTTATTCTTTGACGCTGTGTATCATTGAATTGATATACTTCTGCATTTTTTGATTCAAATTCCCAAAGTCTTAATAAACCTTCAAGAATGTAATCTTCATTGGTTATCTGTATTTTACTAATCAGCTGTTCCTTTAATTCCAAGATTGACATAAGAATTATTTTTGTAAAGTTAACCCTTTTTGACAAATTTGAAGGCTTAGAAGGTTTAAGTAGGGGCTGCTGGTTATCTCACTGGCGCTTCAAATTTAAGGAAGCGTTCAAGGGGATTTGCTTGTACAGAGCATGCCGCTCGGTCAATGATTCTTCCAAAGTTGAATGCCTCCGGAAGTGAAAATATAAATAAACTGTAAGCTTATTGAAGTGATTTGACAAATTTTACTTCTTGCATTTAAAAGATCGAAATTCACCCCTGAATGTACTGATTTCAAATACTTTCACATTAAACAGCAGCCCCTAAGTAAACCTTAGGCTCTCGCCCTATCCTCAAACTCATCATCGAGAAGCTACAAGTCAATCGTGATTATTGGCAAGGTAGGTGGCAAGGCGATGCTAAGATCGTTTTTGGGGTGATCTGTTTCTCATTCTCTTTGCGGTGTCTCTTGTCTTCGGTCGCGCTAAATTCATCTGAAGAGTAAATCTTAAATCGGAGTAATTCCACGCGGGGAATTAAACTACCCTTTTCAGCTTTGCTCATTCCGGTTGATTAAATATTTAGCAATCAACGCTGTTTCATCATTCGAAAAAATAGGTTTAAAAAATGCCACATAATTTCTGAGCTCCTTCAAGGTTAATATTTTTACATATTGAAACTCTTCATTGGGCTTTTGGTTGATTAATACGATGAGGTTTCTGATTGGAATTTTTCTTTCACCCCAATGGTGTTTATTGAGTGAGTTGATCCCTTCAGTATTCAAAATTTTATATAATGCAAAACTTGATCTTTGGCTTTGTTCAACGGGCGATCTAAGACTAAGATTACTTAATGAATGTTCACTCCTATTTTTTGTTTCGATCATAAATATTCCCGACGGTGAAATTAAAATATGATCAATTTGAATGGACCAGATATACTCTCCAGCTTGTCGCTTATAGATAGGCGGATTAAAGGTGCAAGTAAAATCATTGATTAAATGATAGTCGTCGGATAATTGTTCCAATTCCTTAGCAACCTTTTGTTCTCCTATAGACCCTAATATCGTAGAAATTTAATTCATCAATAATGCTTTTCCTTCTTTCCAGTTCATTTAACTCATTTGAACCACTTTGCTTCACGGCATCAGCAAAGTGAGCCGTGATGTATTGATATCGTTGACTCTTCTCGAAAGCATCCCTTTGTGCTTGAATAAAATATTCAACATTGGCATTTAAAATATATTTCGAATCCCGTATCCTTCTTTTAGTTTAACTTTTTTAAAGTTTGAAACAGTTTCAAAGAATGGAAGAAGATTTTGATACCAAATGGCCTAGCTCTTGTTTAACTGATTCAGTTCTGCTCTGTAATTTTTGTTCGATCTCTTCTTTCCTTTTTCAATGGATACATGGAGTTGTTCAATTTCCACTTCAGAGCAGCCTTTTCCTCCTCTATACGTTGAGTATGATTGGAAGTGATTTGCTTTTGTGCATCCGAATAATTTCGTTGAAACGCGAGTAATTCATTGATAGACTTGAAATCATGGATATGTTCCTGATGCAAACGTGTTTTGATGCTTGTGAGCGAGCCAACCTGATTGTAAACATTGCTCATATAACTGTTTATATTTCTGAACGGTGATGGGTTTTTTCTTTAATTTCTCGTTTAATTTTCGTTTCAGTGTCTTGGGTCTTAAATCACTAACACCGTTATAAGGCAAATCTAAGAATCACAATTTATTTTTTATACCGGGAGAATTTATTCAACTCCGGGTGTTGAAACATTTAAAAGCTATCCCTCTAATGGAATACTACTTTGATCTGCGCCTTTAACATCATTAATAATATCCTTTCCCCGGAATAATATGGCGAACACCTCCGGCAGGGTCTTCAACATCCCATATACCTCGGTATTAAATGTAAGTGTACATGATGAATGGTTTGCCCTGCCGACTCTCCTACATTGATACCTACATTAAATCCATCCGGATTGAATTTTTCTACGAGTATCAATTTGGCTTTATTCAACATGAACCAGCAATGACTTTGCTCTTCTGTCGAAAGGTCAAAATAGTCCGCAGTATGTCTCTTAGGTATGATAAGTGTATGACCTTCATTCACAGGAAATTTATCCAGCATTGCAAAGGCATATTCATTCTCCAACAAGATCGTTCTATCCGAATCAGGATTGCAAAATGGGCAAATGGATTCTTTCATTTTTTTGAATTGGGTTTCTAATAAACTTTCCATTCCTCGTATCCCCGGTCGCTAATCAAGTATCTGCAACTGCTGATCAATTGTTCAATACCGGCGGTCTGCCAACTCTCACTAGTGTTGTTTCCTAAAAGTGTAACTTTCATTTCCTTATGAAATCTTTCCGGTTGTTTTATGTTGATCAATTCCCAGTAATGTAGTATGAGGTCTTTATTCTGTACTATTCTTTCAGGCGAAGGGATTTTGTTTCTTTTGTGGTTGTTGATCTTTGCATTAGAAGGAAGTAAATTCCACAAGTCATTATTTTTCCAAATGGAAAAAGGAATGACATGGTCTATATCATATTTTTTAAAGGTTCACCCGTCCATACACAGCGTACCGAACCTTCATGCTCTAAAATGGATTTGTAAATCTGTTTCGATTCAGCCACATCCCTTGAGTCAATGGGGCTTTTAATTTTTCGTTCAACACATTTTCCATGCTCAGATTGTTTTTTGAAGCATTGACAGAAAATTCAGCCCATTTGAAAAGTATCGAATCCTGACCGCCTATAAAACTGCCTAAAAAATTAAACACTTCATAATATTCATAGGGTATAGAAAATGAACCGTAATTATCGACAAGATATTGGATATCTATGTCTTTATCTTGACGTTTTGCCTTGCCCGGCTCATATACAAAAATGGACCAGTGCCTATCATTGAATGACCCACCGATATATTTCATAGGTTGGGTCGTGATTGTTTTCTGGAGTGTACGCAGGAGCGCAAGAAAATCCGCCTTTAATTCCCCTTGTATCCCTTTTGTCTTTAGGTCATTGTAAAAGGCAGAAAATCCACCCCGGCTTTTGTACGCTTCGATGATTCTCTTCAACTGCGATCCGAAGGCAAGATTTGTGGTCCCGTAACTCTGGGGAATATAATTAGCACTTTCTAGAATAGGGTAATAGTACAATAACCATTTTTCAATCAACAAACCGGTTGGCATCGTGACCTTATCATTTGAAAATCGCTTCAGATAGGGAGAATTCTCCTGAATGATATCGATTACACCCCTTAATAATGCAAACTTATAAGTGGTAGACTTACTGTCCCGCTCAATGATCTTGTTGATATTTTGAAAAATCTCGTTCTGCATCTAATCAAGGTTAAATGTAGAAATATGGCTTCCTTGTAGGAGTTTCTCCACCTCGAGAGTCTGAGTATAGTATAGTTGCATCTCCACTTGATTCGTATTTCGTAGGGTTTATAAATATACTATTCGGATTTGATTTATGCTGCTCTCAATTTTGGTTCCATTGCGTGCGGACACGCCCCAGGGTATACCCCCCCATCCTTTCCCTTTTTTCCATTCCAATTTTAAATACGTTGCGTTCATTCAATATCCACCGTTATTTATCAGCGCATGTTACCACTCAATATCTTACATATCGAAATTGACGAATTCAAAGGTGCATGGCGAGCATTAGGGCAATTGGCGCCAAGCAATTGTCTTCACTAAAACGAGTGGCAACGATTGAAAATATAGCCCTTCAACGCGTATCGAAGGAAGGGTGGCGATCAACAGGTTGAGGTTTTGTTAGGCAAACTTCAAATCAATCAATTTTCAACAAGAGATGAACAGGAAGTTGCCGGATATGCAAGGGTCATGAATTTAGTCTTTGAACATGATGAACTTATTCCACTGACTGAAAATTACATTCAGCAATTACACAACGAACTTTTACAGTATAGCGAAAAAGACCATTGGCATAAGGGCAATTATAAGAAATCGCCAAATCATGTAGAAGCCTTTGGCCCTAATGGAGAAAACCCGGTATCGTTTTTGAAAACATCAAGCCCATTTGAAACTCCTATCAGAATCGGGTGATTTATTGACTTGGGCTGTACAAACTTATGCAGAAAAGAAATTGCACCTGTTTTGATCACCGCTATTTTTATCGTTGAATTTTAGCCATTCACCCATTTCAAGACGGTAACGGTAGGCTTTCAAGGTTTTAACGACATACTTACTTTTAAAGAAGGTACGCCTATGTGCCATATAGTTCGCTTGAAGCGGTCATTGGAAATAATAAGGAAAATTATTATCTCGCGCTCAGGCAAACTCAAGGAACATTAAAGACGGATAAAGTCTAACTGGCAACCTTGGCTTTTGTTTTTTTTGAAGGCCTTAAAAGAGCAAAAGAAAGGCTCGAAGTAAAAGTGGAACGAGAAATTACTGCTGACAAAACTACCTGTATTGTCTCTTCAAATCCTTGAATTGATTAAATCAAGAGGAAGAGTTACCATTGGTGAGGTTGTAACATTAACCCAGGCCAATCGGAATACGATTAAAAACATCTGGAAGCATTGGCAGCCGACCATCACATCCAAAAGCAAGGCACTACAAAAGGTTCATGGTATATTTTAAAATAGAAATACGAGGAAGTTCTTCGATTTGGGCATAGCCCGGCCGAAGAATATTTTATTATTCCAGGTACACCACCTCTTCCCCTTCTCCTGAAGCGGGCCCGCCATGTGTACTCCCCCATTCCTTCTTTTTTCCATTCCTATCGTTCATTTAGTAATCATTTTAAGTTATCAGCGCATGTTACTCTTAAATCCCGACACCGGATATCGAACATTTTATGCACCATCATGTCGAACCTCGTTATAAGGTGGGTGATCCTTTGGCGTTTTGTTTCATTGAGGTAAAGCTGAAGCGCGGGGAGTACGCTATTGGTTGGGTGTGCTGATGTGGGCCTATTGTCTTTATCCACTGATGTGTGGTTGATTCGAAGCATGCGCAATGATGCGTTGCTCGCAATGATGTAACACGAATCGCAGCCAACAAAACAACAAAACTTATGGCACTACCGCCCCCACAAAGTTATTGCTGTTTTCTTCCCAGAAAATAAAATCCAATCCATCTACAATACCATCTCCATTCAGATCGGTACTAAAATAACCGCCTGCAAAATTGTTGTTGTCGTTTTCCCAATCGTTGTAATCCAGGCCGTCAATGATGCCATCCTGATTGATATCGCCGGTGTAGATCGCAAAGTTGCCGAGTTCTACCTCGATTTGATTATTTCCGAAGGCTTTGTTGGCCGCTGTTGTAAAATCGTAATTCGCTTGATTCATAAAATCAAAACTTGTAATTCCGTTACTCCATGTTTCTAAACTATTCCGATGTTTAATGACAACATAAAAGCCCATTAAATTGTTCGGTATATTATTGAAATTGCATGTTATTGTACCATCAGTATTTAACACACCCTTGTACATTGCTATGCTATTTTGTGGCATCATGTAGTCATACAATACGACTGTTATAGTATCCGTTTGCATGAAAGTATTATTTTGACCCTGATTGAATAAAGTACTGGCCATCTGTTGATTGCCGTTTAAGTAAAATCCTTGTAGAAATAGTTTTAGGCTCAGCGATTTATAGCAATGGTTGACATTTAAAATTTGAAAATCATTGGCATGGGCCAACCGGTAATATCGGTTACTGTAAGGGTAACATTTTTAGGCCCTGAGCTCACATAATTATGTGTAGTATTTATACCATTGGCGGTGAT
>JADJZY010000025.1 GCA_016715505.1 Bacteroidota bacterium
AATTACAATGGCATTAATCATCAAATCACGAATAATACATTCACCGGTTTCGATTGGGTGTATCGTTAGAGAACATGAATAATGTAACATTGGATAATAATACCTTCACAGGTAATGCATCAACAGATCGTCATGTGGTTGTAAATACAAAATCAATCAGCAGTAATTCAAATACGATTGTACAAATTCCAATTGGAGTTACAATGACGAACAATGAATTTAGTGGTCAGGGTATCGCCTTAACGATGCAGAATCATGATAGTGATAATGATAGTTATGGAACAATTACTTTAGGAACAGGAGGTAATGAAAATGAATTTGGTTCAGGCTTAAGTTCCTTTGTGGAATTTGATGGTCAAACAGGAACATCAACTTTTTCAACCTTCCCAACCTATCCTGGCACAGGCGGCTGGCTAACGACGATGGCATGTTGGGATCAGAATTTAGATGCGAAGAACAACAAATTTGATGTTGGTTCAGGATTACAATTGCCAATCGCGATGAATTTTGCTGAGCGCACAACATTAGAAAGTAAATTGACCCACGATGTTGACAATAGTTGTTTGGGAGTGATTTCATACTTTGATCCGGTTCATAACATCACGCAGAATACATATTATCCAACCATTCAATCCGCAGTGAATGCAGCGAATGCGAGTGACGTGATTGAGTGTGCAGCATGGACTTATAATGAAAGAGTAACGATTGACAAATCATTGACCCTTCAGGGCGTTGATAGTGCCAATTGTGTACTGACCGGAACCGGCTTAGCTGGCAACGGTAATGGTATCACGATTAATAATGGCGTTACCAATGTAAACATCAAGAAATTAAAAATACAGAACTATACAGGAGCAAGCGGAAATGCGAATGGCGGTATTTATGCAATCGGTGGCAATAACAATTTGTCAGTTGATGAAGTAACGATCCAAAGCAATCCTGGAGGAAGTGGTTTCTATGCAAATGGTCCTGTAGATAATGTAGATATCACGAATTCAAGAGTATCAGGTCATGGACCGGGTGCACGAGGAATTGTGATTTGGAATGGTTTAAAATCAAATATCAATATCTCGAACAACTGGGTATCCAACAACAATTGTTGTGGTATCGAGTTGCAGGATGGTGACGCTTCTGGTGTAACCATTAGCGGTAACTATGTAGATATTGGATCAGGCGATAATGCTTTAGGATTGACGGGATTAAATCCATCTATCGGATTAAATATCATCAATAACAATACGATCATCGGTGGTGGACGTTTCGGTATCGAAATCAAGAATCCTGCTGGTGGCGTAACTGTATCAAATAACAGTGTAAGTCTGACAACGATCAACGGAGAAACCCGCGATCGTGCCGGTATTGCCGTGATACGTCGTGGTGTATTGGGAATTAATGCCGATGTACCAAATGGTGTAACAGTAACTGGTAACACAGTTGACGGATATACCCAGGCATCAAGCAGCGAAGGATTTGGTATCGTGATTGAAGGAACTAACCATACAGTAAGCGGTAATACCGTAACGAATTGTGAAGTAGGTATTCAACAACAAGCAGGTCATTTACCTTACCCTGGCGATGGAGATCAAAGCAATTTGGCCGACCAAATGTTTGGTCGTGGTAACTCACCAATCACTTGTGGAAATACAATCAGTGGAAATACATTCAGCAGCAATGGTACAGATTCAAGAAATGTAATCAATGGAGCATCTTATGGATTGGTAACGAATACAACTACCGGAGAATTTTTCTGTTCAATTCAGGCAGCGATAAATGATGCGCAAACCTTGAACGGACATACCCTGACTGTAGCTACTGCCAACCCAGCTACTCAATACAACGAACAAGTAGTCGTGAACAAAGAGTTGACGATTAAGTCAGCACAACCAACCCCTGCCTTAGTAGACTTTACGGGCACAGTAACTGGTAAACCAACTTTGTTTGATGTAACAGCGAACAATGTAACGATTGAGAATTTGAATTTAAATGTTGACTTATCTAAATTACGTAGTGCAATTATTGCAAGCTCAGCCGGTTTGGATGCGATTACTGTAAAAGACAATACAATTAGCGCATATGGTACACCAGCAGGCAGTTATGGAGATCGTAATGCGGTGAGTGTGAACTACGGTGGAACCACGAACTATCGTGTTGCTACGGGAGGTGTAAACTCGGTGACCTTCACAGGCAATACCGTCAGCGGCATAGGACCTGGTTCGTATTTCCGTTCAGGAATTGCATTGGATGAAGGTGGATTGACGGCAACAGGTAATACTTTAACATCGATCAATCATGATGTGTTATTACGTTTTGCAGGAAACGGCGCAAACAATATCAATAACAATACCTTGAATGGTGGTGGTATTGAGTTATCAGACCAAAATGCAGGATCAGGAACGATTACATTATCTGGTAATACGTTTACATCAGCAGGTGCACCAGGAACAGCGGTATTGCGAGTAAAGAATAATTACAATGGCATTAATCATCAAATCACGAATAATACATTCACCGGTTTCGATTGGGGTGTATCGTTAGAGAACATGAATAATGTAACATTGGATAATAATACCTTCACAGGTAATGCATCAACAGATCGTCATGTGGTTGTAAATACAAAATCAATCAGCAGTAATTCAAATACGATTGTACAAGTTCCAATTGGAGTTACGATGACGAACAATGAATTTAGTGGTCAGGGTATCGCTTTAACGATGCAGAATCATGATAGTGATAATGATAGTTATGGAACAATTACTTTAGGAACAGGAGGAAATGAAAATGAATTTGGTTCTGGCTTAAGTTCCTTTGTGGAATTTGATGGTCAAACAGGAACATCAACAGGATCTACTTTCCCAACCTATCCTGGCACAGGCGGTTGGCCAACGACGATGGCATGTTGGGATCAGAATTTAGATGCGAAGAACAACAAATTTGATGTTGGTTCAGGATTACAATTGCCAATCGCGATGAATTTTGCTGAGCGTACAACATTAGAAAGTAAATTGACCCACGATGTTGACAATAGTTGTTTGGGAGTGATTTCATACTTTGATCCGGTTCATAACATCACACAGAATATATATTATCCAACGATTCAATCCGCAGTGAATGCAGCGAATGCGAGTGACGTGATTGAGTGTGCAGCATGGACTTATAATGAAAGAGTAACGATTGACAAATCATTGACCCTTCAGGGCGTTGATAGTGCCAATTGTGTACTGACCGGAACCGGCTTGGCTGGCAACGGTAATGGTATCACGATTAATAATGGCGTTACCAATGTAAACATCAAGAAATTAAAAATACAGAACTATACAGGAGCAAGTGGAAATGCGAATGGCGGTATTTATGCAATCGGTGGCAATAACAATTTGTCAGTTGATGAAGTAACGATCCAAAGCAATCCTGGAGGAAGTGGTTTCTATGCAAATGGTCCTGTAGATAATGTAGATATCACGAATTCAAGAGTATCAGGTCATGGACCGGGTGCACGAGGAATTGTGATTTGGAATGGTTTAAAATCAAATATCAATATCTCGAATAACTGGGTATCTAACAACAATTGTTGTGGTATCGAGTTACAAGATGGTGACGCTTCTGGTGTAACTATTAGCGGTAACTATGTAGATATTGGATCAGGCGATAATGCTTTAGGCTTAACGGGATTAAATCCATCTATCGGATTAAATGTCATCAATAACAATACGATCATCGGTGGTGGACGTTTCGGTATCGAAATCAAGAATCCTGCTGGTGGCGTAACCGTATCCAATAACAGTGTAAGTCTGACAACGATCAATGGAGAAACCCGCGATCGTGCCGGTATCGCTATAATGCGTCGTGGTGTATTAGGTAATAATGCCGATGTGCCAAATGGTGTAACAGTAACTGGTAACACAGTTGACGGATATACCCAAGCATCAAGCAGCGAAGGATTTGGTATCGTGATTGAAGGAACAAACCATACAGTAAGCGGTAATACCGTAACGAATTGTGAGGTAGGTATTCAACAACAAGGTGGAGCCCATCCGAATTCAGGTTATCCTGGAGATGGAAATCAGAGCGTGGGTATGTCTGCCAATTACTTCGGACGTGGTAATTCACCGATTGTTTGTGGAAATACCATCTCTGGAAATACTTTTAGTTCAAATGGCTTAGATACCCGTGACGTGATTGCTGCAGGTAATTATGGTTTAGTTTCGAATACAACCACCAATGAAAATTTCTGTAATATTCAGTCTGCCATTAATGATGCACAAACATTAGGTGGGCATACTTTGAATATTGGTTCGGGTACTTTTAATGAAAACGTATCCTTAAATAAGGAACTTACATTACAAGGACAAGGACCATCAAATACAATAATCACGCCTACCACTGCGTGCAGTGGTAACGGGGTTGTCATTACTGCCGACAATGCGAAGTTGAAAGACTTGAAAGTAACCAACTTTACTTATGGTGTCAGTGTTTCAAGTTCAAATAATGAACTGAACAATGTAGAATTGGTTTCAAACTGTAATAGTGGTTTGGATCTTGGAAATGGTACTTCGAACATAAGTATCCTGAATTCTAAATTAAACAATAATACAACGAGTGGTTTCCGGAAAGGCACAGCTGCGATTGTAAATGGTTTTGTGATGAATAACTCAGAAGTAACAGGAAATATTCAAGGTTGTTTTGTTGCAAAAAACAATGGAGTAGGAGGTACATTCGATAATGTGAGCATCACAAATTCTAATTTCAGCAATAACACGCAGAAAGGTATGTATTTTGAAGCTTTGAGTAATGCGGTTATTGACAATGTGACAATGAATAATAGCGGTACTGATGTAGCCTATGGTTTCAATACAGGTATTGATATTAATCTAAAATATGGTAGCTACTCAAATATTTCAATTATCAATTCCACGTTTAATGGATGTGGTGCAACCGGAACTGCTGCTGATGTTCAAAACCCAGTTGTAATCGCAGTTAAAGCGAGAGATGATGCTCCTTCTTATAATAGTAATCCGGCAACATTGGATAATGTTGATATTAAAAATAACTTTATTTCTGGCCCAGCAAATGGCATACGTTTAGGTGAATTTGGAAAAATCAATAACTCACCTACAAATGTAGAAATCAACGTGAACGATTTGAGTGCTGCCTTTAGTAATGCTGCTATTGTGAATCGAGTTAATACAAATATTAATGCTGAATGTAACTGGTTTGGAGCTACGAGTTATGCTGCAATAAACAGTGAAATTAATGTTGCTTCCGGCAGTGTTGATTTTACAAGTTGGTTGGTGATTGGAACTGATGAGCAGTTGGCTGCCGGATTCCAGAATACTTCTTGTAGTGGTACACCTGTCGAAATTTCAAGCACCGTTCCGACCCATATCCTTTGCGGACCAACAACAGGTTCTATCGAAGTAACATTCGGAAGTGGGACCTCTCCTTATGATATTGCGTGGACAGGCGGTTCTGCTAGTGGTGTAACTAGTCCTTATACGATTACTCCACTTTTAGCTGGTAGTTATACAATTACAGTTACAGATGTGAATGGTTCAACAACAAGCACTGTAACAGAGGTTAAATATTTACCTGTAAATAATGGAGCAAATAATTTTGCAACTATTCAGGAAGCTATTGACGCTTCTTCCAATGGTGATATAATCAACGTTTGTGCAGGTACTTATGCAGAAAATCTGTTGGTCAATAAAGAAGTAAGTTTAATTGGGCCGAATGCGGCAATTGATCCTTGTTCTGGTGCCCGAGTTCCAGAAGCCATATTAACTACAGCTGTTTCTGATATAGCTGGTAGTGGGGCATACTCAATTATAGATGTACAAGCTTCAAATGTCACTATCAAAGGATTTACGGTAAATGGAGATAATCCGCTTATAAGTACTGGATTTACGAGTACAACAGCTGCAGATATTGACATTGCGCTCGGTATTACAAGATATGTAACTGGCAACAACACCGTGATTTCAAATAATATCAATAAAATCTGTCATACTTTGGTGTTGAGTTATATGACTATCCGGCTGGAGTTCCTTCATCAGGAAATGAAATTACCAACAATATGATTTCAGATTTGGGTACTTATGATGCAGCATCTGGTATAGATTTATGGGGTGGTGGTATATTATTGTATAATAACCAATATGCCAAAGTTGAGAATAACTGTATGACGAATGTTCGTTTAGGAATTCAAACCGGAAACTTCTGGCAAGCAAATCCTGGATCTTCTGCATTCCAAATTATTTCAAACAATAGCATACAGTCTCGAAGAGTAGGTATTTTCCATAACCTTCACTATAGCAATGCTTCTGCGTTAAACATTTCTTCGAATAATTTCACGACATTAGATCATTCAAGTGAAAGCGGTTGGCGTGGTGCTTTACTAAGTTCATTAGCAGTTCCTTCTACATTCGCTAACAATATGGTTAGCGGTGCAGGTTCGACCAGAGCTACAATCGAAGGTGTAAATGTTTGGAATTGTCAATCAGCTCCGGCTATCACAGGAGGTTCAATTACCGATGTACAGTTGGGTGTTAATGTTAATAATTTTGAAGGGTATAACTCAAATGCCAATAATACTTCTGCAACGATTGATGGAGTATCAATTTCAAACACAAGTATTGCAGGTATTAAAGTAAATGATAATAATAGCAATACAAATGGAGCTACTTCATTTGCAAATATTCAAGGGAATACTCAAATCAACAATTCCAGTGTTGGATTGTGGTTGAATGGTGCAGGTGCGAGTGTAACTTTTACAGGATCAAACGCAGCTTCATTTACGGGTCAATCGATTTATATCGATCAAACAAATAATGGTTCTGATGTTCCTTCTACAAATATTGATGCCACTCAGGTATCATTTGATGGACAAACCGGTGCTTCCGCAACCTTGGCGCAAAATTTTACCATAGAAGACAAAATCAATCATAAAGTTGATAACATCGCTTTAGGGTTTGTTAGAGTCAAAGCTTCAGAAGTTTTTGTAACCACAAACTCCGGTAACGTTCAACGTGGTGTTGACGCTGCCACAGCTACCGATATTGTGAATGTTTCATCAGGTACTTTTGCGGAAAATGTCTCAGTACCAAAAGCCTTGACTTTAAAAGGAGCAAATGCAAATGTTGCTTGTGGAAGCCGTGTTGCAGAAACTGTAATATCACCTGCTAGTGGTACCGGTTTCAATGTGTCTTCGGATGA
This sequence comes from Bacteroidota bacterium, assembly GCA_016715505.1. Lineage (GTDB taxonomy): Bacteria > Bacteroidota > Bacteroidia > Chitinophagales > Chitinophagaceae > OLB11. Next base: position 7,207 of record JADJZY010000025.1, read on the forward strand.
TGTTACAATCAATGGATTTGAAATCACTACTCCTGCCAGTACAAACGCTGTCATCCTGGGTGGTACGAAATCGAATTTGAATATAGTCTTTAACAACATTCATGATATTGGTACATCGTTGACATCGGGAAATTCTAGGTCATGTATCAACTGGGAAGTTCTGCTACCTCAATATTAATATTTCTGACAACTGTTTGAGCAATATTAGTAGTTCGCTCTTACAGGGTTCAGTTCAAGTGCTATAGGTATTTTACAATCCGTATCTACTGGAGTATTAACTGGATTGAATATTGAGCGAAATACGATTAACGGAGTGACTGTAAATAATGGATTATGGCCAACAGGTAAAATTGCATACGGTATTCAATTAAATGTTGGGTCTAGCAATTATCTTTCAACGACTGGTAAAGTTTTAAATGCGGTTATCCGTAATAATGAAATTTCTAACTTGTCTGGTCACATTTCAACAGGTATTGGACTTGAAGGAAATACTGAAAATGCAACAATTGAAAACAATATCATCTCAAGCTTATTTGGAACTAAAGTTGCCGCACGTGCTGGAGGTGGATATGATCTGAATGGATTGAAATTTGAAAGCAACAGATATGTGTCAACATGTACCGTACAAAACAACAGCTTCCTTGTAAACACTTTCTCAAATAATGGTAATCTTGGATTGGGATATGCGGTTTCTAACTACGTAACAGTCGCTAATGGAGGTATCGCTACTTTAAATTGTAACTGGTATTCAACAGCAGTATACAATGATATCAAAGACAATGCGACTTTAACTGGTAAGTTGTTTAATAAAGCTTCTTGTCAAACAGATTTTGTTCCTTATCTAGTTTCAGGAGCCGATGGTGTTGGTATCGGGTTTCAACCAACGGGTCTTTGTAACGGATCTCCGATTATCATCACTTCTGCCATACAAGATTCTATCATTTGTGGTGAATCTTCCGGAGGAATCAATATTGATTTCAACGGCGGAAGTGCCAATCATGATATCGCATGGGCTGGTCCTACACCGGGCGGAGCTTCTGCTATCACAAGTCCTTATAGTATCACAGGATTAAGCGCAGGTACTTATACAGTAACCATCACTGATGCGAATTTGTCGACTGCTTCAACAGTGGTTGCTGTAAATTATCAACCGGTTACCAATGTGACTCAATCTACTTATCATACTTCAATTCAGGAAGCAATTGATGCATCATCGAATGGCGATGTACTTCAAGTGTGTGCCGGAACGTTTAACGAAAATATCAATATCACCAAGGATATCACCCTCAATGGTAACAATGCCGGAACAGATGGTTGTGATACCCGAATTCCAGAATCAGTTATAGCAGGTTCTACTGGAACAGCGGTAACGATTTCTTCGAATGGTGTAGTTTTAAATGGTTTCTCAATCACAGGTATGACGGGTGTGTCTAGTTCAGGATTCAGCGATATCCAAATTACCAATAACTTGATGCAGGTTGATGGATTTGGTGTGAACGCAGCGAATATCCCGAATAGCACATACACGATCAATCATAACTGTATCGATTTAAATAATCAAACAATTGCCGGACCGAATCCAACAACGGTAGGTATCGTAATTGCAGGTGTAGCTCCGTCTGCAACTGTTAGCAATGATGATAACAATGTAACAGATGCATTCTATGGCCATGTGGTTTATGCGGGTGCTTCAACAGCTCCTGTCTCAATCACCAATGGTACTGTAAGCGGAACCCTGCAAGGTGTAGCTATCGTGAATACATTAGGTGGACCGGTGGTTGGATCAAATGTTTCTGTCAGCGGAATGACTATGAATGGTTTCTCTGGAAATCATCCATCGCTTCCTGCACAAAACTTCCACGCTGGTATCTACACATTCACAACAGCAACAACGACTCCTGCAAATGGAATCAGCCTGACTGTCAATAATTGTACAATCGACGGAACACAAACGGTTACTCAGGCAAGTGCAGGTATTTATCTGGCTGACTTTAGTACAGGTGGTGTAACAGTTCAGAATGTGAACATCGATGAAAGCACAATTCAGAATAATACAAACCGCGGTTTGGATGTTCGTGGAAGAGTGGTCACGACAGTCACAGAGTCTTCATTCTTAAATAATGGTGGTGCTGCCTTTGGTAGTGGCGGTAATGATGGATTTACCATGATTGCGCAACAAGGTGCAAGTATCACAGCGACTAATAACTTTATCGTTCATCCGGCTAGTAGTTCAACAAGTGTTACAGCCTTCTTAACCGGAAACGGTTCAGGAAATAGCATTGTTACTTCTGACAATAGCGTATTGATGAATGGAAATGCTTCAGGTAAAGTTGCTTCAAATTCTGCCGGAAATACGATAACAGCTACTTGTAACTGGTTAGGTTCAATTGTCCCGGCCACTAATAATGCATTGATATCCGGAACAGTAACAATTATCCCATGGTTAATTGATGGTACAGATGGTAACGTGAATGCCGGTTTCCAACCTGCAACTCCATGTAGTATTCCATGTGCACTCGTTGTAGATGCATCTAAAACAGATGTGACTTGTAACGGTGTTGCTGATGGTGCTATTTCGGTATTGATTACCAGCGGAGGTGTATCACCGTATACTTACGATTGGAGCAATATGGCTACTACACAAACCATTACGAATTTGGCTCCAGGTACTTATTCAGTAACTGTTACCAATGCCAATGGTTGCACTGCTACAACTTCAACGACTATTACTGAACCAGATGTATTGGTAGCAGATGCAGTAGTAACTTCAAATTACAACGGATCACAAATTTCTTGTCATAATTCAACGAATGGTTCAATTCAGGCGAGCACTATCGGTGGTACAAGCCCTATGGAATATTCATTAGATGGAGGTTCTTATTCATCCACTTCATTGTTTACAGGATTGGGTGCGGGTAATTATACCATTGTTGCTAAAGATGCCAATGGATGTTTATCTACAACGATAACAACTATTGTTGCTCCTGATCCAATTACAATTGGAACCGGATCAATTACCAACGCTTCTTGCTTTGGATACAATGATGGTTCAATCGGAATTTCTCCAATTGGTGGTACTGGAACATATTCTTATGCATGGTCAACATCACCTGTACAGAATGGTGCAACAGCAGTGAATCTGACGCAAGGTACTTATACCGTTGTGGTGACAGATGTGAATGGTTGTACTTCAATTGCTGACTTTAGTAACTGAACCTATACAGATTGCCATGACTTGTCCGGCTGATCAAATAGTTTGTATTGCATCTCCTGCCTACAGTTTAAGTGGCGGATTACCTGATGCCCCTGGAACCGGTGTTTATTCCGGTACTGGTGTAAGCGCGGGTATGTTTGATCCAACAATAGCAGGAATTGGTGTACATACAATTACTTATACTTATACTAACCTGACTCCTTGTTCTAATTTCTGTACATTCACGATAGAAGTGATTGCACAACCGGTGAATCCTACATTGAATACTCAATCACCGGCATTACCTTCTGTTTGTGAGGGAACTACGGTTTCTGCAACATTTAATGCAGGAAGTGGTGGAAATGGATGTAGTGACGATTATATCGTGATTATCGATGGTGGTGCTCCTGTGGCTTACACACCGGGTACACCAGTTGGTGGTTTGGCTACCAGCACAATCGTTATACAAGGACGTCGTGATAATTGTGCTGTCAATTCAGGTTGTACAGAAAATTATGTAACACTTGCCTCATGGAATGTGGTGCCTCAACCAACAGCTCCAACAACAGCTGTTATGAGTCCGGCACTTTCAACAGTTTGTGCGGGTACAATCGTTACCTTAGGTGGTGCAGCAACTGGTGGAAATGCAGGTTTATCATGTAGCATTGAATACCGATTCTCTGATGATGGTGGTGCAACCTGGAGCACAGCTTCCGGAACAATACCAACATTTACAGCAGCGGATGGTGTGGGTCAAAATATCATAGAAGCACGCAGAGTATCGTGTCAATCTGGCTGTAATTCAACAGCATGGAATGCAGTTGCAATTTGGGATGGTATTCCACAACCTGGAGCACCAACAACTGCAACCAAGGATCCTGCTTTTGCATCTGTTTGTGTAGGAACCACATTGACCATTTCTGGATTGCCATCAGGTGGTAATGAAGGAGCCGGTTGCGGATTCCAATATCGATTCTCTACCAATGGCGGTTCTACTTGGAGTTCACCTTCTGCTACCGTACCAAGCTTCAGCGCGGTAAATGGAGTAGGAATGAACTTAATTCAGGCTCGTCGTAATAATTGTCAGGCTGGTTGTTCAACTTCACCATGGGGAACTATTGCTTCATGGGATGGTGTTCCACAGCCTACTGCACCAACAACAGCAACAGCATCTCCTGCTTCTGCAAGTGTTTGTGAAGGAACAACAGTTACCCTCGCAGGACCAGCAACAGGTGGAAATGACGGAATCGGTTGTTCAATTGAATACCAATATTCAACAGATGGTGGTACATCTTGGAGCACAGCTTCAACATCCATCCCATCTTTTGCGGCAGTTACTGGTTCAGGAATGAATATCATTCAAGCCCGTCGTTCTTCATGTCAGGCAGGTTGTGATGAGACATCATGGAATACCCTTGCAACATGGAATGGAACGGCCTTAACATCTAATACAACTACATTAACAGAATGTGATTCGTATACTTGGGCTGTTAATAGCACCAACTACACACAATCTGGTACTTATACGTCAGTATCTGGATGTCATAGTGAAATTTGAGAACTCACTATCAATAATAGCAACACTGGAAGTAGTAGCCATACAGCTTGCGATGCAACAACAGTAGGTGGCCAGAATTACACAGCGAGCGGTTCACATTCGGTAACGTATACAAACGCTTCAGGTTGTGATTCAGTTCATACTTACAATGTAACCATCAATTATAGCAACACAGGAAGCAGCAGTCATACTGCATGTAACAGTGGAACATTTGGTGGTCAGAATTACACAGCGAGCGGTTCACATACAGTAACGTATACAAATGCTTTAGGTTGTGATTCAGTACATACATACAATGTAACTATCAATTTCAGTAACACAGGTAGCAGCAGTCATACAGCATGTGATGCGACAACGGTTGGTGGTCAGAATTACACAGCGAGCGGTTCACATACGGTAACGTACAAATGCTTCAGGTTGTGATTCAGTTCATACTTATAATGTAATCATCAATTACAGTAACACCAGGTAGCAGCAGTCATACAGCATGTGATAGTGGAACATTTGGTGGTCAGAATTACAATGCGAGCGGTTCACATACAGTAACGTATACAAATGCTTCAGGTTGTGATTCGGTTCATACTTATAATGTAACCATCAATTACAGCAACACCGGTAGCAGCAACCACACTGCATGTGATGCAACAACGGTTGGTGGTCAGAATTACACAGCGAGCGGTTCACATACGGTAACGTATACGAATGCTTCAGGTTGTGATTCAGTTCATACTTACAATGTAACCATCAATTACAGTAACACCGGTAGCAGCAGTCATACTGCATGTAACAGTGGAACATTTGGTGGTCAGAATTACACAGCGAGCGGTTCACATACAGTAACGTATACAAATGCTTCAGGTTGTGATTCGTTTCATACTTATAATGTAACCATCAATTACAGCAATGTAACGCATGAACAATGGAACATTTGGTGGTCAGAATTACACAGCGAGCGGTTCACATACAGTAACGTATACAAATGCTTCAGGTTGTGATTCAGTTCATACTTACAATGTAACCATCAATTACAGCAACACAGGAAGCAGCAGTCATACTGCATGTAACAGTGGAACATTTGGTGGTCAGAATTACACAGCGAGTGGTTCACATACAGTAACGTATACAAATGCTTCAGGTTGTGATTCGGTTCATACTTATAATGTAACCATCAATTATAGCAACACCGGTAGCAGCAACCACACTGCATGTGATGCAACAACGGTAGGTGGTCAGAATTACCCAAGTGGTTCACATACGGTAACGTATACAAATGCTTTAGGTTGTGATTCAGTTCATACTTATAATGTAACCATCAATTACAGCAACACAGGTAGCAGCAGTCATACTGCATGTAACAGTGGAACATTTGGTGGTCAGAATTACACAGCGAGCGGTTCACATACGGTAACGTACACGAATGCTTCAGGTTGTGATTCAGTTCATACTTATAATGTAACCATCAATTACAGTAACATAGGTAGCAGCAATCATACTGCATGTAAGTGGAACATTTGGTGGTCAGAATTACACAGCGAGCGGTTCACTACGGTAACGTACCTTTGGTGTGATTCGCCGGTGGGCGAGGGACGTCGAATGCTTCAGGTTGTGATTCAGTTCATACTTATAATGTAACCATCAATTACAGCAACACCGGAAGCAGTAGTCATACAGCATGTGATGCGACAACAGTAGGTGGTCAGAATTACACAGCGAGCGGTTCACATACGGTAACGTATACGAATGCTTCAGGTTGTGATTCGGTTCATACATACAATGTAACCATCGTTCCAAGTACAAGCAATACCACAACATATAATTCTTGTGGCGCATATACTTGGCCGGTAAATGGACTGACCTATAATTCAAGTGGAACTTATACCTCAATAAGCGGATGTCATACTGAAATTCTCATCTTGACATTCAATCCAACTTCAACAAATACGACTACGCAATCGGCTTGTGTAAGTTACACATGGCCATTATCAGGTACTACATATACCCAATCAGGTACATATTCTACTCAGGTAGGTTGTGTCACTGAGATCTTGGATTTGACTATCAATCAATTGCCAGTGGTAACTGCTGATAATGTCAACGGATGTCCTGGATCAGCAATTGCATTGATTGGTTCACCTGCAGGTGGAACATTTAGTGTGGCTAATCCTTACACCGGACCAAGCACAACGTATACATATACCTATACGGATGTGAATGGTTGTACAAACACTTCAGCTCCGGCAACAATTACGGTAACTACCACCAATCCTGTTATTATTACAGGTGTAAGCAATGTGGGTGGTAATTCAGTAACGGTGAACTGGATTGCTATTCCTGGATTGGTTTGGTATGAAGTACGATACAGAATTGTTGGTGATCCAACATGGACTGGTGGCGGTACACAGGCAGCTCCAACTACTTTCAAAAATCTGGTAGGTTTACAAGCCGGTACAGATTATGAAATTGAAGTAAGAGGATTCTGTTCAGTGACATCACCTGGACCTTGGAGCTCCACATTCGTATTCCAAACCGGAGCATCTTGTCCTCCGCCAACGACACTCTTCACTTCTGCGGTAACTAAAAATTCAGCTACCCTGAACTGGAATTCAGTACCAAATGTGAACTACTACCAAACACGTTACAGGATTGAAACAAGTCCTGGTGTATGGGGACCTTGGGTAACTGGTACAGCTAGTGCAGGAGCTACTACGAAAAACATCGCAGGATTAACCGCCAATAGCAATTATATGTGGCAAATCAGAGCAATTTGTAACCCATCGCCGTTTACAACCGGTAGCTGGAGTGCACCTGATTTCTTCACAACTTTGGCTTCTAAACCTGGTGATGTTGCAGATGAGGTAACAACTGAAAATCATGCAATTGTTTATCCGAACCCAGTTCGTGATGTGTTAAATATTGAAGTTAGCAATAGCGAAAATCAATTGACAATCGTTCGATTATTTGATATCAGCGGTCGATTGGTAAAAGAACTTCAAGCACAGCACGAAGCAGGCCAGAATGTAATGAAACTCGATCTGAGTGAATTTGCAAATGGTATGTATACTGTGATGGTGTTTGGAAATGACAAATTGTTGCTGAGCAATAAAGTTGACAAGCGCGATTAATTTAAATTAGATCTTCATAAAAAGGCCACTCTTTCATGGGTGGCTTTTTTAATGGAATATAGGTTAGCAGGGTAACCCCAATTTTTGTAGATGGACACAGCCAAGGGTAAAAACGAATAAGAAAATCAAATACTTTGGCTAATACCGATTATACCGCTGTATGAGTTGGACTATCTACCAATTCGCCTATCTCTACCTTGCTGTAATAGTTCGTAAGCCAATGGTTTATATATTTAGAGGCTGCTGTTTAACGTGAAAGTATATGATATCCTTACGTCGTGATGTGAATTTCACTTATTTGAATGCACGGCAATTTTTCATATCTCTTTAATAAGCTTGCAGGTCATTTCTTGATTTTCACTTCTCATACCGTTACCAAATCTCGAAACAAACACATGAATCATCAAACTTCTACCGTATGGTCCCATGTAACATTCGAAAAGCTTTGCTATCTCTCATTAACAGGAGCCTCACTGGCATCTTCAACTTTGGCGTCATCGTCCAAAGGCTGTCCCGCAAGTGCGAGACTATCCCTCGAACGCTTCCCTGAATTTGAAGCGCCAGTGAGATAACCAGCAAGCCCTGAGTAACTATAACACGAGGATTGAATTTCTGAAATATCATGCTCTGCCAATTCCATATTTTATCACTTGAAAATTCCGTGACTAGATAGTGATTTTGAAATATGGAGCAGACTAATTTTAGTCTTCAAACCATTTTCGAAAAGAAGGTGCTTTTTCCCGACTGATATCAATTTCTTCCTGATGATTTGGAGACTTTAATGAAATGATGATTTTCTGATTCTCAAGAATTTTATAACTATTGATTGCCTTTGAGGAAATAATGTACTGCCTGTTTGCCCGGTAAAATAATTTAGGGTCTACCAGTTCCTCTACTTCGTCCAATGTGGTATAATCTAAGATAAATTTCTCGCCATTGTTGGTGTACAGATAATTGATCTGATCTTTAAAAAAGAAGGCAATTTCATCCACATAAACCGGTAGTCGGTTATTCAATTTTTTTACAATAAATTTTTCTTTGAATCGGTTTGATTTTGCCTGGAACCTGAAAGCATTTCAAATAATTTGCTCATATCAGGAGCATGTGAGTCCTTTGATTTGTAAATTTCTTTCGACTTTTCTATGGCTCGTTGAAGTTCCAGTTTATCAATCGGTTTCAACAGGTAATCAATACCATTAACCTTAAAGGCCCTTAATGCATACTCATCATAGGCTGTAGTAAAAATGATCGGGCACGATAAAGAATAGCGCTCAAAGATTTCAAAACTTACACCATCATTTAACTGAATATCTGCAAAAATTAAATCAGGTTCGGCATGACTCATCAGCCATTTATTGGCTGTTTTTACACTAGGCAAAACTTCAAGAATATGGATTTCGGGTTCTATCTCTTGAATAAGGTCTTTTAGTTCTTTCGCCAGAAGAATTTCGTCTTCAATAATAATTGTATTCATAATCGCCATCATTTAAATAAAAGGAATTTTAACCACGAAGTGGCTGGAGGATTCAATAATTTGCACAGGACTTGAACTCAAATATGTATAGAAATTTTGTAATTGAGCCAGGCCAGATCGATTACTGGTTTCAACACTTTTTTTGCGTTGAAGGTTATTTTTAATGATTAAAAATGAGCCTTCGCTATATATTTCTATCTTCAATGGACTTTCGTCATCCATAATATTGTGCTTCAGTGCATTTTCTATTAAATTTTGTAGAGTTACTGGTACAATTCTACTTTGTTGATGTATTTCATCAATATTGAAAATGACCTCAAAACCACTACCATGCCTTGATTTTTGAAGGGCAATATAGTTTTGGGCAAATTGAATTTCTTCACTCAATGCGATGGTTTCATTTTCCCTGTTTCGAAGAATGTATCGGTATGATTTACTCAGATTTTCAAGAAATGTAACAGCTTCGGATGCATCAATTTTATTTTTGGTGAGTTCAAATACTTTCGTTTGCTGAAGACTGCGGTATTGATACACGATACCAATCAGTGAAAGAAAAGCTAGAATCAACAAGGCTCTGAACCACCATGTTTTATAATAAATGGTATCTAATTGAATAAGGATTCTTTTGACCGGAATATTTTTCCAGGAGGCGTTTAATTTTGAAGCCTGATAGACAAAATTGTAATTACCTCCCGGCACGTTCGTATAAACCGCTTTAGGGTCTGAACTATAATGCCATTCATCTTCAAAGCCTTCAAGACGATAGGCATACCACGTTTTGTCCGGATTTAAATAATTCAAAGCCACCATGTTAAACGTAAAAGAGTTTTGATGTGGCTTAAGTCTGATATGAGGGGTTGAATCGGAAGGATTGATTCTGAAATTTTCAACATCAAAGACGCTATAATGCGAAACATAGAAGGGCAATGAAGGTTCTTGCTTACGATATTCTTTGGGGTTAAAGGAGAGATAGCCAATATAGGTAGGTATCCATATTTCGCCATTGGGTGAAATACAAGCAGCGTGTTCATGAAATCCAACGGATGATAAACCATCGTTTGTTGTAAAACGGGATATGGTGTTTCTATCTGTTTCTATCATAGTTAGCGCGCCATTCACACCCAACCAAATTCTATTCATAGGATCAATGGCCATAGATGAAGTCAAATTACTGGTAAAACCATTCTGGTTATTGAGGCTATGAAACTTATTTTTCTCCACATCAATTCCTGTAATTCCATTAAACGAACTCACCCATATGATTCCCTGATCATCTTCTTTGATATCGATGATCTGGTTGCCGATAATGCCGCTTGATTTGTCATTGGTTGCCTGATATGTTTTGCAGCTATTGTTTTTTTTATCGAGCATAAGAATACCTTTTCTTGAAAATGAAATCCATATTCTTTGCCGGCTATCTTCAAACACATAAGAAACTGGGGCATACCGTAATAAGATTTAAGCAGGGATGCTGAGCAATACTTTGGAAGCTTTTATTTGATCAGGAATACCAATATAGACTTGCGGTATCGTTGGTGCAAAACCAGATATTCCCACTTTTGTCTTCATTGATAGAATTGTACCAACTATTGGGTAGGTACTTGTTTGGGATAAATTCTATAGCATTTGATTTAGCATTGTACATATTTACTCCCGATCCGGTTCCAATCCAAACATTATTTTCCGCATCGCAGTATAAAGACCGTATGATATTATTATACAATACTTCTTTTTTGCCAGGTAAATTGCGCCATACTGTATATTGTTGAGTTCTTGGATTATACCTACTCAAGCCATCATGATTACCCATCCAAACATTTAATTGTTGATCGATACAGATGGCTCTTCCCAATTTGCTGAAATTCAATTGTTCCTCATCCGGAAAAGGTAAAAGATTCTTGAAAAATCGTTGATTCGGTTGAAAGTAACTGATTCCTTCCACATCACAGGCTAGCCAAATAATACCTTGTTTATCTTTATAAGCGAAACGATAATTGTTGGTCTTTGGTCCGTTCGTCAACAGCACTCTGCTCTTGTATTGTGTCAATAAGCGGGTAGCTGCATTGAAGTAAAATAGCCCGTTGCTTCGGGTGGCAATCCATACGCCATCGTTATTGTCTGTAATCAATCCTACCGCGTTGACAGAATCGGAGGTATTGTAAGTCATGATAGGCGAGTTTGTCACCAGAGGATTCAATTGATTTCCTTCTATTTTTATCAATTTTTTAAGATTGGGGTAGAACAGCCAAAGTTTATTGTCATTGTCGCTTTGAAGGAGATTGATGATTTGATCATTGTGCCCTTCAATTGGTATAACATGGATCTGATGGTTTAAACAATGATAACGTAGTAAACCTCTATCCGTTGCCAAATAAATGTTTTGTTCAATTTTACATAAACCGAAATAGACAGGATCCATGAAATTTGGATTGTTCCTCGCAACAATGGATTGCAGGGGTTCTAATTGCTGTCGTTTAAGCTGGTAAGTATAGAGTTTTTTCTTAGTCACAATCAATAACTCCTGCGGGTTGATACTTTCTATCGCTAGGATATTGATATGCTTGAGGGCGGAAGCATGTTTAAAATAGTTTTTTGAAAAGTCATATTCCATCAGTCCATCTTCAGTTCCAATCCAGAATCGACCATTGAGATCGCTATGCATACACCTTGGTTGGGAGGGGTTGATGGTGGTGCTATCATTGGGTAGATATACATATCGTTCCACATGAGCCCCGTCGAATCGATTGAGCGCACCTACAGTTCCAATCCACATATAACCGTATTGATCCTCGGCAATGCATCGAACGATGCCATCATTCAGGCCCCTTGAAATATCCAGTTGTTGAATATTCAAATCAGTGAGTTGCGCTTTCATGCTGAAGAAGGGATTAAAAATTGACTCTAAATTAATGGACGAAAACCAACTTCGTATTATTCGGCATATATTTTATTCGAATCATTTTTCCATTTTCCGGTAAATCTTTAATGTTCAGGAGGGCTTTGGTCTGAATGTATTCAAATCTGTTTTCAGGCGTCTTGATTTTTAGGTAAAGTCTGACAGGAAATAATTGACCGATTTTATCTTCTTCTATCGTTCTACTCATCACTTCAGCGGTTGTTTGGATGCCTTCTTGAAACACTTTACGGTGTTGGTTCAGTAACTTCTTTCGCCTGATGAGCGGATGGTTTTTGATTATAAGGCGATAAAGTAATTTCATCATGATTGTAGAGATAAATAGTTACGAATATGGTTTAGGATCAATCATTTGGCAAATAAAACAAGCTGAAGCACTTATTTCAAATATTGAAGCGTAGTGGAAATCATTTAAAGCGTTTGGATAAAATCAACGAACTCCTTGTAATTGCATCAATCGATCAACTACTCATGTTCACTCGGCACTCTTCTCAATTTAACCGATATAATTTTGTTCAAATAGGGCTAAACGGTTTAATCAAATTAAACATCGCTTCAATTGATTTTGTATCCGCTTCGAGTGAATATTCTTTTTAAAGCAATTTGAGAGGAGAATTTTGGGCGTAATCAAAAAATAAAACAATGTACAAACTCAAATTACTCATCATCTTTTCAATTACATTTTTGCTAATCGGGCCGTCAAGTTTCGCGCAGGTGCCGAATTTGTTAAACTATCAAGGTGTGGCTTTAAACTATACCGGACAGCCCATTGCAAATTCGAACATTAATATTCGGGTTCAGTTTAACGTTCTCAGTGGTCCTGTATTGTATCAGGAAAACCGAATAGTCACAACAGACAATCAGGGGCATTTTGCATTTCAAATCGGCAATGCAGGAGCTACAAATATCTTTGGTTCCATCAATAATATTACTTGGGGTACATCCGGACTTGGAATGAGTGTTTTTATGGATCCTACAGGCGGAAGCAACTTGACACTTATGGGTACGGACACTTTGGCCACTGTACCGCATAGCTTTTCGGCTAAGGAGGCCACCTATGCTGACACTTTAATACTTCCTTATCAAAGAGATGATAATAGTGTCAATTCATTTGTTGTAAATAATGATAATACTTCAACTTTCTCGAATGCCATTGTTGGACGTACATTTGGTGGCAATACAAATAATGTAGGTGTATTGGGTGAGGTAGGGTTAACCACTACAAATGGTACAGGGGTTCGCGGTCGTTCCTATACTAGCGGAAGCATAGCAGTAGAGGGATTAGTAATAGTGGTACAGGGTTAGGGGCCAAATCGGGTAGTACAGGCACCGCATTGATTGCAGAAAACACAAATACTACCGGCAAAGCTTTAGATGTAAACGGGAATGTAAAAATAGCAGGTGGTAATACCAGTCCTGGTGCAGGTAAAATTTTAACCAGTGACGCCAGTGGAAATGCAAGCTGGCAGGCTCCGCATAAGATCGCTTTTAAAGCAAATTCTAGTGGCTCACAAAATATTGCATTTAATTCGTGGGTAACGCCAGCCACATCCGAAACGCTGGATTTAGGGGGAAATTATAATCCAAATACTGCTGCTAATGATCCAAATACATTTATAGCGCCTGTATCAGGATACTATAGTTTATCCGCCTATGCCTATATTTTTTATAATTCCAATGTGTATAATATAACCGATTTGCAATTCAGATACACAATTAATGGGATACCAACAACGAATAGATTTTGTGGTGCCGCAAAAATATTCTCAGGGTTTAGTGGTAATTCAGGTCAAACATCAGAATTATTTCATCTGAATGCAGGAGATAAATTAAAGTTCCAACTTTTTCAAACTAATGGAGGGAGTGATCCCGTTCAACTTTCCGCATTAGAATGTTGGGGTATTCTTGAATTTGCCGATTAATAATAAAGTAAAAACTAAAAAACATGAAAATCGCATTAATCATAACAAACATAATCCTTGTGAGTTTAACCTTCTCATCACAAGCACAAAGCATCCAAAAACAAATATTGAGCAATGGAGGAAGAAAAATGAACGGCGGTGGTGTCACCCTAAATTACACCTTGGGTGAGATGTCTGTATCCAGGCACAATAACGTAGCAGCCAGCATCGCACAGGGTTTCCAGCCATATTATTTGATCATCAACACCCCTTTGCCAGTTTCCTGGAAAAGTTTTGAGGCTCGCAGAATCAATGAACAACAAGCCGACTTATTATGGGTTCTTTCTTCAGAAAAAAATTGCAAAGGTTTTCATATTGAAAAGATGCAAGAAGGTGAAAAGGAATTTACAACCATTGCCTTCATTGATACCAAAGCGGAAAATGGAATAAGCGATTTAGAAACCAATTATACATTCAACGATAATCGTTTCAATAATACAAGAACCTTGTATCGTATCAGGCAGGAAGATTTGGATGGAAAAATTACCTATAGCGAAACCCGGTTAGTTTTAGGTTCAGGTCGAAATGATGTAAAAATGGAAATATGGCCTATACCGGCTTATACAAGCATCAACATTCTGCTGAATGGCTTAGGTAAAAATTCGAATGTACTCATACTCGACATAAATGGAAAGTGGTTAAGCGGCTCCAATACAAAACCAAAACAAAATAGAGGTAAATGGTTTGGCTAGTGGTATGTATATCGTTCAACTGGAGGATAATAAGTCCATATCGCAAAAGATAATTGTTCAATAGGCCTCTTGTCAATTAGGCTAAAAGCTATTCCTTATGGAGATCGTTATTAGTCAAAATGAAACACTTGGGGTTATTCAATTTTCGAATTTACAAAATGCTGCATTCAATGAAGTCGTCTTTAAACAAGGGCTTTTTATGGGGCTCATTTCGAAATAGAATGACATGCAACAAAAAGTCAAACGCCTGATTATCACGAAAGAAACGACTCCGTTATTTTTTAATCCGTTTCACTTGAATAAAATTGATCAGTGTCTGACGGATATTCAACTTTAAAGCAGAATAAAAAAAATTAATCGCATTATAAAATTTAAAAATGAACAAAATAAAATTCATAATCATCCTGGCATTGGCCCACATGCTGTTTGGAACATCAGCCTTCGCACAAATACCCAATCTGATCAACTACCAGGAGTTGCCCTAAACTCAGGGGGTTCTCCAATCACAAATTCGAACATTAGTGTTCGTGTGCAATTTCATAGGGGATTTCACTACTATATACTGAAGATAGAATTGTTCCAACGGATAACTATGGACACTTTGCATTTCAAATAGGTAGTTCTGGAGCCTACAATGTTTTGGGAATTGTAGATAATTTAAGTTCTCAAAATCCTGGGGCAAAAAGCATGACCGTTTACATGGATCCCAATGGAGGAAACAATTTCACCCTCATGGGAACCGATACTCTGGCAACGGTACCACATAGTTATTTGTCTAAATCCGCAATATATGCAGATACCTTGCTTCTTCCATATCAAAGAGATAATTCCAGTGCCAATTCTTTGGTTATCAACAACAACAATACCTCAACCAATTCCAATGCAATTATCGGCAGAACCTTTGGCGGAAATACGAATAACGTAGGCGTATTGGGTGAAGTAGGTTTGATAGCTCCAAATGGAACTGGTGTACGTGGCAGATCCTACACAAGTGGCAGTATAGCTGTCGAAGGTATTAGCAATAGTGGTACCGCTGTAAGGGCAAAATCATCCAGTACAGGCACCGCACTCATTGCTGAGAATACAAGTCCTACCGGTAAGGCATTGGATGTAAACGGCAACGTAAAATTGCTGGAGGAATACCAATCCAAGCAATGGAGCACTTACCAGTGATGCTAGTGGAAATGCAACTTGGAAGGCCCCGCTTAAAGTTGCTTTTGAAGCCAGAACCACATCTTGGACAAATTTTATAGTACCAGAATCAACCTGGTATGATATGCAACTCGATTATGAAGTATTTGATGATGGCAATGTCATTAATCCTTCCGGAGCAGCAACGGACCCTGCAACGTTTACTGCACCCGTTGATGGAGTCTATAATATTTCTGCATTCACAGAGATTTCTATTTCTTCTACGGTAAATAATTTGGAAGATTTTGAAATGGCTTTATACAAAAATGGTTCATTGTATATAAAGTATAAGTGTACTGCTTTTAAAACAGAGGCTTTTAGAAGCAATGGTTCCATTTCATTCAATAATACACTTAAACTAAATGCAGGGGATAAATTAAAAGTGAAACTATGGCAGACAAATACAGGTTCACTATTGGGTCAACTTCAAAGTACATATTTTACAGGTCATTTAGTATATGCGTATTAAACATGGGCAACCTTGAAAAGGAGATAAAATAAATCATTTATAAATTCAACTATACTCGTTTCAATAACATCAGAATCAAGTATTGTATTAGGCAGGAAGTTATGAGTGGAAAGCGATAAAAAGGATTCCTGTTCAAAATCAGAGAAAGCACTTTGAATGGATTGCCGGGTAGCTTGTATATCGTAGAGCATGAAGACAATCAGTCATTTTATCAAAAAATAATTGTTCAATAGAACTCCTCATCAAATCACCCCAAAAAGCCATCTCGAATAGGTGGCTTTTTATTTGAAATTCTATTCAGGTAAATGCTTTCGGCCTCTTATCTAAAATTTTTATGTCAAAATAAAAATGGCAACGCTTCAAATTAAAAAGAATACACTCCATGACTTGATTTCCCCTGCTTGCCGGAATAAATTTTTGAGCTGCTTGTTCAGATTGAATCTTTGTATCAGAAAATTATAAAATCTAAATTAAAAATGAAAAAAATGAAATTCCTTGTACGTTGTTCTTAGCAATTCTACTATTTGGAAATTTATCCAAGGCGCAAACAATTTTACCGGCGGAACGGCTTGCAGCATATTGGCGGAATATTGGTTTGTCGGCCTGGGACTCAAAAAAAATATCGTTGCAGTTATAATTCCACGGGTTTTGTCGAATCCACGCGTTTATAATAGTATCTGGCAAAAGGCTCAGGTTTCAAACTATACCTATAATTCTGTTGGTCAACTGTCAGTCGTGGTAGATTCAACCTTAATTTGTAGCCGTTCAACAGGCCAAATTGCGAATTTGTGTCGGGCGCTCTTCACCGATTGTTGATGAAAATTGATTCAGGATTTTATCAATGGCGCATGGGTCAATCGAGTGAAGGAAATAAATACCTATAACACGCAGAACTTATTGGAATCAGAGGAGAATATAGTCTGGATAGCTTCCTCCAATCAATGGCGGCAGGCCCAAATGTATTCCTATGGATATAATGCATCGAATCTCTGACAGTTATACTTATGGTTTATTTGATCCATCAATAATTCTTTCGTAACTCGAGACCCCAAAAATAACGGGGGGGGTTGGGGGAAAGGGGTCTTATGGCTTTTCGTGGCAAAACTGGAGAGGGTCGGCGGATATACCAAACGTTACCGGGATATCCCCTGGCGAAATTCAAGAGCCTATGATAATTGGTTCATAGTGTACCTTTAAGTGTTGACGAATTACAAGTATCTAATTTGGAAGTATTCCCAAATCCAAGTTCAAATCAAATCGTATATGTTCGCACGGATAAAAGCTGTTTCTATCAGTTATATGATATTTCGGGAAATCAACTTCAAAGTGGTTATCTGCACGCTGGAGTGAATCAACTTTCGATTCGTCAGGCTCCCGGATATTACTTCCTGAAAGTTGACCATAAAGTCACTAAAGTTATTTTGCAATAATACTACTGTCCGGAGACAAGTAATCTTCCTCTACTCCTCGATATAAATCCGCTTCACCCTTTGCGAAATACCCGTAAGTATTTCATAGGGTATGGTATCGGCCCATTTGGCCAATTGAGTAACCGGTAGTTCTTTTCCAAATACCAATACTTCATCGCCTTCCTGAGCATCCGGAATATCGGTGATATCTAACATACACATATCCATACAAACATTTCCTACGATGGGTACTGCTTGCCCCCTGAGTATCATGTATCCTTTTCCATTTCCAAGGCGTCGCGAGATACCATCGGCATAACCTATACACACAGTGCCTATTATAGTGTCGCGCGATAAAATTCCTTTACGGTTATATCCAACTGTTTCGGTGAAGGGTACTTTTTTGATTTGTGCAATAGAGGTTTTAAGCCTACTCACATTTAATAATTGTTTCTGAATGGTTGCACTGCCATCAATGCCATATAAACCCAAGCCCAGTCGAACCATATCGAAATGTAATTCCGGATGTCTGGCAATAGCCGACGAATTACAAAGATGTCGGATAAATCCATATCCAAGTCCTTCTTCTAACTGTTGGCTCAATTGCCTGAATTGTGCATCTTGTTGTGCAGTAAATGCATCCAGTTCGGGTTCTTCACTGCCGGATAAATGAGAGAATACAGAAACCACCCGAAGTTCAGGATTCGACTTGAGTTGTTCAATCAGGGCTGGCATATCACTGGCATCAAATCCCAAGCGATGCATACCGGTATCTAATTTAATATGTATCGGATAAGCCAGTACTTCAGCTTCTTTAGCGGCTATCAACATGTTTTCCAGGGTTCTGAAATTATAGATTTCAGGTTCCAGCTTCCATTCAATGATTGAGGGGAAAGAATGATCATCCGCATTCATGACCATCATGGGTAAGTCGATTTTATTCTTGCGTAAAGCAATGCCTTCGTCGGTATATGCAACGGCTAAATAAGACACTCCTTCGAATTGTAATTTATTCGCTACCTCAAAACTGCCGCTACCATAGGAGAGTGCCTTCACCATAGCCATAACTTTCGTACGTGGTTTGAGTAAAGACTGATATGTTTTTAAATTGTGTACCAGGGCATTCAAGTTGATTTCTAAAACCGTTTGATGGATTCTTTCTTCCAGTCGTTTCGCGATTTTTTCAAATTCGAATTTCCGGGCTCCCTTGATGAGGATAGATTCATTGCTAAAAGTGGAACTATCCATGCTTTCCAGAAATTCAGCCGTGCTTTTAAAAAAGGTGGACTCCAGTTTTCTGTTTTTCGAAAAACATTTTTGTTGCGGGTAATTGTTTCACCAATACCAATCAAACGCTGCACTTTTTTTGTTGTATCAGGGCGGCTACCTCATCGTAAATTTCATTGTCGCGACCTGTTTGCAGCATGTCGGAAAGAATTACCGTACGATGTTCGTGTTGATTCTGTTGCATCAAAAAATCCAGGGCAATGGCAAAAGATGAAACATCTGAACTGTAACTGTCATTGATAAGGGTACAATTATTGATTCCCTTCATCAATTCCAGACGCATAGGTGTGGGCGTTAATTTTTCCACCCGTTCCTGTATCGGAATATCGGTTAAACGCATCACCAATATCGTTAACCAACAATGAATGACATCTTCGATATGGGCCTCATCGGTAAATGGAATGCGTAAGCTGTGTTGCTCATTTTGCCA
>JADJZY010000026.1 GCA_016715505.1 Bacteroidota bacterium
GCTGTTTATCCGAATCCTTCGCAGGGTGAATTTTCTATTTAATTGACCATATTGTTCAAGCGGCCACATTGGAAATCGTTAACTTATTAGAGAGAAATTTACGAGCAAAAAATATCAACTCAACAAAAGGGAACCATTCAATTTGATGCGCCGATAGGCATGTATATTTTAAAAATCAAAATTATCGACGGAGAGTTCACTCAAAAGATAACAAAGTTCTAATTCAAAACCATTTCAATAATATCTGTGTTTACTATTAGCTTTTCCACGGAAAAATAGGATTTTTTAAATGATGCCGGAATATCGGCTTTATCTTTCGGAATAATCATTTATCAGTCGATTATGATCTTTTAATTTATTTTCAATAGTCGACTGGGGTAGTATAGACTTTTCAGTAAAATACAATTAAACACTCTTCCATCAGCCCTTTTTCAACCATTCATCCATTTTATTTCCCAAAACGGAGCAAGGGTATTATTTTCGTTCCATGAGAAAAATAGTTTTATCCTTTTTATGCATTGCATTTGTTCTGAATGCCGTAGCTCAAGACAATTTGGTAAAATCGCTGGAGGCCAATAAATCTGACAGCGCTAAAAAATTTAAATTCACCACCATCATTGACCTTGAAGATAGTCCGGTAAAAAACCAAGGAAGCTCAGGTACATGTTGGAGTTATTCCGGTAATTCATATTTAGAAAGTGAAATGATGCGACAGGGAAAAGAGTTCGTAGATATTTCCGAAATCTATACTGCCCGTTGTGCCTATATCGAAAGAGCCAAAACTATGCACGCATGCATGGTGCTATTGGTTGGGGAGATGGGGCCGAATTACATGATGTGGTTCAGATTTATAAAAATATGGGGCCATGCCTTATGAGGCGTATACCGGTTTGAACTATGGGACTACGAAAAATAAATTTGGTGAAATGCAGGCCGCTTTGGAAGGCTTCCTGAAAGGGATTGTGGAAAATAAAAATGGCAAACTCACCAAAAACTGGTTGCCGGCATTTACTGCGGCATTGGATGCTTATTTAGGTAAAGTACCGGAGACCTTTAAATACAAGGGCAAGGAATACACACCCCGTTCTTTCGCTGATGAAGTTGTTGGAATTAAGTCAGACGAATATCTGGAAATTGGTTCTTTCTTATACACACCTTTTTATGAATCGACCTTTTTGATGGTGCCGGATAACTGGAGCTTACAAAGTGTTATGAATGTGCCTTTGGATGAACTGGAAAATATTGTGGATCATGCTTTGGAAAACGGGCAAACAGTAGCCTGGGCAACGGATGTGAGTGAGAAATACTTTTCGTGGAAAAATGGAGTGGCTATCGTTCCGGAAAAGGAATTAGAAGATATGAGTGCGGAGGAAGTTAAACTCATGTTTGATGGGCCGAAAGCTGAAAGAGAGATTACGCCACAATACCGTGAAGATGCGTTTGATAATTATACCACCACTGATGATCACGGAATGCATATCGTTGGTTTGGCTAAGGATCAAAGTGGCAAAGAATATTATATGGTTAAAAATAGTTGGGGCGATGCCAACGATTACAAAGGTTACCTGTATGTTTCCAAAGCATTTTTTAGATATAAAACGATTGCGATTCTCTTACATCAATCGGGAATCCCGGATGGTATTCGTCGTAAAATGAACTAAATCTTAGTTTGATAAATCAAGAAAGGCCGGGCAAGGATGTCCGGCCTTTTTTCTATAAAAATGAGCATGAAATGAGCAGGTTTTACATTTATTCGTACGAAAAAGTGTTATTAATTACATTTATTCGTACGAAAAAGTGTGTTTAATGACATAAATATGAAGGAAAATAATAATTTTGATGAAATTTATGATCAATGGAAAGGAGCATAACCACAGAGCTGCTTAATTGGCAAAAATAGAAAACTACGAAAGCCCTCATCATACAAGGTGCGCGGCAGGTTGGTAAAACATGGATTATGAAATTCTTTGACAAACGTATTTTAAACAAACCGTTTATATCAACTTCGAAAGCAGCATTCGTTTAAGAAAATTATTTCAGGATGATTTTGACATATCTCGAATTCTAACCGTATTTGAAATTGAAACCGGTATTCAATTGATCCACAAAACACGCTGATCATCTTGGATGAAATTCAAGAGGCGGAGAAAGGTTTGACTGCCCTGAAATACTTCTATGAGAATGCACCCGAATATTTTGTGATGGCAGCGGGCTCCTTGCTTGGAGTTTCTCTACAAAAAGAAAGTACTTTTCCGGTTGGGAAAGTAGATTTCTTAAATCTGTTTCCATTGAGTTTTGAAGAATTTTAAAGAACTCCAATGAAATAAAACTATTGCAAGCCATCCAGGAAAAAAAATGGTCAGTGATTGAGCCATTCCATGATAAGTTGAGTCAATATTTAAGGATTTATTACTTTACGGGAGGCATGCCCGAGGCGGTTAAATGCTATCTGGAAACCAAGGATTTGAAGCAAGTGAGAACCATTCAGAATAACATCATTCAGGGTTATGAAAATGACTTTGCAAAATATGCGCCCATAGAACTCGTTCCCAAAATAAGATTGGTGTGGCGTTCAATTCTAGGTCAATTGGCGAAAGAGAACAAGAAATTTATCTACGGACAATTAAAGAAAGGGGCACGAGGCAAGGAATTTGAAACCGCTATCAATTGGTTGATTCATGCAGGATTATTGATTAAGTGTATGAGAGTGAGTAAGCCGGCTATTCCTTTAAAGTCGTATGCCGCAATGGACGTGTTTAAGTTGTATTTATTAGATATTGGTTTGTTGAATGCGATGGCAGAATTGAGCGAGCAAATTTTACTGAATCATAACCAAGTATTGACGGAATTTAAAGGAGCATTTTCAGAACAATATGTCTGTCAGGAACTCTTGTTCGCAAGGAGGTTTATTATTGGTCTGCTCCAAATGCAAGTGCCGAAATAGATTTTCTCATACAACATGATCATGCCATTATTCCAATAGAGGTGAAAGCTGAAGAAAATTTGAAATCAAAAAAGTTTAAAGTGTTCGAAGATACGTTCAATTCTCAGCGGGCAATCAGAACATCCGCGAGTAGATATCGCTCACAAGATTGGATGTCGAATATTCCGCTTTACGCGGTAATGGTTTTATAAGAAATAAGTTGAAACAGATTTTGCAGGAATGAGAAAATCTCGCTATAACCGAAGGATATTTTTTGCTTGTTCATATGGCATCATTCTTCAAGTTCATCCGAATGGTATCGCACTTCGATATCACAGTTTGTATAAACATAGCTAAACGTGCACTAGATAAGCTTTATATTCTCAAACAAGCGATTTAGGGGGCATTTTCATTTTTCATCACCGCATCAGCGATGAATTATTCCGCTTAATTTTTACATTTCCACCCAGATAAACCTATTTTTGGTAAAAATCACAAAAGTGAAAAACATTACTCAGCCTATTCCTGGCTTGTTCCGCATTAATTACTTGGGCACAAGTTCCCGGTGATACCATCATCACTTCAACATTCAATTATACCCAAACGCAATACAGCAGAGATAGCATGATTCTGTTTCCTGATCTGCCCGGGGTGAGTTTCGAAAAAATTTACATGCTTTACAATATGCGATGTAAAAATGGGCTGGTTTCACCTGCTGTATCCGGACAAACCAATATCGGTTGCGGCGAATGGGATTATACCTGTAATACCTATATCATGGATTCCACCAAAACGGATTCATCAAAGGCCAAACATCCTTCACACATCATTACCGGATCGAGTGCCTCTACCTACAATTATCTCATCAATCCAACATTTACCTATTATCGGTATCAGCAACATCATGTGGTAAACACTTCTACCATCAGCGAAACCATTGGAAATATCGGTACCGGAGCCAGCACCACATCAGCGCCATTTAATGCAGCGCATCAAACCTTAAAATCACAATATCTCTATACGGCTGCCGAATTAAGTACAGCTGGTTTGAGTGCCGGAAATATTTCAAGCATCAAAGTGCAGGTGAGCAATGCCGGCTCTATTTTGTACCAACTAAAGGTTCGGATGAAGCATAGCACCAATAATGCATTGCAAGCCTCAGCGCCTGATATCAATGGGTTTACTGAAGTTTATTTCTATAATACTGCACTGGTGAATGGGAGCAATGAGTTGATTTTTTATAATCCGTTTAACTGGAATGGAACGGATAATGTCATTGTTGAATTTAGTTTTACCAATCCTGTGGCAGGAACACCATCAATCGTCTTGAGTGATGTACAAGGCAGCAATATGGGATTGGTTTCCCAAGGAGATGATTATCACTTCGAAATGATCGGAAGTAATTTCATGCAATTGGGTAATGCAGCATTCAATAATTTTAGTGATCAAATTAGCATCGCTTTTTGGGCGTATGGAAATCCAAACATTTTACCAGCCAATAATTCTGTGTTTTATGGTTACAATGCTCAAAATCATCGTCAGGTGAATATTCATATGCCCTGGTCGAATTCCAATATTTATTGGGATTGCGGTTCGGGCGGGACCTTATGATCGGATTAATAAAGCGGCATTGCCGGCTGAATTTGAAGGTCAGTGGAATCATTACGTGTATACCAAAAACAGCACCACCGGTGTCATGAATATTTATCTCAACGGGGTTTTATGGCATTCGGGTACCGGCAAAACCATTCCGGTTGAAGTAACTGATTTTATTTTGGGTAAAGCGCCCTATGGTGAAAATTATTACGGCAATATGGACGAATTTTCTTTGTGGGATGTCGAACTCAGTCAATCAGATATTCAAACATGGATGTACCAAACCATCAATGCCTCACATCCGCAATACAGCCATTTAAAAGCTTATTATCGCATGAATGAAGGGACTGGAGTGACAACAGCAGATGCTTCGGCAGCCGGGTCATCTGCTGCTATTCAGGGATATCCGGTTTGGCGACGTTTTTTGGGAAAGGATGTGTTTAAAAATTTTACCGAAACCAATAACCGACCAGCTTTGTCGTTTGTTCAAGGCGTTTATACCCAGGCCAGTTCAAATATTTTATATGTAGACTCCATTCAAAACTACCCGAATACCGTTTATAGTTTTGTGGTGAATAACAATAGTATTCAACCACTCGATACGAATTGGTATTATCAAGCGGGTTATACCTATGTGTATGATGGAGATAATGGTAACTTGTTGGATTCCGTAATGAACTGGCAAACAGGAACTATCAATATCACGGACCTGAATTATTTTCAAAAATTCCCATCTGCTTTTCAGTTGGTTTCCTTTGTAACTCCTTATGGAATCAATCTGGATTTAGGCATGGGTGGAAAAACCTGGGTCTTTGATGTGACAGATTATGCGCCCATCTTAAAAGGATGGAAACGGATGTTCATCAATGGAGGCGGTGAACGTCAGGAAGATATGGACATTAAATTTATGTTTATCGTTGGAACGCCACCACGTGAAGTAAAAGATATCAATAACCTTTGGCGGGTTGAACCACCCGGATATCAGGCAATCATGAATGATGATAAATATGAACCTCGATCTGTTCCATTGGACCCTGCAAGTGTTTCATACAAAATCCGTACGGCTATTACCGGCCATGGTCAGGAAGGGGAATTTATTCCACGAAATCATTATATCAATATCAATGGCGGTGCGAAGGAATTCACCTGGGATGTTTGGAAAAAATGTTCCGAAAATCCGGTTTACCCACAAGGAGGTACCTGGATTTATGATCGGGCCGGATGGTGCCCCGGAATGGCCACTGATGTGAAGGAAATGGATATCACTTCTTTTGTGAGCCCTGGTGGCACTGCGATTATCGACTATGGTTTGGATACTGCATGGGGTTCAAGCAATTATTGGGTCAGTAATCAATTGGTCAATTATGGTCCGGCTAATTTTACCCTAGATGCTGCCGTGGTGGATATTAAAAACCCCAGCACCAAAGTGGAATATGCACGCAATAATCCAATTTGCCGTCATCCGCAGGTTGTCATTCGTAATACCGGATCTACTGCGCTTACGAGTCTCGCGATTGAATATTGGGTGAATAATAATACCGTGAAGGAAACCTATCAATGGACCGGAAACCTGGCTTTCATGGAAACGGCTGAAGTGAGTTTGCCGGCATCCGCGAATTTGTGGTCGGCCATTACAGCACCCAGCGGTAATGTATTTCATGTGAATTTGCGCAATCCAAATGGCGGAAATGATGCCTATGCTTTAAACAATACTTTTCAAAGTATTTTTAATATCACCGAAGTCGTGCCCTCCAATTTTATTGTGCAGTTTAAAACCAATTTGGTAGGCAGTGAATCTTCGTACAAAATTGTAGATCAGGATGGCAATTTGGTGTTTCAACGTACAAACATGGCCAATAATTTATTGTATCGCGATACCTTCAATTTGGGGGGCGGTTGTTATTCATTCATTGTGGAAGATACGGATGAAGATGGCATTGATTTTTGGGCAAACAACGACGGTATCGGATATGTTCGTTTCAGAAAAGGAGATGGATCAGCCCTGAAAATTTTTGAACCTGATTTTGGAAAATCGATTGTCTACAATTTTACTGTCGATTATCCATTGAGTTATGAAGAGATTTATGAACCGATTGTGTTACAGGTTTATCCGAATCCTGCACGCGGCCAATTTACCGTTGAACTGAACGAGGGGAGTAATGGGAGTATTCGATTGTTCAATCAATTTGGGCAAGAAGTGTTTGCTCCATTTAGCCGGCAAGGACATCGTTTCATATTCCAAAGTGAGCAGTTGGCAAGGGGAATGTATTTTGTACAACTCACCGATGAAAGAGGACGCACAGTTTCCAAAAAAATGATGCTGGAATAAGATGATGGAATAAGGCTTAGTGCCTTATTTAAACCCAAATTTGCGGTTGGACCCAGCCAACAGCAAAAACGATAGGAAAATCAAATACTTCGGATAAATGGCCTCAGTAGGATTTTTTAATTCGGGGTTACCGAGCAAATCCTTTACAGGATTAGTTTGGAGTAGCTTCGTTCCTTGCTACTGCAAATTCTCGGTTATATGATTTTTCTCAGAATATCTCTTTTTTCACTTCGGGCAAATATTCCCCGCCCTATCTTTGCCAACGTGCGCAATTGGATCAGTTTATTGTTTTTTGTTTTACTATTATCCCATCAGGGTTTGCGCTCCTTTGTATTATTACAATGGAAAATGAATCAGGCTGAAATTATTCAAAAACATTGCGAAAATCGCAGTAAGCCTGAAATGGCCTGTAACGGAAAATGTCATCTGCGAAAAACATTGGCTAAATTAGATCAAAGCAATAATCAGAAACCTTCGGAGTCGCCTTCAAAAGCAGAATGGCCCAGTATGGATTATGATTTTCCTTTGAAATTTTTCAGATGAAAGACCGATGGAATGCGGTTATAACATCTATCTTGTTTATACCTTCTCAAGAAAAACTTCCAGAAGGGTATCATTCCAATGCTTGGAAGCCACCGTCCCTGAATACGAATTTGGCTTCATACAATTTACCATTCTACAATTGTTTTTGCTATTTTGGAATTGGATAGGTACTTCAAATAGTTTTGAAAAAGCCGTTTATCATTCTGTTTATAACAGTAATCAGGTACATTTCGCGTAGAGATGTGCCTGATGAAATCATTCAACATGGTAAGATGATATCCGAATAGCGGATAGGCCATTTAAATTTATTGCAGACCGGAAAAATTTGGTATGAGCTCAAAAAGTATGAGAGTCATTCTGAAAAATTAATGCAGCAGTCAACATTCTAATCACTTTAAAAAAATAACATGATTCGTTTTATATACGTTTTGATTTTTTTTGGCCTCTTGTTTCAAGCGGCTAAAGCCTGCGATGTATGCGGTTGCGCACCTGCAGGAAATGCCCTGAATTTTTTGCCGGAATTTCAAAAACATTTTGTCGGCATACGATACCAATATCAGGGATTTCGTTCCCTGCCTCATGAAGACCATACCAATACCTTGCCTACCACAGAACATTTCTACACTTTCCAGGCCTATGGGCGTTTGGTCATTCATCAACGCTTACATTTATTAGCCTTTGTGCCCTATCGGGTCAATCAACGAAGCACCGAATCGGATGCTTTGAATTTGAGTGGACTGGGGGATATCACCTTGCAAGCGCAGTACCTCATTTTTAATAATTATGGCACCAATGCCAAATTCAGAAACGCTTTGCAAGTGGGTGCCGGCCTCAAACTGCCTAGTGGAAAATTTGATGCACTCGATGATGGATTAATGATTCATAATAATATGCAACTAGGGAGCGGGTCTTTCGATTTCTCGGCCAATATCATTCATACCCTGCGCCTGAAAGCCTGGGGTTTGAATACTTCAATGATGTACAACCGACCGGGGGAAAATGTATATCAATTTCGTTTTGGGCATCAGGTGAATGTCAACACCCGTGCATTTTATTTACATGAAATGAAAAAATTGACCCTTATGCCTCAAGTGGGTTGTATGTATGATTTTGCCGGTGCCGACTATCTAAAAAATGTATCTCAAACACATACCGGTGGAAATCAATGGAGCCTGCATGCCGGTGCGGATGTGTACTTTAAATCCTTTGCACTGGGATTTCAGGCGACCCGTGCGATACACGAACATATGGCGGAAGGGCATATTACTTCCCTGACCCGCTTTCAGTGCAATCTCATTTACTTTTTAAAACACAAACCTATTTTTAAATCATGATTAAATATATGATTCAGTTGCTGTTTATGAGCATCCTGTTAACTGTCTTCGCCTGCCGGAAACGCAGCACCGATTCTGCCTTATCACCTCGTATTGTCATTGCCGAGCCCGGAATTGGAGATACGATTGATGTATCCGTGAATCCGGAATTGCATATTGAATTTACAGCCAGTTCAGATAAAGGGCTGCATGCCCTCGAAGTGATTTTTGTCCGGAATAATACAGATACCCTTTTGCACGAAAATCCTTCAGTGATGGATTTAAAAGCCTATCCCTACCACGAACATTATTTGCTAAGTGCAACAAGTTCAATAGAGTCCTATCAACTTCATATTCGGGCCGAAGATCATGATGGAGCAGTCAGTGAGGAAATGGTGCCCATATTTGCACAACCCTAAATAGGGCTTGCTGATTAACTTGAAAATAGTTGATTTCTTAAAACCAATAGCCTTCAAAGGAATTCGGGGGGTTGGCTGATTGGATCCCAAACCAAAGGATGAAACATGAAAGTTTTAAACAATTTCAGACTTTCATGCAACCAAAGATGAAGTTTTTCTGCGTTTTCTATTTAGTCAGTATTGGCACATCTACCGCGCCAATCTGCATTCGAGGTATCGATATCCATCGTCATTTGATTGGCTTGTACATGAGTAATTTCTGACTTCTTCAGGATGTCCTATACAGGGGGGGGGGGGTTGAAGGGGGGGGGTGGTTTTTTTTTTGTTTTAGTGTGTGGATTTTGGCTTTTTCAAAAGTACGGGTTTTTTTTGGTTTTTTCCGCTCACGTGGGGCGTGCATCGTCAGGGGGCGGGCCCGGGGAACCACTGGGGGGGACCAGCCCAAATAGCTACCACTCCACTTTATAATTTAAAATCGGGATTATGCCGGTTTGATAATAGGTTTTTCACCGTGCGGGTATTCGGGTCATAAAAGCGGTCGTACACATTGAGCCGATTGCTTACATTTTGGATATCAAGTGAGAGGGTGGAGGTTAATCGTTTGCGATTCCATTTCATACTAATCCGAAGATCGCTGCGGAAATAGGCAGGAAGTTTTTCGATGAAAGCATCTTCCTCACGATAAATAGTTTGATCCTTTGAGATGGATGATGCAAGGTCGATCGGTGTGGTGCGATATCCACCGGCATATACCATTTTCAGGTTGATGCCAAATGTGCGTCGCTGATTGCCCGACACAAAATCCTTACCTGCAATGGCATTCAATAAATGGTTGCCATTGAATTTACTGTTATACCATTTTAAATTAGCCGCCTGATATTTGGATTCGTAAAGAGATACAGAGGCCATATAATAAAACTGATGATCTAAATATTTTTCCAGCGATATTTCAATGCCATAATTCCGACCCTTACCGCTATTGATGAGGGGCATACGCACCATGTCATATTGTACATTGATGGCAGAGAAGGTGCTGCTATCGTGCTGGCTAACCGGAATATGAAATAAAGACTGATAATACAATTCCGTTTTCAGGCGTAAATTTTTATGAAAGGCATACTGATGTGACAGCACAAAATGATGAGCCTTCGAAAAGCCCAGTGAGCGATTGGGATAAGGATTGGGCATCTGTTCGTTGCGGGCAAAGTACACGCCCCATGATTGTAATTGGCTATGCAGACCATAACCGAACGATAGGCTGTTTTTCGGATGAACATCCCAGCGAATGGCAGCCCGGGGCTCAAGGCTATAGGTTTTATTCATGAACAAATACAGGGCATGAAGTCCGAATGTTACCTGGAAAGATTCGGAAAGATGGGTTTGAAACTGACTAAAAGCCTGTAAAGTTTGGGTGGTATTTTTTGTGTCCACCAGGGTGTCGAGCGGGAAGGATAATTGATCTCGAAGATGTTCGCGAAATTCAAATTGATAATGATGAAACATCAATCCACTTCTGAGTTTAGATTTCGAGGACAAACGTTGATTCAGGGTTGTGCTGAGACTGATTTTTTTTAAGGCATAGGCCTGATCATACACGCGAAGTGAGCTGTAGTCGTTTTGGGTATAATTGCGTTCATAACCGGAATGTACAATGGAGTAGGCCGCCATCGTATGAAGGAGGGCACTTTTGTTTAAATGCAAACTATTTTTAAATCCCCACATGCCTGTGTTTGAAACAAAGCGATCGCTGTATCGTTCCCCATTCGTTTTCCATTTGCTACTATCCTTACTGGCATTGAAATACTGGTCGCTCAATCCGCCAAACCCAAAGGCAGACCAGGTTCCCCATTTGCGGGTGGGTACGACGATATGATAGGAGAGATCCTGAAAATTGGTGACGGATTGGCGTGAGATTCAGGCCGAGTTGATTGAGCATACTCAATGTAGAATACCGGTAATTTACCAGATAGGAGGCCTCTGATTTTTTGCTAAAGGGCCCTTCGGCGGCGAGATTCAAACCCAGTAGACCCAATTGAGCGGTATATTCCCTTCGATGATTATTGCCCTTCCGAAGACGTAAATCAAATACCCCACTTAATGCATTGCCATATTCTGCGGCGAACGCACCGGTTACAAAATCGGCATTCGACATCAGTTGGGCGCTTAGGATGGAAATGCCTCCACCACTGCTGCCTGCCACTGCAAAATGATTGGGGTTGGGAATATCCATTCCTTCCATACGCCAGAGCAAACCACTGGGTGAATTGCCACGAATCACAATTTGATTATTGCCATCATCACCGGCCATCACGCCGGGGTAGCTGGTGGCCATTCGGGCGGGATCGTTTACCGCAGCTGCATACTTTTGGGTTTCTTCTACCGAAAATACACGGGCGCTTACCAAACTGAGTTCATTTAAAGGCGTGTTCTTTTTTCGGCCACCTTTAATATGGACTTCTTTCACCTGATGAAAACGTCTCTTGTAGTTGTATTTGTAATACCAGTTCTTTACCACTATTCAGCACAAAATTGGGGAGGGTATAGGTTTTGTAGCCCAGGGCACTCACGCTCAGGCTATGGGTGCCGACAGGAATATCGGGCAACACAAAATGCCCAGAGGCATCGCTTCGGGTGCCGAATTCTGTACCGATAATTTCAATAATAGCGCCTTCGATGGGGCGGGATAATACCTGATCGCTGACACTTCCGCGAACGACCTGTTTGAAGTTCTGCGCCCAAAACGTTTGATGTAGGAGTACATAAACAACTAAAAGGGAATTCTCTTTTTTGTATTTCGCTTAAGACAATCCAATCAGAAAAAGACCCCTATGGTGAAAAAAAAATTTCAAGTGGATGGATGATTGCCTGAATTGTAAAAAAATTTGTTTGGTAGTTGGAATTTCCAAACCGGAATCTTATGCGATTACTCATCTTGGGTGGGTATATTCGATCTGAATCTGAGTTTAATTGGATTTCATTTATTGGATATTCAGACTTCTACTTTTGGACCTACAAATTTAAACTCTTGTATGGTCACCGATATTTGTCCTGTGTATGACAATCCCAATGGAACAGATTTTGCTTTCACCG
>JADJZY010000027.1 GCA_016715505.1 Bacteroidota bacterium
CTTGATGGTAGCGGTTTTGACCGGAATTCGTTGTTCAAATATAGCAAAAAATATGAATAAAGTAGTGTGGCCCTCCTTGCACAAAACCCGTGTTACAGGCAGTGGGCCTGTCGGTTTGGTTGGCTTTCTTCTCTTGATATGAAAGTCTTAATACCCTTTCTAAGCATTTCGAAGGCAAGCTTTAGAAATTCAAAATATCTTCTCAGCACAAACACGCTCCCGATTTCAGAATTCAAGTTTAGCGTCTAAGCAGTGAACCAAATCGGAATTCTATAATTTCTTTAAATCAACTTCTAGGGAGCGATTTCAAAGCAGTTTATCAAAGCGAACAGAATATTTTCATGGAGTAGGGTGGTAAGCGCCCAAAATTCTGCCGAAATGATGTTCAAAACACAACTCAATCAAAACCCAATCAACGAAATTCTTCTCATGAAAAAAGTCTAAGCGATATGGTGATCTGGGCGCTGGAAAACGTGACTTATTTCTATGCAGTTAAGTTTCTGAGTGCTTGCCGGTCTATGAAAAAAGCCAACCAAATCGAATCTAATTTTTCTCTGGTTGTCCCCAAGGCCGCTTGCGAGTAACGGTTCCGGGCTTTGTGCTGGGAGGGCTTGATGGTAGCGGTTTTGACCGGAATTCGTAGTTCAAATATAGCAAAAAATATGAATAAAGTAGTGTGGCCCTCCTTGCACAAAACCCGTGTTACTCGCAGGCGGCCTTTTCGGTTTGGTTGGCTTTCTTCTCTTGCTGTGAAAGTCTTAATAACCTTTCTAAGTATTTCGAAGGCAAGCTTTAGAAATTCTAACTATCTTCTCAGCACAAAGACGCTCCCGATTTCAGAATTCAAGTTTAGCGTCTAAGCATTTACGCCAAAGGAAAAACTTCTTTTCCTTTTACTCAAAATCTCGGGAGCGATTTCAAGGCAGTTTATCAAAGCGAACTGAATATTTTCTCTGAGTAGGGTGGTAAGCGCCCAAAATTCCGCCGATATGATTTGCAATACACAACTCAACCAAAACTAAATCAACGAAATTCTTCTCATGAAAAATGTCTAAGCGATATGGTGATCCGGGCGCTGGAAATCGTGATTAATTTGTTCGCGGTTAAGTTTCTCAGTGCTTGCCGGTCTGTGAAAAAAGCCAACCAAACCGAATCTAATTTTTCTCTGTATGTCGCGCAGGCCCATTGCCTGTAACGGTTCCGGGCTTTGTGCTGGGAGGGCTTGATGGTAGCGGTTTTGACCGGAATTCGTAGTTCAAATATAGTGAAAAATATGAATAAAGTAGTGTGGCCCTCCTTGCACAAAACCCGTGTTATTGGTAGTGGGCCTGTCGGTTTGGTTGGCTTTCTTCTCTTGCTGTGAAAGTCTTAATACCCAATTTAAGCAGTTAGAAGGCAAGCTTTAGAAATTCAAAATATCTTCTCAGCACATACCCGCTCCCGATTTCTGAATTCCAGTTTATCGTCTAAGCAGTGAATCAAAACTAAATTCTTCAATTTCTTTAAAATCAATTTTTAAGGAGCGAATTCAAGGCAGTTTATCAAAGCGAACTGAATATTTTCTTGGTGTAGGGTAGTAAGCGCCCTAAATTCTGCCGATAAGATTTGCAAAACACGAATCAATCAAAACCTAATCAACGAAATTCTTCTCATGAAAAATGTCTAAGCGATATGGTGAGAAGGGCGCTGGAAAACGTGAATAATTTCTATGCGGTTAAGTTTCTCAGTGCTTGCCGGTCTGTGAAATAAGCCAACCAAACCGAATCTAATTTTTCTCTGTATGTCGCTCAGGCCCATTACCAATAACGGTTCCGGGCTTTGTGCTGGGAGGGCTTGATGGTAGCGGTTTTGACCGGAATTCGTAGTTCAAATATAGTGAAAAATATGAATAAAGTAGTGTGGCCCTCCTTGCAC
The DNA here is from genome assembly GCA_016715505.1 of Bacteroidota bacterium. Lineage (GTDB taxonomy): Bacteria > Bacteroidota > Bacteroidia > Chitinophagales > Chitinophagaceae > OLB11. The sequence continues at coordinate 1,915 of JADJZY010000027.1, forward strand.
AAAACCCGTGTTACTCGCAGGCGGCCTTTTCGGTTTGGTTGGCTTTCTTCTTTTGCTGTGAAAGTCTTAATACCCATTTTAAGCAGTTAGTAGGCAAGCTTTAGAAATTCAAAATATCTTCTCAGCAAATACCCGCTCCCGATTTCAGAATTCCAGTTTATCGTCTAAGCAGTGAATCAAAACTAAATTCTTCAATTTCTTTAAAATCAATTTACCGGGAGCGAATTCAAGGCAGTTTATGAAAGCGAACTGAATATTTTCTTGGTGTAGGGTAGTAAGCGCCCTAAATTCTGCCGATAAGATATGCAAAACACGAATCAATCAAAACCTGATCAACGAAATTCTTCTCATGAAAAATGTCTAAGCGATATGGTGAGAAGGGCGCTGGAAAACGTGAATAATTTCTATTCGGTTAAGTTTCTCAGTGCTTGCCGGTCTGTGAAATAAGCCAACCAAACCGAATCTAATTTTTCTCTGTATGTCGCTCAGGCCCATTACCAATAACGGTTCCGGGCTTTGTGCTGGGAGGGCTTGATGGTAGCGGTTTTGACCGGAATTCGTAGTTCAAATATAGCAAAAAATATGAATAAAGTAGTGTGGCCCTCCTTGCACAAAACCCGTGTTATTCGCAGGCGGCCTTTTCGGTTTGGTTGGCTTTCTTCTCTTGCTATGAAAGTCTTAATAACCATTTTAGGCAGTTAGAAGGCAAGCTTTAAAAATTCAAAATATCTTCTCAGCACACACCCGCTCCCGATTTCTGAATTCCAGTTTAGCGTCTAAGCAGTGAATCAAAACTCAATTCTCCAATTTCTTTAAAATCAACTTATAGGGAGCGATTTCAAGGCAGTTTATCCAAGCGAATAGAATATTTTCTGGGAGTAGGGTAGCAAGCGCCCTAAATTCTGCCGATAAGATTTACAATACACGACTCAATCAAAACCTGATCAACGAAATTCTTCTCATGAAAAAAGTCTAAGCGGTATGGTGATCCGGGCGCTGGAAAACGTGAATAATTTCTATTCGGTTAAGTTTCTCAGTGCTTGCCGGTCTGTGAAAAAAGCCAACCAAACCGAATCTAATTTTTCTCTGTATGTCGCGCAGGCCCATTACCAATAACGGTTCCGGGCTTTGTGCTGGGAGGGCTTGATGGTAGCGGTTTTGACTGGAATTCGTAGTTCAAATATAGCGAAAATATATGAATAAAGTAGTGTGGCCCTCCTTGCACAAAACCCGTGTTATAGGTTAGGCGGCCTGTCGGTTTGGTTGGCTTTTCTTCTCTTGCTGTGAAAGTCTTAATACCCTTTCTCAGCAGTTAGAAGGCAAGCCTTAGTAATTCAAAATATCTTCTTAGCACAAAAACGCTCCCGATTTCAAAATTCAAGTTTAAGGTCTAAGCAGTGAATCAAAACTAAATTCTTCAATTTCTTTAAAATCAATTTACCGGGAGCGAATTCAAGGCAGTTTATCAAAGCGAACTGAATATTTTCTTGGTGTAGGGTAGTAAGCGCCCTAAATTCTGCCGATAAGATGTGCAAAACACGACTCCATCAAAACCAAATCAACGAAATTCTTCTCATGAAAAAAGTCTAAGCGATATGGTGAGAAGGGCGCTGGAAAACGTGAATAATTTCTATGCGGTTAAGTTTCTGAGTGCTTGCCGGTCTGTGAAAAAAGCCAACCAAACCGAATCTAATTTTTCTCTGTACATCGCTCAGGCCCCCGCGGGCCCCCCCCCCCCCCCCGCCCCCCCCCCGATTCAAAATAAACCACATCAGAAATATTTAAACGTCCAACCCAGTCAGTCCGATTGAAGTGTCCGCCAATAACTAGTTTCTCTCCAACAGAAGTCCAGATAATTTCTAAATCATTTTCTGCAAGCACTTTTAATAAGTCAGGTTTTCTAACTAATAAACATCTTATAGAAGGAGTTGTTGCACTTGGGTCAAAGCAAATCATTTCTCCCTTTGTGTTTAGCAGTTGTCCTTCCAATTTGGAATATTGAAGGTCAAGTAATCGGAACACTAATTCAGTCGGCTTATAGAAACTTATTGTTTCGTCTTTCGAAGCGTCAAATTCTTCTTCCCATAAATATTGAATTGCTGTCCGTGCAGTATTACAAATATATTCTCCTGATTCCTCATTATGCAATTCGTCCCATTCATTGCCTCCGTAATAGTAAGTATTAAAAGTTCTGTTAGCAGCAGCCCAGTAATATTCTCTACTGAACATTTGGTATCTGTTTTTACTTTCAGATAAACCGCAACCTCTCAAATTTCTATTTGTTAAGTAGTCAATAATTTTCTGCAAGTCCTTCTTGTAAACAATATGACTACTCAAATCATAAACTAATCTTTTGTGAGGGCTTTTATATTCTTCTTCGCCTAAAGGAGTTGGTTCATTCCAGTCGGGATACATTTCAAGAACAAGCCATTCAATTCCGTGTTCGTCAGTAACACTAACTAAATTTTGAGGGCTAGGTAAATCATTTGTCAACGATACCCAATCTTTATTCGGTAGATTCCAATTTGAATAAACAACTGGATTCCACCAATATGTTTTTGATTTGTCTTTAGGGTTGCCTTTGATTGTAGTTGTCGGGTCAATATCTCTGACATAAGGTTCCCAAGGTCCTTCATACTTTATTTCTTTCGCATCACGGCTGTATGAATTTTCATAGCAAGGATAGTTGTCTGAAACTTTTGCTAAGATTTCATAGAAAGCAATCCACTGATATTTTTTACCAATTCTTTCTTCTCTTCCGTTGTCTCTGCTTCTGCCGCTTCCTATTGTCCTGTCAAATTCGCCATGTTTCTCAACATCATATCCATATCTCTCAATAATCCATTTTACTGCAAGGTTGCTCAATCCATTTACATCTACTCGCCAATCGGACAAGCCTCTTTGGAAAGTATATCTTCCAAAATCCCCGTAGCCAGAAGTTCCCCTGCCATATTCTGTTACCATTGAACTCAAAATAGAATTTTGACTCCATTGATGTTTCTTAAAATCCTTGTCCTCATAGTTGAATTTGAATTTATCAGTTTCATCATTTGTTGGAAATGTCGCTGGCAAATTACTTTTGAATGGGGGTTGAATTTTTGCTAAGTCAAAATCAAATTTGTGTCCTTTGAAAACTGCAAACTCAATTATTCCTTTTGCATAGTCACGCAAGAGTACATCAGGAATCACATTTTCAGTATTAAAACTGCTTGAAAAGTTAAATCTCCTAAAGGTTTTAAAAGTTCTGTGTTGCTTGTCCTCACTGCACAACCATATGCAATTGTATAGATGCGTTGCAAAACATATGGGTCATTGACTTTTTCAAATGTCTTAATGAGTTGCATTAAAACATTAATTCTCTCTTGAAGCAAACAGATAATTGCCTTCGTTGCCGAATCTCTTAAAGTCCTGTTGCAACTTGTCAAAAACCAAATCATTGTTTGGCTCATTAACCGAATTGATTCATCTGAAATACTTTCTCGCTTATCATCAGTCCAAGCCCAGTCAATCATTCTGCGAATTGCAGAAACTTCATCAGGATAACCAGGATACATTTTGTGGATGAACTGTGTCCACCATGCATCTCGGTCAGCCATATTAAATCTCCAAAGGTGGTTGTGTAGAAAATCACTATTGAAATAATTTTGTGGATGAGAAGTAACTAAAAGTATTGTATTGATAAAATAGTCGTGATAGTCAAGTTACCTATCACCACTTCGTTGATATAATCTTTCAGCTTATCACTTAATGTTTCTTTCTTTCGCCAAATAATGCTCTCAATAAATGCAGCAGCTACTGGCTGAAATTCTCTTGCATGTTCAGCCGCTTCATACAATTCCAGATTTGTTTGTTCAGGTAGTTGAATTGAGAGCTTCAATAATTCCTCGGTTATAATTCGCTTCGTTTTCTGTTTTTAATATTTCAAATAATTTTTCGGTTCAACAGTAACTCCAATTTTAGCTGCGATAACTTTAATTGTCTTGGCAAACTTCGTGTCCTCAGAAAAGGATTTTTTGGGATTCTTTTTGTTTAAGAATTTCGCTAACAGATGTGAAGCAATTAAGTGGTCACTAAATCTTTCATAGGAAATATAAACACCCTCAAAATGATTTCCTTCTCTGTCCCAATAAACATTTTGTGTTAGAAGTCCTTCCGAAATCAAGTCCTGAAAAAATTGTGATTTGTCAGTAACGGCTTTCGTTTCCTTCATGTCAATAACGAAAGAAAAGGCATCATCAAATTTTATGTAGGAATTGTTTGTATCAACAACTCGTTCTGCAATTTGTCTTACAACTTTCTGAACGATTTGAAGTTTTCTCGGCTGATTATGTTTATCCGAAACCTTGTCATTAATGGTCTCTAAGAAAAAATTTATGATTGTAGAAATACCTTCGTAACCATCTGGAATTTCATGAAGTCCTTTTTATGCAGCCCTTCACAAAATAATTTTTAAAAATAACGGATTTGAAAATTCAGGATGCAGTAAAGGAATACTTGGCTGCTTTAATCTTATAGTTGTCAAAAAATAATTTTGATGCCTCGTATTCATGGTTTGCAAAACCATAATGAGTAATCGTTGTTGCCTGTTTCTTTTCCTTGACTACATCAGGAATTAAAAGTTTCTCATAAGAAGTTCGTAAACTAAAAACAACTCCTAAGTTTGGAAATCGCTTTACTGCTGTAATGAAACTTGCCATGTGATTCATCCAAATGGCTTTCCCTTCTCCTCATTAATTGCGTCAATAAAAATTAAGACTCTTGCTCTGTTGATTCTGCCTTTGAGTTGAGAGCTGATAAAAAAGTATCTCTCTTACATTCAATTTGCAAAAGTTTTATGATTTGGCTCCAAGGGTCTTCTGTAGTTGAAAATTGTTGCCCAAGAAGAAGAATTGTAAACTGATTTCGTGCTTCTCTCTTTTTTGCAACATCAGCTAACAAATGGGATTTACCAATCCCTGCTTCACCAGTAAGAATTAAAAATGGATTGTTTGATAAGCTGACTATTGAACCATAAAGAAATTTTGTGAAGCCATAAATTGAACTACTAAGTTTTCTGAAATACTCAATGTCCCAACTGTAACTGTTTGCTTCACTTACATATTCTTTCTTGCTTTTTGTTTCCTCTTTCTTTTTTGAATCAAGCTCATAGAATTTGTGGATTAAGGTTTCAATTATCTCTTTGCAAGATTCCAGAACAGCAGAGAGTTCTTCATGTTGTATGAGGGTAATTTCTTCAAAGTCAATTTGATGGCATAACTGTCTGAATTGATTAACAAAGGAATCTATTTTCTGAACTGAATCTTTTACTTCATCTGCTTTTACATGAGATACCGCTTGGTTATATTTCTTTAGTAAATCGTCAAGATGTGATAAGAACTGTTTCTTAAAATATTTATCTCTGGAAAGCCCTTCAAAAACTTTTGCTATTGGCAAATCAAAATTGATTTCTGGAGTATATCGTTTGCCAAGGTTGAGAATACTTTCTTCAAGTTTTTGTTTGAACCAGTTGTCAGAAAATTCTTCTTGTCCAAACCAGTAATAAAGTTTCCCTTCGTTTTCGGGTTTGTTTAATCGGTCAAAACAATTCTGAATTTCCCCAATACTCAAATTCTATTTTTCTTCCGCTTGCTGTTGCAAATGCTTCCCAGTCGGCAACTTTTTCTTTCCATACATCCATGAAGTGTTTAACAACAGTTCCTTTCTTTGTTATAATCCTCGGGTCTTGTCTGTCAAGTGGTGTGCATACGAAGTATTTTTTTAGATTGGGGTGTTTGGCAAATGCTGTCTTAAAAGATTTGTCAATTTGTGTCCATTGAGAATCCTCCATTGAACTGAAAAACTTTGCTTGCCAACCATATTCATCACCATTTGTTAAAATGCAATACGCTTCCACACCACCATCAGGAGCAGCTACTCTGATAAACTGTTGTTTGTCTTTTACACTCTCTGCTCTTGCTAATTGACAAACAAGTTCTTCAAAGCCATTTTTATATCACCATTAAAAGGTCTTAATTTTATCCAGTCAATATTCATTTTCTAAAAGTCGTTAATTGTGCGTTGGAAGAAAATGGCTCTTTTGGTTTTGCGTAGCGTTTGGGTTTGTGTGTCGGGCAAAACCAAATGTGCCATTTGTTCGGCTGGCTAAAATTGAATTAAAAAAAATGCGCGGTTGGGAAAATAAAAAATACAGAAGGGTGGGCAATGAGTGTCGGCTTACTCGCTGTCCCGTTTGAATATGGTCTTTATGTTGGTTTCCTGTCAAAATGGTTTGTCTTTGGTTTTATGTTTAAATTTTGGTCGGTTGGTCGTCTTTGGAACGGTCGTCCTACCATTGGCTATAACGGTTTTTGGCTTTGCGTTCGGTGTGGAATAGAAAGTACCAAAGTTCAAATTTAGTACAAAAGCTAATAGAAAGTACAAATGTTCAGCCTAGTACAAAAGCCACACTGACGCAAAACCAATGTTAGCGGTAG
>JADJZY010000028.1 GCA_016715505.1 Bacteroidota bacterium
GAAGCTTAGCCCATTAGACCCTCAGAATTAATTTTCGCGGCCTCCATCATTTTCTCTTACCCTCAGCGATAGCATCATCAATGGTACCTCACCAGATTAAATGCGGTTTGAGGATATTCATCCACTTCACCATCCATAGATCATATTAAATCCACGAATGGTTTCTTCAATAGGTCCAAACACACCTTTTAAACCGGTAAATTGTTCGGCACACATGGAACGGTTGTGGATAAGAAACGTTGAACACGACGAGCACGCGATACCACCAGTTTATCTTCCTCACTCAATTCATCCATCCCCAAAATCGCAAAGCTGATATCTTGCACTTCTCTTTATAACGTTGCAAAATTACTTTACACGATGGGCGATAACGGTAATGCTTTTCACCTGGCCACAATATCCTCATAGTCAGGATTGGATGTTAGAATCCAGAGGATCTACAGTCGGATAAATTCCAAATCGAGATTTTACTGTTCACCACCGTAGTGGCATCCAAGTGGGCAAAGGGTGCCGGAGCCGGATCGGTAAAGTCATCCGCAGGTACATATACCGCCTGCAATAGAAGTGATTGAACCATCTTTTGGTGGAGGCAATACGTTCCTGCATCAATCCCATTTCGGTAGCCAGTGTCGGCTGATATCCTACCGCCGATGGCATACGCCCAAGAAGGCCGATACTCAGAACCAGCCTGGGTAAAACGGAAGATATTATCTACGAAAAATAAGATATCACGTCCTTTCCGGTCTCATCTCCATCACGGAAATATTCAGCCATCGTCAAACCACTGAAGGCAACACGGGCACGGGCTCCAGGAGGCTCGTTCATCTGTCCAAATACAAAGGTGCTTTACTGTCTTTCAACGCCTTCTAGATCTACTTTTCCAAATCCCAAACCACCTCTTCCATACCATGGCGGAATGCCTCACCATAATTCATGATACCAGCTCTCAATCATCTCACGCATCAGGTCATTCCTTCTACGCGTTCTCTCACCTACACCGGCAAATACCGATACACCACTATATGCTTTCGCAATATTATTAATCAATTCTTGAATCAATACGGTTTTACCCACCTGCACTCACCAAACAATCCGAACCTACTCCCTTTTGCAGTTAGTCCAATCAAATTGATCACCTTAGATTCCGGTGAATAAAATTTTTGACGCCGTACTTAAAATTCTTTCAATGCAGGAGGCATGGCATGTATTGATGACCATTCGCCTTGCTCGGTTGTGCAACGAACATCAATCGCATCGCCTGTTGGCATTAAACAAACGACCTTTTAATGGCATCACCAAACCGGCATTGCTATTGCGCGACCGGTATCAACCACTTCCATGCCGCGTACCAAACCTCGGTTCCTTCCATACGAATCAATAACGAACACTATCCTCTCCGGAGGTGTTGTTGCACTTCCAGAATCAAATCAGTAGCGCCAGGAGCCGCTTGATTTCCAAGGCACAATGATGTCCGGCAGACTTGTTTTCCCGGGAAAAATGTACGTCAACCACCGCATCCTGATGATTTGTTTGGATTTTACCTGTATTGGACATAAGTTTCGCATATTTGAAAGCCTGAAAAAGGCCCTTTTAAAATTTTGCGCAAAGGTAAGGCCTCCACCTCAGGAAATCAAACTAATCAGGCCATCAAATATCCTGAAATGTGATACTTCGTTGATTTCTTTCTTAATCTCGCGCCCGTCAAGAACTGGCAATGCGTGATTGTAAGCCATCTCGCGATATCTTTCCCTTTTCCAGCAGATTTTCACCAACCGTTAGAAGAAAGATTTTGTCTTATCACAAGTTGACAAACCCCAAAAGTAGCCCTAACATTTGGTTCAAATGAATTTGTAGCAACCTCCTGCTCCAAAGTCACCACCCCCTTTCGCCGCCCGTGCGCGGCACTTGACCGCAATCGTCATCAATAAGCGCCATGCACCTCATTTTCGTCCAAAAGCCTGATTCCATTTGAGCGTTGCAATAACGCTCAAACTATTTAATTTACCAGTTACCTTTTTGAAATTTTATAATACACCCCGGTATTGGTCGTCAGTATATCATTGACGGAAGCCACGCTCAAGCCAATGAAATCTACCCATTGGTTTGTCTATTGCAAGGCACCTCATTCACGACGCGACCACTCAAATCTATCATTCGATATACTTGATGGTCATGACTCAAATTCAAAGAAGGATCCTCCGCCGGATTTGGAAAAAAATCCCAAAGCTTGGTGTTTCAGGCTTCCTTCATGACCTCTGTGCCTGGATTTTGAAATTCAATAGCACCAATATCAATGTGCTGGATTGACGATTTGTGTATCGAACCTAAAATCCCCAAAATTGAACCTTATCTGAAAAGTAGATGACCCAAGCCATCATTGCAGCGACCCATCTTCATTTTTTGCTATTCTCACTTGTATCAAATCTCAAAGCGGTGTATAAAAAAATTTATTTTACCCTTTTTTATCTTCATTTTTGCATGAGATGGGAAAGATTATTTCAATAGCAAATCAGGAAAGGAGGAGTCGGCAAAACAACCACAGCCATTAATTTGGCTTGTAGTTTGGTACTGGATTATAAAACACTGCTTATTGACTGCGATCCTCCAGGCCAATACAACCACTGGAAATGGATTTGACCTCCGAAATATCCAATTAAGTGTTTTACGACTGCCTGGTAAATGATACACCGATTGATAAGGTTATTCTTGAAACTGAAACACCCAATTTGTTTCTGCTTCCTTCACACCTTGATTTAGTAGGAGCTGAAATCGAACTGATCAATCATCCCAACCGCGAAAAAAAATTGCTTCAGGTATTGAATGAAGTGAAAGATCAGTATGAATTTATCATCATTGATTGCTCTCCTTCATTGGGCTTAATCACAGTGAATGCATTAACTGCCAGCGATAGTGTAATTATTCCTGTGCAATGCGAATTCTTTGCCCTGGAAGGTCTTGGCAAATTACTCAATACCATTAAAATTGTGCAATCTCGACTCAACCAACACCTAGCCATTGAGGGCATATTAATGACTATGTATGACGGCCGCCTTCGACTCTCGAATCAGGTTGTGGAAGAAGTTAAAAATCATTTCGATGATTCTGTTTTTCATACCATCATTCATCGCAATACCCGATTAGGAGAAGCACCTAGCCTTGGGAAACCAGTGTTAATGTATGATGCCGATTCTACAGGAGCTATGAATTACCTCAATCTGGCTAAAGAGATCTTGCAACGCAATGATATGACCCATATCCGCAACGCCGAAAAAACTTTAGAAATCGAAGAGAATGAGCAATAAACCCAATACCAAAGCACAAATCGGCAAAGGCATCGGCGCCCTTTTGGGAAATATTAAAGATGAAGTGAATGCCTTCGCAAAAGCCAGTGAAAACCCTGAAGTGTTGGTGGGAAGCATTACCCGAATTCCTTTGAGTGCGATCGAGGTAAATCCCAATCAACCAAGGCGCACCTTTGAAGAAGGCCCTCTCAATGAGCTGGCGGCCTCCATCAAATTACACGATATCATCCAACCCATCACGGTTGTTAAACTCCCCAATAAGAAGTATCAGTTAATCTCGGCGAGCGTCGTTTTAAAGCTTCTCATATTGCCGGCCTGACAGATATCCTGCTTATATCCGCGTGGCGAATGATCAGGAAATTCTGGAAATGGGCCTGCTTGAAAATCTGCAACGCGAAGACCTCAACGCGATCGAAATCGGCTTAGCTTATAAACGACTGATGGCTGAGTGTAATATGACGCAAGAAGAAGTAGCCGATCGCATGAAAAGATCGTTCAACGGTCACCAACTATATTCGTTTACTCAAATTACCGCCATCGATTCAAGTATCTGTTCGGAATAAAGAATTGAGCATGGGGCATGCCCGCACCTTGCTGGGCCTCGAACATATTGAACAACAATTGTTTGCTGCCAAAGAGATGATTGAACAACAACTTTCGGTACGCGCTGCCGAAGAATTGGTCAAAAGAATCCAACAAAATAAACCTTCACAAGCCAAAAGTGTTTCCGACAAAGGCAAGGATTTACCACCAGCCTATAAACGCATTGAAGATCAAATCGCTTCGCACCTTATCGACCAAAGTCATTTTGCAACGAAAAAAAAAAGCGAGGACAAATCACCATTGAATTTTATAACGATGCCGACCTGGAGCGCATTCTGGATCAAATTCATATCTGATCGCCCGATGATACGGGTTTGCTTACCCTGCCCATTCTCATCACGCTGAGCAGTAAAGTCCATGCGCAAACCGATAGTCTGCAAAAGACTCGCTAAAGCTTTCCTATCCATAAACCGGCTTTGACCACTGTATTCCCGGATTCTATTTTTCAATTTCATACAAAACCCCAATCCCCAAGCGAGCAGGATGTATAGTGCCGCCCTCCGGACTGGGGCAAATTTACAACAGGCAATATTGGAAGGCGGGTATCGTGTACGCAGCAGCAGCAGTAACCGGTGCATTTTTGGTAGGCAATCAACGCAATTACCGTAAATATCATGAAGCCTATATTTATCGTATAGACAATAATCCCAATACTCGGTATTGTTTCTGAATATTCCACCGACGATTTAAATACCCTTCGAAAGGTTACCGTCAATACGTTGAATACAGCGTGATAGCCGGCACCCGGTATATGTACTCAATATCCTGGACGCCTATATCTCTGCCCATTTGCGCACTTTTGATATGAGCAAGGATATCAGCTTTCAACCAAGTGGTTCCTTACAAAAATGGTCAGGTAGCTTTGGGTATTCGAATCACATTTTAATGAATCAACTATGAATATTGCACTCATCGGATATGGAAAATGGGTAAAACCATTGAAACAATTGCCCTGAAAAGAGGCCATCAGATTGTTTTAAAAATTTCCAGTCAGAACCCTCAGGATTTGAATGATAGGAACTCAAAAAGGCAGATGTTTGTATTGAATTTGCTTGCCCGAAACCGCCTTTCTCATGTACAGGCGTGCTTACAATGCGGGCATACCCACCGTGTGTGGCACAACAGCCTGGCTGAATAAGTTACAGGAAGCAGAAGACGTTTGTCGACAGCAGGATACCTCTTTTATTTTTGCCAGCAACTTCAGTATTGGCGTCAATTTATTTTTCGAATCAATGAGATGGTCGCTCAATTAATGGCGCCCCATCATGCATATCGGGTAAGCATGGAAGAAATTCATCATACCCAAAAAGGATGCACCTAGTGGAACGGCTGTAACCCTCGCTAATACTATACTCGAAAATCAGGTCAACATGCATAAATGGGTCAATCACCCATCTGACAAAAAAGGATGAGCTGGCCATTGTTTCAAAACGCATTGATCCTGCACCCGGAACACATCACGTTACTTACCAATCTGAAATTGATGAAATTCAATTAAGTCATGCGGCACATAGTCGCGAAGGATTTGCGTATGGCGCAGTTCTTGCAGCTGAATTCATTGCAGGCAAAAAGGAATTTTCCAGATGAAAGATGTTTTGGGAATATAGTCGTTAACCACTATTGGCATATTGGCGTTCGATTCAGATATTCGCCCTTGATCATTCATCCTTCTCAACACCCGAAAAATCGGCTGAGATACCTGTATGATCTTTAAACCAATTAGCTATGAAAATTTATTTGGTGATTTGTTTTTGCTTTTCGGCATACATGCACATTCACAAAGCCGCGATATACTCATTCAAGATTTTAATGCGGGTATGGTGCAATTGGATTCAATGAGCAGCAACCAACCTGCTTTATCCTTTGAAATTCTCCCATCGGCTCAACCGAATTGCTAGTGAATTAAAAAATGATTCGCTGCAGTTTACGGTATCCTACAAAAAAGCCCTGGTCTTGTCGCAAATGGGCATTTTCGACCAAACACTTAACATACTTTATGACCTCTTACCCATGATGGAGAGCAAACAACTTCGGTGTAAAAAAGGGAGAAGTCTTTTACAATATTGCCGCAACCTATTTTGCGATGAAAGATTTTCAAAAGTACATGGACTTCAATGTAAAAGCCAAAGAGGCCTTTATATCATGCGGGCGATTGGAAGACACCCTTGCTGTGATATTGAAATGGCGCTTGCCTGGGTCGGGCTGGATCAACCCCAAAGAGGCATTGACATGCTCAAACGTATTTTACAAGATAAAGGAATTAATCAAGAAGATGAAAAATTATGCCATCGCACTTGACAATTTATCCAATGCTTATTACCGAAATGGGTGAATATCAAAAAAGCCTTAGAAGCTGAATTACAAATTAGCTCTTTGCCCTATGCACAATCATCCATTGATGTGAAGGCCGGGCTGAATCAACATCTGGCTGAGATTTATATTCAACTCAAACAGTATTCCCAAGCCCAAAACATTTAGACACAGCAATCATTGCAGCGCAGCAAATGGGTAGCTTGGATTGGCTGTTCGATTGTTATAAAAATCAAAGTGCGATATTCGAAGCCCAGGGTAATTATCGGGAATCATTACGCTTTCATCAGATGTATTTAAAGGCCAAGGATTCTGTGTATCAAAAACAATACGATGCTAAAATGAGTGCAATGGCTGCTTTTTATGAGTTGGGGGAAAAACAAAATCAAATCACCCATTTAAAAGAAGTACAACAATTGAATCAAGCAAAAATCCAACGCCTTTCACTGATCATCATCATTCTGATTTTATTGGTGGTGATTCTGATTCTTTTCGTGAATCATCGTAAAAATAAATTGGAAAGAAAATGGCGTCAGGCTTTTCGGCACAATTAATACAAAACTCAAGAAGACGAACGACAACGTATATCCAAAGAATTACATGATAGTGTAGGGCAAAACCTGTTGTTCATCAAAAACCAAATATACAAGTTGTTGCCTGAGCGCAACCCGCTCTTGAATCAATCCGTGGATTTGGCTCTGGAGGAAGTAAGGAATATTTCGAAAGACTTATACCCGAATCAACTTGAACAATATGGATTAATCAGTGCCGTTGAAAATCTTTGTGATAAAGTCAAAGAGTCGACCAATCTTTTGTGAGCAGCGATATGAATATCAATGAAATTCAATTAAACAAACGCACAAAAATTAATTGTTATAGAATCATTCAGGAGTGCATCAACAATACGATTAAACATGCCCGTGCAACAGCCATCCGTATCACTGCTGAACTTCGCGAAAATAGTCTCGAACTTGTGATTCAGGATAATGGGCAGGGCTTTGAAAAAAACAACATTCATCATAAAGCGCAGCGATCATTTGGCTTGCTGAATTTGCAGGAAAGAGCCGCTTTACTACATGGTCGATTTGAACTGGAAACCCAACCCGGGCATGGAACCAAAAGCACATTCAGAATACCCTTGCATAAACAAGACCTTCACCCATCTATTCATACTTAAACCCTCAAATCATGCAAGACATTACTGTGATCATCGCAGACGACCATCCCATATTCAGAGCAGGTGTACGCGAAATACTATTCACTAATTCATTGATTCATTTATTGGGCGAAGCAGGGGATGGTTTAGCAGCCTATCAAATGATATTGGCCCATCGTCCGCAAATTGCGATACTTGATTTGGAAATGCCCATATTAAGCGGCCTGGATGTATGCCAAAAGGTACTCAAAGAAAAACACCAAACGGAATTTATTATCCTGACGATGCACAAGGAAAAAACATATTATTTGGAGGCGGTGAAAGCTGGCGTAAAAGGATATTTACTTAAAGACAATGCCAGCGACGATTTAATTAAATGTATCGAAGCAGTGGCAAAAGGCAATCAATACTTGGTCCAGCAATTGAGGCATTTTCAAGATGTAAGTCATATCAATGAAAAAGACGAACATTTAGAAATAGCAATTCGACAGCTTACGGCCACAGAGAAAATTATTTTAAAGTTGATCGGCGAAGGCAAGACCTCTGTGGAAATTTCTCAAATGCTTTTTGTAAGTCCGAATACCGTTGATAATCACCGCAGCAATATGTCGAAAAAATTGAATTTAGAAGGCAAAAACTCTTTACTAAAATTTGCGATGGGCCTGAAACATCAGTTATAAAGGACTCAATCAGTCATTGAATTTTTGAGATATCGTTCTATGACAAAGTGAACAGCAAGTTTTTTCGACTCAAATCCATCATCCGGGCGGAGAATCCCCGGATAGATATAAGATTAGTGGTTAACCACTATTGAAACAAAAGGATTCCGGAGAGACTTTTGCGTTATAAATCTATCAATATGAAAAAACGATTATTCATCGCTCTGCTGAGCATCATCAGCATGCAATCCACATCTCAAATCACCCTCACACAAAGTAACTTTGGTAAACTGAGTGCCTATAATTACCTGAATGGCATGGGAGTTGGAGCATTCAATTACAATGGCAATGGTTTAAATTTCGATTGGGCAAATAACGTATTACCCTATCAAGGCACTATGGATTACATTCCAGCCAGCGACCCATATTTTACCGCTCAATGTGATGTTTATCTGGAGGGCACGCACTCTGTAAGTGGTTTAATGTACAATGTGGATTATTACTACACCACCAATGCGAATTTTTACGGCGAGAATGCCTTATACATTCCTGCACAAGCATATAATCAATCTGCTACTACAGGTGGCGCCAACGACAGTATCATTTTCCCCGAACAAAAAATACTTTTAAGCCAGGCCCGCGAAATTGTTCATTTCCCGATGACCACTGGCTATACCCATACATCCGATTCCAGACGTGCTGTGAATTTTAATATCAGTGTAGCTGGATACGGGTTAAGCAATGCACCGGCGCAAAACGTATTTCATACTGTAAGACATGACACCGTCGTGGGAAGTGGGCAGATGCGGGTTAAATCAGCTGCAGGAACCAGTAAGTATTATAATGTATTGGTTATGAAATCGTGGCAACAAACTACGGATAGCTTTTACCTGAGCGGATCCCCTGCACCACCACCATTATTAAGTGCATTTGGTGTTACCCAGGGGATGACGACCAATACGAACAACCGATTGTACTTTTTCAGAGAAAACAGAGCACAGGCTTTAGCGACCATTTATTATGGCGGTGCCCCATTTGACAGCTATACTGCCATTGATGTGGATGGAGATAGCCTCAGCTTCCCGAACTCCGTAGTTGATCAACAAACAAACAACATTGCTTATGTACTCTATCCAAATCCATGTCGAACCAATCAGATACAAATTGTTCTGTGGGATCAAACAGATGAAAAGCTTGATTATGTCATGTACGATATACGTGGTCAAGTAATGAATTCCGGAACTTGTCTCAACAAACAAGGCAAAATTGACTTGCCTTTGAGTGCTGAGTTAAAAAATGGCACATACGTTTTGAAAATTTTGAACCGAAAAAAAGAGTCCCTCCTCACACATACGGTTCAAATTGATCGATAAGCCCCTACCCAAATAAAGCCGCCTGATTTTAGGCGGTTTTTTTTGCCTTCTCAGAAATGATATACCGCACATTGATGAACTGCAACTATGGAATCCGGTCGTTTCTTTTCTATAATTCGCTATATCCGTATGAACATCTTTAGGAGGGATCAACACTTGACTGCGGATTATCAAATAATTGGTATGACTGATTTTAATATGCCAATTGTAACAACGATTGTGAAGTTGTATGCATCGATGATCAGTTAATTGCAGCGCATCAGTACTTGATCATTCCTTTTTTAATTTCTATTTTGTTCTCAGGAAAGTTTTCTAACACTCAAAATGTACTAATTGATTCGTTTAAGTTTGAATTCAAATCCCATTGTCAAATCTGAAAATGGCGGAGAAAATATTACTTTAAAACCTCCCTCTACATAATCTAATGATCCACCATAGTGTGTAAAATAAACAGGCGAACTAATTACAAAATTGGCTCCTGCAAGAGTGGACGGTGTATTCTCATTGTAGCTAGTCAATGTATGTGCGGAGGTCGTATTTTCATCACCCCAAATCATGCCGTTAAAAGATAATGGCTGATTAAAAGAAGCCGCATTAAAGTGTAAAAAATTCCCTTGTCGATAACAAGTTAAATTCGAATTAATCATAGGAATTGAATACTTTGTTACAGTGCCATTGTACTGTTGAGTCACCCTAAGATATTCCCCTTGTAGCACGCAAGCATCAAAAACACCTAATTGATGTATTCCTTGTCCCAAACTCACCTTCAAGGGTTGTGAACATTTACCACTGGCACTATCAATAGCAGTGACTTCATAATTGATTTGTGTACCGCAGCTTGGTACGGTATATGTAAAATTACCATTGGCATCTGCTAAGATCAAATTCGGAGTACCATTCTGATATATTCGAACATACGCTCCAGGAAGTACATTACCATTGCATCCTAATACCGAACCAATAATTGTTGAGTAGTCAACTGCATTGGAAATAAACACCTTTTTAACGCCATCATCAATCGCATTGGTTCCGGAAATAAGACTCCATGATTTTGTAACAACCCAGTTCTGATTACAAGAATACATCACTTCAACATTACAATTTGTATTGATGGGTATACCTCCAGAGACTTGTCCCAATGAATTGGTGAAAGCCGATGCACTTAATGCATTACTAACATTGATTTTTACTCTATAGTTTACCAATGGGTTATTGGATATAGAATCATGAATTCGCACTGTGTAGTTAATGATAGAAAATCCATCATCACAATTCCAAAATGAAAAATGTTTAACCTTACCAATGTACTCGCCCGCAGACTGCTCAAAAGCGCCCTCTTCCTGCCACATTCCTATTTCTTCATTCATCCACCACATAGGAACAGTTTGGGGTGCCACATTCGATTGTTCGGCTTCAACCGGCAAACGCAACTCCGCTTCCTTTCCTCCAGCCAGTTGCAATGGGCTACCATCATCAGCTTTTAATTCAACCGCCATCATACCGTAACTAATGAGTGCCTGTTCGACCCCATCGCTGTTGATTCCTCTAAGCGCACCCGGCATCAATTCAGCCAAATGTTCCCCTATTGGGTTGATGCGTTTGGCAAAAACATGAACATTCCCTGAATAGGATTTACCGGATACTTCTTCAACGATTGAATTGGAAGAAAAAATTATTCGCCCACCACCCAAGGCTTGAATCTCTCCTCCATTCGTAGCATTAAAATTTCCGGCTTCTTCTTCTTTCATCAGACGAATGCGAACAAATTCTGTTGCGTTCTCTTGAACATATAAAGTTCGCATACCCAGAAAATAACCGTTTAGCTCAACTTTTACGAAAGCGTGTCTTTGCGGCACCCTAGTCAGTCCGGAACTAAAATATCCTTCACTATTGGTTGTCGTAATTCTGTCACCAACAGTCACCTTGGCACTTACGGCGGGAGAACCATCTTCCAAATAAACATACCCGGCTATGGTTGAATTCACCGGACTACTTAACCATGACGACGAACTGCCATTGGAATTCTGGTTACGAACTGAATTTGGTTGCTTCTTACAACTTTCCAGAATTAACATGGAGGTCAACACTAGCAGCGATAAAGCACCCAAAGTGATTTTAAATGGATAAAACGTATTTTTCATAATAAAGGGTTTTCACAATCTAAAGAATTCGATCTGGAAAATCGAATCGACACCTCGTTTTAACGTATGTTAATTTGCAACACCAAATCGGAACAACCGAGTGGAAGGATAATAACATAGATAAAGAGCGATTCGATTTTCCGCTTCGTTTTAGCACTTTGCTGCGCCCTAATACGAAAACCGGAATAAAGAACAGGACTGATACATTTAAAAAAAACCGGGCATTGTACCCGGTTTATTAAAAGTCAGTTTGAATATTAGCTACTCTTGTTTAGTAAACTTACTAATGCTAAGCAGTTCGTTATTTGCAAATACCTTCATCTGGTAAATGCCTTTTGCGAAATTGGAAACATCAACAGATACATTTTGTAAGCCTTCAAGCAAATGCGATTGTACTTGATAAACCATTCTGCCTTGCATATCAAAAATCATGATTGCTACTTCGGCGGATTCACTAAGTTGTAACTCAACATTTAATTGATCCTGAACCGGATTTGGATAAATCTGAACATGATTTTCAAAGTTGGGATTTAAAATATCAGTTTGTCCAGGTTTATTTGCCAAAGTTGTAAAATCATCTAAAACACTCCATGAACCCGTTGAAAAAGGAGCAGGATTACAATTCGCTCTAATTTGCCACTCATACTGTGTAGAAGCAGATAAACCGATGATATTTTTACTTACAGCTAAACCTGATGCCGTTCCACCGCTGATCCAAGCACCCGGGCCGCTGGCAAGTCGGTAACGAATTTGATAATAATTCGCATTGGGGACAGCAGTCCATTGCAAGGTTGCACTATTCTTAGTGACATTGCTTGTGGACAAATTTTGCGGTGAAGGACAAGCTGCTGAAGTTGCAAACAAGCTCGTGGTACTCCAAGGTCCCGGGGCGCTGGCATTGTTGGTACAAAAACCCCTCACTTCAATTTCATAGGAGGTCCCTGCCATCAACCCAATGATGTTTTTGAAGTTAGTTGGCGCTGCTTGTGTGCCACCTCCTGTCCAGGAAGCCGACCCTACCGTGCGGTAACGTATTTCATACCAGATTAACCCCGGAACACTATTCCAATTGACTGTTGCTGTATTTGCTCCGATATTACTCATCGTAACACCAGTTACCGGAGGTGCATTACTTATATAAATATTGGCCGGAACTGAAGTAGCTATGCAACCATTGTTATCCGTGTACGTATAAGTATATGTCGTTGACGGTCCGATATACGGATTCGAAACACTAAACACACCACCTGCCGGAAAACCCATTAAATTGACGGCCTGACCAGCACAAGCACTTACATCGGAAGCGGTGACTACAGGCAAGCCAAATATGGTAAGTATTAATACTTCATTTTGACATCCATTTACATAAGTATAAGTTCCACTTTGGGTATAGTTCATATTATTGACAGGCCAGAAATAATTACCGCAAGCAGATTGAACCGAAGTGTTAGTCACATTTGTGGTGATCGTTAAATCCAAAATTTCTGTATGACAACCATTCACTGAATTATAAATGCCGCTTTGTGTATAAGCCATGTTATTCACCGACCAGGTGTAAGTATCACAAGATGTGATGGTGGTCGTATTTGTAGTAGATGGCGTAATCGTCAAATTCAAAACTTCTGTATGACACCCATTCACCGAGCTATAAATACCGCTTTGGGTATATGCCGTATTGTTTACCGACCAGGTATAAGTATCACAAGCTGCAATGGTTGTTGTATTTGTGGTGGATGGTGTGATCGTTAAATTCAAAACTTCTGTTTGACAACCGTTCACCGAGCTATAAATACCGCTTTGGGTATAAGCCGTATTATTTATCGACCAGGTATAAGTATCACAAGATGTGATGGTTGTGGTATTTGTAGTAGATGGAATAATCGTCAAATTCAAAACTTCTGTATGACACCCATTCACCGAACTATAAATGCCGCTTTGGGTATATGCCGTATTGTTCACCGACCAGGTATAAGAATCACAAGATGATATGGTTGTGGTATTTGTTGTAGATGGAGTAATCGTCAAATCCAAAACTTCTGTATGACAACCATTCACCGAACTATAAATACCACTTTGGGTATAAGCCGTATTATTCACCGACCAGGTATAAGTATCACAAGATGATATGGTTGTTGTATTTGTGGTGGATGGTGTGATGGTCAAATTCAAAACTTCTGTATGACATCCACTCACCGAACTATAAATGCCGCTTTGCGTATAAGCCATGTTATTCACTGACCAGGTATAAGTATCACAAGATGATATGGTTGTGGTATTTGTGGTAGATGGTGTGATGGTCAGATTTAAAGTGTGGGTCGAATCACAACCAGCTGCATTCACGAATAATCCAGTATAGATCCCCGAATTGGTATACAAATTCCCATTCCACAATAACTACCAGCTGTTAAACTGGAGTTTCCAAAGTTGGATTACCCGCGTTCTCACACAAAATCCGTAATACCCGGATGGCAATCGCAACCACAATTCACATTACCGTTCCACCGTTTTGACAGCAGGTTGTGCTGTAATAGTCAAATCAATTCTTCTGTATGACAACTATTTAAAGTGCTATACGTACCGCTCTGGGTATAGGTTACATTATTCACCGACCAGGTATAAGAACCGCAAGCACTCACCATATTCGAATTCAAACTTGATGGTGTGATCATTAAATCCAAAATTTCTGTATGACAACCATTCACTGAACTATAAATGCCGCTTTGCGTATAAGCAGTATTATTCACCGACCAGGTATAATTATCACAAGATGTGATAGTGGTCGTATTTGTAGTAGATGGCGTAATCGTCAAATCCAAAATTTCTGTGTGACAACCATTCACTGAACTATAAATGCCGCTTTGAGTATAAGCCGTATTATTCACCGACCATGTATAAACATCACAAGCTGCAATGGTTGTTGTATTTGTTGTAGATGGTGTGATGGTCAGATTTAAAGTGTGGGTCGAATCACAACCAGCTGCATTCACGAATAATCCAGTATAGATACCCGAATTGGTATACAAATTCCCATTCCACAAATAACTATCACATGCTGTTAAACTGGAGTTTCCAAAAGTTGGATTACATACCGCGTTCTCACACAAAAATCCGTAATACCCGGATGGACAATCGCAACCACAATTCACATTCACCGTTCCACCGTTTTGACAAGCAGGTTGTGCTGTAATAGTCAAAATCAATTCCTCTGTATGACAATTATTTAAAGTGCTATACGTACCGCTCTGGGTATAGGTTACATTATTCACCGACCAGGTATAAGAACCGCAAGCACTTACCGTATTCGAATTCAAACTTGATGGCGTGATGGTCAAATTCAAAATTTCTGTATGACAACCATTCACTGAATTATAAATACCGCTTTGGGTATAAGCCATATTATTCACCGACCAGGTATATGTATCACAAGCTGCGATGGTTGTCGTATTTGTGGTAGATGGAGTAATCGTCAAATTCAAAATTTCTGTATGACAACCATTCACCGAACTATAAATGCCGCTTTGCGTATAAGCCGTATTATTCACCGACCAGGTATAACTATCACAAGCTGCGATGGTTGTCGTATTTGTAGTAGATGGCGTAATCGTCAAATCCAAAATTTCTGTGTGACAACCATTCACTGAACTATAAATGCCGCTTTGGGTATAAGCCGTATTATTCACAGACCAGGTATAAGTATCACAAGATGATATGGTTGTAGTATTTGTGGTAGATGGTGTGATCGTTAAATCCAAAATTTCTGTATGACAACCATTCACCGAACTATAAATGCCGCTTTGTGTATAAGCAGTATTATTCACCGACCAGGTATAATTATCACAAGATGTGATGGTTGTGGTATTCGTGGTGGATGGCGTCACTGTCAAATAAAGTGTTTCGGTATGACAACCATTGACATAAGTGTAAATCCCACTTTGGGTATAAGTCATATTGTTGATCGACCAGAAATAAGAATCACAAGTGGTATCCACGGTAATTTGCGAAGTGGATGGTGTCAAAATCAAATTGAGAATTTCTGTTTGACATCCATTGACTACCTGATAGGCTCCGCTTTGTGTGTACGTTGTATTGTTGACAGACCATGTATAGGTATCACATGCAGAAATGTTGGATGTATTGGTAGAAGGGTTTGTTACTTGAATCAGGACAGAACCAGAAGTGGAAACAGATTCATTGATGGCATCGGTGACTGAATTCAGTGTATAAGTAGTTGTGGTTGTAGGATTGATTGGAATGTCCGTTCCAGAATAATAATTCGAGAAAGTTTGGGCGCCACTACCATCATCAATTTTTACAACATAAGGAGGTATCCCACCGGTGATGTTCACCTTTAAATTAGTTGATTGTCCATTACAAATATTTGTTGAACCCGTTCCTGCCATCAACACTGCATTCGGATTGGGTAAAAAATATACCGTATAATCTTCTGCCTGTCCATAAGTACTTACATTGCATGCGTTGCTTGGAATTGAATTAAAACGAGATAGAACTCTGAGCCTCAGACCCTTGTTCAACGTAACACCAGAAGAAGGCGTTGTAAAACTCAATGTTCTGAAACCATCAAGATTTGAGGGAAAACTTACAACAGATTCACCTGTTTCAAATATTCCATTGTCATTATAATCAATATAAACTCTTGCACCTTCAGGATTTGTCGTACTGGTTTTTACACTCACATTATAAGTCGTATTTAAACGCAAAGTGGTCCAATCAGTACAAGTATAGTCCAGATAATGCCCATCATTGATATCACTGGAATGATTAATATTTTCTAATTGAAAAAGTTCGATACCCAGTCCAAAACCATTTCCGGCGTTTGAATTTGGCGAAATTGTACATCCGGTGGATGCTGTTGGTGCCGCGTTCCCAACCCAAATGTAATTTGGTTTGATGATCGAGCTGGCCCCTCCGTTAATAATCAATTTGGGTGAATACAATCCGGGCGAAGAATATAAATGGCTGGGGTTTTGGCTTGTATAATCGATAACACCATCATTATTCACATCCCATTGCCAGTCGTTTTGAGGCCTTAAACTACCATCCAAAAATTGTACATTCAAAGTTCCGCCACATGTACTTTGTGTATTGGCCGCAAAGTCAGCAACTGAAGTTGTCACAAAAATATCTGTGGTATAAAGCCCTCTTCCGTGCGTTGCAACCAGAACCATTTTATCGGCTGGTCGATATTTTAACATATCGCAACGGGTATGAGCCAAGCCCACATTACTAGGCCCCCAAACCGGAGCTGCATTTGTACCCGGTTGAAAATTATCGGTACTCCAAACGCCCACTTCAGTGGCCAGTATGACCTGATCACGATTGTCAGGATTGTATAATGCCCAGCGAATTGGCATATCCGGTAAATTACCTTCCTTATTGTTCCAATTGCTGCCTCCATTATTGGTTTCCCACAACGATATCACCCCAAAATTTGAATATGTTATTAATAGTTGATTGTCATTTGCACCGATATCTATGGAAGAAACCCAACCTGTTGATGTAATAGGAGATGAGCCATTGTCAATCCTTGTTAACGTCGGACTTCCGCTACTCGCATTCGTTAATTTATACACCCGCCCATTGCTGACTCCAATAAACAATACATCGGAATAGGTACTCTTTTTCATTGAAGATATTTTAGCACCACCCAAGGATAAAGGAATATCCGCATTATTAAATGCCCCATCTATACTAGTTACACGTTTAAGCTGATCAGCATTTGCTGCGGCAAACAAAATTTTAAATTGACTATCGTATTCACTGGGATTGATAAAGTGACCGCTGCCCTCCGAAATAATTGATGGAAAGGTTAGCCCCCCATCCGTTGATCGATAAAAATTATTATTCGTGTATTGGGTAATTTGAATATTGGAATTCAGTTGATCAATATGACAAAATGCGCCATCCCCTCCTGTCACTTCTGAAGTCGCATTCATTTGTGATTGGGTAAATTTCTGCGTGCCATTATCCTGAGCACCTGCAAGAAATAATTACTGTTCACTTCATTTTTTGTTGCACATGCATAAAACTGCGTGACATTATAACCATAATTACGATGTTCAAAAGAAGGGTTACTGGAGGTATTACCAGCATTCACGGAATAGTATACGCCACCGTCATTTCCAAATATAACTTCATTGCTTGAACCTGGCCTGAACGCCATAGCATGTTGATCGGCATGTACTTCAGGCTCTCCAAATCCTCCGTACCAATGTGATATCCCGGTCCAATTTGTACCACCATCTGTACTTCGATGTAAATCTATCCCACCAACCAGAATGGTATTTTCATCGCTAGGATGCACAGCCATAATAAGATCATACCATGATTGACTTCTTGTAAAGTGACTCCCAGTGCCGTCTATCATCAAAGGAATACTGAGCGTAGACCAGGTGCTTCCACCATCGTTGGATTTTTTAATCCATTCAACATCCTGATTCCCACTGCCTCCGCTGGCCACTGCATAAACCACTTGATGATTGGATGGTGCACAAGCCAATTCTATTCGTTCTGCTGCTCCCATTCCAATATTCGTCGACAAATCTGTCCAGGTTCCGGAGGCGCCATGATTCGTATTCAAAGATTTAAAAACTTTCGCCGCCGAAAAAATCCCAAAGCTGCAATAAAGATCACCATTTGCGGCAACTTCAATATCGGACGCAAAATCATTAAAGGAACCAGAAACATAAATCGAAAGAACTTTTGACCAGGTTGCACCACCATCTGTGGAACGCATAACACCACCTCGATTCGTAAAATATCCTCTTGTTGTTGCAAATACATACCCATTGTTCTTCACCACCATCTTCGTGATATAATGAAAATCGCTATTACTATTATATGCACCTGGATTTGTTGCAGACAATAAATTCCAACTTGCTCCACCATCGGTGGTTTTCCATATTCCTCCTCCTCTTTGTGCACCACCATTAAAAAATCCTTCACCAGTACCCACATACATTTCTTGTGTATTTGCCGGATTGTATGTGATGCAAGAAATAGCAATATTATCCCACAAATCGTTCACATGATTCCATAGCGGGGTAGACGCTGTAATATCATTGGTATACCATAATCCTCCACCCACACCGGCTGCCCAAACCTTTTTATGGTTTACGTCATTGGGGTCAAACATCAATGCCCTTGTTCGACCACCAACATTGTTCGGCCCCCTTTCCGTCCATTGCACACCTGCAATTGGTGCTTTTGTACTTAAAATACTATTTGCTTCCTGATGTCCAGGAGTCAGTCGCTCAGCAGGCACTTCGCCTATGGCAGGGTCCATGGTCATGAGCGTATTTTGTTCCATCGCCAAATCAGGTCTGTCCTTCTTGGGCAATTTTTCCATTCACTTTTCGTTTTATACGGCCTGTTGTAGAATGGATGATTTGTTATCAATTTTTGCCACCTGACTTTCATTAATTCTACAGAGTCCAAGTTGACCTGTGTTGTAGTGGTCTTCTTGAGTAGTTCATTTTTTGATGAAATATTTTGAGCGTGGCTGGATAATGTGAAGAACATGACAATAAACATCAGGCCAACACTTTTCTGCAAGATGAAAAGATTAAATTTGGAATACATAGGTTGATTTTTAAATAAAGAACAATATAAGTAATAACATGAAGATGATAAGTTGAATCACTTTTCAATAAAAAACATCCTTGAAATGATATGTCCCTATCATGGAGAATTTCGTTACAAATTTAATGAATGGATTCGAATAAAGAAAGTGATTTCGTTAAGAATTCAGGTAGTTTACAAGCTCCATATCCTCAAATTGTATGCCAATGATTGTTATAACAAAAATGAAAAAGGACTGCCCTTTTGAGACAGTCCCATTTCATGTATTCAAACTTTGATTATTTCATCGTTTTCAGGATAAATTGCTCGCTTGTGTAGAAGTCTACAATGCGGATATAATACTGACCCGATGCCAGTGGTGCAAGTCCGTTAAACAACAATCGGTTCTGACCTTCTTTGGTCGTGAACAATTGGTGAGCAACTACCTTACCTGCCGCATCTGTTAATACCACATCCACTTCAGAAGCCTCAACACTCAGATAATGCATCGTGATCTGATCCGTAAACGGTGTCGGATATGCACTGATTGTTTCCGTTTGGTTCGGACGTACACTCACAATATTGGAATATACAAACTTACCATCCTGATCAACAGCCTTCACACGGTAATAGATCAGATTCAAATGCATTAAATCAAGCACATCATCCGTGATACTATAGCCATGCTGACCATTCGTATTGCCCAATGCTTGTTTTTGAGACACCTGTACAAAGCTGCTGCCATCTGTGCTACGCTCAATTTCAAAGTGGTGCACATTTTTCTCATCCACCGTAATCCAGCTTACCTCACTCACATTTCCTTCCAATACCGCATAAGCCTGCAGTTTCGATACTCCCAATGGAACTGATAATGAGATACCCGCATCGATCGTTGGATTGTATTCGCCCGCAGCTAAGGTATAATTACCCGTTGTACCCATTGCAGGGTAACCGCCCGGCAGTAATGTAATATTCACAACGTCATTGTCCGACACATCACTTCCTGAGTTCTGTACACTAAACACTCGCTGATAAGGTAAGGTCGTAAAGCTCACGCTATAAACCCCGGGTGCCAGATTCGGGAACGTATAATATCCGTTCGCATCCGTAATCGTTGACTTCAATGGTGATCCACTGCCATCATTCAATATCGCTGTCACACCAGGTACTCCAACCTCGGATGCATCCTGCTGTCCATTGTCGTTGGCATCATACCAAACATAGTCTCCAAGACCTGCTCCCAATGGTGTGTAAATACCCGCATCTAGCGTCGGATTGTATTCACCTGCAGATAAGGTCACAGAACTTGTTTTTCCATCCAATGGATTCACATCTGAGTCTAAACCATCATCACTACCTTGGTTTGAAGGACTAAACTGTGAGCCCTCTGGTATATTGCTAAATCCTACCACATACGTATCAGGAATTAAATTCACAAAACTATAATAACCCTGTGCATTCGTTACCGAGGTAGATATCGGTGTAATACCATCTGATGCATACAACGTAACCGTTATGCCAGGTACACCCTCTTCAAAAGCATCCTGTATACCGTCATTGTCTAAATCATTCCATACATAATTACCCAAGCTCGCTAACAAGGTAAAGATACCCGCATCAAAGTCAGGATAATTCTGATTCGCTATCAAGGTCACAGATGGCGTTAAACCACTGCTCACATCCGCATCACTATCCAACCCATCATCTCCCCCGGCATCTACTACCGTGAAGTTATAACCGCTTGGAAGATTACTAAAGCCTACTGAATACTCTGCTGGTGTTAATCCTGTAAATTGATACAATCCATTCGCATCCGTAGATGTACTTGCCACCGGTGATCCGCTATTATCATACAATACAACGCTCACACCCGGTACACCCGGTTCGTTGGCATCCTGTACTCCATCCAGATTCAAATCATTCCACACATAATTACCCAAACTAGCCAGGCCCGATGCAGGATAGATACCCGCATCCACAGACATATTATCTTCACCAAGACCTAAATCGATCGGATCCGTTTTTCCGCCTGAACCTGCATCTGCATCCGCATCTAACTCATCATCAACACCCTGATCTGCTGTACTGAAGGTATAACCGCCGGGTATATTACTAAACCCTACCACATACGTTCCTGCATCCAAGCCGGTAAAGATATAATTACCCAAGGCGTCTGTGCTCTTCGTACCCAACACCGTGGTTCCGTTTGCAGCATATAATGTCACCGTTACACCCGGTGTACCCAATTCACCTACTTCCTGTATCCCATTCTGATTATCATCATACCAAACTCGGTCGCCTAAACTACCCAGGTTGTTTCTACCTGAACTCTCTATGATACCTCCATCCAGGGTCAGATTCACTTCACCATTGGCCAAGGCTGTCACAGCTGTTTTATTCGTCACTAAATCCACATCACTATCTGTCGCATCATTGCCCTGATCTGCTGTCGTGAATGCATATCCCGATGGAATATTGCTGAACCCTACCACATAGGAGCCGGCTGCCAGATTATCAAACAAATAATATCCCAAGGTATTGGTAACCGTATTGTCTAATACAGTCGTTCCATCGGAAGCATATAATGTCACACTCACGCCAGGTACACCATTCTCTGTCAAATCCTGCTCTCCATTCTTGTTCAAATCAAACCATACATAATTACCCAAAGCTGCGGTTGGAAGGCCAGGATTATGAATACCTGCATCCAGGGTCATATTAAACTCTCCGGCGGCAAGGATCACTACCGGTGTTTTTCCACTCAATAAATCTGCATCACTATCCAGGGCATCGTTTGAACCCTGATCGGGTGTGGTCAGATTAAAGCCTGCAGGAATATTGGAGAAACCTACTACATAACTACCCGCTGTCAGGTTATTAAAGACATAATATCCTAACTCATCTGTCGTCGTAGTTGATAATACAGTCGTTCCGTCTGCTCCATATAATGTGACTGTCACACCTGCAACACCCGTTTCAATTTCTCCCTGTATACCATCATTATTTACATCATTCCATACATAGTTCCCTAAACCCGCTGTCGTTGGTGCCTGTGGATACAAGCCCGCATCCAGACTCAGGTTATTATCTCCCGGTAACAAAGTCACCGTTGAACTCATGCCTGTTATCGGATCTGCATCACTATCTGCTCCATCATCTGAACCCTGATTATCAGGACTCAAAATATATCCTATCGGTTTTGAAAACCCTACCGAATAAGTACCCGGTGTTAATGAACAGAATGAATAAATACCATTCGAATTCGTAATCGTTGTAGAAATTGGTTCGCCTGCATTATTGTACAAGGTAACCGTTACGCCAGCTACACCTAATTCTGAACCATCCTGTATCCCATTCGCATTCATATCCATCCATACACGATCTCCCAAACAAGCGCTCACTGGAGAGGGTACATAAATACCCGCATCCACACTCATATTACTATCGCCTGCTACTATTGTATACAAGCCTGTTAATCCACTCGCCTCATCTGCATCACTGTCAAGCCCATCATCGCTGCCTGCATCATCACCCGTAAACACATAGTTCGCTGGTAATGAAAAACCCACATAATAGCTTCCCGGTGATAATGGATTAAATTTATAATATCCATAGGCATCCGTTACGGTTGCTCCTACAACAGCATTGTTTATACTATTGTATAGCGTTACCGTGATGCCGGCTACACCTACTTCATTGCCATCCTGAATACCATCCTCATCCACATCATGCCATACATAATTACCCAATTGCGCTGGTTTATAGTATCCCGCATCTATCGTGGGATTATTCAACGAAACTCCTGTTCCATTTACATCAATCGCAAATACAGGTGATTCCCCACTTGATTTGTTCGCATCTGAGTTATTATCTGTTGCAGCTGTTACATCTGAATGGGTCAATCCCTGACCGCCCTGCGTTAATGGAAACTTCACTTTGTAATTCGCGCTCTCACAGATAACAAAATGATAGTATCCAGGATTACCGCCTAAATCATTGAGTGTAGTCGTGGTTTGATCCAGCAAATAAGTATTGGATCCAACACTGCTCTCTTTCCACAATTCTACAACCACTCCGTTTATACCCGCTGATACAGGTTCATCCGCTACTCCATTTCCATTCATATCATACCATACATAATTACCAACACTTCCTTCTTTGTTCTCTACTGTTATTGCTGAACTGGAAGTACAACCATTTGTTCCGGTTGCTGTAACTGTATACGTTCCTGCACCAACTGTAATATCCTGGCTTGTTGCACCACCTGGCATCCAGCTCCAGGAAACACCGCCATTCGCTGTCAATACCGTCGTTGATCCATTACATACTGTTGTCGTTCCACTGATATTCAAGGCAGGTGCTGTTAAATCAACTGTTACCGTTACCACATCCGTTGCTGTACAGCCACTACTTGCAGTGACTGTTACCGTATACGTTGTTGTTACAGCTGGACTTGCTGTAGGCTCCGCAATGTTGGTAGCACTTAAGCCTGAAGATGGATCCCAGCTATAGGTATTCCCAACGATCGCTGTACTTCCGATGCTTACCATACTTGTATTACAATCTATCGTTTGTGCAGGGCCTGCATCCGCTGTAGGTACTCCTGCTGATACGTTCACTGTAACCTCATCCGTTGCGCTACATCCGTTTGCACCGGTGACTGTTACGGTATATGTGGTTGTTGTACTCGGACTTGCAGTTGGTTGTGCAATTGCTGTTGAGCTGAGTCCTGTTGAAGGTGACCAGCTATAAGTATTGCCAACAATTGCTGTTGTTCCAATGATACCTGAATTGGTAATACAATCCAGGTTCAGGGTATTGCCTGCGTCTGCGGTTGGTGGTGTGGTGTCTACATTCACTGTAACCTCATCCGTTGCGCTACATCCGTTTGCACCTGTAACTGTTACCGTATACGTTGTTGTTGTACTTGGACTTGCTGTTGGTTGTGCGATAGTCGTTAAGCTAAGTCCTGTTGAAGGTGACCAGCTATAAGTATTACCAACAATTGCTGCTGTACCGATGGTAGCAGAGGTCGTTGTACAGTTTAAATCCATATTGCTTCCTGCGTCTGCTGTTGGTGGTGTGGTGTCCACATTCACTGTTACCTCATCCGTTGCGCTACATCCGTTTGCGCCTGTTACTGTTACAGTATAAGTTGTTGTTGTACTTGGACTTGCTGTTGGTTGTGCGATAGTCGTTGAGCTGAGTCCTGTTGAAGGCGACCAGCTATACGTATTGCCAACAATTGCTGCGGTTCCTATGGTAGCAGAGGTCGTTGTACAGTTTAAATCCATATTGCTTCCTGCGTCTGCTGCTGGTGGTGTCGTGTCAACATTCACTGTTACCACGTCCGTTGCACTACATCCGTTTGCACCTGTAACTGTTACCGTATACGTTGTTGTTGGGTAGCAGAGGTCGTTGTACAGTTTAAATCCATATTGCTTCCTGCGTCTGCACTTGGCGGTGTGGTGTCTACATTCACTGTTACCACGTCCGTTGCGCTACATCCGTTTGCACCTGTAACTGTTACCGTATAAGTTGTTGTTGTACTTGGACTTGCGGTTGGTTGTGCGATAGTCGTTGAGCTCAGTCCTGTTGAAGGTGACCAGCTATACGTATTGCCAACAATCGCTGCTGTTCCGATGGTAGCAGAGGTCGTTGTACAGTTTAAATCCATATTGCTACCGGCGTCTGCGGTTGGCGGTGTGGTGTCCACATTCACCGTTACCACATCCGTTGCGCTACATCCGTTTGCACCTGTTACTGTTACCGTATAAGTTGTTGTTGTACTTGGACTTGCTGTTGGTTGTGCGATAGTCGTTGAGCTCAGTCCTGTTGAAGGTGACCAGCTATAAGTATTGCCAACAATTGCTGCTGTACCGATGGTAGCAGAGGTCGTTGTACAATTTAAATCCATATTGCTTCCGGCGTCTGCGGTTGGTGGTGTGGTGTCTACATTCACTGTTACCACATCCGTTGCGCTACATCCGTTTGCGCCTGTAACTGTTACCGTATACGTTGTTGTTGTACTTGGACTTGCGGTTGGTTGTGCGATAGTCGTTGAGCTCAGTCCTGTTGAAGGTGACCAGCTATAAGTATTCCAACAATCGCTGCTGTTCCGATGGTAGCAGAGGTCGTTGTACAGTTTAAATCCATATTGTTTCCTGCGTCTGCACTTGGTGGTGTGGTGTCAACATTCACTGTTACCACATCAGTACATAAACCATTCACCGTTAAAGTATATGTTGTTGTTGTTGTAGGACTAGCAGTAGGCTGTGCTACTGTAGATGAACTTAGTCCAGTTGCTGGGGTCCAGCTATAAGTATTCCCAACTACTGCAGGAGTACCTATTGTTGCTGAAGTTGTAATACAATTTAAATCAACATTCGGACCCGCATCTGCTACACATTCTGCAAATCCAAAATCCGCTTTGTGATCATTTTGTCCCAGTTTGCCAGTGGTAACTGATATACTTGGAATACTTGCCATCAGTGTTGCATCGTTATCACGCACATCCGGCTGACCGGCACCGCCAACATTAGAAGGACTAAGTGAGAGCCCCAATAATTCGCTGACACCAACTCCTGAACTCCAATCCGAGCTTCCAATTTGAATGAGATACGTTTTATTTGGTTGAGGACCTGCTTGATTACCTGGTGTAATTGGATCTCCATCAATTACAGTGGTTGGATTAAAATAGTAGTTACCATCCGAAGATGTCGTAACGCTACCCAATGCAGCACCATCCGGAATATTGTTATTGTCGAAATCGGCATACAATTCAACCGTTACATCATTTAATCCTATCTCTCCCGGATCCTGAATACCATCATTATCAATATCTACCCAAACACGATTCCCAATTTCGATTCCAGGTTCATCACCTGATAATTCAATATCACCCAGTCCATTCGCCTTACCAAAAGTTACTGCTGTAGTAGCTGCAAAAACGGTTAACGCTCCGGATTTAGAACCGTCTGTTGTCGAAAATTTCGCACTACCACCGGTAAAGTCATCAATAGGATCCATGACGGTCAATAATATTTTATTATCCCCTTTCATCACAGCCACCGAACCGGTACTGGTTTCATTATGCCAAATAGGCAAGAATTCCTGATTAAAAAATTCACCGCCTCCAGGCCCCTGATTGTTGCCAACACCTCCACTAAATGTGGTTCCATTGGAAGTATATGATCCATTGCTTTCAAGCGTATAGGTTGAGGTGGCACAATCATAACCGGCTACCAAAATATCTCCACCAACATCATAGCTGAAAATTGTAGCAAACCCGTCCAAATCGCGATAATTTTGAAAACCATATTGGTGACCAGAACGATCCATAAAATCTAAAATCAAATCTCCCCGATCTGTAAATTCAATATCCGAAAGCATCGGAGTGGGCAAAGTTTGCTCACCGCTAAAAGTGAGGACATTCGAAGTCACCTTATTCCAGGGATACCATTGTGATGCGCCCAAATTCACCTGTATTGCTGAACCTTTTCGGTAGTTTAAGGGGAAGCTGAGAATCGGTAAACTGGTAAAACTTGCAGCCCCGCTCGCATTATTCAATTCTAAAACATAGGCATACAAATCTGTCGCACCATTCACAATATTTTGTCCACCATCTTCACCGGAGGCTACCGCCCCTACATAAATTTTCCCTTTATGATATTTCAGTGCAAAAGGGCGAATTACCCCATTATTTACGGCAATAGTTGGTAAACTATAACTCGTAACACTCAGTACACCGGTGGGATTTTTTGGATCATTTAATTCCAAACGATAAACCTTACGGTCGTATAAATTCATCACAAATAAAAACTTACCATCATCACTGATTTCAATATCACCGATTCCTACTTTACCTACCTGATCAAAAGCTGCAGGGTCATTTGAATC
>JADJZY010000029.1 GCA_016715505.1 Bacteroidota bacterium
GATTTTACCATATTCACCGCCTCATTTTCATAGAACTGATAATCATCAAAGGCAACCACACTTTGGTTGGCCGGATCAGCAACATTTGATTTAGTCAATATTCTTTTGCCCGCGCCTTTATCTATCGTTACAAAATAATAAGAAGTATCTGAATAAAGATGCAGTTTATGGCTATAGCCCGGACAGGCAGCGGTTTTTTGCCAACGATTAGGGCCTTTGGCATAGAACCAGGCAAAATCAAGAGAATCTAATACACCATCCTGCTCCCCTTTTACGGCAATGGCCAATTCTTGCAAATCATCAATTCTATCGTCTTGATTAGAAAAAGAAAGCATTTCGCCACCGGTCCCAAAAACTCTAATATTTCGCGGATCAAGCGTGGATAAATCAACCCCTTGTCCCTTAAAAACTGACGATCCAACTTGTAACCCGCATCTTTACTAACGGCTATTTTAAACCAGGTTCCGGTATTCAAAACCGATTCGGTGGTATAAGAAAATCCTCTGTTCTTGGGGGGCTCTTACTTGGCGATATTGAAAATCGAAACCAAAAGAAACAAGTTTTCGTACACTCCTGTGGCAGGATTCTTACGAATTGGAACCAGATTAACCACAAAATAAGGCCTATTTTCAGTATTGACCCATTCGGTATTGATTTCAATTTGCTCTTCTATTTTGTTTAAATCAAGAGCATCCTTCTCTATTTGTGTCAAAGGCAAAAAACTTGGTTGGGCCAACTGAAGTTCTACTCCCGCTGTGTTGCCCGGGGCCAAAAAACTTTTATTGAATATAGGAAGGTTTCCCTTGGAGGGGAAAAATAGCTCCTTTAAAGGCCAGTAAACGTTGGGAAGTCCCATCTTCAGACTTAGTCTCAACAGGGGCTTGCCAAATTATTTTTTTCGGAAGGTGCAACCTTATTTCGCACCTGAGCGTAAACACCCGGTACGAGCAACAGGCTCATCAACAAAACAAACAATCCCATTTTGCCCATTGACAAAACGTTTTACTACTGAATTATTAATTTTCACGCTTCTCATATAAAAACAGGTTGAATATACAGGTTGTTTGTGAATAAACACGAATGGCTAACGTTAGTTCACCTGATTTTATTGCGAAAGCAGAATTTGGATAATTTTTTGTTGTTTGTTGAAAAATCACTAATATTGTAAGCTAAACCCGAAAGCAATTGCCACAAACATGGTGCGGATAAGAATTAAATTATTGCTGTTAATGCTGTTTGCAGGACTCGAACTGATGGCCCAAGACCCCCAGTTTAACAGTTCTACGCAAATCCTTTATACCTAAACCCTGCCTTTGCAGGAACGGCACGTTGCCCTAGGGTGGCGTTAAACTATCGTAACCAGTGGCCTGGAATACCGGGCAACTTTATTACCTATAGTGCCTCTTACGACCAACACATTGATAATTTAGTGGGTGGTTTGGGGGTTTTAGTTACTAATGACCGTGCAGGTGCAGGAAAATTAACCACCACCACTTTTAGTGGAATGTATTCCTACCAATTAAGTATTAATCGTCATTTTCTGTTCGTGCAGGTTTACAAGCAACTTATTTTCAAAAAAGTCTTGATTGGTACGCCTTAACCTTTGGTGACCAAATTTCTGACCGCAATGGCTTTATTTATAATACTGCCGAAACACCCATCGTTAACAGAAAAACAGGACCCGATTTCTCGGCAGGGGTTTTAGCTTTTAGTGATATTTTCTTTGGTGGTGTTGCCGTGCATCATTTAACAGAACCACAAGAAGGTTTTATTAAAGGGAATGCAAGCCGGATTCCAAGAAAAGACACGGTACATGCCGGTGCAGTTTTGCCTTTGAGCAAATACGAAGACATGACCATTTCTCCGAACTTATCTTTTTCAACAGCAAGCCAACTTTCAGCAATTAAATCTAGGTCTTTACTTTTCAAAATCTGCCATTGTAGGAGGTTTGTGGTACAGACATCAGGATGCCGTAATTGCTTTAATTGGTTTCAAACAACCCCGCTATAGAATAGGCTATAGTTATGATGTTACGGTTAGTCGTTTGAGCAGCGCCTCGGCAGGATCTCATGAGATATCCCTGGTGCTCGATTTCAAATGCAAGCCGAAAAAGAAAAAGTTTAACACCATCAACTGTCCTACTTTTTAATGTTAAATTCATCAATTCGAATTTTCCCATGTTTAAAACGAGAAAAGCCCCTTGGAAATCATTGGCTGCCGTTGTGGTTATTTTAGCCAGCAGTTGTGCAAAGAAGCCTCCAACACTACCGGTTGGGAATTCAACAACACCGATAATGGTGGTTTTGAAAGACGTCCTTACGCAGAGCTAGAAACTGGCCCCGGTCTTGTGCTCATTGAAGGCGGTACCTTTATGATGGGTCGTGCAGAACATGATGTGATGTACGATTGGAACATGCCCAAGAAGGGTTACTGTTTCTTCCTTTATATGGATGAGGTAGAAATTTCAAATTTCAATTATTTGGAATATCTATTTTGGCTGCGCAACGTTTATTCTGCCGATTACCCCGAGGTTTTGAAAAAAGCTTTGCCCGATACATTGGTATGGCGCGATCGTTTGGCTTTTAATGAGCCTTATGTAGAATATTATTTACGTCACCCTTCTTTCCGCGATTATCCGGTTGTGGGTATCAATTGGTTGCAAGCCAATGATTATGCTGCTTGGAGAACCGACCGCGTAAATGAATTTATTTTGGTAAGAGAAGGAGTTCTTGAATTTGATCCATCTAACTGGGTAAATGAAAACAACTTTAATACCGAAGCTTATTTAGTTGGACAGTACGAAGGAACAATTAAGAAAAATCTTCCAGATTTGAATGCAAAAGGAAGTGGTGAAAGAAAAGTTAGAATGGAGGATGGTATTTTACTTCCCCATTACCGCCTGCCCACCGAGGCAGAGTGGGAGTTTGCAGCGTATTCTTTGGTTGGAAACACTGTGGATGAAGTGATGGCT
Organism: Bacteroidota bacterium; assembly: GCA_016715505.1. Classification (GTDB taxonomy): domain Bacteria; phylum Bacteroidota; class Bacteroidia; order Chitinophagales; family Chitinophagaceae; genus OLB11. Next base: position 2,972 of record JADJZY010000029.1, read on the forward strand.
CAACGTAAACTTTATCCTTGGAATGGACACTATGTTAGAAATGATCAGGAAAGTAACATTGGTGCTATGATGGCCAACTACAAAAGAGGCCGTGGAGACAACATGGGGTTGCAGGAAACCTAAACGACAACGCAGACATTACTGCTCCGGTTTATTCTTATTGGCCAAATGATTACGGTTTGTACAACATGGCCGGTAACGTAAGTGAGTGGGTAATGGACGTTTATCGTCCTGTTTCAAACGAAGATCGCACCGACTTTAGAGCTTTCCGTGGAAATGTTTTCCAAACCAAAGAACTCAACGAAGAAGGTGCAGTAGCTGATAAAGATTCCTTGGGCCATATCAAATACCGCAATGTAAACGGGGAGGCGGATAACCTTGATGAAAGAAGAAACTATAAGACTGCTGATAACATAAACTACTTAGATGGCGATGTGCCTTCTCAGTTATCCACTGATTGGATTGCCAATCCCGAAGGAGAGCAACCTACAAGTTCTTATATGTATGATGCCTTCAAAAAAACACCTGAGTATAATATTCAATCTATGATTGATGACAAAGCCAGGGTTTACAAAGGTGGTAGTTGGAAAGACCGAGCCTATTGGATGGTTCCCGGTACCAGAAGATTTTTGGATGAAAGACAATCAACTGATTACATTGGATTCCGCTGTGCAATGACGCGCGTTGGAGCACCGGTTGGTCTGAACAGTAAATAAAAAAAAACAAAAATTTAATCAAAATCCTCGGTACAAAAACCGGGGATTTTTTTGTATGAAAAAGCAGCTATCAAGAGGTTTACGAAGCCTTTCTAAAAAGTAGTGGTGTTTCTACAGATACCCGAAAAATTGATAACGATTGTATATTTTTTGCCCTGCGAGGCGAAAATTTTGATGCCAATACCTTTGCAGAAGAAGCCATAAAAAAGGTGCCGCCTTTGTGGTGATTGACCTCGAAAGAATTTTTTTTAAGGATGATAGAACTTTATTGGTTGATGATTCTTGGATTGTTTGCAGCAGGTGGCCAAAATGCATCGCGAGAGTATCAGTATTCCATTCATTGGATTAACAGGCTCTAATGGCAAAACAACCACCAAGGAATTAATTAGAGAAGTGCTCTCCCAAAAATACAAGGTGTATTTGGCTACAGAAGGCAATTTAAACAACCACATCGGGTTGCCTTAACCTTTACTGAAATTAAAAAAGGAACATGAAATTGCGGTCATTGAAATGGGTGCGAACCACCAAAAGGAAATTGAATTTTTAAGTAGTCTTGCTCAACCCGATTATGGATTAATTACCTCTATTGGTAAAGCCCACTTGGAAGGTTTTGGGGGATTTGAAGGCGTGATAAAAGCAAAAACAGAACTCTATCAATTTATAGAAAAGAACCAAGGGAAATTGTTGGTAAACGGAGATGATGAACTGCTCAATCGCCTATCAGGAAAGCTGAAAAAAATCACTTTCGGAACAAGTGATTCGAATGATTTGCAGGCATCAGATTACGAGTGGCAACCTTGGGTTGGCTTTCGTTTTTCATGGAAGAACGAAAATAAAACAAGAAAATTTTTTACCCAATTAACCGGTCGGTATAATTTGGACAATGTCCTAAGTGCAGTTTGTTTTGGAAAAATTTTTGAAGTTGAAAATGAAAAAATTATTCAAGCATTAGAAAACTATTCACCTAACAACAATCGCTCACAGTGGGTTGAAAAAGGCCACACAGCATTTTGTTGGATGCCTACAATGCCAATCCCAGCAGCATGATGGCAGCATTGGAAAATTTCGTGGGTTTAGACAACCAAGAAAAACAGTATTCTTGGGCGACATGTTTGAGTTGGGTGCTGAGGCAGCGCAAGAGCATGAAAATATTGTGCAATGGATTGCGCAACAGCAAAAACTAAAAGCGATTTTTGTGGACCTTTGTTTGTGGCTGCAGGTAAAATTGCAAGAGCAGTGCAAGTTTTTTTTGGATGCTTGAAGCCTGTATGAATGCTGTAACGATTAAGGATATTGCTTCAGGGAAAGTTTTTTGATAAAGGGTAGCAGGGGAATGAAAATGGAAAAGTGTTTTGGATTGTTTGAGGGATTGTAATGTTTTGGTGGTTGTTGGCGGAACACCAACCAGACGGGCTCCTTGGGTGGCGCTTGCAAATAAAAAAATTTTGGTGGTTGGTGGCGGAACACCAACCACACGGGTCTTCTTGGGTGGCATTTTCAAATAAAAAATTTTTTTGGTGCTTGGTGGCGGAACACCAACCACACGTGGAAAACTTCTGTTTCCCCAAGGACTCTTTTCACACATGCAACCCTGAATTGAATTTCAATCCTGGCGCTGAGGATAAATGGATACAGATTTTTTAATACTTTAATTTCCGGGTTGTTCTTCTTCGTTAATCCTATTTTGCAATCCATTTCTCCAACGCAGGAATACAGGATTGAAATTCAATTGGCTGAGTCTGGTGAAACAGGCCCCACCCCACTTACGGCTTCGTTAAACTAAAGGAGTTTTAACTCCATTGTTTTGAGTAATTTTTTTGCCTTAGCTGCAAAGGCCAAACAAAAGTATTCCCCGGCTACCGCAAGCGTCCCGCTTGGTGCCCTTTATTAAGTAAATGGAATTATGCCACAAGCGGGACGCTTGCGGCAGCGTGCAGCGATTAGCTATCGCCAAAAGCAAGCCGAAGTAATGCAAGAAAATCGGAATTAAAAAGTTTTAAACTTTCTAATTCCGATGAAAAAAAATAACGTGAGGGCTTATCCTAAAACGCTTCTTGAAATTACAATTTTTTGAACCTCAGGTTGTGCCTTCGTATATCTGTGTAATTTTTGCATCACGCATCAATCGCTCC
>JADJZY010000030.1 GCA_016715505.1 Bacteroidota bacterium
CCTCACTATGAAAATTTTATTGCAAAAGTTACCGACCCCGCCAAAAGCAGTAAAGATTTAATAGAGGCCTATTCCTATTTGGGCTTCTATTATTACAGCAATAAAGACAACGCGAAATCAAAAGACGCTTGGACCAAGGCAAAAGAATTAGATCCCAACAATGAAAAGGCCAAAAAGCGTTAGAGTCTCTGAAATAGTTGCATTAAAGCTATTGCTATTGACCCAAAACAATCGTTATACAACCCTTCTTATACTTTGTTCGACATGGATGAGCAACGTTGCTCATGCCCAACGTTTCTGCCCCATAAAGAAATAGGGTTTTGGGTAGGTGGTAGTCATTACATGGGCGACTTAAACGAGCGCTTTGCCTTTCTCAATATTGTTAGACCGGCCGGTGGAGTTATTTTTCAACACAACTTTAATGAACGTTGGAGTTGGAGAAATACCGCAGGGTACGGAAGAATTTATGGAAACGACAAATACTCCGAATTACAAAACTACCAAGAACGAAACCTTCATTTTCGAAGTGATATTGCTGAAATAAACTCACAATTTGTATTTAACTTTTTACCCTACCAAATTGGAGGAGAAACACCGGGATTTATTTTTCCATTTTCACCCTATATGTTTGGGGATTGGGCATGTATTATTTTAATCCGAAAGCCGAATTAAACGGTTCGTGGATTGCACTTAAAAATTTAGATACAGAAGGACAGGGAACCGCCCGATACAAAAGAAAAAATTATAGCAGAGTACAAGCCAATATGCCTTTCGGTTTTGGAATAAAGGCCGCCATGAGCAAAACCTCCATTGATTTGAAATGGGGCTTGCGCAAAACTTGGACAGATTACTTGAATGATGTGAGCACCACTTACCCCGATTACTATACCATTCGCTTCTCGAAAGAGGAGAAGAATCTGCCGCACTCTCCGACCCTAGTCTATCTAAACCGGTCGATAACCCTGCTATAAATAGCGGAAAACAACGAGGAAATGCCAAAACAAAAGATTGGTACTCCTTCTTTGGTGTTGTATTAACTTTTAAACTGGAAAACCCTAAAGGAAATGCCCTAGTTATTCAGGTGGGGTAAGCTTCCTTTCATATCTTTTGCCCCCCGATGAAAAACAAGAAATTGACCCGGAAAAGCTTCCCAAACACGTAGCCATTATCATGGACGGTAATGGCCGTCGGGCAGGCAACCGGGCAAGTTGCGAATTTTCGGCCATCAAAACGGTGTAAAATCGGTAAAAGAATCCGTGGAAGCTTGTGCCGAAATGGGTATAAAATAATCTCACCTTGTATGCCTTTAGTACTGAAAACTGGAGTCGACCACAGAAGGAAGTAGATGCCTTGATGGAACTGCTGGTAAGTACCATCAGAAATGAGGTTCCTACCTTTAAAATAAAAACAACATTCGCTTGCTTTCCATTGGAAACACCGATGCCCTTCCTCCTAATTGCAGAAAAGAGCTTGAAGAAGCAATGCGCCTAACCTCCGGCAATAGCCATCTTACTTTAATTCTTGCCCTAAGCTATAGTGCCAAATGGGAAACAGAAGCCGCCAAATCACTTGTTAAAGATGCTTTGATGGGAAAATAAACAGCAATGATATTAGCGAATCACTTTTTGCTCAGCGCCTCAATACCGCAGGAATCCTGGATCCGGAATTATTGATTAGAATCTTCAGGTGAACATCGAATCAGCAATTTTCTACTTTGGCAATGTGCTTATGCAGAATTTTATTTTACGGAAACACTTTGGCCGGATTTCGATAGAAACGAATTAAAAAAAGCCATTCTGGATTATCAACAACGAGAAAGAAGATTCGGTCTTACCAGCGAACAATTAAAACAAGGGAAATGATAAAAAATATTCTCCTGTTTTTATTTTTTGCTGCGTGTTTTCATCAACTAAATGCACAAGTTGTTGTAGGTGGTAGTCAACCTCTTCTATCGATTACGCATTACCCTCTGAATATGAAATTGGAGGCATCACCGTTGCGGGCACCGATTATCCGGACAAAAACGTTTTGATTATTGCCTCCGGACTATCGCTGGCGAAAAATTACCGTTCCCGGAGATGCAATTAAAAAGCCATCAAGAGTTTATGGGAGTTAAACTTATTTTCCGATATTTCAATTGTCGCCAGTAAAATTCAAGGCAAAACAATCTTTCTAACCATTCAGGTGGAAGAAAGACCACGACTTTCCAAATTCAGTTTTAAAGGGATAAAAAACATGAGGTCGATGATATCCGCGAAAAAATAAATCTCATTCGCGGAAAAATTGTTACCGATAACCTCATCGTTACCACCTCTAATACCATCAAAGAGTTTTTGTCGACAAAGGGTTTCTAGACACCAAAGTGAACATCACTCAACGGGCCGATTCTTCTGCTCCCAATAGTGTAATCTTGATGATTTTTGTGAACAAAATGCACAAGGTTAAAATCAACGAAATCATTTTGAAGGCAATAAAACCATTGCTTCTTCTAAGCTCAAAAGAGCCATGAAGGAAACCAAAGAAAGAAAGTGGTGGAATATTTTTAAAGCGTCAAAGTACATTGAAGAAAATTACATTGCAGACAAAGAAAAAATCATTGCCAAATACAATGGCAAAGGGTTTAGAGATGCTGCAATCGTTAGCGATACCGTGTATCGATTTGATGGCAAATACCTCAATATGAAAATTAAAATCGATGAGGGCCCTAAGTATTATTTTAGAAATATTCTGGGTTGGAAATGCAAAATATACCGATAAAGAATTAAACAACGTTCTCAATATTAACAAAGGCGATGTGTACAACCAATCCATACTTGAGTCAAGACTATTCATGAGTCAAGACAGTAGAGATATCACCTCTCTTTATATGGACGATGGCTACCTTTTCTTTCAAGTAACTCCTGTGGAAATTTTGGTGGAAAACGATAGTATTGATTTGGAGATGAGAATTTACGAAGGCCGTCAAGCTATTATTAACAAAGTAACCGTAACCGGCAATTCTAAAACCAACGACAAGGTAATTCTGCGCGAAGCGCGCACCAAGCCTGGTCAGTTATTTTCACGTACAGATATTATCAGAACCCAAAGAGATTTAGCGCAATTGCGTTATTTTAATCCGGAAAAATTAGGGGTGAACCCAAAACCTAATCCGGCAGATGGAACAGTGGATATTGAATATGTGGTTGAAGAACAAGCATCTGACCAAGTTGAACTTTCGGGAGGCTGGGGCGCAGGCCGTATTGTAGGAACCTTGGGGGTATCTTTCAATAATTTTTCTGCTCGTAATGTTTTGAAAAGGACGCATGGAAACCCTTGCCAGCCGGTGATGGTCAATCACTTTCTATCCGCGCACAGAGTACCGGTGCATGGTTTCAATCCTACAATGCTTCTTTATGGAACCTTGGTTAGGCGGAAAAAACCAAACTCGTTAAGCGTTTCTGTATTCCATTCGCGCCAAAATTTAACGGGGCAAAAAAGGATGACCCAACCCGTCAAACCCTTTTCACCACAGGGGTTTCTTAGGACTAGGCAGAAGACTAAAAGTTCCTGATGATTTTTTCAACCTCTATAATGAAATCAGTTTTCAGCATTTTGTGCTGAGCAATTTTAGAGCACAATTTCTTTTCAGCAATGGAAAAGCAAACGACTTGAGCATTAAAACCGTATTGCAAAGAAACTCCATCGATCAACCAATTTTCCCAAGAAGTGGATCGCAGGTAATGACCAGTTTACAAATTACTCCACCCTATTCTAAATTTAGAGAAGAAGCCACGAATCCAACAGATTATTACACCCACTCCAGAGAGGAAGCAAGATGGGTTGAATACCATAAATGGAAATTTACGAGCAGTTGGTTTACACGGTTATTTGATAATCTTGTTTTGAATACCAAAGTGGGATTTGGGTTTATTGGATCATACAATAAAAATATTGGCGCCTCCCCCTTTGGAAGATTCTATTTAGGAGGAAGCGGGCTTACCGGCTGGGCCTTGGACGGCAGAGAAATTATTGCCTTACGCGGATACACCGATGGCTCTGTTGGCAACTCACAAGGCATTGGCGATATTGCCATTTGCAAATACACCATGGAATTACGCTATCCTTTTTCGCTCAATCCTTCAGCAACTATTTATGGCCGGATTTGCAGAGGCGGAAATGCCTATGGATCCTTTACGTTCATTCAATCCTTTCAAGTGGCTCGTTCGGCCGGTGTGGGAGTTCGCGTTTTTCTTCCCATGTTTGGTTTACTTGGTTTGGATTATGGTTGGGGCTTTGATGCAGTTAATAGCAACCCAACCAATGGAAGAGGAAAAGGACAATTCCACTTTACAATTGGTGCAAACATAGGTGACCTATAAAAATTTTAAATGTCTAATTTTGGCCTTCGGCCCTAAAAAACAAGTTATGAAAACAAACACTTTTGCAAAGTTCCTTTTATTTGCTGTTCTCTTCTGTACTGCACCTTTCTTTGCTAATGCTCAAAAGTACGCCTACGTTGATACCGAATATATTCTTCAAAACATCCCGGATTACAAATCTGCACAAGGGCAAATCGACAATCTTTCTACCCAATGGCAAAAGAAATTGAAGCGAAATATGCCGAAATAGACAAGTTGTATAGGCTTTTCAAGCGGAGCAGATTTTGCTGACCGAAGAAATGAAGAGAAAAAGAGAAAATGAGATTATTGCCAAAGAAAAAGAAGTGAAAGAATTGCAAAAAGCAAGATTTGGTGTAGATGGCGAACTTTTCAAAAAAAGACAAGAGCTGATTAAACCCATTCAAGATAAAGTCTACAATGCGATTAAGGCTTTGGCCGAAAAAGGGTCTTATGCCGTTATTTTCGATAAATCCAGTGGTGCCTCCCTTCTATACACCAATCCTAAATTCGACAAAAGCGATGAAATTCTTTTGGCGATGGGTTACAAAAAGGGAAGCAAATAATTCCGGTCAAATAACTACTTTCGCAGCATGAAAAATATCCTAATACTTGCAATTGCATTTTTACTTGGTTTTTCTCCGGAAACCTTTGCACAAAAAACCGGTCATATTAACCTAAACGATCTTCTTCTTTTACTTCCGGAAAGAAAAAAGCAGAATCCGATATTCAAGATTTTGCTAAACAATTGGAAGGACAATTGAAAACCATGAGAGCTGAATACGAAAATAAAATTTCTGAGTATCAGTCGAAAGAAGCAATGATGACAGATCCGGTTAAATTAGACCGCCAAAAAGAAATTGCCAACTTGGAAGAACGTATTCAAAACTTTCAACAAACCGCGCAAGAATCATTAAAAAAAAGCAAAACGATTTGCAGATCCAATGATTGAAAATGTAAAAAGCTATTGAGGAGGTTGCCAAAGAAAGTGGATACAAAACGGTGATTGACAGTAGCCAAGGAGTATTGCTGTATGCAGATGCTTCAGACGATTTAATGAATCTGGTAAAAAGAAAATGGAATTACCGATGCTCCGGCCACGGCCCCAGCACCAGCACCAGCACCAGCACCGGCACCGGCACCAACCAACAAAAATAATTCATTACCGGCTTCATGCCTGTATTAAAAAAACAAAAACAAAATCCCGTTCGGAAAACCCGATCGGGATTTTTGATTCCGCATTGGTGGCCTAACCGTTGCCCATGCAATTCATAAAATTCTACCTCAAGAATCCTTAATTTATTTTGAGACACTGCCCACTTGCCCTACGGTGAAAAGTCGCCCGACTCCATCAAGTATTATGGAGTTAGAATTGCAGAATTTTTACTTAGCTATGGCTGTAAAACCATCGTAATTGCTTGCAACACGGCCTCATCCATAGCCTTTGATGCCATTAAAAACATGTAGGTGCAAGAGCCACCGTCATTAGCGTAATTGAACTGGTTGTTAACCGCGTTGCTGC
>JADJZY010000031.1 GCA_016715505.1 Bacteroidota bacterium
TTTCAGAATTATTAACTTCGCTTGATAAAACATTTTCAACTTGATGAGAATTTTACTTGATACAAATATTATAATTCACCGAGAGGCAAGTAAGGTTATCAATCCAGACATTGGATACCTATTTCAATGGTTGGACAAACTGAAATTGGAAAAATGTATCCATCCATTAACTGTAGAGGAACTCAATAGAAATAAAGATGCCGAAACAGTAAAGACGATGAATATCAAAATCGGAAACTATCATCTGTTAAAAACTCAAGCACCATTTGAAGGGAAAATTGCCGAGATTAGCTCTCAAATTGATTTAAATGGGAATGATATTAATGACTCTAAAATATTAAATGAGGTTTATCAAGGAAGAGTTGATATTTTAATTTCAGAGGACAAAAAAATCCATACAAAGGCACAGCTTTTAAATATTTCAGAAAAGGTTTTCAAAATTGATGCTTTTTTAGAAAAAGCTACCGCTGAAAATCCTGCATTAGTTGATTATAAAATATTAGCAGTTAAAAAACTTTACTTTGGCGAAGTAAAATTAGCCGACCAATTTTTTGACAGTTTTCGAGAGGACTATCAGTTTCCTCCTTTTGATGGTTGGTTCAACAAGAAGTCTGACGAAATATCATATGTGTTTTCAGAATGATATTTTATCAGCATTCCTTTTCATAAAAATTGAAGACGAAGGCGAGCCATATTCAGACATAACTCCTCCGTTTGAAAAAAAGAAGCGACTTAAAATTGGAACCTTCAAAGTTACAAGCAATGGTTTTAAAATAGGGGAACGATTTTTAAAAATTATTTTCGACAATGCTTTAAAGCAGAAAGTAACTGAAATTTATGTTACAATTTTTGACAAAAGACCTGAGCAAGAAAGGTTAATCGCTTTGCTCGAAGAATGGGGCTTTAAGTTTCACGGCATAAAGTCTACAAAAAACGGAGACGAGAAAGTTTATGTTAAGGATTTTAATAGGAATAGTCCATAAAATATTGATTTACCTAAAATTAACTTATCCTTTTATTTCAAAGGTTGATGTGTTCATCGTTCCGATATACCAAGCGTATCATACCGAACTTTTACCTGATTCATACTTTACGAACAGAATCACCTAAAGATTTTGTAGAAAATGAACCTCATAGAAACGCATTAAGTAAGGTTTACATTTCTCGTTCTCTTGAAAGAAACTTAAAAAGTGGAGATAGAATTATATTCTACAGGACAGGTGACTCTGGCAATGCAATTCATACGGAGTTGTAACAACTGTTGGAATTGTTGAATCTGTAATCACAGATATCAATGACGAGGCAACATTTCAAGCGTTATGCAGAAAACGAAGTGTTTTTTCTGACGAGGAACTAAAGAAACATTGGAATTATAATCCTATAATAAACCTGTCATCTTATAAGCAGACCATTTATTGTTAATTTTTTGTATGCTTTTTCTTATCCTAAAAGGCCGAATCTAAAATGGTTAAATGAAACGGTGTAATTCCCAATATTCTTGATATGCCAAGAGGATTTCGTAAAAATCACACAACAAGATTTCATAAAAATTGCAAATTATTCATTCAATCAATGAGAGTATTACTATCTATAAAACTAGAATATGCCTTCAAAATATTTGATGGCACGAAGAGATTTGAATTCCGCAAGGTCATATTCAAAAACCCAAATATCAAAACGGTTGTTGTCTATGCATCATCTCCTGTTCAACAAGTCATTGGTGAATTTGAAATAGATGATATTTTCAGTTTCGATCCTGAAGCTATTTGGAAAATGACAAAAAAATATTCTGGAATAACAGAAGACTTTTTTTATGAGTATTTCGCTGACAGAGAAATTGCTCACGCCATTAAAATAAAAAAGACAAAAATGTATAGAAAACCTTTGTCAATTAGGACGACTTTAACGTAGTTCCGCCTCAATCATATGTATACTTATAACGACTGTGGACAGAAAGCACAAAGGCCTAACAGCACCTACCCAAAAGGCGGGGTTTCGTGTTCCAAAGACAATTTTGGGTTAATCAAACATTAGTTTTCCACAATTTGGTGGCCGCCCTTCGGGTAAGCCGCAAACCCCTCCCAAAAAAAAAAAAAAATTTTTATAAATTTGTCGGTGGCGCCGTTCTACGTTATGCCGCCGGATAAAGCGGCGGCAATAAAAATGCTGCTCTATCTGCTAACAGCGGGTTGGTGCAAGGTGGGCTATTCTACTCCTATGAATGTAAACATCTCTAAAACCCCACCCTTCACCAACCCGCCAAACGTTACAGGCAATGGGCCTGCGCGACATACAGAGAAAAATTAGATTCGGTTTGGTTGGCTTTTTTCACAGACCGGCAAGCACTGAGAAACTTAACCGCGAACAAATTAATCACGATTTCCAGCGCCCGGATCACTATATCGCTTAGACATTTTTCATGAGAAGAATTTCGTTGATTTAGTTTTGGTTGAGTTGTGTATTGCAAATCATATCGGCGGAATTTTAGGGCGCTTACCACCCTACTCAGAGAAAATATTCAGTTCGCTTTGATAAACTGCCTTGAAATCGCTCCCGAGATTTTGAGTAAAAGGAAAAGAAGTTTTTCCTTTGGCGTAAATGCTTAGACGCTAAACTGGAATTCTTAAATCGGGAGCGTGTTTGTGCTGAGAAGATAGTTAGAATTTCTAAAGCTTGCCTTCGAAATACTTAGAAAGGGTATTAAGACTTTCATATCAAGAGAAGAAAGCCAACCAAACCGACAGGCCCACTGCCTGTAACACGGGTTTTGTGCAAGGAGGGCTACACTACTTTATTCATATTTTTTACTATATTTGAACTACGAATTCCGGTCAAAACCGCTACCATCAAGCCCTCCCAGCACAAAGCCCGGAACCGTTATTCGCAAGCGGCCTTGGGAATCACCAGAGAAAATTAGATTCGATTTGGTTGGCTTATTTCACAGACCGGCAAGCACTGAGAAACTTAACCGAATAGAAATTAATCACGATTTCCAGCGCCCTTCTCACCATATCGCTTAGACATTTTTCACGTGAAGAATTTCGTTGATCGGGTTTCGGTTGAGTCGTGTTTTGTAAATCATATCGGCGGAATTTGGGGCGCTTACCACCCTACTCCCAGAAAATATTCAGTTCGCTTTGATAAACTGCTTTGAATTCGCTCCCGGTAAATTGATTTTAAAGAAATTGAAGAATTTAGTTTTGGTTCACTGCTTAGACGCTAAACTTGAATTCTGAAATCGGGAGCGTTTTTGTGCTTAGGAGATAGTTAGAATTCCTAATGCTTGCCTTCGAACTGCTTAGAATGGTTATTAAGACTTTCATAGCAAGAGAAGAAAGCCAACCAAACCGAAAAGGCCGCCTGCGAATAACACGGGTTTTGTGCAAGGAGGGCCACACTACTTTATTCATATTTTTTGCTATATTTGAACAAAGAATTCCGGTCAAAACCGCTGCCATCAAGCCCTCCCAGCACAAAGCCCGGAACCGTTGGCGGTAATTGTGCAAACTCAACATAATACGAGTAAAATACAAGAATTTAATAAATACTAAAAATAAAAAATATTTAAATGGGTTATGTAAGTCTATCCGAAGATATTGTAAATAGGTTAGGCATGAATTATGCCATATGAAGGACAAATCTGAGCAAGATTTGGAATTCCAAGCAATTACTAAAAACCGATTCTTACTAAACAATAGGATATCAGAGAATGTAAAATCAGTAGAAGAAAAACTTAAAGAAAGTAAAAGTATAATTGCTGAATTTGAAAAGGAAAAGGTAGATGCTACAAATGAAATTGAGAAACTAAAACGAGAAGTTATTGAACTTACAAGACAAAATACAGAATTTATAATTCGACTTAATAAAAAGGAAGACTTACTTGTTACATTTAGAAAAGAAATAAAATCAGTATTGGAAAAAAATGAAAGTTATAGAGAAACAACTGAAAACAGGAATGAAGAAATAAGAAACAACTCGATAAATAATTTGAATCAAGAAAATGCTGAGACATTATTGAATTTTAAAAAGAGAGGTTGGAAAAATAAGTAGTATTATACATCGACATAAACATTTCAAATAAGGACAAAAGGAACATAAATAATTTAAAACTAATTGTAAAGAATAAATACTTGGACTATAAACAACTACCGCCAACATGCGTTTGGCGCAAGTGGGGCTTTTGTGCTAGGCTGAACATTTGTACTTTCTATTATCTTATGTTCTAAATTTGAACTTGAGTACTTTTTAACCCCCACCTTCGCCAAGCGCAACCACGTTACTCGCAAGCGGCCTTGGGGACAACCAGAGAAATTTAGATTCGATTTGGTTGGCTTTTTTCATAGACCGGCAAGCACTGAGATTTTTAACCGCTTAGAAATTAGTCACGTTCTTCAGCGCCCCGATCACCATATCGCTTAGACATTTTTCACGTGAAGAATTTCGTTGTTTAGGTTTTGGTTGATTCGTGTTTTGCAAATCATATCGGCAGAATTTAGGGCGCTTACTACCCTACACCAAGAAAATATTCAGTTCGCTTTGATAAACTGCTTTGAATTCGCTCCCGGTAAATTGATTTTAAGAAATTGAAGAATTTAGTTTTGATTCACTGCTTAGACGATAAACTGGAATTCAGAAACTGGGAGCGGTTATTTGCAGAGAAGATATTTTGAATTTCTAAAGCTTGCCTTCGAAATGCTTAGAAAGGGTATTAAGACTTTCATATCAAGAGAAGAAAGCCAACCAAACCGAAAAGGCCGCCTGCGAGTAACACGGGTTTTACGCCAGGCGGGCTAATCTACTTTATTCATATATTTCGCTATATTTGATCTACGGATTCCGGTCAAATCGCCTGCTATCAAGCCCGCCCGATCGTAAAGCCCGGCTCCGTTATTGGTAATGGGCCTGAGCGACATACAGAGAAAAATTAGATTCGGTTTGGTTGGCTTATTTCACAGACCGGCAAGCACTGAGAAACTTAACCGAATAGAAATTATTCACGTTTTCCAGCGCCCTTCTCACCATATCGCTTAGACATTTTTCATGAGAAGAATTTCGTTGATCAGGTTTTGATTGATTCGTGTATTGCACATCTTATCGGCAGAATTTAGGGCGCTTACTACCCTACACCAAGAAAATATTCAGTTCGCTTTCACAAACTGCCTTGAATTCGCTCCCGGTAAATTGATTTTAAAGAAATTGAAGAATTTAGTTTTGATTCACTGCTTAGACGATAAACTGGAATTCAGAAATCGGGAGCGGGTATGTGCTGAGAAGATATTTTGAATTTCTAAAGCTTGCCTTCTAACTGCTTAAAATGGGTATTAAGACTTTCACAGCAAGAGAAGAAAGCCAACCAAACCGACAGGCCCACTACCAATAACACGGGTTTTGTGCAAGGAGGGCCACACTACTTTATTCATATTTTTTGCTATATTTGAACTAAGAATTCCAGTCAAAACCGCTGCCATCAGCCCTCCCAGCACAAAGCCCGGAACCGTTGTGGGTCATTCTATGGCAAAAAGGCAGACCTCAACAGATAGTGTTAAAAATAAAAAATAGACTAAAATATTTAACGAATGGACGGAGCATACATAGCACTTAGAGGATATAAATTTCAGTTCGACAGGACTATATTGGAAATATTCAACAATTCGACCAAGACTATTGAAATTGAACAACTCCAAGACTATGGCTTTGACGATTATTTGGTTCAAGTAAAATATCATAACACCGACTACACTCCAGCACAACAAAAACAGAAAATAAAGAAACCATTAGTTCAACTCTTTGAACAGTATTTAAAAAACAAGACGAAAAATTTCATTCTATTTATTTACCTAAAAGGAATTTCGCCTTCGAAGAAAATACTATCGGTTGCAGAACTTGACGCAATACTTGGGAAAATCAAGAAATTCACGGCTACAGACAAAGCTGATTTCATTAGCCGTTTCACTTTAATTTATGCAGAGGATTTTGAGAATCAATACAAAACTTTAATTCAAAAAATTAAGGCAGCATACTCAAAAACCGAAGAAGAGGCAGAAATATATTATTCAGTAATTTCAAGCCATTTATTGGAAATTGTTACAAAAATCCACCTTCTGTAAATTCAAAAAGAAAAACATCAAAAAGTGAAATTGACAAAATCATATCAAATGGGAAAAAGCTAATCTTTAAATCTGCCTATATTGAAATAGTTGCTAAAGAGAAGCAATTAAAACAACTGAATAAATTGTTTTTTAAACCTCACTAAACACAGAACCTCACGAAAGAATATTTATTATTGAAGTAACACCAACCGTTGAAATTAACCTATTGAAAGAATTAGTTTTGTTATTAAAGACAAAATGGAGCAAAAACAAAACCAAGACTATTCCTGATACTGACAGGTTTGTTCCATTGATATATTTCAAAGGCATACAAGAAAGTGTTTTAGTTGACCTAAAAACCGACTTGCAAAAGGATGGATATGTGATTAATGATGGCTACGACTTTATGAATGCAAATTTCAACGTCAATAGCTTAAATATACGACCAACATTTTCTAATAAAGTGTTCTTTAAATTTATTAATAAACAACAAGACCTTGAAAAAATATTGAACAATTTGGATAGAACAGGCGAAGTTTATCAATTTTTTATTGATCGCCCAACTACCATTGTGTTCACGGGGAAACACATTGAAATTGAAATAAAAGAAATTGAAGACATAAAAAATATAATCTAATG